>JANQPA010000113.1 GCA_028285545.1 Saprospiraceae bacterium | reverse complement strand
ATTGGATTCATCAACATCATTTTCACAGTCGATGATCAAAGCAATATAATAAGTACCATAAGGAATGAGGTCCTTGAAATTGGCCAGCTCTATATTTTCAGTAATTCCGGCTGACTCTCCTGGTTCAAGGGCACCCAAATCAATCGTTTCTACCAGATAATTGTCATTATCATTAAAATTATTATCTGGTGATAGATATACACAGACCTTAGTCGCTTCTGACTTGGCATCTCCTATATTTTGGATCCAGGCATTTTTAATGTAAATATCCCAGTCATCGCAGGAGATGTCTCCACTTTCTTTACAGGTCAGATCTGGTTTCTCTGGCGTTTCTAAAGTAATGGTCTTGCTGTAGTAGCAGATGTTATTACTTTCATTGGACTCCATAATATCATTCTCACAATCGATGATCAAGGCAATATAATAAGTGCCATAAGGAATGAGATCCTTGAAATTAGCCAGCTCAATATTTTCTGTAATTCCAGCTGACTCCCCTGGCTCAAGGGCACCCAAATCAATCGTTTCTACCAGATAATTGTCATTATCATCAAAATTATTGTCTGGTGATAAGTATACGCAAACTGTTGTTCCTTCCGCTTTGGCATTTCCAATATTCTGTATCCAGGCATTTTTAATGTAAATATCCCAGTCATCACAGGAAATTTCTCCACTTTCTTTACAGGTCAGATCCGGAAGTGCTTTTTTCTCGATTTTTACTCGTGGAGAATCATAACAGCAGGTATTGTTCTTTTCGTCGGATTCATTTACAGCATCCTCATCATCAATAAGGATTCCCACATAATAAACTCCATCTGGTATTTTCATGTCTTCCAACATGGCATCAAAGGTGAGCCAGGCTGTTTGGCCAGGTTCAAGCATTTTAAGCACTATTGAGCCAAGGAAAATATCATTGGTGGTAATGGTTTTATTGGTAGACAAGTAAATACCTACTCTGCTCAATCCTGATTTGGCAGTACCATTATTTATGATTTTCAGATTTTTAATGGATAACTTCCAATCCTTATCAATGGTAAGTTCTCCAATGTTCATGCAAGTCAAATCAGGCTCTCCAGGTTCTTCTAACTCTAACTTATTATTGAAATAACAAGTATTATTTGCTTCATCTGATTCATCAACGGTATCCTGATAATCGATAATGACGCCGATAAAATAATCTCCATAAGGTACATTCAAGCCCTCAAGATCAACCTGAAAATCAAGGTCAGCCACCTCACCTGGGTCCAGCATGTTTAAATCTACTTCGCCAAGGAATAGATCATTGGTTGTTATTGTATTGTTTTCAGACAGATAGAAGGCCACTTTAGTCGCATCTGACTTCGCATCGCCATTATTAATGATGATGATGTCCTCAAGAGTTAATAACATATTGTCCTTAACTCCATTAGAGCTTAATTTAAAGCTGCCTAGATATTTACAAGCTAAGTCAGGACTCTTTGGCGCTTCAAGCTTGAGTGTTTTATTGTAAATACAAATGTTGTTTTTCTCATTCGATTCCATTACCTCGTCCTCGCAATCAATTACTAAGGCCACATAATAGGTTCCATATGGAATGTTGAGGTCCATTAATTCTATATTGGCACTCAAGCCTGCTGTACCATTTGCTACTAAAGCAGGTAAAAACATCGTTTTAACTAAAATGTTATCATCATCGTCAAAGTCATTATCTTTTGAAAGGTAAACACATACCTGGGCGTTTTCAGAAGCGCCTTTTCCGATATTCTGAATCCAGATATCTTTCAGTATAATATCCCATTCATCACAAATGATGGTTCCCATTTCCTTACAGGTCAGATCCGGCTTTTTAGGATCATCTAATTTGAGGATGATATCCCAGTAGCAAATATTATTATTTACATCATCATATTCTTCTACCTTGTCATCACAATCAATGATGATTCCCACATAATAATTACCATAAGGAACATTGAGATCCATTAGCTCAATATTGATGTTCATCTGAGCTAGTTGTCCTGGTTCAAGGGCTGGTAAAAAGGCCTTTTTAACGATTAAATCATTTTTATTAAAGACTTTATCTTCGGAAAGTACCACACAAACTTCTGTAGCACCTGCCTTGGCATCTCCAATGTTTTTCACCTGTAGTTTGCTAATGTAAATATCCCAATCGTCGATGGTCAAATCTCCACGGTATTTGCAGATGAGGTCTGGTTTCTTTGGATTTTCCAAAGTGATGGTTTTGCTATAAAGACAGATGTTATTCTTTTCATCAGATTCGGCTACTTTGTCCTCACAGTCAATGATAAGTGCTATGTAATAGGTACCGTGAGGAATAATATCTTTAAAATTAGCCAACTCAATATTTTCCGTAATACCAATGGATTCTCCTGCATCTAGTGCTGGCAGATCAATGGTCTCTACAAGATAATTGTCATTATCGCTGAAATCGTTATCAGGAGATAAATAAACGCATAAAGAAGTAGCTCCAGATGGGCCATCGCCAATATTTTGCAGCCATACATTTTCCAGATAGATGTCCCAATCATCACAGGTAATGTTTCCATTTTCTTTACAAGTCAAATCCGGTTGATCTGGTAGCGGTAGAGTAACAACAGGATCTTTAAATCCACACTTATTGTCTAATTCAAATTGCTCATCTACATCATCCAAATAATCAATGATAAAACCAACCATATAAGTGTCATCAGGAATATTATTGGGATCTAAAATGGTTTGGAAACTTCTTACTACAGTTTCACCAGCAGCAACCTCTCCGATATCAAGCGTTCCAATCAATACATCACTGGTTGTAAAGTTTCCGTCTGTAGAAAGGTAAAAACCAATTTTATGTGCTCCGGCCTTTTCATTGCCACTATTTACATACTCTAACTGTGCAATGGTAATTTCAAGGCCATCAATATCAAGCACTCCAGGATCTTTACAGGAAAGATTAGGTTCTCCATTTAAAGGGAAGCTAACCTTAGGTGAAATAAAGAAACAGTCATTATTATCGCTCTCATTAGATTCATCAACTACTTTTTCATTGTCTATATAAAGACCTACATAGTAATCTCCTGTGGTAATGTTTAATGTCTTTAGGTCAACCTGACCGCTGAGTAATTGAGATTCACCTGGATTCAAACCTCCAACCGGAATTTCAAGAATAAGATTATCAAAGGAGGTAATAGTGGTATTGGTAGATAAATATATTGCCAGAGTACTGGCTCCTGAAATACCGGTTCCATTATTGGTCACCTGCATATCTGTCAGGCTTAGAATATTATTTCCATCGATATTGAGCGTTCCTATATCACCACAAACCAGGTTAGGTTTACCGTTAAATGGAATATCTACCTTAGGATTGGTGTAATAACAGGTATTATCAGTCTCATCACTCTCATCCAAATCATCCTGATTATCCAAAATATACCCTAGGAAATACGACCCTGGGGTGATTTGAAGGCTGGTTACATCGACAGAGAAATCGACATTAACAACACCATTTACTGGAGTTCCATTAATAAATACTTCCCCTATTTTTTCATCTGAAGTAGTGATATTGGCATCCGCTGACAAGTAAAACCCAACTCTGTGTCCTGCAGCTGCTCCAGCGCCAACATTCTTATATTTAAAATCATCTACGTTAATGATTGTACCGCCAGTAACGGTCAAATTGCCCAAATCCTCACAGATTAAATTAGGTTTGGGAGCCTCAATGGTTACTTTCGGTGTTACGAAATAACAATTGGCATTATCTATTTCCAAAAGCTCATCTACTTCTTCTTTATAATCTAAAATATAGCCAACATAATATTCTCCAAAGGGAAGGCTTAAAGTATCCAAATCTACTTCAAAACTAATGGTATCTGATCCATCCTTATCAAGAGCCTTCACCTGAGCTTCTCCTATAAAAGGATCTAATTCCGTAAAAGTAGTATTGGAAGAAATATAAAATCCTACAAAACTTGAAGCTGAGGGTCCGTCGCCATCATTTAAAATTTCCAGGTCAGTTATTGATATCTTGGTCCCGTTAACAGTTAGGTTACCACTATTATTACAAACAAGATTAGGGTCACCAAAGACTGGGAAAGTGATGGTTGGATTATTATAGAAGCAATCATTATTATCATCTTCTTCTGATTCGTCTACCTCTTGATCTTTATCCAGGATAAAACCAACAAAATAGGTTCCGTCTGCAATCTGGAGGCCACTCAAATCAGAAGTAAATGACAAGGAGGCGGTATCGCCGGCTCCAAGAGTGTCAACGGTTATTTCTCCGACTAATACATCAAAAGAAGTGAAGTTTAAATTGGTCGATAAATATATTCCAACTACATGACTTCCAGCTCCTGTCGGGCCATCATTGGTATATTTAAAATCAGCAATATCCACTACCCCATCTGTAATGGTTAAGGTTCCTGATTCTGCGCAGGTCAAATTGGGGTCGCCAATAGGTAAATTAACCAGAGTACCAGGGTAATGGCAATAATTATCAGATTCATCAGACTCTACAACCGTACTATCCTTATCTACCAGGATGCCCACATAATAACTACCGCTAGGCATGCTTATACCATTAATATCAATGGTTGCACTGAGGGTAAGCACAGCCCCTGCAGGTAAAGTGTCAATCTCGATTTCACTGAGCAGGGTATCACTATCGGTGATAATAGTATCTGCTGATAGATATATTCCTATTTTATGTGCTCCCGCATGACCAAATCCATTATTCACAAGTTTGAGGTCCTGAATATCAATAACGGTTTGGTTAACTACAAGGCTACCCAGGGAATCGCAGGTCAAATTAGGAATAAAAGGAAGTGTAATTGTTGGGTTATCAAAATAACAATTATTATTATCTGTTTCGTCTGCTTCAGCTACTTCCTGATCTTTATCAATAAAGAAGCTGACAAAATAAGTACCATCAGGAATGGACAAGCCTGTTATATCAATGGTACCTGAAAATAAAAGAGAGCCTCCTGCAGGCAGTGTATCTACCTGAATTTCCTGAATTAAATCATCACCAACAGTGATCACATCATCTTCTGAAAGATATACGCCAATTTTATGACTTCCCGCTCCAAGGGCTCCATTATTGGTAAATCGGACATCAGTGAATTCAATCACAGGTCCGTTAATGGTTAATGAACCCAAACTATCACAAGTAAGGTTGACGGCACCAAGCGGGAAGGTAATCTTTGGAGAATCATACAAACAGGTGTTATTGGTTTCACTTTCTTCTTCCTGTTCTTCTGTGTAATCCACTATAACCCCAACCTGATATTCATCATCAGGTACATTCAATCCTGTAAGGTCTTTTGTAAAGTTTATTTGAGCACTTTCCCCAACGGCAAGAGGGCCAATCTGAGTGGTACCAATTTCTATATCAAAGACCGTAACATTATCATTTGGAGTAAGATAAAATCCTACCGTAGTGTTTGTAGAGGTAGCGTTACCTGTATTTGATATAGTCAGGTCAGTAATATTTACGACATCATTAGTAATGGATAGTGTTCCTTCACCAGAACAAACCAAATCGGGTATGGGTGGAGGTAAAATAATTACTTTGGGGGTCAGGAAGAAACAATCATTATTGTCTTCTTCATCCAATTCCTGAACTACATTTTTATAGTCAATGATGAAGCCTACAAAATATTCCCCAGGAGTCAAGCCCAGTGAACTGATGTCCGCTCCAAAGGTAATTTGAATACTTTCCTCGGGATCTAATCCATTAATGAAGTTTTCTCCGATATAGGTATCCAATGTTGTAAAACTGGTATTGTCAGAAAGGAAAAATCCAATTGAGCTACCTGCTGCAATTCCTTCTCCATCATTTTTAACTTCCAGATCTTCTATTAACAGGATGTTATTGTTGATACTGAGCGATCCACTTGAACTACAGGTAAGGTTTGGAAGATCTCCATCCAGACCAGGGCTATTTAAATTATTAACCTCAACATCATCCACAAAAAATTGGCTATTAACATCCTCAGAAAAGAAATTAATTCCTCCAAGATCACCTTCATATTTAAAATCTGAAACGACAACATCATCCCCAATCATAAGATCCAGCTTATCGTTATCCAGATCGAAAACCTGAGAAACTGTAAACCACTCATCCTCCGGTATTATGGTAGTATGCCGGGTGGTATCTCCCAATAATGGGGTATCCATAGAATCTTTACCCAGCTTTACGGAAATATTAGGATTCTCCTTTGAAGCTTGACTTTGCTGTATGGCAAATGCTGCTGTCTTACCAGCAGGAATAAGCATTTTCCATTTTACCTCATAACGGCCTTTTTTTCTGTCAGACAAAGCAAATACTACATCCTGCTGTCCGGATCCATTAATAGATAAGGATTGAGATCCACTAAATGCATTGGTATTGGATACTAGTGCATCCAGAGGAGACCCTTCTAAACCAAAGGAAGTGGTCCAACAGTTAGACTGTAAACCAATGGGCGTAGTTCCAAAAAAGGATTCAAAGTCTTCACAAATATCTTCCATTCTATTCGACAAGCATTTACAATCGCTTGACTGCGGTAAGGTCATAAAATTAGCTATGGCACTACACCCTACCTGATAGATATTTTGCAATTTATTTTGACCATCTTCACCTCCCAGGTTAAGCTCATTAAAATCGAATAATCGGAAGTGATAATCTACATAAGCTTCCAGTTCTTTTAAATTAACAGCAGCACCATCACCCTTATAAACCACAAAATTGCCATTTCCTAATTCATCTCCCACCTCATAATCTTCACCATCAATAGGGAAAGCATCAACCGGGCTTCCCTTTTTCATTAATAAAACACGTCCATCAGCTTCTCCACTTAGCCAGGAAAGAACCATGGAGTTCTCTTTGATAACCAATGCCTGGATTTCATTGCTGGCCATAATAGGACGGGCAAATAAATCCGTTTGAGGAGTAAATTCGGCGGGCAACTGAGAAATACAATCTAAAATCAGTTTATTAAACTCATTTGAAAAGGATGCACTAACTTCATCCCTTTCTAAAGTATCCTGGTTGAATAGGGCCACCCATGAGTAACCATCGGCTGTACGTCCCCAAACCGAAGAAGATCCTGGCAGGCTACCCAAATGCCACCAATTTCCGTCTGCATCAATTTGAATTCCCTTTGCGTAATTGGGATTTCCTTTACCGGTTGTTGTCAGAGCATCAATAGAAGCAGCACTTAATATATCTGGAGCGGTATCAAAACCGTCAATAGCCAGTATAAAACGAAGCATTTCTTCTGCCGTTCCAACGATTCCATTAGAAGCTAACAGAGGTCTAAGGTTAAATTGGCCGTAGGCCGCACTTACCGTTTGGGTCTCATCATATACTGATGGCGATTGCTTAGTAGTATGATAAAAAGATTCTCTTTCATGGCGATCCTCAAGAAGGGTTTTTCCAATAGAGAAGTCACAGATGTTTAAGGGATCTAAAAGATTGGTTTTAACAAAACGCTCGTATCTCATTCTGGCAACTCTTCTAATAACCTGCTCTAAAAGCAAATATCCTACATTGGAATAGGCAAAATCTGATCCAGGATCAAATTGCAAGCCTTGTTCAAGGGCAAAGCCGATGGTATTAATGGCATTAGGAGGGTTTTCTCCTCCAAAAGCCTTTTTCACTGCCAATGGAATAAATATAGGATCACAAGCCTCATCAGAAAAAGGAGGACAAGCCTGGCTGGCATCCCAGCCACCACTATGCATAAGCAGCTGTCCCACAGTTATGTCATAAATCCTATCATCTGTGATATTAAATTCAAGTAGGGCACCATTTTTGATGATTCCGTCCTTTCCTATGACTTTATCATCTAAGCTTAATTTCCCTTCCTCCACCAATTTCAAGATAGCAACAGCGGTTATGGTTTTGGATATTCCTCCTAGTCTGAATTTATGGAAGGGCTGAACCTTTTCCTTTGTTGATTCGTCAAGTACCCCTACCCCACGGGTATAAAATAATTTGCCATCTTTGGCAATGGCAATATTAGCGCCTGGAATTTTCCAAGTATCAAGAAATTTTTGAACCGTCTCATCACAAGAACTCGCTTCCGGCAATGCTAATCCATTCTGCGCTTGAA
The DNA here is from genome assembly GCA_028285545.1 of Saprospiraceae bacterium. Lineage (GTDB taxonomy): Bacteria > Bacteroidota > Bacteroidia > Chitinophagales > Saprospiraceae > JANQPA01. The sequence continues at coordinate 306 of JANQPA010000113.1, read as the reverse complement.
TAGTAGAAAAAATAGAAAAGCACAAAAACATTAGTGTAGAGCTAAACCTAAGGATCATAATTATTAGTTAGTTTAATAATTTCAATAACTTGAATTTGAATACAGGAAAGTTGTGTTGCACACTTTCGCATACACACAGGCGTTTACGAGTAGGGTAGAGTATTATGATTTGCTATTCTTTCTCTAACGAGAATTCTTATGTGAGTATCAATCTGGTCGATCTATGATTTTACGGGGGGAGAGTTTCATAAATCACCGCTAAAATAGGAATTTTTTTCCGTATTTAAAAGCAAGAAAGGAATAAAT
>JANQPA010000086.1 GCA_028285545.1 Saprospiraceae bacterium | reverse complement strand
TGCTTTGATCATCGACTGTGAAAATGATGTTGATGAATCCAATGAGGATAATAACATCTGCTATTACAGCAAGACCATTACCTTAGAAACGCCGAAGAAACCAGATTTGACTTGTAAAGAGAATGGAGAAATCTCCTGTGATGACTGGGATATTTTCATAAAGAATGCCTGGATACAAAATATAGGAGATGCCAGATCTGAAGCGACTACAGTATGTGTATATCTATCACCAGATAAGAATTTTAATGATAATGATAACTATCTGGTAGAAACGATTGATTTAGGCGCTCTTGATCCGGGAGAAACAGCAGGAATTACAGAAAACATAGAGCTGGCCAATTTCAAGGACCTTATTCCTTATGGTACTTATTATATCGCTTTGATCATCGATTGTGAAGATAATGTCCATGAATCGAATGAGGATAATAACATCTGCTATTACAATAAGACCATTACGCTCGAATCGCCGAAGAAACCAGATTTGACTTGTAAAGAGAATGGAGAAATCTCCTGTGATGACTGGGATATTTTCATAAAGAATGCCTGGATCCAAAATATAGGAGATGCCAGATCTGAAGCAACTACAGTATGTGTATATCTATCACCAGATAATAATTTTAATGACAATGATAACTATCTGGTAGAAACGATTGATTTGGGCGCTCTTGATCCGGGAGAAACAGCAGGAATTACAGAAAATATAGAGCTGGCCAATTTCAAGGACCTTATTCCTTATGGCACTTATTATATTGCCTTGATCATCGATTGTGAAGATAATGTCCATGAATCCAATGAGTATAATAATATCTGCTATTATAGTAAGACCATTACACTCAAATCGCCGAAGAAGCCAGATATTACTTGTAAAGAATCTGGAAACCTTTGGTATAATGATTGGGATCTTACCCTAAAAGATATTTGGGTACAAAATATGGGAGAGGCTGCTTCTACCAAAACAGATGTTTGTGTTTATATCTCCAAGGATAGCGACTTCTCAGATAATGATAATATCCTCCTAAAAACAGTTGATCTGGAAGCATTGAATCCTGATCAAACCACTGGATTGGATATTACCATTGAATTGATGAATTTAGGAATAGCAATTCCTTATGGTGAATACTATGTTGCCGTTGTATTGGATTGCAGTGACAATGTAAAGGAATCCAATGAATACAATAACATCTGTATTTATAACAAGAAAATTAAATTGGAGTCAGGGGATTTACCAGATTGGACATGCAAGGATGTGGGCCTCGTCTATCTAGACAGTATCGAAGATCCCAAGAAACAGGGAACCTATCTAAAAGACCAGTTGAAGTTGACCATTGAGAAATTAAAAGTTTCCAATATTGGCCAGGCCAAATCAGAAGCAACTAAGATAGGGGTGTATCTTTCTCTAGATGAGCATTTTGGAGATAGTGATGATGTTTACATCGGTAGAATGAATTTACCTGCTACTGATGCAGGAGGCAACAGAACGCGGAATGCAAGCATGACAATTGATACTAAGGATCTTCCTCCCGGTGGCTACTACATAGGCTACTTCCTGGATTACCAGGGTAAGATTGTAGAATCTGATGAAGATAATAATCAGTGTTATGCATTGACTAAACTCTATCATCTGGTTGAACCACCCTTGGAATGTGCTTGTGAAGAAGCAGCGGAAGAATATTTCTGCGAGTCATTTGAAAAGTATAATGCCGGCAACTGGGTTTCTTCAGAGTCCTCTTGCTGGAGAGCCTATATCTACTATGAAGATCAGGGTAATAAAGTTAAGAGCACAAAAGTCAGATCAGGTATTGGAGTTGGATCCAGCCAAGCCATTCGGATGGATGACAAAGGGCAAACTATGGCTATGATGATGCCAATTTATACCTGGAATATTTATAGGCTTACCTGGATGATGATGGTCCCTGAAGATTCAAGCGCATATGTTGCTGCTCTTAAATCTGAAACGGAGCTGACTTATACACCTCCTTATACTAAGAAAGGACTACATTTTTCCTTTGGAGCCTCAGAAAATGGAAAAGGACAAATAATTGAAACCAGCGAAAGCTTTGACTATCCGGTAGGAGAGTGGTTTGAGGTGGAGGTTATCCTTGATCTGACTACCAGAGGAATGGTACCTTGGATTAAAGTAAATGGAGAAGTAGTTTCTCAAAACTCCTTCTATAATGGGGATTATCGATTGAGCGCAATGAATTTTGAAGTGCCTGATCATAAGACCAATTATGTTGTAGATAATATCCAATTAGAGAAACTTGATGAGGTGCCAGACTCAGGAGCTCAGGAAACAGATAATGAACCGGAACCGGATAACAATCCTGGTAATGGAGGTGGTGATCCATGGGGCTCTTGGTGGAATTTGAACAGCACAAATGACGGTAATCCTGCATCAACGGCTAAGAATGGAGCAACTTCTCTATCTAACCCTGAAGCGGATCGCATCAATGATAATAAACCTGCGATTAAGCAGTATACCATTTATCCAAACCCGACTGATGGTATCTTCAAGATCGGTATGAACTTGAACAGAACTGAAGATGTCGAAGTGTTCATAATGAATACAATGGGGCAAATGGTTAGGAGACTTCGCTTTGATCAGGTAAATGAAATAAAAGAAAACATAAATCTGAGTAAAGAACCATCTGGTTTGTATTTAGTCCGCATCCAGGTTGGTGAAGAATCTTATAACAGCCGATTATTGCTTGAACGGCAATAAATACTTGCAAGGCTACCACCTGCCTTGATTAGTATTAAACCTGAAAACCTAATAGCGCCCTCATAATTGTGAGGGCGCTTTTTTTTGGCAATTTAATCAGTGGATTCCTTCTTAAATTGTGGCCAATATTAATTTCTGTCAAAATCAGCCTGATGAAAATTCTTGCTCTATTTTCTTTGTTTTTTATTCTTAACATTTGCTCATGCGCACAAAAAATCTCCATCAACGATTTTCCCATAAAAACGGATATCGACTATTCAATCTATGCTGTTAAATCAGGTGATCATGCCTTTCGTCCCTGGCCCTTGAAATTATACCGACATAGAAAAATTGACACCCTTACTTTTCATGTGATTTTCGATAAATCCTGCCTTTACGATATGAAAGGAGATCTTGACCAATTGGATTGGAGTAAGGGGGGCGGATTGTCATTGGATTGGAAGCGCAATGAAAAAGATGCACTAATGTGGGCCTGGCGTAATCCTGTCTCCGAAAGTGAGTATTTAGACCTAACCGTCTATTACCACCTAAATTATGAGCGTTTTTGGGGATATGAAGGAAAAGATGTATTACTCAGAGCAAAACCCTTTCAGGCACTCCGCATAGATTTTATCAGGAAAGGAGAAAAACAATGGCTGGTAAATTTCCAAAACCTTGATGAAAATACCAGCAGTTCTGTTACCGTAAATCTTAGAAAAAATCCAACCTATAGCCGGAGAATCAATCCCTGGTTTGGAGGCGCTAACAATGCTCCTGGCCCCTATGGGGGAGTTGCACCCAATGATATGATTATCTTAATGAAGCTAGAAAAAAATAAAAAATCAGAAAATAGCAAGACTCAATAATTAAGCTCGTGTTTTTTTTGCGAACTATACAGAGTTTCTTTTTTATAAATTATGTTGCGCACGGTAATGCGAGCATTAATTATTTATCATAAATGGTATGACTATGACTTCGGACAAAGATTTTGCCCAATCAATATTTAATAAAATGGAAGGCACCTGGCAAACTGATGTAGAAGCCTCTGATTTTTCACAAGCTCCATTTATACCTACCTTCGACAAAGAAGTTTCCACTCCCTTAGCTTTTGGATTGGGGATAGAAGCTCAAATACACCGGATTTTCCAAACAGCAGATGGTAGTACCATGGAATTGCATTTAAGGAGTTATCTTACTTTTGATGAACCTAGAAATGAAATGCTCTATTTTTACTATACCAGTATGGGTACTTCCAATAGTCTATCCGTTGAAATTTTAAGTGCCAATCAGTTTAAAACTGTAGAAAAAAACGGTGATTTAACCAATACCTCTATTTTTTCTTATGAAAAAGACCATTATGTAGTTGACTATACGACTTCCTCGAAAGGAGAAATTGTAATGGCAATAAGGAGTGTGGTTAGAAGAATTGATAGCTAGTTTTAATTGGATAAAATCCCCGTTCTGACAATGACGAATAGAGAATGTTGATCCAGACTTTTCATACTTTACTAATATTCAGCAATTTTTGACAAAGGGATTATCCAGGCAGGTAGTATTTTTGAAAAAATTGGCATTGGTATGAAAAAATTCAATGGAAAAACTATCTGTTCGGTTTTATTTGGCCTTTCCTTATTACTAATCACACTACCTAGCTGCACAAAAGAAGACCAGGCAGGAGGAAAGCTCGAAATTCTATCTATCCAACCTATCGCAGGTACCTGCGGTGACATCATTACTATTTTTGTAAAAAACTTTAAGGCAGATTTTTCCAGCCTTCAAGTCAACCTAAACGGAAATCCTGTTAAAGTGCAAGGGGCAGTAGACGATAGGATAAGGATATTATTGGAGGATGGCTATGAAAGCGGTCAAATTGAAATCATTAATGATGGCCAAACGGCCCTCAGTCAGCAGGAATTGACGGTGATTGAATCTAAACCTATTACCATTACTGGCTTATCGGCCACCCAGGGGTTTTCTGGCAATGATATTATTATTTCCGGCGAAAACTTTAGCAGCAAACCTTTCGAAAATGAAGTCATTTTTGAGCGCCAAAAATGGGAGGTCATTTCTGCAAGCCCCACTCAACTTCGCGTTCGAATACCCTTTAAAATTAACCGTCGGGATAAGATTCAAGTAAAGGTAAAATGCCAATCTGCAGAAAGTGAGGAAGAGTTTTGGATCAATACCTCTGCCGGCTCCTGGAATCAATTCTGGAATAATCGCTGGCATGATGGATCACCTGTAGAATCAGAGAATTTTATCGTTTATAGTGAAGCCTCCAGCCAAGAGATGCGCCAACAAATTGCGGAAGAAGCGGAGGTGGCTTATGCGGATATCAAAACCATAATAAACTACGAAGAGGGGGAATTTAGATTCCGTTCAGATTATAAAACTGAGCAGATCCACATTATGGCCGATTTCCAGCAGCAAAATCAAGCAGGCCTGGCTTATCGAGATGGCCTCATTATTCGCGCTAAGGATTCACCCAGGTTTAATGGAGATGAAGATCGCTGGCATAAAGTTTTTCAACATGAAATTACCCATGTGGTTGAATTTTTACTCATTGGCGAATTTCAGCATCGTCAGGCCAATACCGTCTGGATGAGGGAAGGTTTTGCCAATTACGGCGCCCGCAATCACCGGATTCAAACCCTCAATCAATTAAAGAACTGGCAAGATCTTATGCGTAATGTACCTGGAGGAGGCAATCCAATAGAGATTAGAATATGGAGTGATTTTCCAGCGGTGATCATCAATTCTAACCGGACCATCGAATACTATGGCTTTTTTGAACTGACCGTCCGATATCTTTTAGATCCTAAAGGACAAGGCAAAACCATCGATGATCTAAAAGCCTATTTTGATGATCTTGGATTGGGCATGCCTGTTGAAGAAGCCTTCTTGAAGCATTTCGAAATGGATATGGAAGCATTACAGGCGAATTGGTGGACCATTATGGAAGAGTATTTGAAGGAGTAATTAGTAGAGAGTATAAGGTAGAAAGTAGATAGACTCCTACTTGCCTTAGGTAGACATGCGTCACAGTCCGTGTGCGACAGCCCCCGTCTTCCGGAGGCATGAAGTGTCAAAAAAATGATCAAGATTACAAGAAATCAATTTAGGACTGTACAAGATGCCGTTAAATATTAGATAAATCTAATTTTGCTTTGTTCTCTAGTGTAAAATAGATTATGATATTCGATCATTTAGTCAGAATAGCACTTTTTACAGTTGCTGCCCTTGTAGTCTTAGGATGTACAAGAGATAGGAATCAAAAATCTTTTCAAGATGTTTCTATTTCTTCAATATATGCCCAAAAATTCGTCAAAGGCTTTAATTCAGGAGATGCCGAATATTTTGCCGAAATAATAAATGAACTCTATACAGAAAACTTCCTGGAAAATAATGGAGGGGCATTAGCCTATGCTACCGACAGACTGGAGCTATTGAGAACCTATGGCCCTTTGGATTACAACTTTACGGACTCAACCGCAACACCTGTCATAAGTTGGTATCAGGGGAAAGTATCGAATGGATGGGTAGGCTATCAGTTTCATTTAGCAGGAACCAAGGCAGAAAAACTAAGCACCTGGAGGGCACGGCCTGTTCCCTGGCCCAAATTTCCGCAGACAGAAAAAACAGTACGAGATTCATTTGAACTCTATCTAAAACAGTTGACCGACACTGGTCTTTTTAGTGGTTCAGCGACTATTAGTCATCGAGGTCAAATTTTATTTAATGAATCTTTTGGTACCGATAAAAAAAATCCTCCAAATTCTATTGATACCATTACTAGATTTCATACCGCTTCCGTTACCAAACTCTTTACAGCAGTATTGGCCTTACAATTGATAGAAGAGGGACTCTTGAGTTTAGAAGATCCAATCGGGAAATACATTCCAGAATATCCAGAACCTTATCAATCTAGGGTGAAAATCCTACATCTTTTGAATCATACCTCTGGAATTAAATTAAATGATGATGTTGGTTTTCTAAAAAAAATAAATTCAGCGGAAAATGTTGAAAACCTATTAACTGAACAAATAGTCGCCATTCAAAAGAAGGAACCAGCCTTTGAACCTGGAACGGAATACAATTATACCAGCGAAGGATTTGATTTATTAGGGGCGGTGATTGAAAGGGTGACTAAAAAAAGCTGGAAGGAGCTAATTGAGAATAAGATATTCAAACCAGCAAACATGAAAAATTCCAGGGTAAATACTCCTTTAAAAGAAGGGAATTATGCCATTGGAAAAACCAGTTTGACCGCCGGTTTTGAAAACTCGGACACAGGGCCCCTTAAAAATGCCTTAGACATTCTTCCCAAAAGAGCCAAACCCTCCTCTGGAATATGGTCCAATGCCTACGAACTTCATTTGTTTATGCAGACCATCCTGACGAACGAACTATTGGGCAAAGAATGGACAGATCAATTGCTAAGCATCGATAGAATCACTTTTGAATTGCCCAAGTATGAGATTGTTTCCTGGGTCGGTCTGGGCATTCAAGGGGAAAAACTATGGGGTACTCAAACCCTCGGCCACGGTGGGGTGGTCCCCGGTTACAGTTCGCTTATAGAATATTTACCAGATAATGAATGGCTGCTGACAGTGACCAGCAATGCAGGAGAGGCCAGTGCTTTTTTAGTGTTTCAACGGTTTTTGGAGTTGGTGGGGAGTTATTAGTTTGTTTTGGCACTCTTTTTGTAATACTACCTAGTACTTCCCAAAAATATTTTCCACCGCAAATCACGCCCAAGTTGATCCTCAAAAAGTTGCAGTTCCAAACTTTATTTGGGTATTTTGAATTAATGTTATTTTATTCCTCCCCGAATTGAGCCTTTTTGACTTGTTTTCGGGGAATTTTTACCCATAAAAAATGGCCAACTACTTCGTAGTCAGCCTTTTTTTTCAAGGATGCCCTACCTGGTTTGGGTATAAAAAGTAAAAATCCTTTTATGCCAGCCTTTAATCCATCTAACACTATACCACTTTCTAACTTTTGGTTATTGCTTCTACATAACGTTATCGATTAATCTTTTGTATACCTTGGGGAAAAAGATTATTCCAAGTACATATGGAACAAGTCTAATGAAAAAACCTATTTTAAAAACATGGAAAAAATATTTGAAATAGCTTCCTGTAAAAGTTTCGGCTTCTTGTAGGAAATAATAATAAGATATGGGAATGCTTAACAGGTAAGAGAGAAATAGGAAAAAAATAGGAATGCCAACAAAAATGATAAAAATATATGAGAAATAAAGAAATAAAATTGTCATTTTACCTCCATAAATTAATTCTCTAGCAAAAAGAATGACCACTAAGAGCATAACCGAAAACACTACGCAATTAAAAGCCATTATCCAATCGGACAAAGGGATAAAAGTGAGGATTATTTGAGAAAAACTAAGATTCCCTAAGTCCATTTTTTCAATTAAGGCTTTACCTGTTATAAGCGACGACCACTCAAAATTATAAAAATTAAATTGGGTTACGCCATAAAACAAAGATCCCAATACTACCAGAAATGAAACAAATACCCAGGCTTTTTGAACAATCTTTTGTTTTTCTTTAAAAATTGCTTCAGACAATTTATAAATATCCCCCTTTGAAATCTCATCTATCGATTCCAAATCGTCTCTTCTCAAAATCCAAAAATCGGAATAGTTGAATCCGTTTTCAATAAAAGGCCTCAAATACTTTTCACAATTTACGCTTTCCAGTATTTCACTCAAAGACAATAAATCTGAATGAAAGTCTTTCTTTCTCTGGATATCTTTCCTTACTAAGGAAATAAATTCTTTGTGTTTTTCTATTAAATCCAGTGCTGAAGATATTAGTAAACTCATTTTAAAGCTATATTCCTCACTGGAAAGAATATTAGCAACTAATTTTGTTCTGTATTCATCAAATTCTTTTATTAGTTTTTCAACCATATTAGCCCTTAGACTATCTTTACTTTCTAAAAATATTTCCCTTAGTACAATTAATCCTCCAGAAATGTCATTCGATTTGAAATATTTTCTAACTCTTGAAACTTTCTTTTCAGATGAAAGCCTCCACCTTTCATTGAAAATAGAATGACTATCAATTTCTTCTACCTCACGATCTCCTGGTTTAATGTATTTGGTTTTTTGATCATTGGGTTTTAATAAATATTTGCAATTCTGGCATTCTCTCGGACTACTTACCAAATTGATGTTAAGTATTTCTTCAATTGCATTCCCCAAAATCATTAAAATAAGCCACCCTACAAGACCTCCAACTAATCCAATTAGAATAGCTAACCAAATACTAAGAACTTGATAACTTAAGAAGAAAAGAAGGCTGGTTGAAATACCCCATAAAAAGAATGCCACCCAGCCATTGGGTTCACTTTTTTCCAAAGGGAAAGTGCAATATGGACATTTGGTAATATTCTTTTCTTTTACATTTTCACTTAAAATAATGTAAGCTTTTTCTTTACGTCTTTGGTAATCCACATTTTCTTTAAAATCAGTTTTAATGACTTTACTTTTTATGCCATTTAAAAAGTCAGTGACTACATTTACTATAGAATTTGTTGGTTTGATATCTTCTAAAAATGTTGGAAGGATTTGTCGTATGCCACTCTCATTAGAAAAAAGAAAAAATGGCCTTCCTTCTTTATCGGATCGGTGAATATTTTTATAAAAATAATCGTATTCCATTCTGGCTTGATCAGACTTGATGGTTTTTTCACTTCCATAGAGTATAAAAACTTTACTATCAAGTAATGCTAGTCTAATATTCTCTTTTATTGTTTCCTCCCATTCTAGGTTTTCTATCAACTCCGATTTAAAAACACTGAACCCAACACTGAAAAGTTTATTGTAAATATCTCTAACCGCTATAGAATCTGATTGATCGTGGCATATATAAAAGTCAAATTGATATTCCCTAAAAGGTCTTGCAGCTAAGCTTTTTCTAATCTTTTTTACAAATTGATAATTATCAAAAGATTCTTCTGAAAAATTAACCTTTTGAACTTCAGGAAAGTCATCAATAACCTGTAGAACTGATTGTCGAATTTTATTTTTTTCTAGATGATAATTCTCGTTGGATATGATTCTGGCATTTTGATGTTGCCTTAATTCATTTGTCCTTGATGATAAGTTTAATATTTGGTGGTATAGATTTTTCAAGATAGTATCTTCCTTTAGACTACTTTCAAATTCAAACTCTATACTTGATAATAGGGTATCAATAACTTCTTCAATTTTGTCTTTTGACAGAAGTTGACGGAGAGTCATTTTTTCTTCTTTTTCCATTTAGGTTTTAGGTTTTTTTCAAGGATATTACTTTGAAAGTATCATTGATTTATTAAATTCTTTTGTGTTGGTAGTTTCCAATCTACTTGGAAGGAATCAGCGAATTAAATATTTATTACCTAATCCGTTTGATCAAAAAATATAAAAAAAATCTTAGATCATGCTGATAAAAAAAAGGCTTAACGCCAAAATGCGAAAAGCCTTTATTTATAGGGGTGGAGCCTGGGGGAGTCGAACCCCCGACCTCTTGACTGCCAGTCAAACGCTCTAGCCAACTGAGCTAAGGCCCCATTTTAGAGTAGTGAGTATTGGGTAATTAGTATTGAGAATCATACTTATCCTTAATCTCCAAAACCCAAACTTTATTTAGAACAACTTCCCAAACTTTTTGGAAGTGGGGCAAAAATAATCCATTCTTTTTTAATAATCAAATAAAAATTAATAGATTTAGGAGAGCTTCAATATTGATATTTTAACCATCTTCCTTTTTAAATAAAAATTGCACAACCCACATTCATATCCCAAAACCTGCCGTCACCTCTATTAAACAGGCAAAAAGAAGTCGCTTTGGCAATTTTATTTCTGACTGAGGACTAAATAACCAGACATTCACCATTTCCAATTTTCTTTGAAATTTTAAATATGAGTTAACTCAGATTTTAAGGTTGACTTATTTGTAAGCTTCTATCCACTATTAAATATTAAAGTATGAAAAAACTTGTTGCAGAATTCATTGGAACTTTTTGGCTAGTACTAGGAGGCTGTGGAAGTGCCGTCCTGGCCGCAGGATTTCCTGAGCTTGGGATCGGCTTTGTAGGAGTAGCCATCGCTTTTGGTTTAACGGTAGTCACTATGGCCTATGCTATTGGACACATCTCAGGATGCCACCTAAATCCGGCCGTTTCTGTAGGCCTATGGATGGGAGGCCGTTTTGAAAGTAAGGACCTATTCCCTTATATCGGAGCTCAGATACTTGGGGGTATCGCCGGTGCAGGAATTTTATATGTCATCGCTACCGGTAAAGCAGGTGTCGAAATAGGTGGATTTGCTTCCAATGGCTATGGTGAACATTCCCCCGGCGGATATGGTATGGTAGCCGCCTTAGTTACAGAAATCGTCATGACCTTCATGTTCCTAATGATCATCCTTGGAGCTACCCACCCTAAGGCACCGGCAGGATTTGCTGGTCTGGCTATCGGCCTGGGCCTTACTCTTATTCACCTCATTAGTATCCCGGTAACCAATACTTCCGTAAACCCAGCCAGAAGTACCAGCCAGGCTATTTTTGCAGGCGGATGGGCCATAGAACAATTATGGTTATTCTGGGTAGCACCCCTCGTCGGAGCTATCCTGGCCGGAATTGTATATAAAATGCTGTCGCCTGATAACGAATAAATATCGAAACTGAGGCTTGAGTAAAAACTAAAATTTTATGAAATTTTAGTTTTTACTTTAATATATAATCTGCACATCTACCAATTTTCACATCAGCACATCAAGGTACTTCACTACCAACACTCGCCTCCCAAACCTCAAACCACTCCTCCTTCGTCAATTTAATCTTTAATGCTCCAACAGCAGATTTTACCCGTTCTAACCTTCCTGTCCCAATCACCGGCAATATATCTGAGGGATGTTTTAGCAACCAGGCTAATACTAGTTGGTCAATACCCGCTCCATTTTTCTTTTTGGATAAACCTCCCAAAACTCTTCTGAGACGCTTTACCCTAGGATCTTCTAAATCTGTGAAAAAAGAACTGCCCCCTAGCGGCGACCAGGCCATCGGCCGGATGCCGTATTGCAAACATTGATCCAAAGTGCCATCCAGGAAGGGATCCAAATGCATCATGTTGGCCTGGACCTGATTGGTACAAAGAGTGATCCTGGAATTCAATAAATCAAATTGCCGGGGTGTAAAATTGGATACGCCAAAATGTAAAACCTTACCCGACTTTTTTAAGGCCAGAAAAGCCTCCGCAATCTCATCCGGATGCATCAGCGGAGAAGGACGGTGAATTAAAAACAGGTCAATATAATCCGTTTGCAGGTTTTGGAGGGATTGCTCGACAGACCAGACGATATGATCCTTGCTGGTATCATAGGATTTTATTTTGTTACGAGGGCGGTTGGGAGTGACCAGTTGAATACCACATTTTGTGATCAACTGCATTTTTTCTCTTAAACTTGGTTTGAGCTGCAGTGCTATCCCAAATTCTGCTTCTGTGGTATAATGCCCGTATATATCCGCATGATCAAAAGTACTGATCCCCAGGGCCATACTTTCTTCGATCAGTTTTAGCATTTCCTGGGCACCATAATTTTTACCCCACTGCCCCCATTTCATAACTCCCAGAACAATAGGGGAGAGGGAAGGACCTTCTTTTGATAAGGAGACTGTTTTTAGCATTCCTCTTTTTTTGAATTTTGTGAATTGCTTAAACAAATTGAAATAGTTAAGAGTGATGAGTGATGAGTTCTATAGTAATTTAATACTTTTGGGTTTTGCTTTTTATTGGTGCTCGCAACTGGGAATTGAGGGAGTTTATCAGCTCAAATAATAAGCATAAGCTACAACTTATCCAGACTAAACTCTTCACTCATCACTCGACACTCGTAACTTTTCACTAACAAAATCGGCTCAAATCATCATTTGAGACGTATCAAATTCTTTTGCAGCGCTTAAAATACAGCATTTCTCCATTTTGCAGGCATAAATCAAAATAATAAAAAATGAAACGATTCACCCTAATGCTTTTAGTTCAATTATGCTTTATTCCTTTTATTATGAAGGCTCAAACACTAACCATTAGTGTGGATATGAGCATGGTTAAAAATGCTGACAAAGTGGGCCTGCGAGGAAACCTTCCACCTCTTTCCTGGGAAAAGACTTATTTACTCAACGATGAAGATGGAGATGGAATTTTCTCTGGGGCGTTCAACTTTAAGGCTGCTGAACAAAAAAAGCTGGAATTTAAATTTGTATACGGAGACATAGAATGGGAATTGAATGGAGGAAGCAATAGAACCATCCAATTAGATGAATTAGAGAAAAAGACTTTTAACTACCAATTTAATGTTCCGGATATACCAAGTAAAGAAGACCTGGCCAAGGTGGTTTTCAGAGCAGAAGACCTTCAAAAAGACATCGAGATTATGCAGAAAGCTTACACTAGTTTGCACCCAGGTCTCTATCGCTATAATACCGAAGAGGAAATGAATCAGCATTTTGCGGATTTGAAAAAGGAAATGAGTCAATCAATGACCTTGCAGGAAACCTACCTGGCTTTCGCTCGCTTTATTCCAAAAATTCGCTGTGGACATACCCTGGTTAACCCATACAATCAGAGTGATTTTGTAAAAGGTGCTTTCTTTTTTCAACCAGATAAAGTGCCATTTACATTTGATTTGATAGGCAAACAAATGATTGTGACCTATAATCTTTCAGAAGATAAGAAATTGATGCCAGGATATGAGATTACCAGTATTAATGGCACCGCAATGGAAACCATTATTGAAACCTTGTTGCCATACATAAGTGCAGATGGCTTTCAAATGAATAAAAGGATGTATGCTTTGCAGGTGAAAGGTATAGAAGAATATGAAGATTTTGATATTCTTTTTCCTTTGTTATTTCCTCCCCATGATGACCAATATCAATTGGAAGTCTACGATCATAAAGCTGGCCGTAAATTTCAAACGAGTGTTGCCTCAATAAGTACCACTGAACGCAAAAAAAGACTAGAGAAAAGATATGGTCTAAACACTGGAAGTTATGAGGATAGCTGGCAGTTTAAAATCCTTTCTCCGGATTTAGCTCACCTAAAACTGGGAACTTTCGTTACCTGGAAGTTTCAGATGGATTGGAAAGCCTTCCTTAAAGATGCTTTTGAGCAGTTAAAAACAAAAAAGATTCCCAACCTAATCGTTGATATTCGAGGTAATGGGGGAGGAATGGATGCGGTCATCGATGAGCTGGCTAAATATTTATTGAAAGAAGACATCCGGATCGAAGAGTTCCTTGGGCTTACTCGGTACCAGGTTGCACCTGAAGAGTTAAGACCTTATATCAATACCTGGGATAAGAAATTTTATGATATCTCCTCCTGGGTGGAACCCCATAAGAATGGTTTTTTTAAAGAAAAAGCAGATCAAAAACCATATCGTGAAATCAAAAAATCCAATAATAAGCTGACCTTTCAGGGTAAAACCTTTCTCCTTACCAATGCAGCTAATAGTTCCGCTACCTTTTATTTGGCCCGCATGGCCAAATTAGGGAAAATTGCCACTTTGGTAGGACAAACCACCGGAGCTACTCAAAAAGGGATTAATGGAGGAGCTATGTTTTTCCTGCGCTTACCTAATTCAGGTATTGAAATGGATATTCCTCTCTTTGGAAACTTCCCTTACAACGAAAAACCAGACCTGGGAATCGAACCAGATGTTAAAGTTGAAAGAACAATTGATGACATCCTGAATGGCATAGATCCTGAAGTAGAAGCGGTTAGGTCTATCATTTCAAATGATCGGTAGAAAATTTGCAACAGTTTGACGGAAATTTGCAACCTACTTACTTGAGAATGGGTCTATGATATATGTAAAATATATCAACCCGAGAATAAAACTCTTGTAAGAAACCGACGATATAACGAGGTGTTAAATAAGTGCCTCAAAGAATTAAGACTGTTGTTATGGTTATCGATGGCCGTTTCTCCAAAGCTTTATGCTTTCGAGAGCGGTCTTTTTATTTAATCTATATTTTTCATTGCTACATCAATAAAAAAATCACTAAAACTATTCTTTTGTTAAATTGGACACGTTTAATACCCCGAAATATAAAATAAATCAAATATTTTCCTGCCGCACCGCGGCAGGAAAATATTTAACTTACATATGGTTTGCCCCGTATAAGGCAAACCATATGTAAGTTAAATTTTGCTTTAGCATATTTAATTTCCTTAAAAAACCAAAAAATGAAAAACTGGATCTTATCCTTATTAATCCCTATTGCCATGACCCATTCACTTGCCTCCAATGATAATTTTTTAGCCTCAGAAATTTCCTCCAGATTTACCTTGTTAGAGACAAAAGCAGAAGTAGAAGAAATAATTGGTGAACTCGAAAACACCCATCATTATGCTGAATATTATAAAAACATCCAATGGTATGTTCACGAAGGCAACCTGGTCGTTGATGGAGATTTAGACAATAATATTGCTTTAATTGTAAAAGGAGATCTTACCATCAAAGGAGATTATGTCGATTATAACTCCGGCATTGGCTATCTGATTTGTACTGGGGATTTAAGAGCAGAAAATGTGCTGTCCTGGAATTATTTTTCAGTTGGAAAATCTTTGTATGCTGCAGGTGTAGTAGGAGGTCATTATAATGATTTCACCTTTAGAGTATATGGTGAAACTTTCCAGTCCAGAGCTTATTATAGTGCAGATCGGGATATGGATTGCCCAAAAAATGAGTTTGCAGAAATATATATGCATAGTCATAGTGATTCAGATTGGCAAGCTAAAAAGCCTTTTTATGAAATTCTGGAGGCTGAAATGTCTATGTATTATGACTCTGATTATGAAGAACTTAGTCTGAAAGAAGCACAAAAGTTTATTTCCAAAGGGAAAAAAGTGCATGGTGCTCCTCCGGGTTGGGAAGATGCTTTTTCGGCTGTCGTTAATAAAAAAGTTTTCAAACAGCCTTTTAGTTTTTCCAAAAATCCTGAAAAGCTGAATGTAAAACGACTTAGGTTTGAATTGATGCAGGAAAATACCCCAGCAGCTTTTTTTTCAGCTGCATTTGAAAATAAAAATTTGCATTTGGATCTGGCCCATAATGTTAATTCACCAGCATCTATTTTAGAAAAGCTAGGTGATTCTAAAGAAGAAACCACTCGACAGGCCCTTGCTTCCAACCCTTCAACTCCCCTTAATATTCTTTTGAAGTTAGGCAATGATGACTCAGAAGAGGTAAGAGCATCCTTGGTTTTTAATAAAAAAATTGATGAAAATATTGTAAAAATATTGCTGGATGATCCTTCTCTAAAAGTTCAAAGAGCATTGGCTTGTACTCAACATATACTGAAAAATAAAGAGCAGTTTTTCAATTCCAAAGATGCCAAAACGCTCCAAAACCTGGCCAGTAATCAATCACTGAGTAAAGATGAACGAAAAAAACTATTGGGGACCGGTAATAAAAAAGTTCAACAGAAAGCTTTGGAGGAAATTGAAGTCAATTATGAAAATATCAAAAACTATATTTATTCCGATGATCCAGTATTAAATACCTGGGCCATCAAAAATGCCTATCAATTAACGGATCAGGAAAAAATTACTTTGATATCCAATGATGAAATTCTTGATTTTTTAAAGTCTCCGAATTCAGAAGTACGGCATGCTGCTTTCAAAAGCCTGGTTGGGGGGGCATTCATGCCTTTTTCAATATTTGCCTCACATTGTTCTTCCTTTATTGAAGATTCTCTGGAAATCGCCCGGATCAGGATGGCCCAAATAAGCCGAGATCCGGAAATCTTATCGATTTTGGCTGTCGATAGCAATAAAATTGTCAGGATGATGGTGGCAGAAAATTATGCAAGCCCGGAATCTTTGCTTTTAAAAATGACTCAGAATGTTTTTAACCAGAAGGAAGAAAATAATGGTTTTGGCTTATCTGATCGGGAATCATTCGTTCACTTTAATCTTATGAAAAATCCTCAATTGCCGGAGGAAGCCTTTAAATATATTCAGAAAATTGTCCCAGTACGCCATTCACTTGAGCCTCATACTCATATGCCTCCGGAACTATTTTTGGAATATGCCAAACACGATTATCCCTATGATCCTGGTGACCAGGAATATGAAGATTTGCACAAAGCCATAGCTTTAAATGGAAATCGAGAAAAACAATTGTCTTTTATGGCCAAATGTAAGAGTGAGCAGTTTCTGGATTTTGTAGCCCAAAGCGCTTATGCCTCTTTAGAAACCCTTGATTATTTGCTAGACAAGTATTGGATGAATGATTATGTTATTGAAAAGCTAGCTTCCAATACAGCTTTGGGTAAAAAAGGTCCTCTTGCTGAGAAGATTATCGATAAGCTATTAAGCCATAAGGAGAGTTATATTCCAAACCTTGTATACGCTAATCCCGGAATACCTTTAGAAATCAAAGCGGACACCATTTTTAATAATGAAGAAATTTCAGAGGAGCTTATCCTAAAATACTGGCAAATTCATGGTGAGGAGTTAATGAGTAATAATTGATGATAAATCATTGAGAGTACTTTTAGCCACTGAAAAACGCTGATATGGCTGTTTTTCTCTGTTTTGGAGAAATTTTAAGACAGCTATATCAGCGTTTACCAGTGGCCAAAAAAATTAAATAGAAATAAAGATTTTTCTTATAAGGATAGCAAAAATCCTATGGTGAAATTCGCATCCCAGTCAAAAACAAAGGTTTCAGTACCGGTCTCATCTTTAATAGCTTTGTAAATGTTGGCGCCAGCGCTAAGTTTTTGTTCTTCAGAATCGTATTCCTCAGGATTGAGAAGAACCGTATAGCGTTCTTTTCCATTTCTGATATCTTTGGCCATCTGGAAGGGAGCACCGCCAATAATAAAGCATAGTTTGCGTTTGCTTGGTGGAATTTTGGCTGCCACTGCACGAACAGCATTATAGACCTGTTCATCACTGATATTATCCTGATAATATTTGGAACCATATACTTCTTCACTGTGAATGGAGCTTCCATTTAACCAAGAAACTTTAGTGTTTCCAGAACCGATATCAACAGTAAAAGCGGAATCTTTCCAATCATCTGGTAGTACAGCTTTTAGGGCAAAACGTCCTTCCTGAGTAGCATCTACGGAATTAACTACATAACCTAAAGATTTTAAGCCATTTCGAATTTTCTGAACTTCCGGAGCTTTTATAGCACTAGAACTCACCATAAAATGGATTTCCTTGCTGCCTACACCAAAGTCGAGCATGGTAGCAATGTATTTTTTTAAACCATCTCTGACATCTTGTTCCGTAGCCATGTTTTCGTATACCAAACTTGCGCCGAATTCTGCTTTCTTCAATTCCCAGCGACCTTGATTATCAACATTAATAATGAAGGAATTAAAGCCTGAAGCTCCTAATTCTACTACACCTTTTAATTTGCCGTTTATTGGTCTCGGTGTCGCATAATCAAATACAGTATTACCTCCTTTTCGATTATCGACTTTTTTGACTTCTGCTGATTCTTTTTCGTCGGATTCTACCTGTTCCGTATCGGTACCAGTTGTTTGTTGAAGCTGCGGTAAATAATTTCTAATAAGTAAAAATGCACCTACTAAAATGGCCGCAACGATTAGTAACCTGGTGAACGGTGTTAATTTCATCGATTGATTGGTTTTTATAAGGAAATATTAGTTAAATGTGTTGTAAGCTCAAATATAAGGATAATTATAGTTGTCTAGTTGTTTGGTAGTCTGCTTGTCTGCTTGTTTTGTAGAATATTTAAATACCAAACGAGAATACTACTAGACCACCGGACTATCAGACTACAGGATTTTCCCTATCTTTACCGAATTCTGCAAAAGGACTATATCATTTTTTTTACCAAATTAATTTTTATGAAAAAAACAGGCACCCTTCTGTTTCTTGGAATGATGGCTGCATTTATCCTAAATGCCCAAAATCCAAACCTCAATTACAACAAATTCAAGCAACTAAAAGAAGAATTTCCTACTCCAAACGTATACCGAACGGCCTCCGGTGCCCCAGGACATGAATATTACCAGCAAAAGGCGGACTATAAAATGGATATTCGCCTGGACGATGATAACCAGAAATTATACGGTACCGAAACCATTACTTACTATAATAACTCTCCTGATGTATTGACTTACCTATGGGTTCAATTGGATCAAAATATGAGAGCCAAGGATTCTGATACCTATAAAATCAGATCTGGGGAATTAAATGACCGGGTAAGTTTTAGACAACTAAGTCGAATGGAAAACCGTTTTGACGGTGGTTTTAAAGTGGAGCATGTTAAAAATGCAGGTAATCAGGATATGACGTATCTCATTAACAAAACGATGATGAGAATTAACCTGGATCAGCCTTTAAACCCTGGTGAAAATGTAAGTTTCAGCATCAAGTGGTGGTATAATATTAATAATCACCGAGTTCAAGGCGGGCGTTCCGGTTTTGAACATTTTGCTGAAGATGGCAATAACGTTTATAATATTGCACAGTTTTTCCCAAGAATGGCCGTTTATAATGACGTCGAAGGATGGCAGCACAAACAATTTTTGGGAAGCGGAGAGTTTGCCCTGGTATTTGGTGATTATGAAGTAAGCATAACGGTCCCTTCTGATCATATCGTTGCTGCTACCGGCGAACTTCAGAATCCTAAAGAAGTACTTACTGCTACTCAGCGTAAACGTTTGGCTGAAGCACGTAAAAGTACCAAAACACCTGTAATTATAGCCTCACAAGAGGAAGCGGTTGAAAGAGAAAAATCTAAAGCCTCGGATACGAAGACCTGGACATTTAAAGCATCTACCGTTCGTGATTTTGCCTTTGCCAGCAGCCGTAAATTTATCTGGGATGCAATGGCCGTGGAA
The DNA here is from genome assembly GCA_028285545.1 of Saprospiraceae bacterium. Classification (GTDB taxonomy): domain Bacteria; phylum Bacteroidota; class Bacteroidia; order Chitinophagales; family Saprospiraceae; genus JANQPA01. The sequence goes on along the minus strand of JANQPA010000086.1, from coordinate 11,405 downwards.
CAAAATGGAAATACCATTATGGCCATGTCCGCCTACCCCAAAGAAGGAAATCCTCTATGGGGAAAGTATTCCACAAGAGTAGTCGCTCATACCATTGAGGTGTATTCTCGTTTTACTTTTGATTATCCTTATCCAGTAGCCTGGTCAGTAGATGGCTCCATGGGGATGGAATACCCTATGATTTGTTTTAATTATGGCCGCCCTGAAAAAGATGGAACTTATTCTCAAAGAACAAAATATGGACATATTGGCGTAATCATTCACGAAGTTGGACACAACTACTTCCCAATGATCGTCAACTCTGATGAACGCCAGTGGACTTGGATGGATGAAGGGATTAATAGTTTTCTGGACGCCGTTGCTGGACAGGAGTGGGAAACGGATTATTCCTGGGGCGCTCGGCCTTCAGGGATTACCAGATATATGAGTATGCCTAAGGATCGTTTGTCACCCATCATGACCAATTCTGAATCTGCAATGAACCTAGGCCCTAATGCCTATACCAAACCTGCTACAGGTCTTTATATCTTACGGGAAACCATTATGGGACGCGAATTATTTGACATGGCCTTTAAAGAATATGCTCAGCGTTGGATGTTTAAACATCCCACTCCGGCCGACTTTTTCCGTACCATGGAAGATGCATCTGGAGTTGATCTGGATTGGTTCTGGAGAGGTTGGTTCTATAGCACCGATAATGTTGACATTGCTATCGATGAAGTAAAATGGATGCAGCCTAATACCAAAAATCCTGAGGTAGAAAATGCCATTGCCAGAGCAAAAAGAGATGCTGCACCAAAGTATATTGGTGATCAGCGTTTTGAAGAAATGGAATCTTTAGTTGAGCGGGATACTACCATGCGTGATTTCTACAATAGTTACGATCCATTGGATGTAAATATTTTGGATAAGAAAGAATACGAAAGCTATCTAAATACCTTGAATGAAGAGGAGAAAGAATTCCTGAATGCAGGTTATAATTTTTACTCCATGAAGTTTTCCAATGTAGGTGGGATGGTAATGCCCATCATTCTGGAGTTTAAATTTGTCGATGGTACCTCCGAAATCGTTCGCGTGCCTGTAGAAATTTGGAGAAAAACCAATGATAAGGTCAGCAAAGTATTTTATTTCAAAAAAGAAGTAGAGCAAATTATTCTGGATCCGCTTGAAGAGACAGCTGATACCGATCGCAATAATAATTACTGGCCACCTAGGGCAGAACCTACTCGATTTGAGTTGTTCAAGAGTAGAAGCAGACGTGGCGGTGGAGAAAATCCAATGCAGCGTGCCAAACGAGCACAGGAAATGGAGAAAAAGGCTGGTGATAATAAATCAGGAGGAAAGAAAGAATAAAATAAAAAAGCATCAGCCGCGTACTGCGGCTGATGCTTTTTTATTTAAAATTTGATCTACAATAATCTCCGCATGATCCCTGGTGTTTTCAATAAATAATTTACTGGTCTGCAATCCACTACACACTACCCCTGCCATATAAACATTAGGCAGATTGGTTTCCAACGTTTCTGCATTTTTAATGGGCAATTTTACTTCATCTTCGCTACAGGCAATACCAAAACGTTGGAATAGCTCAAAATTGGGCTGGTATCCGGTCATGGCCAAAACGAAATCATTTTCTATAGAAAATATGCCTTCAGGACCTTCCAAAACCACTTCCTTGGGTTTGATTTCTTTGACTCTGGTATTGAAATAGGCTTTTATACTCCCTTCCTCTATTCTATTTACAATATTGGGGCGAATCCAATATTTGACCCGCTGATAGATTTCCTCTTCCCGAATGGCCATGGTAACTTCAGACCCTTTATAGTAGGTCTCAAGAGCAGCATCACAAGCCGAATTTCGGGCTCCAATAACCAATACTTTTTGCCCTATATATGGATGAGGGTCATTATAATAATGGCTTACCTTAGGAAGATCTTCTCCAGGTACTCCCAACATTCTTGGAGTATCATAAAAACCAGTAGCAATAATTACGGATTCCGCCAGGTAGTGATCTTTAGAAGATTTGATAAGGTAAAGACCTGTTTCCTGAGAAATCATTTCTTTGACCTCCTCATATAAATTAATTTTTATCCCAAACTGTTGTATTAATCGGCGGTAATATTCAAGAGCTTCTCCTCGCGTGGGCTTTTCTCCATGAGAAATAAAAGGAATTTTTCCGATTTCGAGCTTCTGCGAGGTGGAAAAAAAAGTCATATTGACCGGAAAGTTATATAGAGAATTGACCAAAACTCCTTTCTCTAATATCAAATAATCTAAACCAGCCCGAGTGGCGGCTATTCCACAATTAATTCCAGTAGGCCCCCCTCCTATAATAAGTAGGTCAACTTTTTTCATAAATTTTGCCACATTTTTTGAATATCATCTCAACAATTTAATAGTATTGAAGTTCAGCTATTACAAGTTTACAAGTTTACAAGTTTACAAGTTTGATTGATTATACTTCATCTAACACAAATTAATGGAACTACTCAAAAAATATCAAATTCTTTTTAACAAGTATCTGGAAGAACATCCTTTTAATGGAGTACCAGAAGAATTGTATGAGCCTGCCAATTACATTATGAAGCTGGGAGGGAAACGCCTTCGACCTGCAATGGTCTTAATGGCTTATGAATTATTTAAAGATGATCTGGAGAAGGCTCTACCCATAGCCATGTCAGTCGAAGTGTTCCATAATTTTAGCTTGGTACATGATGATATTATGGACGAAGCCTTAGTCCGCCGAGGAAAGCCAACTGTTCATGAAAAATATAGCTCCAATACGGCTATTCTTTCCGGAGATGTAATGTTGGTTTTAGCCAATCAAGTTTTATTCGAAATTCAAGAGACGGCCTCCATTCTTCCTCTGATAAGGGTATTTAATAGAACCGCCATCGAAGTATGTGAAGGGCAACAAATGGATATGAATTTTGAAACCCGCCAAAATGTGACCATTCCAGAATATATCAAAATGATCAGTTTAAAAACGGCAGCTTTATTAGCTGCCTGCCTGGAAATGGGAGCCATTGCCTCTGAAACGGATGCCCAAAACATTAAAAATATCTATAATTTTGGTTTGAATATAGGGATCGCCTTTCAATTACAAGATGATATCTTAGATACTTTCGGAGATCCTAAAATATTTGGAAAAAAGATTGGTGGAGACATTATACAAAATAAAAAGACTTTTTTGATCTTAAAAGCTTTGGAAGTAGCCAACTCTGATCAGAAAAACCGCCTATCCAATCTGATGAACACTCCTACAAAAGATGAAAATAAAAAAATACAAGAGGTGACCGAACTTCTCCGACAATTAAATATTCCTGATCTGGCCGAACAGGAAAAAGAAAAATTTAAGGAAAAAGCCTTTGCATCCTTGGCAAAAATTAATATTCCCGAATCACGGAAATTACCATTGACCCAATTGGCAGAAATTATCATAGGAAGAAAGGTCTAGCAACCAATTATTTGCAAGTTATTCTACCTTCTACTTTTTACAAAAAAAAGGAGCAATCGTTAGCCGACTACTCCAACACTATGAAACACTATAATTCTTTATAACATAGGGTTACATTCTTCTAATATTAGCTTAGCAGGGAATAAAATATGATTTGTTATGTAAAGCGGGAACTAAATGAAAAGTACAACGGAGGGGGGACTTTTCGTAGATGCCTTACAAAAATAGGAAGTTATTTGAAAAAAACAAATTAAAAAATATTGAATGTTTTCAACTGAAAGGGAAATTTTTACGTGAATAGACCTTTTACTTCCAATTATTTAAAAAAATCTTGCCATTCCACCACTCTTTTTCTATGATGGCATTATTTTTTTCATAAAAATCCAGGGCTGGCTGGTTCCAGTCTAGTACCTGCCATTTTACCAAACGACAGCCTTCCTTTTTGGCCATTTCTAAAAAGGCATCGAAAAGTTTTTGACCTATTCCATACCTTCTATGGCTTTCCTTCACCACAAAATCTTCCAAATACATCATACGGCCTTTCCAGGTGGAAAATGTTAAATAATATAAGGCCATACCAACCACCTCACCATTCATTTCGGCAAGGATGGCTTGAAAAACATTGTCCTCAAAATCCTTTTCATATTCTTCTATGGTTGCAATAAATTCCTTTTCGCCTTTTTCATAAATTGCTAATTCCATTACTAAATCATGAATAGATGGCAGGTCTTTTGCTTCGGCTTTGCGAATTGTAATAGACATTTTTCTGTTTTTAGTTCAATATTTTTAGTTCAGTGTTCAGTGTTTAAGGGATTGGTTTTTTCAATGTAAAGTTGCTTATTAAAGCTTTATTTTCACTCAAACACCTTCGGTCATCAGGAATAGGGCAGATCCTGCAATTTAATTTACACATTTGCTAATTTGCACATCTACTTATTAAAAAATCATAGCATCACAGAATTGTATAATCAAAGGATCTACCAGACCACCAGACTACTCTACCCAACTACCGTATTTCAAAAAAATTAAAATCTAAAACATTGCCTTCTTCTACAGTAACACTTTGAACATTGGCCAACTCGGGACCTTTCCAGCACCATTTGACTAATTCATTAAGATGATCTTCTGCTGCCTCCACTTCTGCATAAACACTACCATCTTTTTGATTCTGGACAAAACCAAGAATTCCGAGGTCCTGGGCTTTCCTTTTTAATGAGGCGCGATACCAGACACCTTGAACTTTGCCAGTTATTTTTAACTTTAAATGTTTTTTCATCTGTATTGATATCTTTAGTTTTATTTCTAGTGAACGAAGTCAAAAATAAATAAGTTCAAAAACTCAGGCCTTAATTGTCTGGATGATCCATTATCGAATGACTAACCTTTCTTTTTTTGAGAAAACATTGCTCCTGCTCACAGCAGTAGTGGTATTATTTTATGTTTATGGACTGTGGATCATAAAAGATGCCAACCCGCGGGCATTTGTTTTTATGCTGATTTTGGGGCTTCTTTTTGCCTTTTTCGTGTTTAGAAGCCTAACTCGAAGAAAAAGAATTCGGAAAGCCATACTAAAAAAAGGATTCCCTACCTCTTGGCGTAAAATTCTAAGTAAGGAGGTTCGCTTTTACAAAAGATTGAATGAAGATAAAAAAAGGCAATTCGAAAAAGATGTACAGGTTTTTTTAGGGGAGGTTAAGATTACGGGGGTGAAAACAGAAGTAGATGAAGAATTAAAATTATTGGTTGCGGCCAGCGCAGTAATACCAATTTTTGGCTTTAAAAACTGGACTTACAACAAGTTGAAAGAGGTTTTGATTTACCCCAGGTCCTTTAAGCAGGACTATCTCAATAATGAAGAGGAGGGGAACATTTTAGGCATGGTAGGTGATGGAATCCTTAGTCAAGTGGTGATCCTTTCTAAACCTGCTATCATCCAGGGCTTCAGTAGCCAGGCAGATGGCCACAATACCGCTATCCATGAATTTGTCCACCTAATAGATGGCGCTGATGGAGAGTTTGATGGGATTCCTGCTCTCATGGAGCAAAAATATGTGATGCCCTGGCTTGGATTGATGCATCGCGAAATGAAAAATATACAAAGACGAAAATCCAAACTTCGCCCCTATGGCGCTACCAATAAGCAAGAATTTTTCGCTGTTGCCAGTGAATTCTTCTTCGAAAGGCCCCATGACCTACGGCAGCATCACCCTGAACTTTATAAACTATTAAGTCAAATTTTTAAACAAAGTCTAGAGGAACAAATTTTACCCTCTTCCTGGAAACGACGAAAACGAAAATATTAGATGTGCCAATTTTAAATTGAGCAAATGTGCAGATTTTTGATTCTATAATTTTGTGATATTAAAATGCTTTGATGAGGATCTCCAATCATCCCCAAAACTTGAATCCGTGAAAACTTGCTAACGTGAACATCTACCTGTCGGTAGACAGGCATGAACACATGTTAACTAATCATAAAAACAATAAGGATGATAAAAAAACAGAATTTTATTTTAATTGCACTCCTTTTTTTCTTTGCTTGTCAACAGGAAGAAAGTGGAGATTTTGCAGACTTGATTCTGATTAATGGGAATATTTACACTGTTGATGAATCCCAACCCAGGGCTGAAGCCATTGCCGTTAAAGGCGATCGAATATTTAAAGTAGGGAATAACGAAGAAATTGAAGCTCTGAGAGGGGACTCTACTAAAGTAATTGATCTGGAAGGTAAATTTGTAATGCCAGGATTTATTGAGGGTCATGGGCATTTCTCTGGGCTTGGTTCAAGTCTTCTCAATCTTAATTTTTTAAAATCCAAAAACTGGGATGAAATTGTGGCAGCCGTTGAAGAGCGGGTAAAAACAGCCAAACCTGGAGAGTGGATCATTGGAAGAGGCTGGCATCAAGAAAAATGGGATGAAAGCCCTGGACGAAATGTTTTGGGATATCCTTATCATGATGAACTGAGTGCAATTTCACCGGATAACCCTGTTTTTTTGAATCATGCTTCCGGGCATGCGGCTTTTGGTAATGCTAAAGCCATGGAACTAGCTGGTATTACTGCCGAAACTCCAGATCCATTCGGTGGGGAGATTATTAAAGATTCCAGAGGTATACCTATTGGCGTTTTTGAAGAAACGGCCGAGAACTTACTCGAAGAAGCTTATCAGGAATACCGTGCAACTTTGTCTGAAGAAGATAAGTTAGAGGAATGGTATAAAATGATAGAATATGCGGAGACCGAGTGCTTATCTAAGGGAATTACCTCATTCCAGGATGCTGGTGCCAGTTTTGCTGAAATAGATAGATATGAAGGTCTGGCAGAATCGGGGGATCTCGATGTACGACTTTGGGTAATGATAAGCGGACGTCAGGATGATTTAGCTGAAAAAGCCGCTGCTTTTCCAAAAATCGGATTAGGGAATGAAGCTTTAACCATCAGAGCCATCAAAGGTTATATGGATGGTGCCCTTGGGGCTAGAGGAGCCTGGCTTTTAGCTCCTTATGAGGATAAGCCTGATTCTTATGGAAAAAACACCACTCCCATTGAAGATTTGGTCGATTGGGGGAAGGTGGCCTTTGATAATGGCCTTCAATATTGTGTGCATGGCATTGGTGATCGAGGGAATCGGGAGATCCTTAATATTTTTGAAGAGCAATTTAAGCAGGACCCCTCTAAAACAGGTCTACGCTGGCGAATTGAGCATGCCCAACATTTAGATACTTCTGACATCCCAAGGTTTAGAGACTTGGGAGTTATCGCCTCTATGCAGGGAGTTCACTGTACTTCTGATGCTCCATATGTGGTAGCTCGACTAGGGTTTGCGCGTGCCAGATACGGAGCTTATCCATGGCGTTCTCTTCTTGATAATGGAGTGGTCATTGCCAATGGAACAGACGCACCCGTGGAAGATGTAAGCGCCATTGAATCATTTTATGCATCTGTAACTCGGAAAAGAGCAGATAATGGAATGGAATTTTTTACAGAACAAAAAATGACACGGGCTGAAGCGGTTTATTCCTACACCTTAGGAAACGCCTACGCTGGTTTTGAAGAAGAAATAAAAGGGAGTTTAACTGAAGGAAAGTTAGCGGATATTGTTGTTCTATCCAAAGACCTGGTCAACTGCATGGACGATGAAATCTTAGATACTAAAATACAAATGACCATTGTGGGTGGAGAATTAAAGTACAGTGCTGAAAATTAATTGGTCATAATGTTTAGACTGTTTTGGTATTGAGTAGTGAGAGTGAATTTTGAATGACAAATGATGAATTTTGAATGTTCAGATTGATTATTTCTATACATACCCATTACTCAATACACGATACTCAGTACACATAAAATATTGCAATCCTTTCATCAAAACTCAGATTAATGAAAAGAATAGTATGTCAAATAAGTTTAATCCTTGCCTTATGTTTGTTAGGCTGCCAGTCAGAAAATTCTAAGGAATATGCAGATCTTATTTTAACCAATGGGAATATCTACACCGTGGATAGTTCGCAACCTAATGCTGAAGCCATTGCCATAAAAGGAGATCGCATAATGAAACTAGGAACTTCCTCAGAAATAGATGCGCTAAAAGGAGATTCTACTGAAATTATAGACTTAGAAGGTCGTTTTGTGATGCCTGGATTTATTGAAGGCCATGGTCACTTTTCCGGGCTGGGAGGTAGTTTGATGAACCTCAATTTTTTGAGGTCAAAAAACTGGGATGAAATAGTAGCGATGGTTGAAGAAAAGGTTAAAGATTCTGAGCCTGGAGAGTGGATAGTAGGGCGTGGCTGGCATCAGGAAAAATGGGATAAAACCCCTGATCGGAATGTATTAGGATACCCATTTCATGATAGGTTAAGTGAGGTCTCTCCTGATAATCCGGTCTTGTTACGTCATGCTTCAGGACATGGTTCATTTGCAAATGCCAAGGCAATGGAATTGGCAGGGATAACAGCCGAAACACCAAGTCCTTCTGGAGGGGAGATCGTCAGAGATTCAAGGGGACAAGCTATAGGTATGTTTGAAGAAACCGCCCAAAGATTATTAAGCGGTGCTTATGGGGAATACAGAGCAACACTTTCTGATGAAGATAGAGAAAAAGAATGGTACAAACAGATTGAATTAGCGGAGATGGAATGCTTGTCAAACGGAATTACTTCCTTTCAGGATGCAGGCTCAGGAACATCTAATATTAGCAGATATAAAGAATTGGCAGAAAAAGGAGAGCTGGACGTCCGTCTATGGGTAATGCTTAGAGAGGGATATGATAGTATGAAAGATAAAATTGACCAATTCCCTATCATTGGAGCAGGAAACAACTTTTTTACCTGTAAAGCTATAAAAACAGCCTTGGATGGTGCTTTAGGGCCCTTTGGTGCCTGGCTTTTAAAGCCATATGAAGACAAAACAGATTTCCATGGTCAGAATACTGTTCCGATGGATGTAGTTCGAAATATTGCAACATTGGCCTGGGAAAATGATATGCAACTTTGTGTGCATGCCATTGGAGACAGAGCCAATAGAGAAACCCTCAATATTTTTGAAGAAACTTTTAATACGGATTCAGAGAAGAGAGACCATCGATGGAGGGTGGAGCATGCCCAACATCTTTCTTTAGAAGATATTCCTCGTTTTAAAGAGTTGGGTGTAATTGCCTCCATGCAGGGCATCCATTGTACCTCGGATGCACCCTATGTGATTCAGCGTTTAGGTCCTGAAAGAGCTCGTACAGGGGCCTATGTTTGGCGTTCATTACTCGATAATGGGGTGGTCATTGCCAATGGAACAGATGCTCCTGTAGAAGATGTCAGTGCAATTGAATCTTTTTATGCCTCAGTAACTCGCATTCGAAGAGATAATAATGAGGAATTTTTTCCGGAGCAGAAAATGACTAGAGAGGAAGCCATCTATTCCTATACTTTAGGCAATGCTTTTGCAGGATTTGAAGAAGATATTAAAGGTAGTTTAAGCGAAGGGAAATTGGCAGATTTGGTAGTATTGTCAAACGATTTAGTTAATTGTGCAGACGAAGAAATCCTGAGTACTAAAGTACTGATGACTTTTGTTGGAGGGGAATTGAAGTATCAAAATCTTTGATTTTTGTTTTCGAAAGAGATAAATAGAGACAGGTACAAACAGATAGAGACAAATTGTAATGATTCTTAAATTTTTTTTTTAGTATTTCATAATCCAAGCAATTAATTTAGCCACTCTGTCTAAATTTATTTTCTAGCTGTCTCCATTTATCTCTTTTTCATGTAAAAGGAACCCAATAGTTTATTAAAAAGGGCTTCTTTCATTTTTGTTATCTATCTTCACATTTAAATGGATATAGAATCTTTTATACAATATTTGAATTCCTTAAGTCCTGCTCACCTGGTAGCAATGGGGCTTTTATTGTTTATATTCATTTTGTTCATTCATGGACAAATAAAATATAGAAAAGAGCGCAAATTACTTGCTCAGGCACCTCGTCTGTTATTGAAAGATTTTCAGGTAGCTCCTCTTGGGAAAGATGCTTTTTTTAAAATGAAAAATGAAGGCGAATTAGCTACGATCAGTCAGCTGGATATTATAGGCAGAGCAGATGTGATGGTCAAAAATGATTATGCCGGTCATCAACTGGCCAAGGACAAGGAATATCGAATATTCCTGGAGTCAGCCGGTCATCAAAAGATTGATAATAATTTTTCAATTGAGGTTACTTTTGTGGATTCAAAAGGGAATATATACAAACAAACAATCCCTATTGCAGAACCCCAAACCCAAAAACTTACCATTCATAAAAAAGGAAGCAAAATATAATTGCTCAGCCTTATTAAACATTTTTAGGGGCTCGTAGTTATTGGTAGAAGGATGTTAATGAAATAATTACTTGCCAATATTCTAATAACAAATAACCCAATAACGAATAACAAATAACCAACAACTAAACATGAAAGTCGATATTCTTGCCATTGGTGTACACCCAGACGATGTTGAACTAAGTTGTAGTGGAACCCTGCTCTCCCATATTCAAAAAGGAAAAACAGTAGGATTATTGGACCTTACGCGAGGAGAATTGGGTACTCGTGGTACTGCCGAAATCCGTACTGCTGAGGCTAATGAGGCAGCCAGGTTGATGGGTGCCAAATTCCGGAAGAATTTAGACATGGCTGACGGTTTTTTCGAACATAACAAAAAGAGTATTTTACAAATCATTGAAGTTATTCGTGAACATCAACCTGAAATTGTTCTGGCCAATGCAGTTAGTGACCGACATCCAGATCATGGTCGTGCGGCTAAATTGATTTCTGATGCCTGTTTTTTTTCTGGATTGATAAAAATTACCACTCATAATGAAGCTGGGGAACTACACGATCGCTGGCGCCCAAAGGCTGTCTATCACTACATTCAGGACCACAACCTGAAAGCAGATTTTGTAGTTGACATTTCTGATTTTATTGATGAAAAAATGGAGCTGGTTAAAGCTTTTAGATCTCAATTCCATCTCCCTGAAGCAAAAGAATATAAGGAAGAATTGAGTTCTCCCATTTCCGGAGCAGATTTTATGGCATTCCTAAGAGCAAAAGCTCGTACCTATGGTCGTCCTGCCGGCTTTGAATTTGGAGAAGGTTTTGTAGTGGGTAGATCGGTAGGGGTGAAAGATCTATTTGATTTAACGTGATCAGGTGTTCAAGTGTTCAAGTTAGGTCATGGTGAGAATTGACGAGAAGCTATTTATTTCAGGGTATTTTGGCACGCAGATAAGGCATATTAGGCAAATATTATCTGCGAGATATGCAGAATTCCTGGCCACCGAAGGTGACAGTGCGAGAAAAAAGCTCAAATAAGCAACTTCACTTCTAATTTTGCAATCCTTTAACTTGTAAACTTGTAAACTTGTAAACTTGTAAACTTGTAAACTTGTAAACTTGTAAACTTGTAAACTTGTAAACTTGTAAACTT
>JANQPA010000053.1 GCA_028285545.1 Saprospiraceae bacterium | reverse complement strand
ATGGGCTACTGATTTTGTAGCTAGTGGAATAGTGGATTGTACGCCACACGAATCAGCAGACAACATCCCAGGATCTGACAATAATGTTAGATACTATGCCGTACGTCAGGATGCCTTACTAGCTGAAGGCCTTGAAGCACCAACTAAAGATCACTTAATTGAGGAGAACAGAAGTGTAGGATTTGACTGTGATGATAAAGGCAAAAAAATAATGGTATGCGTGATTGCAGTTGATGGCAATAATAAGTTTGACTATTGCAAAGTAATGGTAGAGGTGAATCCTGGTTCAGACCCTGATCCTTGTGTTGAAATAAACTGCGAGATTGAAACACCTGAATGTTTATCTTCTGTAATAATTGATTTAGGACCAGTGGTTGAAAACAATACAGTAGTTGGAGGAGAGATAGAATTATGGTCAAATGATTTTCACTCTAAAGCCCAGTTTGATTGTAATCCACATCCTAATCCCGATGTAGGAGGAGATGTAAGATATTACGCTGTAAGAGTAGATAGTTTAGAAGCTGTGGGTTTGTCGGTTCCGGACGATAGGTACATCAATAAATTTGTTTATCTGGATACCATGACGAATAGTGCAGGTGAACTAGTGACCAAGGAGGTATTTGATGATTTTCGAGGGGATGAAGTGCCCTTCCTAAGAGAGGCCTATCGAGGAATATTATTTACTTGCGAAGATGCAGAAAAAGATATACCTGTATTTGTTATTGCAGTAAATGGAATAGGACAATTTGCTTTTTGTGAATCTTCAGTAAAGGTTCAATCTGGAATACCGAACCCATGTATTCAGGATACCACAGGAAGAGTTTCGGTTGCTGGATTAGTAACGACAGAGAGAGGGGATGCACTGGCAAATGCAAATATAAGCTTATCTGGTTTGCTATTTAACGAAATTAATACCAGTGAGCAGGGTGATTATTCCTTTGAGGGTTTAATTCAAGGATATGATTATTCGATAAGTCCTGTGTTGGATGAGAACCACCAGAATGGAGTTTCAACTTACGATCTGGTAGTCATTTCCAAACATATTTTAGGTATAGAAAGCCTGGATTCTCCTTACAAATTATTGGCTGCAGACGTAAACAATTCTCAATCTATTACCACCTTGGATTTGATACAAATTCGCAAACTGATACTCAGTATTGATACTAAATTTAGCAATACTACCAGCTGGATTTTTGTGGATAAGCATTACGAGTTTCCAGATAAATCAAATCCTTGGGCGGAACATACTCCCTCTATCATCAATTTGAACAACCTGGAAGAAGATATGTTGGAAGGGGATTTTATTGCGATTAAGAAGGGTGATGTAAATGGAAGTGCTATTGCTAATTCTAAAATGGCCAGCCCTAGGAATGTAAGCGGAGTATTTAATGTTAAAACTGAAGATATTGATTTGAAAGCTGGAAAAAAGTACGCCATTCATTTTTCAAGTGAAGAAATAGCTAAAATAGAGGGCTATCAGTTTACTTTAAACTTCGATCCTTCGAAACTTGTATTGGAAGATTTTAACTACGGGATAGCCCAGGAGGAGCACTTTGGTTTGACGCATGTAGCAGAAGGGATGATTACGACGTCATGGAATGCGGGCAGTGTTCTGGGCGGTTTGAAACCACCCAATGCGGACTTGTTTAGCATAGTAGTACGTGCTAAATCAGATGCGACCTTAAGTGAACTATTGAGTATCAGTTCACGCTACACTCAGGCTGAAGCTTATAACCAATTTGGTGAACACATGGCGGTAAAATTAAGCTTTGGTGAGGCTGGAATGCAAAATGAAGGATTCAAATTATTTCAGAATACTCCAAATCCATTTTTAGTAAATACTCAAATTTCCTTCTCATTACCTGAAGCCAGCGAGTCTGTCATTTCCATCAGCGACGTAACTGGGAGGGTCCTAAAAGTGATAAAAGGTGCATTTGATAAAGGATATAATACCCTTATGGTAGAAGATCTTCCGACTGGGGTAATGTATTATACTTTGACAGCCGGAGGTTTTAGTGCTACAAAGAAAATGATTAAAATAGAATAATTTTGGTTCCATCTTCAGAGTTCCGTGTCAAGTATTTTGAAATTTGAGTGATTTCCATTATTTGAAACTTTTTTGGCACGCAGATTCCGCAAATATTGCAGATAAGCATTAGCGATATCTGCGTGCCAAAAAAAGCTCGAATAAACAACAATACCTTCAGTAAAAGAATCTCTAAACAACTGGAACACTGGAACTATTTAATAACCAATACTTTACGATTAACAGGATACAGCCACTCTATTCCCCTTTCCGTGACAATCGCATCATCCTCTAAAGGAATTCGCAACTTCTTTCCTCCCCATTCCGGAATTCGGGTATAGGCAAATAGTTCAATCGATAACAAATTGCTCACTCTTAGTTCATAGCCCATCCTAACCGGATTGAAAAAAGCAACAGAAGGGCCGATCCCATGGCCCCAGTTTCCTACAGAATGACAGCCTATGATGACGTCAGTTTTATCGGAATTTCCTGGTTTGTTAAATTCTTTCATAACTGCGAAACCTGCTTTTTCCATAGCAGCGTAAACATTTTTTTCAGCCTGCTTAGCAGTAATGCCTGCTTTAATATTCCTGGTAATCTGATCCCGTGCCTTAAGCCCTTGCTCATAGGCATTACGAATACTTGCAGGTACTTCAGTTTCTCCTTCTTTCAAAACATAAGCGACCCGTTTCATATCTGTATAAAAATTCATCAGACCCACTCCCCAATCCAACATTAGAATATCCCCTCTTTGAACAATGCGATCGCTGGAAGTAGCTTCTATTCCATTCGGTCCAGTTATGTATACAGAAGGCATGCCAAAAGAACTGCCGAGATTGTGCTTAAACAACTGGTCCAGCATCCACCAGGCGACATCTTCCAGTGTAGTGACACCTGGAGTGATTACCTCATTAGAAAAAGCTCTTTCGGCTATTGTATAAGATAATTCTCCTGCTTCACCGTAAGCGGCAATTTCACTAGCTACTCTTCGGGATCGAAAATCAGAGACCAGTTTTTCAGCAGAAACAAAACGAGCAGCATATTTTTCTCCTAATATTTCTGATAACTCCAAAAATTGAGAATGAGTAAGTCCATCCGCTCCACCAAAATTCTTGGAAATGTTTAAGCCTATTCTTTGAGGATCTCTTTCTTTAACATAATCCGCTAATTCAGAGGCCGATCCATGATAATCATAAACTCCTCCTTCCTTAATTAAATAGCCACTCATTCCCAGAGCAGCTCGTTCGATACGATCTTCACCTTTATCAGTAAAAACATAATAACCATTTGTCGAAGTATATCCCCCCCCCATGTCTTCATATAAAGGATCGTAATTACCTTCCCGGTTGGTGATAATCCACATGTCAATATTATTTTCTCGCATTACCTCCGGTAGGACCAAGTCAAATTTATCTGATCGAATCTGATTCATTTTTCGCCATCGACGATGTGCTTCCTGAGCTTGGAGATCCTGAAAAAAGAAGGTGAAACAAAAGATTAATAGGAATAAGAATGTTTGATAATGTGTGCGTATCATAAAAAAGCAAATTTTGGTAATCATTTAAATAGGTAAATGGAAGATAAAATTAATTTGCCCCAATTAGGTAATATTCCTGCTTATGGAATTTAAAATAAAAAATCATAAGGAAGAATTTCACTTCATCTAAATGTTGAATACCCCAAGGCAAAGAATTATCTTTAAGTATAATTTATATCCAAAACCGTGAAGGCATATTCCGCAATTACATGCATTTTTTCCTTACTGCTATTCTTTCCTTCAAATAGCCATGCACAGGAGTTTGCAGGTATGCCAATAATAGAAAACTATTCTCCTCTGGAATACAAGGGCCATCGACAAAACTGGTGGATCGCCCAGGCACCTGATGGACGTATGTTTATTGCTAATGGTAAAGGAGTCTTGTCCTTCGACGGTGAAGAATGGGCATTAACCCTTGTGCCCAATCGAGGCCATGTCAGGTCCTTAGATGTTTCAGCCGATGGAACGGTTTATGTTGGAGCAAATAATGATTTGGGACAACTGTATATTGATTCTCTCGGGGAGAGGCAATTTTCTTCATTTTTACCCTTAATTGATTCCTCTGATCATGAATTCGGACGGGTATTCAGAACTATTGCTACACCTGAAGGAGTTTATTTTCAATCTAACCAAAGAATCTTTAGATATAAAGAGGGTAAAATAAAGGTTTGGCAATTTAACGGAAACAGCTACCGCATTTTTTATATAGATGATAAATTATATGTCTCTGATATTAGCCGCGGTTTGTTGGTTTTGGAAAATGAAGAATTCCAATTGGCAACAAAGGGTGAAACCTTTATTAATGCCAGAATTAGATTTATGCAGGCCTATAAAGGGAGGATTATTATTGGAACACAGAAAGGGAGCCTTTATAAATATGATGGTCTAACTCTGGAAATAATGCAAGGAGAAATAGCCAGAATTTTGTCTCAGCAGGGAATTGCAGAAGGACGTGTTTTTGATCAAGATAAAATTGCCATTATCCCGTTTGAAAAAAAAGGATTCCTTTTATTTGATAATAAAGAGAATTTAGAAAAAATCGTAGACCACACAACAGGTCTCCCTACCAATAGTGTCTTAACCCTATTTGTAGATAAACAATCTTCCATTTGGATTGGCATGCAAGAAGGGATTGCCAGAATAGATGTTGACGGGCCCTACTCGATATTTGATGAGCGACTGAATTTAGAGGGTACCATTCAAGGAGTTTTGGCTTTTGAAGACAATCTATTTGCGGCAAGTGGAAGCGGCTTATTAAAAATTCAAGAGGAAAATGATCAATACCTGATATCAGATATAGGACAAATCAATAGTTATTGTTGGGACCTGGAATATTGGAACGATCAGCTGATTCTGGCCAGTTCGGCAGGAGTATATTCTTACAAAAATGACCAGTTAATTGCCATTACAAAAACCCCAACTTTTTCATCCGCAATTTCCTTTTCGGATTATGACTCCTCTGCTGTTTATATAGTTGTCGATGATGGTTTTTTATATTTTCAGGAAAAAAATGGAACCTGGTTAGATATAGGTGCCATCCGCAATATAAGAGGGGCTGTAAGAGATATTTTAGAAACTGAAAGAGGTGTGTTTTGGTTAAAAACCCGATCTAATGGATTGTTTAGAGTGACCCTACCAGAGGCAGAAGGTCAGTTTCAATTTGAAGAGGCAAAAGTTGACCATTTTGACAATAGGCAGGGGGTGCCTGGCGGAGAGAATAATATTTTTAAAATCGAAAATCTTTTCTTAGTTAGATCTGAATTAGATTCTGTTTATAAATATGATCCTGTAAATGAACGATTTACTCCTTCCAGGGACCTGGAAAATAAATTTGATCTAAAGAGTGGTCGACTTTTACCCAAGTCAAATAAAAATAATGAGGTTTTTTGGTTTGATTATCTGGATGAAGGACGGAGGTTTCTTTTATCATCTCAAAAAAACCAGGAAGGAGTCTATACTTTAAAAAAATATCCATTCAGCGCCTTGATGGAACAGTTCCGTGATCCTTATGGCAATGAAGTTTTTAACGCAATTGAAGATAAAGTCTGGTTTGCAGGAATGCTGGGAATTCTTCAGGCTGACCTCAATAAATTAGATCTTGACTACGAACCCGTCACGGTTATTTTTAATGAAATAAAAGCAGGCGAAAAAACCATCTTTAAAGAGGGAAAAAAGTTAAGTGAAGGGACTATTCCATTTACACAAAACAGTCTGACCTTTAATTTTTCATCTCCTTATTATGCCAATGCTGAAAAATTGGAATATTCAGTTCAATTAGATGGATATGAGTCTAATTGGGCAGGCTGGTCCACTTTAGCTTCCAAAACCTATACTAATTTACCAGAGGGAAGTTATACTTTTAACATTAAGGCCAGAAACGATTTTGGGGAAATAAGCCAGGTCCAATCCTTTTCCTTTACCATTCGACCTCCCTGGTACAGATCATACCTCGCTCTTTTTTTCTATGTGATTCTCGGTGGCTTGTTATTCTGGCTGGCACTTTATTTAAGATCCAATAATTTGCGCAAAGAACAGATTCGATTAGAAAAAATTGTAAGCCAAAGAACCATAGAGATCCAACAGCAGGCAGAGGAAATCAATGAATTGTATCAGGTGAAAAATAGATTTTTAGCCAACATATCGCATGAATTTCGTACTCCTTTAACCCTTATTTTGGGGCCAGCTGAACAACTTTATTCCAATGCTCCTATTGGATCTGACAAAAAGCACCTGGGCTGGATTCTTAAGAATAGCCAAAAACTCCTAAAGTTGATCAACCAATTGCTGGATCTTTCAAAAATTGAGGTAGGACAATTAAAGTTGCAAAGTAACCAACACGATCTGGTTCGTTTTTGCAAATATATGATCAGTGCCTTTGATTCTATGGCGGCTCAGAAAAACATCAAGCTGATTTTTGAAAGCAAGCAGGACCAGATTTTCGTTTACTTCGACCAGGAAAAAATGGAACAGGTTTTAAATAACCTATTATATAATGCCCTTAAATTTACAAACCAAGGGCTCATAATGGTGAAAACTGAGGAAATAAGCAAAGACAATAAACCCTTTGCTCAAATATCGGTAATAGACACAGGCATTGGAATTCATTCTCAACAACTCCCTTACATATTTGAACGTTTTTATCAGGCTGAGCAAGATGAAGAGGTTTCTTTTCAAGGTACAGGTATAGGCCTGGCTTTATGTAAAGAACTGGTTGAGCTGCACTCCGGAGAAATATTTGCAGAAAGTGAGCTTGAGAAAGGAACCCAATTTTATATTCATCTTCCCCTGGGCAGAGAGCACCTAAAAGATGAAGAAGTAGTTATTGGTACCGAAACTCTCCAAAAACCTACTCCGGTTATGGTTAATCAGGAAGATGCTTCTAACCCAGTTAGGGAAGAATCAAACCTTCCTTTGATATTGCTAATTGATGACAATGAGGATATCCTCGATTATATACAATTTCAATTGACAGAACAATTCCGATTTTTAAAGGCTAGTAATGGAAGGGAAGGACTGGAAATTGCCCGAAAAGAACTTCCTGATTTGATACTTTCTGATGTGATGATGCCTGAGATGAATGGTTTTGAACTCTGTTATCAAATCAAAAATGATATGACTACCGATCATATCCCAGTGGTTTTGCTTACGGCAAGGGTAGGGGAAGATTATAAGATTCAGGGATTGGAAAGCAAAGCCGATGAATATATTCAGAAGCCTTTTAATAATCGGGAATTATCCATCCGACTGCAAAATCTTATAGAAGGTAGGAGGCGGTTAAGAAAAAGATTTGCAGAAAAACTCGTTTTTCAGGCTTCAGAGATTGCAGGAACACCGCAGGAAGAAACTTTTCTTGAGCAATTATTGGAAGCCATCCAAAATCATTTAGATGACAGCCAGTTTGACGTAAATGCACTTAGTCAATTAATGAATATGAGTAAATCCCAATTGAACCGGAAAATGAGGGCTGTTATTAATAAATCGCCAAACCAATTTATTCGATCTTATCGATTAGAAACAGCAAGGCAAATGATTCTCAGGAATAAAGACCTGACCTTATCAGAAATTGCCTATGATACGGGATTCTCTAGTCCGGCCTACTTTTCCAAGTGTTTTCACGATGAGTTTGGATACCCACCCAGTAAACTAATTGAAAAATAGTGCCTGCTTCAGATAGAAGACCAACTATCAGTAGTTATTTCCAGTGTCATTCAATTGTGTAACTAAAATGAAAAGTAAACTAAATTGTAATCGGGATTTAAGATTTTTAATCTGCATGCTATTTTTCAATGCCCCTATTTTCTCCTCTCCTTCAATTGCCCAAAACTTCAAATTCGCCTTTCTCTCCGATACCCATATTGGCGCAAGCACAGCCAAAGAAGATTTAGAGCGCTCAATCTCAGATATCAATAAATTGGAGGAACTGGCCTTTGTAATTGTCACCGGGGATATAACGGAATTTGGTTCAGATAAAGAATTAAAGGAAGCAAAGAACTTATTTGACAAATTAGACAAACCCTGGTATGTGGTTCCTGGAAACCATGATACCAAATGGTCTGAAAGTGGCTGCAATAGTTTTCGACAAATTTTTGGTTATGAAAGAGTCAATTTTAATTATGGAGGCATCAAATTTATAGGCTGTAGTAGCGGCCCCAACATGCGTATGGCCCCCGGCCTGGTTCCTCGCGAAGACCTGGTATGGCTTGATTCTATTGTTCAGGCAGTAAAAATAACTCAGCAGCCTTTGATTTTTTTTAATCATTATCCTCTGGATGAAGGTTTGGCCAATTGGTATGAGGTAGTTCAAATTTTAAAAAAAGCAAATACTCAAGCCATGCTTTGTGGCCACGGACACAGGAATAAAACCTATGATTTTGAAGGGATACCAGGAGCTATGGGAAGATCTAATTTGCGAGCAAAATATAGAATTGGCGGATACAACATCGTAAGTGTAACACAGGACAGCATTTTTTTTTCAGAAAGAACTCCAGGATACCAAACCAAAAAGACCTGGCGAAAATTTGCCCTGCAAAAGCACCCTTATCAGGCGGATCGATCTCCTTACCCCAGACCTTCTTACCTAATCAACCAAAAATTTTCAGAAGTTGATAAAATTTGGGAAAAAAAAGATGATAGCGATATTGGAGCAGCCATCACCTCATCAGATGGTATGGTTTTTTATGGGAATGCCAATGGATATTTAAGAGCACTCGACCTCGAAAATGGTAAGGAGCTTTGGTCTTTTAAAACAAGGGGTCGCATTTTTTCTAATCCAGTTTTAAAAGACAATAAGGTCGTTTTTGCCTCTACAGATAGCACTATTTATTGCCTTGACAAAAAAAATGGTCAATTGCTTTGGCAGAAAAAGACTGCTAAGGCTATCGTAGCCCATCCAATAATTGATGATGAGGTCGTTTATATTGGGAG
The DNA here is from genome assembly GCA_028285545.1 of Saprospiraceae bacterium. Classification (GTDB taxonomy): domain Bacteria; phylum Bacteroidota; class Bacteroidia; order Chitinophagales; family Saprospiraceae; genus JANQPA01. The sequence goes on along the minus strand of JANQPA010000053.1, from coordinate 9,043 downwards.
TTCTGAGGGCAAATTTCGAGCTTTGAGCCTAATTGACGGCAAAAACATTTGGGTGTTTAATGGAGTCCAAAACTTTATTGAAACCCAGCCCGTATTTGATGACGAACGAGTCTATTTTGGTTCCTGGGGCACTTATTTCTACTGCTTAAATAAAAAAACAGGAGCCTTAATTTGGAAATGGAATAATGGCCATAGAAGTAGACTTTATTCTCCTGCTGCTTGTTACCCGGTCATTGCCGATGGAAAAGTATTTATTGTTGCTCCCGATCGCTATGTTACTGCCTTAGATGCCAAAAGTGGTAAAGAAATATGGCGTTCTAATAAGCACAAAGGAAGAGAATCAATTTGTATTTCCGAGGATGGCAAAAGGATTTATATCAAAAGTATGAATGATAAAGTATTTGCTTTGTCAACAAAGTCCAGTGAAATGAGAGAAATTTGGTCAGTTGATTGCCAATTTGGTTATGAAATAAGCCCCAGTCCCTGTATAGAAAAAAATGCTAAGCTTTATGTTCCAACTGATGATGGAGTAGTCTATTGTATTGACATTCGAACCCAGAAAATAATATGGGCCCAAAAATTATCTAATGCCATCATTACCAATATTTATCCTCTTGAGAATGGAGATGTGTTAACCGCTACCATGGACGGGAAAATTGTCCGTTTAAAAGGCTCATAGTTATTGTAATGAGTATTGGGTAATGAGTAATGAGTAATGTGTTTTTTTATCTTACCCACTACCCACCGCCCACTACCCACCGCCCAATACCCAATACTAACTTAAGCTAATTGCTCCCAAGGTCCTGTAATGGCAATGGTTTCGCCACTTTCCTGGATATTTACAAATAAGGTTTTTCCGGATGGTGAAAAAACAAGGCCTGCAAATTCTGATCTTGAACCTTGGTTAATTCCAAAAGTGTATATTTCACCATCTTTATTGATCCCTCGAATGTGATTCTTTTCACCATTATCCTCGCATAGCATCACATCGCCCCAGGGTGCAACTGTCAAATTATCACAGAAGTGTAAGATGCTTTTATCAGGTGACTCAGCAAAAAGCTCTAACAGGCCGGGATTATCCAGTTCACCTTCTTTTCCTTCGGCCTGGGAAGGTACATACCTGAATACCTGTCCACTTTTAGCAATTCCTCCATTGGTACAGGCGAAAAACATTTCACCGTCTCCAAACCACATTCCTTCCCCACGGGCAAAACAGGCAGCCCCTTTTTCAAATCCCTGGTAGCGAAGATTGTCTTCTGGAGAAAGAATATCTTGCACATCAATCCAATATACTTCCATTGCTTCCTTAAGCTTCATGGTTTGTTCTTCCCAATTTCTGGTATCCAAGGAAGGTTTGTCTTTTATTGCTAAAACCTGTAGTTTACCCCCTTCATTCAATTTTTGAGGAACATCGGGAATAAAGCGATAGATTAAACCGTCATGACGGTCTTCCGTTTGATAAACGATGCCTGTATTGGGATCTACCGCCACAGCTTCATGGTTGAATCGACCTAGCCCTTCAATTGGCACTGGATCGAACAGGGTAGGCTGTTCAGCAGCGGGAACTTCAAATACAAAGCCGTGGTCTTTTTCAATATCCCCGGATTTTCTCCGCACATCTTCCTCACAGCTTAGCCAGGTATTCCATGGCGTTACTCCACCAGCACAATTTCTGTAAGTTCCTATCAAACTTAGAAACTGACGTTCTACCTCTCCAGTACTTTCATTGTAAACTACATTAGTTGTTCCCCCGATACCTGGGATTTTATTTTGGCCAGCATCATATATTAAGGATGAATCGACTTTGGACAGTAATTCATTATTTTCTCCAAACGGACTATTTGTTAAAGGAGCAGGACTATTTTCATGATTTCTTACGATAACTACTTTTCCTTCCGAGCCTTCAAATGCACCCATTCCATCTGCTCTCCCTGGAACTAAAAAGCCATCATCCATTGGGTCACCTACTCTGGAAATAATCTTGTATTGGAATCCTGTTGGTAAATCCAAATATCCATTAGGGTCACTTTGGATCACCATTTCAAAATCATCTTCAGAGGGAGAAGAACTACATTTTGAAAGGAAAAGGAAACCCAGACTGACCAGGGTAGATTGTTTTAGAAAATTTCGTCTGCTGTTGCTTTGCATTTTGGTTATCATAAAAAAGTCTTAGGCAGTTATGAAATATTTATTGAAATTAAGTCACAGATTTAGTATACCCTAAGATGTATGGTTATATAGTCTTAAATTATAAAGCCTCCTATTGCTTAGGATATGACTTGTTCTATTTTCAAAAGTTGCAGTGAGGAAATAATTCCGTTATTAAATTAAGCATTTTTGTAGACCCTTTAGATTTTGATCTTTAATTTAAGATTAAAAAAGCGTCTTCAGTATTGACTGAGATCTCTTAACTTTATACTCATCCTTAAAATCAAATAAATCATCAACCAAGTCATGATAAAGCAAAAAGCCCTCCTGCTTTATATTTTCTTTGGCTTTGTTCTTTTTAGTATTTCAATTTTTGAATACGATAAAGAACCTCATCCAGCCATCCTTGATGCCCATAAATTATTTAAAGAATATTTTGATAAATTAATAGCCTCTCTTCCGGGTTGCCAGGTTTATTTTTAAGCTAAATAGCTATTCTGATTTCTGCTAGACTAGGATCTAAAGTTGTAATAAATAGGTATGCTAATTTCTTATGATAATCAAAATGAAGTTGTATTCAGTCCCATTAAGCAGTCTAAGTCTGTAACAGTCTGTGTCAAAAAAAATCTATTTATGAAAAAACTAATAATCTTTTTCCCCTTTCTTATGCTCTCTTTATTAGTCTTTGGCCAAAATCGGCAAGTAGCCATCACCTTTGATGACCTACCCGCCACCAATGCCAGTCCGGTAGCGATGGTCGAAATTATTGATAAAATGGTCAATACTCTCCATACTGAAGAGATTCCAGCTATTGGATTTGTAAACGAAATTAAGCTCTACCAAAAAGAAAAAATCCTTCCTTCCCGCGTAGATTTACTAAAGAAGTGGCTCAATGCAGGTTTAGAGCTTGGAAACCACACCTATTCTCATGTTTTTATTGACCGAACAAGTATTGAAGAATATAAAGCTGATGTTTTAAAAGGAGAAAGGATTACCAGGCCTTTGTTAAAATCATACGGAAAAGAATTAAAATACTTTCGGCATACCCAATTACGAACGGGTCCCACAGACGTATATCGAAAAGCTCTAACTAATTTTTTACATCAAAAAAACTATACGATTGCTCCTGTTACCATCGATAATGACGAATACATATTCGCTTTTGTTTATATGAAGGCCAAAGAAAAGAATGATGAAAAAACAATGGCCTGGATAGGAGAGGAGTACATCCGATATATGTCTGAAATCTTTAATTTTTATGAAAAATTATCGCTTGAGTTTTTAGATTATGAACTGCCGCAAATTTTGCTGTTACATGCCAATGATTTAAATGCAGATTACCTTCCAAAACTGCTCAAAATGATGGAAAAAAAAGGTTATTCTTTCATTTCCTTAGAAAAGGCACTAGAAGACAAGGCCTATCAATTACCAGAAGTTACCTCCAGGCGTGGCTTATCCTGGATACAACGTTGGATGCTGGCGGCAGGTCAGAACCCGAAAAGCCAGCCAGAGGTAAATGAAAAAGTAATGGAAATGTTTAGAAACATGCGTTAAATTAAAAGTTAAACAAATAGAATTTCACCTAATAAATGCCTACTTTTACCACAAGATATACCCAAGATTCCTAACTCTATTTTTACCCTCTCGTTTTAACCTAATAAACACTTTTAAGAATACTTCCAATTTGATTACTCATCAAATTAATTAAATACCTAAAATCTAAAGACCTTAGGTTTGATAATTTATATCAGATCGCATTTTATATTTTAAGAAACTGACGACCAAAACGTAGAGATCTAAGGTATAAGTCTTTCTACTTTATACCTGTTACTTTCTACTACACAAAGAGCAAATCGTAATTGACCATGAAAAGACGACTACCAAACCTATCGTATTTCTATTCCATTTCTATTTTGGCAATATTGGCTTTTGCATTTATCCCCACTACAAAAGTATTGGAGGTAAAACAAAACAAAGAGGAATCTTCTACTATGCCAATAACCGAATCTGTATTAGTAGCTAATTTTACGGTAATTAATACGGATGATGCTGGACCTGGTTCCTTGCGTCAGGCCATTCTCGATGCCAATTCTACTCCAAACTCTGGAGGACCCGATATTATAGATTTTAATATCCCTGGCACAGGGCCTCACATCATTAATCTCAGCAGCTCTTTACCTGATATTACAGATCCAGTTGTTATTGATGGCTCCACTCAGCCTGGGAATGAGAACGTCTGTATTTTGGCTATTCCGGATAGACCTGACTATCAAATTGTAGTAGATGGTCAAGATGGCAGTATTGAAGGTTTTAAACTAACTCCTGGCTCACAAGGGTCTACTATTCGAGGAATGAATATTAGAAATATGGGTTTTAATGGAGAAGGTATAGCTATTACCAATTCAGGAAATAACATTATTACCTGTAATTTTTTGGGTACCAATGAAACTGGAGAAGTAGTAGTAGGACAAATGATATTTACTATTGTTGTGAGTAGTTCTTCCAATAATCAAATTGGAGGGATCCTGCCTGGTGATGGCAATTTGGTGGTTCCAAGCCGTTTTGACGGAATCCTATTGAATGGAACAAATAATATGGTTAAAGGTAATTATATAGGGACCAATAAGGGCGCTACAACTGGTTTGGGGACCTCAAATGGTATTGCTATTTCAAGTGGAGGCTCTGCTAATCAAATTGGAGGGACAGAGGCAGGGGCAGGTAATGTCATAGCGGGAAATAGTGATGGAATAACTATAAGGGGAGCAGCACAAGGAAACAGTGTTTATGGAAATTTTATCGGTACCAATAAAAATAGAGATAATAATATTGGTAATTCGAATTTTGGAATCAATATCTTCGGTGCCAATACAGTGAATAATATTATTGGAGGGACAGGGGAAGGACAAGCAAATATTATAGCCTATAATAAACGAGGTGGAGTTGTCATTCAAACTCAAGCTCAAAATAATGTCATTTCAGCAAACTCAATTTTCTCAAATACAGGTTTGGGAATAGATTTAGAAACTGGTGGCGCTGTTGGTGATGGTTTAACGCCTAATGACAATATGGATCCTGATGTTGGTGGGAATAATGCTCAAAACTTTCCTATACTGACTTCTGTAGGCGGTTCTGTTGGTAATATTATCATCCAAGGTACCCTTAATAGCACCCCAAATACAAATGGATTTCGAATTGAGTTTTTTGCAAATGCTGCCTGTAATGTAGATGCTGATGGTGCAGCAGAAACGGATGATTATGGAGAAGGGGAAGTGTTCATTGGGTCTACTATAGTTAATACGGATGCAAATGGAGATGCCAGCTTTAATGTTAACTTCAACACTTTGGTGGCAAATGATTCCGAAATAACAGCTACGGCTACCGATCCTAATGGAAACACCTCAGAGTTTTCGAAATGCTTTCAGTTTTTCGGCCCGCCAATTGGCTGCTGGGTAGTAAATAATACCAATAACTCAGGAACTGGATCGCTGAGACAGGCGATTAATAACGCCAATGGTGTTCCAAATGTACCTGCTAATGTCCCAGATACAATAAAGTTTAATATTCCAGGCTCTGGTCCTTTTATTATCCAACTTTTATCTGAATTACCGACTATCACAGACCCTGTGGTAATTGATGGTTTATCGCAGCCTGGGGCAGAATGTGGTAATTTATTGATTGAATTGGATGGGACCAATGCTGGAGCTAATGCTGATGGGATCAATTTAAACACTGCAAGTAGTGGAAGTACGATTAGAGGATTGGTGATTAATCGTTTTGATGGAAATGGGATATTTGGACAGAGGTCTTCAGATAATTTGATAATATGCAACTATATTGGCACAGATGCATCAGGAACCCAAAATTTTGGAAATAGACAAAACGGAATTTTATTCGATTTTGGTTCAAATAATAACACTATTGGGGGAAGTACTGTAGAAGAACGCAATCTGGTTTCAGGCAATAGGAGTAATGGTTTTTTAATACAAGATAATAGCAACGGAAATGTCATCCAAGGAAATTATGTAGGCACGGATATAACAGGAACGCAAAAAATAGGAAATAGAAATGATGGAATTTATGTAACAGCCAATACTGATAATAATCAGATAGGAGGGGTATTACCTGGGGAAGGTAATTTATCTTCTGGCAATGGCGGGAGTGGTATTCGACTTGGTGGAGGAGGTGAAAATAATGTTGTATATGGAAATTATGCAGGTACAGATGCAACAGGTACTTTACCTTTAGGAAATGGTAATGCTGGTATGCAGTTTAGTGGTGGAGCGAATAATAATAGGGTAGGTGGCTCTGCTGCTGGACAAAAGAATTTATTTTCTGGAAATGAAAATTACGGTATCCGATTTGGTGGAGGAGCAAATAATAATAGAGTCCAAGGGAATTTAATAGGTACAGATATAGTGGGCAGTAATAACCTTGGAAATCAAATGGCTGGAGTTTCCATCTTTGGTACAGCAAATAGTAATTTAATTGGAGGTTCAAACACTGGAGAAGGAAATACTATAGCCTTTAATGGAGGAGATGGAATAAATGTTGGTCAGGAAAATTCTGATAATAATTCTTTTTTGGGCAATTCTATTTATAATAATGCAGGTCTAGGAATTGATCTGGAACCTGCTTCTAATAATTTAGATGATGTTACCGCGAATGATGCTGGGGACCCGGATGATGGCTCTAATGAATTACAAAATTATCCTGTCCTAAACACTTCCTCTAGTGCTGGCGGAACGGTTACTATAAGTGGTAGTTTAAACAGTACAGCTTCTACCCAATTCCGAATTGAATTTTTTGCCAATACGGTTTGTAATGGAGATCAGGCAGGAATACCTCAGAATGATAATTTTGGAGAAGGAGAATTTTATTTAGGTTTTACAACCATCAATACGGATGGATCCGGAAATGCTAATTTCAATGTTAATCTGGCTGCTTTTGTGCCCAATGGCACTTCCATTACAGCTACTGCAACAGACCCAAATGGGAATACTTCTGAATTTGCTCAATGTATTACCCATACGGCTCCTCCCGGATGTTATGTAGTGATCAATACCAATGATGCGGGCTTTGGATCTTTACGTCAGGCTATATTAAATGCCAATGCCAACCCGAATGGCCCCACACCTGACGAAATTAAATTTAATATCACAGGTAATGGACCACATACTATTTCACCATTTACTAATTTACCAACCATCACCGATCCGGTTATAATTGATGCACTTACCCAACCTGGAGCAGAATGTGATGGCTGGCCACCTAATTTATTAGTGGAAATTGATGGTAGTAATATAGTAGACGGTAATGGCTTGACGATTAGTGCTGGAGGAAGCACTGTTAGAGGTTTGGTGATCAATCGATTTACTGATTCGGACGATGTTAATAGTACTCAAGGATTTGGAAATGGTATTGTACTATCTACTGTAGGCAATAATTTAATTGAATGTAATTTTATTGGTACCCATGTAGCCGGAGATGCCAGCTTAGCTAATGAAAATAATGGAATTTTAATATTGGATGGTTCTTCAAATAATCAGATCGGAGGTACTTCAGTATCCAATCGTAATCTATTATCTGGAAATGGACGGGCTGGAGTTAATTTATTATCCTCTTCTCCGAATTTGATCCAGGGTACCAAAATTCAAGGCAATTTTATGGGTACAGACATAACTGGTACTCAGCGTATTCCAAATGGTAATATACTCAGTGATGGAGCAATAACTTTGATTAATAGCTCTTCCACCCTAATAGGCGGCCTATTGCCTGGAGCAGGAAATCTCATTTCGGGCAATGATGGTCCAGGAATTGAGGGAGATGATTTTTGTGATAATACGATTATCCAAGGTAACTTAATTGGTACAGATAGTACAGGTTCCTTTGCTGTGTTTAATGACGAAGAAGCAGTTCAGTTTTTTGGTCCAAATTCTAATATTACCATTGGAGGCCCTGACCCTGCCGCTAAAAATGTCATTTCAGGTACTGATGACCAGGGAATTGAATTTGGAGGAACTGGTGCAGGGGAGTTTAATACTGGCCATTTAATACAAGGCAATTATATTGGTGTTGATATTACTGGAAGTTATGCTATTCCTAATAAAAATGAAGGAATGAGTTTAAGTCTTACGGATTCCAAAGTAATTGGAAATGTAGTCTCTGGTAATAGAGATGATGGAATAGAAATAGTTATCGATGCTTCTAATGTAACTGTTCAGGGTAATTTTATTGGGACCGATAAAACTGGAACCGTGGCTATTCCCAATGATGGTCCAGGACTCATTTTGAGGGGATTGGGGAATTATCAAGTTGGGGGGATAAACCTTGGTGAAGGCAATATTATTTCTGCTAATGTAGATGAAGGAATAGAAATCAACTCGAGTAATAATATTATCCAAGGCAACAAAATTGGTACGGATATTACGGGTACACAACCAATTGGGAATGGTTTTGCCGGGATTAAAATTGCTGGCTCTATTTCTAATAATAATACAATTGGAGGAACTCAGAATGGTGCCGGGAATGTGATTGCTTATAATACACTTGAAGGAGTCCTTATTGTAGAACCAAGAGATCAAGATGAGGCCATAGAAAATTCAATTTTAGGAAATTCCATCTTTAATAATGGGGGTTTAGGAATCGGTTTGGGGGATGATGGAGTAACCGCTAATGATGATATGGATGTAGATGGTAGCCCAAACAACTTCCAAAACTATCCAGTATTAACTACAGCTGGTTATTTTGGCAACTCTGTGGTGATCGATGGCAGTTTCAACAGTACTCCTAATACCAATGGTTTTCGCCTTGAGTTTTTTGCCAATAGTGTTTGTAATGGAGATCAGTCGGGGACAGCTCAAACAGATAATTTTGGAGAAGGAGAAACCTATCTTGG
>JANQPA010000049.1 GCA_028285545.1 Saprospiraceae bacterium | reverse complement strand
TATTTTTGGCGAAACAATTTTACCAAAATTTGCTCTCATGCTTCTTTGTTTTTTCAACTAATGCCTGATTTTCAATGAACTAATCTCCGAACTAACGTTCAATTAATGATATTACTTGACAAAAAACATTATCACCTGCTTATCAAATTACTGGAAAAGATTGATTTCAATCACCTTTTTGCCCTTTCTGTTCTTGAAAAAAAAGTAGCTGGAAGAGTCTATGTAGATCAGGTACTAAATCCCCAAACCTTTTACATTGTCCATAGATATGGCATGTCTCTCCTGGGTGGTAATTGTAACCATGCCCTTTTTAATAAGTATTTTAAAAGTTATGCGCTCAATATTCCTGCTGTGAGAAATCGGCATGAATGGATGCAAGTTTATCCTGCTGAGTGGAACACAAAACTCCAGGATTTATTTCAAGATTTGATGATCCCAGTTGCAAATAATAAACCGGATTCGAAAAAGGGAATCATCGAATTAAATACCAGAGTCAATTTTAAATTTGAAAAGGATAAATATCTTCAATTCAAAAAAGAGCATATTATTTCTCAACATAGAATAATTCGAAGCGAAAGAAATGTTTTTCATGATATGAAAGGAAGTGTAGTGCCCTCTAATTTTTGGGATAATGCGGATGATTTTATCAATAATGCGATTGGTTTTAGCCTTTATTATGAGAATCAATTGGCTTCCACTGCTTTTGCTTCCTTTTTAAACGACAATCAATTAGAACTGGGAATGGAGACGCTACCTCAATTTAGGGGAAAGGGCTTTGCACAATATGTTTGTTCCAGCTTAATAGATTATTGTTTGGAAAATAATTTTGAGCCGGTATGGGCCTGTAGTTTAAAGAATATAGGATCTTATAGACTAGCAAAGAAATTAGGCTTTGACCCCATCAAAGAGTTTCCATATTATCGCTTAAGTAATTGAAGATTAAGTTAAAATAATCTTTAAGGCACTAAAAAAAAGGAAACCTGTTTTTTTAATATTTATATTGAGTATTAATTTTTTATGACTGTCCAAGGATGCAAGCTTTACTAAAAAATCTGTTATGAAAAACATTGTATCGCTTATCCTTTTTTTGATAATTCTAACTTCCTGTAGACAGCATAAAAATGCTTTGAGCAAACTTGATTATGCTTCTGAGGAAATATTCCCAATCCAAATTGATAAATACGGTATCCCAAATGTAAAGATAGAATTTCGAAAAAATCCAATCTGGATTCAATGGGATACAGGTGATATGGTTGGACTGGTTTTATCAAAATCAATTATCCCTGGATATAATTTGACGATAAAAGATTCTATCCAATTAAGAGATTCTGCCGGGAAATCTGTAGGGTTTAGTTATCGATACTTAGCAGATTCCATCAATATTTTTGGAAAAATTTATTCAAACCTACTAGTATCAGAGAGTCAGGGAGACTATATGGGCTTAATAGGGCCTAGATTTATTGATCTCAATCGATTTACTCTTGACTACAAAAATCGATTAATCGCCATTTCTAATACTTCCTTAGCCCAAGAAAAAATTAAAGGAGAAAAACTTTTATTAGTACCCTCTGAGCGACTTCCAAGACTGATTGTCGTTGAAGGCTATATCAATGGTAATAGAGTACTGGTAGAATTAGATACTGGAAAAAGTAGAACAGTTATTGATTCTGATGCAGCTCGGGAATGGAATTTAAAAGAAGGAGAAAAAGGAACAATTATAGATAATTTGTCACTTGGTGGTATCGACCTTCAAATTGATAATGCAAAACTGAAAAGCTTTAAGGGGATCAGTAAATCCTTTCCTGACCCTATCATTGTTGGGATAGGCTCAGATATTTTAAGCGACTTTATTTTTACAGTGGACTACGAGCAGGGCATTGCAGTGCTAAGTCCAAGGGAATAATGTTTTTTTATCCGATACATCAAAAATAACTTAGAACATGAATCTTAAATCACCGACTTTTTGGATGGCCATCATGCTTTTAATTTCATCAGATTTGACTGGCCAAATGAAAAAACATTTATCAGAAACAAAAACCATGAGTGGCTATAATTACCGAGAACTGAGAAATACATCTGGTTCTGAAAATGAGACACTCCCCTTGATCATAGCATTACATTGGATGGGGTCTAGTCCAAGTGATTTTTCAGATTATCTCACTGGCTTTGAAAAACCAGTGAGAGTATTACTCGTGGAAGCGCCTTATCCCTATAAAAAAGGCTTTTCTTTTTACAATATAGAACCTGTCAACCACTACCGTTTACCAGATGATCAAAGAATACCAGCCTTTGAGAAGGAAGCAGAGAAATTGGGGCAATTTATCGAGGTAGCCATTAAAAAATATAAACACAGCAAAAAACCAGTTGTAATCGGAGCCTCACAAGGAGGAGACCTTAGTTACATCAGTGCCATCAAATATGGCGATCTATTGGGTTTGTCCTGCCCATTACTGGCAACTATAGAAGATCCGCTGGTGGTAAAAAGAACAAAAAGGAACAAATGTAGAATTATTGCCTTTCATTGCACGGATGATCCAATTGTAAAGATTGAAACAGCCAGAAGACACGTCCAAAAACTAAAGCAGAATAAATACAAGGCAAGTTTAAAGGAATATGAAGGATTTAAGCATGAGATTCCAGAAGCCATGAAGAATGATTATATTCAAGCAATATCTGAATATTTCTGGAAAAAAAAGAAGTAAGATAGAAGTAAGCCCGCCTCAGGCAGGCGAAGTAATTAGAAATAAATTGTTTTTTCAAAATTACAATATACTTCTAATTACTTCATCCGGCTGAGGCGGATATACTTCGCCCGAAGGGCTTACTTCTAATTTTATTTCTCTAATTTCACATGTCAACTTTAAGTCCAAAAAGAAAAATAATGAAAAAACTAGTCTTCACCCTTTTATCTCTAAGCATTTGTATAATGGCCCTAGCCCAAGATAGATTGACCGGAAAAACTTTTGCCACTCGTTCAGAGATCTTAGCTCGGAATGGAATGGCAGCCACCAGCCAGCCTTTAGCTACACAAGCTGCTCTGGATATTTTAAGAAAAGGAGGTTCTGCTATGGACGCTGCCATTGCAGCCAATGCGGTTTTAGGTTTGGTAGAACCAGCTAGTTGTGGCATTGGAGGAGATATTTTTGCCATCGTTTGGGATGCAAAAGAGCAAAAATTATTTGGATTTAATGGAAGTGGCCGGTCACCGAGGTCACTTACCAGGGACTATTTTGTGAAAAAAGATATGGATTATGTGCCCTATTTGGGGCCCTTATCTGTGTCCGTTCCTGGATGCGTGGATGGATGGTTTGTGATGCATGAAAAATATGGGAAGCTGAAAATGGAGGAGATCCTAAAACCAGCTATCGAGTATGCCCGGGAAGGATTTCCTGTTTCAGAGGTTATTGCTTATGAAATGGCCACCAATTACCAAACCAGAAAGGATTTGCCAGGTTTTAAAGAAACCTATATGCCCAATGGACATACTCCGCGTAAGGGAGAAATATTTAAAAACTCGGATCTTGGTAATACCTATGAAAAGATTGCCAAAGAGGGGCGTGATGCCTTTTATAAAGGAGATATTGCTCGAACCATCGATGCTTACATGAAAAAGCATGGCGGCTTTATAACCTATGAAGATATGGCCAGCCACACCTCCAACTGGATAGAGCCGGTCAGTACCAATTATCGAGGTTATGATGTTTGGGAATTACCTCCTAACGGACAAGGAATAGCTGCTCTCCAAATCTTAAATATCCTTGAAGGTTATGATATAACATCAATGGGTTTTGGAAGTGCGGAATATCTACATGTACTAACAGAAGCGAAAAAATTAGCTTTTGAAGATCGAGCCAAATTTTATGCAGACCCTGAGTTTAATAAGCTTCCCGTAGAACAATTGATTTCAAAAAAATATGCGGAAGAAAGAAGAGCCTTAATCGACCTAGAACGGGCAGCCAGAAGATATCCGGCAGGAGATATAGAAATTGAGGCTGGTAACACCACCTATTTAACCGTAGCAGATAAGGATGGCAACATGGTATCTCTAATACAAAGCATATATGCTGAATTTGCCTCCGGGATGGTACCGGATGGCCTAGGGTTTGTACTCCAAAATCGAGGCCAGATGTTTAATGTACAAGATCCTGATCATTTTAATAGCTTCGAACCTGGTAAAAGACCTTTTCACACCATTATTCCTGCTTTTATCACCAAAGATGGCAAGCCCTGGGTAAGTTTCGGACTCATGGGTGGCTCAATACAACCACAGGGCCATGCCCAGATCGTAGTCAATTTGATCGATTTTGATATGGGACTCCAGGAAGCCGGCGATGCACCGCGTATGCGTCACCGTGGATCTTCACAACCTACAGGATCTAGAATGACCAGCGGAGGAACACTCAATTTAGAGTCGGGTTTTGATTATGAAGCCATTAGAGAATTGCGCAAAAAAGGACATAACATTTCCTTCGCAGTGGGCATATATGGAGGCTATCAAGCCATTATGGTAGATCTTGTAAATGGAGTCTATTCCGGCGCCTCAGAGTCTAGGAAAGATGGACAGGCTGCAGGATATTAAATGATGGTTGCAGCACTCTACGACATTCATGGAAATCTCCCAGCCTTAGACGCAGTGCTTCAGGAAATAGATCAACTCCCAGTTGATCAAATTATTATTGGCGGAGATGTCGTCTTAGGCCCTATGTCCCGTGAATGCCTAGACCGACTCCTTGATTTGCCCATTCCCCTTCATTTTATCCAAGGTAATTGCGAAGTGGCAGTCCTGAATCAAATGGCTGGAAAGCTAAAAGCAAAATTACCGGAGCATGTACTGGTAAACATACGCTGGACAGCAGCACAACTTACCGAAACCCATCTTAAATTAATGATTCACTGGCCTAAAACCTTTAAGCTGGAAACGGACCATTTAGGGGGTATTCTTTTCTGTCATGCCACTCCCCGAAACGAAAATGAGGTTTTTACTCGACTGACATCAGATGAAAAATTGATTCCTCTCTTTGAGAATCAGGATGCAAATTTGGTTATATGTGGGCATACCCATATGCAATTTGACAGGATGATTGGCACTACCAGGGTTATTAATGCCGGGAGTGTAGGTATGCCCTTTGGAAAACCAGGAGCTTATTGGCTATTAATTGACGAAAAGATAGAATTGAAATGCACTTCCTACGATTTCGAAAGGGCTGCAGCAGAAATTAAGGATACCTCTTATCCTCAGGCCCAGGAATTTGCGGAAAAAAATGTGATAAATCCTCCTGGTGAAAAGGCTATGCTTGAATTATTTAAACAAGCAGAAATAGGATGAAAAATCGATGAATAATGGATTTAATTCAATCATATTGGTCTGATTTTTTTGGTATTGCTTCTTTAGAAATGGATCAGCCTGGAGTTACAGTGCTTCCACATAAAGCTCTTAAAGGTTTTAATGGAGCCTGGATTTTTCTTCGAAAAAAGAAGGTTGTCATTTCTATAATGCCCTCTATGCTTGGGGAAATACAAGGAAAAATAGATCAAAAAATTCCTTCTGCTGCTGCTGATTATTTATCTAATGAATTTATTGAGTATCTATTTGAGGATCGAATAGAAAAATTGGTTGGCCCAGCATTTCAAGGATATTATGAAAAGAAATTTGAGAATAACCAAGAAGCAGCAAAAATCCAGTCTATTAACTTTCAGACCCATAAAAATCAAATTTTTGACCTCTCCCAAACAGGTGACGAGCAGGGCTGGAATAACAGCAGCATTAAGGAAAACAGCGAGGCCCTATTCGGATATTTTGTGGAAAATCAATTGGTTTCTATTGCTAATTTTCAATTGCGGAATGGAAATGTAGGCTTCATTGGTGTTTATACAGATCCCAATTTTAGAGGGCAAGGTTTTGGAAGAGCTGCCGTACAAGCTGCCGTTAATCATTTAATCAATCACGGTTATGGAGTGTTATATCAAACTTTGTTTTCCAATAAAGGATCAATGGGGATTGCTCAAAAGATTGGAATAAAAGAATATGCCAGGCATATAGCTGTTAGACTTAAATCTGGAAAGTAAATATAATTTCGGCAGCCTCGACTGCCGAAATTATATTTACTTTCACTATTACAATAATATTATTATGCCTATTAATTCAAAACTACCTTCTGCTTTTATCATTTTTATGTTAATCTATATTTTAAGCTGCGATAATACTCCAGCACCAAGTTCTACTGCCCAAATTGAATCCAGCGATTCCTCCTATGATCCAGAAGCCAAATTGGCTGAATTGGGGATTACTCTTCCTGAACCACCAAAACCGGTAGCCAATTATGTGAATGGGGTCAGGACTGGTAATTTAATCTTCCTAGCAGGAAAAGGCCCTAAATACCCTGATGGAAGAGAACTTAGAGGGAAACTGGGGGCTGATTTAACGATTGAACAAGGTTATGAAGGAGCTCGACAAACGGCTATCAATCAAATGGCGGTATTAAAGGATATGCTGGGTGATCTCAAAAAAGTCAAGCGACTGGTAAAAGTCTTAGGTATGGTCAACTCTGATCCTAATTTTGTTGATCAACCCAAAGTAATCAATGGATTTTCAGATCTGATGGTCGAAGTATTTGGAGATAGAGGTAAACATGCGCGAGCGGCAGTGGGAATGGCTACTTTGCCTAGGGGGCAGGCTGTTGAGATTGAATTGATTGTAGAAGTAGAAGATTAAAAGAGGGCATCGAATAACGACAAAGGAGTTATTCGATGCCCTAGAAAATTATATTTAGGAGTAGTTTTTTTCTAAAAACCTACTCCTAAAAGAATATAATTGGCTGGCGAATCCGCCTAAGGCGGGTGAGCCAGCCTTTTATAATTTAATATCCGTTTGAAGGTCTCTGTGCTCTTCTCCAATTCAGATGATTCATTCTAGGATCATTAGCTGGATTAAAAAACTCATCGTTTGTTCCTATATATTGGCCATTGCTATTTACAAAGTAGTACTTATAACCAGATTTTACTGTTGATTGACGGCCAGAGTGAGGATTAACTACTGCGTTGCGTTCCCAGACACCATTAATGGACTTGCTGTGGCCAGCATTATTCATACTGTTTCTCTTTTTCCATCCTTCATGGTAAATATCTCCAACCTCACTAAGGGTCTGCTGTGTTTTTTGGAAGGCATCAAAATTAGCCTGATTACTGCGCATTCTCTGGTTGTGTGCCGACCAGCTGGCATTGGATTTTTGCTGTTCCCGTTGGTTATGTGCGGCTACGGTCTGGGCATCCAATTCCATATTCTCAAGGGCATAAATGAGTTCTTTTTTAGATTTTTCGTAGCGATTTGGGTTAGCTGATAAAACATTGACATAATAACTATTCATGCTCCCAAATTGACTGCTGGTGATGGTTAGATGAACAATAACCAATCCTTTTTTGCCCTTTCCATGATCTGTAATTTCAATTCCTTTGACCTGGTGACTATCCTGCATAGGCATTGCTTTCCAGTATTTTGAATAGTTTTTCTGATTATTCCTGGCAATTCCTGGTAAATCAATAATATTATCGATCTGAACACCAGCATTCCTAAGGGTAGGTACTATGGTTTGTTGTACAAGTTGATCTACAGAACGGATGGGTCGTTGCTGAGCATTTGCAGATCCACCTTGCTGAAGTTCTACTTTTGTTCCACCAGGTGCTTCCCATGCTTTAGGGTTCAATCTCCAGCTAGCCGGTAGTGGAGCATAAGCGCTGGCTCTTCCTGTCTTAGGATCAATAAGTGGTCGCATGGATACTCTGGAATTTGATCTGCTATTAAATGCATCTGAGTTATATTGGTTTCTATCATTATATCCTGCGTTTGAGACTTCTTGTTGATTAATCATCTGGTTTTCCAGAGCGGCTAGTTCTTCTTCTGAATAATCTCCATAAAATTCACCTTCTTCGTAGTATTCATCTTCTCCATAATAATCTTCATAATAAGTATCTCCACATGCGGTAGCAAAAAATAATATTGTTGCGATGGTTAGTAGATTAGAAAGTTTCATGATGTATTTTTTTTTAATTTTTTATTCTTTTGATTGTTTACTACTGTATCGCAGAAATTTTAAAAGGTCATCAGGATTTTTAGAAAAAAAATAATGTTTTTTGAAGGTTTAAATTAAACTGCTGATTTATAGCTTCTTATAAAGGTTGCGGTAGGATCGAAAATGCAGCTATTTGCTGGTATTAAAGCGCTCTGGTGATTTATTGATTTTGTAGATTTAAAAAATAAAAAGGGCGGCTCACAACTACCTTGTCGTTGTGAGCCGCCCTCCTCATGTTTCTAATTAGTACCCATTTCCTTGCCTTCTGGCCTTCCTCCAATTCTGGTTATTCATCCTTGGGTCTCTTTCAGGATTATAGAACTTATCGTTTGTCCCGATGTATTCACCTTGGTTATTCATGTAGTAATCAGAGTAGCCTGATTGTGCTTTCATTTGGTTTCCAGTGTATGGATCTATTATGGATTCTCTTTCCCAGATTCCATCAATAGATTTTGAATGACCTTGGACGGAAATGGCATTTCTATTTCGCCATCCTTGCATATTGATATCACTAATTTCATTATAGGTATTCCGGTTGGCCCGATTCCAGGAATCAAAGTTGGCCTGATTTCTACGCATTTTCTGATTGTGAGCACTCCAGCTTGCATTTGATTTTTGCTGTTCTCTCTGATTATGTGCAGCTATGGCCTGCGGGCTAATTTTTAAGTTAGCGAGGGCATAAATTGCTATACTTTTTGCTTTTTCATATTGTTCAGGCCTTGCACTTAAAGCGTTGATATAATAAAAGCCATAATCTCCATATTGTGAGCGTGAATAGGTGAAATGAACCACTAGTAGAACAGATTTTCCTTGAGCATCTTTGAATTCTACCCCTTTTACCTGATGCGTTTCCTGGGAAGGCATTGCTTTCCAGTATTGAGAAAAGGTCTGTCGGTCCTTTTCTGCTATTTCAGGTAGATCGAAGGTGTTCACAAATCGACTTCCAGCTTGCTGCATTTTAGGAAGAATATCTTCTCTTATTATTTGATCAATAGAGCTTACACGTCTTTGTTGGCTGGAAAAAGTGGCCCCTGGCATATCCTTAATTTCAGTGCCATTAGGTCCAAAAATTCCCTGAGGTGTTACTTTCCAATTGGCAGGTAGTGGTACATGGGCACCTATCATACCCGTCTTAGGATCTCTGACGGGATGCATTTTTAAGTTGCCTCCGTTTGAATTTATTGTTTGAGCATTATAGGAGTTAGGACTGTCAAAATTGCCGAATCCTTCTTCAGCAAATTCTCCTCCTTTATAATACGCTTCTTCTTCATAGTATCCCTCATCACCGTAATAATCTTCATAATAAGTATCTCCACATGCGGTAGCAAAAAATAATATTGTTGCGATGGTTAGTAGATTAGAAAGTTTCATGATGTATTTTTTTAATTTTTTATTCTTTTGATTGTTTACAACTGTATCGCAGAAATTTTAAATGGTCATCAATAATTTTTCTTAAAAAAAGGAGAATAATGATTTTTAGTTTTAAATAGCTGATAGCCAGTTAATTGCGAGGCGTGGTTTTTTGGGAAAAATCTGGTTGCTCTCAAATTGAGTCTCAGAAGATATTTCGAGACGTCTCGATTGTTCATTTGAAGCGCCTATCATCCGGTCTATCCTGAATTTTGCTTCATCATTAAAAATTTAAAAGAGAAGCAAAATGAAAAAGATCAAAAAATTCTTTTCGTATTTGATGACCCCAGCTATTTTAGAAAACTGGCTTCCTGATTTTGCCATAGAAATTCTAAGCATTATTTATGATTTATTACTTACGCTTGATTTTGATGGCCGCAAATTTGGAATGCTCCGAACAGCTGCCGATAGAGACTCGTCTTTATTTAAGGTAATAAGTTGGTTTGGAGAGAATGTGGTAGAACTTGAAGAACCCTTTAACTTTGTTCTTTTATTTTTAGAGTATATGGAAGCGGCTAGTAAAGCATTTTGCTTTCTCATTTTATAATTTGGTACTACTTTAATGGATTATTTCTTTTAGATGATAACAGTTACAACTAGCTTTAAACTCATTTTGTAAAGTCCTTACCGATAGCTTAACTTTGAAGAAAACACATCCTTGACTGTAGATATTTACAATATAACCATACTGTTTGCCTCTTTCAGTGCTTTTAACATTGGACTTCTTCATTTGATCCAAAGTGTAAAAAGAAAGAAGCTTAACCTTTTATCCATAAGTGTTGTGCTTTTGGCCATATGTCTTTTTTCTTTTTTCTATGAGACCTCGGGCCTTTTAAAGCAGTATCCCGCTTTTTTATGGGTTCAAGTCCCCTTATGGTATATAATCGGACCTTTGATCTATTTTCATGCCCGGCAAAAATTAAAATGGCAGGATGTTTTTCACTTTTTACCTGCATTGTATTATTTGATTATCATATTTCCCATTTTTCAAATATCTAATTCTGAGAAGCTGTCTTATTATTTTGGCATCTACGATCCTGCAAATTATCAGCCCGATTTTAGGCAGTATTTATATTTGTTGTCAATAAGCCTGTATGCATTTTGGGGCTATTATTGTATACGGAAACGATTTAGTTTGTATTCAATGTATGCCTCCAATGGTGCCCAGAAAAATCGAAATAATAAAACTACATGGATTTTATTAGGCCTGGGCATTCTTTCTGGTAGTAGCTTTTTATTTAGCTTGATAATGGATTATTCTCTAAACTATTTCGTTCAGTTCGATTACATTTCATTAAGCCTCTTAGCTTTATCCATCATTTTTTTACAAACCTATTTTACTTATTCTGGTATTGATTTAAATTACTCAGAATACCTTAAGCAGGAAAATCCTAATGGCAGCCAAAATGGAAAACCAGATGCCAGTTTAATCCTTCTAATGGAACGATTAGATCATTTAATGAAGGAAGAAAAGTTATTTCGAAAGCAGGACTTAAAAATTAATGAAGTGGCGGATGCTTTAAATATCAGTATGCATGAGCTCTCAGCAGGAATTAATCAGTATCACCAAAATAATTTTTTTGACTACATCAACAGATTGAGGGTAGAAGAATTAAAAGTGAGTCTTTTGAACCCAGCCAATGATCATCTTACCTTATTTGCCATAGCCAATGCTTCAGGATTTAACAGCAGCAGTTCTTTTTACCGGGTTTTCAAAAAATATACCCAATTGACCCCGAAGCAATTTATTGATCAAAACAAAATCGAAAATAAGTTAAGCTCTCCTTTAAACCCTTAGTTAAGCTTTTTTACAAACCCCACTTCTTGTTGCCCCTGAAGAACTTTAAAACCTACAATTGCTCCTTCTTGGTTTCTTCTATAATGTAGTTTCATCCCATGGTCATCTTCCAGAAAGAATTTATCCATTTCATAGGGTAAAAAACGCATCATATTATCAATTAGAAGAGCACCCTGATCAATTTCAATAGCAGGTCGATGTCCAGGCATCATGCCTTCATTTCCAAACTGAAAATCCCCGAGATACTTCTGTAATACTTCTTCTTTAAGCCTAATGGGCATAAGAATATTTACCTGCTCTTGGCTAATTTTTTTTGCCTTTTGAAAAAAACTCTGGTTGTCAGTTCTGGTAAAACCAATAATTTTTCCCTTTTGATTCTTTTCGAAGGATAAAGTGAATTGATCATTGTCAATATCAAAAAATTGGTTGGAGCCGATGGGGAAAAATTCCAAATTTTTATCAAAGAAAAGTCTATCTGAAAAGGCCTCAATTTCAACTTGCTTACCCAGCATTTCCCCTTCAGTGACTTCAAAGAATCCTTCGAAGGTTTTTATTTCTTCCTTAGGAAGGAAGATTGGTTCGTAAAAAGATCTACCTGCTAATTGATTTATAAATCGGTCAAAAATGGGTTGGGCTGCAAAGTCTGAGTTGCATAAACTCACAAAGGTATATTCCAATTTAGGTAGATAGAAAACCATGGTGCTTACCCCATAAAACCCACCAGAATGGCCATACACTTTAATATCATTTTGAGAATAGGATTGAAACCCCATGCCATATCCTCCCAGATTGTGGTTGATCATTTCATGGAAAGTCTCATTTTTTAACAATTGACCAGAATGAAGGGATTGGAAGAAAGCATGCATGTCTGCAGTAGTGGCATAAGCACCACCGGCAGGCATACCTCTTACTGCTCTCATAAAAGTGTTCCTTCGTACTTCTCCATCATTGGGAACTCCAAACTCCAATGAGGCCTGTGGATCATTGGAATAGCCTTCCGCCAATTGAGGGGCTATTTTGTCAGATTCATAAAAGCCTGCAGTAAGCATTCCAGCCACATCAAATACCTCTTTTTTAATGAATTCATAATAAGAAGTGCCACTTACCATTTCAATTACCCTGCCTAAGAGCACAAAATTGGTATTGGAATATTGGAATGGGTTAGAAGCATCAACCCCTCTTTTTATTTTTTGATAAAATTGGTCATAATCCTCCAGTTCTCTTAATCGATACTTATCCGTAAGTAGGTATTCTTTCTCAAAGAAAAAATCTGATAAGCCTGAAGTATGGGTCAGTAATTGTTTAATTGTAATTTCCTTTGCTAAGGCTTTATTAGGAAAATCAGGGTAATACTGGATTATTGGGCTATTCCAATCAATCAGGCCTCTGTCAGCTAGTATGCCAATTCCAACAGCAGTAAACATTTTGGTGGCTGAAGCCAAATTAAACTTGGTTTCGGAAGTGTTTGGAATATTCCAACTCCGACTGGCCAAGCCACCTATGTATTCAAATACTTTTTTATCTTTTTTATATATGCTGGTTACACCACTATATCGGCCATTTTGCGTTCTAAACCTGATATAATCATCCAAAGCCTGAATTGGTACCTTATTGTTCATGACCGATTCCGAGCAGGAGGTTATTCCTATCAAAAAAGTTATCAATAATATTCTCATTTCTTTATTTCATCTAACTTATTGGGACAAAGAAAATTTATTCGTTAGAATAGGGCACTTTTCAAGTACTGAATTTACTGTTAGATTATAAGTTGGTATTGATCTCTATAAAATGTAGAAATTAATTCCAGTCATTAAGCTTAATTTTTAATTCTCATAACAATCACCCGATGAAAAATTACATTAAAGCCCTTGTTTGGCTAATGATTCTCTCTTCCTGTTCAAAAAAAACTTCGAATGAAGAGATTAAAATCTTACTGATAGGAGATGTCCAGTTGGCCAGCGACTTAAATCGTTATAATGAAGAATCCTGGAATAACCAGCAAATGGATACCCTCCTTTTTGGGCAGCTATTCAAAGAAGTATTGGAAAGAGAAAAGCCGGATTATATCATCCAGACTGGCGACTGGGTCAACTATAATGAAGGATTGTCTTTAAGAATTTTGGATACCTTGGAGCAAGAAATCGGTCATTTCTCTCTTCCCTACAAGGAATGGGATTACATGCAAAGGCAGATTCCTACCCACCTTAAAGACCGTTTTTATATTGTCATTGGTAACCATGATTCCTATAAGACCATTGTCCAGCAAGGAATTTTTCATCCTGGCCATAACATCCTTGCCAATTTAAATACGGTTCAGTTTGATTTATATGAATCAACAGATAAAAAAGATTTACTCCTTGATCATTTCCCTCATTTGGAGAAAGCAACCTTTCATGGAAACACTGGATCATATTTTATCCATCAAAAAGGGTTTTCTTTACTAAGCATTGATGGATTAGACAAAAACCGGGATAGTCTTTTAACATTTATAGAAAAACAACTTGCCTTTCATCAGGATAAATATCGGGGACAATTGCTGATCGCAGGTTCTCACTATCCAGTATTTACCGGCAGAGCACGAGAAGATGATCCACATCTGGTTTTTAAGGATATTCGGGAGGAGCTTATTCAATTATTTGACCAATATAAAGTGGATTTGTTTTTAAACGGCCACGAACATTTTTACCTGCGTTACTTAAAAGGTGGCTTCCAAAAGGCCGGTTTTAAAAATCCTTTACCGCAACATACGAAGTATATTACCATCTCCAATTTTGTAAATCCCTATGGAAGATCTATTAAAAGGTTAAATGAAGAGAACCTAAAAAACGATGCCCGCTATTTTAATGGGATCCACTATAGCTTCATCAGAATAAACAAGTCCTCCTGGGATTTTCAAACTCTGGCCTATGATGAAAATCAAGATAATTGGCTCCCCATAGATTCTTTATCAAGTAATACTTCGTCAGATCCTTAGCCTTGACATTTCATTTGCAAGCATTAACATCTCATTGGAAAAACTGCTGAGGTAGATCATTTATTATTGCAGAAAAAATCATGAAAACAATCAACCTACAGCTTTTATTTATGTGTTTTGCATTCTTTTTTACTTCCAATATTATTGCTCAGGAAATGAATAAAACCATCACTCGGGCCAATGGAAAAATAGATCTGATCGGCTTGAGTGATCGGGAGGGCCTGAAACATGAAGCTTTTGAAGAATGGTTTACTTATAACTACTCTAACTACGAACCAAATGCTTCTTTGCTAAAAAAAATCAAAGGAAAAGCTAAGGGAGTAAGTATTGATATTTTTATGGGTACCTGGTGTGGAGATAGCAAACGTGAAGTTCCTCGTTTTTATAAAATGTTGGATGAGATAGGTTTTTCTGAAAAAAATATCCGCCTCATTAACCTGGATAAAACGCAGGATGCTTATAAGCAAAGTCCAAATCATGAAGAGCGAGGAAAATTAATTCATCGAGTCCCCACATTTATCGTATACCAAAAAGGAAAGGAGATTGGACGCATAGTGGAATTTCCGGTCAACTCACTGGAAATGGATTTTGCCCAGATCCTTTCGGGCCTGCCTTCAGACCCTAATTATAAAGTAGTTCATCAAATGGATGAATACTTCAAAGAAAATGGAATTCCGAAAGAAGATAAGGTGATATTAGAATTTGCCCGAAAAGTGTATAAATCCACTCCCAATGATAAAGCATTAAATACTTATGGCTATGTGTTGATGCGTCGCGGGGATTTAGAAAAAGCCATCGCTGCTTTTCGAGTTAATGCTATGTTATTTTCAAGAAATGCCAATGTCTATGATAGCCTGGGGGAAGCTTATGCTGAAAACAAGGAGTATGAAAAGGCCTTAAAGATGTATGAAAAAGTATTGACACTTAAACCCAATGATGAAAATGCAACAAAGCAAATTGAGATGTTGGAGTCGAAAGTGCTTAAAGGAAGATAAGAAATGATATTATTTGATAGATTTGTCGTGCATGCACGACAAATCTATCAAATAATATCAAAATGAAAATAGAAAACAATACAAACTCTCTTACCTGGACTGACTTCACCAAAGTAGATATGCGAGTGGGCACCATTATCAAAGCTGAAATATTTAAGGAAGCTCGCAAACCCGCCTATAAAGTCTGGATAGATTTTGGAGAATTGGGCACCAAAAAATCCTCTGCTCAAATCACTGATTTTTATACTCCTGATGACTTAATTGGAAAACAAATCATTGCCGTTGTTAATTTTCCTCCCAAACAAATTGCTAACTTTATGAGCGAGTGCCTTATCCTGGGTGCTGTTGCTGAAAATGGCGCAGTAATTTTGCTTCAACCAGAACGGAAAAGCTCCAATGGTTGGAGAATCGCCTGACGAATTTTAAAAAGAAATTGAAACGACGATGAAGTATTGTTTTTTAGTGGCACTACTAGCCATATTTTTTATTCCTGCCTGCACCCCTGAAAACCAGACCATTGAAGAACCTGAAGAAGAAAATACCGCAAAAAAAGTGGTGGTTTATCAGGTTTTTACCCGACTTTTTGGCAATACAAATACCAAAAATAAAGCCTGGGGGACTCTCGAAGAAAATGGAATTGGCAAATTTAATGACTTCACAGATAAAGCCCTGGAAGAAATCCGCCAATTAGGTGTTAGTCATATTTGGTATACTGGCATCCCTCATCACGCCGTAATTCGGGATTATACTCAGTTTGGGATTTCCAATGATGACCCGGATGTTGTTAAAGGAAGAGCTGGTTCTCCCTATGCCGTTAAGGATTATTATAATGTCAATCCGGATTTGGCTGAAGACCCAGCCCAGAGACTGGAGGAATTTTTGGCACTTATTGAACGGACTCATCAGCAAGGAATGAAAGTTTTAATTGACATTGTGCCCAACCATATAGCAAGAGCTTATAAGGGTTTAACGAACCCCGATGGGGTAGTCGATTTTGGAGCGAATGATGATACTAATGTGCCTTATGCAAAAGATAATAACTTCTATTACATTCCTGGTGAAGATTTTCAGGTACCAGAAGCGGAAGGCGATTATCAACCTCTTGGCGGGGAGAAGCACCCAATGTCCGATGGTCAATTTGCAGAATCACCAGCTAAATGGACTGGCAATGGCTCTCGACTTTCTCAACCCAATTTTAATGATTGGTATGAAACCGTAAAGATTAATTATGGTATTCGCCCTGATGGCACTAAAGACTTTCCGGAATTACCGGAGGGCTATCACCAAATGGATCACCAGGCCCATTTTGAGTTTTGGCAAGACAAGGATCTACCCGATTCCTGGACCAAATTTCGGGACATCGCCTATTATTGGTTAGACAAGGGGGTGGATGGTTTTCGATTTGATATGGCTGAAATGGTGCCTGTTGAGTTTTGGAGTTTTATGAACTCCTCTATTAAAGTGAAAAACCCGGACGCTTTTCTTTTAGCAGAAGTATATCAGCCTGCCTTGTACCGAGATTATATCCACCTGGGTAAAATGGACTACCTATACGATAAAGTTGAGCTTTATGACACCTTAAAAAACATCATGCAAGGAAAGGGATCCACAGATAATATTGCCCCTATTCAGAAAAGACTAGCCGATATTGAGCACCATATGCTGCATTTTCTCGAAAATCATGATGAACAGCGCATAGCCAGCCCTGATTTTGCGGGAAATGCGGTAAAGGGTAAACCAGCTATGGTGGTATCTACTACCCTTAGTACCTCTCCTACCATGATTTATTTTGGCCAGGAAGTGGGGGAACCAGGAGCTGAAGAACCAGGCTTTGGCGATCCTACCAGAACTTCCATTTTTGACTACATTGGTGTACCACATCATCAGCGCTGGATGAATAATAAGCAGTTTGATGGTGGACAACTTTCTCCTAAGGAAAAAGACCTAAGAGATTTTTATCAGCGACTTTTAAACTTTAGTCTGAAAAGTTCTGCTTTGATGGGAGAATATTTTGACCTTCATGCTTATAATCGAGAACAGACGGATGGGTATGATCATCAAGTTTATTCTTTTGCAAGGTGGTCAGGTGATGAAAAGCTAGTGGTCGTCTCCAACTTTGATTCTGGAAAAAATTATGATCTGAACCTCAAAATACCGAAGGAACTTGTTTCTACCTGGGGATTATCAGATGGAAATCACCAAGCAATAGATCAATTATATCAGCAGTTTTCTTCTGAATTGCAGATTAATGAAGGCAGTGGACAATTACAAATTAGATTAGGCCCATTGGAATCCTTGATTTTAAGACTAGATGAAAGATGAGACTCTTTAAAACAAGAAGAAAGTTTAATTGGCGGTATATTTTTGGAGAAATATTGCTGATTTTTGTTGGGATCAATCTAGCTATTTGGTTTAATAACTGGAATACTAACAAATATAATTCCAAAGCCAAACAAGTTGCCATCTCCAAGATTAAAGATGAAATTAGCAATAACCTCCATCAAGTAGATACCTCCTATACCAATGCCCGACTCATTACTGGAGCATTGAAAATGCTTAGACCATTATATTATCAAAGTTCCTCCCAAGTCCTTGCCAGCCCTGAACAAATGCAAACCATTCAGCGAGATTTTAAAGGCTTTTTTAAGATTGTCGATTCAATACCTTATAAAGATGGCCAATTTATTTATCAGGGAGGAACCATGATTAATTTGGAATTGGTGGAATTATCAGATATAGCCTGGGAAACTACCAAATCCCTTGAAATTCTGAATGAATTTGGCTATGAATGCCTATATGAATTGGAAAGTATTTATAATCTTCAAGCGCGGGTGCAGACAGAAATCAATAAGGCAGGGGATGCCCTCCAGCAGAACAGCAATATAGACCCCTTACTTCGTGTTTTAAATTTTTTAATTCAGCTGGAAAGTCAACTCGAGGAAGATTACCAACAAATGCTTCAAAATATTAATAACTGTGATTGATCAAGTTTTTTGTCAGGGCTTTAAATTTCAGGGCTTTATTCTTCTGGGTTTATTATTTATAATCTGTGGCTGTAGTCCTAAAGTTATTTCCCATACTTACCGATCGGACGATTTGGAAATAAGTCCCATTTCTGATCACACTTATCTTCTGGTGTCTTACCTCAATTTCAGGAATTTTGGCAAGGTGGCCTGTAATAGTCTTCTTTATGTAAAAAATGGGGAGGCTATAATTTTTGATACCCCCACTGATAATGAAACCTCTCGAGAATTGATAAACTGGGTTCAGGATTCTTTAAAGGTAAGGATCAAGGCTGTTGTAGTAAATCACTTCCATGTCGACTGTTTGGGCGGCTTGGAAGCCTTTCATCAAGCTGGGATCCCTTCTTATGCTAATGATCAGACAATAGCATTAGCCCGGGCAGATAGCGTAAGCATTCCTCAAAATGGATTTGAGGGAAGCCAAACATTAAAAATTGGAGGCCAGGAAATTATCAATTCTTATTTTGGGGCTGCTCATACCTTAGATAATATTGTAAGTTGGATTCCTAGTGAAAAATTAATATTTGGAGGCTGTATGGTTAAATCCATAGGTGCTGGGAAAGGGAATTTAGCCGATGCTGATGTAAATCAATGGCCAAAAACCATCCAAAAGATAAAAGGAGCCTATCCATCTGCTGAGATGATTATTCCTGGCCATGGCAAGTATGGCGATCAAAGCCTGCTAGACTTTACCATTAATCTGTTTAGTGAGAAGAAAAAATAATAAACTCACCCTAACTTAATTCTTTTTTGACTGTATGAAAAAAATTATGATCATCGGCTGTGGTGGCTCCGGCAAGAGTACATTAGCCAAAAAAATCCATCAAATAACTGGCCTTCCCCTCATTCATATGGATCAACAGTACTGGCAGCCCAATTGGGTAGAACCCGATAAATTGGATTGGGAAAAAAAGGTGGAGCAGCAGTCCGATGCCAGTGAATGGATTATGGATGGCAATTATGGCGGCACCATGGATATGCGACTAAAAAAGGCAGAAGGGATAATTTTTTTAGATCGATCCAAATGGTTATGTTTATATCGGGTATTGAAAAGAAAACTGCAATACCTTGGCAAAACCAGGCCAGATATGACCGAGGGATGTATCGAAAGGGTGACCTGGGAGTTTTTTGCATACGTTTATAATTATAACCAAACCAGAAGACCCAAAATTTTAGAAAAGTTAAAAGATTACCAATCTTCCAAAAAGGTGTATATTTTACAAAATCAAAAGCAGGTACTTCAGTTTTTAAATAACTTGAAAAGCAATTATGGATAAAGAAGATCAGATTATGGACTCCTGGAGGGTTAATAGCCAACATTGGGTAGAGGTAATCGATAATGAAGAAATTGCCTCCAGGAAATTGATAACCAACCAGGCTATTATTGATGCAGTTTTGGCACATCAACCCAAAAGAGCGCTTGATGTGGGTTGTGGTGAAGGATGGCTTACCAGAACTCTTGTCAAAACTGGTGTGGAAGTATTGGGAGTAGATGGAGCAGAGGGATTGATTGCTTCTGCAAAAAGTAAGGGAATTGGGGAATTTAAAGTATTGGAGTACAAACAATTTACTCAGGAAAACCTTGAGTCTTTTGGGCAATTTGATACCATTATTTTTAACTACGCCTTATTTGGGAATGAAATCGTGGAAAAGGTACTCCAAAGTTTACAACCTAATCTGACCCCTGATGGAAGAATTATTATCCAGACTATTCATCCTCAGCATCCCCTGGTTGCTGATTTAGATGAACCTACCTGGTTACAAGAAAATTGGGCTGGCCTCAAACGTGATTTCAAAAATGGCTATGAGTGGTATTTTCGACCTCTGGATCATTGGAAAAATTTGTTTGTCAAATTGAATTACCAATGGAAGGATAAAAAAGATGTATTGCATCCTGATCAGGAAGAGTTTATTTCAATTATTATGGAAGTAGGCAAATGAGAAAAGAGGAGGTCATAGAATGAAACTTATTATCATCAGCGACCCTCCGGCAGTAGTGAGGATGAGCCAAGGCCAGGCCTAATAAAGTAGCTCAAATGATTATAGACCAATTTAATCTGAAATGAAAAATCTTTTCTTTTACCTTCTCCTTTTCCCTTCCTTCCTTTTTAGTCAAAATATAAGTCAGTCAAACGATATAGCTTACCACCAAAAAATGGAGTGGTTCAAAGAGGCCAAACTTGGGATTTTCATCCATTGGGGAATATATGCAGTGAATGGCATCAGCGAATCCTGGGCTTTCTACAATAGATATATTTCTCATGAAGATTACCTGAAACAGACAGCCGGATTCACTGCAACAAATTATGATCCGGATTATTGGGCCCGCATGATAAAAGAAAGTGGTGCAAAATATTCGGTTATCACCACCAAACATCATGACGGTTTTGCTCTATGGGATACTGAATATGGAGATTTAAATTCCCTAAAAAGCTCTCCCTCAAAACGAGATCTCATCACCCCATTTGTGGAGGCTTTAAGGAAGAATGACTTGAAAGTGGGGCTTTATTACTCACTTCCTGATTGGTCATATAAGGATTATACTCATCACACCAATAATTTTCAGCGTTACAAAATTCAGGATGACCCAGATCGTTGGGACCGCTTTCAATCTTATAACTTTGGACAATTAGAGGAACTTAAAAATAACTTTTCTCCCGACTTATGGTGGTTTGATGGTGATTGGGAACACAGCGCCGAAGAATGGAATGTGAAAAAAATTAAATCTCTGCTTACTCACAAGCAGACTGGTGTCATTTTTAACTCCAGGTTAAATGAGCAGGGAGATTATGCTACGCCAGAAATAGGCCTACCCATTCATAAACCAGAAGCCGATTATTGGGAGTTGTGTATGACGATGAATGACTCCTGGGGATTTCAGCATAATGACAAAAAGTATAAATCTCCGCAGCAGGTGCTGGATATTTTTGTAGATGTTCTTAGCAAAGGAGGAAACCTACTTTTAGATATAGGCCCCAAAGCTGATGGAACCATTCCAAAAGAACAGGAAAATATCCTCAAAGAATTAGGGAAATGGACCTCTAAACATAGCGAAGCCATTTATCAGGTAGAAGCTGGAATTCCTTATGAATGTTTCATGGGCCCCACTGCTTTATCTCAAGATAGCACTACTTTATATCTTTATGTTAGAGATATTCCCAAAGATGGAAAAGTGGTATTAAAAGGAGTAGAGAATAAGATTAATCGGGTTTGGGTAGTTGGTCATGGTACCATTTTAGATCAAGAAGTATTTTGTAAAGTGTACTGGAGTAAATATCCTGGACTTACCTATATAGAAATACCTGAAAACACCCTTGACCCCTATTATACTGTACTTGCCGTTTTGTTAGATGGGAAAATTAAGCTGTACCAAGACTAAAGATTCCATCTAAGCCATTCCGAAACTTGAATTGGAAGCAATTTCAAATGAGATGTTCCTAAATTCAGGGTGGTTCCGTTGTTCCAGAATTCCTTGTTTAGTATTGCTATTATTGGAGTATTTCAGTTGTTTGAAACTCTTAGGGGGACGCAAATTATGCAAATATTATCTGCAAGATTTGGGAGATTTGCCTGAGAAAAAAAGCTACAATAAACACCTAAACTTTCAATAATACAATTCCCTAAACACTTGAACACTTGAACACTTGAACACTTGAACCCAATTTAATAAAAGCTACTTTAAGCAATCATCCCTCCAAAAAAGTAAAGGATAGCTCATCCCGAAATCAATTTTCTATATGAATTCCCATAGAAACAAAATTAAGGGAATTCGTAGAGGTGTAGATCCTGTTTTTATTGGAATTTTGAGGTAATGTAAAGTACAAACCTTAAAAATCAAATGACATGGATCAATCGACCATTAACTTAGTCCAGACCTCTTTTAAAAAAGTCTTGCCTATTGCCGACCAGGCTATGGCCATTTTTTACGATAAACTTTTTGAAATCAACCCATCCCTGAAGTCACTTTTCCCGGCTGATAAAGAAAAAATGGGAAGACAAAGAAACAAATTGCGCGATATGCTAGCTGCAGCGGTAGCCGGCTTGAGTAATCTTTCTAAGTTGGTCCCCATTTTGCAAAATTTGGGGCAAAAACATGCTTCCTATAATGTTAAACCTGTACATTATAATGATGTAGGAGCAGCTTTACTAGCAACCTTGGAAATAGGCCTGGGTGATGATTTTACCCCACAGGTAAAACAAGCTTGGACAGATGTGTATGGTGTTATGGCAAAAACAATGATAGAAGCGGCTGAAGGCGTACCTGCCTCCGCATGAAGCCTTAGCATAAGTAGGATACAAGCAAACCTTTTACCCAATTAATAACTATGAATCATGACTAAATATCAAAATATATTCAATGACCCAGAAGAAAAAGATGCCCCACCTGCTTTTGAACCAATAGAAAAATGGTGGATAGGATTTGCCTGTATTAGTTTTTTTCCTCTATTCTACTTAGTAGGCAGGGCAATTTCTTCTTTGTTGAGTTAATTATTGCATTGCTGTATCGATTCTATTTTTTTCAATAAAAATGGAACCGATACAGCAATTTTACCTTACCGCAGTTAATTGTAGTGCGAATTCTTCTATTTGAACTTTTTGACTCGTCGATTTTGAGTTCTCTTACCGTATTAATGCTAGCTTTTAAGCTTGAAACCAAACATTTTTATTTTTATGGACAAGCTTAATCTACTTTTTACCATTCCTTTCGCCTTTTTGATAGGCATTAATAATTTAGTGGCACAAGAAGGCCAAATATTTTTTTTTCATCCTACCATATCCTCCACTGGATGGATTGCTTTTGATTCCAATCTGAGAGGCGAACAAGGAGTTTATATTATTGATGTTTCGGGGAAAAATCTGACCCAGATTAGCCCTGATGGTAAAACAGCCAGCCATCCTGCCTGGTCACCAGATGGTAAAATGCTGTGTTATGAATCAAAAAGGGATGGCAATTATGAAATTTATGCTTATGACCTGACAACAAAAATTGAAACGCGACTCACTATGAGTGATTCTTCGGATGCAGTGCCCCAGTGGATTTCTAATAAAGAAATTGTTTTTGAATCGAATCGGAACGGAACATTTCAACTCTATAAGATGAAACTTGGGTCAAAAAAAGAACCTGTATTACTAAGCAAGCGCTTGGATAAGATCATTTATCCGAAATGGTCTAAAGATGGAAAAAGAGTTCTATTTTCTACCTTATTTGATAAAGACATAGAATTATGTGTAGCCAATTCGAAATTTAAGAAGATCCAACGCATCACTTTTAGTGAAGGCTTAGATGCCTGGGGAGATTGGTCCACTAAGGGAGATCAAGTTGTCTTTACCTCCCGTCGCTCTGGTTCTAACCAAATTTATCATTTTGACTTGGAAAGGAAAAAACTAACTACCATCACAACGGACACTGAAAATAGTGCACTCCCTACATTTTTACCTGATGATTCAGCTATAGTTTTCATGTCCAGACAAAATGGAAAGCCTACCACACTTTATAAATATCATTTGGAAAAAAAGAAAATGGAGGAAATTAAGGTGGAAAGTAAAAAATAGAAGGTCTATGATTAGACCTTAATTAAATAACCTGACTCTCTGATCCTCATTTGCATAGCATATTAATAGATTAAAAATTTCACTTTTAAATTCCATTTTTTTAGAATTTTTCCAAAAAACAAAAAGCTTTTCCCAAATAATTTTGTTGAGCCCCAAACTCTGTAGAAGACCGATTCCAAGCTGATTCTGTTTAAGTTGATTTGAATTAAACAATTTAAAAAGTGAATATAATTGGTCCTCTTCCCATATATGTCCTTCTTTTTTGTGCATAAAACTGAGCAGTTGAGAGGTATTAACCCACGTTTTTTGACCAGGTGAAACGGTGTTTGCGTAGGGAGGAGCGCCAAGTAAATAGTGGGTGCTGTCTTTTTCATGATCTGAAATATCTATTTGGCACTTCTCCAGTCGCTTGATGATATCGCTACCAGGCCATTTTACACTTCCCAATAGAAATAAAGTACTGCCGGGATATAAATTATGTGAATTTTCGGCTTGTAATATTTTTTTCCGGATAAGATGGGAGAGGGTAGGACTAGCTGTATTTAAAAGCTCGAGAAACCTTTTTTGAGAAAAGACCTCAGTATTATTTTCAAGTCTGTCGAAAAGAGCTTTTTTTTCTGTTTGTTTTAAAGGAATTTCAGAGGAAAGGGCAATAATATCAACGAGTAATTTCTTTTGGACGGTACTCAGTTTTTCTTGGTCAATTTTTTCCAAACTTTTTAATGCCAATAGAGAAGAATAGTCAAAAGCATCAGGTAAGTTTTGAAGACTAAGATCTTGTAAAACCTTCAATTTGGAGATGGCTTTCGGCAACTTGGTAAACTGATTGCTGTCAAGAATTAGAACTTCCATCATGTCGGCCATTGCTATTGAAGCAGGTAATGACTTCAATTGATTGGTGCTTAAATTGAGACTTTTCAGCCTTGAAGGAAGTTTTGAAAATGATTTCAGGCGATTCTCACTCAAATCTAGTTTTCTCAAACTTGATAAGGCTGAAATAGTCCTAGGTATACTAGACAATTGATTCTTGGCCAGGCTCAGTGTTTGTAACTTACTACATTGATCTATGCTTTCGGGAATACGTTTTAATTTATTATTACTTAAATCCAAATGACTTAACCAGTTTAGCTGTGATATTTCTTTGGGAATACGGCGAACTACATTATGGTGAAGTATCAGTTTCCTGAGAAAATGAAGTTGAAAAAAAGCTTTAGGCAAGCTCGAAAGCTGGTTTTGACTTATATCTAACTCTGTTAATTTATGACAATATCCTATTGTTTGGGGAACTTGCTCCAATTGATTATTGCTTAAGTTCAATTGTTCCAACTCTGATAACTGCTTAAAGGAAAACTCCAGTTTAGTCAGTTGATTTTGGCTTAAATCAAGAGTCTTTAGTTTTTTCAGCTTTCCAATTTCTTTGGGCAGTTTTTTTATCAGGTTTTGAGATAAAGAAAGTCTGCTTAGGTTTTTCAGGCTGACTATTTCCTTTGGAAGGCTAGTTAATAGATTATCGGAAAGATCCAATATATCAAGGGACAAAACCTGGTTTAATGGAAGAGGCCAGGAAGTCAGGTTGCATTTTGTAAATATTAATTTTTTCAGGCTGGGCGGAAAATTTAAGGGATGGTTGCCTAATTCAATTTGATTTAAAACCAAAGTATCAAGTTTAGGTAATTTGGATAGGGTTACTGGCCATTGAGTAATTTTGCTATTGGAAATATCCAATAATTTTAGCTGATTAAGATGGGGGAGGAGATTTTGTAAATCCAGGATCTCTACTTTGTTTAAATAAAGAGCCTGCACTTTATCCGAGGCCTGCTTAGCTTCTCGAAGACTATAAGCCCTCATAGCTAGTTACTTTTTTTATTAAGGATGAGTTGTTTCTTTTGTTTCTCCAGTTGTTGGATGTAATTGTCAATGTCCCTACTTTCTTTTTTGAAGGCAAACTGTAATAACTTAATCTTATCACGTGTATTGGCAATACTGGTTTTGGCATTTCGAATTCTACCCCTTAATATCCAATCCAAAATTAGATTTTCGATATAAATTTCAGAAAAACGTTTGGAAAGGGTGAGTTGAAAGGCTGGATCATCAGTTGGAGCAAATTTTTCCAGTTGCTCCAATTCATCTTCCAATCTGATTAGCAGTTGTTTACTTTTATACAATAATTCCTGCGCTCGATCAATACTAGATTGTTTTCGAGTTTTGGGGAGTGAAAGCCAGCTGATGCTTCCCCAAACCCAAGTTTGATTTAGAAGGTCGATCATTTTGCCCAGGTATTCCACCAATTTATAAGCTAAATTATTGGCCTCCTGAAGCTTAGCTTTACGCCGGATTTTTAATTCAATTTTATCATTTAGGGCTTTAATTTCCTTCCGCAATCGGGGTTCCGTTTGATCAAGGAGGTTTTCACGGGTTTTCACCAGGGCATTCAATCGCAGTGAAACCTCATCAAAACGAGCCACTTTCTTTTCAAGAATTCCTTTTTCGTAATAGGATAATTCTAATCTGCGTTTAAGCTCGCGGTACTTAAGGATATTTTGCAGGTAGGCCTGTTTGGCTTTTTCTAATTGAGACTCCTTGTCACCCAGCAATTCATAAAATAAACCTTTTAATGAAAAACCTTCAAGTTTGGCAATATCACCTGAGTTTCGATCAATGATATCCTCTAAAAAGAGTTGCTCCTTTCTAATCAAATCTATTCTGGTGATCAAATTTTCGAAATAAGATCGCGCCAGTTTGATACTTTCGTATTCCTCTATAGTTTGACGGAGTTCCTCTTGCAGATTCATTTTCTCTAAAATTGCTGTCAGCAATAGCATTATGGTGTACAGACCTTGCAAAGTACAAATTTAAAGGCAATTATTTGATGCTGCGATTATGATGTGAGGATTTGCAGATTTGAAAATGTGTAGATTCTTAATATTACGATTCTATAATATTATAATGATTTGATATGTAAAATTAATCGGCGGAATTAGCGAGATTTGCGTGAGAAAAAAGCACCAATAAACAACTATCCTTATCAATACTGCAATCCCTAATGTGAACACATGAACACTCCAAAAATAAAGCATGGTGAAAGAGTAAGAATATAAGATTGAACATCCCATGGTTGATCCTACTCTTCACCTATGCGTAAGGAAACGGTCAAGAAAACGTGTTCGTTAATTGCGTGTTTAGGCCACTCTCAAATTCCCCTCGCGAAGGGTGCTTAGGGATTGTCTTTTTTCCAGCAAATTTTCAATAAGCTGAAATTTAGCATCATTGAGGTGGACGACTTCCTTTCGTATTTGTTGTTTGGTAACTTTACGGAAGCCGGATTCCTTAAACTTATCGTGATAAGCTAATCTTTTATTGTATCCGTGAATAATTATTTCTGTTTGGATGATCTGATTTTCCAAACTTTTGATTTGTTCTTTGAGAGCGTTAATCTGTTTGATTAAGGTTTTTCTGGAGCGAGCAGTCATCATTTTCTTTCGGTTTTGGTTGATATGAAATGGGTAAAAACTACTTCCAGCAATACAATATCGTAAACTCGAATTATACAGAGTATAGGCAACCAATATGTGTGATGCTTATGGTTACATTCATCATCCTTTTGATGAGTAGGGTATTAACACTGATTTTGGTAAGTAAAGTGGGGGATACTCAAAGCTTTTATTGTTTCCTCAAAATGTTTCGGGCAAAAGGCACTGAGTCATGTGTGATTTATGCTTACTAAGTTACGGTAATTTTCAATTCTTGTCCACTTTAAAGTGTATTTTTTCAAGTCTTGGAATAGATGTTCTTTAGCTATATTTAATTAACGTCAAAAAGCAATAAAATAGTTCCCTTTGTAATATTTTTTTTTAAAATAATGACTTTTGTCAAGGTTGCTTCTGAGGACTGTCATTGGAAGCTTTGAGGCTGCCTGGTACATTTGCTCTTGTAATTATCATTCGCAAAAGCAAAAAATATGAAATCCAGTTCTCTCTTAAAAAAATACAATATCGCCGCGCCCAGGTATACCAGTTATCCTACTGTACCTTACTGGCAAAAGGAAGCTCCCCTTTCGGAAGAATGGACCCTAAGGGTGGAAAAGGCTTTTCAGTCTTGCAATGAAATAAGCCTGTATATTCACCTGCCTTTTTGTGAACAACTCTGTACTTATTGTGGCTGCAATAAGAGGATTACCAAAAACCACGGAGTTGAAGCTCCTTATGTTAATACGGTTTTGAAAGAATGGCAAATGTATGTGGATTTGCTGCCCTCTCCACCGGTTATTCGTGAATTACATTTAGGAGGCGGAACGCCCACCTTCTTTGCACCCAGTGAACTGAAACGATTAATTGAAGGCATATTGAGTAGTGCAAAACTTCCAAGTCATTATGAATTTGGTTTTGAAGCACATCCAGCATCAACATCCTTTGAGCATTTGAAAGTTTTGAAGGAACTAGGTTTTTCACGTCTGAGTATTGGTGTTCAGGATTTTGCTCCCGAAATTCTTAAGATTATCAACCGTCACCAAACCGATGAGCAGATAGAAAGAGTAACTCGGCAAGCAAGGGAATTGGGCTACGAATCTATTAATTATGATCTTATTTTTGGACTTCCTCTGCAAACTAAAGATCATATTCGGGAAAATATAGCAAGGCTAAAAACTTTACGACCGGATCGTTTGGCCTTTTACAGCTATGCTCATGTGCCATGGATCAAACCCAGTCAAAGAGCTTATTCGGAGGCAGACCTTCCAACCGGAGCCGAAAAACGAGCCCTCTATGAACTGGGTTGCGAATTATTGGAAAAAGAAGGATATGTTGAAATTGGAATGGATCATTTTGCCTTAAAATCAGACAGCCTTTATAAAGCGATGGAGGACGGAAGTTTACATCGCAACTTTATGGGGTATACTCCTTTCTATACTCGATTGTGTATTGCCCTTGGTGCTTCTTCAATAAGTGATAGCTGGGATGCTTATATCCAAAACGAGAAAAAAATTGAAGATTATTCTGCCAAAATCAATAATGGTGAATGGCCCATTACCAGAGGCCATCTGCTAAACCAGGAAGATGAAATCCTTCGATCTCACATTCTAAATCTAATGTGCCGACTGCAAACAAGCTGGGAAGATCCATCAGACGTATGTGATAGTTTGTATGAAGGTTTACAAAGAATGGACGAATTTGAAAAAGATGGCCTGATTGAACTCAATCCTTTCCAATTAAAAGTTACTCCCAAAGGCTTGCCCTTTATTCGAAACATCTGTATGGCACTCGATGCCCGCTATTGGAGACGAAAGCCGGAAGGGCAGTTGTTTAGCCAAGTGGTGTGAAGGGGGAAAGCGGAAGGTGGAAGGTGGAAATGGGAAAGTGGAATAAAATATTTTGCTTCTACGAAGCATTTTTGCCGGAGAAAATTAAGAGCCCTGCCTGTAGTGGACAATACAGTTACCCCAACCTTTTACTGACAAAAATCAGCCCACATAAATGACTTTCCATAGTGAATGCAAAGCCTCTGAAAGATATATTGATAATAGAAGAAAACTCTAATCAAACTGTAGAAGATACGTAAACCCCTCATATTGTAGAGTCATCCAACATACTTGGTAGTAAGTTCATGGGATTATAACTTTTTTGGATGACTCTTTTTTGTGAAAAGAACCGACAAATTGATTAATTTTCAATAAACCAAGTATAATGAACACATTTAATAGAGTGATGATTGCCTGTGACCTGTCTGAAATGGATGTACAGGTAATGAAATATATTAAGCTAATCAGCGATCTTATCAATATAAAAAAGACTTATTTCATTCACATAATGCCAGATGTTTCCCTCCCAAGAAATACGGATATTGAATTTCATAAATTATTCTCTACAGAATATCCCGTGGACGAAAAAATTGAAAATAAAATCCAGCTGGATATAGAAGGCACCTTTGGAGAGGAAAAGAATATGGATTTTGATATTGAAGTTGTCGAAGGACAGCCCTATCAGAAATTAATTCATTGGGCTGGTATAAAGGAAATTGGCTTGTTAGTGGTGGGGCGCAAACAAGAAAGTAAAGGAAGTGGTATTACAACCAAAAGGGTGGCCAGACACGCAAAATCAAATATCTTATTTGTTCCAGAAAATTCTGCCAGTTCCATTCATAAAATTTTGGTGCCTTTAGATTTTTCAGAAAATTCAGCAAGAGCTCTTAAAGTAGCCTTAGATATCCAAAAAAGATCCTCTGAAAAAGTCGATATTCACGCAGTACATATTATTGATTTACCACCTGCCGATTATTATATGCGCCCAACAGAGAATACAGGATTTATTAAAATGTTGGAAGACTCAGCCAAAAAGGCATATAATGAATTTGTAAACAAAAATGACTGGGGAATGGCCAAGATCTTACCTGTATTTGTGGAAAATATGTTTAATAACACAGCCGAACATTTATCTGACTATGTTGAAAAAGAAAATGTAGATCTAGTTATCATGGGAGCTCAGGGGCATTCTGCCATCAATAGCTTTTTCTTTGGCAGTGTGACTGAGCGGTTTTTAAATAAAAACTCAGATAAACCTATTTTTATCATCAGATAAACATGTGCAGTATGTTAATTATGGTTACTGGATTACCAGGTACTGGTAAGACAACCTATGCCAAAACGCTTGCGGATTCAATCGGTGGACGGCATTTTAATACGGATATCATCCGAGATCAATTGAATATGCGAGGCCAATACGATGAAGCTTCTAAAAGAATGATTTATGAAGCCTTATTTAAGCACACCCAATCTTGTTTGAAAAGAGGCCTTCCAGTTGTAGTAGATGGGACTTTTTTTAGGAAAGAACTAAGAGAACCTTTTGTAGATTTGGCAGAAGAGTTAAACTGTTCAATTTTCTGGGTGGAAATAAAAGCAGACGAGCCAATTATTAAAGAAAGGGTAAGTCAAAAAAGGGAATTTAGTGAGGCTGATTATGAAGTTTATCTAAAAATTAAAGAAGCTTTTGAGCCGATTGAAGGGGAACATCTTACCTTGCAATCCGACCTATTATCTGTTGAAGAAATGGTTGAAAGTACAATGACTTATTATTCTTTTCCCAAATGAAAATTTCAGAAATCCAACAACTTATTCACCAAAAAGGCTTTCCTGATGCTCCTACCTCTGTTGAATTGATTGAAACTCATATCTCTTGGGTTATTCTTACAGATCAATTTGCCTACAAAATCAAAAAGCCCATTACCTTTTCCTTTCTGGATTTTTCAACTCTTGAAAGTCGTCATCATTTCTGTCAAAGAGAATACCTGCTTAACAAACGGCTGGCGCCAAACATGTATTTGGGAGTACTGCCTATTAAAGAACAGGGGGGGCGGTTTTCAATTGGTGCTGCAGAGGGGACAATTGTTGATTATGTTGTTTATATGAGAAAAATGGATCATCATCGGCAGATGGACATTTTGCTGAATAAAAATCAGGTAACAACTGAAGATGTCAGAAAGATAGCTATCCAGATCGCAGATTTTCATCAACGCACAGATCAAATATTTCCTCTAGGAGATTATGCAAAAAGTATTCATCTAAAGTTTGCAGATCTAATATCTACACAGGCCTTTATTGGCCAGTACCTCGGTAAAGAATCAGAAACATTAATTCAGGAAATAATTCAATTTTCAAGCTCTTTTACCAAACAGCATAGTCGACGATTTAAAGAAAGAGCGGAGCTGGGCTTTATTATTGATGGGCACGGGGATTTGCACGCAAGAAACATATTCTTGATGGAAAACCCCATCATTTTTGACTGTATTGAATTTGACGACGATCACCGCCAAATTGACGTACTCAGTGATATTGCCTTTTTTTGTATGGATCTGGATCACAAGAATAAGGAGGACTTATCTCGGGAATTCTTAAAATCCTATTTGTCCATTTATTCTTGCATGCCATTGGCTGAAGACGAGGGCATTTTTCAATACTACAAATTGTTTCGAGCTAATGTGCGCCTCAAAGTGCTAGCTTTAGCAGGCATCCAGCTTGAAAATGAGGGTGGGTTAACAGATAATCAGCTCTACGAGATTAGATCTTACTTTAGGTTAATGAAAAGATATTATTTAACAATGGAAAAGAAATATTTAGATAAAATCCTTTAACCTTACTTCCTCTCTCAGAAGCTGTTTAAATTTAGTTTTTTGAATAATATGAGGCTGTTTTTCTGCTAGATGAGACCCCAAAAACAGAGTTTAGCAGTGCTAAATGAGTATTTTGGGAACGAAATATAGCTGGAAAACAGCCTCATATTAACAGAAGTATTAAATTTAAACAGC
>JANQPA010000036.1 GCA_028285545.1 Saprospiraceae bacterium | reverse complement strand
CCGGTTTGAAAACAATGTGGATTGCATTAGCCAAATTCCGCCTAATACTTAATACATTCAATATGTCAAAGAACTAATCACTTATGGGTAATCAATACGCTTGGAAAGATTGGTAAGCCTTTGCGATCCAATAGCTTACCAATCCCTACATTTCATTTCGGGCTTAGTAATCTATTATCTAACCAAATTTTATTGTTCAAATAAGATTTTCCATATAAAATTTTTCCATGCAATACCGGCAATCTATTCCATGATTTTTGGGTAAAAAACAGGATTTACGGTGCCAACCCCTGTTTTTGATATTTCAATGGAAAGAACCTTTAAACTTCGCCTTTGGAAAGATCAATTAGGCGACATGCACATTGAATTTGCCTTTCTTCAGTCTGAAAAAGAAATTTGGATAAACAATTAAAATTTCTAAATATGCAAACTTTGAACTCGAATTCAATTCGTACTTTTTTCTTGCTCTTATTTATGGTATTATGTGGAATGGTATTTGGACAGAACAATGATTTATCTAAAAAACAAATAGGAGCCCTTACCCAGGAAATAATCAACACGCTGGCTGATAACTACATCATTCCAGATTTAAAAAAACGGCTAACAACACAACTAAAGACTAATCTTGATAATGGTAAATATGACCACCTCACCAGCTCCTCCCAATACGCTAAAGCTCTTACCAAAGAATTACAGACCCTAAGTGGGGATTTCCATCTGTACTTGCTAGAAAAAGAAGGCGACAAAGGCAACCTTCCTGCTCAAAGACGAATGGTACGATCAATTCCAGATCCTAATGCTTTTAAAAATATTTTGAAATTTGAAAAGCTTCCCGGTAACATTGCTTTTATTGAAATTCCTATGTTTGGCCCTCTGGAATATGCAAAAGAAGGCTACGATAAGGTACTAAAAGAAACTACTTCTGCCGATGCCATCATTTTTGATGTACGCCGATGCAGAGGGGGAGCTGGCGATGCCATGGCCTATATCGTTGGAAGTTTTATCGAAAATCCTACCCATTTAACGACTTATTACAGTAAAAATGGTTCTTCCAAATCCATGTCTGCCAAAACAGAATACGGTTCTATTAACAAAGACAAAGAAGTATATATTTTAAGTGATTATCCAAATGGATCTGCCGGTGAAGGATTTGCTTTTTACACTCAGCAAATAGGAAGAACTAAGGTTATTGGTCAAACCAGTAAGGGAGCAGGTAGATCCAATTCCTTATTTAACCTCTCCGAGGGATTCACCCTTTCCGTTTCTACCAGAACCTCGGTAACTCCTAATGGAAAACAATTTCAGGGCATCGGCGTCGTACCCGATATTTTTACTGTGGCCAGCCAGGCCAAAACCCAGGCCCACCTGCTCGCATTAAGTTCTTTGAGAGAGAAACACCCTGAAAAGGCTGCCAGTTATGAGCAAGTCATTAAAGAGGTCGCCCAAAAGGTTGACAAAAATTCCTCCAAGACATTAAATCCAAAAGATCAAAAATCTATAGAAAACACTGTACTGGGCTACATTGAGAACTTCTTTGAAAATAAAACCGATGAAATGCTCAGCTATTTACACCCACAGCTTGCCAAAAGAGGGATTTCAAAAAAGAAGGGCCAGGAGGGGCTCTATTTTGAGGACATGTCAATGGATCAGTTGAAGACCATGTTGGCCAGGAAACCTGCTTTCCCCAAAGAAAAACAACAAAATAAAGTAGAGATCTTAGATGCTTTTTCAAATACTGCCAGCGTAAAATTGCATACGGGCTATCCAGGAAGAATGGAATGGATTGAATACATTCATTTGTGTAAACTGAATGGAGAATGGAAAATTTCCAATGTGATTTGGGATTATTACCCCTCCAATAATAAGACGAATCAAAAAAGAAGGAAAAGTAAATAGAGGGTGGCAGATAAAATTAGGATGGTATTAGATGGCAGCGTCCGCTGCCATTTAATACCATCCTAATTCAAGTCTAATTGTTCAATTAACCAGCTCTCTCGATCAGAACGGACGTCCTTTCCACCCATAAAATGACCAGAATCATATCTCTTTTTCAGTTTATCACTTGAAGTAAGGGCATTGAAAAACAGATTACTACCCACCTTTGAAACGTAGGGATCATTATTTGAAAATTGACAGAATACACTACCCTTAAGTTTTCTAATAAAATCAGTCAATTCAAAAACAGCATTTTGTCGGATATACTGGACTTTGGATTTGGGTTGTTTGGCTAAAAATGCCCAATCGTAAAGACTAGATGTCACTGCAATAAAAACATAGGTCTTGGCAAGTGGTTCAAGCCCTGCAGCAATGGCACCATACATCCCTGAATAATCATGCCCTACAAACCCAATACGAGTTTCATCTACATTCTTGTAGTTTATTAGCAAGTCCATAGCCCGACGCATTTCAATAACCTGGTGAATGGAGCTTTGGTAATCTTCTTCAGGTATCCGGCTTCCAAACCAGGAGGGTTCTGACCACATGGCATTAATAAGTACTGAAATGACACCTTTGGAAGCCATGTTAACGGCTTCATCCAGGTATTGGTTTCTATCTGAGGTGTGATGTCCCAGCCAGTGGCCCCATAAAATTCCAGCAAAAGGACCAGGCCCTTCAGGTTCTACTATATAAGCTTCGATTGGTTTCCTGCCAAGTATACCTATGAACGTAATATCATGAATGGTAACTGTTCCTCGTTTTTCGCTTTTGATTTTTTTTATTTCAAAATCGGCCTTTTTATCATATTCAAACAATGCAATTCTTTGCTCAAAAGGAAATTCTTCAGAAGAATTATTTTGTGCTACTCCCAACTCGATTATAAAAAATAAAAGGCTTGTTATGCTGATAATCTCGAAAAAAACGCTTTTATGGTTATTCATTTTTAGAATGTAATTATTTCTATTGGCAAATTAAGGCTTATTTATGGGGCGAAGATATCATTCAAAATTCTACAAAGAGGCTTAATGATTCATTTTAAAGGCTATAAAGTCCTAGTGTTTAGATAATAATAAAGGTAACGTGAGTTTATTTTTTTTCTCTTTTAAAAATAATTGAGCTTAGGTCAGGATGATTTGTAAGTTCCCAAATTTAAGGCTGCCATTATTTTTTCATAAACAATTTAAAGCTTTCTTCTATTCTTGTTTTAAGATAATCGACTATATTACCCTTAAAACAAAAATTTTGGCACAAACAAACATATGGACAGGTTCTGATCATTATTTATGTGATCCGGAATTGGTACAAGCCTTTCACATTTCGAGAGTATTGGGTATGCCTCTATTGATTGAAGGAGAACCCGGAACAGGAAAAACAGAACTACCCATTCAATACGCACAAGATCAAAGTTTACCTTTGTTTACCTTCCCAGTAGGTTCAAAGAGCAATGTAGAACAATTTGTGGCTAAATTTGA
Source organism: Saprospiraceae bacterium (assembly GCA_028285545.1). GTDB lineage: Bacteria > Bacteroidota > Bacteroidia > Chitinophagales > Saprospiraceae > JANQPA01. Next base: position 196,648 of record JANQPA010000036.1, on the reverse strand, counting down.
TCATGTCAAATATTTAAGAGATTCGCAGGTAGAAGTCCTAAATGCACAAAGAATTGAAAAAGGACTGGAACCGCTAAAAAGTGGAGGCCGAAGTACTGAAAACCTTGATGATTATGTATTGCTGGGGCCTGCAGCTAAAGCTTTCAGCCATCCCAATTCTGTTTTATTGATTGATGAAATAGATAAAGCACCTCGAGAATTTCCCAATGATTTATTATTTGCCTTGAGTCATCGTCAGTTTGTGCTACCTGAATCCGGGCAAATTATCAAAGTTAGTGAAGCAGATATGCCTGCCATTGTGATTACTAGTAACCGAGAGCAGGAACTCCCCACTGCTTTTAAGGGTCGTTGTGTTTATCACTATATTAGTTTTCCCGATCCAGATATGATGGAAGCCATTATCCAAAAGCATTTTCCTAAATTAGATGGACAGCTCCTGGAAAAAAGCATCACTTTGTTTTATCAGATGAGAAATCTCAATTTGGAACGTTCTCCCGCCACCCGGGAACTTCTGCATTGGCTGAAATACCTCCATAATTTTCCAATAGAAGAAGCTTTGAGAAAGATCGATCAAAAAGAAGGACTAGGCGTTTTGATAAAATCGCAAAATGATTTAAAAAAGATCAAACAGAAATTCCATGTTTAGCAGTCTGCCAAAATATCTGAGAGACCATAAAATTCACGGTGATGTTCGCATACTTTTGCTGCTAAAGAAAAGCATGGAACGAGGCTTGATCAATACCTTAGGAGATCTATATGGGGTATTAAAAGGATTGGTCTGTAATACTCCGAAAGATATCGGGCCTTTTACTGTTGCCTTCTACCACTATTTTCTAGACATTCATATCCAAAAAGGAGAAAGTTTGGAAGCTGCCATAGCTCGAAGCGATGCCTTTAAAAATTGGAAAAAATTAAGATTTAAAAATGAAATGGCCGAAGAACCGGATGTAAAACAACTTATCGATCAGTTTCTGGATGAAGTTCACCTGACCACCTATGACATTCAAAATATTCTGTCGGGTCAGGATATTTTAAATGAAGATGACCCCTCGCGTTCGGATACCCTCGGGCCGGATGATGATCCGGTTGAAAAAGTGGACCGTGCCGCGGATTACTCCGATTTATCTCTGGAAGATTTGCTGGAACGTATGCGAAAGGTGATGGAACAGCAAAGAAGAAGGCATTCTGGAGGAGATCACTGGCTGGGTACCGGAGGTATTTCTCCTTACGGTCATGGAGGGGCAGCCATAGGCGGTATACGAGTTGGAGGCACAGGAGGTGGTAAAATGGCTCGAAAAGTACTGGGCGATCGTAATTTTTTCCCGGTAGATACCAAAGGTATATTGTCCGATAATAACATCGATGTGGCTCTGGCTTTCCTAAAAGGAATTGAAGAAGAATCTGTTGAGCAAATCTTAGATGTGCCACAAACCATTAAGGATGGGGTGAAAGAAGGAGGCCTCTTTTTACCAAAAATAAAGGAAAAGATCGATCAAAAAATTCAGGTCATTTTGTTGATTGACAATGGTGGTTGGTCTATGTCACCATATATCCGATCTGTAACCAGTTTATTTTCAAAAATGAAGAGGCGTTTTGCCCACGACCTGAAAACCTACTACTTCCACAATACCATCTATGGTGGTGCTTACCGAGATCCTTCCCGTTCCTACACCAGCTTTGAACCGCTTGATAAAATATGCCAGTTAGATAAAAACTATGCCTTATTCGTCATAGGCGATGCGGATATGGCACCTTATGAGCTTACAGATGACAGCGTAGCCGGCTGGCAAAGCCTGGAGAAGCGATTCCGTCGAAGCATCTGGCTCAATCCTATGGATCTAAAGTACTGGCCAGGCTCTTTTACCGCTAATATTTTAAGGCAGATATTTGAAATGTATCCTCTTTCACCAGAAGGGATAGAAAAAGGAGTTGCCTATATGAATCGGAAGCGAAAAATAGAGACCTATAGAGACGCTTAGAAAGAAATGATCTAAGTCTACCATCCTTATTACTTGCCATTATTCACTCCCTAAATTTAGGTATCCACGTTACCTAAACTTCGGTAATTTTTAGTAGAAAAAGTTTGATTTCCTCTTATTTTAAATTAATCTAAATAAATATAACATAAATTGACGCCAATATAATTCATGTTAAAAAATCACTCTACAATCATGAAGAAATTCGTCTCAATAATCCTGGCATTGTTTTGTTTGGCAATTAACACAAACTATGCCCAGAGTAAAAAAGCATTAGATCAAAAAGCCATTAAAGATATGTGTGGATGCTATGAAGTAAGTTTTGATTTTGCTGAAACTTTCAACTATTCAGAAAATCCAGAGTATAAACCTTCAAAGGTTAAACACAGCAAAGGGCTGGAATGGGCACAATTGGTAGTTGATGAAAATGATAAGATAGTCATTCAGCACCTGCTTGTTGCCGGTAGAGGAGAAAAGCAATTTGTTATCAAACATTGGAGACAGGACTGGCTTTATGAAAACACTGAATTCTATATGTTCAATACTCCTAACAACTGGAAATACCTTAAAAAACCAAAGGATGAAGTAAAAGGACAATGGACTCAAAAAGTTTATCAGGTGGACGACAGCCCTCGGTATGAAGGATCTGCTTCCTGGGTACATGTAGATGACAAAAGCTATTGGGAATGCGTTACGGATGCTCCCCTACCCCGTAGAGAATACACCAAACGCGGCGATTATAATGTCACCAAAAGGGGAAACCGGCATGAAATTACAGACTTTGGCTGGATCCATGATCAGGATAATGACAAAATCGTTCGTAAAAATGGAAAAGCAGATTTTGTTCTGGCTAAAGAAAAAGGCTTAAACACTTATAAGAAGGTAGACGACTCTAAATGTCAAGCCGCTATTGACTGGTGGAAAGAAAATGCTGAGATGTGGTCATTGGTCCGCAAAAGCTGGGATGGCCTTTTTGCAAAGAATAAAGATCTTCAGCTTAAGTCCAAAGTGGAAGAAAAACGCCTTTATCAGCATCTTTTCGACATGGAAACTGATGCATCCAATAAGGAAATAAAGAAGGTTATTCAGAGTTTTGTTGAAAAATAGATCTGGAGATAGATAGAGATAAAGGCAAGTACTGCAAATTATAAGCTAAATTGGAATAGTCACTTGAAATCATTTTCCTCAGAGGTGAATGTTCTGATAATCCTAGCCGCCACTCAAAGCATAGATTAATTTTATTTAAATGCCCTGGAAGGGCAAAAATATTGTTAGCTGTGTGAATAAAAAGAACGAAAAGCTCCAGCCATACGGCCCCCAGGGCGGAGCGTAATGAAAGAAAACCAATTCCTCTCATTACGCTCCGCCCTGCGGGCCGTATGGCTGGAGCTTTTCTGTTCGCACTATTTCCTTTCTATGAATATTATGCTTTTCCAAAGCAATTTAGTCTAAAAATCTGACAGCCAGCATAAAAGGAGGTAGTATTAATTTTGTCAATTGTTACCCCCCTGTACAAGGTAGATGGACAGGAAAGAGGAAATAGTGGAATCATTAATTGATGTCTTCACTATTTCTCAACTTCTTTAATTTGTTCTCATAAGCTTCAACATTAAATCCTTTTGGAGCAAACTCCTTTGCCTCTTTTAGGTGTTTTAAGGCTGTTTGATATTCCCCTTTGGCCGAATAAGCATTGGCCAGACCATTTTTGGCAGGCCATTCCATATTTGGATAGTTATTTTCCAAGAATTGATAGGCTCTGATGGCAACATCAGGGAAGCCCTCCCCTACTGTCATGGCTTGTCGGCCATAAAAATTCATGGTCCCAGCTCCAATGGTTTTTGCATCAATTGCGAATGCTTCATCTAACAATTTTGAAGCTTCTTCAGGCTTATCTGTCATTAGTAATAGATTAGCCATGGTGGTAAGATTTGGGAAATTACGGAAACTGGTTGGTGCCTCGATTGTACCAATAACTGGCTGCATCCAAACAATTGCCTGCTCCAACTGAAAATTGGTGCTCATAAGGTAACTAGCTGCGCCAATATTCCAAGCCGGAAAAGTAGAAAAAGCTTTAAAGGCTGCCTGTTCTTTTAATAGGCCTTTATAGACAATTTCCTTGGTATCCACCTCGACTTGAAAGGGTATTTTTTTATTTTCCCATATTAAGGCTATTTCTACTGAACTTGAATTCCCATTAAAAAACTCAAAGGCCATTGATTCTTTGAAGGCGTCTGCTTTTTCAGATTGAACTTTTATTTTAAGGGCATCATCTGTTGGATCATAACCCAAGGTCCCCCAGGCTACGGTATTTTTATTAAATATGATATCTACTTCACCACTTTCAAAAACAGCCATGGAGAGGCCATATTTTCCTGCCTTCAAATTTTGCCCATTGACCCTTACATCATGCTGGAATGAGATGGTGGTAATGTGGTTGGCACCTGTTCGCCAGGGAGCGTCAGGTTTTCCGGAAATCATAGAAAAGGATCTGTAGCCATAAGGAACCAATGCCCCCCAAATTTTACGATCTCTCACCTGAGGTCTTGAATATGAAATCGTTATCTCTGTAATTCCTATTGTTTGACTAATTGAGGCGTGCTGACTCCTGGGTGCAGGTGTATTTGCAGGAGAAGTTTGGGCATAAGAACTCTCAAAAGAACCCAAGAACATTAGTGAGAAGACCAGTAAAGCTATTGGTGTGGATTTTAAATTCATGTTTTTTCATACAAAACTATTGGCCTCCATAAGAAAAAAGTAACACGCGCTTAAGTGTTACTTTTTCACTTTAATATTTAATATTTTTTAACAAATGAATCAGTGCTTAGACAGAAATAAAATAACCTAACCTAAGCCCGCGCTGCGGGCTTAGGTTAGGTTAACAATAAATTATAACCTTTTTTTAAAATCACTAAAAGACTCTCCAGTACTATTTTTAAAGGCTCTGTAAAAACTAACTTTGTTATTAAAGCCTACGCGATAAGCCAGTTCAAAAACCGTTAGCTTATTGCTAGCTTGACTAAGTAATCGTTTTGCTTCTTTAATTCGGTATTGATTGATCAGAAAAGAAAAAGAAAGGTTCAACTCTTGATTAACCACTTGTGAAATATGGTGTTTAGGAATTCCCAAAGCATCAGAAAGGAACTGTATCGAGATGTCCTCCTCTAAATAAGGCTTTTCTTTTTCCATATAGTCAATGATTTTAGATGCCATTTCTTTAGCAGCGGAATTGCTTAGGGAAGAAGTTTCATATTTTACTCCCTTCCGTATTTGCTTGACTTCGGAAAAAATAGCAGGAATGACAAAGGCCCAATAGCCAATTCCAAGAATAATTAGAGACAATACTACATTTTGGACAATGGGGTAAACCTCCGAATAGGGCCTTGGAAAAATAACGCCACTTAATTCAATAATACTTGAAAAAAGAAAGAAACTGATAAGGACAAAAAGTAGTTTTTTAAGCCATTTACCCCTTGTTTCAAATAAACCATTATTTGACCTTTTCTGGAGCAATTCTTTTTTATGAGTTGATGAAAAACTGACATAGGAATACACAATAAAGATCAAACTATAAAAGTGAAACAGGCCTGGAGTTATTAGATAATTGATATAAGACAATCCATTATCAGTCATCCATGCAAGCGGGCAAGAGCCAAGTGGTAGACTCATATTTAAGATATAAAATGGGACAAATGCTAAATATACCAGCAAGCCAGGAAGTAAATGTTTCGCCTTGGTTCGTCTTTCTAATTTTTCACCTTTTAAAGAACTTTGGTATAAATAAAAAAGAGGGCCAATAAAAAATAATGATGGATAGGTAAGGAATGTCAGTTTGGGGGGCCAAATCCCATTAAAGGCGCTGTAAAATTCGAACAGATAAAGTGAAAACAAAAACAAAATGGCAGCGAAAATGAGATTGGAAGAGTTTCCATTTTTTCGCTTAGTAAAAATGATAATACTTAAAATAAAACCATGAAAGGCACTGAAAAGAATCAAATTTAGCAGCAGTGTTTTCATCCATCATAATATTTAAGGTAACAGGCAGATTTGTCAATAAATATAAGGCTAGGACTTTGTAAAACCTCTTTGTCTTCAAAAACTTATAGTGAGGGAAAGACATTAGGAATATTTTTTGCAACTTTCTAACTGATTTAACATTTCCATCTGGTTTACAAAATGACAAAATCATCATCAAAGAAGAAAAAAATGAAATTTAAACTTTTTAAAGAGTTCAAAGAATTTGCTGTAAAGGGCAATATGATTGACATTGCCATTGGTGTGATTATTGGGGCAGCATTTAATAAGGTTGTAGATGTTTTAGTGAAAGAGGTTTTTTTTCCTCCGCTTTCATTATTGACAGGCGGAGTAAATTTTGAGAACAATCGGATCATTTTAAGAAAAGGAATAAATGAAGATGGAGTACCCATTGTTGAGGAAATAGCTATTGGGTATGGTAAATTTATTGAAGCTGGAGTAGATTTTTTAATTATAGGGATGACCGTCTTTTTAGTGGTAAAATTTATGAATTCGCTCCGAAAAAAAGCGGATGATCCAAAAAATGAGGCAGAAGTTACGCCAAAGGAGATTGAATTATTGCACAATATGAATGTATTAATGGAAAGGCAGGTAGAACTTTTAGAAGATCTCAAAGCAAAAAATGATAAGGATTGATTAAGGATAAATCAGTTTACATTTAATCCATTATCATTATGTTCGTGGCAGTTTTTTGAGCCGTGCATTGATTAGTTATATGATTAATTTAGAAAGCATATAGCCACTGTTAAACGCTGATTAAGCTGATCCTCACTGTTTATTACACGATAAATAACAGCAAAAATCAGTAGGACCAGTATACATCAGCCGCTAATGATAACTAATCAATGCACAGCTCCCAAATTCTTTTTATTTTAGAGAGGTCAACAATCCTATAAATCCAAATTATCAGTTATGAAAAAACTTCAGCTATTCGTTTGTTTATCCTTACTCAGTCCTATCCTTTTATTTTCTCAAACAAAGAAAGATTACCAGAATGCAATGGAGAAGTTTCTGGGAGACTGGATAGTAGTTAAAGAAAGTTTTGAATTTACAAAAGGTAATGAATTCCCTGCGCCTGAAATGAAAATGACCAATACACGGGAGGGAGATAAATACATCAGCACTATTTGGTCTAAATCTCCTTCTGATGAATGGCAAATTTTCTCTACTGATACTACCTCTTATGACAAGGCAAAAAAATGTATGGTTTCTATAGGAAATTATAGCAACAGTGGTGCAGTAGAGGGTCTTGGAATATTAAAATCCGATGGCAGCGTGCACTTTGAAGAGTCAAATTCCTTAGGCCAAAAAACATCCCTAATGATCGTAGCTTTCAAAGAGGAGGGAAAAATGCATGTTCAAAATAAGGTATTTACCGACGAAGAAGGGAAGCCCGTTTCTGAGGCTGTAATGTCTTTTAACTTTCATTGGGTTAAAAAATAAACTTGAGGGTATTGAGGACTAATAAATAATTAGAATCCCCTCAATACCCTCAATTAATAAGTTCACTCAATTTTATTATAAACTATTTTTCCTTTCATTAAGACCTTTCCGTCTTTATCTACTGTTTCAAATTCAAGAACGGTGGTATCATTGTCAAAAGTTAAAATACTGACTCCCCTGCCATCATTCTCCGTAGGTTCAATAGACTTAATCTTGTTATCTTCCAAGATTTCTAACTGATTATATGTCACAAAGCCGAGATTATTATAAACCATCCGCACACATTCATCTTTTGCCTTGTTGTAAACAACAACCGATCTAGCATCAATATTAATTTTCTGTCCTTCTGGGGTTTCGATGGTAGTCACTTGTTTACTTTCACTTCCAATTCCAACTTCCAATTTTGTATTGGTCTGTTTGGAATACAAACTCTTAAATGGAGTTTGGGAAATATCTGACTTTTCTGTATCAATTTCCCAGGTTCCCAAGGACATTTCGGATATCTTCTTAAATTTCATTTCAATTTCAGAGGACTGAGAAAAAACAAAGGATTGTTGTAAAAGGAAACAAGTTAGAAAGGTTAAAACTTGGAGTTTCATGACAATAAGGTTTTATGGTGAAAAGGTAAATAAGAGCCTTTTGTAATATACTAAGTAATTGGAAAATTTGTCTTAAATATGATATCCATATCTTTCTCTAAGTTTACAATTCCCTATCTTTACCGCCTGCCAACAAAACACTTTCATGGACTTAAATTCCCAACTGTTGTTTTTCTTTAGTGGACTGGGGGCCTTTAATGGCTTGATCCTGGGCATTTTTTTCCTCTTTTTTGCCAGCCCCAGACACCAAAGTCATCAGTTCTTAGGCTGGCTTCTGTTGGCATTAAGTCTACGAGTAGGAAAATCTGTCCTCTATTATTTTGACCATAATTTACCAGATGCCTACATCCAAGCCGGATTGCTGGCCTGCTGGTTTATCGGCCCCTTGTTGTATTTCTATGTTAAATCGGCCCTTGGAGTATTGGATAAAAAAAACTGGGAAGCCAAACTGCAGTTTTCCATTCTCATTCCTATAGCATTGGCTCTGTTTTTTCTTTTTCCCCGAAGACAATATGAAGAATTATGGATTACGGTGCTCATCCAGATCATTTATTGGCAGTGGATTGCATATGTGCTCTTAGCTGGCTATTTTATCTGGAAAAATTATGATAAAATCAGGCAAGCCAAAAAGAGTATCCCCTCTTTTCGCCTATGGCTTTTGAGTATTTATATAGGTAATGCTTTGATCTGCCTGGCATTTAATACTGCATATCATACTTCCTATATTACTGGAGCATTGGTCTTTTCATTCGTGTTTTACCTCCTTATTTTATTATTATTATTTGCAAAAAAACGGAATGAATTGCTCTTTCTGAAACCTCCTCGTTTTAAGGAGAATGGAATCGATTCCAAGGAAGCAGAACTGCTCATCCATCAACTGGAACAGCTAATGAATGGGGAGGAATGGTATAAAGACCCCAATCTAACCTTGCCTAAAGTAGCCAAACAGCTAAAAATACAGGCCAATAAGCTATCCCTTTTGTTAAATGATAATATGAATGTGAGTTTTTCCAATTACCTGAATAGTAAACGCATCCAGGCAGCAAAAGAATTGATAAAAAATAACAGCAAACTTTCCTTTGAAGCAATTGGATATGACTGTGGCTTCAATTCAAAATCTGCCTTTTATGCCGCTTTTAAAAAACATGCAGGAACAACCCCAGCCAGATATATGAAATCTATATTTGGTGAGGAATAATTAGAAATAGCAATTCTTAAAGAATTTTTGCCATTGCTATTGCCATTGAAATTGACATTGCCATTGAAAATTCCTAAAGTACACTTCCGTACTCCTGAATTATCCTTCAGGATTTTAATTCATTTTCAATAAGCTAGTATTGTGCTAAAATTTCAATGATGAAAAAATTAGCATACCTTTTCCTTTTTAATCTGTTTTCAATAAGCCTATTAACTACACTTTCACATGGCCAATCTCAGCTTCCTGAAGATTTAGAAAAAAAAGTGGATCAGCTCTTTGAAGATTGGTCTGGGTCCAATACACCTGGTGTCTCTTTTGCCATTATCAAAGGAGGGAAGCTGGTTTATGAAAAAAATTGTGGCTTGGCAGATATAGAAAATAAAGTACCCATTAATTCAAAAACCCAATTTAATCTTGGTCAATTATCTGCCCATTTTACCTCCTATGCCTTATTAAAATTAGTGGTAGAAGGAAGGTTATCTCTTGACGAAGATGTGAGGAAATACATCAGTGCCTTAATAGAGTTTAATGAGAGCATCACCATCAAAGATCTGCTTTATGGTGCTAGCGGAATTTATGATTATGAAGTATTAAAATCCATTTGTGGATGGAATTTGGGTGCCCCTTTTTCACAGGAAGATATGCTGGAGCTTGTGTCTCGTCAGAAAAACTTGGCATTTAAGCCTGGCACAGATTATTCCAGGTCAAGTACTAATTTTGCACTAATTGCGGAATTAATTGCTTCCGTCAGCAAGCAATCTTTTAAAGAGTACCTTGAAAAAGAGGTATTCCAAGTTCTTGGCATGAATCAAACTAAAGTCCTTGAAGATCCGAGTCTACTAAATCCCACCGCAGCAAATGCATACCGAGGTCGAAATGGAATTTTTGTCCGTGACTATTCCTCAAACACTGTTCTGGGAATAAATAACATCTATTCCTGTATTGAAGACTTGATTATTTGGGAAAATCACCTTGCCAATGCCAGTGGTAAGGAGCAACAAATTATTCAATTAATGAGCACTCCTATCCAACTAGCAAATGGAAGAAGCAATAGCACCAGTTTAGGAGAGCTAACATTGGGACAATTATTTGGGCATTATGAAAGAGGAGTATTCTCTACTTACTTAACAGGAAGTGTTGGTGGATATGATGCCTCTATTTTTAAATTCCCAAAGCATAATTTCACAGCCATTGCCTTAAGTAATGATGGAAGCGGATACAATGGATACCTTGGCGTAATTTCAGCCCATCATATTTTAGGGAATGCTTTTACAGAACCCGAGACTACAGATTTTAGCCAATTAAAAACCAAATCCTTGACCAATGACCATTTGCAGCAATTTGAAGGATATTATTGGGATCAAGAAGGAGAATTAAGCAGGATCATACAGGTAAAAAATGACACCTTGCGATATGTGAGGCATAATGGTTATGAGTCTCCTCTCATCCCTTTATCGGATAATAAATTTCAGATGAAGGTCCAGTTTGATGATAAAATTTACATCATTTTCCCCAAAGGAAAAGAGAAAACCATGATCTACCAATATGATGGTGCCGAGCCCATATTATTTGAAAAATATATTCCCATAAGTTATTCCAAGGAAGAAATAACTGAAGGTTTTGGAGGAACTTACTTAAATAAAGAATACAATATTTGCTTTACAGCAAGGGCAGAAAAAAACAATCTGATTTTTAATAATGTAAAAACCGGCGACATCAATTATTCTCCTATCCTTTCCAATTTATTTTGGGGAGATCAATGGTTCATGCAGAGTATCGAGTTCACTACAGATGAACATCAAAACATAAACGGCTTTTATGTAAAAAACGATGCTATACGAAATCTATGGTTTAAAAAATTATAGAATCTCATAAACATAATTGTCATTATTTTAATTTTCTGTTCAATGGATAATAGTAAGGATTTGTTAAAACCTGGTATTTGGGAAGGGGATAATGAGGTTGATATCATCAATCATAATAAAAAAGGCATCAAAATCCCAGAATGGCCCAAAGGGTAAAAACCAGAAAAAGTCTATTCAAGAAACTAATCATATCCTAGATTTTAAATTAAAAAATAAAAGCCACTATGCTAAAAAGCTTAATTAAGGATCATTTGAAAATACTATGTCAATTAATAGTTTTTTTGTCTCTACTATCCTTGAATTGTGTTTCTGCCCAAACAATTAAAGGAAAGGTAATGGACGCTACAACCCAAAAAGGATTGGCCTTCGTTCATATTGGAATAATGGATAGCAATATGGGAACCATTTCCAAAGAAGATGGAAGCTTTGAAATGAATCTTGGACGTATCTCAAGTAATAAAAGCCTGCATTTTTCAATGCTAGGCTATCGAAGTCACGAAATCTCCTTAAGGGAAATAGGAACTTCCTTTTTAGAGATCAAACTGGAACCTATTTCTTTTGACTTAATGGAAGTTGTAGTCAGCAGCAGAAATAATTTTGATACCAGAAAGCTAGGTAATTATAAAAATTCTAAAACCACCACCGGAAAATCCGGAGATGATGAGTTTGGATGGGGCGGTGAGTGGGGCATCCTTATCCCTAAACCTGAAGGAGAATACAAGATAAAAGATGTGAATTTTCATTTAAGGTTTAATACTGTTGATAGTGTATTATTCAGGGTGAACATTTATCGGATGTCAGAGTCTGATTTCCCCTCACAAAGTATGCTCACAAAACCTGCTTTTGTACGCTCGCAAAAAGGCCAAAAGTGGATCAGCCTAAATATGGAAGATAGGAATCTTTGGGTCAATGGGCCAATCGTGGTTACCATGGAATGGGTTAGGGTTTGGTATGCCGAGAAAGGGGAAAATCACCTCTTTTTCACTCATGGAAAAAATAAGAATACTACCATCTATAGCAAAGAAAACAGTTTTGGTACTTGGCAAATCAATCAGCGGCCTCCACTGGCTATTTATGTGAATGGATTGTTTAAAGAATGACAATATCAATTTCAATGGCAATGGCAATAATTAATAAAAAATTAAGTCTTTTTACCGGCAATTAAACTTTATTATTTCTTCACAAATAAATCACCTTAACATGTAGCTCCTCTGCCTTACTTCAATTATATTCCCGTAATGCATTAAAACAGTACATAAAAAGGCATATGGATTCTTACCATTCGGTTCAAAGAAAATCAATTGCAAAAGACCTGGTTCTCCCCATTCTGATTTGGGCAGGCATTATTTTGGTTATCCTAAATGTCAAAAACCTCCCATTTGAATTTAGCAATTCGCAAAAAGTAGGATTTGGATATTTTGTGAAATGCCTATTGATGGTTTTGTTGCCACTGGGGCTTATTCATCTTTTTTACAAGCAGAAGTCTGATTTTGGTATTTACTTTCCTCCTTTCCGTAACTCCTTTCAGCTATCCATTAGAGCTATGTCTATTGCCGGTCCTGCCTGTATGACCTTTTTATTGATTGGATTGCTGGGATGGAGTTTTCGAGATTGGCCAGGCACCTTAACTCTGAGTCTGGCCTTTTTGATTGTTTTTTATTTTGTACCAAAGGTGACCCGAGGACTTCCTACCAGAGAAAGTATACAGACTTCTAATAATACGATCATTGTTTTTGTCATATTTAGCCTCCTCACCTGCCTTGTCGCGTATTTGACCTATGAAGCAATTCCTGTCCTTTCAAAAATATTGTATTACGTATTTATTGTTGGCCTTGGTGAAGAATTGCTATTCAGAGGCTACCTGCAATCCGCTTTCAACCGATATTTTGGAAAGCCTTTTAAGATTGGAGATGTTTCTTTCGGCTGGGGACTAATCCTGGCGGCCCTACTATTTGGCTTAATTCACGCCTTAGTTGTCATACCACCTGCCTGGCCCTGGGCCTTGTTTACCTTCTTTATGGGTTTAACCCTAGGTTTTATTCGGGAAAAAGATGGATCTATTTTGGCTGCGGTGTTATTGCATGCCCTTTTGGATATGCCTTTGGTGTTTTTTGGTGGTGGGTAATTAAACAGGATTCATCACGCTGGAGCAGCGTGATGAATCCTGTTTTAGAGCATTACTCTTCTCTCTCCTGTCTCATCCTAAACATCTCCTCTTCAATTTGCTGTTGCACTCTTTGCATTTTATTTTCCAAATCACTTTGGAGCATTTGAGACTTGTATTGAGTTTCTTGCATTTTCTGTTCCAGCTCAAACATTTTTAGCCGCTTATCATTCATGCTTATTTTTGCTTCTTCTGTAAGCTGCCATTTTTGGTGGTTAAGCTGCTGCAATTCCTTATCAATTTCAAGTCCTTCTCGATTTTGTTCCATTTGGAAAGTTCGTTTCTTCTTTTCCATATCAAGAACCTTTTCTTGAAGAACAGACATTTGTTTTTTTAATTCCTCGCTTCTTCCCTCCTCGTTCATTTGAGCAGCCAGTTTTTCCATCTTAAATTGAAACTCCAGGGCCTCTGTTTCCATGGCGTTCAATTGAAGTTCCATTTCTTTCAATTTGATGTTTCGATCAAGTTGTATTTGTTGTCCCTTTTTTTCTATTTCATAAATCTTCTTATGCTGATCATTTTCCATTTTCTGAATCTCCTGCTCTAATTTAAGTTGAGCCTGTTTGAGGTCACTTCTCTGTTTCTGCATCATCATCTCTTGATTTTGGAAAGTCTCCTTCAGGTTCATCAATTCGCGCCTTAATTCTTTCAACTTTGGCGTCAGGGTGTCTAGTCCATTAGAAACCTCTTCTCCATTCATGGTCCGAATTCCCAAATCCTCTTTATTGTTTTCTTTTGTGATGCTAACCTGATTAGTTGTGTTTTTCGGAGCTTCCTCAGATTGCTGGTCCATTTCTGCAGTTTCCTCAGAAGTTTCTTCCACCAATACAGGTTCTTCTTGGGGCAAAACTTTTTCAAGAGGATTCATGACATCCTGAGAGGAGATGGCCTGACCCTGGAAGGCAAATAAACCAAATGAAGAGATCAAAATCAAACAGCTCCAAAACAATTTGTAGGGCACTCTGAACTGCTCTTCTGTATTGATAATCCGTTTAATTCTTCCCAATACCCCCGTCTCTTTATGTCCATTAAATGCCATGGCAATAGAAGTAGGGCGGATACGGTATTCTTCCAATTTGGCTAAGGTTTTGACAAAAGCCAATTGATCACCCGTTTCTGCAATAGCCATTTCATCACAGGAATGTTCTCTTTCATCGCGAATCAAGGCTGCAATCCACCAGGTTGCAGGATTAAAAAACAACAAAATTTCTACTAAGGATTGAAACAGATTAAAGAGATAATCATGACGACGGATGTGAGCCAGCTCATGCGTAAGTATACTTTCCACTTGTTTGGTATCCAGCTGACTTAGTAAACCAAAAGGAACCAGGATAACGGGTTTAATAAATCCAATTACCATCGGGCTGTCAATACGCAGATTTTCCTTCAATTCAATGAATTTTTGAATTCCCATTTGTCGGGACAGTTTATTGAGCAAGTCTTGATGTGAATCCATAGACAAGCCTCCAGGCTGGTACTTCAAACGCTGGATATAGGCCAGCTCAGCCAAAAAACGCAAGGTGAGAATCAGTACCCCAAACATCCAGATGATGGTCACCCAATGAAGATTCCCTTCCAGGAATTGGATAAATGATTGCCAGTAATTTTCTTTTGCAGGAACAGTGGCAGTAGTTTCTATAGGTAATACCGAAGCGACTTCCATTGCAGTTTGCTCGATACTAGCCTCAGCATGGTAACTAGAAGCTCCAAAAGCAGTACCAGGCAGATACCATATGAGAGTACCTATACTACATACTGCAAGAGCCAATAGGGCCACATAAGCCACCAAATACCTTATTCTACTGGAATGCTTACGAAGCAATACCAAACTAATGGTCAACAAAACTACTATTAATAAACCTTGCCAGAAGGAATGGAGAATGGTCCAGCCTAAAGCCTGGACTATATCGTTTTGGAAAAATAAGTCAAGTGAATTCATTTTTTTTCTTCTTCTAGTTTTGAAATAATCTTTTTGATGGCTTCAAGGTCTTCCAAGCTGGTATTTTCATGTCCAAGGGCTTTCATTACCAGTTTGAGTGATGATCCCTGAAATACGGAATCAAGTATTTTATCAAACATATTTTGCTCTACCTGATCCTTTGAAATAGCCGCCTCATATAAATGCGTCCTCTGTGAAGTGTCTCTTTTAAGAAATGCTTTTTTTTCAGCCATAACCTGCATCATCTTCAGGGTCGTTGTGTAAACCACTTTGCGTTTTTTACTCAACTCAGTGTTTACAAAACGAACACTTGAAGGACCATGTGACCATAATATCTGAAGCACTTCCAATTCCGCATATGTCGGTCTTTTATCCATAATAGTTGATTTTGGCAAAATCTAATTAATTCAAGTTGTCAGGCAACTTAAGTTTATTAATAATTTCAACGTACGTCAATTATCGTACGTCAAACATACAATAAATATTTTTAAATTGCAAGAGGGCAAATTTTAGCTATCGAAAAAAAATAAATACCTTATAAACAATCTAGCAAACTTAAATCACACCCGATGCGACTAATTAAACTTTTAACAATGCTTGTGCTTTGTTCATTCCTGCTAAACACTTGCGAAAAAGGAGATTCAAACTCATTATTTCCTCCTAATCAACAATCAATGGCTCAAATTTTTAACGATCGGTATGGACTAAAAATTCAAAGAGTGCCTGTAATCTATAATGAGTTTACGGACCAATACGTCAGTACCGTTTATATTGATGGATCTTTATATAGAGCCTATATGGATCAAAATGCCGAAGTCAATTTTAAAATTACCCAGCCATTATTCCCCAAAGGAGAAACCCGAGTCTTATGTATTTTACGCCTTTCGGATAGTCTATTTATGCAGAAAGATCTGGTGCAAGAATATTGGGAAAATGCTCAAGCTGGCATTAATGCTTTGCATCAGAATTTTGTACTTGGTTATGGTCAATCAGAACCAATCGTTTCTTTTAAGACGGATAATTATTATTTGTCTCATGAAGATTTTCCAATTCAAAACCCCAACGAAAATACCATGGGGCATTTTCAAGACTTTGCGCGGCAAACGAATTTAGACCTGGAGGAATACGATATTTTTCTTTGGATGGAATTAGATTTAGAACAACCAGGTGGAGGCTGGGCTGATTGGAAAGCTCAATTGGCTTATGTCAACTGGATCTATGAAAATGATCTAACCATTAATCAGGAAAACTTCGACGGCCTGGCTTATGCAGCCTATCAACATGAAATTGGCCATGTGTGGGGATGGGAACATGACTGGACAGACCCTTTTTTGAACATCGATTTTATAACTATTCCCTCTTTGTTTGGATGGATAGATATAGATGGGGACGGGTTCGTGGAAATATTGGATCCTTTTCCCTACCAGTAAAAGTATTGCAAGTATGTCTAATAAAAAGCTTTGGAAAAATTGGCTCTTTCTATTACTTCTTATGATGCCCTTCGCTCCTAATGGCCAATCATTAGTTGGCAATGGGTCTGGCAATTCTTTACCTACACTTTATGCTTACCAGGAAAATAAAGCTAGTCCTAGCTCTCAAGTTGAGGACAATTTCATTTTCCCAAAAAGACGGAGATACGTTTACATTACGGTAGAATTATTGGCTGCCATTCTTCTGGTTGCCCTCTCCAGTATTTTTTTATGGCAGCGTTCCTTTCGCCGTATTAAACAGCAAGAAAAGGCCACTGCCCGGCTTTTAAAAGAGAAAGAAAAGTTGCTTGAAAAATTAACCAAAACTCAAGATCAGTTGATTCAGTCTGAAAAAATGGCCTCCCTTGGTCAGTTAACAGCAGGAATTGCCCATGAAATAAATAATCCCATTAATTTTATCAGTACCAGTGTCCAGGGTTTAAAACTGGATTTTGAAGACCTAAGAAAATTACTTCATCAGTTATATCAAATGAATGGGCAAAATTTCAATGAAGATTCTCTCCAGGAAATATTGCAACTCAAGGAGAAAATAGATGCAGAATTTCTAGAAAAAGAGATGGTTCATTTGATGAACATAATCGAACAAGGTGTTCATCGGACTCATACTATCATCAATCATCTGCGTACTTTTTCTCAAAATACGAGTACAGAATTTTTGGAATCAGACATTCATGAAGGCCTTAATGCTGTCTTGGTTATATTAAACAGCAAGATTGAAGGTCGAATTCAAATCCACCGAAATTATGGCCAAATTCCCAAAATAAAATGTCAGATAAGTCGACTCAACCAAGTCTTTTTTAATATTCTGGATAATGCTATTAATGCCATCCAGGATAAAGGAGAAATCTACATCACTACAAGCCAATCTGATCAGTGGATCTCCATAAAGATTCGAGATACGGGAATAGGCATGGATGACGCTACAAAAAACCGAATTTTTGAGCCATTCTATACCACCCAGGAAGTAGGTGCGGGAATGGGGTTAGGCTTGTCTACTAGTTTCGGGATTATTGAACAACATGGAGGAGTAATACAGGTGGAGAGTAACCCAGATGAGCACTCAAAAAGAAAAGGAACAGAAATCATTATTACATTACCGATTGAAGCAAAAGATTCAAATTAATTAACACCTCTCTACTACTCTTTAACTTTCCTCTAACAAGAAGCTCGGCTTTTGGATTTTACCTTTAATATGCTAAAGGCTCTGTAACAAATACTTAGTTTACATTTTACCTTAGAGCGTGTTTGGATTTTACCCTTTGGCCTGCCCAGACGGGCCCGTATTGGGCAAATGTCCATATTTTGAACCTCATATCAGCCTTTTTTCGCTCCATCCGTACGGATGAAACTCAAAAGTGGCTTCATGAGAACCAAAATCTGATCATTTTCGGCTTCAAAAGCAAATTCCAAACACACTCTAAGTCACTTAAATCCATTTATTATGAAGAACAACAACTTATCTAACACCCTGATGTGCTTATTTCTTATCCTAAGTTTTAGCGCATCTGCACAGTTGAATACGCCTCGTGGAAGTCAACAGGCTTCTGTTATTCAAACCGTTGGTATCACAAAAATTCAAATTGACTACTCAAGGCCAAGTGTTAATGGCCGTGAAATTTGGGGAGCTCTTGTTCCCTATGGTTTGAATAATCTTGGCTTTGGAACTTCTACAGCAGCACCCTGGCGAGCAGGTGCTAATGAAAATACCACTATTCATCTATCTCATGATGTTACCATTGGTGGAAAATCCCTCAAAGCTGGCGTTTATGGCTTACACATGATTGTTAATGAAAATAATACTGCGACAGTCATTTTTTCAAATAATAGTACCGCTTGGGGTAGTTATTTTTATGAACCAGAAGAAGATGCCCTCAGAGTGGATGTGAGTACTAAAGAAGGCACTCATGTAGAGCAACTTACCTTTGAGTTTACAGATGTCAAACCAAATGCTGCCACTGCCGTTTTAAAATGGGAAAAGAAACAAATCCCTTTTACTATTGAGGTAAATGTTCCCAAAATTGTTTTGGCTGACATTAGAAACAAACTGCAAAATCAACCCGGGTTTACAAGACAGACCTGGGAGCAGGCTGCCAATTATTCATTTAACAATGGGGGCGATTTAGATGAAGCGTTGACATGGATCAATAATGCCATAGCCGGTCAATTTTATAGTCAAAAAACATTCAACAATCTACAGCTCAAATCTCAAATACTCCTTAAGCAAGGGAAGAACGAAGAGGCTTCTTCTATAAT
Source organism: Saprospiraceae bacterium (assembly GCA_028285545.1). Taxonomy (GTDB): domain Bacteria; phylum Bacteroidota; class Bacteroidia; order Chitinophagales; family Saprospiraceae; genus JANQPA01. Next base: position 177,689 of record JANQPA010000036.1, on the reverse strand, counting down.
GGATGAAGCTATAGGTATGGCCAATGTACTTCAGGTTCACCAATATGGAAGAACGCTTATCGCTCAGGGGCATAAAGAAAAGGCAATGAAGGTATTTAAAATGAATGCTGAAAAAAATAAAGATACCTGGCCGGTACATTATGGTTTAGCCAGAGGGTATTCCGCAATGGGGGATTACAAGCTTGCACTTACTCATTTAAGAAAGGCTCTCAATAATGTACCTGATCAACCCAACAAAGATGCTATCTTGGCAAATATTGAGAAACTTGAAAAAGGACAAGACATAAATTAAAACTGTAGACTAGTACTGGGTATTGGGTACTGAGTACCCAATACTATTAAAACTCTACTCGATATCCAAATGCTGGAATAAAACCAGTTTGGGTATCGTATTCAATTCCTTGAATGGCATCATTATAATAACTGGTCGCTATATTTCTACGATTACCGATGTTTAGTAAGTCTATCCTAAATTCATGTGTCAATTGAGGCTTGTTAATCCGATAGCTGATTTGGAAGTCTACTTTCCAGTAATTTGGGAGTCTGGATTCATAAGCTCTTTCTAAATCATAAACTTGAAAACCTGAAGAACGAGAGGCCTCTAAATTAGTTGGAATGTAACGTCTGTTTCCGCCAAAAGTGGTGCGAAGATTAAAGCCAAGAAGGTTTTGATTGTTTTTGCCCATCACAAATTCTTTTCCTGCCAAAAGATTAAAGCCAAAATTGCTATTAAAAGGGGTGTTACGTTTTTTCCCATCTGCAGCCTTATAAGTAGCATCATAAATTGAGGCGCTAAATAGCAAGTAAAAATCTTTGTTGAAGAATCTTTGAATGGTTAATTCTAATCCATAATTAGTACCTGTTCCTTTATTGACCAGAGAATCTTGAATATATCCATCCTCCAAAAGAAGGGTCGAAAAAATATTATTAGGATCATGATGAACGGGAACGTTGTATAACTCTTGGAGATAGGTTTCTATTTTGAAATACCAATTTTTTCCTAATACTTTATCATAACCAAGTACATAATGTCTGGCCTTGGTAAAATCCAGGTTTTTGTTGGTTTGAGATACCTGCCCCTCTGAAGAATACACTTTTGCCAGATAATATTCCAATGATTCAATTCGACTATGTATACCAAATCCCATGCTAATGGATTGACCTGGACTGAGGGTCCATTTTAAAGCAGAACGCGGTTCTATAGTCCAATTTTTATTCAGTCCGAAAAAAAGAAAATGCATCCCACCTACGAAAGAAAGTTTCTCAGAAATTCTATATTTCCAGCTTGTATAGGCCTGTAAGCTATTAGAATTACCCTTTTCGTTTAGGCTCTCATTTTCTTGTGTAGGGGCGGAGGGGAAGGATATTAATTCTTTTTCATTAAAATTATAGGCAATGTTGGAATATATTAATCCAGTTTCCAGAATATGGCGTGCATTAATTTTGGTACGCAATTTAGTCCCTATCCTGCCATACGTCTTGGTCTTTTTTTCCAGGTATTCGTAATTATAATCGCTGTTATCTTCTAATTCAGTAGCATTAATTCGAGTACCGGAAAGGGCAGCAAAGCTTCTTAAATAACTTTTAGGACTCAGGCGTATTAAATGGCTTATTCCTAAGACTCCCATATCTGTATTAGTAGTTTGGACATATTTACTACCAGTGGGTTTATATTTATCTGTGCTTAAGCCTCCAATGCCAAATAAAGAAAATTCACCTGCCTTTTGAGTAGGAAAGTTTAATTTTATTGCTGCATCCTGATATTCTGTTTCTTCATCTTCATCTACAATATGAATCCCCATTTTATTAAATAAAGCCAGGGTAGAATATCGATAATTCAGCAGATAAGAGGCTCTTTTTCCTTTTTTAAAAGGGCCTTCCACCGCCGCTTCCAGACCAAGCACGCTTGCCTGAAAGGCATATTCCCTCTTCTCATTATTTCCCTTACGCAATTTTATATCAAAAGCTCCGGAAAGAGCATTTCCAAATTCAGCTGGAAAGGCACCCGTATAAAAATCTGACCTGGTGAGGGTATTCGAACTCAAAATGCTAATTCCCCCACTGGAAGCACCTTCAGAAGCAAAATGATTTGGATTGGGAATTTCTACCCCTTCCAAACGCCATAATAATCCCCTGGGAGAATTTCCTCGGATAATAATTGCATTTTGATCATCTCCCCCATTTCCAGCTACCCCGGCATAAGCAGTTATCATACGAGCCGGGTCACCAGCTCCAGCAGCAAAACGCTTTGTTTCTTCTACTGAAAAAGATCGGGCACTTACCATAGCCATTTCATTTAAGGCTTCTGCCTTGTTATCAGCCCCTGCCGTGACAGTTACCTCGTTTAACTGGACGATGCTTTCGACTAGGTTGATTTCCAAAACCAATTCTTTCCCAGATCCTACTAAAAGATTGGATAGGGTTTCATTTTCATAACCCAAATAGGAGATTGATATAGAATGCCTTCCTACTGGAATATTTTCAATTTTAAATCGACCATCTATATCACTCGTTGTTCCAAGAATAGGATCTGAGCCGATAATAATAATATTTGCACCAATAATTGGGCTTTTGCTGTCTTCATCAACCACAATGCCTCTAATGGTTTGTTTAAAAGATGCTGATTTTTGCGCCTCCAAATTATAGCAACCAACTACCAACAGGATTAAGATCCAAGCATATTTCATAATCGCTTTTTTAATTTTTCAACATCTCTCTTAGCACTTCATAAGAGGACTCCCCTGCCCCATGGACGGTAGCCGTATCACTATCTAAAGTCAAAGCCTCCCCGGCGAAATAAACTTTATTATTTAGAGGGGCTCTCAAAATTTCAATATTTCGATTAAAATTCGACTGATAATGGGAATAAGACCCCTGGATATAAGGTTCCTTATTCCAATCTTGAACATAATGCTTGATATAAGTTTTAGTGGCTTTGCCATCATACATTTTATCCAGATCAGCCATGATGGATTTGATGATTTCACCCTCAGAATTCATGGATGCGTATTGAGCAGCCCTTTCCCCTATTGTAAAAAGTCCTAAAATATTTCGAGAAGAATCTTTTCTAAAGGCCACATCATAAAATAAATTCGAATCCTCACTTCCCAGAAACTCTCCTAACCCGCCAAGGTGGATGACATCCGGATAAAAACGCTCTGAAAATTCAATAAACACTTTAAAAATTGGAGGCATGTAAACATCACCTAAAGCTTCTATTTTTTCGTTTGGCAGTGCAGGTTGAAAATCGATAAAGTTTTGCTGTAAAATGCTTATTGGCACCGTCACCAAAACCCGATCTGCCTCAAAAACATCATTATTGATATTCCTGACTTGTACCTTTTCGCCAGCATAATTAATTTCTCTTACGGGGCTGTTATAGGTAATTTTGTCTTGAATCCCTGGCACAATATGCTGTTCAAAAAAATCAAACCAGGTCGTGCTCTTAAATTTGTATTCACTATAAAAGTTTGAATAGAAGTTTCTTTTTCGAAGTTTATCCTTTTTCCAAAAATAGATGGTCTGAGGATTATAATTGATGATTTCCACCTCAACTTCTTTATCAGGCTCGTCCAATAATTTTGCCAGGATGGAGGGATCGGTATGAATCCACTCTGCCCCAAGATCGATGGGAAAGTCTGCAAATCCTTCTAATTTTTTCATTCGTCCTCCATATACAGAAGAGGCTTCTAAAATTTCAAAGTCAATATTTTGCTTCCTAAGGATATGCCCCGCGATCATACCAGCTGCACCTGCACCAATTACCAATACCTTACCCTTGAAATTGGGCTTAATATCTTCAAAAAATATATTCTCGGATCGACAAGAAGCAAATAAGGTTGCCATGAATGGAGCACCAGCTCCCAAAGTAATTATGTTGTTGAGAAAATCTTTTCTGGTCATGGTTTTTAAATTTTTTTCTGAAAATTTTAGTGAAAAACAGATGGCGTAAGCCTTAAATCCTTGCTGAGCTGTGTTAGAAAAAGTAAAAGGAAAACATGTTATCGTATTCCAAACCAAAACCTCAGGCCCAATTCAATAAATGCAAGGGTAGTTTCTTGTTTGGAAGCATTTATTTTTTTACCAAAAGAACCTTTGGAATACCAATCCATTGAATTATTCAGGCTTTTCCCAAATTCCAGATTGAGGCTGGGAAGAAAAAATCCTCTTCCTTCCATATTTTTAGAGGAGATTTTGCCATCTCCCAAATTGATTGAGGTTGAAAGGATTTGATATTCTCTCAAATAACCCGCACCAAGGGAAAAGGCAGTAAAAAAGCCGTTTTCATTATTTCGTCTCCTAATGCCAATTTCTGTATTGACTAATAAATTATTTTGAATGCCTGGCCGGGTAAAAAAGCCAATTTGCGGGCTGATGTATACGTTTTTTGAACGGCCTGTATTAGCAGGTTGAGTAAATTTTTTCAGATTAAATTCCGTACTGATTTTTACGCCTGGTTGGATAAGTGCCTGACCTAGATAAGCGATAGATACTGGAATCCCTTTCAATTCTGATTGGGCACTTATACAAGTTAAAGAAAAGGCACAGCAAATAAGAATCAGGTATTTTTTCATTTTGGATATGATATTAAATAACTTTTCTAAACAGATGACTAGCAATTCAATACAATACTCGCCTATTTTGAAATAAGAAAAATTTAATATCCATAAGGGAGTTGAAAAGGCTTTTAAGTGGCCACAATTGACATATAAGTGGGAAGGACTATAAGTTTATCCGTTTATCAGAAGAACAGAACCGCTCAAGTGTCTCTAAGGGATGATCGTGGGAAAAAATTGGTGAATGGCAGCATTCTTTGTAATCTTATAGCATTATGCGGGCAACGAAATTTAAAACATATTTGACGCTGGGGCAGATCGGTCTATGGAGCATCTTTTATCTCATCAATTTTATGGATGTCCTGGATTATTTTCCGATACTGGAGTCTTTTATTTATAGCATGAATTATACCCTCATGTTTATAGTGATTGTTTACATTCACTACTTTTGGGTTTTCCCTTTATTTTTGAAGAGCCAGCGGGTTTTATATTTCATTACTACTTTTCTTCTCATTACCTTTTTCTATTTTTTATATACTTTGATTGAGTACCATTTACCCTTTGAATATGAGGGAAATTATGAGGAAGATGTTATTTCAATAGATGTCATCATCTACGATTATTTGCTGGTTATTTTGATTTTAGGGATCAATAGTCTTCAATATTTTGTGGAAGCCTGGTTTGAAAACATCAAAAAGGAAAGTGCTTTAAAAAGTGAAAAACTAGCTGCAGAACTCAATTTCCTAAAATCACAAATCAATCCGCATTTTTTATTTAATACACTCAACAATATCTATTCATTTGCACAAACCGGAAACGAAAAAACAGCCCCTATGCTGGAAAGGCTGTCCTCTATTTTGCGTTTTATGGTTTATGATTGTAGTGCTGATAAAGTAGAATTAAGAAAGGAACTCCATGCCATTGATGACCTGTTAGAGATTTATAAGATGAAAAATTCTCAGCAGCAAAATATCACTCTGTCTACAAATGGAGTGAAAGCCTATCATTTAATTGCCCCTCTTATTTTGGTCAATTTTGTAGAAAACGCCTTTAAGCATAGTGATGCGGTGAATAACAAAGAAGGATTTATCTATATCACCATCACCGTGAATGATTTTGATAAATGCCAATGTGTAATTTCAAATTCCATAAGAAAAAAGGCTTCTTCAAATAGTCCTTATAAGGGAGTAGGACTAGAGAATGTCAAAAAGAGACTGGAATTACAATATCAGGATAAGTACCACATTAAAGAAAAAAAAGAGGAGAACCTTTATACCGTAGTTTTAGATATTCCTCTGGAACGAAAAAAGTAAAATATGAAGTTTAAGGTAATTATAGTAGATGATGAGGAGCCGGCAAGGGATTTGCTGGAAAATTATGCCCAAAAGATTGAAGAATTGGAGGTGGTGGCCATTGTGAATAATGCACTGGATGCCAAACGAGTAATTTTGGAGCAAAAAATAGATATTTTACTTTCAGACATTCAAATGGAGGACCTGAGCGGAATTGATTTGGTTAAGACTTTAAAACATCCTCCTATTACCATATTTACTACTGCTTATTCGGAGTATGCCTTGGAAGGATATGATTTAGATATAGTAGACTACTTAGTAAAACCCATTTCATTTCAGCGTTTTTGCAAAGCCATTGATAAAGCCATTGAACTAATTGAATTTAGTCGACCAACTAATCAGGTCTTCAGCGAAGAAAAAGGGAAACAGAAATCCAGCTTTTTCTTTGTAAAAACCAATCGAAAATTAGTCAAGGTTGATTTTCAAAATATCCTGTTCATCGAAAGTTATGGGGAGTATGTAAAAATCTATACCGAAAATGATATAATTCTTGCTCTTCAAACTACCGCTTTTATGGAAAAAACCTTACCAGCTGAAGATTTTATTAGAATCCACCGTTCTCACATCATCAATATCAACCACATTAAGGAAATTGCAGGTAATGAGGTTTTAATTGAAAATCACCGTCTGGTCATCAGCAAAAGAATGAGAGAGCGATTTATGGCTTTAATTAATAGTAAGGGAATTATTTAAATTTTTGTTCTCTCATTCAATCCTTCCATTCACTCATCTACACGGTCATTTTGATCATTCTTACTTTTGAGGAAAGGCAAAAAATGTCAATTTGGAGGTAAAGAATTCGCAAATCAGCAATTTTTACATCCAAATCCATATCGAATGAAGCCAATTTTCTTTTTTTCTATTATAGCCCTACTGTTCTTTGGATCCTGCTCTCAAAAATCTAAACCCAAAATAGATGAATCCCTGTTAATACCACCCAATATACTATGTGGTACCGTACAATTTTCTGACGGCTGCGGCACTGAAATTGATTCTTTAATCCAATTTGGGCTAGCCCTTATTCACCATATGACCTATGATGATGCCGAAGAAATATTTGATCGTGTTATTCAGGTAGACGAAGATTGTTTTTGGGGGCATTGGGGAAAGGCAATGACTTATATACACCCACTTTGGCCGGATGTTCCCAGCGAAGAAAGGATGAGGATGGGATGGGTCTTATCACAAAGAGCCTTAGCCCTGGCTCAGAAAGAAAAAGAAAAACACTATGGAGTGGCCCTGGCTGCCTATTATGAAAATGGACAAAATAAAACAGAAAAAGAGCGCTTAACAGCCTATGCTACTGCCTGGAAGGAGGCCTATGATCAAATGCCTAAAGACTTGGAAGCACAGGCCTTTCATGTTTTAAGTCGCCTATCGAATGTATCCCCAAATGACAAAACCTATTCTGTTCAGCTGGAAGCAGGTGCCTTAGCCGAAAAAATACTGGAAGAAATACCTGATCATCCGGGTGGTTTTCACTATGCCATTCATGCTTACGATTATCCACCAATAGCCCATAAGGCTGTTCGGGTTGCTAGAAATTACAGCTCTATTGCTCCTGAAATCCCTCATGCTCTGCATATGCCAACACATATTTTTACCCGGCTGGGCCATTGGGAAGAATCGATTGAATGGAATACCCGATCTGCTCAGGCAGCCTGGAAAATGCCAGCCAATGGTCAGGTTTCTTTACATTATCTCCATGCTCTGGACTATCTGGTGTATGCCAGATTACAGCAAGCCGAAGATCAGTTAGCGATCGATATAATGAAGAGCTTAGATACGCTGCCATCCAATCTGCAGGTACATGCTGCAGCAGCTTATTCATTGGCCGCCATTCCTGGTCGGATAGCCATTGAAAATAAAAACTGGGCAGAGGCAGCCAGCATTGAAGTTCCTATTCCAGATCAATTTCCGTGGAAAAAATTCCCACAGTTTGAAGCCATTGTTCATTTTGCCAAAGGAGTAGGTGGAGCTCGAAATGGTCAAACAGATATTTCAGAGCAAGCCATCTATAGATTACAGCAGTTAATAGACGCCATGGGCACTAAGCCTTCAACTAAATATTGGCGCAATCAAATAGAAATTCAAAAGACGGCCGTTCAGGCCTGGCATGCATATGCCTCCAAAAAACCAAATGAAGCTTTAAAAATGATGGAAAAGGCAGCTCAATTGGAAGATGCCACTGAGAAAAGCCCCATTACCCCTGGGGAGGTCGTCCCCATCAGAGAAATGTATGGTGATCTGTACATGGAATTGAATCAGCCCGGCAAAGCCCTGGAGCAATACGAACTTTCGCTGGTCCGTAACCCTAATCGTTTTAATACTGTATTTGGTGCCGGTAAGGCCGCTAAGCTTGCTGGACAGAAAGAGAAAGCCAAAGCCCTCTTCATGACCTTGATGGAATTAAAAGGCGAGCAGGCCAGTGATCGGGGACAAATTGCTTATGCTGAGGGGGAGCTTGGGGGGTAATTTTGATAATATCTCTTCTTCCTGATGTCAGGAAGAAGAGATATTATCAAAATTATTAGGATAAATTTGACTTCCATTTATAAATAGTCCAAATAAATAAAAATAAGATAAAAACTAAAACTCCCATATACCATCCTTTTAAACCACTTGCCTCTATCGGATCATCATCTCCAATCAAAGTTAAGCCAGCCCAGAAATAAGGATGTTGTGCACTTTCAGGAGCATTAGCTAAATACTCTTTTCTAGCATCATTCAAAGCTTCTGCTTTTCCTTTTCCGGATTTTAAATGTCTGGCAAAACTAACTACCAGATCCTTGGCACTTTTGTCATTGGCGGGCCAGTAGTTGAGGACTACATTAGGGCATTGGGCATATTTAAAGGCATGAGATAGGCTTATGAGTCCTTCCCCTTTATGAACTCTTCCTGCTCCTGTATTACATGCCGATAAAATAGCCAGATCAGCATTCAATTGAGTATTATATAATTCGTATGCATAAAGCAATCCATCCTCATTGCTTGCATTTTCCCCATTTAAATCAAAAGCAAATTGGGAATAAAGGGGGTTCAAATCATCGACAAAGGCATGCATGGCCAAGTGTAGAATTCCAGCATTTGGGCCATACCTTTTAAACTGATGTTCATTGGCTTCGCTGTTAATGAATGGTGTCCCGCCTAATATTTCAGCACATTCTTGAACTTCTTCTATATTAAATCTTAAAGAATCTATCCCCTGCCTGGCAATTTTTGGAAAATTTCCTTCCCATATTTCGGCATCTTCTTTTTGCAACCCTCTAATTTTTGATCCATTTCGGTAAACTGGAGCAAAGCCCAAATAGGAGCTATTTCCAGGCTTATCATTTTGTTCCGTTGATAAATTAATGGCAACAGAGTAATCTATTGAAGTGATGTATTTTTGAAATAAATACGGAATCTTAGAGTAGTTAATTGATGAGAAATCTACCTCCTCCCGGGATAGCACCTGAAAAGGAAGTAAACTCAATACACCATCCGGTATAATGAGAATACTCTTAGGATTCCAAGTGTCAATATAGTCAATATGTAATTTTTTATACCATTCATTCCCTCTTCGACAGAATTCCCTAAAGTTTTGTAAGGGAGCTTCTAAATCAGGTTTATTTAGCAAATTGACAAAATGATAAGCATCTTCCTTAAAATCTTTATTTTCGATAGGGTCTAATTTGAAAGTTATCTCATTGGAGCTGATAAAAAAAGTAACCAATTGCTTTTCTCCAACAAAATATTCTATAATAACTTTATTATTCTTTTTTAAGAAAGCCTGGACTGTTTTTAGAGTAGGTATTTCTGCCTGGTATTTAAGTCTATAATATTCGGGATATTTTCTTAGGAGGACCGCCAAAATAGAATCTTTACGAGTTTTAAATTTATTCACGCTGGCAGATAATTCAATTAGTTTTTCTTTATTGGATTGTTCTACCCTATTTTCTTCACTCAATAAATCTTTTTCAGCATAACTTAGATAAAGATTGGTTTCTCTTTCTTTTGCCAATAAGTCTTTAGGAATTTCATAAAAGTCGCGCGTTTTAGAGGATAACAGAGCAATTAATAACGTTGTTGATTTAGATTTTTCTATTAAACGAAAAGCATTTTCCAAATCTGAATTTTCTTTAGTTTTTTGGTATTGATTAAGGAAAAAAGTGATTCCTCCTTCATAATATTTTTGAGCTTTTTCCTTTAAAATCATAACATTAGCAGTGCTATGACCAAGATAGTTGGTCATTTTATCAATTAGAGATTCTACGATTGCATAAGCTGCTGAAGCATGTCTTGTATAATTTTGATCATTTTCTGCTTTCGCTTCCAGAATTTGTGCTCGTATGAAAAAAGCTTCCAGGATTTGGGCGGTGGGGAAAATATTTTGAATTGAAGGAGATTCCAATAAATCCAGCTTATCAGAATTTCGATTTAGTTGTTGGAGGGCTTTTTCCCAGATTTCTTTTGCCTTTTCATGTTTTTGGTCATGAGAATAGATCAATGCCTGAAGAAGTTTTATTTTTGGGATTGAGATGGATTCTTCACCTCTATACTTCCGTTCAATATCTAAAGATTGATTTAAGTTCTTTAGTGCTGTTAAATTATCTCCCTCCTGAAAGGAAATTTCACCCAATTTGTAATATAGATCAGTCAAAAAGACTGCTTTCTGGAGGGGCGCTCCCCATGAAGAAACAATTAAGTCGGGTTCACTGTTAAGAACTTCTATTGCTTTATGGAAGTAAACTTTTGCGGTATCATAGCTTTCTTCCATAAAATAGATTTCAGCTATTGTTTTTAGAAAATAAGCCGAGTGAAAACCTTTTTCAGGAACTCGTATATTTAAACTTTTGAGACCCTTGAAGAGAAGGTTCAGGCCTTCCTCTTTTCTATTCTGCAAATAAAAAATTTCACCTAACTTTCCATTTCGGTATTCAGCGATACCAGGCACACTCATCTTAACTGTGTTTATGGATTTTCGTAAATAATATTCTGCCCTTTGATAATCTCCCATAAGTTGATAAACTACTGATAGGTTCATATACTGGTTCGCCAGCATAGGGTGAGTTTCATGATATATTTCATTTTTTGTTTCTAAACTTCTCCAATAGCATGACAATACCTTTTCATAGTCACCTAGTTTTTCGTAAACATTGGTCATACTATTTAAGGTGGTGGCTAATCCAAAGTGCCAATTCACCATGGGATCATTCCTGGCCGACTCATAAGCTTTCTCAGCCATGGTCAATCCTCTTTCTATATCCCCGGTATAAAGGGCAGTAAATACACCGTGATTAACATTTCCGAATTTATATAATACCATTAAGGCCGTATCCTTTCGAAACTTAATTGCCCTTTCAATGATTGGTAGCCCTTCTTCATGTAAAAAATAAAGGCTATCACTTTTAAAGCTATTGTAAAGCTCCCAATGCTTTAATTCAAGCTGTCTTAAATAAGATGAATCTCGTCTGTAATCTTCAAGAGTATAATTTTGTCCGTATATCGAAAATGAAAAAAAGAAAAGAAAAAGGTTCAGGGTAAAAGATTTCAAAACGGTGTTCATAACAAGATTATTGGGGTGAATAAATGTAAGTGCTAATTGGCAGTCTGTTAAATAATTATTTTGCCTTTCCTGGCGGAAGTTTATTTTTATCCAAATGTAAATTTATCCTTACCACTTTTAAAATAAGCTCTCATACAAACGATAATGAAAAGAGCAGCAATAAAGAATATCCATTTACTAATCCCCTTTTTTGCAATCGGATCATCATCTCCTATCAAAGTTAAGCCTGCCCAGAAATAAGGATGTTGTGCACTTTCAGGAGCATTAGCCAAATACTCTTTTCTAGCCTCATTCAAAGCTTCTGCTTTTCCTTTTCCGGATTTTAACTGTCTGGCAAAACTAACTACCAGATCTTTGGCGCTTTTGTCATTGGCTGGCCAGTAGTTGAGTACTACATTGGGGCTTCCTGCGTATTTGAAAGCATGGGAAAGACTTACTACACCTTCTCCTTTAGAAATTTTCCCAACTCCGGTATTACAAGCTGATAATATAGTTAAATCTGCATTCAACTGGGTATTGTACAATTCATAAGCGTATAATAATCCATCCTCCTCACTCCCTTGTTCTCCTTCTAAATTAAAAGCTAATCGAGAATACAAAGGATTTACATTGTCCAGGAAAGCATGCATGGCCATATGGAGGATACCCGCCTTAGCTCCATTATTTTTAAATTCATATTCCCTGGCTTGTTCATTAATGAAGGACTTTCCGCCTAATATTTCTGAACACTCTAATACCTCTTCCCTATTAAAATGCAAAGAATCTACTCCCTCCCTGGAAATTAAAGGAAAGCGGCCTCGCCAGATTGCATTATCTTCTTCGGTTAAACCTAAGAGCCTGGAACCACTTCGATATTTAGGGGCAAAACCTAAATAAGTGTTTTTTATCTTCCTTTTTTGGTTTTCGGAAAGAATGTGTAAGCCCGTGGAATATTCAGTAGAGGTAATATACTTTTTGAATAAATAAGGATATTTTGCATAACTTTTCATTCCATAAGTATTTGTTTGGTAGGGTAGTAAATGAAAAGGAAGAAGATACAATAAGCCATCAGGGATAATTAGGAAATTATTAAGTCCAGCTTTATCTAATAGATTGAGATGAAGAATCCTAAATAGCTCGCCTCCCACTTTTGAAAAGGCCTTTAATTCTTCATTTTGATTTCTAAAGTCAGGACTCTTGACCGGAGTTAAGAATTGATTTACGAGCTTGGGCAAATCCAGGTCTTCTATTAAATCTACTTCATACTCTACTCTATCAGGGCATATGAGAAAAGTAAAAAGGTATTTTTGTCCTAGGAAATATTCTAAAACAGCTCTATTTTCCTTTTCCAAAAATGATTGAACTTCTTGAAGGGATAAGGCTTTGTTTTGGTAATTGTAGTGATAATATTTGGGATATTTTTTCCTTAGAACCTGGATGATCGAATCTTTTCTCCCTTTAAGATTATTAAGATTTCGGTTCAAATCCAGAAGTTTTTTTGGGTCGAATTTGTTTCCCTTACCTTCTTCCTCCAAAATCAGTTTTTCAGTAAAATTTAAGTATAAATTTGTCTCCTTTTCTCTATTTAATAAATCTTGGGAAACACGATAAAATTGTTGTGCATTTGAAGAAGCAAGGGAGCTCAATAAGGTTGTGGCCTTAGAACTTTCCATAAAACGGAAGGCCTGGTTAAAATATTTAATGTTTTGATTTTTCTCATATTGCTTAATAAAAAATAGGATGCCCTCTTCATAATATTTTTTAACGACCTTTTTAAGTTCCACTAGATTCATGGTTCCTTTTCCTAAACGGTTTGACATATTATCGATTAACAAGCCAATTGTTTCATAGGTGTGAAGAACCACTTCAGCATAAGCAGGATCATCTTTCATTCTTATCTGGGCTATTTGCGCCTTTATAAAAAGAAATTCAATAATGGAGGAGGTTCCTAAAAGATTATCAAGAGAAAGAGGAGTGTCAAATTTAATGTTCTTTAAATGAAGAGCACTTCTAGGAAGTCCCTTCTCCCAGGCAATTTCTGCCTTAGAATAATCACCTAAATGAGCATAGGCTAAACTCATGGTCTTCATAATTTCCCTCAGACGAAAAGAATGCTCTCCTCTAATCATATTATCAATTTCTAATGATTTTTGAAAAAAGTGAATTGCCTGACGATAATTGGTTAGAAAGTATTCGGATCGAGCAAGTAGGTAGTAAGCACCTGCAAGTCGATCGTAAGTAGGAATTCTGTATCTCCTTAAGGAATCTGTACTCGGGGCTACATGATGATCTTTATAATCAAAATATAAAGGATTATTCTGTAATACTCTTATGTATTTTAACAGTTCATTTTTTGCTTTATGGTAAAATCCTAATTCCAAATACATCCTACATAAAGCAGCCGAATGGGCATAATAATTTGCACTCTGCGTCTTATTTTTATCTTCATAAATGGAGATTTTATCCTTTAATATTTGGAGGCTGGTGTCTATCCTATCTTGAGCAATATAATTCCATGCCAGCTTTATTGAAACTCCATCCCCATTCTTTCCATATCTTCTTTTATTTACCTCTCTGGCTTTTAGATAGTAATATTCCGCCCTGTCAAATTCTTCGAAACTATGATATAAATCACCGAATATGACATATTGACTTGCCATCATTGGATGGTCATTCTTATAGAGTTTTTGCTTTATCTCCATACTTCTTTGGGCATACCACAACATTTTTTCTTGGTCCCCAATAGATTTAAAAATTCCAGCCAGGACATTTGCCGTTGTAGCTAAACGATAATCGCCATTTACCAATGGATCGTTCCATGCGTCTTCATAGGCCTCAACTGCCTTTTTTAAACCGGTTTCAATTTCTCCTAAATAAGAGGTCATTGAGACCCCATATACCACTTTTGCATATTTGTAGATCGCAACAATAGTCGTATCAGTAGGACGAAACTTATAGGCTCTTTCCATCAAAGGCATGTATTCTTCTAACATAAAATGAATACTATCTACTTTATATTGCGCATAATAATAGCTATAAAGGCGATCGAAATCTTTAAAAGTTTCAACATCTCTTTTAAAGTCTTCCTCATTATAATCTTTAGGTTTTTGAGCATTAAGAGAGGTAGCAAACAACAAAAAAAGCGAATAAGTAAATATTTTTTTTAAAATTGAGGTTTTCATAGCTACAGTTTGTATTTGTACTATATGATTGGGAATATCTGGTCATAAGCATTTTGAGTTAACATCAAAATACTTTCTGTGTCAATACAGAATCCAGAAGTCCAAAAAATGTATACTACTTAATTTTTACGGTAATTTTTTCAACAAGGCTTTAGCCTGTTCTTGCCAAGGGTTGTCATTGTTCACCAAAGTTTCTAACTGCAGCAGACAATTTTCTACATCTTCTACAGCCAAATAACATAAAGCCATATACCATCTTTTTGCATTCGATTGACCTCTTTCAACTTGACCAAAAGCATCAATGGCTTCATAAAATTGTTGGTTTTGCATATTCAACAGGCCTAATTCAAAATAATATTCAGATGGAAAGTTCACTGAATCTACCACTACCTCTTTCATTTGCTGTAAGGCCTCTCCATACCTTTTTTCATCGAATAAATCCCTGGCCACTTTCCATTCTTCATTCATTTTATAGGTCGTTGTTTCATTATTTCCTGCTCCATCTCGTTCTGCATAAAAACTGGCAGGAAGTACCTCTTCTGGCTCCGGGCTTTGATAAAAAGCTGCATATAATTCTTGATGGGTATACTGTGTTGGCTTTAAAAACCAAAAGCCAGCCAAGATCAATAGCAAAACAGCAGCAGCCATCGTCCAAACTCTATTTAAACGAATAACTTTTTTTTGGCCTGAAGACTTTTCTTTTATTGCATTTATTTTTTTTCTAAAAGCCAGCACTTCCTGGTCTGTTATAGCTTCCTTTATCAGCTTTTGCTGCCGGACTTGTCGGGCCAAATTTTCATTCGAATGAATTTGTTTCTCAAAATCATTTTTTTCTTTTTCCGACATCCGGTTCAAAAGATATTGTTCTATTTTTTCGCGAATTGATCTTTCCATTTTATTTGATGTCAAGGCTTATAAATGTCTTTCAGAATAGGGTCATTTTTTATGATGGCTTCTAATTTTTTCTGGCATTTATGTTTCTTTTTTCGAGTATATCCTTCGCTTCCAAAGCCCATTATTTTCTGAATCTCCTTATGCTCCTTTCCCTGCCAAAATAAATCCATTACTTGTTGGCAGGATTTGTCCAATTGTAGAAATAATTTTTGAATCCTATTTTTTATCACCATTTCTTCCAAGATCTCATCCGGAAGCATAACATCATCTTCATATACCTCTGAAGCCTCATTTGTTACCCTTTCTTTCAATTTATTTTTGTGGTACAGTTTTAAATGGAGTCTTTTGCATACTCCTAGAAGGTAGGCAGAAAATGTGCTGCTAAGGTTCAATTGATTCGATAGGATTTGATTATAAACCGTAATTAGCCCATCCTGGAAAATATCCTCAGCTTCTTCCTGAGAAACATTTTTCTTCAATAAATAAGTGATAATGGGTGGTTGAATATTGGCATAAATTTCCTCTAGAATGGCATCATCCTGTTGTCGAATTCCATCCAAGTAAGTTTGATTGTCATGCTGTCCCCAAGTCGTCATTCCTAATGGTTCTGTGATGAAAGGTCACTTAAATTTAGTAAGAGTCATTGGAAGAATCAAAATAAGCATTAGAAGGTCTTATTTTCAAAAGGAAAATCATCGCCGACAATAAAATTTTATTTGCCGTATAAAAACTGTAAATTTTAAGTTGCAAACGTAGAATTTTATGCTATGCTAGACTTTACCAGATATATAGTCCTTTCCATTTTAATTGCCAGGTTATTTTTTTGCTGCTTTTCTCTTTCAGCTCAGCCTGAGGCTTCCGGTTTTGAAAAACTAGAGATACCTGGCATAACAAATTCCCAGCGGTAGTAAATATTTTTCAACATAGCCGTGGATTTATTTGGTTTGGAACCTATGGAGGTTTGTATCGATATGATGGTTACAGTCTTAGCCATTTTCAAAATGATGTGCATGATCCTTATTCCTTATTCCTTAGGAGACAATAAGGTAAATGATATATTAGAAACTAAAAATGGCGATTTATGGATTAGTTTGCAAAATGGATTAAACCGATATGAATGTTACACAAGTCGCATTCGCTGTTGGATATAAAGAGCTTTCCTATTTTTCCAGATTATTTTCAGAGGAATTTGGGCATCCGCCAAGCCAAATCCACAAATAACTGATATTCAGACATTTGAATTCAAAAAACTTAGCATTCGGCTTATCTGATTGCAATTATTTTACAAATAGTTGCAATTAATTTATAAGCAGTCTACTCCTTTTTTTTGGAAACTTGAGAGGAGAATTCTCTTACTCTGAATTCATTTTTTTATTGAAAAAAGAAAAAAATAATATTTCGAGGGTAACACTTTTTCATGTAGAGGTATATGTAGACGATGGAGCAGTAATAATTGAAACAGACTAAGACCACAGCTAAATTAAAATAATCATGAAAAAACTCTTCAGCCTACTCATTTACCTTTTAATAGGAATAAGTCTTCCCTTGGGGCTAAACCCTGGTTTAATTTTTCATTATAAAATTTTACTGGTAATCATTGCATGTGCCCTGATTATTTTCACCCAGCCCAGCATGGATTTTGGGGAAGCACGAAATCGAACCCAGACAGATAAACACTCCTTTTGGTTTATATTGATTTTATCAATCATTGGAATAGCAGCACCTGTTCTTGAGTGGGGGCTTTCAGAAATAGGCATTCAGAATTCATTGTCTGTATTCTCCATTACAGGTATTACTATCTTATTCATAGGAATTATTTTAAGGGTTTGGGCCATAAAAACCCTGGGAAGTTTTTTTACAGCTACTGTTCAGATTACTGAAAACCATTCTCTTATAAAACATGGACCTTATCGGAATTTAAGGCATCCCAGCTATACGGGTTCCTGGCTTGCTTTTTTGGGTGTAGGACTTTGGTTAGAAAGTTTCGTTGGCTTAATGATTGCAATAACCTGCATGACCCTAGCCTATTATCTTAGAATAAAAGCTGAAGAACAAACCCTTCTCAAAACATTCGGTCAACAATACATTTCATACCAAAAAAAGACTTTTCGAATGATACCTCTGGTTTGGTAATAACCCTTTTGGATTAGATCATTTAAAAATCAAAATCATGAATGCAAATTACTGCTTCCGGGAAGCCCGGAAAATGGAAGAACTATATGCTTTATTGAAGCTCAGATATACAGAATACCGAAATAGTCGACTTTCTGCCTTCTGTCCAGAGTATCCAATCTGCAATTCCATTTATTCCAGCAATATTAATTCAAAAAGTTCGATTTCAAAACCTCAATTCCGAAAAGGCAAAAATATCGCAGCCTAAAATTTTCAAATTCAACAAAAACTAAATCAATGAAAATCAAACATTTATTAACATTAAGCTTAGTTAGTTTAGTACTTTACAATTGTCAAAAAGAAATTGACCAGCCACAGATTCAGCAAGAGTCACTTCCAGAAATCACCCCTGATCTAACAAAAGGTATAACCCCTTACCTAAGTCAGGAGGAAATATCCTTTTTCCAGGGAAATGAATTGGAAGAACTCGATTTACTAGTCATGAAACCAGAGCAAATCCTGGATTTCCGCTCAGGGAATGTTGTAGAAGTTCCTGCTGATTCTGAAGATGCTCTTGCGGCGGCCATTGTAGAGGCAGGTGAAGGGGGAACGGTCATCCTGAAGGCAGGAATGCATACGGAAAGTGCTTCGGTGGTAATCCCCTATCCTATGACCCTTAGAGGTGAAGAGGGTGCTATTCTTGAAGTGGATAGCAAACCGGCCGAACAAATCGGCTTTTCTGATCCCGGCATCTATGTAATCGATGCAGATAATGTAAGGATCATTGGGATTCAGCTTCAATCAAAAGATGATGTTGGAGGCACAGGAATTTTATTGCAAAACTCTCATTATGCTCTTGTTAGCCAAAATAACATTACCAGATTTCAGGCCGGTGTGGGAGTTAGCTATAGCAATAATGCCCGAATTATTTTTAACAAGATTTCTACTCCTACCGGCTGGCAAACAGGTGAAATCCTGTTTTCCCTAGGCATTTTTGTTCCCAATGGAAAAAATACCAGAATCATTGGGAATGATTGCTCCAATTCTGTCTTTGGGCTTTTTGCAAGCGATAAGCGTGGTTTTGCCTTAGCCAATAAGTTTAGTCAAAACTTCTATGGCCTGATCCTTTGTAAGTTGATCTCAGCCCCTATCACAACTCCTGATGGACAATCCCTTGATGCGGAACTCTCTGCTCAAAACTGGCTAATCATTTACAATTCCTCATCACAAAATTTAGCAGCCGGCTACCTGGTCATTGATGGGGCCAATGCAAATTACCTGAACAATAATTTTGCTGAAAATAATGGCAGCTATGATATTGAGTTAGCTGGGCCATCAGAGCGTTTTGGTTTTCCAACTCCTGCTTGCTTCAACAATAGAGTATTTGTACGATCTGGTCAATCTGTAAAAGATTGTGGTGATAATAACCACGTCCGTGGTGGAGTGGGTGTTGATACCGATCAAGATCCTTGTTCTTAATATTTAAGGGATTTAATCCAAGTATTATACCGCTGTCGAAGTTCCTAGGCTAAACCCCGGGCTACTTCGGCAGCCTTAAAACCAAAATCATGAAAAAAATATACCTCAGCTCTATTTTATATTTCATGTCTCTGCATTTTGCCTTTGCACAAGGCCAGCTTATTACAGATTCCATTTTTAGTCAAGCTCTTGATCAATATGAGTATTATCAGGTATATCTCCCTGAAAATTACGATCCTGATAATCAAGACGGCTATCAAAGCATTTACTTCTTGCATGGCTCTTTAAATAATCATACCTCATATGGCTACCTGATTCCCATTTTGGATAGTTTAATTGCCAATGGAATCATGGCTCCTACGATTGTTGTAAAACCTAATGGTAGTCAGGGCCCTTACGGAGGAAGCATGTATGTAAATTCAGTGCTTAATGGAAATGTTGAAGATTTTATCATACAGGATCTTATTCCCTATATAGATGAGAATTTTAATACTAAAAAAGATCGACAATACCGTACCATAATGGGACATTCCATGGGAGCCAATGGGGCAGGTAGACTGGCTCTTTCCTATCCGGAATTGTTTATAGGTTTTGGGGCACATAGCGGAACCCCAGATATCAATTTATTTGACATCTTCTTCGATTGGGTGATTTTTAATGCCTTTCCAACAAGTATTCCGCCCTATACCTTTGCTCCTGGTGGTTGGCAATCCTTCTTTTTCATTGCTTCTTCAGGCTGGTCTCCCAATCTTGAAAACCAACCCTATCAGGTAGACTTACCAGTTGACGAGTTTGGTTTTCCCATTGATAGCATACTTCAGGTTTGGTCACAGTTTACAGAAGCCCAAATTGTATCCCAAAATCCGGATATTGGAGATCTGGCTATCTTTTTCGACTGCGGCATTCAGGATCAGTTTCAATTTTTCCCGGTAAATGAAGGTTTTCGGGATACGCTAGTGAAATACAACATTTCGCATATTTTTGAATATTACGAAGGAGGGCATAGTGATAAATTGGCAGAGCGTTTTCCCAGGTCGCTCGAATTTTTAGATTCTGTAATGAATGCAAAGATCACAGATGTTTTGGAAATTAATTTACAAATAGAGGAGATGAATCTATACCCCAATCCTTCGAATAGAGCGTTAAATATTCAGTTTCAGTTGAAAAAATCTATGAAGATGTCCATTGACCTGCTTAGCCTGGAAGGTAAAAAAATTAGGTCTTTAATTACAGATTCAAAGATTTCTGAAGGTCAACATAAGCTTTCTTTTGAGCTTGAAAATTTACCTGGTGGACAATATTTTATCAATTTTCTATTCAATGGACAGAATTTTAGCAAGAAGTGGTCTGTTTATTAACCCGTACTATACCCTTTAGGGTGTCTGGAATGCTGCGTTTACGCAGCAAACATTAATCGGCCTAAAGGCCGCTACCCAGACATCCTGAAGGATATAGTACAGTTAGTAGTAAAAACACCTAAGCCTTTTTCATTTTTTGAATAAATGTCTTTTTTCTTTCATTAGTCAATGGAATTCTATTTCCATCTTTTAGCAAAATAGTACTCGATCCAGTACCAGAATGTTCCAATGTTTCAACCCTGTTTAAGTTTACCAGGTAGGAACGATGGGTCCTGAAAAATAAAGCCGGATCGAGTACTTTTTCCAGGTGGGTTAAGGAGTCTCTAATGAGATGCTTGTTCCCTTTAGTATTGATGTAAACATACTGATTGGCAGCCTGAATGAATGAAATATTGCTCACATCAATAAAATGGGTCCGATGATTTATTTTAACTGCTATTTTTTGTAAAAAATCATTGAAATTCCTCCTGCTTTGAAAATCTTGGAAAAGAGATTGGTATTTCTTTGAAAGCTCTAACAGCTTTTTTGCCTGTATATGGCTCAGCGCTTTTGCGATTGCATCCTCCAATCTTGCCTGCGAAAAAGGTTTTAGAATATAATCCAAAGCATTCAATTCAAAAGCTTGAATAGCATATTCATCATAGGCAGTAACGAAGATAAAATAAGGATAGGGAGGTCTACAATTTCTCACTACCTCTACCCCATTCAATTCCGGCATTTGAATATCTAGAATAACAATTTGAGGATTCAATTCATTAATTAGTTGCAGTGCTTCTTTTCCATTGCTACCTTCTGCTATAATTGCAAGGTCTTTATTTCCTTTCAAATAGATCTTTAAAAGAGTGCGGGCATCTCCCTCATCATCCACAATTAAAGTAGGAATTTTCATATGGAAGGACTTAAGGGTAATAATAATTCTACTAAAGCTCCATTAGCAACAGCCTGCAACTGGAAGCTTGCTCGGCCTTGGTAGGTTTTCTCTAGTCGTTTAAGAGTATTGATCAGTCCTATTCCTTGTTTTAGCCGGTCTCTCATTAAAGGTGAGGGGCCTTCATTATATATCAAAATTTTTAAGCGATTAGGCAAGAGTTCTGTTCTTATTTCCATTTTTTTTGCAGTTGTACTTCTTGAAATACCATGCTTGATCGCATTTTCGACAATGGGTTGTAAAATGAAACCAGGAACAAAAATATCATATGTTTTTTCGCTTATGGAAAAACAAACCTGCATCTCCTTATGTCGAAACTGTTCTATTTCAAGGTATCTTTTAACAAAATCAAGTTCTTCTTTGAGTTTTATTTGTTCCTGTCGAGATTCCAGGATGGTCATCCTAAGAAATTCACTCAGTTTAATTAGCATGCTGACGGCAACCTCCTCTTTTTTCTGTTTAATGGTACTGACTACATTATTGAGTGTATTGAACAAAAAATGAGGGGCCAATTGGGCTCTCAAAGCATTGAGTTGGCTGAGCGCAAGTTCTTTCTCTAAATTCACCGCTTCCACCTCACGAGATTTCAACTCGGTGTAATATTCCAGGGCATGTACCAAACCAATAATGGCCATATAAATGAAAAAATGCCAATGAAATAACTTTAGGAAAAAGGCTTTAAAATTAGCAGTAAAAGAATCTTGAATATATCCTCCTGATTGAAAAAAGGTGGAAATAGTGGTGTAAAAAAGAAGATATAAAAGGACAATTAAAATTGCCATTGGAATGTGAATGAGCAAACCTCTGAAGTAAGATTGCCGGTCTATACGAAATTTTTTACCCAGCCAAAATATAAGAAAGCTTAACATCCCCCAGGTCTGCCAGGCTAAAAACTGTACAAAAAACATTTTTGCCCAGGAAGGATTACTGGTCATCATCTTTAAATATAGTTGTGTGCTGGTAAACAAAGCCACAACAGTGCAAATACCAAACACCCAGAGCCACCTTTTTCTATTCAACATTGTCATAATGTTATTCTTAACGTAATCATCCATTTAATCCTATTCGCTTGACAACAAAAACCTTGGGCTTCACAACAATCATGTTTTAAATCATCTAGATCGACTCTAATTTTAGAGCCTAAAGCTTGAACAGGTATTCAATTTGATCAAAGCCTAGCTGTGTTTTCCAAGAAGAAATTTCCTTATTCATCATTCAATCTTTTACTTATGAAAGTAAACAACATTTTATGGGTCTTGATGATCTTTTTTTTCTTTCTGCCATCACTTTCAATGGCACAAAATGAGAAAATCCCCGAATTGGAGGCCTACTTTTCAGCTCTGATTGTCAATGACATAGAACAATCATTGGATTGGTATTCAGGTATTCTTGGTTTTGAAATTCACAATAAAACAGTTGATAAAGATCGGGGATTTAAGCTGGCCAATCTAAAAAGAGAAAATAACTCTTTAGAATTAATCGAATTAGATGCTGCACAAGATCCTAAAAAAGCCATTCCGAATTACCATAAAAAAACCAGGCTCGTCGGAATTTTTAAATTTGGATATAAAACCTCTCATTTCGATTCGTGGATAAGTCATTTACAAAAGAATAAAGTCAAATGGCAAGGACAGGTTGTTACTGATCCTGTTTCTGGTAAACGAATGCTTATTATTCTAGATCCCGATGGGAATCGTGTTCAATTATTTGAAAATTAAAAGAATAATTAGAAGTATTGTATCCACCCATTCAAAACAATAGAAAAAGGAGGTTTAAGTTTGGGATTTTCCTTTATGTTTGATAGATTAATTTTCTATGAAACACATTATTACCATTTTTTTTGTTTTGCTAATGTATTGGGGAATGGATGCACAATCCTCATGGAATCCCCCACTACAATTATCTCCTCCCAAACTCGCAGTGCAGGATACTTTAAATCAATTATTTGACTCTGAAAAATTATTCTCTCCAAATCCTATTATTCAGATCAATAATCAATATACAGGAACACTCATCTCTTCAGATGGACTGGTTCTTACTACCTCCAAAGCATTTGGAAAGCTCCCTGCCCCAATGTCCAGCCAACAAGAAATTCCTCTCCAAGGCTGGTATGCCCGACGTCAGCTTTATTATAAAGAAGTAAGCACCGAAGTTCTAAAAAATATCCAGACAAATTTTTCTTCTGCCAAACGGGAGCTCCACATCAGACAAAATATTCAACATCTGCTTGATTCATTACAGGAGAAAGGTCAACAAATGTGGGTTCGGCCGGTCTTCGAAGGAAAAAAATATCATCTTTATGCCTGGGAAACCTATTCTGATCTAAGACTTGTTTCTAAAGATCAGGAGAAGGGGCTTATCACCCTGAGAATTTATAAAGAAGGCAATCCTTTACCTACTCAGAATTTTCTGAAATGGAGCACTCAAGCTGTTAATAATGATTTGACTTTCATTCCTGGCTATCCTAAAGAAACTTCCTTGCTTTCATTACCCTTAACAGCAAGAGCCTATTTCAATAAGATTCTTCCCCATCAAATCCAGCAAAGAAATGCGGTTTTAAGTCAGTGGGAAAATTATTCCAATTTGAACCCTATGCATAAAAGGAAAAAAGATCGCTTGGAAAGTGAAAAGGAAAAATGGGCAGAATTGGCCTATCTGGACTTAAACTTTTATGTGCAGGCACGAATCGAAACCTTTCACAATCAGTTTTTAGGGCTTTTATCTTCAAATCATCCTTATAGACAAGAGTTTCAAGAACATGAAAAATTAATTAAACAATGGATATCCGTTCAGCAAATCAAGATTTCTCTTGAAGAAATCCTAAATAAGCATGTTCAGTTATTTTCTTTATTCCAACAATTACAGCAAGCCCAAAAACAAATCAATCCAGTTCCAGGAGGACAAGAAAAAATGACTGAACTTATCTTAAAGAATTTCTATCAATCATTTGATCCCGAACTTGAAGAGTTACTACTAGAGGCTGTTTACGCTCTATATTTTAAAGAACTTCCTGTTCAATATATATCTCCCATAGCAGCGCAGAAATATACAGAAGCCAAAAAAGATGCCAAAGAGATGGTGGGTATTACAAAAAATGCTTCATTATTTTTCAATTCAAAAACTATTCAACAATTATTAAAAGAAAACTCCGGCGATTTTGAGTTGAAAATACAAGAGGATTACCTATTTGAACTATGGGAAACGATTAGACAAACCTATAAGGATCTGGTCACTAAATCTATTCCACCCCTTGAAATAAAATTGAAGACAATCCATCATCACTATCTCGATGCCCTAGAACATAAATTCCCTGAAGCTTCAGGCAGCCTCCGTTATAGTATTGGAAAAACGGATATACAGAGCGGTTTCATTAATCATCATTTAGTAGCTGGAATGGAAGGAGCGCCCATCCTCAATTCCAGGGGAGAAATAGTAGGCATTTTTGCCTCCGGATCCTCAGAACAGCTGGAACTCGGAAAATGGATTTATGAACCAGATTTATTTAAATGGGATTATGTTATAAAAAAAGGAGATCGTCCCTAGACGATCTCCTTTTATATTAGTTCTGGGCGGTTTGCAACGCCCAATATTTTACTTCTTATCATCAACTTCCTCAAATTCTACATCAGTTACATCATCAGTATTATCACCTCCGTCATTTGCACCCTGATCCTGGTTTTGTGCTCCTGGATCTGCAGCACCCTGCTGTGCTTCTTGAGAAGCCTGGTACATTTCCTGACTGGCATTCTGCCATGCGGTATTCAATTTTTCGGTAGCCGCATCAATCTGAGCAATATCTTGTGCCTTATGCGCTTCTTTCAGTTCATTTAAAGCTGACTCAATGGCCTCCTTCTTATCACCAGGAATTTTATCGCCATATTCATTGATTTGTTTTTCCGTTTGGAAAATCAAGCTATCAGCAGTATTCAATTTGTCTGCTCTTTCACGAACCTCTCGGTCAGTATCTGCATTAGCTTCTGCTTCTGCTTTCATTCTTGCAATTTCTTCTTTAGACAAACCAGTGGAAGCCTCGATACGGATAGACTGTTCTTTACCTGTACCTTTGTCCTTAGCAGAAACATTCAAAATTCCATTGGCATCGATATCAAAGGTTACCTCAATTTGAGGCATACCTCGTGGTGCAGGAGGAATATCACTTAAGATGAATTTACCTACCGTACGGTTATCTTTTGCCATAGAACGCTCTCCTTGAAGGATGTGAATTTCTACAGAAGGTTGATTATCAGCTGCAGTAGAATACACCTTCGACTTCTTGGTAGGAATGGTTGAGTTGGAATCAATCACAACATCATAAACACCACCCATAGTTTCAATACCTAAAGAAAGAGGCGTAACATCCAAAAGTAAAACATCCTGAACATCACCACTCAAAACACCACCCTGGATAGATGCTCCAACAGCAACAACCTCATCAGGGTTTACTCCTTTATTTGGTTTTTTACCAAAGAATTTTTCAACAGCCTCTTGAATTCTTGGAATTCGAGTTGATCCACCTACTAATATCACTTCATCAATTTCACTGGTATTCAATCCAGCATCTTTAAGGGCCAAACGACAAGGTTCTAAAGTACGTTCCACTAAATTATCAGCCAACTGCTCAAACTTTGATCGGCTTAGTTTAATCACCAAGTGCTTAGGTACACCGTCTACTGCTGTAATATAAGGGAGGTTAATCTCCGTTTCAGAGGAAGAAGACAATTCGATTTTTGCTTTTTCTGCTGCATCTTTTAAACGCTGAAGAGCCATAGGATCTTTGCGTAGATCAATTCCTTCCTGCTTCTTAAAATCCTCTGCCATCCAGTCAATAATCACTCTATCAAAGTCATCTCCACCAAGGTGAGTGTCCCCGTTTGTGGACTTCACCTCAAAAGTAGAATCGCCATCTACATCATACATTTCTAGTATAGATATATCGAAAGTACCACCTCCAAGGTCAAATACAGCGATGGTCATGTCCTTGTGCTTCTTATCTAGGCCATAAGCTAAGGCTGCCGCTGTAGGCTCATTGATAATACGGCGTATTTTCAGTCCAGCAATCTCTCCAGCCTCCTTAGTTGCCTGACGCTGAGAATCATTAAAATAAGCAGGAACTGTTACAACAGCCTCCGTTACTTCAGATCCTAAAAAGTCTTCGGCAGTTTTTTTCATTTTTTGAAGAACCATGGCAGAAATCTCCTGAGCCGTATATTTTCGACCATCAATTTCTACACGAACCGTATCATTATCTCCTTTAACCACCTTATAGGCAACACGCTCAGGCTCTTCGCCCAACTCTGAAAAACGCTGTCCCATAAATCGCTTAATGGAAGAAACAGTCCGGGTAGGATTGGTAATGGCCTGGCGCTTGGCAGGGTCACCAATCTTGCGCTCTCCATTATCCATAAAGGCTACTACAGAAGGAGTAGTCCTTCTACCTTCATCATTAGGAATTACCACAGGCTCGTTTCCTTCCATCACCGCAACCACAGAGTTAGTAGTTCCTAAGTCAATCCCTATAATTTTACTCATGCTTTTGTATTTAACGTTTTGTTGATTCAATGCTATGTAAACGCTAAATAGTCATCAATAGTAATGCCAATTAAAATTGGATTCTTCTCAGGTGCCAAAAATTCTACTTTTATGGTAAATGGCCTGACAAAAGCCTCAGATTACACCTGACAACAGGTGACAGGATGTCAGATTGGCAGCCTTCTCCTTAGCAGAAGGTAGAAGGTAGAAAGTAGAAAGTAGAAAGCAGTAGGTAATTACTTTCTTCTAGCAAGTCACAGCGCAACTAGGTTAATTAAACAGAAAATAATCATATACTGCTCTGGCAATGTGAGCGATGGCCTGCTCTCTTTGTGAAACACTCAATTCTGACTCTTTGACAAAGACCACTGTAATCACATGCCCAGAATCTCCTGGCAGATTAATAATCCCTACATCATTGGTAGTTCCTCCTATTGTTCCGGTTTTATGAGCAACCCGAGTATTGGGTGGCAACATTCCTTTTAAGCGAGCATCCCCAGTTTCACAACGATACATTATATCCAGTAATAATTCAGTATTTTTTTTATTCAACAGCTTTCCCTCCCATATCAATTGCAATAATTTAGCCATAGCCTGAGGAGTGGATTGATCACGGGGATCCTTGCTAAAGGCTGCCATTGCTTTTTCTCGATCCTCTCTACTAATGGCATCAACAGCTTCATCAAATTCTTCCATAGACATGGTTTCATCTGCTGACATTTCAATACCTAAATAATTAGCTATCAGAACGACTGTCGGCCGATCTACTGTTATCCCTTCCACACCATTTTTTTTCATCATGTTGTTTATGTCGTCGGGGCCTCCTGCCAGACGCATACACAAATCAGTCGCACTATTATCACTGATCAGCATCATTAATTCCATTAAATTCAGGGCTGAAAGTGCTACTCCCGGATCATTTAATAATCGGGAAATGGTACCGCTTCCGGGATGCACATCCTTTAAGGTAAGGTTGACCAAACTATCCAAACGCATCTCGCCTGCTTCCACCCTTTTCAGCAATTGTACTGCTATTGGAATTTTATAAGAACTGGCCATAGGAAAACTATGTTCATCATTAAACATTAATTCACGGCCGCTTTCCAAATGAATAATACCAACCCCAACTGTTCCACCTGATATTTTTTCCAAGCGTGCAATTTCACCCCTTAACCGATCTAACTTCTGATCTTGAGCATTAATTTGATTGGGAAGAATACATCCAAAAAAGAAGAAAAAGAAAAGGATTCTGATATAGGTGCTCATGTTTTTTATTCTAAAAATAAAAAATTAACACAAGTTTTATTGAGCAGCCTCTAGAACATCGATTGTAAGGAGTAATCAGTGTTTGTAGGTTTCAAAAAAGCAACATCGGAAGAAATTAAATTCAATTTTCGTCAAAAAAAAGGGATTAAGATTTACTCCATGAATATTTAAAAATTGAGAGCCCCAGTAATAATGCCATTTTTAAGAGAATCTATGGAAATAGGATTTAAAACAATACCTGTTCGAATTGCTGAAGATCGAGAGGTTAATACTCCGATCCCTCCCTCAACATTTGAATAAATAGGATCAAATTGAGTACTTGTAATTCCTATATTTGCATTGCTGAGTTGTAGAATATCTGCAAATTCATTACCCATTGAGACAACTTTCACCTCAAATCCAAGGAATTCTCGTTGAATATTGGCTGCAGCTTCCAGGTTGCTTGCCAAAAAATCGTAGAATTGTCGACCCTTAAAAGTTACGGTCTCGAGGCTTGCTCCAGGTGTATCTTCTATTCGGTCAGAGATCCTCCAGGATAATCTCTTTTCTTCCCAGTTTCCAGGAACGGTCCGTTCTCGATAAATAATAATCCATTCCAAGCCATGAAGGGCAGCAGCTTCTCCACTACTCCAAGAAGTACGAATGGTTCGTTCATAACTCATATTGACAGCTGTAGGTGGACTGCTATTACTAATAATTACAGGTTCAAGAATAATTGTTTCTGCGGTCACAGCCTGGGTGTTGTCAGAAAAACTAAGCTCCAGGTTTATCTTTTCTCCTCCATCCAGTCGAAAATCATTGGCCTTTATTTTATATAAAATATTGGGAGAGCTTGCAAAAGGCCCGTCTTCTCTAATAAGTCCCTCTGCATTGCCGTCTACACGATCCAAAGTTGCTTCCAAACCACTATTCTTTCTCAAAAGGACGGCTATTTCATTTTCATCATAATAAAAATTCAGAGGATCTCTTGCTAGCTGTTCAGCATTCCCTCCTTCTGATTGAAATACTTTTTCAATGCGCAAGTAGTGGGCCGAATCATTTGCTTCTAAAATGCCATATACAACAGGAATAGGATTAGCAGGGCCTTCCAGCTCTACATCAGTGCTACATTTGGCTAATACTAAAATTATTAGGGCTAAATAACTTACTTGTCGTATCATGTTATTGGTTCAGAGTTCAGCCTACCTTCGGTAGGTAAAAGTTCAGAGTTCAGTTAGGGGTTGTTTTATTCAAAGTACGGTTGTTTATTTTAGTTTTTTTCTCACGCAAATTTCGAAGATTCGGTAAATTTAATCATCAAAAGATCCTATTATCGTAGGATTGTAATATCAAATCATCAGCACATTTACCCATTTGCATATCTACTCATCTGCATATCTACTCATTAAAAAATCATACCATTGCAGAATTGTATAATCAAAGGATCTACCAGACTACGAACATAAGTCATTTTTTCCATCAAGGCTCAAAAATCTATGGTTTAGCAAGATATCGACAATATTAATTATCTTTCAGGCCAAGAAAAACTAGCTTAAATGTCTGTCAATAAAGAAATAAAAAGAATTACCACTCACGTCATACAGGCTATGAAAAACAGAAGTGAGAAGATCACTATGCTGACAGCCTATGACTTTTCAATGGCCAGAATTTTAGATGAAGCAGGAGTTGATGTCCTTTTAGTAGGAGATTCTGCTTCCAATGTGATGGCCGGTCACGAAACTACCCTTCCCATTACCTTGGATCAAATGATTTATCATGCTTCTTCTGTGGTGAGGGCTGTTAAAAGAGCATTGGTGGTGGTGGATTTACCTTTTGGGTCCTACCAGGGTAATTCTAAAATTGCCCTTGAATCCACCATTAGAATCATGAAAGAATCGGGGGCTCATGCCGTTAAATTAGAAGGAGGGGCAGAAGTAGAAGAATCTATTAAACGGATTTTATCAGCGGGAGTACCTGTTATGGGACATTTGGGCCTCACTCCTCAATCCATTTATAAGTTTGGTACTTATACGGTAAGAGCCAAAAAAGAAGCAGAAGCTCAAAAACTGATGAGTGATGCCAAATTACTTCAGGAATTAGGCTGTTTTTCTATGGTTTTGGAAAAAATCCCAGCGGAACTGGGTAAAAAAGTATCCGAAAGTCTGGACATCCCCACCATTGGTATTGGTGGAGGACCTGATTGTGATGGTCAGGTACTGGTAACACATGATATGCTTGGCATTACTAAAGACTTTAAACCACGATTTCTGCGTCGGTATCTCGAACTTTTTGACACCATCAAGGAAACTACCCAGCAATATATAAATGATGTAAAATCACTTGACTTTCCTAATGATAAAGAACAATATTAATATTCGTTTAATGTTTTAAAATCGGCACCGAAAATTTGCAATAGGTGGTTTATGTCAAAAGGTAAAAAAACTAATTTCCACAAAGATGACTTATCGCTTATCCTATTAAATTATAATTTAGGTACTCTTCAAAATTTCAAAGAATTATCAGGGGGGACTGTACAAACCAATATTTTCCTAAAAACCAATCAAGGGAGGTATGTTTTAAAGTGTTATGAAAACAGAAAAATAGATTATGTAAAATTTGAGGCTGTTTTAGTCAATTATTTAAATAAAAAAAATTTCAGCTGTCCTAAAATTTACAGAAATAATGATCATCATTTCATAGAAGAATTTAATGGAAAAGCGATTCTATTATTTGAGTATCATTCTGGAAGACACCAAAACAAATTAGAACCACAAGAATATAAAGAACTGATTCAAAAAATTGCAGAACTTCATAATTTGACATGCAATTTTACAATAGATGAGGCAGCTTCAAGATGGAATTACGATACTGAATTTTGCAGGGAATACGCCAATAGAAAATGCCTGGAATTAGGCAGCGATCAATCACTTAGAAAACGGCAATGGTTATTTGAAGAGCTGGAAGATTTGGTTTTACCAACAAATCTATCAAAAGGAATTATTCATGGAGACATCAATCCAAGCAATGTTTTTTTCGAACAAGGCAAACTAAAATCGATTCTTGATTTTGATGATTCAAATTATAGTTATTACTTATTGGATATTATTGGCTTGGCTCATTATCATGAAAGTAGATTATTTGATGGGAAGGATAGGAATACTCTAAGATTTGTCTTAAAAAATTACTCAGAAATCAGAAACATTCCCCAAACTGATCAATATTATTTGTACGATGTTCTGAAATTGATGATATTGATTGATAGTTTATGGTATTTTGATAGGGATGAATATCCCAATTTTAAGGAGAAAAAAAAGCTGGATAGGCTTAAAGCAATAGGAAGAAACCAATTTTTTGATCTGATGTTTAATTAGAATTGGCATCTATGATAACCCCTAATTAACTATTGCTATTGCTATTGACATTGCTATTGACATTGACATTGTTATTGATAAAAAATCTGAAGGATGACTAGACTAATACGAACCATTTTTATAATGGGTTCCCTAATCATTATTGCTGCCGGTATTTATTTCTACCAATCATTTTATAAAAAGCCTATTGTTACAGAACAAGTTGGTGATCTTCATATCCACATTCCTACAGGGTCAAGCTATGAGGAGGTCAAAAAAATATTAAAAGATAAAGGGCTTGCGTTCAGTGATTTGACCTTTGATAAGACTGCCGACTATATGAATTACATCAAAAATCCCATGCGCAGTGGTCGATATAAAATAGAAAAAGGCTGGACCATGGTAGAATTGATCCGACATTTGCGTTCCGGCAAACAAGCTCCTGTGAACCTGGTATTAACCAATGAAAGATTACTTGAAGATGTTGCCGGGAAAACGGCTTCTTACATCGAACCGGATTCGGTTGAAATCTTAAGTTTGATGAAGGACCAGAATTTTTTAAATGAAATCGGCTACACTCCAGATAATTTGATGAGTGTATTTATTCCCAATACTTATGAAGTGTATTGGAACTCCACTCCTCGTCAATTTATGGAGCGAATGATCAGAGAGCACAAAAAATTTTGGAGTAAAAGCAAAAGGCGAGATAAAGCCAAGAAACTGAATTTGTCAACCCAGGAAGTTTATACTTTGGCCTCCATAGTAGAAAAAGAAACGCTCAAAAACGAAGAAAAAAGACGAATGGCAGGTGTTTATGTGAATCGCCTCCGTAAGGGAATGAGGCTTCAGGCCGACCCAACAGCAGTTTTTGCGACCAAAGATTTTAGTACAGCTAGAGTCACCAATTATCATACTAAATTTGATTCTCCCTATAATACTTATATGTATGCAGGTCTGCCTCCAGGCCCCATTGCCATGTCTTCTATTTCAAGTATTGATGGAGTTTTGAATGTGGAAAACCATGATTATTTATATTTCTGCGCAGCTGGAGATGGTTCCGGCTTACATAATTTTGCTCGAACCCTGGCACAACATAATCGGAATGCCCAAATTTATAGAGACAATTTGAGGAAGAGAGGTTTGAGATAGGGTACTATTGAACCGTGATTATCCGTGAAAACCCGTTTCATAAATTATTTTTTTTGGACACCGATCTACACAGATAATCACGGTTCAATTATGTATTATTTTTTAAATATCATGTAGGATATTAGTTCCCAAAGAAGTCAGTTCGTTTACGGCACCATGGGAACTTCCATTAAAAGAATTTTGACATTATTATCTGCTTTGATTTTGATCGAATCGGTATCCCAGATTCCAAATCCATCTCTTCTATTTAATTCCTGGTTTTCGATGGTAGCATCTCCTTCCAGAATGAAGGCATAAACACCATTTTTACTATCTTTTAAATGGTAGGTAGTTTCAATACCTTCCTCCAGGTTTCCCATATGGAACCAGGCGTCTTGATGGATCCAAACACCATCATCATTTGGATTAGGCGAAAGAATTTGGAATAATTGATTTTTCAAATTTCCATTTTCCAGCGTGATTTGGTCATATCGGGGATCCACATTTTTCTTGTTGGGGAAGACCCAGATTTGCAAAAACTTCACTTCCTGATCGCTATTTTTATTGTATTCACTATGAAAAACTCCAGTACCGGCACTCATAACCTGAACATCCCCCTGTTTGATAACGGTCACATTCCCCATGCTGTCCTTATGCTCCAGATCTCCTTCCAGTGGAATAGAGATGATCTCCATATTATCATGTGGGTGGGTACCGAATCCCCGACTAGGACTAACCACATCATCGTTTAATACTCTTAAGACCCCAAAATTCATTCTTTCTGGATTGTAGTAATTGGCAAAACTAAAGGTATGATTGGAATCTAACCAGCCATGATTAGCATGGCCTCTACTATCTGCTTTATGCAATACTGTTCTCATTGTTTTATTTTCTTTATTTGGTAAGTGATTGAATCCGACCTGCTTCATCAATCTATCATAGGTCGAATTTTTTAAT
The DNA here is from genome assembly GCA_028285545.1 of Saprospiraceae bacterium. Classification (GTDB taxonomy): domain Bacteria; phylum Bacteroidota; class Bacteroidia; order Chitinophagales; family Saprospiraceae; genus JANQPA01. Next base: position 144,092 of record JANQPA010000036.1, on the reverse strand, counting down.
TTGATATTTTTTGCTCGAAGTACAGAATTACCAGCGGCCATTCCTGCTACCCCGATTATCGATTTTCGAATAAAATTTTTCCGGTTCATTGGTTGTGCTTTTAATCTTTACAATACAAAGATGCTCCTTAAAAGCAAGGCAAGAGATATAAAAAAGTAGGAAGGATATATGAAAACTTCTGATTACAAAAGAAAAGGCAATATTACCGTTTTTTTTCTTCGCGAAACTTTGAAGGAGAAATGCCTGCTTTGTTTTTAAAGAAACCACTAAAGTGCAGGGGTTCTTCAAACCCGATCCGGTAGGCTATTTCTTTAATGGTCAGTTCTGTATGTAAGAGTAGTCTTTTGGCCTCTAAAAGAAGCCTATCTTGGATGACTCCTTTCGCTGATTTTCCAGTATAATTTTTCACAGTTTGACTAAGGTGTTTAGAAGAGATGTGAATTTCAGTGGCATATCTATTTACTTTATGCCATTCATTGTATTTCTTCTCTACCAGATCTTTGAAATCTCGCAAAATGCAAATACTGGCACTTTCTTCATCCAATTGTTCTACATCCACATTTGAACTGTTATTGCAATAAATAAGAAACAGTTGAAGTAGAGCCCCTAAAGCTCTGCTGCGATAGGTCAAGCCTTTTGGTAAACATGCTTCCATTTCTTTCACTATGCGCAGGAGGCGTTCAAAGGTTATTTTATCCACCTTTAAGGGGGGAGAATCGCCAAAAGGTCGGAATAGGTTAATATTAGAGATGAAGCTTTCCGGAATATTGTTTTCGACTAAAAAATCCTTGGAAAAAGTAAAAAACCAACCTTTAGGCCTATCTGTAAGAGCTACCTGGTGTACTTGTCCTGGGCTTACAAAATGGACTTCAGATTCCTGGAATGGATGGGTTTGATAGTCAATTACATGTTTACCATTCGCTTTTTCAATAATTAAAACCGTGTAATAATCATGCCGGTGAGGGACATCAGTTTTGCCTTGGGCCTGGTCAAAAATAGTGCCCATATTCTCTAAAAAGAAATCATTACTAGGTTGGCGCCGCTCGATTTTATATGAATCTTTTCCTTTGATCTTTTTTTGATTTTATATTAAAATACAAACAGACAAGGAATGTTCAAAATAGCACCATTTCAATCTCAATTTTTAATAAGCTAAAATTTCAGGATTTTTACCATGTACCAAAATTCTTACTTTTTTATAAAACAGTGGTGAATTCCTGAATAGATAGACGATTTCGAGGACTTAGCTCTCTTGTTTTGTAGGGTTCAACAAGCCTATCAGCACTGCCAAGATATCCAAGTGCCATTATACAAACTGGCGCGGAATCCTTCTCAAGAGACAATAATGCATTTACTTTTTCTTTGTCAAAACCAGCCATCATGTGGCCGTAAATATCTCGGTGGGCAGCCTGCAATAGTAGTTGAGCATTGGCCATGCCCAGGTCATGAGAAGCCCAAGGATTCAATTTCCCGTTCTTTTTAAAAGTCTTTCGTTGGATGGCAACCATAAGAACGGCTGCAGATTTAGCCCATGGTCGATTTCCTGGCAGTAAACAATCCCACAATTGACCAAAGCCAGTGCTATTTTTAAAAGCATAAACATACTGCCAGGGCTGTTCATTATTAGCACTGGCAGCCCATCTTGCGGCTTCAAATAGTTCGAATAATTGTTCCTCACTTATTGTTTTATCCGAAAAGGAACGAGGACTCCATCTTTTTTGGATTAAAGAATGAATGTCATAGTTTGTTTGTGGTTCCTTTATGTTTTCTTTGATAGTTTCAAGACTGTCCATTTGAATAAGTTCGGATTTTTAAATCAATTTTTGGAATAATTTCCTTAGTAAAAACTCTATGAATATTTATGTAAAATTGCTTAAATAATTCTATTAAGGAGATATAATAAAAGCAGAGAGATATATAAAAATGTCGGAAATGGAGTTATGGGAAATACTGTTTTACAAAAAGAGAATTAATAATTGAAATGATCTTTGTTAAATGCAAACCTACCTAACATAGATCATTTTAAAACACTAGTCTATGTTGGATGACATAGAGTTTTAAACATAAGCATAACATAAAGTTATGCACACTTTTTCAAATTTATATAATAGCTTATTGGCCTTAAAAGTAGGTCTTTGTGTCGCAGCTACGCCGCTCATGTTTGCCTATTTTCAAGCCTTGGGTTAGCACCCAAGGCTTATGCTTGACACCGCTACGCGGTTTTATTTTGCAGATATTAAGCCGCATGGCGGCGATAACAATCAACCTTGGGTGGCAACCCAAGGTTTTTAGTCAATAACTAATCCAGCGGCGTAGCTGCGACACCCATGGAGCTTTATATATACATAGTGTCCATAACTTAATGTCACTTTTTGTATAGAACGCTATGTCATCCAACAACTAATAAACCACTATTCAACCAGACCACCAGACTACTATATCACCTTCCCAATTCCAAAACTAAAGTTGTAAAACCATTCACCTCAAGTGAAGTTAAACTACTTAAAGTCTCATCAGTCACCACATTTTTTGCCTTACTATAATCCTCTAGATCTTTTTTGAAACGCTTCATATCTAAAGTAGTGGCATTAGCATGGGTATTATTGATTACCATTATTTTTTTCTCATCATCATATCTGAAATAAACATACACCCCATTTTCAGGAATATACTGCCTTAGATGGCCATGCTGCAAAGCAGGAGTATTTTTTCTATAAAGAGCTAGTTTTTTGATATGTTCAAATGCCTTTTGCTCTTCTGCTTCATGAAAAGAGGGATTGAATTTGTATACTGGATCTTCCTTCCAGCCTCCAGGAAAATCTTTCCTTCCAGCTTCCCCAAAAGCCCCACCTACTCCAGATAACAAAATCTCTGTCCCATAATAAATCATTGGCACTCCCCTCATGGTAAGTAACATAGATAATCCAGATTTAAATTTATCCATATTTCCATTCACAACTGAATAAAAGCGAGGTAAGTCATGGTTATCCAGGAAAAGTACATTTTGATAAGGATCTTCATATAGAAAATCTTTGGCGAGGGTAAAATAAATCTTTGCTGCTCCATCTGTCCAGCCCTGTTCTTTTCCTAAGGCATCCAACATGGCATAGTACATCTGAAAATCCGTAACACCAGGCAAATAAGAATTATATCCCTCTCTGAGATCATTATTTTGGGTAAACTGTGCCTGGATAGGACTGCCATGAACCCAGGTCTCACCGAAGAAGGAAAAATCCGGATACTCTTCCTGCAATCTTTTGCCCAGGTCAGCCATAAAAGCCTGATCTGAATAAGCATAAGTATCAATACGGAAGCCATCCAAATCTGCAAATTCTATCCACCAGATACTATTCTGAATCAGGTAGGTTGCCAATAAAGGGTGAGTTTGATCCAAATCTGGCATGTGTCGATCAAACCAACCATCTGCAAATACCTCTCTATCTCCTTCTGCAACATAGGGATCCATGATGGTAGGAGCCCGATAGGTTGTTTTAGTAAATTCATCAAATTGGTGAATCCAATCAGTAGCAGGAAGATCTTCGATAAACCAGTGTTTGTCTCCTACATGATTATAAATAACATCTTTAATGACCTTGATTCCTCTTTCATGACATAGGCTGACCAGCGTTTTATACTGATCATTAGTCCCCAATCGCTTGTCTATTTCATAATGATCGGTTACAGCGTAGCCATGATAGGATTCATAGGGTTCATCATTTTCCAATACCGGATTAAGCCACAGTGCCGTTACGCCCAAATTCTGCAAATAATCCAAATTCTCCATGACCCCAATCAAGTCACCGCCGTGGCGAAAAAAGGTTTTGCCTCTATTTACCCCCCATTGATGCATATCATCAAAGCTGTCATTTGAGGGATCGCCATTGGCAAAGCGATCCGGCATAATCAGGTAAATAAAATCACTGGCATCTACTCCCTGACGATCGGCGGAGTTTTCCCGGCGGTTTCTCAATTCATAATCATAGGCTTTTGATTCGCCATCCTTTTGAAGTGTAATCTCAAAAGTACCAGCTTTAGCATAGGACTGAATTTCCAGATCTATAAATAGGTAATTTGGGTTTTCGACCCGATGAATATCTTTAAGTTGTACACCTGGATAATCTATACTGACCTTGGCATTTGAAATATTGGTATCGTGGATGAGGACTTGCACGATAGGATCTTTCATACCAATCCACCAAAAAGGAGGTTCTACTCTTTCTTCCTTTACCTCTCCCCCATTTGCTTCAATAAAATGGTATTCAGGTTCCACTAAACCAAGGGGTAATTTTTGTTCAGGATCATCATTATAAAGACTATCAGGATAAGCCTGGCCAAATAGGCTAAAGGCCGCTGTTATAAAAAATAGCGTTAAATATGATTTGATTTGCATTTTTTTATCTTTTGATGTTTCTATTCCACAGTTGCCACAGCAACATCGTCTTTATCTTCAACTCTAAAGGTTAATAAAGCGGCAACAATAAATGAAATTCCTCCTAATACCATTGCATAGACGGCTTCACCATTAAAAAACCGAGACAACAAAAATCCTAAGATGGAGGCAGCTACGATTTGTGGAAGCACGATAAAAAAGTTGAATACTCCCATATAGTAGCCCATTTTATCCGCGGGAAGAGAGCCCGTTAATATTGCGTAAGGCATTGATAAAATACTTGCCCAGGCAACTCCAATCCCTACCATTGAAACCAATAGCATATTCGGATCTTTTACAAATAAAATGGATAAGAGGCCAATACCTCCTAATATGAGACAAATCACATGGGTCATCTTACGGCTCGTTTTTTTCGCTAAAACAGGCAAAAGAAAAGCCACTAAGGCAGCCACACCATTATAGACTGCAAAACAGAAACCAACCCAGTTAGCCCCTTCATTATATAATTCCGAGGTGGTATCAGATGTTCCATAAACATGACTGGTGACCGCTGCGGTGGTATAAATCCACATGGAGAACAGAGCAAACCAGGAAAAGAACTGGACAACCGCAAGCTGTTTCATGGTAGCCGGCATGGTCTGCAAATCATTCATAATGGTGACAAACCCATTTTCATATTTTTTCCGCTGCTGTAACAATCCTGAAATCATAAACAGGGCTCCAAATATCACGAGTGAAATACCTAAAATAGCTACCTCTCCTTCTACTTTAACGATCCCTAAAAGCCAATAGGTAACAATAGCTCCTACTACCAATATTATTGCTCCAAGGTTAAATTGACGTTTTCCATTGGCTGCGTATTCTTCATCACTTTCAAGAGCTACTTTATATTCCTCGGTATGGGCATTATCTTCAAAACTGGCCATTTCCTCAGGAGAATACTCTTTGGAAAACAGTACGGTCCAAAGTACCGCTACAAAAAATACAACTGCTCCAATGTAAAAGGACCATTTAACGGAATCCGGTATTATACCTTCGGCAGCAGTATTGCTTACATTGAACCATTCCGTAAACATATACGGTAAAGCAGAAGCTACTACGGCCCCAACCCCAATAAAAAAGCTCTGCATAGCAAAACCAGTGGTTCTTTGTTCAGAGGGTAAATTATCCCCTACAAAGGCCCGGAAAGGCTCCATGGAAATGTTGATGGAAGAATCCATTATCCAAAGGGTTCCTACTGCTATCCAAAGACTAGGTGAGTTGGGCATAAAAAATAAAGCAATAGATGCTAATATGGCCCCAATCAAAAAGAAAGGACGCCGTCTTCCCAATTTTGGGATCCATGTTCTATCGCTTAAATATCCAATAATGGGTTGAACTAATAGGCCGGTTAATGGTGCTGCTAGCCAATAGACGGCTAGTTTGTTGGTGTCCCCTCCAAGGGTCTCAAAAATTCGGCTTACGTTGGCATTTTGCAGGGCAAATCCAAACTGAATACCCAAGAAACCAAAGCTCATATTCCAGATTTGCCAGAATGAGAGCCTGGGCTTAGGGCGCAACTGGGCTGCTTGCGCAGACCCAGTTTTCGCATTTGTTTGTTTCATAATTACTATTAATTTGGCTATGGTCACAAATTTTACTTTGTGTACCTTTTACACAAAGTAAAATAAAATAATGCAGAATTAAAAATGAAATTTGGAAAAAATGTAATAATGTTATGATAAGTTTGAAAAAAAGGCCCTATTTCCCTCTTTTTTTACAAAATCAAGCCATCAATCCCTAAAAAATATGTCACTGGTTAAGCTTCTGACAGGTAAGGAGAGTCAGAATCGTACGCCAATTACATTGATATTTCCTAAATTTGAAGAAAACATTCCTAAAGCTTGGGTACTATCATATTCAAATCTACACTAAATGACAGAACAGACAATGAATGATGAGCTGATCATAGAAATGATCAGAGAGGGCGGACTAGAACGAAAAAAGGTTCTGAGCAATTTTTTCAAGAGAGAGAAATTGTGGAATACAGTCATCCAGCAAGTAATTAAACTGGGTGGTTCCACAGCAGAAGCCGAAGATGTCTTCCAGGAAGCTGTCATCATTTTTGATCGAAACATCAGAGCAGATAAATTTAAAGGTCAGAGTAATCTCGAAACGTATTTTATTGGAATTGCAAAATGGTACTGGATTGCTCAAAGACGAAAAAAGGGAAAAGAAACGGAGCTTAATCCAGAGCTTCATGACAGTGAGGAAGAAAGTCACGAACACCTGATTTTTGAAAAAGACCGAAGAAACTTACTGAATCAAGCGATTATGCAGCTAGGGGATCGCTGCAAACTGATATTAAATCTATGGGCACAAAACTTTAGCATGAAAGAAATTGCACTACAGGTTGATTTTATAAAAAATGATTTACCAGATGAAATACGCGCCAAAAAGGAAGCGTACCGTTGTCGTAAACGGCTGAGTGAATATGTCAAAAGCCAACCTCAATTGCTGCAATCTCTCAGCGCTTTAAGATAAACCACATCACTATGGAGCAAAATCCTACATACGAAAAAATTGAAGCATACCTCAACCAAAGCTTGTCTTCTGCTGAACGCCAGGAGTTTGAGCAGCAAATTGCTCAGGACACCGAACTGGCTACTCAAGTAGAATTGCAACGCTTCGAAAGGGATGGCATGGAACTCTTGTTAGAGGAGGACCTAAGGGTGGATATGGGTACCTGGAAACAGGAAATGCTCCAGGAATATGCTGAAAAGAATAAACCATCCGGAAGAGTCGTCAGAATTAGAAGAATACGCTATCTGGCAGCTGCCGCTAGCGTCTTGATCATACTGTCTGCCGCCTTTTGGTTGATTGACCCTCTAAATACAAACACACCCGACTTAGCTGTCAATACCCCTACTAATGAAACTACGAGGCCTCGGGTAGAACCCAATCCAGAATCTAACTTGAATCAGGAAGAGGAACAACCTTTGGCTCAATTGACTGATCCACAAACTAAAGGAGAACCTATCCCACAAGACGAGATAAAGGAAGATTCTCCTCAAGAAACTGTGCCCTCACAAATTGAAGGCATCCAAAATCTAGTACCACAAGTACAAAATGCACCACAGGTAGCCACGCAAAATAACAATCTTGAATTAGCCAGCCAGAATTTTGACAAAAGTTATCTACTCGATCAAAACACAGAGGATAAGCCTCAACTCCAAGAGTTAGTAGATGCTTTTTCAAATGGTGAATATGAAAATGCCTTAAGTTTGGCAGGGAGCTTTAAAGATCCTTATCCGCTAGGACAAGAATTCCTGGCAGGTTCTTATTTCCAATTAGGGCAATTCCAAAAAGCTCAGCAAACTTATAATAACCTAATGCGACTCAGTGTTTCTGATAACGGCCTTAGGGAACGTACTGAATGGAATCTATTGCTTACCTATCTCGCCTTAGATCAAACCAATTTCGTTGATTTTGATCGTTTATTAAATCGTATTACTGGTAATAATCAGCATCAGTTTTTTGACGAGGCAGATGCTTTGAAGCAGCAGTTGTTTGGGCAGTAATGGGGTCACGGCGTCTCTGGTGGCGATTTGGAAATCGCCACAAACGGGTCACGGGTAAGAAACCTTTATGACATTGGAAAAACAAGTGGAGATAGGAATGATTTGTTCGTATTATATGTAATAGCCACCATTTAATCATACAATTTGGACATATTAGAACGAACATCATTTGAGAGAAGGATCAGAAGCCGAAATGCACATTGTTAGTCTCTGTTTTCTATTTTCATTTAGTCATTTAATTCTTCCTCTACCAATTTTAAAAGCAATTTGATATTTGTTTCTAATTCCGGATAATACGTATCATGAAGTGCGTTTCCAACTATAAAATAATGGCCGAGTAAATTTTTAGACACCTGAGATTTTAAAAATGGTTTATTGCTATTGTGTTTTTTACTGACATCGACTCTAAACTTACTTGAGAGGCCAGCATTATCCATTACAGTTCTAAAGTCATAGTCTCCAGATTTTAATACATAATCCATGTTCAATTGTCTCTCATCCTCCACCTCCTTTTCTTGTTTCCTTACATTGACCATTTTTCCTTCCCATGATGCAATTTGGTGTCTGATGCTATCATTTGAAATATCTTTAATTCCGCCAGAGTTTAATAATTCAACAAAAACTCCATTTTGGTACATCAATTTCATCTCAAAACCAAAACCTTGAACAAATAGATGGGAAAGATCCTTCTCATTTATTGTGTCTATACCAGAATCAATTAATTTAATGATTTTTCTTTGCGCGTCCAATGCGTTCATCAATCTGCCCTGCTCTCTGTCTATTACCTTGAGATTGTTATTTAATTCGTTTTTAATGGCTACCAAATATTTTTGTTCTCTCTCATTTGCTTTCCGTTGCTCATTTAGATTGTTCACCTGTAATGCAATTAATATTCCTATAACAACCAGCAGAATTTCACCAATTGCGTATAGTAAATATTTAGTGAATCTGTTTTCTGAAAGAAGTTTTTGTCTGATTTTTCGAAAGAATTTTATCATTGGCTTTTGTTTTCTTCAAGGTATCGAATTGTAAAAAACTTTGCTTTGCTTTCGACTCAAATCTAACTTTTTCTGATAAACACTATGTAGGATTGTGCTTCTTGATAGAGACTAACATCTTTGTGGGGTTGTGTAAAAAATCGAACGGACTGCAAAAATTCGCTCTCGACCTTTTAGTCCGAGAACCCGTGAATCCATGAACTCGTAAACCCGTAATCACGTATTCACTTATTAGACAATACCAAATAATCCCAAGGTGCCATTGACATGGTAAGTTTCGATTCCACCGTGACCGTACTATTAGCAAAGACATTATTATACTCTCCGGTTAGGTCTTCCATTTTTAAGGTAAAATCATGTGTTTGTTTACTAAGATTTAGCACTACGATGACCACATCATCCGCTTTCTTTCGATAGAATGCATAAATTCCTTCTTCTTCTCCTGTATCAATTAAAACTCTTTCGGCGCCCCATTTACCGTTCCAAAGAGCAGAATTGCGGTGTTTAAGGTCAATTAAAGTGGTATAAAAATCTTGTTTAGGAAAATCTTTCCAATCAATAAGGTCTTTTTCAAAAAACTCCAGCCGCTTGTTTAAGCCAGCTTCTTGTCCGCTATAAATTAACGGCATTCCTTCTAGAGTAAATGTGAGCACAGTCATGGCATCTACTCCTTCTCCCATCATTTCCTGGTCCGTACCATCCCAAGAATTTTTATCATGATTGGTAACAAACTGCATGCTATAACCTGTAGCAAAAGAATCTTTTTGTATCTGATACCACTCATCGATCTTTGAGATTTCTTCTTTGCCATGAGCAATTTCAATTAAATAATGCTGCATTGCCCAAGCATAGGTCATATCAAATAATTCTTCGGTCTTTCTCAATGGGAAAAGATCTGCTTCTGCCAACAAAAAGATGGTAGGATCTTCTTTTCTTAGAGTACTTAAACATTCTTCCCAATAATCCTGAGGTACATCCCAGGCAGCATCCATTCTAAAACCATCAATATCAGCCTCCTCCATCCAATAGATCATCTCATTGGTCATAGCTTCCCGCATGGCTTGATTGTTATAATCCAAATCAGCAATATCGGTCCACCCCATGGATGTTCCGTCTGGATTGAGCGGATCTGTAATTTCACCATCTTTTCCTTTAAGATACCAATCAGGGTGTTCTTCTATCCAGGCATGATCCCATCCTGTATGACCAGGTACCCAATCCAAAATTACCCGCATTCCTAATGCATGACTTTGATTGACCATTTCTTTAAAGTCTTCCAATGTGCCGAATTCCGGGTTGATCCCTCTGAAGTCTGTGGCCGCATAATAACTTCCCAAGGTACCTTTGCGTTTGGTTTCACTGATAGGATGAATAGGCATGATCCATAGAATATCAATCCCCATTTCTTTTAATCGGGGCAGATGTTCAGAAAAAGCATCAAATGTTCCTTCTTCTGTGTATTGTCGGATGTTAACTTCATATATTACATCATCCTTTTCCCAATTTAAATCTGTTCCCTCCTCTTCGGCTGTAGTCTTCTCAGATTCCAATTGCTCAATTTGCTGATTCCCTTGCTGACAAGAAAACACATATATTAACAATCCAAACATCAAGAAATATGAATATCTGATGTATTCCATTTTAATTGAATTTTATTTTCATACTAATCGGTAATTGGTTATCGGTTATTCGGTAATCGTTATTCGGTAATGGTTATTTGGTTACTGACGAAAAACGATTAACGAACAACCAATAACTATTACCCAGGCTAGTCTCTGGTAAAGCTAAATTGTGCTTTCGTTGGTTTACTATAAAGTCGAATCGCTTTGGCAAAATTGTTTCTACGGTTATAAGTGCTAGTTCCAACCCATGACCATTCCTCCATTGAAGCACTTAAGCCCTGCAATTCAAATTCCATGTCTTCTGAATCTATTACATTATCTAATTTAAGGAACGGGCCATAGGGACCTTCTCTTAAAAACCAGGTACCATATCCAATATCTTTCTGCCACCGACCATTAGTAAAGGTTCCATCTGGATTAAATTGAAACCATCGACCCATATTGGCATAGGTTTTTGCAGAATCAATAGGTGATATTAGATAATATTCAAACATCCAACAATCTTTACCATTCCCATAATTGGAGGTTAAAGCCGTTACTTCTCTGGGAAATTTATCTTTATCAGGAATTACCGCTGGTGCTGCTGAGCCATCAATTCGTTGTTGTTTTGGTGTTTCTGTTTCATTACCACCACAGCTGAAAGCGATAATCAGTATTGCAAATAAGAAAAATGTCTTTTTCATTCCATTTTTTTTAGTTCATTCATCAATCAGCTGCCAAAATAAAATATTTTTTTCCATCACTAGAATAAACCTATTACTTTTAGATTAGTCTAACATATGAATCTGAGAAAATGCATTTAAATTATTGGAGCAAGCTCCAATAATTTAAATGCATACTCCTTAGCAATTACCTTCATTAAACACATCTCTTTATGGATAGAAGAGCTACATTAAACACCCTTTTAGGGAATAAGCGCCAAGCTCCATCACCTCCTTTGAAATTTAAAAATCTCGATGCTGGGTTTCAGGCATACCAGGGGGAATGGACCATCGAACAAGCAAGGCACCTTCTCAAAAGAACCACTTTCGCTCCTACTAAAGAAAGTATTAAAGAAGCTTTTGAATTAGGACTTGAGGCCACCCTTGATCAATTATTCTCAGAAAAACCATTACCAGATCCACCTCTTAATTATGATTACCAAAGAGATCCCAATGTAGCCATTGGTGAAACCTGGATTAATGCTCCCAATTCCGCAACCATTAATTTAAGAGGATATCGCAGACGGAGTTTGAAGGCTTGGATGTGGGGTCAGATGCTAGACGAAGGAATTTCTATCCGGGAGAAACTCACCTTGTTTTGGCACAATCATTTTGCCATCAATAATATTCAGGAACCCAGGTTTTTGTATCAATATATCAGCTTACTAAGAGAAAATGCCTGGGGGAATTTCAGAGCACTGGTCAAGGCCATCACCATTGATCCCAGTATGCTCCGATTTTTGAATGGCCGACAAAATTCTCTACGTGCACCAAATGAAAATTACTCAAGAGAACTTTTGGAATTATTTGCTATTGGCAAGGGAGAGTTAGCTGGCCCAGGAGATTATTCAACTTTTACTGAAGAAGACGTAAAAGAGATAGCCAGAGCATTGACTGGTTGGGTAGATTTGGGATATGCAGGTCGTGAGGATACTAAGGTAGATGCACAATTTTACCCTGCCAGGCATGACAAGGGAGAAAAACAACTGTCTCATAGGTTTAATAATGAGGTCATCCCGGATATGGCTGAAAATGAGTACGCTCATGTTGTAGACATTATTTTTAAGCAAGATGAAGTGGCCAGGTTTATAAGCCGAAAACTCTACCGATGGTTTGTTTATTATCAAATCGAAGAGGATATTGAGAAAAATGTTATCGAACCAATGGCCCAGCTGTTAATTGATAATAATTATGACTTAAAGCCAGCCTTAATGGCTTTATTAAAAAGTCAACATTTTTTTGATCAAGCACTTAAAGGTGCAATGATTAAAACTCCTTTTGACTTTACTCTTTCTGTGTTTAAGCAATTGAACTTCGCTAAACCAGACGATTATCAAAAGTCCTATATCATTTGGTATGGTATGGATCGGTTAACGACCTTACAGCAGATGGAATACTTTAATCCTCCTGATGTCGCCGGCTGGAAAGCTTTTTACCAGGAACCACTCTATTACAGGACCTGGATCAATGCCACTACCTTTACAGCTCGAATGAAATTGTCTGATTTTGCGGTAACAACAGGCTATAAAATAAAGGGATTCCATCTGGCCTTTCCAGCATTGGAGTTCATCAATAGTTTGGACAATCCTTCCGAGCCTAATGATTTAATTAATGAAATTGCAGCTATTCTTTTTCCCATGCCCATAACGGAGGCTCAGGTAAAAGGGCTTAAAGAAATTTTAATACCCGGCTTACCCGATTTTGAATGGACAGTAGAATATCTTCAATACCTGGAAGATCCTGAGAATTCAGATTTGAGAGATATTATCGACAATAAAATTAGATTGTTGATAAAAACGATGTGCAATATGGCAGAGTTCAATCTGATTTAGGGAAAACATTCATTTTATCCATCTATTTATTTTTTCAAAATGAAAAGAAGACAATTTTTAAAATATACCGGTACTGCTGCAAGTCTCCCTATTTTATTAAATGGAATGCCTATTACGGCTATTGCCAGCAGCCCCATGTTCAATCATATCAAGCAAGAAAATGATAAGGTTTTGGTTCTTATCCAATTAAATGGTGGCAATGACGGTCTTAACACGCTAATTCCATTGGATCAGTACGATCGACTAGCTGCTGCAAGACCTAATATCATTTTACCGGAAAATAAACTGCTTGAGTTGACAGATACATTGAGTTTGCATCCCAATATGGGTGGATTTCAATCTCTTTATGATGACAGCAAATTAGGTATTGTTCAAAGTGTAGGTTATCCAAACCAAAATCGGTCGCATTTTAGGTCAACTGATATTTGGACTACGGCCTCTCCCTCTGATCAATTTTGGACCTCCGGATGGTTTGGAAGGTACTTGGATTCCTTACATGGTGATTATCCAGAAAACTATCCCAATGAAGATTATCCAGATCCCTTAGCCATTACGCTGGGGTCTGTGGTTTCGGAAACATGTCAGGGGCAAGCTGCTAATTTTAGTCTCACCCTTAATGATCCCTTTGCCTTAAGTCCATTGGCGGAAGGAGATGGCGGCGAAATTCCCAATTCTCTTTATGGTGAAGAATTACAGTTTTTGCGGACCACCATTACTCAAACCAACGCTTATTCTGAGAATATTCTGGCTGCAGCAGAAGGCGGTAATAATATGATCGAGTATCCAGATAATAGTCTGGCTCGGCAGTTAAAAACGGTCGCATTACTTATCTCTGGCGGATTAAGTACAAAAGTCTATGTAGTTCGTTTGGGAGGATTCGATACCCATGCCAATCAGATTGTGGAAGGAGAATCCACAACAGGGGTACACGCCAACCTACTGCAAATACTTTCCGAAGCAGTAGATGCCTTTCAAAAAGATCTCAACATGTTGAATATTGAAGAGAGAGTTATCAGCATGACTTTTTCAGAATTTGGTCGACAGATAAGATCAAACTTCAGTTTTGGAACGGATCATGGTACTGCCGCTCCTTTATTTCTATTTGGTTCCTGTGTAAATCCAACAATACTGGGAGAAAATCCAGATATTGCTGAAGAGGTGCAGGTACAGGAAGGAGTTCCCATGCAGTATGATTTTAGGGATGTGTATGGATCAATTTTGAAAGATTGGTTTGAGGTCGAGGAGTCAAGTATTCGCTCTTTGTTGCATGAAGAGTTTAATTATCTTCCCATTCTAAGAGATTGTTCTGCCATTACATCAACAAATGAGGAGGATGTTTTCAAAGAACAAATTAATCTTAGCTCTTATCCAAATCCATTTAATGATTGGATAAGCGTTTCCTTTTTATCTGAAGGTGGCTGGGCCCGTTTGAGTTTATTTGACGCCATTGGAAGTGAGCGCAAAGTATTTTTCAGTAAACAGATTCCGCAAGGTGATCAGCAATTTTCATTAGAAACAAATGATTTACCTGCTGGGAATTATTACCTAAGGTTGATGATGGAGGGTAAACAAAAAACGATTCGAGTAATAAAATCTAATTAAATAAAAAGATGGGCGGCGGCCGCCGCCCATCTTTTTATTTAATGACTCCTAGTTCTTTACCTACTTTAGTAAAGGCGGCCACTGCCTTTTCTAGATGTTCCCTTTCATGCCCTGCTGAAAGCTGAACGCGGATACGTGCCTTTTCTTTCGGAACTACTGGATAAAAGAAGCCAATGACATAAATCCCTTCCTCTAATAATTTATTGGCAAACACTTGAGATAATTTAGCATCATACAACATGATGGGTACAATTGGGTGGACCCCTGGAATGATATCAAAGCCGGCATCTGTCATGGCTTCGCGGAAAAACAGGGTATTGTTCTCTAATTTATCCCTCAGTTCGGTAGTAGCACTGAGCATATCCAGTACACTAATGGATGCACCCACAATAGCTGGAGCCAGAGTATTTGAAAAAAGGTATGGACGGGAACGTTGTCGGAGTACATCTACAATTTCTTTGCGTGCAGCAGTAAAGCCACCTGAAGCACCTCCTAAGGCTTTTCCATAGGTGCCAGTAATGATATCTACCCTACCCATGGCATTACAATGCTCATGAGTTCCTCTTCCCGTTTTACCTACGAAACCGGTAGAATGACATTCATCGACCATAACCATGGAATCATATTTGTCTGCCAGGTCACATATTTTATCAATTTGAGCAATGGTACCATCCATAGAAAACACTCCATCTGTGGCAATCATCCTTCTTCTGGCACCCTGAGCTTCTTTAAGCTTTTCTTCCAAATCACTCATATCGTTTGTCTTATACCGATACCTGGCAGCTTTGCACAAACGAATACCATCAATAATGGAGGCATGATTAAGGGAATCGGAAATAATTGCATCCTCTTTAGTAAGCAATGGTTCAAATAAACCACCATTGGCATCAAAAGCAGCAGCATACAAAATGGCATCTTCCATCCCCAGAAATTCAGCGGTTTTTTGCTCCAATTCTTTATGGATATCCTGAGTGCCACATATAAATCGAACAGATGACATTCCAAAGCCATGCGTGTCAATAGCTGCTTTTGCGGCTTTTATCACATCGGGATGAGAAGACAATCCAAGATAATTATTAGCACAAAAATTAAGGACCTCACTACCAGCAGTGGTTTTAATCTCTGCACCTTGTGGAGTAGTGATAATTCTCTCCTCCTTATAAAGGCCAGCATCTTTTATTTCAGATAATTCTTGTTCTAAAGCAGGTTCTACAGATTTGAACATGGCTATTTTATTTGGTTATTTTATTAATCAATTCTTATTCAAATTACTTTTTAAAAATCACCCCATTTCCGCACTCTTATTGCTACGTTCATATTGTTCTGACAAATTTTTCAACATGTCTTTTGTCATAGAACTTATATCGTATTCAGCTTTCCAATTCCAGTCTAGCTGGGCCTGGCTGTCGTCTATACTTTCTGTCCAGGTATCCGCAATTTCTTGTCTAAAATCTGGTTGATAGGAAATGGAAAATCCTGGCATCTGTTTTTGAATTTCTTCTGCCAGCTCTAAAGGAGTGAAATTCATTCCACCTAAATTATAGCTTGTTCTTACAGAAATGGCATCTGAAGGAGCATCCATAACTGCAAGTGTTGCTCGAATGGCATCGGGCATATACATCATTGGTAGCCGGGTATTTTCCTTTAAAAAGCAGGTATAAGCTTCTCCCTTAACAGCGGAGTGAAAAATGTCTACCGCATAATCAGTAGTCCCTCCTCCAGGTAAGGATTGATAACTTATGATTCCAGGATATCGCACCGAGCGTACGTCAACGCCAAATTTTTGATGATAATACAAACTCCAGTATTCTCCAGCTACTTTGCTAATACCATATACTGTTTCAGGGTAAGTGGAAAGGTGCTGAGGAGTTTCTTTTTTCTGTGACTTAGAGCCAAAGACAGCAATTGAACTGGGGAAAAACACCCTCAAATCTAGCTCCCTGGCTACATCCAAAACATTAAAAAAACCATTCATATTAACTTCCCAGGCCAGTTTCGGATTCTGTTCACCACTTGCAGAAAGGATAGCCGCAAGGTGAAACAAATGAGTAATCTTATACTTCCTGACCATGTCCCCAATTTGCTTTTTATTTAAAACATCGAGCGGCTCAAAAAGGCCCTCCTTAATGATTGGGGCTTTGATATCTGTGGCCAGTACTTGATCATGTCCAAATCTTTGTTGAAGGGTTGTAACTAATACCGTTCCGATTTGTCCATTTGCTCCGGTAACGAGAAATCGTTCCTTGCTCATATAATTTATTTGGTTAGTGCTTTTAGTTCGCTTTTACGGGCTTTTTAAGGTCCCATTCTGCCTCACAAAATAGTAATTTTTCATTTAAATGGTGGCAGCAAATTTAGCAACACAAAACCATTTGATGGCATTATTATTGATTTAATTTTTCATCATTCCTTATTGTGGATAATCCGGAATTTCATCTAAAAATCTGCCCTCCTTTTTTTCCCAATTTATTTCATAACAATAGGTTTGAATCCCATTACATAAAATTAAAAATGGCACTTTTAGATCATAATTATAAGCATGAATTTGTGAAAAAGATGCCTCGGAGATCTTTACCTTCGGAGCCTTACATTCTATCAGAACGAAAGGATTCATATTTTTATCAAAAACCAGCACATCAAACCTTCGATCCTGGTTCATCACCTTAATGCCCTTTTCCAAAGAAAAACGATTGGCATTATAATTTTTTTCAGTAATTAAATACTGAATCATAAGTTGGCGTACCAATTCTTCTGGTTGTAGAGACAGCCACTTCTTTCTGATCTGGTCAAAAAGGAAGGTTTTGCCTTCTTTTTTCTTGGTTTGTAACTGATCTTGATAATTGATCAAATCAATGCTAATAATTTCACTGGCCACGTCCGAATAACTTTATAGAATAAATTGCTTTTGGTCTTTTTTCATCCACCACCTGAAGAATCAGTGTAGTTGAAGCTTTCAAGTTAATATTTTCAATCAGTATTTTATCTCCCTGCCATTTATATTGATTAATTTCTTTTCCGCCAATATCATAGAGGTTGGCTTTCCAAGGCCCTGGGTAAGGCGTTTCTATGGTAATGGTGTCAAAAAAAGGATTGGGATAGGCCTTTATTTGTAATCCTCCCCTATCTTTTGATTTAAATTTCAGATAGCTTATATTCAATTCCTCAATAGGTTCAATTCCAAAAGGAGTTACATTAACCGCCAGGTCAAGATAAAATTGATTTTCTTCATCTCCTGGCTTCGCTACTCTGATAAAAGCTGACCGGGAAGATACTCCTTCCGACAAACACCTGACATCAGCCCCTTGTATAGCCGCCGCCTGAAGGGCCATCATTAACTTTTCTTCCAAAAGACCTTCCGTTCTTAAAAACGCCTGCTCCATGGAATCCAATACTTCTGTACCAATTAAGATGTTTCCCTGGATGGCATAATCTGAGCCCAGAATTTGTCCTTTAACATCCAGGCAATTGCGTCCTGTGAAAGCGGCTGTTTCAATGTTCCCGGCAGGGTCTATTGCTACGATTCCATACTGGCGCAGTTCTGGTAATCTTTGGACGTCATTTTGACGAAGCCAGTCAATAATTTGTTGGGGCTTATCTCCAGCTTCCATCCTTTTTCGAGCATTAGCCTGATTGGAGAAATTTAGCAGGGCCTGGGAATGAATGGCCCCTCTTCCCGGTATAATATCACTTATAACTACAGCCCCGACCCCTTCTTGCCTGGAATCTAAGCAAGTTGCTCCGGCACTACCAATTTCCAAAGTAATGGTATCTATGGCTACTATGGAAAAGGTATGTTGGGACTTGAGGGTAGAAATGAATCCCAATATTATCAATATGGATAATTTCGATCTCATCGGCTTTTTTTCCTTTGTCCCGATGGCTTGCGCCATCGGCTATTTTATTTTGCCATTCCTTGCCTTTTTTATTCGAGCCCGACGGCTTACGTCCTCGGCTAATCTATTTCGCCACTACGTGGCTTTTAACACTGAACTCGGAACTAAAATAATTCTATTCCGCTAGCCCTTACCTTTTTTTTGATTAAAACTCTTCTCTAAGACAATTATTCTATTTGGCAAAAATCAATTGAAAACCATTAAAATTTAATCATGAAAAAACAATTATTTACACTTTTTACAATTGTGGGACTTATGTT
Source organism: Saprospiraceae bacterium (assembly GCA_028285545.1). GTDB lineage: Bacteria > Bacteroidota > Bacteroidia > Chitinophagales > Saprospiraceae > JANQPA01. The sequence goes on along the minus strand of JANQPA010000036.1, from coordinate 125,234 downwards.
TTCACTCAGTTCTTGTCTTAATGAATCAGAAGAATTAAGGATTGAGCCAGAAACCAATGAAACAGCTTTATTAAGCCCTGATGATGATTTAACAGCTGAAGAGACAGAAATAAAAAGATTGGGCATTAAACCATTTGAAGAGGGTGAAGATCCAATCATCAGAAAACTGCCTAGCGATGGTAAAGCAGAAAAAAGGAGTTACCTGACCTGTAAAAGATCCATACCATTCTATGAATTTGAAAAAGCCTGGGTAGAATGTGGAGATTATAAAATTTCCCATACTCAATATGGAGTTAAGAAATTTGAAAACCACAATTTCTATAGCTATTGGGGCTTGCATACAGAATTATATGGTAGAGATCAGGTTTATTATTTTACCCTTCACGAAGAAAGCATCGTAGAATTTAAATTGAGTAATGCGCATGCTAATTTGGCGATGTTATTATTTGATGGCGATTTTCATTATGATCACCATTATGATAAAGTAATTGAAACCTATAAAAAGTTACTTGCCTACAGCACTTCTAATAGTCATGAAAAAGAATACTTAGGTCCACTTCAGCTAAAGCCTGGAACTTACCTTCTTGTCATTGACAGCCGTTATGGTCACGATAGTAATTACAGATTGGACATTTGCTGCACTCCTGTTTACGATGGCTGCTATAATTATGGCGTACAATTAAGACACGATGATTTTGAAAGCTATCACCTGGGAGGCCTTTGTGATCAATCTCCCTACTGGGAAAGATGGAATGAACACAATCCTTATAATGATGCTAGAGTGTACCAAATGAATAATAAATATGGCAAGGTGATGAAAATTTGCCGTGACCCCTACAAAAACAGTCATTATCAGGATGATGTCATTTATAATTTAGGAGAAAGCCAATACGGCATTTATGAACTGTGTTTTGATATGGGAGTATACAAGCATCGAAGTGGTTATTTTGACATCCAAAAATGCTTAAGTCAGTATAATCAGCATAACGAAATCGGAGCTAAGGTTTATTTCAAAAGTGATGGAAGGGCTTATGTGTTGGTTAACGGCCAAAAACATTGGTTCCGCTATAATAATGGCTATTGGTTTAAGGTAAAACTAAAGTTTGATTTTCTTTCTAAAACAATCAAGCTATTCATCGATGGCCATTTGGTTTGTGATTGGCGAACAACCTACACTTATAACGGAAAATATGGATCAAATAAAATTGAAGGAGTTAGTTTCCGCCCAGCCTATACCAATTCTTGCTACGTGATTGATAATATTTGTTATTCTGTTGTAGCGCTTATTTAGTAAAAGGTAAAATGTAGAAGGTAGAAGGACTAATCTTTCTACCTTCTACCTTCTACCTTCTACTTTATCTAACAATTACCTTTTTACTAATTACCCCCTCTCTGGATCTAAGGCTAACAAAATATAAGCCTGAGGCAGGTAAAGAAGAGGTTTCCAAATTAAATTGGTTATCTCCCCTTAAAAGCTCTCCCCTAAAGATAGTCTGAACCAATTGTCCATGAATATTAAATAATCCTAGTTGGGCATTGACGATATCTTCTTTTAATTGAATATCTATTCTAGCATCCTGTTCGATCAAGTTCGGGCTGATGGTAAAAGATTCCAACAAACCTTCCAGTTGGTTTACACTTGTAGCAGTAACAGTGGAAAAGGAAGAGCTGCTGTTTCCATTGACATATACATACCGGTTTCCAACAAATTTCCAGATTGTCACCGCTACCTCAAGGTTCTCAATCTCCTCTCCTTCCTCAAACTCGTATTCAAAATTATGCTGAAATTCCGTTCCTGCATCGACATCATCATTAGCAAATTCAGGGCCGAAGGTCTCCTCTGTCAAAGCTTTTTTGAGTACCTGCTTGTGAACAACATTTATACCCCGGCTTGCCTGTTCAGCCTCTACTCCTTTTTCTATTAACCAAACAGCAATTCTATAAGGTCCACTTGCGTTTTTAAAAAACTTCGTGTTGGTATTAATAATTAGGGGACCTGATCCATCTTCATTTACTAATAATTCAATAGCCGATTGGACTTCAGGGCTCTGTTTTGCATTTTCCTGTACTTTAGCTTTAACCTCTGCTACTAAGGTAGCATAGGCCCCATCCATTTTATCATCATTAACAAAAAATTCGGGCTGATAGATAACACCCGGCATATTCAAAAGAAATTCCTCGGCAGTCTTTGAATATAAATCACTGGAACGAGAACGATGAGCTGCAATTACGATTGCATTTGAACCTGCTTCATCAACGATTCCTTCAAATATATCCCAGGGCATGGTACCACAGTTGGGGCACCAGGTGGCTGTATGTTTCGTTACAATGGATTTTTGCGTTTCAGGGACAACCAAATTTTGTCCGTAAATCATCAGAGTACACAAACCAAATAAGAGTGTAAATAAAATTTTGTCCATAGGTTTTTATTTAAGGTTCATACTTTAATTTCATTACATTTTCAGTATTTGAGGTAATTTTAAACCGATCATCAATTCTAAAACCAACCACCCAGCAGATTTTACCATCTCCATTTTCGATGATCCAAACTTTCTCTTTTTGTGTTCTAGGTAGTTTTAGGTCAGTAAATAAATCTTGTAGTTTTTTAGAATGTCCATTCATTCCTAGAGGGTAGAAAGAATCTCCTTTTTTCCAATGTCTGACGATCAGGGGGTAAACTAGGTGATCTGCATCTAAAAATGCTACATTGACATCAGATTTAAATGATTTTGGGCGATCAGAGAAGAAACTGATTTGAATCTTAGCATCTTCCATTTGCAAAAATGCAACATCTTTTTCTAAAGTGTAAGTCTTTTGTAATATATTTTTTTCTATACGTTCCTCCAGAATAAATTTTTCCCGGTCAATAAGTAATTGATAAGATGAAGAAAAAAACATTGCTCCTGCTTGCCCTTTTCTTCGACTCCAGATTTGGGCCGCTTGCTGACCATTAAAACCATAAGGTTTAAGCCATTCGTACAAAAGGGTTTCAGGAGCCGGAAAAAAATCCAAGTTTTTAATTTTTAATTCCAGCTTTTCCCCATTTTCCTTTAGCTCCTTTTTTAAAAAAGATGAAATTGCCCACTGATAAATATTATGAACATCGGAAAGCGGATGGAGGTTCGCGGCTACAGTCTGTTCAAAGTTGGGATTGATCTCCTTTAAAATAGGAGTCACATGGTGCCTAATTTTATTTCTGGAATATTTACCTTCAAGATTAGAGGAGTCCTCACGAAATTTAATTTTATGCTCGATAGCATATTCTTCAATTTCCTCCCTTTTTATCCCTAATAATGGCCGTACGATCGATCCGTTACGAGTAGGGATGCCTAATAGGCCTTTAATGCTAGTGCCCTTGGTCCAGTTATATAGGATGGTCTCAATTGAATCATTTAAATGATGTGCAGTGGCAAGAAATTTGTAATTATTTTTTTGCCTGATCTCTTCTAGCCATTCATATCTCAAATCTCTGGCTAATTCCTGGATGGACCTTTTTTGTTCTTTGGCTAAGGATTTGGCAGGGAAATTAACCGTAAAAAAGGGAATATTCTTTTGTCTTGAAAAAGATTGTATAAAAACCTGATCTTCATCAGACTCAGCTCCTCTTAATTCAAAATTCACATGAGCAAGTCCTACTTGATAGCCGCATTTCAGAAGCAGATCACACATAACCATTGAATCTATTCCTCCACTTACTGCCAGAAGTATGGGATCCTCTTTTTTGAAGAGTTTTTGAGAATTGATAAAGTGAAGGAATTTTTCTTGGGTATTCATATTAGTAGTCTGGTAGTCTGGTAATCTGGTGGTCTGGTGGTCTGGTGGTCTGGTGTATAGGAAATAATTTTGAATTTTGAATGATAGAATTTTGAATATATTACCAAACTACTAGACTACTATAATACTAGACTACCAGATTACTATTTCCAATTCATAATAGGCACATCTTTCACCACCATCTGTACCGTCTTTCCTATTCTTTCCTCTAAAATTACAATTTTTCCACGTTTCAAATTATCCAATACATCCTGATGATAATGGCGGACAGAAATCAATTGAAGGTCGCGATCAATAATTACTTTAAAATCTTTTTCTATGGCCTTGGCAAATAAAGCTATTTTATCATCAACATCATTGACACAAATACTAAAGCTAATGGCCGTATTCTGCATGAGGTTCACCTGTATTCGTTGATCCGCTATTTCTCCAAAAAGGTAACGCATGTGGTGCTCAGCAACAAAAGAAAAATCGCGCGTAGAAATTTGTAAGACAGCCTGATTGGATTCCACCGCCACCATGGGAGGATAATGATCACCCACATCATCAGAAATAAAGGTGCCGGAATCTAATGGATCTTTAAAGGATTTTACATACAGAGGAATGCTTTTGTTTTGTAGTGGCTTAATGGTTTTAGGGTGAATGACCTTAGCCCCATAATAGGTCATTTCGATGGCCTCCCGGTAAGAAAGTCGATCTAGTTTAACGACATTATCAAAGATTCTTGGATCAGCGGTTAAAACTCCAGGGACGTCTTTCCAGATGGTCATACTTTCTGCATCCAGGCAAAAGGAAAAGATGGCCGCTGTATAATCAGAACCTTCCCTTCCTAAGGTGATAAATTGCCCATCTTTAGTGCTGGCAATAAATCCCTGAGTAATTACAAAATGATCTTTAGAAATCAAGGGCTTTATTTTTGTAGAAATATTGCCCTGAGTTTCTTCCCATTGGACCCAACCCTCGCGAAAAATATCATCTGTTATTATGAGTTCTCTTGCATCAGTCCAATGAGTGGACAATTGATTTTGATCGAGATAGGCCTTTACAATGATGGAAGAAGCTAATTCACCGACACATACTATCTGGTCATAAATAAAATCATATTCTCCTGTTGGTTCTTGACTGATAAAATTTTGAACCTGTTCAAAAACAATCCTAAGTCTATCAAATACCGGATCCTCAGGCTGGAAAAGGTCTTCCATCAAACTAAAATGCTGCGTTCGAACATCCTGTAATAAGCTAATAGCTTGGCCATTTTGTTCAAAATAGGCATTGATGACCTTCTCCAAAGCATTGGTAGTTTTGCCCATCGCAGATACCACAATCAGCAATGGCTGGTTTTTATATCCCAGGAGTATCTTTTGTACATTTTTTACGGATGCCGCATCTTTTAAGGAGGCCCCGCCAAATTTAAACACCTTAAGTGGACTTGCCATTTAATTTCCTTTAATTCATGCATTGGTAATTAGGCGGCAAAACTAGTCATTTTGAAAATCATCATCCCACTTTTTTTGTAAATTCCTTTCCATTTTAAATCACAAAGAAAACTGTTCATGAAAAAAATATTACAAAATCAATTTGGCATTATCATATTAATGCTGGGATGCTTTCTTTTTGGGGCCTTTACCCATAAGTTTATTGCTGAAGAATTAACTATTGAAGATATCAGAGGCGCTACAAAAGCGATAGGCCTGGAAATGACTGACAATGAGATGGAAGGAGTTAGGAGTGGTGTAGAGAGGAATCTGGAAATTTTTAAAACCTTCAGAACAAAATCCTTACCAAATAGGGTTGTTCCAGCCCTGGTTTTTAACCCTTTACCTCCAGGATTTAAATTGAATCAAGAACAGGAAAAAATCCGGTTTAGCAAATTAAAAAATGTTCAAATTCCAAAAAATAAAGAAGAGCTCGCTTTTTATACCGTAAGAGAATTGGCAGAGTTGATAAGAACCAAAAAAATAAGCTCCCTTGAGCTCACCCAATTTTTTCTGGATCGCCTGAAAAAGTACGATCAAAAACTAGAGTGTGTCGTAACGCTTACTGAAGAAAGGGCCTTAAAAATGGCCAGGAAGGCCGATAAGGAAATCGCCAATGGCAATTATAAGGGCTTGCTTCACGGTATTCCCTGGGGAGCAAAAGATCTATTTGCGGTCAAGGACTACCCTACTACCTGGGGAGCTATGCCCTATAAAGATCAAATACTGGATTATAATGCAACCGTGGTCGAAAAATTAGATCAGGCTGGTGCAGTTCTGGTTGCCAAAATGACCATGGGTGCATTGGCACGTGGGGATGTCTGGTTTGGTGGTAAAACAAAAAATCCCTGGAATACTGAACAAGGGTCTAGTGGCTCTTCCGCCGGTTCAGCTTCAGCCGTAGCAGCTGGGCTTCTTCCTTTTGCTCTTGGAACCGAAACAATGGGTTCTATTGTTTCACCTTCTACTCGATGCGGAGCGACAGGCCTACGTCCCACTTTTGGTAGGGTGAGTCGCCATGGAGCGATGGCCCTCTCCTGGACAATGGACAAGGTTGGACCAATTTGTAGAAGTGTGGAAGATTGTGCCATCGTTTTTGAAGCTATCCGTGGAATAGACGATAAAGACCCCACTCTAATCAATGCCGCTTTTAATTATGATGACCGTATGGACACCAAAAAATTGAAGATTGGCTACTTGAAAAATTCCTTTGATAATAATTATGCTTTTAAGGCCCAGGATAGCATGGCCCTGGAGACTATGAAAAAGCTAGGTTATGAACTGCTACCCATTGAATTGCCAGAATCTCTCAATCTTAGGCCCATTCTCACGGCTGAGTCCGCTGCTGCCTTTGATGAATTGACCCGCAGCGGCAAAGATGAATTATTAGTCAGACAGGATGCTAACTCCTGGCCTGTAACCTTCCGTACTGCCCGATTCACTCCCGCTGTGGAATACCTACAAGCTAATCGACTACGTGTTCAATTGATTGCTGAGATGAATAAGGTCATGGAGGATATTGATATTTATCTGAATCCCTCATGGGGAAGCCCTAGTTTGGGAATTACTAATTATACCGGTCACCCATGTGTTGTTGTACCGAATGGTTTTATTGATGGTAGTCCTACCAGCATCACGTTTACGGGTTCATTATTTGGTGAGGCTGAGCTATTGAGGGTGGCCAAGGAATTTCAGGATGCTACTGATTTTCATAAGAAACATCCGGAATTGTAGTCTGGTGTTATAGTAGTCTGGTGGTCTGGTGTATTGGAAATAATTTTGAATTTTGAATGATAGAATTTTGAATATATCACCAGACCATTAGACTATTTTTCCACAATTTCAATCAGCCCTACTTCCTTTCCAGTACCTTCATAGCCTTTAGGCCAGGCACCAGCCGTATAAATGATGACTCTGTAATCTTTTCTATTTTGTAAATCTCGGAATGCCTTTTTTCTATCCTCTATGTTTAAAATTTCTTCTCCAAATAAAATGAGTGCAGGGGGGGATTTGAGGAAGAAATCAGAATTCTCTAAACTTTCCAGTGAATAACTTTCTGGGTTTTGGATGGTTAATTTCATTCCCCCTCCCAATTTTTGAGTCAGGACATCTATTCGGTCTCCATTCATTCCTGTGATGGTCATTTTTCTAACCGAATTATCTCTCTTTCGAAACAAAACAAGAAAGGTAAAATAAGAGTTTTTTTCAAGCCCTATTTCCTCTAGCACAACTTGGGAATTTTCCTGTTCTAAGAAATCCGCAATCTCCTTAATCAAATTCAGCCAGTCACTTTTTCGGGTGATCTTGAGCTTATTGATAACATTTACGCTCTTTTCGCCAATTTTAAACTCTATCTTTTTAATTGAACTAACATTCAATTCTTTTTTATCGAAGAAAAACTGAATGTTTTTATCTTTCAGTTCTTTTAGCATTTCCAACATAAGAGGATTTAAAACACTTAATTCCAAACCACCCCAATCCACAAATAAAGTGGCAGGAGGAGTACTCCTTTTGGGGTCCGGTAAAATTTTTAAACGCAAGTATAATTCCGGTATATTCTTTGTTTGAAAAATCACATTTACATTGTTACCAGGAAGCAAATCATTCAGACAGGCCAGATCCTTAAGCCTTACTCTCCTTTTATTTCTAATTCTAGATCCAAGAGGTGGCCTTTGACCAACATGGACCACATTTGCTCTTATACTTATAATTTCTTCTGTCTTTCCGCCCCTATTCACTACCCGAACGGATTTATTTAAAAGGCTGCGATACTCATCATACTCTAATTGATAACTACCGCTTCCATCCATAGGATCAATAGAAAAATCAAAGCTTCCGACCTTGATTGTTTCTCCATATTTAATACTCCCTCTTTTATTGTTGATAAGCACTTTGAAGAAAAAACCAGCACTCTGCCCTTTACTTTGAAAATTAAATCGTACAATATCTCCTGGTTCTAATGCTTGAAAAAAAGGCAGGGATGGATTAAACTCGTCTATCTCAATATCTTGTATTTTCCCACCTGGCAGGTTTATTGTCCGATCTGCCCTTGCCCACATTTCTTTAGTGGCTATTTCTTTTCCATTTTTTAATAATTGGAAAGGAGGAGATTTCAAAAATTGATTTTGCTTTATGGAAAGATTCTCACATTCAAAGTAGTTGGGCGTTTCTTTTTTTTCCGGATAACAATCACAGAGTTTATTTCCCCATTTAATTTGAAACATGGATTCTTCTTCTTCCATCGACCCAGGATTGGAATTGACTACAAAAGGAGATATGGTTTGATTATTGAAAGGATCAGTGGACTGGTCTAAACCATTTTCTAGCTCTAGGGACTCTGCATTCGATTCAGGGACATTTTCAGGTGATTTTTTTGAAAAATTAACAGCAAATAAGATGATTAAAGCACACAGGATAGGCATAGCAATCAGATATTTCATCAAGCGCCAATTACTGGAAGGTTGATTTTGTAACATATGGAGTCGTTTTTTAATAAAAGAATTAAAAGTGTTGAAAAAGGGAGAGCCTTGATGCTTTTGATGTTGTTGTATTAACAGAGAGGCATATTCAATGGTAGAATTGTGTTTGGTGACCTCTTGGTCTGCTATGAATTCGTGCAGCTCTTTCAGACTATTTCTATACCAATAGATGAATGGATTGAACCATAATAGAATAATCAGGCATTCCATGATCAGAACATCCAAACTGTGATTTTGCCTTATATGAACAAGCTCATGGGCCAGTATTAGCTCGTTATCCTCTTCTTTTTCATTCCAGAAGACATATCCTAAAAAAGAGGAGGCTTGTAAATTCCTGGATTTTATGAGGGTATACCCATCTTTTCTGGATTTTTTGGCAGATCGAATGATACGTCTTAGCTTAGAAAACTTTTGAAGGAATCTAAAACTCATCAATACTATCCCAATGGCATAAAGCAACCATAATATCTGCCCAAATGTCAAAAATGGTGTAGATTGAACCTGCTCTAATGGCATCCAGATTTCGGGAGTGGTTTCGTGCCATTGTTGGACAATGGGAGGAAGAAACTCATCAATGCCTTTTTCTACAAATTCGGTTTCACTTATGGCCTTGGCTTCTACCTTAGCAGGAGTGACTAGATTGATATGAAATAATGGAAGACAAATAGAAATCAAAGCCGTAAATAATAAGAATGCCCGATTCAGTTGAAAAAAAGTCTCTTTTTTCAATAGAAAATAATATATGCCATAAAAAACCAGTAGGCAGATCCCACTTTCCAGGATATATTGACTGATTTGGATATCCATAAACATGATTTTAATCAAGAAAAAAGGAAGGAATATATTTTTTTAAGTCAATTTTTTCCAAAAATTGACTTTTTACACAACCTCTCTTCCTTGCATCATTCTTTAAATCATTCTTGGCCAATTACTCTATATTTATATTCTCTAGAAATTCCTTTGAAGTTTTTTGATTGAATATCGATATGTCCAGAATTTGTAATCAATTTACTTTTTACCAGGGTAGAACCAGGTAAATAAAGTGTAACTTGATCTTCGCTGGATATAGTCAGATTATCAAAAATTCTACTCCTATCTTTACCAGTATAATAATCACCATTTATCTGAAAAATTGGCCTTGACCTGCTGTACATACTCAGTTCTTCCAATTTATTCAGGTCCAGATATTGTGGATTGTAGAGGTAAATTTCTCTTTTATCTCTTCTAAAAGATATCGGTGCACCTTCTTTATACAGAGCAGCAGGGTCAAAATCATTGATACGGATAATTCTAAGGCCATTAAATATAAGACCATTCGTAAACTCGATTTCAGACACAAACAAAGATCCTTTGCTTGAAAGCAGATGCTCCACTCCTAAATCAATTGTTTCATCAAATTTGCTTCCTGGAATATGAAAATATCTGGTGCTAACATTTTCTTTCGGACCATTAATTACATCAGGAGAAATTAATCCTATAGATTTCACTTTTAGCTTTTTACCATTTAACTTAAAAATTAATTTCCCTTGATCATAATTTTCAAGATCTTCACGATCTACCGCAAGAAATCGACTTTTGATGGGTTGATTATTCCAGGTTATGGACCAATTCTCAGGTCCTTCTCGCCATCCCATTTCCCCTCCTAATTTTATATATATTGTGAGGTCGGCGGTCTCATCCTCATCAAAAAAATATTTGAGCTCTACATTATAAGAAGGTTCATTGAGTAGTTTGGCGGCCGGGAAATCTTTCAAACGATATTCTGTAACATCTCTTAGGGTTGATTTAAATCTAGTATCAACGACGATATCCATTCTTTTCGGATGTTTAATCGTTCCATCATTCATTATTAGTTTGATGGGGCGGTTCATCAATTTTTTATAAACATCAAGATCCATCGAATAAGTTGCCATGGAAAGCATCGGGTCCACATTAATCACTTCCTTTCCAATCTTCACTTGATGAGTCAAATTCAGACTATTTTTTTCATCATTGACAAATACATGAAAATAAAAGCTTGCTTCTTTTTCCAAATCAAAATTAAACCTGGCCGTATAGCCTATGGGGATGGCTTTCAAAAAGGGGCGGGCATCTTCGTATTGATTTAGTTCCTGCGTTTGTATTCCTCCATCCTCTGTTTCTATAGTAGCATTTGATCGCACCCACAGATTTTGGATAGATACAGGCTTACCATTCTTTAACAGTTCGAATGGCTTTGAGGAAACCAACCTGCTCTTAATAATGGAATAGCCTTCACATTTAAGATAATTTGGTGTTTTTTCGCTCTCAGGAAAACAGTTACAAATTTTATCCTCCCATTTAATTTGAAATTGAGTAGATTCCTTTTTTTCAGAGAATGATTGGGAGTTAGCATTATTTTGATACCCAACCACAACAATCTCATCTAGAGTTTTTGAGAGGTCTGCTGCAGTCTCAAAAGGTTGTTTAATTTCAGATGGCAATTCTTTAGAAAAATCCATTGTAAACAACAAAATAAGGGTACAGAGAATGGGCATGGTAATTAAGTATTTCATCAATCGCCAATTGCTGGAAGGTCTATTTTGTAACATAAGGAGCCGTTTTTTAATGAAAGAATGAAAAGTATTGAATAAATGAGCCTGGTAGTGATTTTTATGGGCTTGAACAAGAAGACATGCATAATCAAAGGAAGAATTATGTCGAGTAACTTGCTCATCAGCAATGTATTCATGTATTTCTTTTAAACTATTTCTAAACCAATACATTAGCGGATTAAACCAAAAAAGGATTAAAAGGCATTCCATCAATAATATATCCAGACTGTGCCCTTGACGGATGTGCACCAATTCATGAGCCAGAATCATGTCATTGTCTTCTTCCTCTTTATTCCAAAAGACATAACCCATAAAAGAAGCAGGCTGCACATTTTTTGACTTGACCAGAGTGTAACCATTTTTCAAAGATTTTTCCGAAGCCCTAATCAAACGATGCAAATGAGTGAACTTTTGTAAAAACCTAAAACTCATCACCACTATCCCTAGAGAATAAATTATCCACAAAATTTGACCTAAAGTGATAAAAGGGGCGGCTTGCACATATTCAATAGGCTCCCAGAATTTTTCCTCTCCCTCATGCCACTCCTGAACAAATTCAGGAACATAAGCACTAAGATCTCTACTCACTGCTCCTTCCTCAGATTGAAAGCTGGTAATTGGTGCCGTCTTCTCAGGCCAATTCAGATGGAATAAAGGAATCAATACAGACACTAGGACCGCCATCAGCAGGTAAGCCCGATTCAACTGAAAAAAGGTTTCTTTCCTAAGCAATAGATAATACAATCCATAAAAAACCAGTAGGCATATACCGCTCTCAAGGATATATTGGCTAATCCGAATATCCATAACTCATAATTTAATTGATGATACAATCAAAAAGGTGATTGCGAAATCAATGGTAATCCTTATCTATTAAAGCTGTAAAAGGTAGATAGTAGAAGGTAAAAAGACTACAAAATATTTAGAACAATTAATAAATCAGGGCGACTTGTCTTTCTACTTTCTACTTTCTACTTTTTTCTAATCAATATCGCGAAACAAGTATTTTTACCTCATTTTCATACCAGTCCAGTTTCAATCCATATTTCTGTAAATGCGTTGTTAAATCTGCTCTATCTTCATAACTTAAAGAAAGACTATAATTTGATTCTGTTTCAGTAAGATCCACACAGGGAACATTTAAATCGTAGGCTATTAACTCGGCAAGTTCTGACATCGGGATATTTGATAATTCTACCTTTTTGAATCCTGCATCTTCCGAAAATTTAAGTTTTCGCTCATCAGCACGAGTAGCCAAGTGCTCTTTTAAAGACAAAGAATCATTGATAAATAATGCCAGAACAGGGGATGACTCAACCGTTTCTAAGGCAAATTTCAAATAATGCTGTAATTTAATCATCATCAATTCTTTGCCCTCTTTTTCCTTTATGGTAGTAGAGGCAAACAGCATATCTAAATAAATTTCCTCATTAAACCCACTCAAAAGAATGTTAGAGGCTGGTACATCCAATAAATAGGCCAGCAATTCTGACAAGGGCATGGAAGTACATTCAATTCGCAATTTTTCTTTATTCCTTTTTACACGCAGCCTGGCCTCCTCAATAGTTCTTGTTTCAGCCAGTTCTAATTCAAATTCTTTGCTTTTTTCGATGTGAAAAGCAAAGGATTCAGGAAAGAAATAAGTATTCCCTCGCTTATCCTCCACTACGATTTTATCCAGGTACACACTACAATCCCCTCCAATTCTAAATAATCTTTTAGTGACTTCAGGATGATTCAAATCAGAGGTAACAATAGCTTCTGGACGTGAATCTGCATTTTTAATGATCAAATGGACATTTTTAATTTTCAGAGGAGTATCTCCTGCCCATATGTTGTATTCACTCCTTATATTTTTTCGGAAAAAAGGAAGAGTATAATTTTCACTATTGAGCCGGGATTCCATTTTTCCCCACCTGAGTTTGATTCTCCGAGGTTCATAATTAATGTATTCAGGCAAAAGGATTATATCATATGGATTATCGAGAAGTTGTGTTTTAATAATGTCCTTATTAGAAAAAAGATCGCTCCTCCACATTCTCCTCCTTGTGCTGAATCCCGGCATATGCAGGACTTTATAAGTGGACTTATTCCGGTATAAATCCAATACATGTTTGGTTGATGTTTTTGTGGTATCAATTCTTAAGATAACAGGGCGATCATCTTTTTGAATAACTTGAAAACCATATACTTGTGAAAAATAATTTGATCGAACCTTCAAGGGTGGAATGTAGCCTCCAAAAGGATTTTTCACCCATAAGGAAGCAAATAACTCTGTACTATCAGCCAGGGAGAGTATTCGCATTTGTATCCCACTACCAATTCCTACTTTTTCACGGATTTCCTTTAGCTCAACCGGCCCCAAGCGCTTACCAATGAGTTGAGGATAAGGTTTCCATAACCTGGAATCACCGGTTTCAAAGCTATATTTTCTCAGGTTGATGATTTTATAATCCTTTTTGGCATTAAGATGCTCTAATTCAATAGGTCCTTCAATAGCTCTAAGGAATTCATTTAAATCGACTTCTATTCCTCCAGCCTTAACCTCCTGATTGGCTATTTCATATAATTTAATATCCTGGTTTCCCACTTTTAGGACAAAATCAGCTGGTTCTTCTTCATCTTTTTCCTGAAAAATACCATAACGATCCGTGTAGGACAAACCAGGTTCTTCAGTTCCTTCCTCTAAGGTTTGCTTTTTATTACAAGTGCTAAGGCTAAGGGAAGCCAAAAAGAGGAGGATTAATTTGATAGATGTCACTATCTTTTTACCCATTCTGTTCTTTCTTTTTAATCTTTTCCAATAGTTCATTTAAATCGTCCAATTCCATTTCTTCTTCTTTAACGAAAAAAGATAGCAATTCTTCTGGTGATCCTTCAAAATACTGCTGCATTAGCTTATTAAAAGAGCGCTTTCGGTATTCATTTTTTTTTAATACTGGAAAATATCGGTGCGCCTTACCAAAGGATTCATGCCCAACCAAACCCTTTTCTTCCAGCTTCCTTACAGTTGAAGATAGAGTGGTTATGGGAGGCTTTGGAGATTCCATCTCATCCAATATTTCTTTGACGAAGGCTTTTTCCAGACGCCAAAGAATTTGCATGACCTGCTCCTCTTTTGGTAGTAATGTTTTCATAGCATCAAATATATAACGAAAATTTCGTTAAATCAACGATGTAAACGTTAAAATAATTGCCACCTTCCAACTCCACCTTCCACCTTCAAAAAACCTTTTTACCTTTGCGGCATGACGAAACATTCAGATATTATCATTATTGGTGGAGGCGCTGCGGGTTTTTTTGCTGCCATTAGAGCCGCGGAGCTTGATCCTGCAGCCAGAATCATAATATTAGAAAGAGGAAAAGAGGTTTTAACCAAAGTAAAAGTATCTGGTGGTGGCAGGTGTAATGTGACGCACGCCTGTTTTGATCCAAGAGAACTGACTCAATATTACCCTAGGGGAGAAAAAGAATTAATTGGCCCTTTCCATCAATTTGCCTGTGGGGATATGCTCGATTGGTTGGATAAAAAAGGGGTGGATACTAAAATTGAGGAGGATGGGAGAATATTTCCCACTTCTGATGATTCCCAAACCATAATTGATTGTTTTATTCAATCCATCCAAAATTTGGGCATACAATTGTTGACCCGACAAAGAGTAGAACATATTACTCCTCCTTTAAATTCAGAAGATGAGTGGCAGATAAAAACATCCTCCCAATTATTTTTTGCTAAAAAAGTAATGGTAGCTACTGGAAGTAACACCAAAGTATGGGGCCTTCTTTCCAATCTTGGTCACACCATTATTCAACCAGTCCCCTCCCTTTTTACTTTTAACATTAAAGATTTAAGAATCAGGAACCTTCCTGGAATCAGCATGCCTAACGCAAAAGTAAAAGTACTGGGATCTCCTTTGGAAAGCGACGGTCCGGTCTTGATTACTCACTGGGGGCTCAGCGGGCCAGCTATTTTAAAATTGTCCGCCTGGGGAGCCATAATATTGAATGATTTGAAATATCATTTTAAAATCCAGGTCAACTGGCCCAATCAAGATCTGGAAGATATCCGTACTTCCATCTTAGAAAATAAAATATCTTCCGCCAAAAAACAGATACAGAAGCATTCCCTATTTGGTATTCCTTCACGGCTTTGGCAAAGCCTTTGTTTGGCCAGTGGCATTTCAGCAAACCTAAAGTGGGCTGATCTAAATAAAAAACAGGCTTCTACATTGACTCAACAAATCGGAGCTTGTGAATTCGAGGTAAAAGGTAAAAGCACCTTCAAAGAGGAATTTGTAACGGCAGGTGGAGTCGACCTCAAAGAAATTAATTTCAAAACCTTCGAAAGTAAAGTCCATCCTAAGCTATTTTTCGCCGGAGAAGTGCTAAACATTGATGCAGTCACTGGAGGTTTTAACTTTCAGGCGGCTTGGACTGGAGGATGGATTGCTGGAAAAAAATTAGCAGAACGAAGCGAATAAAATTCGCTTCGTTCCAGAAAATTATTTCTTCATTTGATCCTTCCTCAAAGTCGGATATTTAATGCCAAGCTGTTCCAGGTAACTGCTATATTTCGATTCATCATAATACACCTTTTCCAATTGAGGTCTGAATTCTTCCATAATTTCGGTATTCAACTCAATGGCAGGTTTATCTTCTTTGGTAACCATAGGAATATATTGTTGTTTCATTCCTTGTTCATTCTTAAAATACTCCCAGGATTTTTCAACCAGTTCAGGCTTACAGAAAAGATCGATTAAGGTCATGGCTTCGGCTCTGGCACCTGCTACTACACCTTTGTGGGCAATAGGGGTAGCCATGGCAATAGCGTTTGACCAGTGATGCCCCTGCAGGCCAGGAATGTTGGAAGGAAAACGCATCGTAATCGTGGGTAGTTTCCAGGAAATATCTCCGATATCATCTGAACCACCACTAATTGGGCGACTAACCGGGCGGCCTATTTCGTCCAGTTTAGTAGCCAGGCCATTGGTATCCCTAACCGAATTCACCTCTCTTTGAACCGCCCTGGCCAGGATTTGATCTTCTTCAGACCATTCTGGGAGGCCTACAACCTTAATATTTTCATACATCGTTTCTGCCATCACCTGATTAAAATGTCGAGGCCAGGCCGAACCTAGTATCCTTCTGCTCACTTTGGTATCGGTCATCATCGCCGCTCCATCAGCTATTTTATTGGCCTTTTCATAAAGCTTCATGATTCCTGGATAAGTAATTTCTCTGAAATAATACCAAATGGAAGCTTTAGAAGGTACTACATTGGGTTGGTCCCCTCCATTATTAATGATGGAATGGGAACGATGGATGGGATTGGTATGCTCTCTGGCGTACTGCCAACCAATACTCATCAATTCTACTGCATCGGCAGCGCTCCTACCCCGCCAGGGTGCTCCGGCAGAGTGAGCAGATTCACCTTCAAAAGTATATTCTACAGAAATAAGTCCTGTCCCTCTTGCTTGTCCATAACTTACACTCAAATTATTGGAAACGTGAGTGAAAATACAAAGATCCACATCATCAAAATAGCCATCGCGAGTGAAGTAGGCCTTGGTTCCTACCAATTCTTCCGCTACTCCAGGCCATAGTATCAAAGTTCCCTGAATGCCTTCTCTTTCCATTACTTCCTTGACCGTAAGAGCAGCCACCACATTTAATGGGTTTCCGGCATTATGCCCTTCCCCATGGCCAGGTGCTCCTTCAACAATAGGATCATGATAGGCTACACCAGGTTTTTGAGAAGCTTTGGGAATACAATCCAAATCACTTCCCAGTGCAATAACCGGCTTTCCAGATCCCCATTTTGCCCACCAGGCTGTAGGTACTCCGGATATACCGTATTCAATTTCAAATCCATTTTCTTTGAGAATGTCGGTGAGATATTTAGAGGTTTCTACTTCCTGAAAACCCAGTTCTGCAAAAGAAAAAACTTTATCTACCATCACCTGAGCCATTTTATCCTTGGCTTGCACCTTTTCATCCACCTCTTTTTTAAGAGCGGCTATTTTTTCATCGGAATATTTATTTGTTTGTGCCCAACTACTTGCTGCCCAGGTGAGCACCAAAATTAGCGTAAATCCTTTTTTAATTTTGTCCATATTGCATTTAGTTAAATTGATTGCTAAAAAAATTGTCTATCCTCAAATCAGTTCCTCCAAACCAAGGTCCCCCTCGAACCGTGAATCCCTGAACCCGTGGAACCCCTAATCACTTATCCCTCACCTTCTCCATCTGATCTTTCCTCAAAGTTGGATACTTTATCCCCAATTGTTCCAAATAGGATCCATATTTTGATTCATCGTAATATACTTTTTCCAATTGAGGTCTGAACTCTTCCATGATTTCAGTATTGAGATGAATGGCAGGTTTGTCATCCTTAGTGACCATTGGGATGTATTTTTGCTTCATCCCTTGTTCATTTTTAAAATATTCCCAGGCTTGTTCTACCAATTCAGGTTTGCAGAAAAAATCAATAAGGGTCATTCCTTCAGCTCTGGCACCAGCCACTACCCCTTTATGCGCAATAGGTGTTGCCATAGCAATGGCATTTGACCAGTGATGTCCCTGCAAACCAGGTATATTAGATGGAAATCGCATGGTGATGGTGGGTAATTTCCAGGAAATATCTCCAATATCATCTGAACCTCCACTAATTGGGCGAGTAACCGGGCGGCCTATTTCAGCCAACTCTGTGGGTAGGCCATCAGTATTTCTAGGAGAATTCACTTCCGCCTGAACAGCCTTTGCCAGCATTTGATCCTCTTCTGACCATTCCGGGAGACCTACTACTTTTATATTTTCATACATCGTTTTGGCCATTACTTCATTAAAATGCCTTGGCCATGCGGAGCCTAAGATCCTCCTACTGACCTTAGTATCGGTCATCAAAGCTGCTCCGTCAGCGATTTTATTGGCCTTTTCATAAAGCTTCATAATACCTGGATAGGTAATTTCTCTGAAATAGTACCAGATGGAAGCCTTAGAGGGTACTACATTAGGCTGGTCACCTCCATTATTAATTATTGAATGAGAACGATGAATGGGATTGAGATGTTCTCTGGCATACTGCCAACCAATATTCATTAATTCCACGGCATCAGCAGCACTTCGACCTCGCCAGGGTGCACCTGCTGAATGAGCGGACTCGCCTTCAAAAGTATACTCGACAGAAATAAGTCCTGTCCCTCTGGCTTGTCCGTAACTCACACTCAAATTGCTAGATACATGAGTAAAAATGCATAAATCAACCTCATCAAAATAGCCATCTCTGGTAAAATAGGCTTTGGTTCCCAATTGCTCTTCCGCTACGCCAGGCCACAAAATTAAGGTGCCCTGAATACCTTCACGTTCCATTATTTCTTTGACGGTAAGAGCAGAAATAATATTGAGAGGGGTGCCGGAGTTATGCCCTTCCCCATGTCCAGGTGCTCCTTCGATAATAGGATCATGGTAAGCCACTCCAGGTTTTTGAGAAGCTTTGGGGATACAATCCAAATCACTTCCCAAAGCTATTACAGGTTTACCGGAGCCCCATTTTGCCCACCAGGCTGTTGGAACTCCTGAAATTCCATATTCAATCTCAAATCCATTTTCTTTTAAGATGTCTGTAAGGTATTTAGAGGTTTCAAATTCCTGGAAGCCTAATTCCGCAAATGAAAAGACCTTATCCACCATAACCTGGGCCATTTTGGTCTTGGTTTGGATTTTTTGGTCCACCTCCTTTTTCAGGGCAGCTATTTTTTCTGCTGAAAAAGTTTTTGATTGTGACCAGCCATTTGCGAGAAAAATGACAAGCAGTAATCCTACTAATCCAATTTTAAAAGTTTTCATAATGTGATAGCTTTTTCAAATTCTAGATTTTTAATTCTTTGGAAAATAAGAAATTTTTTTACAATAAATCACTCAAAGAGTGCGCTCTAATTTTATATTTGTTAAATCAGCAAAATTTCATTTTTCGACATTAACTCCTAAACAACATGACCTTTATTCGCCTGTTCTTCTTCATTTTTCTCCTTTTCCCTTTTACAACTAATGCCCAAACACATGAAAAAAATCAAACCGTTGATCCTATTTTGTTTGATGGTTTGAAATATCGCTCTGTTGGACCAAGCCGGGGAGGGCGTTCTACTGCCATTGCCGGAATTCCCGAAAAACCATTCACTTTTTATATGGGAGCTACCGGAGGAGGAGTTTGGAAAACCGATGATGCAGGCATGAATTGGCGAAACATTTCTGACGGACAAATCGACGCGGGTAGTATAGGGGCTATTACTGTAGCTCCATCTGATTCGGAAGTTATTTATGTTGGCACTGGTTCCGCAGCCCCCAGAGGAAATATTTCTCCAGGAATTGGAATGTACAAATCTGAAGATGGAGGAAGAAAATGGAAACATATAGGCCTTCCTAAAGCTGGGCAAATTGGAAAAATTGTAGTGCATCCTCATAATCCAAACTGGGTCTATGTAGCAGCACTAGGTCAGATTTTTGGTAAAAATCCAGAACGGGGTATCTACAGAAGTAAAGATGGTGGTGAGAATTGGGAACAGGTTCTATTTGTAAGCGATTCTACAGGAGCAATTGATATTGTGATGAACCCCAATAATCCAAGAGAATTATTTGCAGCTATGTGGCGTGCGGAAAGAAAACCCTGGACCATGATAGATGGTGGCCCGGAAGGAGGTATTTGGAAGTCAGGCAATGGAGGTACTACCTGGGAAAAATTAGGTGGAGGATTACCTGAAGGTTTATTAGGAAAAATTGGATTAGCCATCTCCCCTGCCAATCCCAATCGTATCTGGGCCATTATACAGGCTGAAGAAGAAGAAAAAGGAGGTTTATATCGATCTGATGATGGTGGGCAAAACTGGCGACGGGTTTGTAGAGATCATCAACTCAGGCAAAGAGGTTGGTATTACTCTCATATTACTGCCCATCCAACCAATGAGAATACACTATACTCCAATAACGTTAGCTTTTATAAATCGATTGATGGAGGAAAAACTTTTGATCAGCGCATTTCGGTTCCTCATGGGGATACCCACGGTCTTTGGATTAATCCCAACAATCCAGATATTATGATCAACTGTAATGATGGAGGAGCATGTGTTAGTTTGAATGGTGGTAAATCCTGGTCTACTCAATTGAATCAACCCACATCAGAATTTTACAGATTAACAATAGATTATCAGTTTCCCTATCGATTATATGCAGGCCAACAAGATAATTCCACAATTAGTGTTTCAAGTCATAATACCGGCGGAGTCACCCCCTTCCAAAACTGGTATTCCATTGGTGGAGGTGAATGTGCTGATGTAGGAGTCCATCCAGGCAACCCCGATATTCTCTGGGCGGGAAGTTATAGTGGTGAAATTACCATAATGAATCGCAAAACTGGTCATGTAAGGCAGGTCACTGCCTATCCACATTACACAGAAGGTACTGAGCAAAGGGACCTTAAATACCGCTGGCAATGGAATTTCCCAATTGTGGTTTCACAGCATAATCCTCAGGAAGTATATCATACCTCGAATTATGTTCACAAAACAACAGATGATGGGCAAACCTGGGAAAGAATCAGTCCTGATTTGACAAGAGCATTGGATAAGTACCATGGTATTCCTGGTGGGCCAATTCAACATGATGCAACCGGTGTAGAGGTGTATTCCTCTATTTTTGCTTTTGAAGAGTCTCCTCATCAAGCGGGTGAATTTTGGGCAGGCAGTGATGATGGACTTTTGCATATTTCCAGAGATAATGGTCAAAGCTGGCAAAATATTACTCCTAAAGGCATGCCATTCGAAGGGACCATTAATAAGATCGAACTTTCCTCACATAAAGCGGGAAGAGCTTTGCTTGTGGCCTATAATTATCGCTATAATGATTTTAAACCCTATATATTCCTTACCGATAATTTTGGAAAAAACTGGCAATTACTTACTGACGGCAATGGTATTCCAGAAGATCATTTTGTAAGAGCTATTGCTGAAGACCCTCGGAAAGAAGGGCTCCTTTATGCAGGAACTGAATTTGGAATGTATGTTTCTTTTGATAATGGAAAAAATTGGCAACCTTTTCAGTTGAACCTTCCGGTAGTGCCGATAACGGATATGGAAGTTTATGAAAATGATCTCATAATAAGTACCCAGGGAAGAGCATTTTGGATCTTGGATGACCTAAGCCCTTTGCATCAGTTACAGGCTAATATGGCCACGGATCAAAAGATTGCTTTTAAACCAAGAGCTGCCATTAGAACTACTGTCAGAGATTATCAGGCTAAAATCCACTTTTACCTGGCAAATACCCCCGACAAAAAGGAAGCATTCCAGATCAGTATTAAGGATGACAAAGGAAATTTAATAAGAACCCTTTCTTCTAAGGCTAAAAATCGACTCAATAAAATTAGAGTAAAGAAAGGATTTAATACCATTAATTGGAATCTTAGACACGAAGGACCGGAACTCGTCAGTAATTTAGTTGCCATGGTTATTAGTAATCCTTCTCCAGGGCCTTATGCTGTTCCAGGTGATTATCAAATAGAATTGAGTCATGGAGAGTGGAAAAAATCTCAAGCTTTAAGCATTCTACCCGACCCTAGATGGACCCATGTAAAACAGGAAGACTATCAGGCTCAATTGGATCTTGTATTGGAAATAAGAGAAATGATTACCGAATCTCATAAAAGAATTAAAAATCTAAGAGCCTTGCGTGATCAAATAAAGTCAATTTCTGAGCTCGCTATTAAGGCTGGGCATTCAAAAGAATTAAAAACTGTTAGCTCAGATATATCAAAAAAATTGACTGCCATAGAAGATCAAATTATCCAAAATAAAGCAGAGGCAAGTCAAGACAATATTAATTTCCCCAGGGTTTTCAGTAATCATATTGGCCGGCTTTATGGAGTTGCCATGAATGCTCATCATCGGCCCACCGGAGGAGTGTTGGAACGTTATGAAGATTTAAAAAAAGAATATCAAGGAATAGTGGATGAATACAATAGCGTTGTCGATAAAGAGATTGCCATTTTTAATCAGTTGCTGAAAAAAGAAAAAATCAATGGATTGATAGTACCTGAAAAAGTGGATTGAGGTTTTGGTGGTCTGGGGTATTGGGGTATTGGGGTATTGGGGTATTGGGGTATTGGGGTATTGGGGTATTGGGGTATTGGAAAATCTGCAAAATTTGCGATATCAGCGTGCAAAAGAAAGCTTAAATTGTTAATAACAGCCTTCATTCTTTCCCAACCACTAAGAAACTTGAAATTAAAATATTCATGTTGTCAATTAATCATACAAATGAGTCAATCAAAGATTATTTTTCACCTAGGGATTATCATCCTGATTTTCACTTCTTGTCAACCAGAAAAATATGATCTCATCATCCGAAATGGTCAAATCATTGATGGAAGCGGCTCCGAAGCTATTGGTGCAGATGTAGGAATCAGGGGAGATCAAATTATAAAGATCGGTCCAAATTTGAGGGGAGAGGCAAAAAAAGAAATTGATGCAACGGGCCATATAGTCTCCCCAGGTTTTATTGATGTACATGCTCACCTGGAGCCACTAATAATTGATAATGAAGCCCAAAGTCACGTTCGGCAAGGAGTCACTTTGGCATTGGGTGGACCCGACGGTGGTGGGCCCTTACGGATTGGAAATTACCTGGATAGCCTGGAAAAAAATGGCATAGGTTTGAATGTAGCCTATTTAATTGGTCATAACAGCATCCGAAATGAAGTATTAGGTATGGTAAATCGAGAGCCAAGTGATGAAGAGTTGGAAAAAATGAAAGGTCTGGTCCAATCAGCTATGGATGAAGGGGCCTTTGGCATATCCACTGGATTAAAATATCTTCCGGGGACCTGGGCCAAATTGGATGAGATTATTGAATTGTCCAAAGTAGCCGCAATTAATGAAGGTATTTACACCTCTCATCTAAGAGAAGAGGGCTTAAGCCTTTTGGATGGAGTAGGCGAAGCCATTCAAATCGCAGAACTTGCAGATATTCCTGTTGTATTAACGCATCATAAAGTGGTAGGTCATCCTATGTGGGGATCCAGTACGAAAACCCTTAACATGGTTGATTCAGCAAGGTCAGCGGGTTTGGATGTCATGATTGACCAATATCCGTATACCGCCAGTCATACCAATATTGGAATCCTTATCCCTTCCTGGTCAATGGAAGGAGGAAGGTATGATAAGTTTGCAGAAAGATGTCAAGATCCTGTCCTCCGTGACAGCATTAAAAGAGGAATCATCTTCAACCTCATTAATGATCGTGGAGGTAATGATCTAAGAAGAGTTCAATTTTCTCGTTTTAATTATAAGCCTGAATTAGAAGGAAAAACCATCTATGATTGGGCTTTACAGGAAGGCTTAGAGCCGACTATTGAAAATGGTGCGGAATTGGTGATTAAGGCTCAGCTTAATAGAGGTGCCAATTGCATATTCCATGCCATGAGTTCAGAGGATGTGGAACGAATTATGCAACACCCTCAGACAATGGTGGCCTCTGATGGACGATTGAGTCAACCAGGAAAAGGGCACCCCCATCCCAGGGCTTATGGTACTTTTCCTATCGTTTTGGGAGAATATACGCGTGAAAAGGGTGTTCTGAGTTTGCACCAGGCCGTACACAAAATGACGGGGATGCCCGCAAAGCGACTTGGACTTAGTAATAGAGGATTATTAAAAGAAGGGTTTATCGCAGACATTACTATATTTGATGCTGAAACGGTGAATGCACAATCTACATTTGAGGCACCCCATCAATATCCAGCAGGGATTCCCTATGTAATCATTAATGGACAATTGGTGGTGGATGAGGGAAAGTATAAAAGTGTCTTGGCTGGTAAGGTAATAAAAAGACAAAACCGGTAAATTTAATTTGAAGGTATTACGTGTTATTTTAGCATATCAAAGCACGCAGATTTCGCCAATTTTGCAGATAGAATTCGCAAAATTGGCGAAATCTGTGTGCCTCATAAAGCATCAATTAAATCTATACCATTAATTTTAGAATGATCAAAACTAAAAACAAACCCAGCAAAGCCAAGCTTACTTACTCTTCGAAAGATGACCCTTTATTAAAAAAACTAGTCATCAACTCCATTGAATTCGCCACTGGCAGAAAAAGATTGGAAAAGCTTTATACACAAGTCAGACAGGAGAACCCATCCCCTACTGAGGTCTGGAATAGTGTCCTGAGTAAATTGGAGGTCGACATTCAATTTGATACAGAAAAATTAAACCGAATACCTAAAAAAGGTCCTCTTATCCTAATTGCTAATCACCCATTTGGGGTAGTAGATGGTCTAATATTTGGCCATTTGATTTCTCAGGTTAGGCAAGATTTCCATGTTTTAGTCAATGAAGTTTTATACCGGGAAGAAATATTACGTCATCAACTATTGCCTGTAGATTTTAGAACCACTAAGGAGGCCTTAAAAGTAAATATTGAAAGTCGTAATAAGGCTTTAGCTTCATTAAAAGCAGGAGGAGCTATTGGCATTTTTCCTGCTGGTGGGGTGGCCACTTCCCCAAAACCCTTAAAGGGAAAAGCAGAAGATCTGGAATGGAAAAATTTCGTTCTGAAAATGATCAAACAAACTGATGCCACTATTGTTCCCTTCTTTTTCCATGGACAGAACAGTAGACTATTTCAATTGGTTAGTCACATCAATCTCAATTTAAGATTGAGTCTTTTGCTGAATGAAGTTCGAAATAAAATGGGCCGGCAAATTAAAGTTGAAATAGGTGAGCCCATCTCAAAAAAATCCCTGGAATCAATTCAAGGCAGGGCTGAATTGTTAAAATTTTTGAGAAAAAAAACTTATGAACTAAGTCATTAAAATCCTTTCTCCTATTTGTCTTTCCGATCCTTTGTCCTAAAATGATTTTCCAATCCAAAAGACTGATTTTGGTTAGGTATCTATGATTGGTCTCCTATCTTGAAATTTGCTTAAAACAAAACTTTTCAGTAATTTATTCCAAATAAAACCCACTTTTCAAAATAAAATATATATTAAAAATAAAAATACAAAATTTACCCCCGAATTTTCTAACTTAAAATAAGCTGCATGTTAGTACTAGGTATTTTTGGACCGAAGCTCTATATCATACTTTTTGCATTGCTTTTGTGGGGAATTCCATATTTAATAATCCGACTGATATCCAAGAATTATCAGAACAAAGTTGATGAGCTACACCGGCTTCGCAAGGAAGTAAAGGAACTTCGGCGCAAGGAAGCTTCTTAGCAAAAATAATGTGAATTAACTCTTCAAAATGTATAACAATATCAATATTTAGTAGCCTATTGAAATTGATATTGAAATTGATATTGAAATTGATATTGACATTGATATTGTTATGGTTTAGGTTTGGAATATCTGCGACTGTCCTTAACATGAAGAACTTTTCCTGGCAGGGTGCCCTTTTGCAATTGACCATTATCAACCAGGGAAACACCATTTACAATAACGTGATAAATACCTTCCGGATATTGGTGTGGTTCAAAAAAGGTGGCTTTATCCTTAATTTCTTCCAGGTCAAAAATGCAGATGTCTGCTTTATATCCTTCTTTTAACATCCCTCGATCCTTAAAGCCCATAAATTGAGCAGGAAGACTGGTCATTGATCTTAAAGCTCCTTCTACACTTAAAATTTTTCTTTCCTTTGCGTACCAGGCTATTTTCCTGGGAAAAGTGCCATAAAACCTGGCATGTACCGGTTGGTCTTTGGATCTTGCCACTCCAGCATCAGAGGCAGTAATCACCCAGGGCTGTGCTCCAATAATCTCAATATCCTGTTCATTTAATGAAAACCCTCTTAAACGGGCTCCGCCAGGTCGATTTGGATACCCTTCTAACTGAAGAAAATAGGCCACCTCCACTGAAGTCATATTTTTTTCTGATCCAATTTTAGCAATGGATTTCCCAATTATATCTTTTTCGGGAAAATCAAAAACTACTACATTTTCAGCTCCTCCCCTACGTTCAATTTCTCGAAGAATATCCCTTTCCAGAGCCTCGTGATTTTCAGTTTTAGCCAGCGTACGAGAAAGAGCTTCTTTAAATGTTTTTGGTTTATCTTTAGCCACCTCGGCTGCTCGATCCCACCTATTTCGCATCAAAGCCCAATCCGGAATTAAAACGGTGTTTCCATCAGAGCCCGTTGTATTGTAAGGATATTGATCTGCCCAAACCTCCACTCCTCGTGCTCTAGCTCTGTTTACCTGATTAACAATAGCGTTACTTACCCCCCAAAAGTCGGCCCCTTTAACTTTAATATGTGTAGCACATGATGGAGTTCCGGTTTCTTCTGCTATTCTAATAACTTCGTTGATGTTATCAAGGGCATTTCCTGGGCTTTCACCATCTCGGCTTGGCAAGTACCACATGGGGTCAGACCCGGAAAATCTTTCATGGACAATATATACTCCACCATATTTTTTCACTTCTCTAACCAGTTCAATGACCTCCTCCGTATTACTCCAACGCCCAGGTACATATTCCAATCCTGCAGAAAGACCGAAGGCTCCAGCTTCCATTCCTTCTCGAATAGACTCCTTCATCCTGTCAATCTCTTCGGCAGTAGAAAATCTTTGGTAATCTGGACTTAAAGCCAATCTTCGAATAGTATTATGACCAATCATCATAGCCACATTAGGACCAATACCTTCATCCTCTAATTCTTTCCTCTGTGCAGGAATAGATCTGGGGGACCTTCCATCATGGTTAACAACAATGGTCGTAACACCTTGCATTACCATATTATGAGCGGCTTTTAACATGGGATCATCTGCTCTAATTCCAGATCGATTTCCAAATGCGCCATCATCACCATGCGAATGAATATCAATAAATCCGGGGGCCACAATTTTTCCTTTGGCATCTATTACTCTTTTCGCCTCCGCATTTTTGATCCTCCCTATTTTGACAATTTGATCACCAGAAATAGCTATATCTGCATAAAACCATGGATTTCCACTTCCATCCATAACTCTGCCATTGAGTATTAAAAGGTCATAGCTTGACTGTCCAGTCAAATCTGCAATTGAGAAAATAGTAAGCCATACAAAAACCAAAAGATGCTTATTCATATTGAGTCATATTATTTGCAAGATGAAGTTGTTTAAAGTTAATAAAACATCCAGATGGAACCTTAATTAGTAGAGGTAAAAAACAATCTGAAAATATTCCCTATATTTCATCGACTAAAACCGTGCCTTATTATGAAATCAATATTTATCCTTTACTTATTCCCTTTCATTTTTATTTTTTCCTTAAAAGCCCAAAAAAATTCTGAAGCAGATGCCACCCTTCTTAGGTCATTAAAATTAAGAAATATTGGCCCCGCCCTTATGTCGGGAAGAATTGCTGATATCGTTAAAAACCCGGAAGATCCAAGTACATGGTACGTTGCCACAGCCTCCTCCGGAGTATGGAAAACTACCAATAATGCAACTACCTGGACTCCTATATTTGATCATTATGGCTCCTTCTCAACAGGTGCGATCGCCATCGATCATCAAAATACCAATATCCTATGGCTAGGCACAGGTGAAAATGCCAGCCAAAGGAGTGCTGGTTATGGAGATGGAGTTTATAAAAGTATTAATGGTGGTAAAAGTTGGCAAAATGTAGGCCTGCAGCAGTCTGAGCATATTGGCAAAATATTAATCCACCCTCAAAATTCAGACATTGTCTATGTGGCTTCACAAGGTCCTTTATGGGCTGCTGGAGGAGATCGAGGTTTATTTAAGACAGTTGATGGAGGGAAAAGCTGGCAAAATATTCTATCTATTAGTGAAAACACTGGGATTACTGATGTGGTATTTGACCCAAGAAACCCTGATATCTTATATGCCGCTTCCTATCAACGTAGGAGACATGTGGGCATTTTGGTAGCAGGAGGACCAGAATCCGCTATATATAAATCTACCGATGGAGGACAGAATTGGATAAAACTAAGCAATGGCTTGCCTGGAGGAAACTTAGGGAGGATTGCCCTGGAAATTTCTCCACAAAAACCAGACATTGTATATGCCCTCATTACAGCTGAAGAAAATAGAAGTGGATTTTTCAGGTCATCTGACCAGGGCGAAAGTTGGACGAAAATGAGTGATTATGTGGTAGTTGATCCTCAATATTATGGAGAGATTTTTGCAGATCCACATCAATTTGATAAGGTATATGCCGTTGACGTTTTTATTCATTATACCGAAGATGGTGGTCGAACCTTTAAGCGCCAGAACACTCGGAATAAACACGTGGATAATCATGAAATCCTTTTCGACCCTAGCGATCCCGACTATATTATGGTGGGATGTGATGGTGGAATATATGAAAGTTGGGATAAGGGAGATTCTTGGAAGTTTGTAAATAACCTTCCGATTACTCAGTTTTATCGGGTAGGAATTGATAATGCCTTGCCCTTTTATAATGTCTATGGTGGAACCCAAGATAATGCCACCCAAGGTGGGCCATCACGAACCAATCGCATCCAGGGAATTCAAAACAGTGATTGGTTTCTTACGGTAGGTGGAGATGGCTTCCAAACACGTGTAGACCCCCGAGATCCCAATATCTTATATAGTATGTGGCAATACGCAGGGATTGTAAGGTATGATAGAAAAAGTGGGGAAAGAATTGACATTCAGCCTCAGGCAGCTCCAGGTGAAGCAGCCCTGAGGTGGCATTGGGATGCACCATTAATTATTAGTCCTCATAACCCTGATCGATTATATTATGCGGCCCAAAAATTATTTAAAAGCGAAGATCGAGGTAACAGTTGGGAAGTAATCAGCCAGGATCTAAGTCGCAATCTCGATCGGAATCAAATGGAAGTAATGGGAAAAATCTGGCCACCTGAAGCTGTTTGGAAAAATGTGTTTACCTCCCCTTTTGGAACCATAGTTTCTCTTAATGAATCCAAATTAAAAGAAGGGTTAATAGCTATTGGAACGGATGATGGCCTCATCCAGGTTTCTGAAGACAGTGGAAAAACATGGAATAAAATAGAAAAGTTTCCTGGAGTTCCTGATATGACTTATGTATCTGATGTTATATTTTCACAACACGAAGAAAATACTCTGTATGCCACTTTCAACAATCATAAAAATGGAGATTTTAAAGCTTATGTTCTGAAAAGTACAGATTTAGGAAAAACCTGGAATCCGCTTCATAATTCCATTCCGGATCGTCAGGTCTGCTGGTCAATTGTTGAAGATCATGTCAATAAAGATTTATTGTTTTTAGCTACGGAGCTAGGCCTTTTTTGTAGTCTTGATGGAGGAAAAAACTGGGTGGCCTTAAAAGGAGGGGTCCCAACTATTGCATTTCGTGATCTTGAAATCCAAACACGGGAAAATGATTTGGTAGCTGCCTCTTTTGGCAGAGGGTTTTATATTTTGGACGATTATTCACCTTTACGAGAAATGACCGAGCAAAACCTATCAAAAGAAGCTCATTTATTTCCTGTTAAAGATGCACTTTTATATGTACAAGCCAGTCAGATCGGTGGGCCAAAAGGATCACTGGGAGATGGATATTTTACGGCTCCAAATCCTCCTTATGGTGCCATCTTCACCTTTCATTTGAAAGACAATATCAAAAGCCTGAAACAAGAGCGGAAACAGCAGGAAACCACTCTTGAAAAAGAAGGAAAAACAATCACTTATCCTAATTGGGAGGACCTAAAACAAGAAGATTTTGAAATTTCTGATCGTTTAGTGATTAGCATCCGGGATGCCGATAAAAAACTAATCCGGAGAATTGATGTTCCCCGGAATGCGGGTATCCACAGGGCAGCCTGGGATCTTAGCCTGGCCTCGGTTCCTACAAATCAAAGTGGACGGGCAAATAGAGGACCTATGGCTTTAGCAGGAGATTACTCCGCAAGCCTAGATCTTATCGAAAAAGGAAAAATACAAACCTTAGGAACTCAAACCTTTAAATTAATTGATCTGAAGCTGGCTACCATTCCTTCCGATAATAGACAAGAAGATTTGGTTTTCTTTGAAAAAGCCATCGATCTATATCAAAAGATTAGCACTAGCTCTCGCAATTTAAATGAGCAAATTATAAAATTAGAACGAGCACATTCTTTACTTAGACAATTAGGTGATCAGGAAGATTTATTGGGTCAAACCTACGCTTTACAAATGCAAATCAAAGAGCATTTATTGGTTCTCAATGGTGATCAGATCCAATCCAGGAGGGCAGAATTTGTTCAACCAGGCTTACTTTCCAGGGCTAGAAGAGCCACAAACGCGTCCTGGAATTCCTCTGGACCCACCCAAACCCATAAAGAATGTTATGAGTATGCCAAAACAGGGTTTGAACAGTTTAATGCAACCTTATTAGAAAGTTTTACTCCACAATGGAATAAATTAGAAACAATACTAAAAGAAATGAATATATGGTGAATGGTAAAAAGTAAGAAGTAGAAGGTAGAAAGACTCTATGTCCTTCTACTTCTTACTTTTTACTTTCTACTATCCTAATTGGAGTGGCATTTCCCTAAGTCGCTGACCGGTAAGCCTGAAAACAGCATTGGCCACAGCAGCTCCAATGGGTCCCATGGGTGGCTCCCCAACTGGCCCGGGAGCATCTGCATTCTCCAGGATAACAACGTCAATTTCTTTGGGGGCATGCCTCATTAAGGCCATGCGATAGGGACCATATATCGTAGGAGTCAATTGGCCATCCACTACATCCATTTTCTCATACAAGGCTCCACTTAATCCCATTATGATACATCCTTCACACTGGGCTTTTACCTGGTCCGGATTAACGGCAAGTCCAGGGTCTATTACGCAAGTGACCTTATGAACTTTAATTTCATTGTTTTCAATAGAGACCTCCGCCACATGAGCACAAGGAGTATTCGCATCTGTGGAAGCGGCAAAACCCATGGCTTTCCCATCATGGACTCCGTCTTTCCAACCAGCTTTTTGGGCGGCAGCCTTTATTACCTCGCTGAGTCGATATCCGTTCTCATCATCTTGGATTTGATCCAAACGAAATTGCACAGGGTCTTTTCCTGCTTTTATGGCCAGTTCATCCATAAAGCTTTCAACAGCGAAGGTATTAGCTAATAAGCCCAGGCTTCTCCACCAGGAAGTGGCAAAAGGTAATTTCACCCTCCATGAAACTGCCCTAAAATTAGGGATTTTACGATATTGAATCATGCCTCCACGCCAGGCACCTACATCAGCCCCTATTATTGGATTGATAAACTGTGGCAATAAAGCTGAGCCAAACATTACATCACCACTTGACACATTATGTTCGATGGCACGAATTAATCCATCTTCGCCTAATTTAGCTTTTAAGACATGATGAGTTGGCGGACGAAAGGTATCGTGTTGGAATTCTTCTTTACGATTAAAGAAGCATTTAACCGGTTTACCTACCGCCTTAGACAGGAGAGCCGCTTGAACCGCATTTGGGGTATGCAAACGACGACCGAAGCCTCCCCCCAAATAGGTAGGTTGCACATTAACCGCTTCTTTTTTCATACCCAGGCGCTTGGCTACTTCTCTTCTGGTCAGGTTTACGACTTGTGTAGACATAATAATGGTAGCCTTATCTTCCTCTACATAAGCTACTGCTCCATTAGGTTCGATTTGTGCATGAGCACCGATGGGGCTTTTGTATTCAGCTGTTATAATATCCTCCTCATTATTTAATATTCTCTTGGCCTGTCCCTTCTTTTGAATCACCACCGGATCTCCCTTACCCACCTGGATCATATCTTCAATATCACTGGATTGCCATTGTTTTGGGATATCCCAGGTTACTTTGATCGCATTCTTAGCGCTTTCGGCTTCCATCCGAGTATTGGCTACTACCCCAACAAAGTCTTTTTCTTTAACTATTTTAACTACCCCAGGCATTTTTTCCGCCTCACTTGTATCTGCACTAATATAAGTTGCGCCAATCGATGAGGATCTTACCACCGCACCATACAACATATCAGGCATAGATGCATCCATACCAAACATTGGAGCACCAAGTACTTTATCCCTTAGATCAATCCTGGGCACCGGTTGCCCTACAAACTTATAGTCTTTTACATCTTTTAATGGGGGCGTATCAGGAATATCCCATTCCTGGACTTCCTTGACAATATCACCATAAGTTAATGATCTTCCTCCTCCACTAATCACTCCATCCTTAGCTGTTAAGCTGGAGGCTTCAACATTTAATAATTTTGCTGCTTCATTTTTAAGCATTTCCCTCATGGTAGCAGCTAATTCTCTCAGCGGCTGCCATAAACCCGAGACTGATGTACTCCCTCCAGTAGAGAATCCATCCACATTGCCAGAAGCGGTTTCTGCATGAACTACTTTTATTTGATTGACATCAACTTCCAGTTCATCTGCAGCAATTTGGGCAAAACTAGTAAAAGAACCTTGCCCCATTTCTACTTTAGGAGAATGGAGAATCACCTGATTTTCAGCAGTTATTTCAAACCATATCATGGGTGTTTTTGTATTTCCCATATAAAAAGCATCTCCTGCATTAGCCAAGTCAGCTAATTTACGTCTCCACATAGATCGAGTCAAATAGGCTGTGCCCACTAAAACTCCAACTCCTACTGCTGATCGAATCATAAATTTTCTTCTGGAAAATTTCTTTTTACCTCCCTCCTTTTGTTCTGATTTATTTTGTTCTTTTTCACTCATGACTGTTATTTTTAGAGCTTAGTATTTTTTATTTCAGCAGCCCGATGAATGGCTTTACGCATACGATAATAGGTAGCACATCTGCACACATTAACAATATTATCATCAATATCTTTGTCGGTAGGATTGGGTACTTTTTCCAATAAGGCTGCCGTAGCCATCATAAATCCAGGCTGGCAATAACCACATTGGGGAACAATTTCTTCTATCCAAGCTTGTTGAACAGGGTGCAATTGATCTCCATCAGACAAACCTTCTATAGTGGTGATATTTTTGCCTTCTGCAAATTTGACGGCATAAGAGCAAGAACGAATAGACTCTCCGTTCACATGCAGGGTGCAAGCACCACAGGCAGCTTTACCACAGCCAAATTTTGTCCCTTTAAGATCCAGCACATCTCTAACTACCCACAACAAGGGGGTATTGCCATCAACATCTACACTCTCCGAATTTCCATTTATTGTGAATGATATTTTCATTTTATTAGATTTAAGTAGATATACAAAATATCAAATATTATTTCTACAGTAGTACCTTTATTCATTTTCCAGATACTGCTTAAGTCAGAAAGGTGAATTTATTCTTCTGGTATGGGAGCTCCAGCTTCAGCCCACTCCTTAACAGCTTCAATGTATTCATCAAGTGGTACAGGAGGTTTTTCTCTAGGCACTCCATTGGCATCAACTCCTGGCTCCCAAGCCCAAAGAACCAATTCGTGTTCTGTTAGATGTTCGACCGTTTCCTCTAATGAGCGATTTCCATTTATCGATCTATCCAGTATAGATCTCGCAATCTCGACTTTAGTCAAACCTTCCCAGCGCATAGCCAAAGGGGCAAGGCTCCATTCAGGTGCCCCGGGAACGCCTGAGAAATTATTATTTTCCTGCTGATGGCAGGATTCACATTTCAAGGCAGGCAGGCCATGGTTATCGGGACCTCTTTGCACATCAAAATTATGAATATGGCTGTCTTCTCCTTGTCGAGGTCGGTCACCTGCTGGATGACAATTTACGCATCTTTTATGGGTTAAAACAGACATCATTTTGTCAAATGCTTCGTCAACATTCTGGTTTACTTCATCTTGAGTATTAAAAATAGCTATAGTAGGTTCTTTTGAATGGTTGTAAGCAAAGCCGAAGACTATACTCATTACTAGTAGCATGATTAGTAAATACTTTAGCTTAGTTTTTTTCATGGTAGTAGGTTTGCCTGTGTTTAAAATAAAAAGTGAGCACTCACTTTTTATTTTATGAAAATTTTATACATTGTATTTTTCTAGCAAAAACTCTTTAAATGCTTCCTTACCTTCCTTACCCTCTCTGAGAATACTTATTGAAAGAGATTCTATCACCTGTTCAAGGTGTTTGGCTTCTAATTCAGGTTTTTTAAATCCCAATTCTTTAAATGCAATAGCTATTTTGTCCAAAAAAGGTTTCAACTTATCAGGATTATAATACTCTTCCTGCCATTTCAACATGAATTGGAGCTTCCAAAAACTTCGTTGTGACTCATCTACGCTGAATGGCATTTCAATATACATTTCAATAATTTTCTTGGGATTTTCCTCCTGCATCATAGGAGTAAAAAGCTCCATTAATCTGCTTTCTGCCTCGCCCATAATGGCATTAAGTAGGCCTTTTTTATTATCAAAGTGCCTAAAAATTAATCCTTCAGATACTCCAGCTTTTTGTGCTATTTTACTCGTTGAGGTGGCATTAAAACCATCATTGGCAAAAAGCTCCAAGGCTGCGCTTAATATCTTTTCTTTCTTGTCCGTCATTTTATTCACTGTAGCCAAATAGTGAGTAATCACTTACAAATATAATTAATTTTAGAATTTCTCACAATAATACCTGGTATTGAGTACTGGGTATTGAGTATTGAGTATTGGGTGTCTCGTGTCTCGTCATTCAAAATTCATCATTCAAAATTCGTCATTAATCCTCATTACCCTATACTCCCAAAAAATCGGTGCAGTGGTAATATTAATCTTTGGTAAGTCTCATGTTCTTATTTCTGGTAAGCTTTTTTATGAGTTTGACAGGTCGAAATCTCAAGGCACTCCAATCCACATCAATTGCTACCATGCGCACAGGCTCGAAACCTAGATCTCCCAAGGGTTGCCAACCAAAATCTCTGGTGATATCGGTGGTATATTTTTTTGAAGATTTTTTGGTATAAGCCCACCAGAAAAGCCCATCTTCCTCTAATATTTGAGAAAGAGAAGGGCTAGAGGATTCAATATCAGCCGCCTCGGATACAAAGCACAGGATAAATTGATACTTTTCACCTTCTTTTATTTGAGTATGGACAACAAAATCTTTCATATCCTCTACCTCAGACATGAAGGATTCAGGAGCATTCAAAACCAATAGCTTGCCTACTCCTTTATACTGCATCTTTTTAAAAACTGGATTCATAGTCTTGATAATTTTATATCAAACATGCCCTTCCCAAATTTTAAAAAATTATTTACAAAAAATGATCTCCCATCAGAGATATTTAACTGCCTTCTGCAGTTATTTATCTCCCGTTTTTTGGTGATTAAGAATGAAATATCCTAAAACCCTCAGGATGAATAATATTTAATATAATTATTTTATTTTCCTATGACCTGCATTCTTCTTAAGAACAATCGAGCTTTACTTTGTTCAACAGGCTGAATCTCCATAGACTCTCCATTTGGAAGTTTGATGACCAAATCCTTCTTTTTCATTTTTATCAACTCTTCATTAAATCGAGGATTATCAGAAGTCATATCCATAATTCCCTGCTTAAAGCCAAGGAAATAAAAATACCCGCTTGGAGATTTTATATAAATGTAAAGCCTATCATCTTCATTAGAAGGCATTTTAAATTCCACAAATCCTTCCACCATCTTATTAATTGGTTCACCTTTGATGCTGGCAAGTCCCAATTTATCATTTGAATTGACAAAAGATTGGTATTCTGAATCCCAGGTCAATTCTAAGCGACTGAATAAAAAGTCATAAGGGTTAAATTTCTTGGGAATTTCAAGATAGCCTGATGACATAAAAGCCAAAGCTTCTCTAATTTCAGAATTATCAGGGAAAATTTGACTGGCTGCCATTTTGTAAAACCCTATATCCGTCAAATAGGAAACATTAGGTGTGGCAAAAGCAGAACTGATCACATCATCAGCAATAATTTTCAGGAATTTTTCGGGGATGGCCATGTTAACTCCCGCAAGAATTTTCATATTAACCTTGATGGCAGGTTCTTCTTCTATTTTGACAGAATCAGGATTCACCGGCTCATCCAACATAATATTAGGATTGATGGGTTCTTCTTTTTTAGGAAGATCTTTGGGGAACTCTGTCTCTGTTTTCCCGGCAGCCGTTACACTTACCATTTTCAAGCCCGATCCTATGTTCACTGCTCCCTCAGCTTTTACCAATCCAGTTTTATTACTAAAGATTAATTTACTTCCTCTTACATTCTCGGTGAATATTCGAGTTGAATCGCCAAAGATAAATTCATCATTATCCTCATCATATTTGAAATAGCCTGTTACTGGTAAGATGGGTCTATCCTTTCTATAATATAAAGGCATCATAACACTTGGATAGATTCTTGAACTTTCTTTACTCAAAAATATACCTGTTTCCAACCTGCTTCCATCTGGGGTTAGTGGACGATCATAGGCAATAGCCAGGTCTTTTTTGTCCCCTTCACTTTTTACTGAAAACCAATAAGGTGTTGGCAATTTTTCGGATTTCATCCTGGCAAAGCCATCAAAGAACAAGTTTTTCGAATCTGAAGAAAGTGTAATTGTCCCTTGGAATCCCGTTTTTTGATCAATGATAAAATTATCACTCTCTTTCACTGTACCTTTAGCTCTTGTGGCAGTTGGCCTTTTGCTGATAGGCCCCTTACCTACCCTTGTACCTATAATATTTGCGAACTCAATCTCCTGTTCTTTATCTCCTACATTATATTCGTAAAAACCACTTCCGGTATAATTTTTTCTACCCTTAATATTTACCGTAGCCCGGTTGATAACATGGTATTTCGTTACTGTATCTGCCACAATTCTTGCATTTTCTAAGGTGGTCATAACACCTCCAGCCTGAATTTCCACCTTTCCACTATCAGGGTAAACCAGAGCATCAGCGGAAATAATATGTGGAACTCCGCCAATTTTCAAGGTATTGGTGGTCAAATCATAATTGGCTGTTTTTCCATCAAACCGCAGTGAATCCTGATCTTCGATGACAGATAAAAAGCGTCCCAGTGAGCTTTCGTCCGAATTGAATTCAACCAACTCTTTTTCCATATTCCAGGCAAATTCATTCATAGAAGTTTCATAGCCATTATAAGGAAGGGCCGTTTTACTAAATCGGTCGTTTGTGAAAAAATCACCTTTTTGCTCATCAAAATCAATGAGTGCCTTTACATTTTGAGTGGTAAGGGCTGGTTTACTGGCAGCACTGGCAGCATTATAGGCTAGAATGTTCAGAGAGGTGGTATCTGCTTCTACCGAGAATGCACCAAATGAAAAATAATTTGAGTCCATATTGGCTCTATCCCAACTAAACTTACCAATCCCTTTGAGTCCTCCAGGCGTTAAAATAGATTGGCCTTCCAGACGATATCCTTCCTCTTTAAATAATGAAAAGGCATTGTTTTCGGTATTGATATACATACTATCCTTAAAGGGACGCCAGTTGATACTTACATCCAGGCCTTTGGCTTGGGGAACCTCTACTTCTGATTCCCTATCCTCCTCCAGGTAAAATTCATCTGCTTTTGCAGTCATTTGTTTTGGACGAAAAACGATGCCCTCGGCATCCAGTGAAGCTCCTAAATATTTCACCCGTCCTTTACCTTGCAAGCCTTTATTACTCAAGTTTATGATGCCAGTATAAGCTCCTTTCCCTCCATATACATCATAACCATCCCCAGGAGTTTCAGTGGTTACTCCCAAAGATCCATCTGGTTGTAATTTAAGGGTATCAGCAAAAACCGGGAAGATATCGGCTGGGAATAATTTTCCCTTAAAATTGATATCTATAGGCAAATAATAATCCAAATGATCTATCCCAAATGGTTCGAGCCTGAAATAGAAAGAATCTCTGGTGTAGACGCTATCCTGAATATCTTTTCGGTCATAATAAACATAAGAGTAATCGGTAGTCTGTAAAGAAGGAAACATCTTGATGTTTTCCTGTCCAGATTTATTATGTGGAGCATCAATCATCAATACCCCAGTAAGATCTTCAATACGAGAATCGATACCATAGGCTACTGGCCGACCTTTTTTATCAAGTTCTCCTGTAGGTACAAACAAGTCAAAATAATCAATGGTATCTAATTCAATCCTGAATTTTTCATAACTAAAATGGAATTGTCTTCCTTCAATTATGCTCAGGCCAGCAAAAAGTTTGCCATCAAAATCCATGTTGCGATTTTCTTTGAGGATGACTCGCTTATCTTTAGGTAAGACCCCTACCCTTTGTTTTTCGCTAAACTCAATACGTTTAGCCCCATCTATTGCAATATAATTGTCTTTATAGTTGAACTGAGCATTCACCCCAAGTGTATCCGAGGTAATTTGCAATACATCGTAATCTACCTTTTTTTGTTTGGCATTGGCATAATGAAAGACTTTATCCTTTACTTCCACCTCTTTGTAACTATCATCATAATTAATAAAGCCTCCTGCGACCATCTCAAAAAGAAGACTCTCAATGTTCTTCACATTATAATTTGGATTGAGCCTTTTGGCCAGGCTTTCAGCATCCAGGTAATTAAGGCCCTGATCTTCTGCTACTTTCTTTATGGTAGCAATAGGATTAACGGATGCAATATTTTGAAGCCGGTAATAATCACTTTCTTTAAAGAAATGTAAGGACTGGAAGCTGACAGAAGGTTTTTTAAATATTTCAATAGCTTCTTTTCCAATAACAACTGAATCCTTATCAAAGTAGGCCACCATTCTCTCTGCATTGATGTTTACCTGATGGAAAGAGCTGAAAAATGGGTTTTTATCGGCCCCTTTATCTCCTCGAATAAGGGTCATTTCTTTTTCTGGTATGTTAAAACGAATCCCAACGGAAGGGTGATAAATGGAATCCTTATCACAATAAACACTTGCATCTACCTTTTCTCCATAAAGCTGGGTTCCTTGCCGAATTACAAATTGGGAAGAGCTCCCTTTGAACATCAATTTCCCCTTTTCATCATAAATGCTGATACCCGCAGGATTTTCTTTAGTTCCATCCCCATAAATGGTTGTTCCCTGAATTCGAACCCCGCCTTTATATTCAATCCCCTCTCCGATGTTGTCAACATCTAATTGAAGTTCATAAGATTTAAATCGCGGGAAAGAAGTATTCCCTCCTTTGGTGACGGAAACAATTTTATCACTAAAAGCCCCTTTAACCAATCTTTTTCCAAGAAAATGTGGGTAATATAATCTGGCATTTTCTACAGAATAAATGTTTTTGGTTACCTCCAGAGAATATTCAGGAAATTCCACATAAACCTCTTCTTCATCTTCGCCTATTAATCGATCCCAAATCACTTTACCTCCATTCCCATTCCAAACACTTCTGGTAGGATAAAAAATTCCGGAAGTTTCAAGAATAAGCATGGAATCCTGTTTATGCTTCGACATGATGTCCAGCTTATCAAACCTCACAACCGGTTCATCTTCGATAAGATCTAACGTAAATTCATCTGAAAAAGCAAACCATGAGGTTCCAAATTCGGAATATTTAAGGGCTTTCTTTTCATAAAAAGGTTTGGTAAAGGTAAGGAAGGACAAAAACGGCTTAGTTCTTCGGGTTTGTTCTACCCGTTCCAACATTCTTTCCACAACAAGATGCCATTCTTTGAGTTTTTCTTCATCCCCAGTATTTTTCTTAATCACTCCAAGACAAGCAAAATACTGTGAAAAATAGGGACTAGGGCTCAATCGCAAAGCCAACATGGAGTTCCCGATTTCATAGATTTTTGTTATCTCTTCATCAGAAAACATTCCACCATTAAAGCTACTCTCGAATTCCTTATACACGTCCTCCACTCTTTTCATTTTATTGGAGGTCATGTAATCCTTTAACTGAACAATAAATTCAGACCGCACCTGGGAGAAAGTGTCCAGATATTGAGCCTGGATAGTAGAATAAAAAAAACAACATGTAAGGGCGAAAGAAAAGTATAATTTGTACATAGCCAATTTTTTCAGATGTAAAGAAGAGATAAAAAATTGCTCTTGAAAAAAAATCTCAGAAAGCTCTATTTTAATAACGTATTAAGGTAACAATTTCATACACATCCACTCTCCTTTTTCTAGTCGGCTATCTATCGTAAAGCCGTTTTTTTGTATAGCCTTCATAATTATTTCCTCATCCTGCTTAAGAATTCCAGAAATTAAGAGGATGGAGTTGGGTTTCATTTTTTTTCGAATAGTCTCAAAACTATTCAATATTACATTTCTATTAATATTTGCCAAAATTATGTCAAAACCTTCATCTAGCACCGCATTAATATCTCCGAGTAAGGCTCTGATATTAAACACATCGTTGATTTGTGCGTTTTCAATGGTGTTTTCATAAGCTGGTTTTTCAATATCTACTGCATCTATTTCCAATGCATTTAATTTTGAGGCCAGAATGGCCAAAATCCCAGTCCCACAACCATAGTCCAGGATTTTTTTACCGGAAAAAGATAGGCCTGCCATCATTTTTATCATCATAAAGGTAGTTTCATGATGTCCGGTACCAAAAGCCATTTTAGGATTTATGACAATATCATATTTTATACCTGGCTGGGGATTATGAAAATCAGCTCTTATCTGGCAAAATTTGTCAACATAGACAGGCTTAAATCCTGATTCCCATTCTTCATTCCAATTTTTGTCTGGTAGTTTATCCCAACTAAAACTAAAATCGAGTTGAATGGCCAATTCTTTAATATCTGCATCAATATTTTCAGGAAAAATCCCGACTGTTAAGTAGGCATCCAGCGAATCTTTTTTTTCTTCAAATGAATCGAAGGGCAAAAGCTCAGAAAGAATGGCAATGATTAAATCATATTTTTCTTTCTTGGCTTTAATTCGGCAAATAAAATAATCCTTGCCCTCTTTTTTATCCATAAACCTCCTTCTTACAAGCTTTTAGGGTATTTAATAAAAGCGCCACAACGGTTAGCTGCCCTACCCCCCCTGGTACCGGAGTTATGAAGGAAGATTTTGGTGCCACCGCCTCAAAATCAACATCACCAACCAATCGATATCCTCTTTTGCGGCTGGCATCATCTACTCTATTAATTCCTACATCAATGATTACTGCTCCTTCTTTAACCATATCTGCGGTCACAAAATTGGGACGGCCGATTGCGGCAATGATTATATCTGCACGCAGGACATGTTCTTTTAGGTTTTGGGTGCGGCTATGGCATAATGTCACAGTAGAATTCCCAATTTCGGCCTTCCTGGATAGTAAAATGCTAATTGGAGTGCCTACAATATTACTCCTTCCGATAACCACCACTTCTTTACCTTGAGTAGGGATATCCAGGCGGCGCAGCATTTGTAGAATTCCGAAAGGAGTAGCAGGAATATAACAGGACAAACCCTGAGCCATTCTGCCAAAATTTACTGGGTGAAAGCCATCAACATCCTTTTTGGGGTCAATAGCTAAGGTTACTTCATCCTCATCAATATGATCTGGCAGGGGCAGCTGAACGATGAATCCATCAATGTTGTCATCTTTATTAAGCTGATCCACGATTTCTAATAATTCAGCCTGGGTAGTATCAGCTGGACGTCTGATCAGGGTTGAATCAAAACCAACGCGTTCGCATGATTTCACTTTATTTCTAACATAAGCCTGGCTAGCAGGATCTTCACCCACAAGTACAGCTGCAAGATGAGGTACTTTACTTCCAGCGCTTTTTAGTTGATCAACTTCAGCTGCAATCTCGTCTTTAATGGTATTGGCCAGGATCTTTCCATCAATTAATTCCATTGGCATTTATTTTTAAAGTTTGGTTTAATAGTCTTAGCCATAAATAACAAATTTTCATATTTCCAATCCTTATTTATGAACAAGACTACTGCGATAATAAAAAAAATAAAATGAAATATAGGTTCAATTTTCATTTTTTGAGCTTCTTTATCAGCAAAAATCAATTCAAAAATAATTTTCATTCGTACATTCCGTTTTCATATGTATACTTTCGTGATTCGAATACCAGTTATAGAGAAAAACCGCTTTTACAGGAAGGACCAAAACCGATTAAGGTATGAAGCAAGCGCTACTCAAGATAACCATAGGTTTACTTGCAATGGGAATATTCTACCATTCAACAAAGGCTCAAGTCTTTACAATGGATGGAAGTAATATTATGTCTTGCGATGGCTTTTTTATGGATAGTGGGGGATCGGATGCAAATTATGGCTCAAACGAGTTCTTCCAAACGACCCTTTGCCCTGATAACAGCGGCAAAACCAATATTAGTCTTCAGTTTTCAGGGCCTGACTTAGCTTTAGGGGATCAATTGTCTTTTTTTGATGGTCCTGACACCCTCTCCAGCCTGCTGAAAAGAATTGATATCACAGATAATGGATTACCTTTTATAATTAATGCAACGGCTGCTAACCCTTCGGGGTGTATTACCGTTGTATTTCGATCAAATGGAAGAGAAGAGGCTGCTGGATGGAGTGCCATAATTAAATGTATTGATGCTTGCCAATCTATAGAAGCAGTATTACTGGAAAGTATTCCCCTGGCCTCCCCATTAGATACAGGATGGATTGATATATGCCCCGGGGAAACAGTTGAATTTAGGGGTAGCGGAGTCTATGCTCAAGATGGATTAGTATATAATCATTCCGATTTTACTTCAATCTTTAAATGGACTTTTGGTGATGGAACTTCAGCCCTGGGGCCTGTGGTTCGCCACAATTTTCAGGAACCTGGAGGTTATACTGTTCAATTGGAAATCCAGGATCAGTTTGGATGTACCAACACAAATTTTATCAGTCAAAGGGTAAGGGTTTCCTCGAAACCTAAATTTAGCATTGGAAGTAATTTTCCTGGAAATATTTGCCTGGGCGATACCATAAACCTAGAGGCCGCCGTAAATAGTGTCCCTCAAGGAGCCAGTCTCTTGGTTAAGGAGGACACTCTCTTTTTCCAGAATGGAGCTTTGCGTTCTGATTCTCTTGCCTTGCCAGATGGTGATGGAAGATCCTATTCTGAAAGTATTTATTTGTCTGGATTTCCACCAGGAAAGACCCTCACAGATATAAATGACTTATTGGGCATATCTATCAATGCTGAACACAGCTGGCTGCGCGATCTGGAAATAAGTTTGAAATGTCCCAATGGAGATTCAGTAATTCTTCATAATCATGTCGGCAAAACAGGCTCAGAAGTTTTTTTGGGTGAACCCATTGAGGGAGACCTGGTAGTCCAACCAGGAAAAGGATTCGATTATTATTGGAGACCTGATGCTAATAATCCCAGCTGGCTAAATTTTGTAAACACAGTAAATCTAAGCACCTTACCACCAGGTTCTTACCAGTCGGCCGAACCCTTGGATAAGTTGTTGGACTGTCCTCTAAATGGGGAATGGACAATAAACATCAAGGATTTATGGGCTGATGATAATGGAATCATATTTTCTTGGGGAGTAGAATTAGCAAGCCATCTTTTTTCGGATTTAGAAAGCTTTTCTCCCACAATTCAAAACTTCGGATGGCTACCTTCTCCTGATATCATCAATCAAAATAACAACTCTATGGAAGCACTTCCCGCTCGGGCAGGAAGTAATCGTTTTCAATTTTTTGTTGAAGATGATTTCGGTTGTACTTACGATACCAGTTTACAAATAATGGTAGCTCCTTCTAATCAACTTTCTTGTTTAATATCCTCTGGCCCTGATGGCAATTTGGATCTTCAGGATACCACTATTTGCAGAGGAGATTCTATCCAATTGGATGTATCCTTAAATTTTCCGCCTCAAAGTGCCATTGTTTTTGAACGTTTTCCTGCTTTTGCTATAGGACATTCCAACCATCCACATGGTCAGGCCTATGAAGATAGCATACGGGTGTCTAATATTTTCCCAAACATTTTATCCGATCCCCAGAATCAAATTTCCTCAATATGTCTAAACCTAGAAACAGACTGGGCCGAAGACATTCACATTTATTTGCGCTCTCCATCAGGAAATTTGCTCGAGTTAAGTACGGATAATGGAGGTTCTGAGGATAATTATACAAACACTTGTTTTAGTCCAAATGCTACCGATCCAATCACAGGGGGAGCCGCACCCTTTACCGGAACTTTTATTCCGGAAGGTGATTGGAGCATTCTGGAAAATTCAGAAATCAATGGTTTTTGGACAATAATGGTCTCGGATGGTTCAGGTGATAATGAATTGGGCCTGCTCAATTCCTGGTCCATCACTTTTAATACTGAAAACAACATTCAATACAGCTGGACACCAGCACAGAATATATCGTGTACTAATTGTAGTACGCCTATTTTTTCAACAAAAACAACAAGCACCTATTATTTGCGAATTTCTGACAATCAAGGGGATGAAGTTATTGAT
The DNA here is from genome assembly GCA_028285545.1 of Saprospiraceae bacterium. Lineage (GTDB taxonomy): Bacteria > Bacteroidota > Bacteroidia > Chitinophagales > Saprospiraceae > JANQPA01. The sequence goes on along the minus strand of JANQPA010000036.1, from coordinate 80,642 downwards.
TCTTTTACCCTTAATGTCAATGCCTGCACGGTGAATAGTTGTCCAATTTCAGGAGAATTGCTAAACATTAGCAATCCCAGTTGTGATGAAATGCGCACAAGGGATGTTCAACTGACTGCAAATGGAGGCCAGGCTCCTTTTTTATTTGAAGTAAATGATAGCATTTCCTTAATGGGAGATACCGTTCTTTTTAGCAATTTATCACCAGGATTATATACCATTATTATTTCAGATCAAGGAGGATGTTTGGATACTCTAAGTCTAAATCTCCAAGATTTGGAAGAGCTAAAACTTGACTCCGTTCAGATACAAGACGTGAATTGTTTTGGGGGTAACTCAGGAACAGCAACTGCATTTGCTTCGGGAGGATCTGCACCTTATCAATACCTTTGGGACGATCCCTTAGGACAAGTAGGTGTCACTGCAACCAGACTGGAAGCGGGGAATTATAACTTGACTGTCACAGATTCCAATAATTGTCAAATCGACACTCAAATAACTATTCTAGAGCCGAATCCACTTTTATTAGATTTAACTAAAACAGATGTTAGCTGTGCCGGAAATGCAAATGGAAGGGTGGAATCTATGGTAAGTGGTGGTCAGTCCCCTTATTTTTATAATTGGAATAACGGACAAAACACAGCCTTCATAGATGGACTTAGTAGTGGTGTTTATCGAGTTACGGTCACTGATAATAATGGATGTCAAATCCAGGAAGAGATCATTGTTGAAGAACCCAGTTCTAGTCTGCAATTGACTCTCGAGCAAACAAAAATGGCCTGCTTTGGTGAGAAAAATAACGAAGCCAGGGCTATCATTTCTGGTGGGCAATTCCCCTACCAATACCTGTGGAGTGATGGACAGGCAAGTGATTTGGTAACAGGATTAGACACATTTTTTTATGCAGTTACTGTTTCCGATGGAAATGGTTGTTTTATTTCGGATTCCCTTTTAATAGAGGATCTTGATCCCTTAAATCCCAATATCATAATTTCTCCTCCGAGTTGTAATGAAGTTGCGGATGGAGCTTTAGGCATCAATTTTGTAGAAGGTGGGTCCAATGCTAATTTGGAAGATTATGTTTTCCAATGGAATAATGGCCAATCGGGATCATTTATTGATGGACTAACAGGTGGAGTTGAATATACCGTAACAGTTACAGATCCAATTGGTTGTGTAGCTGAAGCCAGCCGAGTAATGACTGCTGCTATCGAAATAAATTATGAAACGGATATTACTCCTATTAGTTGTTTTGGTGCCAATGATGGAAAAATAGAATTAAGTAATTTGCAGGGAAATGGAAGTAATTTTACCATTCGATGGGATATTTTATCCGGAGGATCGGGGAATGCTGCCAGTAATTTATCGGCAGGTAATTACAGTTTTACCATTACGGATGCAGCAAACTGTTCAACAGAAGGTCGAGTAGAGATCACACAACCTCCTCCCATAATCATCAATTTTGAATCGCAAAATATCGATTGCTTTAATAATATGGCGGGTAGTGCCAGTGCCACTGTTCAGGGAGGAGTGGGTGATTATACCTATAGGTGGTCTACTCAAGATACAGGTACCTCCATTAGTAATTTAACAGCTGGGAATTATACGCTGAGAGTTACCGACGGAAATGGTTGTGTGGAGCAACGATCTATAAGCATTGAAGAGCCTTCTCCCTTCCAAATAACTTATACCACAAAAATGCCTACCTGTGCAGGAGATCGCAATGGTGCTGTAACTTTGGAAGTTGATGGAGGGGTTCCCCCCTATCAATTTAGCCTTGACAATAATAATTTTCAATTGAGTAATTCCTTTTTGGGTTTGTTGGCAGGGCGATATAATATCTTTGTTAAGGATGCCAATGGATGCCAATCTTTTGAAACCGCCACCTTAGTAGATCCTCCGCCCTTAATCATCCAGGCCAGCCCTCAGAATGTGCGTATTGAAATTGGGCAGAGTGTCAATTTGGAAGCCATCGCACAAAATGGGAAAGGGAATATTCAATACTTCTGGAAGGCACCCTATGCTGGGACCCTCAGCTGTACGGATTGCCCAAATCCAGTTTCAAGCCCACAAAATACCCTAACCTATGAATTATCGGGAACGGATGAAGATGGATGTATTGGTACTGACTTTCTGACTGTTTTTGTTGAAAAACCAAAGGTAGTGTTAGTTCCAACTGGTTTTACCCCTAATGATGATGGCCTTAATGATCGCTTAATCGTTCATGGAGATGATCAAACTTTAATTCGCAGCTATCAGGTTTTTGACCGCTGGGGGAGTTTGATTTTTAGCGCTAATAATTTTATGGCAAATGATGAAGCCAATGGATGGGATGGGCGCATAAAAAATCAAACTGCTGCAAATGGGGTGTATGTATGGATTGTGGAAGCAGAATTTTCAGATGGTTCCTCTGAGGTGTTTAAAGGGCAAAGCAGTTTAATTCGATGAATCGATTCAAATTAATATAGACTATGGGACGCCTACCAGCGTCCCATAGTCTATATTTAAAAGTAATTATGAAGAAATATTTATTCATTATTTATTTGATTATGCTGGCAAGTCAATCTGGATTTTCTCAAGATCCAAGATTTTCTCAATATTATGCCAATCCTATGCGTGTCAATCCTGCATTGACCGGGGTATATGATGGGAGGGTGCGATTGCAGGCTTTATTCAGAGAGCAATCAACCAGTGTAGTAGGACCTCAAGCCTATAAATCCGTTGCCGCTAGCTTTGAAATGAGAATGCCTGTAGGCCAAATAGATAATGTAGGGATTGGGATGGAATTCATGAGAGATCAGGCAGGTAGTTCTAACTTTACTAGAGTTCATGGAAGTGTGGGTTTATCTTATATTAAACAATTAAGTGGTGGCAGAGGCTCAGATGTAGCACAGTACCTGGTAGGTGCTGGCCAACTGGGGTTTGGGCAGTGGAGTTTTGAAGCCAATCGATTATGGTTTTCATCTCAATTTGACCCCGGATCCATTTCCGTAAATAATGATCAGGCAAGTGGAGAAAATTTTGAAGGCCAGGAGAATAGACTGCATATCAGCATCAATGCTGGATTATTATGGTATGCCTTATTGGGAGAAAATGCAAGTGTATATCTGGGTGGTGGAGTCTATCATGTTAATAATCCCAATATCGCTTTTGCCAACAACCTACTTCTTCCATTGGATCGCAGGTGGGTAGGCCACGCAGGTGGTGAAGTCCCGCTCAATGATGATCTTAGTGTTTTGCCCGCTGCTATTTATATGATGCAAGGTCCTTCAAGGAGCCTAACCCTTGGGGCACAGTTGAAATATTATGGTCATCATCTAAGTAATCTGGATATGAAATTAGGTATTTGGATTCATGGAGGGCAGAATCCCACTTCGTCTTTTGATATGGAATCCATTATAGTCTCGACGGTATTGGAAATGCCTAGTATCAGTCTGGGGATTAGTTATGATTTTACCAGTTCGCCTTTAAGAATTGTCAATAATGGAAGGGGGGCATTAGAATTGTTTATTGCCTATAAATATTTGCAGGAAAAAAATAGGCAGTATCAGGTTACTTGTCCTAGTTTTTGATTTTCGTTATTCGTTATTGGGTTATTTGTTATTTTCTACTCGTCACTCATCACTTTTAACTCGTCACTCTTAACTCTAGCATAAAAAAAAGTCCTTTTATTCGGTACATCATCGTAAGTGATTAGGCCTGTATCTCTTTTATTATAAAAATATGCGGCCAGGGCAAAATCTCCACCACAGGCAGTGGTGTGGGAAAACAAAAAAGTACACAGCAACAAAAGATATTCAGGAAAGATGAACATCAAGACAATAGCTGCAGAATTTATGACCAGAAAAGGGGTAAAAGCTAAAGGATAGAAGCCGTTTTTATCCACCAAAAAACGATCAGCCTGGGCAGTGAAATAAAAGCGCTTAAAATTAGCGGTATAATGAACTTTGGGAGCGCCTAAATATTTATAAACTGCTCCATGAAGCCCTTCATGAATGGGTATAATGGGTAATAAAAGTAGAATTCCCCAACTCACCTGGCCAATAATGCTTCCAAATGATTTTCCATCTAGAATAGCGACGACAATCAGAGCGAGAAGTCCGATAATTAGAATAATATTGAGCCAGATATAAGTTTTAGTAATCCAGTTGGGGCTTCTGAAAATTCTTTGGACAAAAGGAATTAATTCATCGTGTTGTAGTTCTTCTATTAAGTGGTATCCGTTGTTTTCTAGTTCTTCGATTTTAAGATCCATATATTTTTTTGAAAATGGAATTTTGAATTTTGAATGTTGGGAATATAGCTATGTTACCCTTGTTAAAATGATTAATTAAGGACCTTGAATTTCCTTTATTTCAAATTCTTTCTTTAATGACAAACCATTATTTATTTTGTTTCCTGATTAGATAATAAGCTCTATTTAAAATTAAACCTAAAAAGCTAGCAAATAATATCAAAAGGGGTATTCCTACTCCAAAAGTAGAGTCTATATCTTCCAAAAACCATGAATAATAATCTATTAAAGGTATTGAAGATACAATGATTAGAATGCTAATTATTGCCAGGGAAATCAAGCTCCTTTTGTAATACTCTGTAAAGTATCCAAAAATTAATTCTTTGGAGAATAAAATAATTGACAAAATGCCCACCAAGGAGGGAAGTACAAAATTGAGAACAGTACGCTCAGGTTTAGCATTTTCAAATTGAAAGATATAGCCCAAAAACATGGTTCCAAAAATGAAATAAATTGAATATAGCGCTGCAATTATCCAACTTATCTTAAATAATAAGCTTAAAATGCGCCAATAATCTAAATCCAATTCATCTTTCATATCATCTAAAATAGTAGGGATTCCCTAAAAAAACAAACCCTAATGGACCTAACCATCAGGGTTTGTTTTCAAGAACATTTAACTTTTCAATTAAAAGATATATCTCAATCCAAACTGCATCTGCCAGCGTGACAATAAGCTAAAGTCATCCACAAAAGTAGAAGTTAAACCAGTGTCAAAGCTGTAGGTAGGTACCCCATCAGCAACAGAAACACCAATAGGCTGTGTATTGGTCGGGAATTGTCTTACTCCCCAATTACTGCTGATCAGGTTTCCAATATTCAAAATATCGATACTGAACTGGATGGTATTCTTTTTGCTACCTGCTCCAAAGTTGAAGTCTTGCAAGATTCTAAGGTCCCAGTTGGAGTACCAGGGGCTTAAAATATCATATTTCTCAGCATAATCTCCACGTCTTTCACTTAGATAATCATCCTGAGCGATGAACCTCTTAAGGGCTGTTCTTTGTGAATTTTGAGAAGCATCATCTCCGGTAAAAGCCATTTGATCGATTTCTCCATCTGTTGGTACATAGATCAAATCATTCAAGAATGATCCATCTCCATTCAAATCACCGGAATAAGTATAGGTGAATCGGCCACCCTGTGCATACTGGAAGAATAAAGCGATGGAAGTTCCCCAGCGATTATCATTTCCGTATGAGAATTTTTTGAAAGCAGACCCTACAATACGATGGCGATTACCGTATAATGAAGGTGTCAATACTGCATCATTCACATGATTGATGGCTGGGTTACGGTCAAAAGCATCACTAGAGATCTCCGCTTCAATTGAAGAAGCATCCTTTGCATCGAGGAAGTTATATCCAATACTGGTATATAAGCCATTTGACCAGGTACGTTGCAATTGTACAGTAGCATTAAACGAATGCCCAATATCTACATTGGTAAACACATAAGCATTATTACCGGCAGCATTACGATCAGTGGCGGCATTATAGATGGGTCTGTTGTCAACACCTTGTAGCGTTCCTGTTGGAGGTCTTACCCCATAATTGCGAACCATCATGGCATTAACATCACTGGTGTAAATCAAATCAGTAGATAACACCCAACCTGCGCCAAATCTTTTATCCATTCCTAAATTAGTACGCCAAACCTGAGGAAATTTAAAATCTGTACGTGTAACATTATAGAAGAAGGAGTTAGGGTTGGCCACCTGGTTTCCAATCCATACAAATGGGAAACGGCCTGTGAACAATCCAGATCCACCACGAATCTGTGTTTCGCCATTCCCTTCAACGTCCCAGTTAAATCCTATTCTAGGAGATACTAAAACATTCCCTGTAGGAAGTTCTGTGTGATCAAAGGAGATAGGTGTGCCATCTTCTTCGAAATAGGTGATACTAGGATCGTAGCAACAGTTGCGATCGATGTTTTCCTGGATTAATTCAGGTGTATTGAAGTATAAAGGAGCATCTACTCTCAATCCATAGGTAAAAGTGAAGTTATTATTAACTGCCCATTCATCCTGAGCATAAAAAGCCAATTGTCCAACATTGGTTTCAGCCAGTGCCCAATTTGCAGCATTGAAAGTATTACGAGCATGATCAACAACAGTTGCCATGTCAGCGGTACCTACATAATTTAGGAATGCATCTACACTTTCAAATCCAGGTCCAAAGGTACCTCCTGGGTAGGCAACACCAAAAGGCTCATAAACACCCAGATTAAAAGAGTTGTCGAAATTAAATCTTTCAAAAGATCCACCAATGGTCAAAGTATGATCTCCTAGGTAGAAATTAAGATTATTCGTCAGCTGAAAAACGTCCTGATCCAATCGGTTATTAATAGAAAAGGGTTCATGTCCAGCAACGATATAGCGAATTCCATCTCTGTTAATATTCAAGACAGGAAAAGGATCTGATTGAGGATCACGAGAATCTCGGAAAGAAGTGAATCCAACCTGGAATTTGTTAGAGACTTTATTGCTGAATAAAGACCTAATTTCCACTAAACCAGAATGAATAATGTTGTTGATCTGATATCCGGCATTAAAAAATTGCAGGGTAGTAGCATCAGGTCCTCTTCTTCCCAAAGCAGAAGGGTGAGCAGGTTTTTGCTTAGATGCATTTAGGAAGTTGTAGGTTGCTGTTAAGGAATGTTTATTATTTATATTCCAATCCAGTTTAACAATTCCTTTTTCATTGTCAGTATTGTGGATAAAATTTTCGTATGCTCCAGGATCATAATTAAACTGTTGTCTTAAAGCTGCAGCTACTCTATCAAAATCCGCAGCCTCCACTCTTGACACATTGGTTTTATCCAAGCCAGGTCGATTAGCCAGGAAATTTGAGCCCAAATCTTCTCTACGTTCAATTTCCGCATTAACAAAAAAGAATAATTTGTCCTTTATTATTGGCCCACCCAAACTAAATCCAGTTTGAAACTGACGTAAATCTGGTACAAAAATGTCATTTCCATTCACTTTAGACCCTGTCAAATCCTGATTTCTAAAGAAGCCAAAAACGGTACCTGAGAAATCATTGGTTCCACTTTTAGTTACAGCATTTACAGAAGCTCCTGTAAATCCGGCCTGTGTGACATCATATGGAGCAATAGATACTTGAATCTGATCAATTGCATCCAATGAAATGGGTTGAGCATCTGTTTGACCTCCTGGTGTGGCAGCATCCAAACCAAAGGGGTTATTGAAGATCGAGCCATCCAATGAAAAGTTGTTAAATTGGTCATTCCTTCCAGCAAAAGAATTTCCGTCAGAGGCCGGTGTTAATCTTGTATAGTCAGAAGCGGAACGGGATATAGTTGGCAATGATTGAATCTGAGCAGAAGAAATATTGGTAGCAGCTCCTGTTCTTTTGTTATTGATAACAGGATCAGAGTTTCCAACAACTTCCACTCCTTCAATATTTACCGCTTCACTTTCCAGGTTAAAATCAAGGGTAAGTTTTTGTGCAAGACTTAAAGTTACATCATTAACCGTTTTAGTTTTGTAGCCCACAAAACTTGTTTGAATGGTGTATGGTCCACCAACTCTTAAGTTAGGAAGGTTAAATCTACCATCCTCTCTGGTGGTGGTACCGTACTGTGCACCTGAAGGCTGATGGATAGCAACTACAGTAGCAGCATCTAAAGCCTGTCCATTATTGTCGGTTACAGTACCATTAATAGAAGCTGTTGTCACCTGAGCGAAAGATGATAATTGCAGCCCCAAAAAAAATAGAAGTAGTCCTAAAAACCGTTTCATTACGTTGAGTTTGATTTATTTATTGTATGTCTTCGAACTCAAAGGTAGTTAACCTTGGCCTAACTTTTACTTTACGTTCGGGTAGTAATAAGTGTATTTTTCTGCTTAATTAGATAGGGAAGAAAGAAAAAAAGAACAAATGTTCGCATTGAAGAAGTCTAAAGCTTTAAGAATCAAATTCTTTTACATTAATGCTTTTCTAAGGTTTAATTGGGAAATAATTCTTCATTTTTCCCAAAAAAATAAACCACCATTTAACCCTCAATAAACTAAGTTTACTAATAGTTAAATAATGGTCGAACTTATATTGAATTTTGTTTTTTTGATCGAAAAAATCTGGGTCATTAATATTCGGTAGAAGTATAGTTGAAGCATGGCCTCCAGCAAACTAAAACAGAAGTAAGCTTATATAAATATACAAACTACTTCTACTTTACTTCAATTATACTTCTACCTTACCTTCCGTTCACAAAAACTAATAATGAAAAAGAGGAGGTTTTTCTACTGCACTGCAGCAAAAGCATCCACCTTACCCCATCCAAAGTTATTATCCCTTGCAGGATAGGTATCCGCTGAGTTTTTCAGTTCATTTAAAACCTGGGTTCTGGACCAGGAAGTATGATCGCTCCAAATCAATGCAGCTATTCCTGCCATGGTGGCTGTTGCAGCAGAAGAGCCTCCAACATAACCAGAATCATTGCCCGAAGTGGTAAGAGAAACTGCCGTACGGTCATTATTATTTCGTCTTTGCATTTCTACTACAAAATCTACTTTATCCCCATCATGGCAAGTATTACATCGAACTCTTGGAGATCCAGTTTTAATTCCGGTTACGGCTATTGTTTGACTCATGTTGGCTGGGAAAATTACTCCCCACCAGCTGGTCCAGGATAGTGATGTTCCGGCTGCGGCAAAGATCATTTTTCCTTTATTATAGGCATATTTTACTGCATCTTTAACTTTTCCTGAAGAGAAAACATCTCCTATAGACATGCTAATAATTTTGACCTTTGATTGATTTCCGGCATGTTTTAGTGATTCTGCTACCCCATTCTTTTCATCTGATCCATTGATAACCACATCACTGGTTCCTCTGTATGAGATTAAATTGGCCTGATAAGCCACTCCTGCTGGTGTTCGATCTGTGCCTCGAGGGGCGGCAATAAGCCCAGCCATAGCGGTTCCATGGCCACACTTATCATGCCAACCATCGTATTTTTTATTCCACCACCATCCTGTTTTATAGAAGCCGTATTTTTCTATAGATCTTCCAGCAGATTCTTTCTCATTAAACTCTCCATTTAATTTATCCTGATTCTTAGACACTCCGGTATCGATCAAAGCCACCCAGATGTTGTTGCCCTTGTTCGAATTATTCCAGGCATCATCCACATTGGCATTCAGGTGGTGCCAGGAACGGCGTGAAGTAGGAGAAATGTTTTCGTAATCACCACTATTTACATTGGCATCATAAGAGCCACATCCTGAATCGCTTCTGAAATTCACTTCTTCCATTGAGTAGCCGGAAGGTTCAAGGTAGCGCACTTCGGGCATTTCTCTTAGTACGGTCATCATTCCCTGATCATAAAGCCTGATGTCAAGATAAGGTAGGGTACTTTCAAGTCCATAAGGCATGATATCTTCTGCTTTATAAGTGGTACCATATTTACTATTGGTTTCATTTACGATATAAGTTAAGATTTTATTTCTGGCCTCTTTCCATTCTTGCTGTTCCAAGTCAAGCTTGTGAATTATGTCATCAATCTGGTTTACACCAGCTGGCTTGTAACCAATGGTAACTAAGGAGTCGCTAAGAACTACTGCACTCCATAGCATATGGTCATTGGCATCTGTCCAATGAAAAACATCATTGGTTTCATGTATCTTTTTTATGACAAAATCATTGATTTCAGAACGGTCCATAGGATCAGAGTTCTCATCTGGCAAGCTAGATTCCTCGAAAGTGGATTTAGTACAATTACTCATTACCAGGGCAATGATCAGGAAGGAAAAAAGTATCTTTTTTTTCATTTTAGAGAGGTTTGGAGGTTTTTAAGAATGAATCTTTAATTATAATAATATTTTTCTAATACTAGCGAATTTTCGCCAGCTAAATTCAGGATTTCAGAATTAATTCTTTCATTCTATTTTTAGGCCATCCTGGACAGTATTAAATTTCGGGCTGATCCTAAATTTTTCGTATTTCATACAAAAAGTGACTTTATTATGATGGCATTTTCTGTAAATTGCTGGTTCAAGAATAAAACATGTCATGTTTAGACATGACATGTCCAATTTTTTAGCAGATATTTATGGTCCAGAAAATTCTTCTATTGGCCAAGTAGCCTGTAATTACTGATATTTTGACTGTTTTTTATTCATTTGTTAAATTATTCATTACATGACATGTCTAGACATGACATGTCTTATCCAAAGCAACATGACATCTAAGGAACCAAACAAATACACCACAGTCATTGAAAAATTAGAAAACATTATCACAGAAGCTGAACATCTCGAAGATCGATCTAAAGAACTTCTTGATGGAGTTCACCCCAATTATCGCAGAAGTGCCTGTAATTTATTACACTACAGATTATTGAGAAGTCGTGATTTGAGAGACGTGCAAAAGCGCTTAGGACACATGGGATTATCACGGCTAGCCAAATCTCAATCCCATGTTATGGCTAGTCTACGTACCAATTTGGCCATACTGAAAGCTTATCAGAATGGAGAAGCTATTGAATCCATATCGCCCAGGCTTTCTTTTAAGGCTGGTACTAAGGCTTTGAGGTCCAATGCTAAAAGATTACTGGGCTATCGCACCAAAAAAAGGCGTACCAGAATAATGGTTACGCTGCCTTCTGAAGCGGCACATGATTATCAAATGGTGAAGAATATGTTAGCTTCCGGAATGAATTGTGCAAGGATTAATTGTGCTCATGATTCCGAAGTGGAGTGGAAAATGATGATTGACCATATACGACAAGCTTCGAAAAAGTTGAAAAAAAAGTGCAAAATTGCCATGGACCTGGCAGGCCCTAAAATTAGAACGGGTTCTTTACATCCAGGGCCAAAAGTAAAGAAAATTAGACCCTCCAAAGATTCTACTGGGCAAGTAATTACTCCCGCTACCGTCTGGTTAAGCCCTGAAGCAGAACCTCATGGAATACATGTTCCTATTTCTGAACAAGATCTGGATCAAATTCAAGGAGTTGACCAATTATTTTTTAGAGATCGGAGGGGAAAAAAGAGAGCCTTCACCAACTTATATCCTTTGGAAGGAGGATTTATCGGCCATTGTGCTGCAACTACTTATATTGAAACGGGATTGCCTCTTTTTACACAAAAAAAAGAACAAGGAATACGGATTGAGGTAGGTGAACTCCCCCCCTTAGAGCTTCCAATCATATTAAAGGAAGGAGATATTCTTCGTTTAGATCGAGCCCAAATAATTGGTGAAGACGCAATTTTAGATAAACATGGTGAATTACTGGAAATAGCCCATATTTCTTGCACTGCTCCTTCTATTTTTGACCAAGTCAAGGTAGGCGAACCCATTCTTTTTGATGATGGAAAAATTAGTGGTCAAATTCAAGAAATTAATAGTGATCATATGTTGATCCAGGTTGATCATGCAGCCAATGGTAAGGCTAAGCTCCGATCAGATAAGGGAATTAATTTACCTGGGAGTCAATTGACGATCAGTGGCCTTACCGAAAAAGATCGCATCGACCTAAAGTTTGTGGCAGAATATGCTGATGTGGTAAATTTTTCTTTTGTAAACAGGGCACAGGATGTATGTGAACTAATAGAAGAACTTGAAAAACTGGGGGCGAAGGATCGACTGGGTATTATCCTGAAAATCGAAACACAAAGCGGTTTTAATCAATTAACAGATATTTTATTAGAGGGCATGCAGGTTTATCCCATCGGGGTAATGATAGCAAGAGGTGATTTAGCTATTGAAAGTGGTTGGAATAATATTGGTAGAGTACAAGAAGAAATTCTTTCTCTTTGTCAGGCTGCCCACGTGACTGATATTTGGGCTACCCAAGTGTTAGAGGGTTTGGCTAAAAGAGGAATTCCATCAAGGGCAGAAATCACTGATGCCGTTATGGCTCAAAGAGCAGATTGTGTAATGTTAAATAAGGGGCCCTTTATTCTGGATGCCATCCAATTATTAAATGATATTTTAATCGATATGGAGTCTTATTGGGAAAAAAATGCCCCCCTTTCTCCTATGTTGGCCGAGGCTCATTATCTTCAAAAAACCGAATAGACACGCAATATTATGGAGGTAAGCTATCAGCAATGGCCCATTTGCGAATCGTTGAAAGAATATGCTCAATATTTTTGGATGCTTCAAGGTAAACCGTCTCCTGGCCAAAGTCACGAAGAGATTATTATGCCTGATGATACCGCCCATATCGTATATCATTCCGGTAATGCCTGCCAACGATTTTCCGATAGAAATGAATTAATTGCTGACTCCTCAATCAATTTTGCTTTAATTGGCAATTTTGAAAAATATTATTCTATTCGGTTCGAAGGTCCCTTTTTTGTTAGTGGTGTGCGTTTAATTCCAGGAATGGCTGCGGTATTGTTTAATAAACATGGTAAAGAATTGACTAATAGAATAATTAACCTGGAGGAACTTCCTTTTGGCAAAGATTGCGCCGTGAAGCTCGGCCGGTCTCCTTCTCCCAAAAATCATTTTAAGGAATTGGAAATTTATCTAAATTACTGTATCCATCATATTCAAAAGGATTATCAGGTTTTACTTTCCGCCATACTTTTGATAAGAGAAAAAAAAGGCATCCTGGAAGTCAAAAAAGAATTTTCCCAAATGGAGAAAGGAATAAGACAATTGGAACGCCAGTTTAATAAAATGGTAGGTATGAGTCCTAAACGGCATGCCCGAATGGTTAAATTACAGGCTATTTTAAAGTCTCTGAGCCTGCAAGATTTTGATACATTTACAGATTTAGCCTATGATTTTGGATATTTTGATCAAGCACACTTTAATCACGATTTCAAAGCTTTGACTGGCTTTGCTCCCAGCTTGTATCTGAAAAAAAAGCCTCCTATAGGTCATCTTTTGTATGCCAATCGCTGATGACGTTTTTTTACAATCATTTCCACTTAATTAGCCATTTTTTTGTAGAAAAAGCCTTTTATGAAAAAATCACTGACGCTACTCTTTTGCTTGTTTTTTCTATTTTCCACTCAAAGAAGTCTAGTTGGTCAGGTCAATGTTGAATGGAAACCCGTTAATCTTAAGAATGAGACCAAACGAAAATGGAAGGAAGGCTGGCTGAAAGTTCCAGAAAATCGTAAGGCAGCTCAAAGTAATACCATTTCTCTTCCCTTTATATATAGCAAATCCAGTGAAGAGAATTCTCTAGCTCCTATCCTGATCATGTCTGGAGGCCCCGGGAATGGCTCCATCCATATGGCCAATGGGATGGTATATATGCCCTGGGCTAAAGGTAGAGACCTGGTGTTTATAGATCAAAGAGGCACCCTTTTTTCTAAACCTGTATTAAAGTGCCCTGAATTGGATTCTGCCAGGTTCCGATCTTTAAAGGAAGGACTTTATGGCAAACCAGTTGAAGAAGCCCAATGGAAAGCGACGGAAGATTGTTATCAGCGCTGGGTGTCTGAGGGAGTAGACCTTAATGGCTATCATACCCTGGAGAGTGTAGAAGATCTGGAAGCTCTTAGGAAAGCTTTAGAAATTGAGAAATGGATCGTGTATGGAATGTCTTACAGCTGCAATTTGATGGCTACCTATACTCAAACCTATCCAGATCGTGTAAAAGCCGTCATTTTGGATTCTCCCCTCCCCCATCAGGCCAATTATGATGAAGATGCAGCCACTCAATTTGACCAGGCCTTTCAAATGACATTAGGAAAAAATAAAGAAGAATTATATCCCAATTGGATAAATTATCTGAGTAGCATTAAAGATTCGGTTTTCTATACGTCCATAAAGGATAAGAAATACCTTTATTCAAAAAAAGAGTTGATTGAGGTCATTGAAAACGCAATGGGTGACCATGATGAAATTAAAAAGGTCCCCAAATTAGTAACTCAAATCATAAAAGGAGATCATCAACAAGTACCGGGAATCATATCGGGCAAACTCAGGACCGGATGGCAGGCTAAAGGCATGCGTTACTCTGTATGGATGGCTGAAGAATGGCCTGAGCAAAACGTGAGCATTATGAAAAAAAATCAAAAATCCATTCCCTGGCTAAAAAATCATCCTCTTAATGATATTTCTAAAAAAACAGCCAAAATATGGAAGGTAAAACCTATTTATTCTCAATATCAATGGCCTGACCAGCAAGTAGATCTACCGTGCTTTATTATGTCTGGTGCCTGGGATCCCTGGACCCCTCCTGCCTATGGCCAAATGATGAAGGATATTTTCCCTGCTGCAAAGCTTAAAATATATGAACAAATGACTCATTTGCCTGGCTTCACAAAAATAGGCAGAGAGGATATTCAGGCTTGGCTGCAGGGCTTGGAAAGTGATGATAGTAAAAGGTAGAAAGTAGAAAGACAAGTCCTTCCGACTTCCACCTTCCGACTTCCTACTCTCCAGGGCGGTAGCTTTTAATCAAGGTTTTTTGAATATCTGCTTCTGTAAAGGCGACCTTTTTCATTTCATTTTTCGCAAACATTTCTGCCTGATCCTCATGGTGAGGACTATCAGGATTATTTGATTCTCCATATGCTAGAACAGAATAAGCCCGCGGTGGATTGGTAAATTCCACTGCCAGTTGCCAGCCATCACCACCTCTAATAGCACGTTTGCCATCCGGAGTGTTTCTAAACCAGAGCACTCTGAAACACCCTAATCCTCCAGGGCCGCCTCCAACTGGAAGATCTAATTTTCCATGACGAAGACGATGAACGTCTCCCCAGGCCAAGTCCCAGCTTCCATATTTCTTTTTCACTTCACTTACAGCTTCTTTAAAAGATAAAACTGCTAGTTCTGGATCGGCTATGCCTGAAGGGCTTGATCGGGGTTTATCAAATGACCAAGGCTCAGCAAATAATTCTTTACCATCCATTTTACGAGCATAAATTTCAAACCACTCCTGGAACAGCACTCCTCCCCTACTTTCTGCTGCCACCGAGTTATCCCAGGCATCCAAATGAGCGATGATACTTTTCATTTCTTTTTTAGGTTTGGTTTGACGAAGGGCAGCCAAAAGATCTTCTTTTGTTCTATCCGCCAATAACATTTTCATACTATGTTTTCGTTTAACCACTTCCTCCAAGCTCAGTTTGTCCTCATTATGGATAAGTTCGAGGCTATGTTGGCTTCTTAGGCGGAGTCTGGGCTTAGGAAAATGAGCAGGGAAATCCTCCGGTTTAAAAATCTCATTCATATTGGTAAAATGAAATGGATCATTTTCATTATGCAAATAACCACCTTTAGGATTAAGTAATTGAGGAAGATCATCAAAAGGTACAGGCTGTTTCCAAATCTGATGAGAATAATCCACCTCGACAGCTATTGAATCCCCTCCTGAAGGAAGGGGCAGGTCGGGAGTAACTGCATTCCAAACATAAAAAATATTGCCATCCGTGTCTGCATAGGTATAATTGGAAGCTGTAATTCCCTGCATTCTCATAGCATCCCTCCACTCTTCAAAATTTTGGGCCAACAACATTCTGGTATACTGCTCACTACGTCGATAATCTCCATCCGCTGCTGCTTTGAGAATATAAATTTTTCCTTCATCACGATGAATGACTGGCCCATAAGGAGTAAATAATAATTCTCGAGTTTCCATAGCCATGGCATCACCATGTTTGAATTCAGCGGTCACCATCTTTCTTTCCAGTGGTACAGATATTCCATCAATGATAAAATGATCGGCTTTTTTCGGATCAGCCTTCAAAGCATAATATTCATCCAGGTCGGGGCCATTATTGGTTGTGCACCAACCTACTTTATCACTGAATCCACCAATAATGGCAAAAACGCCTCCGATACGGAAATCACCATAAAAATTAAGCTTACCAGGCACGGTTAATTGTGCCTCGTAATAGCCTGCGGTCCAGGATAAGTGTGGGTTTCTTACTAATATTGCCTTGCCACTACTGGTACGTGAGGGAGCAAAAGCCCAGGCATTGGAGCCCGCTTCGGTTAGTTTTAGGGAATCTCGTCTGGCCTTATCTTTTTTTAATTGTTCTTTAAATCCCTCACCATGTAATGGAGTATAAACATTTGTGGTAAGCGCAGAAATATCATGACCCGTGAATACAAAATCCTGGTACCGGGGAAATTTTTCCGGATTTTTTTCCATATAATAATTGACACCTCTGGCAAATCCTTCCATTAACTGGCGCGTATCGTCACTCAATAAGTAGTAGGTGGCAACAGCCCTTTTATACCCCAACTGATTGACCATATCTCTTTCCAACATCTCATAACCAAATACTTTCCCTAATTCTCCTCTGGCACTTACCAGTGAACTGATTACCCGATCGCCATAATCTTCCAATTCAGCCCAGGCCAAACCAAAAGCAGCTCCCTCAAGTGTACTTGCTTTTATATGTGGCACTCCATAGGAAGTCCGTCGAATTTCGACCGTCTTTGCTAATTCGGCATCCGACAAACCATGAGTAACATTAATGTTTAATAGAAAAAGGCAGGAGATTATCAGTAAAGGGTGTGGTATTTTTTTCATTACTAGTAATTTTTTTGATTCAAGAGTATATATAGGATGCATCCTATCTTTGTTTTGTTGAAATGAAAATAAAAAAAGATCTCCCACCAATGGCAGGAGATCTTTAAAAATGTTGATCTAACTAATAATATTACAATTTATGGAGCTTAAAAAACTCTATCGCATTTGAGAATTAGATCTATAGATTAATCTTAACTCTTTATTTTCTTTGTTGCTGAAATCTCTTTACACTTTCCTGCAATTGTTGTCGATAGGTATTCCCTACTGGCAACTGACAAGAACCCAGGTTCACTAATTCTCTTTCCATTGTTTGTACATGAAGCAAGGAAATGGTATAGCTTTTATGAATCCGAACAAAATAAGAAGGCAGGATCTCGGCAAGGTCGCTTAGGTTTTGGCGGCTCAAAACACGTTTATTTTCGGTGTGATAAATCACATAATTTTCATCTTTTTCCAGGTAACGAATATCTCTCCAAAGCAATTTATGGAGCACAGCTCCACTTTTCACATAAACCATATCTGAAAAAGTAGGGGTAACATGGATACTTTTAACGGATTCAGAAGGGCTTGTCTTTGAAATACGGTTACAAGCTTTTAGAAATCTGGAAAAAGTAATCGGCTTAACAAGGTAATCTATAGCCTCCAATTCAAATCCCTGGACCGCAAATTCTGGGTAGGCAGTCGTAAAAATAACAGCCGGAGGATGGGGAAGACTTTTGTAAAATTCAACCCCTGACAGATTAGGTAAATTAATATCCAGGAAAATAACATCTACTTTTACCTTTTGTAACATTTCCAAGGCAATCATAGGATCACGTGCTTCGCCCACTAAGTCCAAATAAGGAATCTTCTCTAGATAATTCTTTAATAATTCCAATGCTTTGGGCTCATCATCAATCAAAAAAGCATTCAACATACTCAAAAACTTAATGAAAGAATTACAGTAAAATATACTTCTCCGGGTACTATCTGCAAAGAATGGCGATCTGGATAAAGCAAGCCTAATCTTTTGCGGACATTTTCCAAGCCAATCCCTTCTTTGGTTAAATCATTCACCTGGCTTTCTCTTATGGTATTTTTAATCTTAAAATTCAATTTCCTATCAGCTACCTTTAAATCTATTTTCACCAAGGATCTTTTGTCGGGTTCCACTCCATGTTTAAAAGCATTTTCAACTAGGGGTAGTAACAAAACGGGAGCTATTAATATTCCCCGTGTGTTTCCTTCAACATTAAAAGAAATGGTTGCCTCATCCGTTTCGGCCAGCCTCAAAGATTGAATTTCTATATAATTCTGAATTAATTGCAATTCTTTATCCAATTCAACTTTAGGCGCATTACTTTCATAGGTAAGGTATTGCATCACTCCGGAGAGGTTCTCAATCCCTTCAGCCAATTCCCCATCTCCTTTTTGAATGGCCATGCTGTACAAGTTGTTCAAAGCATTAAATAAAAAATGAGGGTTAACCTGTGCCTTTAAAAAGGCCAGTTCAGATGCTAACATTTCCTGCTGAATTTCATGCTGTTTTCGTTCCTGGACATAATACAATTTAAAGATTCGAATCATGGCTGCCAGCCCCATAATAGAGATTAGCAAAAAAGCATTTCTTAAAATAGGTATTCCGTTAAAAAAACTATAGGTCAATCCCAAAGCACTCATCTTTGGGGCTACCAAATCTGATCCAATAATTAAGCGATCAAGTACTGTCGCTACCAAGAATATTATTAAAAACCAGGCTCCAAATTGAAAATACTTTTTGCCTTGAATTAAATATTTTGGAATCAACCAGTATAATACGATGTAAGTAGCAATCATGATCACTGGCAATCTGACCAGGTTAAAAATGATAAAATGAAGGCCATAGGCTCCCTTATAATCATAAATGGTACTTGACCATAGTGCAATTATCGCCCAAAAGAAAACATGGCTAAGTATTCTCATTAGGTCAAAATATTAAAAAGACGATGGATTTTAAATCTTTTGATTTCTATAAACTCTTTGGTGAGCCCAAGGCCCAAATTTTGTAGCTGAGCACCCAAATTAACAACATCAATATATACTTTTCCAAAAAATCCGGTTGACCTACATATTTGATTCGTTGCCTTCATTTTATCAAGAAAAATGAACGGCCTATTTACATTTATCCGAAACAAATTCGATAATCATGAACCGTTTGTCCACTGTCCTGGCCTTAATTGTATTTCTTTTTATAAGTTCTAACCCTACCTTTGGTCAGGGAAGTTCAGATAATTCTCAAAACTATGAACTTACCATTACTAAAATCACTGAAACCATAACCATTGATGGGAAGCTGGAAGAAAGCATTTGGACAACTGCAGATGTGGCCAGCCAATTTTGGATACAATCGCCTATTGATGGGGAGCGGGCCAAAAAAAACACAGAAGTAAGGATGGCCTATGACGATCGTTTTGTATATCTAAGTGCTGTTTGTTGGGACAACGACGATTACATCATCCAAACCCTGAAAAGAGATCAATTTGATGGCAATGATGCTTTTGGTGTGTTGCTGGATCCAATGATGGAACAAACCAATGCCCTTGCCTTTGCGGTTAATGCTATGGGTGCCCAGGTGGAGTCCATTATTTTGCCCAATGGGGAATCTGATGACAGCTGGGACAATCGGTGGTTTGTAGATGTACAAAGATATTCTGATAAATGGACAGTTGAAATGGCGATTCCATTCAAGACCCTTAGATATCGGGAGGATTTAAAAAACTGGTCCATTAATTTTTATCGTACCGATCCGGGGAGTAATGAAACCCATGTATGGGCACCAATACCCAGGCAATTTAATTTTAATGATCTGGGCTATTCAGGTCGTTTAAGCTGGGATGCTGCACCCAAAAAGCAAGGGAGCAACGTTTCTCTAATCCCCTATTTGACGGCCAGGCTTGATCAAAATTTAAGAAATGGTTCGACTTCTACCACCAATATGGAAGCAGGAGGAGATGCCAAAATTGCCATCACCCCTACCTTAAATCTGGACCTTACCTATAATCCTGATTTTTCACAAGTGGAGGTGGATCGACAAGTGACCAACCTTACTCGCTTCAATATCTTTTTTCCGGAGCGCAGACAATTTTTTCTTGAAAATGCAGATATTTTCAGCAATTATGGATTCTTTGCTGAAAGACCATTTTTTTCCAGAAGAATTGGATTAGATAACAGGGGAAATACTGTTCCTATTTTATATGGACTGCGCCTGAGTGGTAATTTAGACCCTCGTTTAAGGGTGGGAGCTTTTAACATGCATACCCAAAGTACAGATAATCAATTGGCTCAAAACTATACTGCCCTAAGTTTCCAAAAAAGAATATGGAAGCGCTCTGCAATTAAGGGAATATTTCTTAATAGGCAGGCCTTTTCCGATGGGGAAGTACAAAAAGAAGATTATGGCCGGAATTTAGGGGGAGAGTTTAATTACAGCACTCCCGATGGAAAGTGGCAAGCTTTTGGTGGATATATCCATTCTTTGAAAGAAGGCTTCAATGACAAGAACAAGCATGTGTATGGAAGATTTAATTACAATGGTCAAAATTTCAGGACTTTTATAGGTTTCCAGCATATGGGAGAGAATTATTTTTCAGACATGGGTTTCAATGGCAGATTGATCAACTTTAATCCAGAAACCGGTCAATTGGTGAGGGTGGGATTTACTCAAGTGGCCAATATGCTCAACTATTTTATCTATCCAAAAAATAGCAAGACCATCAATTTCCATTGGTCTGGATATGAAAATTTTGCCTTTTTTAATGCCGATGGTAGTCTGAATGAATGGTATATGCGATTGCGTCATTTTTTCATTTTCAAAAACACCAGTCAGTTAAAATTTCGATTAAACTATAATCATGTGGATTTGGTCTTTCCTTTTGCCATTACCAGTACTCCCTTACCTGCTCGGTCCTATGATATGAAAGAGATTAATGTAGAGTTTAATACTGATCGACGAAAACGCCTAAATACCGACATGTTTTTGGTTTATGGCCAATTTTATGGAGGCACTAAACTTACCTATAGGGCCAATCTGTTATTTCGTACTCAGCCCTGGGGGAATTTTGCACTAGGATTGGAAAGAAATGACATCTGGCTTCCTGACCCTTACGGGTATACCAATCTTACACTAGCCTCGGCGCGAGTGGAGATCAATTTTGCAACGAATTTATTCTGGACTACCTTTTTCCAGTATAATACACAAGCCAATAACTTCAATATAAACAGCCGATTCCAATGGCGTTTTGCCCCCATGTCAGATTTTTTCCTGGTTTATACCGACAATTATCAGGTGGAAGGATTGTTTGGGCCGAAGAATCGATCTTTGGTGTTTAAGGTGAACTATTGGTTGACACTATAAATGATAAGTTCATTGCTGGCTTGAAGCCAGCAATAAGCTTTTTTAAATTAATTTTCTTTCACCATAGATGCCAATCTTCTTGGCAAAGCGATGACCAGATCACCAGACCTTGAACCCTTACCCCAACAATTGGAAAGGACTGCAACGGTAGTTTGAGTTTCGGGGTAGACGAATACACCAGCCTGGGTACCTGAAAAAGCACCGGTCATAAATAATTGTAAATCACCAGAAGGAGGATTCGATACAAACCAGCCATGACTCCAAGAGGAAGATGTAGAACTCTCAATAGGTTTGTGGAACAAGTCTAATTCTTCTTTTGTAAAAAATCCCGGTTTTGTAAATGCATTTCCAAATTTGGCAAGGTCTTCAGCAGTGGTAATGATATTCCCTCCACCATTATTATAACTGTGATCAAGGACAGGTATTTTTATAATTGCCTCATTTTCATTAGGTCGATAAGGTTGATAGGGGGACATTATGGAGTAATTTTCAACCCTTTTTTTCCGCTTTACTGTTGCATCATCATAAAAAGTATGTTTTAATCCCATTCCCTTCATCAATTTATTTTCTACATATTTAGTATACTTTTCTCCTGCTTGTTTTTCTACCAAGGCGGCCAATAAGTTATAGCCGAAACTGGTATATCGGTAACTCGTTCCTGGTTCAAAAAGCAAGGAGTCATCAACAAAAATATTCATAGCATCTAAAGCACTGTCATAATGGGTAGATAAAAACTCCGAACTCTTTTCATTGTGTCTATAAGCCCTAATTCCTCCAGTGTGATTTATAAGTTGTTCAATACGAATATTAGACTTATCCTTAGGAAGAGAAAGATATTGCCCAACCTTTGCCTTTAAATCCAGCTTGCCGGAATTAGCCATTTTAACTAAGATAGCTCCAGTAAAAGCCTTGGTCACACTAGCTACTGGAAACTGCGAATGACGCTGAACAGGAATTTTTTGCTCAGCATCGGCCCACCCAAAGGTTTTTGAATAAACCAGGTTTCCCTTATGGATTATGGCTACAGAATATCCTGTGTTTTCTTGTAAATTATGTGTTACCAAGATACTATCCGTGAGTTTATCACTTAATTCTTTTGGTAAATTAGTCCATTCATAAGTCCCTGCTTCTTTTTGGGCATTTAAAGAAATGGAGAGAATGGTAAAAAACAAAAACCCTTTAATGAATCGGTTGAGTTGAATTTGTGTCGGGTGCATACTTTTTTTCTCTAATTTATTGATCCGGCTACCACTATTCCAAAGCAATAGAAACCAACTGCTCAAAATCGAAATCAATGGTCCAAAAAAATGCATTAATTTGGAGTGGATGGAGAAAAACAAAAAAATAAGGACCTTTATTTCGATTTTGCTTATCCTAGCCTATTCAAGTTATTTAATTTGGATAGGCTATCGTCCTTTTCAACGGAACATCATCGATCCGGGCTACCAGTATTATTTTCTTAGAACTATGGTAGATGATCAGCCCATCTTTTCTAATCCTGATTTTGATGATTCTAAGTGGTCAAGTGAGCTGAAAGGACACAGAGGAACCTGGTGGTTGAGGGCTAAAGTATATATCAAGGATTCATTAAAACCCTTTAAGAAAAGGGGAATTTCCATAATGATTAAAGGGAGTTATGAATTGTACTTTTCCGGGGTATTAATCGGTAAAAACGGTAAAATTAACGCTGTAGGGAATGAAGAAGAAATTGGATATTACCGACAAACCTTTGTCATTCCCGATACTCTAGTATCTGATTTTGGATACTACCCAATAGCTTTAAGGATCGCAAATGAGACCGCCACCCATGCTCAGTTACCCTATATTAGAATAGGAGAATATCTTGAACTGGCTCGCAATCCATTGTCCTTGGCCTTATTCTTACATATTTTGGCAGGTATATTTTTGATTGCAGGCTTTTATTTTGGCGGTATTTTTTTAATTTATTTCCGTCAAAAAGACCTTTTCATTTTTTCAATCCTCTGTTTTTGTTTTTTCGGCCTCACCATTTTAGAGTATGCTAAATATTATGTGGATTATCTACATACCTGGCAGGTGTATAGATTGGTAATTATCCAAATCCTCAGCTTAATTGTTGCTTTCCTACTTCCCTCGTATTTTATGTTCCACTTTAAAATTGCTCATAAATGGGTCATTCTAGGCATACATCTTACCATCCTCTTGTTAATCCAATTTAATGTATCAGGCTTTGACAAACCAGCCTATTTTATGGTTTTAGCGGCATTTATTTCTTCTCTGGGAATTATTTTGTTGGCATGGATCCATGATAAAAAATATAGTAATCAAGCTATAGTCAGTGTTCTTCTCTTTTCAGTTTGTTTCATCATTTATTATGATTTCATCTTATTTGTTGGCTTTTTAGCCATTGTAGGCTTCGCTATTTTTGCCTTAAACAGGCATATCAAACTACAAAAGCAATTATATGAAGCATCCCTAATAAAAGCCAGTAGATTAGAGATTGAACTGTTGAAGAAAAAAATCCAGCCTCATTTTCTAATGAACACCCTTACCTCATTAATAAATATGGTTGAAGAACAGCCTGCTGTAGGGGTCAAAATGATTCATAGCCTGGCCAGGCTTTTTAAAATGATGGATGAAATTTCTTCCCACCCACTCATCCCTTTACAACAAGAAATTGAACTTTGTAGAATTCATCTGGAAATGATGGAATACCAAAGAGAAATTCAGTATGATTTGATTTGTTCAGAATTTCCGAATTCAGAACAAATACCTCCCGCCATTCTGTTAACTCTTGTTGAAAATGGAATTACCCATCAAAAACCAATCAATGGAAAGATGTCTTTTCAATTCCAATTTATTGAACATGCTGGTGAAAAAGTTTATAAAATCAAATCGAAAGGAAAATTACGTCTGAGTAAAAGAAAAAACAGCAATGGAATAGGTTTACAATACATTAAAGCAAGGCTAGATGAGTGGGCAAATAATCATTGGTCGCTTGAGATAAAGGAAGAAAAAGATATTTTTTGTACTCAAATAAAAATTAAAAAGGCTTGATGAATATATTAATACTGGAAGATGAGCGGCGGGTAGCCAGGCAATTGGAGAAAATGGTCCGACAAATAATTGGTCGGCGGATAAAATATCTGAAGATATTAGATGAGTTGGATGAGGCCATCGATTTCTTAAGTCAAAATACAATCGATTTGCTCTTCCTGGATCTTAATTTAAATGAAGAAGATGGCTTTGATTTGTTGCGATCAAAATTTTCGGGTTCCTTTAACACCATTATTACTTCTGCCTATAGTAACAAGGCTATTGATGCTTTTGACCTGGGAGTCATTGATTTTGTTCCCAAGCCTTTTTTGCAGGAGCGGCTGGAAAAGGCCATTCAGCGTCATTTTGCACATACTCCTGGAGGAGCACTTCGTTATATTGTGGTCAAGGGTGCCCTCGAAAACCGGATCATCGATCTGCAAAAACTTATTTACATAGAAGGACATGGAAAACATAGTAAACTGAATCTCATTACAGGAGAACAAACCCCTCATCACAAATCACTAGATCAAATGCAACAACTTTTACCGCCAAGCTTTGAAAGAGTCCATAAATCATTCATTGCCAATATGGATTTGGTCAAAGATCTTCAGATTCAAGTTGGCAGTAAATATAGCTTGGTAATGCTAAATGAGGAGTTTGTTCCTGTTGGCCGAGTACATTATAAAAGGCTGAAAGGCAGGTTTATTTAAGTTCTAAACCTGGGCTTTCATACCATTCTCACAATAAATTAAAATGGCTGCTTTAATAAATTCTGCCAGCCCTTCTTTGTATTTTTCGTAATAAGCCTTAAACCGATCATCTGAAACATACATTTGTGCCAGACCACGATATCTTTCTACTGTTACCTCGTAAAATAAATTCATATATCGATGATGTAAGGCAATGGCTTGTTGCACTTGAGGGCTTTCCGGTTCAAGGTCTATTAAATCGGCCAGCAAGTGGTTGATCTCCTCCCCTTTCTTTTTATGATCTTGCCAACCTTCTTTGCCTAAAGCCCGGATTCGATCCTCAGTGGCTTCTAATTCATCCTTGCCCCAACGGTGAGCCACTTCCATTCTTATGGCCTCTTTTTGTTCTTTAGAAAAACCTTCATAAATATCTTTATCATCCATCATTTCTTTTTTGTTTTTAAGTTCTAAAATGGTTTTGTCTACAGTTTTCAACAACAGCCCCAAACGCTTTTGATTCAATTGCAATTGCTTGCGATGATAATAGAGTGCTTTTAAAAGATCAAACTCTGGATCCTCAAGGACTGCCCTGATCTTTTCCAGTGGGAACCCTAATTCTTTAAAAAACAGAATCTGCTGCAATGCCAATAATTGCTTACGTTGATAATAGCGGTATCCCTTATCTGAACGAAAGGCCGGTTTTAATAGTCCGATCTTATCGTAATGATGCAGGGTCCGAACACTGATGCCTGCCATCTGAGACAATTTTTTCACTGAGTATTTGGTCATGACTTTTTTCAATGATTGATGCAAAGATAAAGTATGACGTAGGGTGAGAGTCAAGAGTGCAATGAAAGTTTTTTAAATAAACCTCGAATCCAACAATTTAAATCCCTTCCTGGACACAGGAAGTTCTTTTCCATTTTTCAAAAGAATTTGATATTTACTACCGGGAAACTTTTGAATTTCTTCAATCCGATTTAGATCGACCAGGTAGGATCGGTGGATCCGGATAAATTGTTTGGGCAATAAAATTTCCAAGGAATCCATAGATTTATTACAAATGAAATATTGGGAAGCAGTATGCAATTCGGTGTAGTGGCCATCTGCCTGAATAAACAGGATCTCGGATAAGGGTAAAGACACAATGCGCCCTTTCTTTTTTACAGCAATATATTTTAGTCCTTTACCTTGATCAGTGCTATGATGAAATAAGCGATCCAGGGTCTTTTGTAATCTTTTCTTATTAAAAGGTTTGGGAATAAAATCCAGAACACCGAACTCAAAGGCTTCTATGGCTTGATCTTTATAGGCAGATACGATCACTGTTTGAAAGGGCAGGGCTGTAAATTTTTGCAATAAGTCAAAACCATTCTCTCCTTTTAGATTTAAATCCAAAAACAAAAGATCCAATGGATATTTATTGATAAAATTATTGGCTTCTGCCAGATATTGGCAGTGACTTAATTTTTTCAATTTTGAACCCAATAATTCCCGGATTTGGTTTTCCAGTAATTTTGCGATCCTGATTTCATCTTCAACTATTAGTATATTCATGAATTTTCTATCGTTATTTTAGTAAACCATCCCTCCTTATCTGGTCCTGATTCTAATTTCCATTTATCACCATACATGCTACTCAATCTAGCTTTAACATATTGCAAGCCTGTACCAGGAGTAGAGGTATGGTCATTTTTCAGGCTAAGCCCGGGTGCGTGAAAATAATATTGAATGGTATTATTTATTTCCTTTCGGTTTAAATAAAAGGTAGGGTTGTGTGTATCTATTTTATTATGGGTCAAACCATTTTCCAATAAGGTTAAGAATATAGCGGGAGGGATTTTTTCTTCATCCAGGATTCCTTCTGTGTGAAGTTGATAAGGGATCTCATGTCTGAATTGCATAACCTTTAAATGAGATTTACAAAGGTCAACTTCCTGGCTCATCTCGATGACTTGTTTTTCTGATATTTCACTGAGAGATTCAAATTCTTCTGCCAAGGCTTCAATAAAACTTACTGCTGTTTTTGGAGATTCCTCTACCCAGGAAATCAAGGAGGTCAAAGTGTTCATTAAAAAATGAGGGTGGATGTTTTTTTTAAGCAACTCTACTTTTAAAAGGTTGGCCCTGCTTCTTACCAATTCAAGATGCACTCGTTGGTCTCCTAAATACCTGCTTAGTGCATAAAGATTAATGAATATAAAGATGGTGAACCCAATAAATAATACCTGGTCATAATAAATGGGATAAAAGAAAAATGAAGCAGCAAAAAGAGGAATAATACTTAGCAAACCTTCTTCACTATATTTTTCTTTATGCCAAACAGCTCTAAATAGGGTTAAAAATGAAATAAGCAAAGCAATGTTGATGTAATAATAATTAAGTTCGTCAAAATCTGATTTCCAATAATAAAACCCTACTTGAAAAACCAGTTGAAAGATCAAAAGCCATTTAAGTTGAGGCTGGTATCGGAAGATAAAAAAAGCACTAATTAATAATGAAACGGAAAAAGAAAGCCAGCTAATAGTGAATATCCGTACAAAATGCCATGAATAGGGATAGGCATAATAAAAGCGAACATATTCAGCCAAAATCCATAAGAAAAGAAGAGAGGACAATAGAGCAAAAATCAGGAATTGCCACTCTTTAATGCTTTTGAAAAATATTAAACCATAATACAGGCCAATAACCAAAAATACACCTGCCAGAATATGCATAAAAGCCGCAAATATAATGAGCCATTGGCTCTGCCGATCATAACTACTTAGTAACAAAAAAGGTTTTCGGATTTGTCCAGTAGAATAATGTTGACTCGCCCTGACGGCCAAAAGATGGGTTCCCGGTTGGCTAAGCATTTCTGGTAATAAAAAGACTTTAAATATCCCTCCAGGTTTTTCTGATGTACGATCGTATCCAACCTTTCCATTACTGCCTATATGATGACCATCCCAATAAGCTTCGTAGGATGCTAAATAGGATCGGATGGCTAAGCCAAGGGGCGTTCTTTCAGCAAGATTCGAATCGATTTGTATTCGAACTCGCCACCAATAGTTAGAAGGAGGATTGGGAAATTGAGTATCCCAACCAGACTCATCTATGTTAATCATCTTCCAAGACGGATCATCCCCTACCCTAACCATTATCGGATCGGTAGGATAAGGTCCCGAAAAACGATCTCCATAATATTGACTTCCCAATTGGAAACAAAGGTAAAGAGGCGCAAAAACAAACAAGCTTTTTAAGAAAACAAATAGAATATCTTTCCCATTCATACCTCTCAAAATTAAGCTTAAATCACAGGATTCAAGAGTTACCCGGGAAGATAATGAGTGATTGAAGAATTTCTGCTTAGCAAGCTTATATTGAAAGACTATTTTTCATCTCGAAATCAATTTTTTGTTCAAAAGCTCTTGTAAGATGAAAAAAAGCATTCACCCAAAATTTCTATTATTTGTCATTTTATTCCTCTATGCTTTCACAAATCATGCTCAGGTCAAACCCTTACCGAACCAAGCATGGCTTGAGGATTTAGAAGTTCTGGATAATTTAATTAAAACGAAACACGTTAAGCCCTATTGGGTAAATACCGAATCCACCTTTGAAGCCGTTCTGAAAAATGCAAAAAAACTTATCCAGCAAAAAGGAGTTTCTCAAGAAGCCATCGCCCTTGAGTTTTTAAAACTCATTGCTACTATCAAGGATGGACACTCCTCTTTATCTGGAAGCAATCGGTATGAATTGTTTGGTTATCTTCCTTTTTCTGCTGAGTGGTTTGGTGATAAAATTTATATTATCAGAGCGCATCCCAAATACAAACAACTTCTTGGTGCTGAGATTACTGCTGTTAATGGCAGACCAATAGACAAAGTCATGGAATTATTAGAAATGGTAGTCCCACACGCCAATACTCAACGTTTCAAAAAGTTTTCACCTTATTATCTGCACTTACCTGGAGTTTTGTATGGCCTTGGCATCACCTCTGAGAATCGAAAAGCGGAATTAACTATTCGTGCACCTGATGGAAAGAAACAAAAGGTAAAAATTGAAGATATTGGAGACGAAGAGGACTTACTCGATTTTATTGCCGAACCAGAGCGCTCTTTATATGCTCAAAAGCCGGATAGGCCCTACTGGTTCAAATATTTCAAAGAAGACAGTATTCTTTATTTGAATTACAATAGGGTAACCTCTATTAATGAAGACAATGTTTGGGCTTTTTGTGAGCGTCTGTTTCAATTTATTGAGGACAATCCCGTTGACAAATTTATTGTCGACATTCGGGAAAATGGAGGTGGAAGTAATGCCTACAGTACTCCAATATGGTATGGTATTATTAATAATCCAAAAATTAACCAGGCCGGTAAACTATTTGTCATTACTGGATACAAAACCTTTTCTGCAGCCATTAATTTTGCCTGTTACCTGGAGCAAAAAAGTAAAGCACTTTTTATTGGAGAACCTGTTTGCGATCATCCAATCCATCCTGGAGATCCCGATTCATTTGAATTGCCAAATTCAAAGTTTAAAATTAATTTGTCGCAGTTTTATCATGAAAGCTCCTTTTATATGGATGAAAGGACTACTATGTCCCCTGATATCACAGTGGACATGAGTTTTGAAGAGTATTCCAGAGGCCAGAATCCGATAATCGATTTTGTAAAAAGATATAAAAAGTCCTCGCCTGAATTACTAAAAACCATCAATCCAAAATTTCTGGGGACTTATCAATTCAGCCCCTATGAAAAACTGGACTTAATAAAGACCGGCGATGCTTATGCAATTAAGATTGGCAACCAACTCCAATCACCACTATATTTAGGAAAAAATGGTTTACTGGAAACAGAGATCAAAGGTCTACAAATAGATCTTTCCTCCAATGAAAATTTAGCTGTCATTTATCCAGACGGCAAAAAAAGACAATTAAGTAAAACCAATAGTGAATCTGCTGATTTATACCAATTTTTCTTAGATGGCAGAATGAAAGATGCCTATTCCCTTTTACTATCTATTCAAAACAGTGGAATCGATACCAAAATCTGGAAGGACTATGCGCTAACTCAATTAGCTTTGGAGGTATATTATGACCTGAAAGGAAAAAACCAGGATCTTGCCAAACAAAGAGCCAGAGAAATTCTGAATATGGCCATCGAATTAAATCCCAATGATAATGAGTATGCCTCCTATTCTCTAAGATTTTATTGATGAATCAATGCTATTTTATAAGACCAGCTTCAAAGTCTTTTACCAATTGAATCATGGTTTTGATTAACCCAAATCCTCCCAGGCATAAGGACATAATGCCAATAGAAGCCTCCCTTAGTGGAGGCTTTTCTGATGTATAAATCACATAAATGGAAAATATGGATCCAGTTATTAAAATTAACCCAAGAATAAGAATAAAGCCCCTCATAAATTTAGGCTTAGACAAATAGCCTCTGCTAAATTTATTGAGTTTGGTATGATCTTTTAAAGAAGATAATCCTACGGCAAAACCCATAATCACCATCCCCATTGTCACATCTTTAATGTCATCATAACTTTCTGGCATAAAAAAGGGGCGATATACAAAAAAGAGTCCCAAAAGAAGTAAGGGATATGTAGCGAAGCTGAGGTAGTGAAATAGTTTGAGCGTATTTTGCATTTGTTTTTAAATTAAAAATAAAAAAACCCTTTAAGATGGTTTTTTAACACAAATAGTTTTATATTTACACAATATAAAACACTTATTTTCATTCACTATTAATTCTTATCAAATGACTACTCAAGAAATCGCAAATCGATTGGTGGAACTATGCCGAACCGGCCAAAATAATCAAGCTTATACCGAATTATTTGCAGAAGATGCTGTAGCTGTAGAGCCGGCTAAGTGGAATGTTCCTGACACTAAAGGAGTTCCTGCCCTACTAGAAAAATCAAAGAATTGGATGGAAGATTTGGTCGAAATGCATGAATCAAGCGTATCTGATCCAATAGTAGCTGGAAATCACTTTGCTGTTACCATGATGGTGGACCTAACAACAAAATCTCGGGGTAGAAATAAAATGGAAGAGGTTTGTGTTTACGAAGTAGAAAATGGAAAAATTATCAAAGAACAATTTTTCCATTAACCATTGCAAACCGAATAGGCGTCATTATTTCCATTTCCAATGGCGTCTAATTTTTTCCAAATCCGTTTTCTTCTTCCTTTCTGATTTTTCTGTTTCTTCTCCATAAGGCAAATTTTCTTACATTCTTCCCTGTATTTTAAATAAAATGCGTATTTTGAAAAGGCTTATTTACTTTGATATAGAAATTAAGTAAAATAAGTTTTTCCCTCGTCTATTAAAAAGGCCTAAAAGTTATATATGGTATTCATTCTAATATCTGATTCAAAAATTGAATCTTATAGCAGGGAATACCAATAAAAAACACCTAAAACAAGCACTAAACTACTTTTTGCTTAATGTTTTTGTAGATGGTCCTTGGTCCTTCCCAAAGCATTTTGCTGATAAGAAGCTTCCCTGGACTAAATACGAAAGGGCCCAAAGATTTTCATCTTTGGGCCCTATTTTTTTTATAAAAATACTGTTGAATACAAAGTCTAATTAGGCCTTCCACATAGCATAAAAATAGGAATCATTAAAAACCTTCTAACTAAATTCAAATTGGTTTTCTTCCATTGAGTAAGCCCCATCAAAAAACAAATCCAACCTATGGAATTAATTTTTTATGCTACCAATAACCTGATTTTGATGCCTTAAAGTAGAATTGGCCACACCAAAGTGTTTGGGAATAAGCCAATCCGGAAACTCAGTTTTTAAACCTACTTTAATCAAGGCAAGGTGGTGAACAGCATGCTCAATGACGAACCACAATTCTCTTATAAAAGAAGTAGGCAACAACACGGTAGTACCATCGGTCATTTCGCTTTCTAATAAAAGATTCCCCTCAATTTCTGCCTGTGATAACAGTTTTTCAATGGCATCTAGAGCCTGAATGGCCTGATTAGGGTCATTCTCCAGAGCAAGGTTGCGTTCCCTTTTGTCATAGCATATAATTTCTTCATTACATTTTTGCCCTAACAAACACTGAAAAAATTCTATCCAATGCCGTGTGTGCTGTCCCAAACTTGAGCCCGAAAAAACATCTAAAGGTCGAGCATATTCGGCACTTGTCATTTTAGTCAAATAAAAACGTCCATCCTCAAAAATGGCTTTAGTCGCTTCAATCAGTAAGTTATGTGTCATGAATTAGATCCTGTTTTCTTTTCAAAAAATAGCTCAAAGGGTCATCGACTTTAAAATTAGTATTTATATCTTCCCTGCTTTACACATTTTCGGGTTTTAATTCTGTCTTCTGATTATTCAAACAAAATTGAATCAGAAAATATTAACGAGTAGGAAATTTCTTAGGAGCTATTTCCATTAGTGTACAAATTAGAATTGTTGAATCTGAAAAACTGTTCAGATCATTACATTTATCAAATATATTAGGTTAATACCCGATAATAAAAATATTTAATTACACATGGGAATATTGTCTCCCATCCAAAATGGGGACAAGCGTAGAATATCCGATTCAGGATTAGTATACAACACTAACCAATCATCCTGTTCTTCCAAGGTGCCACATATTCTGATTTGATCAGCCACATAAGGAAGTACTTTCTTATTAATAGCTTGTCCGTCTTCTCCCAATAAAATGCAATAATTGACGCCCCCTTCTTTATTTGTAATTTTCAAAATAGGGGGAATTCCTCCTGATAAGCAGCGGACTGCACAGGAGCGATGTGGTTTTCCAAAACCGGGCTTCATAACCCCAAGTGCACATTTGGGATCAAGGATTTCTCCTTTTAAGCTTTGCTCTCCTAAGCTTCTCCTTTTTGTATTGGTGGCATTAGATTGGTTTGAAAATCCCTGAAATGATTCGCTTCCCTGGGTTAATTCCAGGAGGGTTTTCCCATTGTGAAAGATGAGCGTTCCCCTCAGTTTTATATTTTTCCCGATTAAAGATTCGTTTGTAACCTTTTCAATATCAGATAAGGTCGCTTCAGCTCCCATTTTTCCAAATCCAATTAGCAGCACGCTATGGGGTTCTCCCTGATAATTTACTTTAAGGAGAGGTACCGGTCTAATCTGAAGTTTTCCTTCGATAGTAGACAGTTTTCCCAATTCAAAAGTAGATCCAGCAAATCCTCGTTGGCTAATCACCCATCCTAATGATAAAAGGATAATGATAAAAATCAACAGGATCACAAAAGTTCGCCCCTTTTTTGCATAACTGGGAGGAGCATTCGTTTCCCAGCCAATAAAAAATTCATCGTTATTTGTCATATCCATTCAATTATTGGGATTCAATTTGAGCAGGAGGCAAGGCAGTACCTTCAGCATGAGGCTTTGGATTTACATAAATTTTTTCGTCCTTTATTTGAACCTCATAGGTTTCTAATTTTTCGGTGTAGGGCGGCGGCGATTGCCCATTTCCAGGAAAATATTGATAGCCATGCCATGGGCAGGTAATACAACCATCTACTATCTTACCTTCTCCCAAAGGACCATGTTGATGTCTGCAAATATTACTTACTGCTGAGACTTTACCATCATATTTAAAAACGGCAATATTTTCGCCATTCAGAGTAAATATTTTGGCCCTGTTTTCTTCAATATCAGAGATTTTACATACTTCTTGAAAACCCTCACCTGCATTTTTCGCTTCCAATTTTTCATGTCTGGCTGTTTTTATAGCTGCTGCTAAATGTAGTCCAAGCACCAAAACCATTCCTAGGGCCAGCGTTCCGATCCAAACCGGAGATTGTTCCAATTGAACGACCCCTAACATTACATGAAAAAGGATCAAACCATAAGCTATATAAACCATCATGTGCAGGCTCTTCCAAAATTTTGGGCCAAGATTTTTTAGCCAAAAATCATGGCTGGTAGCTGCCATTAGAAAAAGAATTAACAAGGCAAAAAAACCAAGTACTTGAAAGGGAAAATTTATCAAAGATCCGTATTGTAGATTGGCCGTAAATAAGGAATACAATGGGTTAACATCTCCTAAACTATGAAATTGAATAATATTAAAAAGCCCATGAATCAGGCTAAAGACAAACATGCTTACCCCAAGATGTCTTCTATTATATAAAAGGGGCATAAACCTGGCATTGAGTCTTGATAAAGGGCCAATGCAAAGAATTACATGTAGCATTAGAAAGGCCAAAAGACCGCTAGCTCTGATGATCAAGGTCTCAGGAGTAATTTCAGGCTGGAGCAATAATTGAAGCACCACAAAGGTCACTAAAAACAGGCCAATTAAGGCAAGCATTATGCGATCATAAACCTTTTTTTGTCGGTTCCACTGAACGGGTTGGTAACTAACACTCATAAAGATGGATTATTGGATTTTAAATTCCTGCGGGTCAATACTTTTTGTGTTTTGAAACAATTCTTCCTGATAAGCTTTTTCCGGGAGCCAGATCACTGATAAAATAAAAAGCAGTGGAAGAATAAATGCCAGGAGAAACCAAATTAGACGGTGTCTTTTACGAAGTGAAGGAATCATTTTTTAATTAGTTTTAGTAGCAAGATTGGCCATAATGCAGCTGATCCAGGCATTAGGATTAATCGAGTCCAAAAGCTGGCACCAATACTATTTACGTCTAACTTTTTAATACCTGCAAAAACAAACCAAATGCTAAATACTATTCCAATTAGAGTATAGATGCCAAACAGATATAAAAAAAGGCTAAAAAAAATCATTACCTGAAAGATGTAGATTTATTTATTAAAATCTTATTGAACTAAAGGTAAAGAAAAAAAAATTACTCCATCCTTTTGAAGTAATCCAAAAACGTCAAGATCCGAACAATTGATGATCAAAATTAGAAGGTGGAAAACAAGGAATTTTTGTCTCCAAATTATTAAAAAAATAGCCTGTTTTATCGAACTACTTTTTACCTTCGGATTTTTAGTTTAATCCCTTTGAAAATTACTCCTGAGATAGAAAAAACAGAAAGTTATGTCGGCTCTAATCACCAATGACCAATTAAAGGATTTTCTACAAAAAAAATATGATCTACAAGGTAATCTTACCCAGCTTCCTGGCGAAATCGACCTTAACTACCACCTGAAACTTTCCAGTGGACATTCCTATACCATCAAAATTGCCCATGAAAAAGAAAATCGCCAGCATCTCGAAATGCAAAATGCGATCATGGATCATTTGCATCTGAAGATGTTGAATTTAGTTCTTCCAGTTATCCAAAAAAATAAAAATGGTGATTCCATTAGCGAAATAATTGATTCCGCCGGTAATAAACGTTTTTTAAGGGTCCTGACCTGGGTCTCCGGCAAAATTTATGCCCATTCCCTTCCCAAATCTTCTCACCTGCTGACCAGCGTGGGGCAAGCCTGTGCTGAAATGGTCAATAATCTTCAAGACTTTGATCATCCAGGGGCACACCGTGAATATAAATGGGACCTGGCCAAGGCAGAATGGATAAAAGATTATTTCAACTTATTTCAAGGCTCTCAAAAAGAATGGGTGACCTATTTTTTCGAATTATTCCAAGAGATCCAGCCTGTTTATAAAACCTTGCGTAAAAACGTAATTTACAATGATGCTAATGATTATAACATCATTGTATCGGAAGAATCTTTTCCTGGCAAGGTAAAAGGGTTTATTGATTTTGGAGACGTAATGTACACTCAGGTCATAAATGAATTGGCCATTGCCATAGCTTACGGAATCATGGACAAAGAACAACCTCTGGAAGCTGCCTGTGATATCATCAGAGGATTTCACTCTATATATCCCCTCCAGGAAAAAGAAATTGAAGTGCTCTTCCCGCTTATTGCTGCTCGACTCCTGGTAAGCTTGACCGTCTCCTCCATCAATAGAAGCGAAAACCCAGAAAATGAATACTTATTGATCAGTCAGCAACCAGCCTGGGAAGCGCTGGAAAAATGGAGGAATATACAGCCAAATTTAGCGTTGTATGCTTTTCGGCATGCCTGTGGATGGCTTCCTCATCCTCAACAAAAAGCATTTCAGGCCTGGGCCAATGACAATAGGGCATTAATCTTTCCAATAGTGAATTTTTCAGGTCAGAATTTAACAAAATTAGACCTTGGAATAGGCAGTTTGGATTTGGGAAATAATAATAATTTTGACAACATCCAAAACTTTGAAGTCACCATAAAACGCATGCTTGAAGAAAGTAATGCCTCCATTGGAATAGGGGGTTATGGTGAAATAAGGCCTGTCTATACAACGGATGCTTACCTTATCAAAGGGAATTCTGGCCCTCAGTGGCGTACGGTCCATCTAGGTATCGATATTTGGAACCAGGTAGGAACACCGGTTTATGCCCCTCTGGATGGCGAGATCCATTCATTTCAAAACAATATAGGTGAAAGAAATTATGGCCCTACTATAATTCTAAAGCATACCATATCAGAGAAGCTTACTTTTTACACTCTATATGGACACTTAAGTATATCATCACTGGCAGGCCTCAAAAAAGGAGCTCCGGTTAACAGGGGCCAGCAAATTGCCAGCATTGGCCCGGCTCCTGAAAATGGAAACTGGCCTCCCCATCTTCACTTTCAAATCATGTTAGATATGTTAGATAATGAAGGTGATTTTCCAGGTGTTAGTTTTCCCGAAGAAAAAGATTTATGGCTAAGCATTTGCCCTAATGGTGCCTCTTTCCTCAAAACGAAGGATACCTTTTTACCTTCAAATACAATAGAGAAAGATGAAATTTTGAACATCCGGCAAAAAAAACTAGGAAAAAGCCTAAGTATTTCATATCAAAACCCACTACATATTCTTAGAGGATACAAACAATACCTATACGATTACACAGGGCGAAGATTTTTGGATACCGTTAATAATGTAGCTCATGTGGGGCATGAGCATCCGAAGGTGGTACTTGCTGCACAAAAGCAAGCTGGAGTGCTTAATACCAATACTAGATATCTCCATCCTAATATCATCCATTTTGCTGAACAACTGTTGGATACTTTCCCTCCTGAATTAAGTGTGGTACACTTTGTTAACTCTGGCAGCGAAGCCAATGAACTTGCTCTCCGCATGGTTAGAACCTGTACCGGACAACGAGATATGGTGGCTGTGGAAGTAGGCTATCATGGAAATACAACAGGTTGTGTTGACATTAGCAGTTACAAATTTGATGGTAAAGGTGGCAGGGGTGCTCCTGAGCATGTCCAGGTAGTTCCCATTCCAGATACTTACCGCGGACAATACAGAGATCTGAAAACAGCTGGTCCTCAATACGCCAAACATATCCAGGAAGCTATCCAAAAGATTCAAGCAAAAGACCGAAATGTAGGAGGCTTCATCTGTGAAAGTATTCTCAGCTGCGGTGGACAAATTGTCCTTCCCCCTAATTATTTAAAAGAAGCTTTTAATTACATAAGGGCAGAAGGAGGTTTATGCATCGCAGATGAGGTTCAGGTGGGCTTTGGCAGAGTAGGAGATAAATTTTGGGGATTTGAACTACAGGATGTAATTCCAGATATCGTTACAGTGGGTAAACCGATAGGTAATGGACATCCACTAGCTGCCGTTATCACTACCAAAGAAGTAGCCAATAAATTTGCAAATGGAATGGAATATTTCAGCACCTTTGGTGGCAATCCTGTTTCTTGTGCCATTGGAAATGCCGTTTTAAAGGTGGTTCAGGAAGAAGGACTACAGGAACATGCAAAAAATGTGGGGCATTATCTTTCGGAAAACTTAAATCATTTAAAAACAAAATATCCAATTATTGGAGATGTCAGAGGCCCAGGACTTTTTCTTGGCTTTGAGTTAGTAAAGGACACCGAAACCCTGACTCCGGCAGCTGAACAAGCGAATTATCTGGCCAATAGAATGCGAGCTCATGGCATCCTAATGAGTACAGATGGACCTTACTATAATGTTTTAAAAATTAAACCTCCGCTTTGTTTTGATAAAAAAAATGTTGACTTTTTAATTGAAACACTAGATACTGTATTAAAGGAAGATTTTTTACAATTATAACCACCTTTTGAGATTTGAAAGCATTACCCTTTAGGATACCAAAAAATTCACAGCAATCGTTCAGGGTACAAGTGGATCAGGATTCCTTTTTCTATGATCGTTTACACTACCATTCCGAATGGCAGATTACTTCCATAGAAAAAGGAAGAGGCACCCTTTTTGTTGGTGATGGAATTCATCGCTTTCAGGAAGGTGACGTTTTTATCATAGGCTCTAACCTACCTCATCTTTTAAAAAGTGATAGCATCTATTACCAAAAAGACAGTCCTGGCACCTATGCCATTTCTCTCTTTTTTGACCAAAACTCCTTTGGTACTGGTTTTTTTGATTTGCCGGAGTTGGCAAAGGTGAATTCGTTTTTACAGGAAGCCTCACATGGAATTAGGTTTATCTATCCAGAAAAAAAGAATTTGCAAGTGCTTATTCATTCAATTCTAAAAAAAGAACCTTTTTCTCGCTTTCAATTAATGATTGATATTTTGGGAAAATTAGCGAGTTGGAGCTCAAAGGAACAATTGTCCATTTCAAGCTTTACCGAAGCCCAAAAAGAAATCGATGGTCATCGATTAAACGAAGTATTTCAATACACTTTAAATCAATATACACAAAACATCACCTTGGATCAGATTGCCCAGGTAGCTAACCTCAGCATACCTGCTTTTTGTCGATATTTTAAGCTTCACACTCGAAAGTCTTATATCCGTTTCTTAAATGAAATACGAGTCAACGCCGCTTGCAAACTATTAAAAGAGAGCGATCATACCATTTCTTACATCTGTTTTAATACTGGTTTTCAAAACTTATCAAACTTTAACAGGCAATTTAAAAAGATCATGGATTTTACTCCTTCCAAGTATCGGGAGATGAATGGGTAGAACGTGAACACATTTCACCTCGCCGGATCAAACAAATCAATATTCATGGACGTTTTTTTCCCTTGCAAAATCTCACTTACCAACAAACCGGTAGCAGGGCCAGTACTCATCCCCATCATAGCATGGCCCGTCGCCAAAATTAGGTTATTAAATTTAGGATGCTTCCCAATATAAGGAAGACCATCTGGTGTGCAGGGTCGAAACCCATGCCAGATTTGTTCTTTTGGCAACATTTTAGGATGTAATGTTGGGAAATAATGGGGTACTGATTCCAATATGCCTTGCATCCTTTTAAGATTGATTTTCTCCCTAAGTCCTCCGATTTCAAGAGTACCGGCAATTCTCAACTTATTATCAAGGGGAGTTAGGGCCACTTTAGCCTCATTTAAGATTACGGGCATTTCGGGTTTATTATCGTGCTGATCAACGGTAATTGAATACCCTTTTCCCCCTTGAAGGAGGAGGCGAATTCCCAATTGTTTAGCCAAATGAGCTGACCAGCCGCCCGCTGCCAGGATTATCAGGTCAGATGGTATGACCTTGCCATTGGTGCTTATCAATGACTCAATCCTTCCTTTTTTTGTCTGGAATCCTTTAATTGCACAAGAAGACATTTGTTGAATTCCTGATTTAAGGCCCCTTTCCTGAATTTGAGTCATGAACACATTGGGATCCAGGTGAGAATCAGAAGGAAAATAACTTGCTCCCAAAACATCAATCTTAACATTAGGATTCAATTGCTGGGCCTGAGCATTATCAAGAATTTTTGCATCCAGTCCCAGTTCTTGGGCTTTTTCAACCAATTCTTTCTCTTCTTTTTCAGCTTTGGAAGACTTATAGAACATCATCAGTCCCTTATCCTGCAGAAAAAAATCAAATTCTTCTTTATCAAAGAATTGATGGTATAAAGATTTACTAAGTTGGTTAAACTCCAACAAAGCAGGCATTGCTTTTGATGCTCGTTCAGGTGTGCAGGAACGATAAAACTGCCAGAGCCACTGGAATAACTCCAAGTTCATCCTTGGTTTAATGTAAAAAGGGCTTTTTGCATCAAACATCCATTTGATACCTTTGGCTATTACTCCCGGAGCTGCTAGTGGAATAAAGTGGCTGGGAACAATGATGCCTGAATTTCCATGGGAACAACCATTAGAGGTTTTTTCTTTATCTATAATCGTTACTTCGAAGCCCTTCTGATTTAGATA
Source organism: Saprospiraceae bacterium (assembly GCA_028285545.1). Classification (GTDB taxonomy): domain Bacteria; phylum Bacteroidota; class Bacteroidia; order Chitinophagales; family Saprospiraceae; genus JANQPA01. The sequence continues at coordinate 40,683 of JANQPA010000036.1, read as the reverse complement.
CCAGGCAGTACTCCATCCAATTATTCCCCCACCAATTATATGTATTTTCATTTTTGAAATTCAATTAAATCACCTGGAATCCATGAGCATAAGGATCATCCTCATCATCTATAATGATGTTATTATATCCGGTTATTCTTGCCCATCCTCGAATACTTGGAATAATGGCTGGAAAAGGCCCACATTGGGTAATAGATTCTACTTTACCTATAAACTGACTGCCTATGATGCTCTCATGGACAAAAGTATCTCCTTCTTTTAATTTCCCCTTAGCTGCCCACTGAGCCATCCTGGCAGAGGTTCCTGTTCCACAAGGTGATCGATCTATAGCCTTATCTCCATAAAAAACGGCATTGCGGGCATCGGCATTTTCGGATTTGGGCTTACCGGTCCAAAGCAAATGACTCATGCCATTAATGTTGGGATCTTCAGGATGTACAAATGAATGTTTTTCATTTAATTGATCCCGAATGACTGGGCTCCACTGGATCAATTGACTGGCAGTGAAATCGTCAATTCCGGAGAAATTTTCCTGCGGGTCAACAATTGCATAAAAATTTCCGCCATAGGCCACATCTACCTTAAGGGGCCCCAAATCTGGGCAATCAACTTCTAAACCTTCCTTATATAAAAAAGAAGGAATGTTTACCAGTTTGACCCACTTCACTTTATTACCTTCCATGTGATAATCCACAAGAACCAATCCAGCTGGGGTCTCTAAACGAAGTTTCCCCTCTGTTTTTGGCTGGACCAGTCCTTCTTCCAGTGCTATCGTTACCGTTCCAATTGTTCCATGACCACACATGGGAAGACAGCCGCTTGTTTCAATAAACAGGATGCCGATGTCATTTTGAATATCTGCAGGTGGATATAAAATGCTTCCCGACATCATATCGTGTCCTCTTGGTTCAAACATCAACCCCTTCCTAATCCAATCATATTCTTTAAGAAAATGAAGGCGCCGCTCTTGCATATTATTTCCATCCAATGAAGGGCCACCAACTGCCACCAGTCGTACCGGATTACCACAGGTATGGGCATCAACACAATAAAACGTTTTTCTCATTTATGACTTTGATATTGACTAAAACTTAGCCTTAATCTATTTCCGTAAAATAATTTTATTAAAGGCCAGGATAATTTATTTTTCAGCAATTTCAAGCTTCGAGTTTACCATCTACCACTCTGGAAATTCCAAGAGGGTTTGCTTCCTTCAACTCATCCGGCAAAAGGGCGTCCGGACAATTTTGATAAGCTAATGGCCTTGCAAAGCGTTTGATGGCTGCCGTCCCTACAGAAGTAAATCGTCCATCAGTGGTGGCAGGGAAAGGTCCGCCATGCTGCATAGAGTGACATACTTCAACACCAGTGGGAACGCCGTTAAAAATTAGCCGACCTACTTTTTCCCGAAGGATATTAAACAGTTCTTTATGAGCCAACACCTCATCGTCTTGTCCCATAATGGTGGCTGTTAGTTGTCCTTCAAATTGCCTGGCTACCTTTAGCAATTCTTCCTGGTTTTTACATTTTACCAATAAAGTAAAAGGTCCAAAAACCTCCTCCTGCAAATCACCATTTTTAAGAAATTGATCAGCGAGCACAGATCCGACCGCCGGTCTCCCATTTGGAGCACTTCCATTCCCATTAAATTCATATTCTGATTGGACTCCTTCCTGATCAAGAATATGCTTCTTTTTCTTTTCAAAATTGTCAAAAATTCCTGCATTTAACATACAAGAAGGGCTAATCTGACTAAAGGCCTCTTTTAAGGAAGAGGTAAAGCCCGGGATATCCTCATTATCCAAAACCACCAGGATGCCGGGATTGGTACAAAATTGTCCTACTCCAAGATTCACTGACTGAGCCATTTGGGTAGCTAGGCCATCAGAGTTTGCTTTCAGTTTATTTGGCAAAATAAAAATGGGGTTGACACTTCCCATTTCAGCAAAAACGGGGATTGGTTCTGCCCGTTTTCCCGCCAAATCATAAAGAGCTTTTCCTCCCCGCAATGATCCTGTGAAGGCTACTGCTTTTGTAAGCGGATGCAAAACCAATTGCTGCCCAGTTTCATACCCCTGACCATAAACCGTTGCAAAAACACCTTCTGGCATACCTATTTTTTCAGCTGCTCTGAGAATAGCTTTGGACACAATGTCATTGGTGCCAGGATGTGATTCATGAGCCTTAACCACAACAGGGTTACCAGAGGCAAGGGCAGAGGCCGTATCTCCACCTGCAGTTGAAAAGGCCAATGGGAAATTACTAGCTGTAAAAACCACAACTGGCCCTGTTGGGTAAAGCATTTTTCTGATATCGGCTTTCGGAATGGGTTGCCTATCCTGTTGAGCTTTATCGATGGTAGCTTCTACCCATGAGCCTTCTTCCACCAGGCTAGCAAACAGTCGTAGTTGATTACAGGTACGACCACGTTCTCCCCTAACTCTACCTTCAGGAAGGCCTGATTCCTCCATTACACGTTCTACAAGTCCTTCGGCCTGCTCAATCTCCTCAGCGATCGTTCTCAGAAATTGCCCTTTCTTTTTTCCGGAAAAATCCCGATACTCTTGCCAAGCCTTCCAGGCATCCTTCATAATGGTGTTCACTTCTTCTTTTCCTGAAATAGGAAATTCCCCAACTAATGATTCTCCAGTTTTAGGGTTAGTCCCCACAATATATTTTACGCTCATTTTATTTTATATTAAGGATTAAAATCTTTTTACATTCTACCTGTAATGACAAAAGAACTTGTAGACCACTTCCTCAATAGTAAAAAAGGGATTACCAAGCTAAAAAAGATTGGTAAGCCGGGCATAAAGCTTACCAATCCCTACATTCCATTTCGGGCTTAGTAATCTTTGATTTAATACAAGTTCATTTGTTATTCCATCTACTTTTTTCATTAACCTGCAACCTGCAAATTAAGTTTAGTTAAATCTGGTCTGCTTTTCAACCCTTCGTTAAGGATATTAATAACTTCCTGACGCTTGGCTCCGCTCAGTGGAAAGCGAGGAGCTCTTACATGCTCGGTTCCAATACCGCACATTTTTTCTGCCAGTTTTATGTTTTGGACCAACTGCGGATCTATATCCAGCTCCAAGATGGGCATAAACCAGCGGTAAATCTCTCTGGCTTCTTCCAGGCGTCCTTCTCTTGCCAAGCGATATATGGCAACCGTTTCTGCTGGAAATGCACAAACCAATCCAGCTACCCAGCCATCTGCTCCCATCAAGAAACTTTCCAAAGCCAGCGTATCTACTCCACATAAAATTTTCAAACGGTCACCAAAACGATTGATTTGACGGGTAATGTTGGAAAGGTCTCTCGTACTCTCCTTCACTGCCTGTATGTTATCCAATTTCAATAACTGATCAAACATATCTAAAGTTACCTCTATTTTATAATCAACAGGATTATTATAGATTAATATCGGTAAATCCGTGTTTCTGGCTACAGTCATAAAAAACTCAGTCACTTCTGCATCTGTGGCTTTATACATCATAGGAGGAAGGACCATTAGTCCATGCGCACCATTGTCCTGAGCAGCCTGAGCTAAAGCAATTGCATCCTTGGTAGATCCCTCAGCTATGTTCAACAGGATGGGTATTTTTCCATCAACCATATCGAGGCCTGCCTTTAATAATTCGATTCTGTCCTGGTGGTTTAAGGTACTTGACTCTCCCAGAGAGCCTGCAAAAATAATACCATCAATCCCGGCATCAAGCTGAGCTTTGATGTTAATTTCCATCATATTATAGTCTAGATCTCCTTTTTCAGTAAACTTAGTTGTAAGTGCTGGATAAACACCGTTCCAATTGATTGTCATGGACTTAGATTTTGTGATCGATAAAATTTTGATTGCAAAAATACTTTCTTCTATACCATTGGGTTAGAAAAAAATTATTAAAATATGATACTATCTTTACATTTCTATAATTCAAAATTAATATTCCCATTCCAATACGGTTAGATTTTGTTGAATCTCTCCCTCAGAAGAGTTTAAAATAATTACATATTCTCCTGGGGGAATATATTTTTCATAGTGGATAAAATAAGGAAGAGGGCTATTTTCTCTTTTCCTTACCAAATCCCATCTTATTTGATTCAAACCTTTATTTCCTGGAATATTTTTAGACCATACGACCTCCTTTTGGTTATTTACAACAGAAAGTTGAACAGATTCTCTATTCGTTAACCAAAAACTGATGGGCAGCTTTTGAACAGATCCTTTATCAATCTCTCCGTGGCTGGCTCTTCTTTTGGGAAATTGAGCATTTGGAACTTCAAACAAATGGTTCTTGCTCAATGGATATCCAACTTTATGGAGTTCATATATAGGATTTAAATTTAGATAATAGATTCCCCTACCATGAGTACCCACCACCAAGTCCTTTTCTCTTTCTTGAATTTCCATATCACCAATACTAACTCCCGGCATGTTTTTACCTAACCAATACCAAGAAGCACCTCGATTCAAAGAGATATAAACACCTCTATAAGTGCCTGCATAAAGGATATCCTCATAAACCGGATCTTCCAGAATGACATTTACAGGTTCATTTGGCAGATTGGAAGCAATAGATTCCCAATTTTTTCCAAAATCCTCCGATACAAAAAGATATTTGGAAAGATTATCATCATTAATCCCCGTCATTGACATATACACTCTAGAAGCTTTAAATTTGGAAGGGAAAATACTTCGTATATAATGAGGAGGTAAGCCCTGGGAATATTCCTGCCAATTTTGTCCATCATCTTCGCTACACCAAAAAACGCCTTTATCCGTTCCCACATATAAAAGTCCCGCCTGAAGTCGGGATTCAGTAATAGCTCCGGCTGCAAATGATTTTTTATTAGGATCAAAGGAGTGAGTGAGTTCTGGGCTTATTTTATCCCATGATTCTCCCTTGTCAGTTGATTTCAACAAATAATTGCCCGCGTGGTATAAAGTGCTTGCATCATGAGGAGAAATAAAATAAGGAGTGATAAATTGGTATTGTAATTGATCTTTAAACTTCTCCAGCCTTTTCGGAGCAATTGCCTTGAGGGTATCTGCAGTCATGTCCATTCTCATAATAAATCCTTCCTGCGAACTAAGGTAGACTGTATTGGGGTCTTCGGGATCGACTTGCGTCACACAGCCATCTCCCCCACTCCAGGCATCAATCCATAAATATTGCCAAGGGTCCTTCCGGCTGGGATTCCATTCTTTAGCAGGTCCAAAAACGGTGGCATCATCCTGGGTTCCGCCATAAATATTATATGGAGTTTGATTGTCCAATGTAATATCATAAAACTCTCCTGTTGGGATATTATTTAGGTGTAACCAGGTATTCCCTTTATCATAAGAATGGTAGACCCCGCCATCATTTCCCAATACTATCTGATTGGGGTTAATAGGGTTAATCCACATCTCACAGTGATCCAGATGTAGGGTTTGAGCAGGACTGGGGTGGAGGTGTTCTACTCTTCCACCTACCAGGTCAAAAGTTTTTCCACCATCGGTACTGTGGGCTATTCTGACCCCCAGGCCAAAAATTTCGTCATCATCCATTGGATTGATATATAAATCCGCAAAATACCAACCGATAACTGAAAATATATGAAGTCCCTCCTGATGACTTCTTTCCCAGTTGGATCCACCATCTAAAGTTTTATAAACCTCTGCCCGATTGGGTGGTTTTATATTTCTATTGTCAAGTAGGGCATATACTTTATCTGGATTTTGATAGGAAACGGCCAGACCTATCCTGCCCAATTTAGGTCCTTCAGGAAAACCATTATCCATTCTTACCCATTTTTCGCCACCGTCCGTACTTTTATAAACGCCACTGTTAGAACCATGAACGCTTTCCATGAGGGGAGCCTCTATATCGTTTTCCCACATGGAAGCATATATAATGGAAGGGTTATTGGGAGCAATGACTACATCATTGGCTCTGGTATTTTCGTCTACATACAATACGCGTTTCCAGTTTTTCCCTCCATCTGAGGATTTGTAGACTCCTTTTGCATCGCCTGGGGTCCAAAATTTACCTAAGACTGCCACAAAAACGATGTCAGGGTTATCGGGATGAACAGCAATTTCGCCAATATGCCAGGAGTTTTCCAATCCAATATGCTGCCAGCTTTCTCCGGCATCATCTGACCGATACATTCCATTTCCTGGCATGGTGAAATTTCTATTTTTTCTTAGGCTTTCGCCAGTTCCCAGATAAATGATATTCTGATTAGAAGGAGCCAAGGCAATATCTCCAATACCCAAAGCAGCCTTATTCTCAAATATGGGCTTCCAATTAAGTCCATTATTAATGGTTTTCCAGAGATTACCTGAGCCAAAAGCAGCATACAAAGTTCCTGGATGGGTGGGATCAGCCTGAACAGCTTCGACCCTTGCTGAGTTTAAAACAGGCCCTGTTGAAATCCATTCCATATGGAACAAGCTTTCCTCTTTTGAATCTAAGTACTCCTTGTGTGTAGAGCTCAAGGGTGAGGAAATAGATTGATTAAAAAGATAAAATGGACATAGCAATATAAAAATGATTACCCCAAGGTATTTAGGCAAAAGCATAGGCCAGGTTTTTTACTAAAAAATTAAGCTAGGATGTAAATATCAGCAAGAATAATTCAATTGAATTCGAATATACTTCTAATGAAGCTCAATTTGAAAATTATTAATACAGAAATGCCGCTTATAAAAGGACTTTGTTATCTTCAACACGAAAAAATTACAATCTCACCGACTGTAAAAAATCAAGCAAATGAATTTACCAAGCATATTTAACGATGTTTTGGGGCCCGTTATGCGAGGTCCATCGAGTTCTCATTGTGCGGCCTCTCTAAGGATTGGGAGGATTTGTAGAGATTTAATGGAAGGAGAGATTAAAACGGTCAGCATCCAATATGATCCAAATGGTTCTTTAGCAACAACTCATAAAAGTCAAGGTTCAGATATGGGGCTTTTTGGAGGATTTCTGGGTTGGGAAGCTGATGATGAACGCTTACCTCATTATGAAGAAGCTATACAAGAAGCAGGTTTAGACATAAGCATCCATATTGAAGATATTGGTGCAAACCATCCCAACACCTATAAAATCACTTTATTTAACTCATCCGAGATGAGAGAGCTTACCGCTCTTTCCACTGGTGGAGGAATGATCGAAATTATACAAATAGATGGCTCAGATGTATCTATGCTGGGGGATTTTTATGAAACCTTAATCTATACTAAAGAAGCCGATAAAATAATTCCTTATCTGGAAGCTACTGTGGATTGTGACTTTATTATCAAAAGGAATGGTAGAACACCGTTTATAGAAATTAAATCTCAATCATTTCTTCCAGTAAATATCATCCAGGAATTAGAAGAAAAAGAAGAGGTTTCTAGTATTAAGCAGTTGAACCCCGTACTACCTATATTTTCCAGAAAAGGATTAGAAGTGCCCTTCATCACTTGTGCAGAAATGCTCGACTATAATAAGGACAAAAAACTAGAACTTTGGGAACTGGCCCTACATTATGAAAGTGCCCGAGGAGGAATCAGTGAATCTCAGGTATTCGAAAAAATGCGAAACCTGGTAGGTATCATGCGCACATCCATTTTACAAGGACTAAAAGGTACCAAATACAAAGATCGGATTTTGGGTCCTCAATCTCTCGGTTTTCAGTCAAAGTTGGAAAAAGGTAGCCTGATTCAAGGGGATGTTTTAAATAAAATTATCCTTTATGTAAGTTCCATGATGGAAATGAAAAGCTCCATGGGGGTAATTGTAGCTGCCCCTACCGCAGGTGCCTGCGGAGCCTTACCGGGTGCCATCCTTGGTACAGTAGCTGCTTTGGAACTGTCAGAAGAAGAATCTATAAAAGCCATGCTAGCAGCTGGCATGATAGGGGTATTTATTTCAGCCCATGCTACTTTTGCGGCAGAGGTGGGCGGTTGTCAGGCAGAATGTGGGGCCGGATCCGGGATGGCTGCTGCTGGCCTGGTTACCCTTGCTCAAGGAGATTTAAACCAGACACTATCTGCCTCTTCCATGGCCTTGCAAAATTCCTTTGGAATGACATGTGACCCAATTGCAAATAGAGTCGAAGCGCCTTGTCTTGGAAAAAATATAATGGCCGCTTCCAATGCCTTGTCCTGTGCCAATATGGCTTTGGCTGATTATGATGCTCTCATTCCAATTGATGAAGTTATTGATTCGATGGACAAGGTGGGCAAAAGCATTGCACACGAATTAAGGTGTACTGGCCTTGGGGGACTAGCTATAACAAAAACCTCTTTAGAAATTGAAGCAAGATTAAATCAACAATCTGGTGAAGCTACATTAGCAGAGGCCTCCCGCAAATTTAAAATCTGTTAGAAATGGGAAAACAAGACCGGAAACCCTTATTCAGCAATCGATGGAGTATGATGCTGGCCATGCTGGGAATGGCCGTAGGTACTGGTAATATTTGGCGCTTCCCCAGGATTGCTGCAAAAAATGGTGGTGGAGAATTTCTCATAGCCTGGATTGTATTTCTATTTCTTTGGTCCATCCCTATTATTTTACTTGAATTTGGACTGGGAAGAAAAACAAGGTCTGGCCCGGTTAAGGCATTTATCAAAATGCTGGGGCCTCGCTGGGCCTGGATGGGTGCCTTTTGTGTATTTGTGACAGCAGCCATCATGTTTTATTATTCTGTTGTAGCTGGCTGGACCATTCGCTATACCTGGGCTTCAATTGTTGGAGAAATTCCAGAGGCAGCACCTGGTTCTTTCTGGAATTCATTTACCCAATCGGGCTGGCCAGTTCTGACCCATGGGATTATGATATTTTTAGCGACTCTAATCGTAGTCAGAGGTGTAAAAGGAATAGAAAAATTGACTAATATCCTAATGCCGGTATTAATTGGTATTGTATTACTGCTTACTTTCAGAGCTCTTGCACTTCCCGGAGCAAATGAAGGACTAAAATACTTGTTTACTGTCGACTGGCCAGCACTAGCCAATGCTCAGATCTGGATTGAAGCCCTTGTCCAAAATGCCTGGGATACTGGAGCAGGATGGGGACTGGTTTTGTGTTATGCCGTTTATCTTCGTGAAAAAGAAGATACCGCCTTAAATGGGATTATTCTACCGGCCTTTAATAATTGCATTTCTTTATTGGCAGGAATAATGGTTTTTTGTACCGTCTTTTCCATTGTTCCACAATTGATAACCTCCGCTCAGTCTGATCCTAGTATTTTAAATGGTTTAGGAAGTTTAGAACAAAGAGTTGCAGACGGAGCTACTTATTCACCAGAATTGTTAAACGAAACCATTTTTGCAGAAGACAATTCGGGAATTACCTTTATATGGATGCCTCAATTGTTTAAAATGATGGGCTTTGGGCAGGTCTTTATGATTTTATTCTTTTTTGGTCTTTCCCTGGCAGCATTTTCCAGTTTGGTGGCCATGTTGGAGGTGGTGGCCCGTACCCTTATTGATGCTGGCATGAAAAGGAAAAGAGCCATTACTTTTATTGGGATAATCGTCTTCTTACTTGGCTTACCTTCTGCCCTTTCTATGCAGGTATTTAATAATCAAGACTGGGTTTGGGGAGTTGCCTTAATGTTAGCGGGACTTTTCTTTGCGCTTTCTATTACTGCTTATGGTGTCAAAAAATTTAGGGAAGAACAATTAAACCATGCTGATTCAAATATCCGAATCGGAAGGTGGTGGGATTTTGTAATTCGGATTCTGGCCCCCATCCAGATGTCCTTCCTTTTGATTTGGTTTTTATACCAATCGTGGAAAAGTAATCCAAAAGGCTGGCTATTACCCTTTGACCCCAATAATGTTTTCAATGTGGGGACGGTTTTGTTCCAGTTTTTTATTGTCTTGGTTTTATTGATTGTTTTGAATAAATGGATAGTAAAAAAATCAATGGGGAAGGAATAGGTTCCACAGTTCCACAGTTCCTTGGTTAGGGGATTGCTTTGTTGAGGGTATCGCTGCTTATTTGAGCTCCTTTCTCACGCAGATCTCGCAAATTTCGCAGATAATCGTTAATAAAATATGCGAATTCTGCGTGAGAATAAAGTTTCAAATAACTAAGGTCTCTAAATTTTTACGATCCCATTCGAGGAACGTTGAACATGGAACCGCGGAACTATTTCGATCTTAAAGAATCTCACCATAAAGCTTCCCATTATTAACCATAGATAGATAAACATCTAATTAAATTAAAACCCTTTGTAACCTTTCCACCTTATTTGCGACTTTCCTTGTATAGAAAGCATATTTCTTATCTTTTTTCAAAAAAAATTGAAGATGATCCAGCAGAAACAGACCCTTTTCATGGAAGCTTATGAGCCCTGCCATGATGCTTTTGTCAGATATTGCTCTGCCCTGGCTTATGGCTATATGGATGTTGAGGATTTATTTCAAGAGGCTATATTATCTGCCTATAAAAATTTTGAAAATATAGAGGATAAAGAAAATCTGCTATATTATTTGATTCGGACAGCTAAAAATATAACCATTAGCAAGAGGAGAAGATCAAAAGCTCAGGTTGAATCGCTGGACTATCATCGAGAACAATTAATATCTAGAGGATTAAGTCCGGAAATTTCAATAGATGTAGATATATTATATCAAAAAATGAATCGTCTTCCATCAAAGCAAAGGGACGCCTTGATTTTGTTTGAAATCATAGGTTTTAGCATTAAAGAAATTGCAGAAATACAAGAGACCTCGGTGGGAGCCATAAAAACCATGTTGAGTAGAGCTAGAAAAAAGCTGCGCTTGTTAATGGAGGAAAAATCAACATCACGAAAGAAAACAGCTCTCATTTGGCCCTTGGCAATTAATGAAAGACATGGTCCCCCAGCTTTTAAAGAGGAGCAACTCTTCGAAAATATACGCCAGCTGCCTCCACCCCTTGACAAAGAGCAGGTCATGCAAATGATTATGGAACTGCCCTATACACCTGTTTCAAAAACGAACTGGATTACTCAAATCACTCAAAATAATTTTATTATGAATGCTATAACAATGGCTATTATTTCCTCTGCCATTATTTACCAAACTACAATACGTAATGAAGCACCGACAATAGATTCTGAACTATCAGCGTTACCCCAGACTTCTACACTGGAGGAGAAATCAAATGAGGATTTATCTCATCTCCAGGATATTAGTATACCCAATCAGATCCAACAAGAAAATGATCCTTCCGAACAACAATTCCCACTTAATTCTATCAAGGAATCAGATCAGGATGAAGAAATTTCAATCAACCTAAAAAGAGATGATGCCATTTTAAAGGATTTATTCTCCCTGAATCCTTCCGTCCCAAAACCGCTGAAAACTACTATGGGAAGTACTGTTCAATTATTGGATGATCTGATTTCCTTAGGTAATAAAGACCCTTCCCAGAAGGAAGAACGTCCGATTGGCCCGTTTCACAGCCTTGTAACCAATGGTTTAGCAGTTGTTTATTTATCAAGTGGCGAAAAAAATACAGTTTCGGTAGAAGTATCGGGAATGCCCATTAAAGATTTAATTACAAAAGAAAAAGATGGAGTCTTAACCATTACTACCAGAGGTAACCATAACGGAGAAAAAATCAGTGTTCACATCAGCAGCCCTAGCCTAAAATACATTGAAGTAGGTGGAGCCTCAGAACTTTATTCCAATGACCCAATCAAGGCGGAGAATCTTGAAATTGCCGTTACGGACGCAGGTGCTGCCTGGTTGGAAGTGGAGGTCGGCTTAGTGGACATCCGAATGGAAGGAGGCGATTTGAGCATTACAGGGAAGGCTGTGGAACAGAAAATTGACTACTGGTCTCATCCGGATGCATTGAGGGGGACTTTAAAAAACAGAGGTCTTCAAGTATCTAAGAAAAATTAAGCTTTGTAAATATGCAAATGTGCAGATTAGGAGATGTGTAAATTTTCATATTCCTAATCTGCACTTGCAAGATAATTGGGCCTTGTGGCATGGATAAATAAAATTTGGCTAAATAGTAGATTACTAAGCCCGAAATAAAATGTAGGGATTGGTAAGCTATTGATTCGCAAAGGCTTACTAATCTTTCCAAGCTTAGCAATCCTTTGCTTAATCAAATTTTTCATTAATGAAGTCAGTAATCAACTACATTTTATTGTCTTTTCTGATTTTGATGGGATGCACAGAAATAAAACCAGAGTTAAACGTTTCATTCGATTTTCTGATTGGACAGGATCTAACTTTGGAATTTAAGGGGCTTCGAAAAAATGAATTATATACTATTCAAGCCAATAAGATTGATCAGATTGGAAGAAATTGGAGGTCCATTATACACTTTCAAACGAATGAGCAAGGTCAAATTGACAAGTCAATAAAGGAATCGAGTATTGATACAAGCGCTGGTTTAGGTATTTCGGACTTATTATGGTCTATGACCATGCCAGTCCCCCCAGGAAAGGATTGGGCAGCTCCACCACCTAAGGATTTTGCTCAAATTGAATTTAAGTTAATCCAAAATGAAGATACTGTAAGCATAGCCAAGACTCAACAATGGATAATTCCGCCAACTGTAGAAAAAGAAGTACTTAATAGATCATTAGAGGCAGAGATTTTCAAATCAAAAAATTCAGAAGGCAAGCAACCAGGTATTTTATTATTAGGAGGATCTGGAGGAGGATTGTCATGGGCTCGGCGTCTGGGAGCTGTGTTAGCTAATGAGGGATATGTATGCATGGCCCTGGCCTATTTTAATCAAGGGGGGCTCCCAAAACAATTGGCACAGCTACCCTTAGAATATTTGGATCAGGCCATAGACTATTTAATCAACAGGTCAGATGTTGATTCTTCAAAAACAGCCATTTTAGGCTATTCTAAAGGAGCTGAACTAGGTCTGTTAATGGCTTCTCGCCGGTCAGAAATTAAATCAGTAATAGCTATAGCACCAGGATCTGCAATATTTCAAGGGTTTAAACCACCTAAATACCCCGTTATTTCCTCCTGGTCTTACAGGGGGAAGGACCTGGATTTTGTACCCAATAATTATGATAAAAAATTCTTCGAAACTTATGATGGAATGTATTTGTGGTATAGAACCTTAGCTCAACAGGAAGCTATGGATAAAGCAGCTATACCTGTAGAGAAAATCCAGGGTCCCATACTATTATTATCAGGGGTGGAAGATCAAATTTGGCCAGCTACTTATATGGGGGAGCAAATTATGGCTCGCTTGCATGTCAATGATTTTCCATTTGAACGTAAACATCTTGCTTTTCCAAATGCCGGACATGGTATTGCAGAGCCTCCCGGACATCCCACCGTTAATTTGGCTAAACGTTTAGGAGGAACGGGAAAGGGCAATCATGAAGCCAGGAAAATGGTTTGGGATGCTATCAAACAATTTTTTTCAAAGCATTTTGCAGAGGAAGAGGGTTGATTTTATTTTGACTTTTAAGCACCTACCCTACTTTATAAGTCTGGTACTGATAGTATTTAGGTCTAGAATCTATTCTGGCATGAAGCCAATAAACCCCTAAACCGGAGGTGCTCAACCATTTTTTCTGAGGTCCAATTATATTTTGGAAAGTTTCTCCTACCACTTTCCAATATTCATCAATTTGTTGAATTGGAGCATTCCTTACAAAATTGGCCAGGTGGGAATAATGCTCGTGATCCTCCTGAGGACAGGGGACAATAAGAGTAGCATCCTTACCCAAATTGGGAAATACAACTACCTTTTTTCCTGTTTTAAAATAGGTCTCAAAAGCTCTTGACTGAGATGATATTCGAGCCAAAGTGGTGCTATCCACAAGTACAAACTCATAGGGAGAATTTACACTATTCTCATCCGCCGGTGGGTTTTCCCAAAAAAAGGCAGAGTATGGGCAAGTGACTAAAATATCATTATAAAATTTGCGGAAATCAGGGTTTTCTATCCACAACTGAATCACTTCTTTAAAAGTCAGTGTTTTACCATCTTGAAGGATGGTGAATTGAGTGATTCTGTCGTTTTGTATTTCTTTGTTGATGGAGGTCCACATACTAACTAATGAAGTCAAATAAAAATTGAGCTGACAGAGCAAATAATTTCAATAGCAATGTCAATTACAATATTTTTTGGAGTAATCATCCGAACTTAATTCTTGGCTATAATAATATAAATTATCAAGCTAAGAAGAATCAGTATATAAATTGGAAAAATCAGTATACCAAAAACAATAGGTGGATCTCCAAATAAGGAAATAAATAATATCAATACCAAAAAAAGGATGAATACTATCACCTTTAATAATGAACTGTACTCTTTATTTGGCATTTGAACGGTATTAAAAAAAGTAAAAATCTACTTATTTTTTTGAATCCCTTTCAACTTATCCAGAAAATTAATGGATGACATTAGTTCAACTTTGGGAAAATCAATTTCTGATAATTGCTCCTCATTTAACTCATACTTAAACAATTGCAAAATTTCAAGTTGCAAATTTGTTAATCCACCTTTTTGTTCTACCATCTCCAAAATAAATTTGGTAATATCATAATAAAACAAAAATTACCTAAGTACAGTTCCTTATAGTACTTCTGCAATTCAACAAATATCTGTAAAATCTTTCAAGTAGTATTTAAGCTTAATACCTATGCTTGCCTCTATTCCAGCCGTTTTTAGATATATACTTTTCACCATCATCGGCAGCTGGTTCTTCCAGTTGGGTTCCCATGCTATCATTCCAACGGTTGAGGTAACCAAAGAGCGCCACCACGCCTAAAATCTCAACAATCTCTCCATCCTCCCAGTGCTTACGCAAATTATCAGCAATGGCATCATCCACTGCATTTGGGATGGAGGAGGCAGCAATAGCAAAATCAAAAACTGCTCTTTCGGCATCGGAAAAAGCAGGGTAGGTTTTATATTCCCAAATGTGATTCAATTTATCTTCTTCAGAACCATATCGGGCAGCTGCACGGATGGCATGGGCTTCACAATAACGACAGCCGGCTGTTTTAGAAGACAAATAAGCCAATAATCGCTTTAGGGCACTAGTTACTCTACCCTTATTTTCCATAACCGCCTGATTCATTTCTAAAAAGGCACTGGCAATACGGGGTCGGTGCATCATGGTAAACAGGCTATTGGGCGTAAAGCCGAGGGTTTCATCATAAAAATCAGCCATCTCTGCGGCTTCTTTATTGGCATTTCTGTCGAGAGGAGATACAAGTGGTTTTTTCATTTTTTATGTTCTTATTTTTCTATTGGTATATTTTAGCAGCCCGCAAATTAAATCATTAATAGGAGTTTTTATCCCATATTCTTGAGCAAGTTTTGAAATTATCCCATTTTTTGCTCCTAGTTCAATGGGATTCCCTTTTAATCGATCGCTTAGCATAGAACTTCCTTTCGAATCTGGATAACTTTTTAGCTTTTTAATCAAATGAGAAATATAGGAATGATCAATTTTTGCTCCATCTGCCTGGGCAATGGCCAAGCCCTCTAGAAGTAGCTCTTCATATATTTTGACCAATTTTTCATCTTGAAAAATCCAGCATGTCTCGCCACTTAAACAAAGGATCGCACCAAGAGCCGAACTTTCCAAAAGCTTTTTCCAGCTTTCCGTTTTAAAATCCTGAGTTTTGTTAAATTGTATGGGCTGTCCAAGAAATAATCGCTCAAAGGAATTTGAAATGTCAGCATCAGGCATTGTAACAATAGGCTTTCGCAATTGCATGTAAAAATTATCCCCCACTGGTTGTGTGGGGCAATCAATCATACATGCTAAAATATTTTCTTCGGAAGCAATTTTTAATAGGGATTCTTTCAGCCGAATCCCATTTCGAATAATGGCTATTCTGGTATTGGGTTTTATAAGATGAACAAATTTCAAACTAGCTTCTTGAAAATGATACTCTTTCAAACATAAAATCAACCAATCTAAAGCCACCCCATCTTGAATGGTTTGAATAGAATTTATGGGCAGGATTGATTTTTTTTTATTAAAAATCAGCTTTATGTTTTCTTTAGGTGCTCGGGTATAAAAATAGAGAGTAAATGTATTTTGTTGAAGTAATAAAGAAGAAATAACTGAACCGATAGCGCCAATTCCAAAAACTCCAATTTTAAGTTTAGACTGCATTTTTGTTTTATTGCTCCATTAGTTTTTCAAGTTCTTTTGGGGTTCGTGGCAGTCCTTTGCTTAGAACCTCACAGCCATCCTCCGTTACTAAAATCACATCTTCGGTAAATACAGAAATTTCTTCATCGTGATTATAATACCAGGGTTCTACTGTGAAAATCATGCCTGGCTGTAATGTTGCTAAAGGCAAGTTGGGATCTCCAGTAGACAAGCCAAGGTGATGACCAAAAAACAGCCCGACCTGCATGTATTTTTTAGCTTTGGCAGGGATAATTCGATCAGTTAAATTTCGGATATCCTGAAAAGTGATACCAGGTTTGATGTAATCTATAATTTGATCGGCAACTCTGGTTTCCATAATCAATATTTCTTTCTGCCTTTCAGTGAACTTACCGGATACCGGAAAGGTTCGTCCAACATCACTTACATAATTCATATACTCACAACCTACATCTAAAATCACCAGATCACCTGCCTCCATTACCCGATTACGTCGATTGTAGTGAGTGGCTAAAATACGCCAGGGCCAAAGAGAGTTAGGACCAGATTTGATGATCGAACCAAATGCCAGCCGGTGAGATCCATTCACTTTATAACTTCCTTCTAATATACCTTCCAAGTAGCGTTCATCTACCCCTGGTTTGATAGATTTAGCGGTTAATTTTATACCCTCCACGGTAATACCAACTGATTTGCGCATTAATTCAATCTCAGCTGCTGATTTTATCATCCGAATGGCCGCAATAGAACCATAGATGTTTTCATAATTTAAACCTTCATGTTTTTTCTCTAAAGCTTCCATCAAGATTTGGATAGGGGAATGAGTAGTCACATAATCATCAGAAGCAAATGACACGGGTCCCTGTCTTCCGCTATTAACCAAAACAAATCCTCCTACCTGGGCATGCCGATCCATTAAGTCAGGAAAATCTTTGATGTTCTTCAGATTCAAACCAGATAATAAGGTAATTGCCAGATCGGTTAATAAGGGTCTGCCAGGAAAATCATTAGGCCGTGATCCACTTTCAAATCTTAGATCCCGTTCCGGCACATAAGCTGCTGAGCTTCCCTCCTCCAAATCCATTACTAAAATGGCATTCGGCAACTCCAATCCGGTGAAATAATAAAAGTCATCTAATTGGCGAAATGTTTCCCCATAGGAAAAGCCATCTCTGGCGGGCATCAGCACTAAGCCAGTTTTTCCCTGGCGTTGAAGAAGTTGGATCAATCTGGCACGCCGCTCTGATAATTCTTCTTTGGAAAATGGAAGCTCTGTCCACTCAAAATAGGCTTGCTCTGGAGTTTGAGATAACAAAGCAGAATGGAGCAAAAACAGGATTAGAGAATAAAAGAAATTCCGAATCATAAGGCCTGAATTTTCTTTAAATATAAGGTAGGGGCATTTAATAGTAAAATATCCATTCAAATATGCACTTTCTGGACTTCACTCGTCAAAAAACCCGGGGTGTCAACACCTAACAGGATAAAAGGAACAATAATGAATGCTTTTGAAACAATAGCGAACATATTACGGCAAAAAAACATTCATCTTTGAATTATAGAAATACTACATCAAAAATCCCCCTCCCCCTTCTATTTTCAAAGCAAAAAAATTCATTGATAATGAGAATCTTCACATTTACTTTCTGCTTTCTACTTTTTATTGGGGTAAATTCTTTAAATGCACAGGCTTCAGATCTTTTCACGGAAAAACAAACTTTTTCATTAGAAAACTGCATTAACGGTGAGGGAGTTATTGCTGAAGTAACTCTACACGGTGTTTTAATGGATGGCCAAATCCATATCTCAGTTCGTGGAATGGGTATCGGAGATGAAAGCGGTTTTAAATATATGATTCACCATACTTTTCAAGAGGCATACAAGGGCAATCAAAAATCCCTTGAAATAAGTTTTAAGGCAGATGGTTTGGGTAGGGTTCCCGATTTTAACCTTTCAATGAACATCGCCTACCAAAAGAATAGCAAAGAGGAGATCAAAGTCAATCTATTCGATATCAAAGATTCTTGTGGCCCTCTATCAACTACCGGTCAAAGTTTAGAGTAATGACCAACAAAAGGTTCAGAGTTTTTTATACATAGTCCGCACCATTCGGCCTAAAAATCGATTAGGATAAAGAATTTAAGCAGCATTCGAAAGGGCATACTAATGCCAGCTAACATAGTTGAAGAGATAAAAATGCCAAAAGCAAAAAAATAATGGATAGCATTGCTAAAAGATTTTTTCTTAGCATAATTCTCCTCCGCTCTATTCTGATATCGGATCAATTTTTCTTTAATTTTCATCTGATCTTATTCAAATCGCTTATTCGCATTGATATTTTTTGCCCTCTGCTTCAAAATTTGCATTATCATTTGGTCGAAGATACCCGTGCCATTGGTCTGTGTACCAGCGTTCCGGCTCTTCATCGCTCCGATAATTGGTAGTAAAAAAGGAAAAATCTTTATTAAAATCAATAATGATATCCCCCTCCCCATCTCCATCAATCCATCTACCGGTCATTTTTTGAGCTTCTAAAATCCCCCAAATAGATCCCAGCGATTTTTTAGGAAGCAGTGCATAAGAGCCACTCACCTGATTACCATAAAACAAGAGATCAAACCTTCCAATTTCAGTGCAATAATTCCTTGTAATCATTTGTGATCCCTTTTTTAATTTGGAGGAGCAGGCCGAATTAAGCAAGGAAAAAAGGATTAAGAAAAGGCAGTATAGAACATTTTTATTGGGCACCATGTCATTTTTTTAATATTCTCCAATGTAATCTATTTTTCAATTATGTTTGATGGGTCCTCCTTTTTTTCTTGTTTCATAATTGTTAAAAAAAACTTAGATTGTATTTTTTAAGAATCATTTCCAAATATTGCTTATGTCCATAGAATCTTCAGCTGACCTTTCTGGAATAAAACAAATTGGCCACGTGGTAGCTGTCACCCTAAAAAAAATGAGGGAATATGCTCAAGCCGGAATGAGCACCAAAGAGTTGGATGATTATGGTTACTCCATCCTTCAGTCTTTTGGTGCCACACCTGCACCTTTGAAGGACTATAATTTTCCTGGATATACCTGTATCAGTCTTAATGATGAAGTATGTCATGGCATTCCTTCTTCTAATCGAATAATGAAGGAAGGAGACCTGGTCAATATTGATGTTTCTGCTGAATTAGAGGGATATTATGGGGATAATGGTGGTTCTTTTATCCTAGGTAAAGACATTCAAAATCTTCAAAACCTGGTAGATGCTTCCCAAGAAATATTACACATTGCAATGTCTAATATCAAGAGCAGAGTTCGAATTTCCGATGTAGGCGCAATTATTGAAAAAGAAGCCAAAAAACGTGGATTTAAAGTGATAAGAAATTTATGCGGCCATGGAACCGGAAGAAAACTTCATGAAGCTCCCGAGGAGATTCCCAATTATAAAGATCGATACAATAAAGGCCGATTTAGAAAAAATTCAGTCATAGCCCTAGAAACTTTTATTTCCACAAATAGCAAATGGGCTTATGAAACAGATAACGGCTGGACAATGACCACACAGAAGAATGGTTTTGTTGCTCAACATGAGCATACGATCATTGTTACGGATGGGGAGCCTATTGTAGTGACGAAGGAGAATGGGATTTGAGAAGTTGTTATGTGTTCACGTTTTCAAGTGTTCGGGTGTTCAGGTTTAAGTAATCTTAATTTGGAGGGGTTACTGTTTATTTGAGGTTACTTACTCACGCAGATCCCACTTATTTCGCTAATAGTTATCTGCGAAATAAGCGAAATCTACGTGAGCAATTTGCCCTTAACAAATAGCGACTCCTACAATTCAACATCACCTAAACTTAAACACTTGAAAACGTAAAAACATAATCACCGGCTTAAATCCTCCTGCAAAATCACCTGTCTAAGAGAATCAGAGTCCCCATACTGCACCTGCAATTCATCCAATCTTTTCATCAATTGGTTTTGTACCTCCTGGTAGGCAGGATCACCGTATACATTTTTCATTTCCTGAGGATCAGTCTCAAGATCATAAAGCTCCCATTCGTCGACATTATAGTAAAAATGAATTAGCTTGTAGCGATCTGTCCGAACCCCATAATGTCTTTTGACGGCATGGATTCCAGGATATTCGTAATAATGATAGTACAAAGCATCCCTCCAGGATGTTTTTTCATTGGTTACCAGGGGTAATACACTTTGACCCTGCATGTCACCTGGGATATTGATATTTGCAGCGTCCAAAATAGTTTCTGCAATATCTAGGTTTTGGACCAGGTCATTATTTTGTGACCCTGATTCTATTTGTCCAGGCCAGCGCATGAGCATGGGGGTTCTGAAAGACTCTTCATACATGAAGCGTTTGTCAAACCAACCATGTTCACCTAAATAAAAACCTTGATCAGACATGTAAATGATGAGCGTGTTCTCAGCCAGCCCTTCTTGATCCAAGTGGTCTAACAAGCGTCCAATATTTTCATCTAAAGAAAGAATGCTGGCCAGGTAGTCCTGCATATACCTTTGATATTTCCAACGTGTCAGGTCATCTCCTTTAGGGGTATTATTTTTAAACTGTTCGTTGATGGGCTGATAGACGGCATCCCATCTTTTTCGATCCTCCTCTGACATACGATCGACATTTGCTTTGGAAACAGGAACGTACCATCCCATAAATTCTTTAAAACCTAATTCGTCAACAATCTCAGAGTCAATTTTATTATCGTTTGTTAAACCCATGTGGTCTGAGATTCGCATTTCTGCTTCTCTGGCAGCTCTTCCCCTCCCTTGATAATCATCAAAAAGTGAAGCAGGTTCAGCTAAGGGTTCAGCCATAAAAGCACCAAGGTGATTGGGACCAGGAAGCCACTCACGGTGAGGTGCTTTATGATTGTACATCATCATAAAAGGCATGGTATCATTTCTCAAATTATCAAGCCAGTTGATGGCCAAGTCGGTGATAACATCCGTCACATACCCATCGATGGTGTCTAATCCATTTGGTGTTCTAAATTCTGGTTGATAGTAATGTCCTTGATCAGGTAAAACCCTCCAATAATCAAAACCAGTGGGTTGAGATTTGAGATGCCATTTTCCTAGCACCGCAGTCTGATAACCTTCTTGCTGCAGCAATTTTGGGAAGGTCTGTTGGGTACTATCAAATATCTGAATATTGTCTCTTAGCCCATTTAAATGGGAATGCTTTCCGGTTAAAATCACCGCTCTACTCGGTGAACAAATGGAGTTGCTCACAAAGGCCCGATTAAATAAAACACCCTCCTTGGCAAGCCTATCAATATTGGGTGTCTGAATTAAGGTTGAATCATAGGCACTTAATGCTTGAAAAGCATGATCATCAGATATGATGAGAATGATATTTGGGGGTCCTTTTTCTTCACTTAATTCTGAATCAGGATTAGAAGTGCATTGAAAAAGAAGAAATAGTAAAAGTGAAAAAATAACGGTTTGTTTAAGTTTCATACACAGTTTTCTTAAAAATAAAGGATGGTTTGAATTTTATAAGTAATGGATATCCTAATCACCTAATTCGGATTACTTAAATATTAAGGTATTGGGGTATAGATTTATACTACTTCTATTATCATCCTGAAAATAGCATCATTTTTTCAATTGAAGAATGTAAACACCTAATGCCTCCATTTTAAGTGTACCTGATTGATCATAAGGGATTATTTCATCATTCATTAGATTTTGAAAAGATTTAACTCCATCCAAATGACGGTTTAATTCTGACAAATCAATTTCCTTTTCCTGATCATGACCATTAATAATCATCAAATAGGTGTGATTGGCCCCAATTTTAAGGTATTTATATACATTCCTACGATAGGTAGGAGAAAACTGGATGAATTTTCCATCTACCAATTCTGGCTGTTGCAATCTTAAATTCAATAATTTTTTGGTAAAATTAAAAACATCGTTTTCTTCTTCCGTCCGACCAGAATCTTCGAAGGCATTTCTATCATCCTCTTTCCAGCCCCCCGGAAAATCAGCTCTAAGCTCCACATGGCTTTGGCCGCCTTTCATGTTAATCTCAGTGGCATATAATAATTGTGGAATTCCCCGGGTAGTCATTAGTATGGTAAGTGCCTGCTTAATTTTTTTGTTTTTCGTTTTCCAGTCTGCGCCCTTCGTCTCAAAAATCCCTCTGGTCATATCGTGATTGTCAATAAAGGTGAGTACGTTTCTGGGATCACCATATAAAAAATCCTGCGCAAAAACCCCATAAAGAGGTTCCAATCGTTTCCCTTGCAAATACTCTCTTAAGACATTTGACATGGGAAAATCCATCACACAGGGTAAATGAGTTTCATATCCTAGCTGATCACTTAGAGGTGATCCCGTTTGAAAAATGGCGCAAGCTACAGGATCAGGATTCCATATTTCTCCTACGATATTCAGATTGGGATATTCATGGAGTAATGCCTTTGACCAATCGGCCATAAAAGGCTGATCTGGATAAGGGTAAGTATCCTCTCTTATGCCATCTAATCCAGTATATTCTATCCACCAGATCATGTTTTGAGTAAGGTATTTTGCAACATAAGGATTTCTTTGGTTCAAATCCGGCATGGAAGGTACAAACCAGAAATCGCGCAGCATTTGTGCAGAAGTTCCATCATCATTAGGATCAAAAATGGAGTATTTGTAGTGCCGATCAAGAATGTAATTGTCCTTACTGCCATTGATCCAATCTTCCATTGGTAAGTTATTCATCCAATCATGTTCAATCCCAATGTGATTATTAACATGATCGAACACTACCTTCAAACCCCTTTGATGACATTTTTCAACCAATTCTTTATAGTCTTCATTGGTTCCAAATCGAGCATCAATTTGATACAAATCAGTAGCAGCATATCCATGATAACTTCCCCGCCCACTATTTTCCAATACTGGGTTTAACCACAAAGTAGTGATGCCCAAATCCTTTAAATAATCAAGACGATTGATGATCCCTCTCAGGTCTCCTCCGTGGCGCATGCCATCAACAGATCGATTAAATTCATCTCGTAACCCTTCCACTTTATCATTTGCGGGATCACCATTGGCAAACCTATCTGGAGTGATCAAATACATCACATCATATTGATCGTAGCCTTGATGTCTCCCCTCATTATTTTCTCGGTTTTCTATTTTATAATTAATGGTGGTGCTATGTCCATTCTTGGTCAGATTGATGGGATAAGTTCCAGGCTCCAGATCTGGGGAAATTTTGAGGTCCAAAAATGCATAGTTGGGATTTTTTAAGGTGTGAACGGTTTGGATATTCAAGCCTTCTTGCTCAACATTTGCCATTATTCCCTCCAGATTCTCTCCATATAGCATAAGCTGAACAGTATTCCACTTCATGCCTATCCACCAATTGGGAGGTTCGACTTTATTAACGACTGGCTTCTGGGAAAAAAGGCTTACTGAAAAGGAAAAAAAGATAAAAAGGAGAAAGGAGTTTGACTTTGACATTGTAATAAGTGTATTGGTGTGTTAGGATAATTGGATATTTGGGTTTTGGGTATTGGGGTATTAGGGTATTAGGGTATTGGGGTATTGGGTTGATTAATTTACTCAAAGATAATAGTAGGTTTGCAATTTTATTCTTACCAATATTTTCAGATTTTGACCTTATTTTGTCATTTTTATACTTAAAGAATGTAATTTTTTGACAAATAAAGTGCAGGATGAAGGCGGAGTTAGAACACATTAAAGTAAAAAACTCAGATTCCTCTTTTTTATGTTATTGGAACATAAGTGATCAATTTGAATTTAATTGGCATTACCATCCAGAGTATGAACTTACCTATATAGTTGAAAGTAAGGGCTTAAGGTTAGTGGGTGACCATGTCTGCAATTACGAAGACGGGGATTTAATTTTTTTAGGTCCAAATCTGCCCCATACCTGGGCATCAGATAACCATAATGGCCCTATATCTAAGAAAAACAAAGCCATGGTAATCCAATTTCCTGAGTCTATTTTCAATTTTCAATTAAATGAATTCAGAAATATTAAAGAAATGTTTTCTCGATCCTCCAGAGGAATTCATTTTAAAGGTTCCTGCCTGACTAAAATCAAGGATAACCTTATCGAGTTAGAGAAATTATCAGGTATTTCAAAAATGATGAAACTCTTTGAGGTTTTAGAAAAATTATCTTCTTGCAAGGATTATGAACTAATCGCTTCCAAATTATATGAACCAGTCTTAGGCAAAAAAAATGAAGAAAGGTTGGATCAGGTTTGTCAGTTTCTCCATCAAAAGTTTGCTGAAGACATTAGCCTGGATGAAATCGCTACTATTGCAAATATGACCATCACCTCGTTTTGTCGTTTTTTTAAAAAAATGACCGGACAAACTTTCACAGAGTATCTAAATGAACTGCGTATTGGCAGGGCATGTCAATTGCTGGTAGAGAGCAATAAAAACATTAGTGAAATTGCTTTTGAATCAGGATTCAATAGTTCTACTCATTTTAACAGGATATTTTCTAAGGAGAAAAATGTAAGTCCAAGTATTTTCCGAAAAAAATTTAAGCATTAATATTTAGCTTTAAAACTAATTTTAATCAATAAGCTCCATCATTACACCATAACCATCAGCCAAATGGAAATAAATAGTATTAAAGATCAGATCAGCAAAGGTCAGATTAAAAAGGCCATAGAATCATTTCTCAAATTGGTCCCTTTGTCTAAAGGAATTGAGGCTGCCCTTTTGCACTTAAAAGCACAGCACACTACCCTACAGAGAAATATTCAGATGGGCTTAATTGCTCATGAACAAGCTACGATCCAACAAAAAAAGCAGGTTCAATCGCTGCTCTATTTAATCCATCAATATGAAAAGGAAGTAACATCCAGCTCCCCTCTAGAAGTTATACCAGGGCCAAATAATGATTCGAAATCTAAAATTATTGATTTAACTAAAAAATCTTCACCGAATGAAAAAACAGTCAAGAAATCTACATCTGAGGAAATGACTATTTTATTTGTAGCACTTAGTTTAACGAATGCAGCGACCTTAAAATTAGAGCAACAAAAAGAATTGATAGAAGCTGGATTTTTAAAATCCTCACAAAAAAAACGACTTAAGCTTATTGATAAAAAGGCTAATAAGATAAGAGATCTATCCAACTTATTATTAGAGTACAATCCTCATGTTTTACACTTCTGTGGTAATGGCCAACCTGGCCTGATTCTAACAAATTTGGACGGTGAGGAACAATTGATTGAAGCAAAACCACTAGCTGATTTATTTCAACTGTTTTCCAAACAAATAGAATGTGTAATTTTAGATTCTTGTTATCATGAGGATCAAATCAGGTTAATTGCAGAACAGATTCCATTTGTAATTGGCATCCCTTCCACACTGTCTCCTAAAGCAAGTATTTTGTTTTCTTCCACTTTCTACAATGCCCTTTCAATGGATCAACATATAAGGTTTGCTTACGATTTAGCCTGCAATGTTCTCAAAATGAATAAGATTGAAGAGAGCTTGTTTCCCTCAATCCTTACAAAGGATAATTAAATTAGGTAGATTACATAGTAACCGTGATACCCTCGTGAGCAAATTCCATCATTTCTATAGCAATTTCACTAGAATCTGATTTAAGGTCCGTTCCTTGTAATTTAGCAGGAAAAGCTCTGGTCAATTCCCATGTCATTACGGGTTCTCCCTTTTCATCGAGTAGCTTGATGGTGATGGTCATCCTTTCAGCTAAAGTTGCATAATATTTTTTATCCTTAAAGATGTCATTAAACATATCTAGCAATCCCTTATCAGCAGAAATGATTCCTTTTTTACATACTACATTGGTGTTTTTTATCATTCCCGGCATTTTGATGGTTCCAAAGGTAGGGCTATCAACATGTCCGTTTTCCATGATATCAGTTTCCTGATCCAGGCCGGAGACTTCCTGAAAACTAATATCTCCCTCTACAAGGCCTCCTTTTAATGTTACTAGAAAATAAAACTTCGATATGGGCCACTTATCATTATTAGTACTATCCATTTATTAAGATTTATGATGTTGAAAAAGTTAAGTATACAAACACAGCATTAGCTAGCTTGCATTTTTTGCTGGAAGGAAATCACAATGAATTCCGCAGGACGGACTACAGCCACCTTAACAGATACTTTCATGATATTATCCAAAATATCATTAGGTGTCATAGTCACTCCCAGGCCTACATCTACTGAAAAAGCTTCCTGGGGAGTAGCCCCTGCCAGCACTCCATTAGTCCATTGAGCAGTAAGAAAATTTGTAATAGCATTATTTACACCCTGCCAGGTTGTGTGATTATTGGGTTCAAATACATATGCTCCCATGGCAATCTTAATGGATTGTTCAATCATGATCATCGTCCTACGCACCGAGATGTAGCGCCAATCCTGGCTATTACCGTCCATTGTTCGAGCCCCCCATATCATGATTCCTTTTCCGGGAAAGGCACGGATAGCATTAATGGCCTTTCCATTGAGGGGTAAATTAAGATCTTCCTGTATTTTATTAGAAATGACAATACTTGGTTTTGTCACACCACTAATATCGATATTGGCTGGTGAGTGAGCCACACCCATAGAATTATCTACATAGGATATACACCCGGCAATGGCTCCGCAAGGAGGTATTAGACTAAGAACTTCGCGAATATCTTTGATAATTTCATTAAATAAGGGACTTTGAGCAATAACGGATTGTTCAACTGCTTTCAGGTCCTCCCCTTTAGCTGTTTTTAGTTTCAAAATTTGCTCATTAATTAATTTATTTTTCGCTTTTTCTTCCTCAGAGCCTTCATCTGGAAAATCGGCCTTCAAAAGATCAACTAAATCTTTCTTATTGGAAATATTATCCATGATTGGTCTATTGGTACTAATTCCGAAAGTATACAACCACGGATAATAAGCAACAGCAAAATCCAAATGTCTACTACCTATGTTTTCTCGGAAGTCGTCAATAGCATTGACAGGGTTGCCATTGACATCTTCTTTCCGAAATCCATTAAATACGTCCAAAATGGCAATTCTATTGCGCATTTCTTCACCGCAATGGTCAATCATCATTTTTTGCAAATCGTAACATTCCGTGCTGTCTAATAAGACAGCATCAGGGATCAGTACCATGGTAGGTTCTGGGTACTTTAATAGCTTTTTGATTCCTTCTGCAAGATCATCTTTACTCTTGGTCGTTAGTTTGTTCTCCTTGTCTTGATAAGGTCCTACTGATACAATGTAACAAGTTCCACCTCCATTTAAATAGAACATTTTCATAGAATGGTACATAAAGAAGCGGCTTGTTGGATCGATTTCTACCTCATACTTAGCCTTTCCGGTGTCATCGATTTTCAGGCTAATTTGGGTTGGAGGGGCTCCACCAAAAAATCGTTCATACTCTGCAAAAGATTCAATTTTCATGGGTTCTCCTTTCAAAGATTTTGAGCCACTTTCAGACTTTTCGGTGTAACCAATAAAGGCAGGAACAGCAGTGGGAACTGCTATAATAGATGTCGCAAAGGCATTCTTTTCTTCTATATAAACCCCAGGTGTTTTATACCCCCTTTTCATAAATAATGGGTTTTAAGGTCTTTCAACTTATAATGTTGAAAATGGTAATTGCTTTTATCTACTAAAGGTAAGTAAGGTTTTTGGATCGAACTGCCAAACAGCTTCACTTCTTAGCCTTTCGATACAAGAAAATGCCCCAATTCAAATACCCTTTTTTGGCACCTCTAACCCAAAGGCTCAGGCCTTTAAGGTATTTTTGATAGGATTCCTCTCCCATATTTTCAATAAGCACTTTTTTTTCTGATTTAAATTCTTTTTGAATTCGAGTGTAATGAGTAATCAGGTGTTGAGGCAATTCCTCCATATATTCCTCTTCAAAATCAACATTCCGAAGCATTTTTTGATAATCTTTGAGGGTGCTTAGGGACTGAGCGGGAAGTCTTTCCAGAATTGCTTTTAATGATCCCCTAGCTGCTTTTTCTCCATGCAAAATATCTGTAAAAATAAACCAGCCTCCTGGGCGCAAAACTCTACTAATTTCCTGAATGGCTTTTCCGCGATCCTCGCTATGCAGTAGAGCATCATTACTCCAAATGATATCATAAGCACTATCCTCAGATGGGATTTTCTGGAAATCTCCTTCAATTACATGGATAAGCTGATCCAATCCGGCTCTTTTGATTTTTTTGGTATTTACTTCATTCTGCTTTTCACTAATATCCAAACAATCCACTTTGCATCCGTAATGCCAGCTAACATATCGAGCTGCGCCACCGTAACCTGATCCAAGATCCAAGATTCGGGTGTTTCCATCTACTGAAGACGGAAGAATGTCGACCATTTTTTTAGTGGTTTCTCTACTGGCAGCACCTATGGTTAAGCTCGGGTCATCGTATACCCCTACATGAATATCATCCCCTCCCCAAACCGATTGGTAAAATGCCTGGGCAGCATCACTATTGAAATAGGTCTTTGTGTCCTTTAAGTGTTGGGTGTCACTCATTATATAAGTGTGTTACTCTTCAAGCGTGTTTACATTAGAGATATAAAAATAGCATATACATTCTGGCTTTCGAAACTTTATGATAAAAAAATCTGGTAAAGCATACTATTGTCAAAATAAAATCTGGTCATTAGATTTTCATCAGGAAGGGAAAGCAGGAAATTCTGTGTAAATGTTTTTCAAAATAAATTTGAAATCAAAAAACTAATTATACTCAGTACAAAAAACCGAAGTGCCCAGGAAACATTATAAAATTTTTTGTAGGCAATCCCCGCATTTACATATACTTGATCAGATAAATCTCTGAAGACCGCCTCAATGTCTTTAAATCTATCTTGCCCAAAATTATAATATTCTTCCGCTGATTTGAATTTTTTATAGATATCTCCAAAATAAATTATGGATTTGGAGGCGGGGTTTTTTAGGCGTGGATTCACAGCATTAAATGAAAAATAGATCGAGGCTACTGAAAAAACTCCGGTAATTATCAGAAGAAGTTGTTTGGTATTTGAACCTTTTAAAATATTTGCCCAGACATCAGGAGACTGAGTAAAAAATAAACTAATCAATATGCCATAAACGGATAAAAATAAAGCTGCCTTGGCATCCGAAAACCGAATGTGATCCATTATTTTATTCAAAGAATACCAGTAGAATTCGAGTTTTTCATTCATACTACCTATGTAGTTATCAGTTTTTCGTTGTTGGCTATTTGTTGTTTGTTTACTTAATATAATCCCGCGGCGCGGGATTATATTAAGTAAATACTGTCAAAGTACTTATTATTTGACATCCATAACCTCTATGCCTTCCCAATCTGCCCTTACTCCTGAATTATGATATCGAACTGCATTACTCAAATAAAGTTGGGCGGCTTTATCTTCTGGATGGATGCTCAATACTTGTGCAAATGCGGCAGTAGCCTCCTCAAATAAACGTTCATAGTATTTTTGCAGTCCAGATTCAAAAATAGATTTAGTTTGCTGTTTTTTTGAGAAAATTTCTGGATTATCTGCTTCAAACACGTCATAAATTTCTATAGCCTTCTTTTTCCCTTTTACCTGTACTTTTCCCAGGGATCTGTATTTAAAAATTGGCTTTTCACCGGTTTGCAAGAGCATGGGTTCGGTAATAATTAGAGAGGAGCCATAGTATTTTGTAAGTCCCTCCATTCGGGAAGCAGAATTAACGGTATCCGAGACCAGGTTAGCTTCCAATCTTTTCTCATTCCCCATGATTCCCATAATTAAGGGTCCCTTGTGCATTCCTATGCCCACTTTTAAGGGCCGTTTACCAAATTCCTCCCGTTCTTTATTATAGTTTTGGATGATCTTTTGCATATCAATTCCCGCCCTAATGGCATCTTCAGCCGATCTTAAAAAGAGGGCCATAATGCCATCACCCAGAAATCGAATAATAAATCCCTCGTTGGCATCGATCACAGGTCCTACCCTACCGATATAGCTGTTTAGGAACTTAAAGTTTTCCTCGGGAGTCATGGTCTCAGAAAGAGTAGTATACTCTCTAATGTCTGAAAACATTACGGTTACTTCTTCCTCCACTTGATCTCCCAAAACTACATCTAGGATGGATTCTCTTCCCAATACTTTTATCAGGTCATAAGGAACAAATTTGCCGGTAGCAGTATGTATTCTGTGCAAATTTAAATGAGCCCTGATGCGAGCAAGAAATTCAGCTTTACTATAGGGTTTAGCCAGGTAATCATTGGCACCTACTGATAGGCCGTGAACAAGATCTTCCACTTGATTTTTGGCGGTTACCAAAATAATAGGTAGCTCTGAGGCCAGGTATTTTTCACGGATCTTTTGGCATACTTCATATCCTGACATTCTTGGCATCATGACATCCAATAATACCAAATCAAATTTTTGGCCGGAATCAATCAACTCCAAGGCAGAACGGCCATCCATGGCACTGGTTATATGATAAAGCTCACTAGACAAATGTTTTTGGAGAACCTTTTGATTTATGGCCTCATCATCCACTGCCAGGATGCTAATTTTTTCAGCTCCATTTTCAAATTGACTAAGCAATTCCGGTAATGGTGCCTCTTCAGCTTGTTCAGTTAATATCCTTTCTCTTAAATTGGAAGCTACCAGGGGTTCCACATTATTCGAAGGCTTAGTTTCAGTAGAAATAGGCAAACTGAAATAAAAACTTGCCCCTTTACCCTCTTCAGATTCCACTCTCAATTCACCCCCATGAAGGTCTACCAGCTTCTTGGAAATACTCAAACCAAGCCCTGTTCCTCCGTATTTTCGCTCAATACTTCCATCGGCTTGCTCAAAAGAGTTGAAAATGCGATCTTGCTTATCTTTAGGAATCCCTATACCGGTGTCTCTAACTTCGATTTCTACAAAGTCCGTTAAAGGCTTAACTATAATGGAGACTTTCCCTTTTTCAGTAAATTTTATGGCATTCCCTATTAGATTGTATAAAATTTGCTGGAGTCTGTTTTCATCTGCCTGGACCAAGGGTAGTTGATCAGGGATTTCCTTAAGGAGCTGTATGTTTTTCCCTTTCATTAATGGCCGTAGCAATCTGATCACCACATCGCATATCGTTCGGACATCAATAGGCTTTAAAAACAATTTTATATCCTGCTCTTTTAATTTTGAAAAATCCAGAATATCATTAACGAGATTTCTAAGTCTTTTGCCAGAGGCAATGATCATTTCCAAATCCTCTTTCTGCTCTTCTTTTTCCAATTGATCAAACAAAGATTCAGATAGGCCAATAATTCCGTTAAGAGGAGTTCTGAGCTCATGAGAAGTATTAGCCAGGAATTGATCTTTTAAGCGATCAATTCTCCGAAGAGAGGCCTCCCGCTCTCTAGCCTCCATAATTGTCTTTTCATAAAGCAGAGCACTTTCTATTGCAGAAGCAGCTTGCATGGAAAGGGTACTTAGAAGCTTTAAGTCATTGGCTTTATAATCCATTCTTTCCAGCGTCCCTAATATTATTAAACCAATAATGCGTTCACCAATCTGTAGCGGAGCATAAATTAAGGATTGTAAATTCAGTTGTTCATTTTTGGTACGGACGTCTTTTGCGGTATTATTAATAATATCCGGTTTCCCTTCGGAGAGGATGTTCATAATAATCTTATCATCCTTTTCGTCCATTTTTTCAGAATCGACTTCTGTGCCCAAGGTCGCCAGACTAGTGAGTTGGTTTTTGGCTTCTTCAATTAACAGTACCCATCCAGCATCTGCCTTTATCAATTGCTGGGCCTGCTTGAGGGCGGTATGAGCGATCTGATCCGGCTTTATGGTTTTGGCCAATTGTTCTGAAAAACCATAAATTAGGTTTACCTCTCGGTATAACAAAAGTACTTCATTGCCTATTTCCTTCTTTTCTGCTTGCTTTGACAAAAGAAGTTCAAGCATACTTTTGATTAGCTTAACAGATGATTCAGGACCTTTTATTGAACCTACGATCTGTGAATCCTCACCAATGGTTGTGGTAAAACCATTGGCCAAAGGATCTCCGAGCAGTAAGTTATTTTTATGGTCAAAGATTGCCAGGGGGCCCTGCAAAGTATTCATCATTTGTTCAATGGTGGCCCGATCGTTTTTTCGTTTTCCAAGAATACTTTTGAGTTTTATGAAGCTCATGATTCTAATTTCAAAACTTCCCGTGCTTTTTCCAGCAATGCATCAGGATCAAATGGTTTAGTCATGTAAATATCTGCTCCTACCTCTTCACCTTTTTGGCGGTCAAATTCCTGGCCTTTTGCAGTTAACATAACAATGTATATATTCATGCCATCTTCTCTTTTTACCTTCCTGCACACTTCAAATCCATTCATTTTTGGCATCATAACATCTAAAAAGACCAGCTGCGGTTCCTCCTCCCGAATAATATTCAAACCTTCCTCTCCATCTTGGGCAGTAAATAATTCTACCCCATCATCCTCTAGTTCTTCCAAGGTCTGTTCTATTAGAGCTCTTATATGCATTTCATCATCAACAATAAGAATTTTAGGCTGCATGTTTTATTTTTAGTTTGTGGTTATTTGTTATTTGTTAATCGTTAAATTAATCTTTGATTTTTAAGCTTTTAGGTCAGGTTTCAACTTTCTTTTTCCATTGGTAATAGGAAGGAGAAAGTACTTCCTTTTCCTTCTTCACTTTCTACCCAGATTTCTCCTTTATGGAAATCAATAATCTCTTTGCATATAGGGAGGCCAAGGCCCGTTCCATCAGGTTTATCGGTCATATTATCTCCAACCTGCTTAAATTTTTCAAAAACCTTGGGCAGGTCGCTAAAGGCAATCCCTTTTCCGGAATCCTGAACGCGAACCAATAAGTTTTCGTTTTCCTGGACCGCAGAAACTTTTACCCATCCTTTTTCCGTAAATTTAACAGCGTTGCTAATTAAATTAATGACCACCTGAATAATTCTATCCTTATCTGCCTTGATAAAGCCTAACTTTTTTGGGATATGTTTGCTTAGTCGAAGTTTTTTTTGTTCAAAAAGGACAGCTGTAGATGACAAAGCATGTTCTAATACCTCATTTGGATTTACTTTTTCAATTTTCCAATCTATTTTCCCGGCTTCGATTTTGGCAAGATCCAATAGGTCATTTATCAAAGTCGTCAGACGCTCCCCTTCAGCACTTACAATATCTAAATTTTGATTCAACTTTTTTATTGCTTTTTGGGCTTTCTCATTGTTTTCGGAAATGGCAGGACTTATTCTTTCCTCCAGGCTTTTTTTATTCAATTTGGTAAAACCGATAATCGATGTTAGTGGAGTCCTTAACTCGTGACTAACGGTTGACAAAAATATTGATTTTGCTTCATTAGCCGCTTCGGCTTCCTGTTTGGCTTCTGCCAGCTCATGGGTACGTTGTTCCACTCGTTCCTCCAATATTTTTTGACGCTGGATGAGGCCACGCAGTCGCAGTCGAATAAAAATAAAAATACCCGTTAAAAAGAAAAGGGCATAAACTAACCTGGCCAAGGGGGAAGCCCACCAAGGTGGTGCAATATAAATGTTAAGGCTGGTAGGTTCCGGATTCCAAATCCCATCACCATTGGAGCCCATGACCTCAAAAGTGTAATTACCTGAGGGCAAATTCATAAAATTCACACTAGACTGCTGATTTAAATTTATCCAGTTAGGATTGGAAGGAAGTAAGCGATACTTAAATTGATTTTGTGCTGCTTTAAAAAAACTCAAACTAGCAAAGTCAATAGTAATCAAATCATCCTTATAAGACAATCTTACTGATTTTTTCTGGGGTAAGCCTTCAAATTCAAACTGCTTTTCCTGGGCATCTTCCATCCGTCTATATTTCAATCCAATAATTTTTACAGAAGGAATAAGTGTATTTTTTTTGATGCTGTCCAGATGAAAACTGAGAATATTATTTTTAGATTCTACGAAAAAGACACGATCCAATTTACTCACCAAAGCATATTCAGGAATACTAACAGAGCTCTCTTTTAGGCCTAATAGGCCCTCTGATTTTCCAATGGTTTTATAACTGTAATCTTGTGGATCAATGACGATTAATTCTCCTAAATGATTTGCTAGAACCTGGCCAGATTTATTTATTTTCAAACGATCAAAAAACCCTTTGCCTAAGTTTAGTTTTTCGGAAAGATTGGTCACTTTAAAAGTTTTCTTGTCCAAAACATTAAGTCCATCTTCAGTACCTATCCATAGATTTCCAAAATTATCTTCTATTATGTCCAGAACTCGATCTTGGCTTAGGCTATTTGGATTAGCTGGTTCATTTTTAAAGTGGTGACTTACTTTTCTAGTTTTTGGATCAAAGCGATCAACCCCTGCCCCATATGTACCAACCCATAAAATTTCGTCCTTATCGAGGTAGATGTCTTCGATTAAATTATATCCAAGGCTACTTGAATCATCTGTTATTGGATGGAAATTTTGAATGGTATTATTTTGATAATCATAACAAAACATTCCACCTTCCATCGTTCCTATCCAAATATTTCCATTTTTATCTTCCACAAATTCAGGAGTATGGATAGATAAACCCTTTTTGGGTGTCTCCAATAATTCATTTAAATGAGTTATAGCATTTTTTTTAATATCATACACGAAAGGTCCGAAGTGAGTTGACAACCAAATAAGCCCCTGAGAATCCTGAAATAAATTTGTTATTATCCAATTTTCGCCTCTATAAGATAACTTTCCTCTTAAATCAAAGTATTGGATGCTTTCTTTTGATAGGTCCCAATAACCTATAGCTTCATTCCAAATAATCCACAAATTCCCCTGATCATCTTCTTTAATGGATTGGATGGTGTCATTATAAAATGAAGCATCCTGAAAAAATTTTTTGTAGGAGTAATCAAATATATTCAAACTGGGTTTATGCTTAGCTAAGCCACCCCATGACCCTATCCATATCGTCCCCTCATTATCCTGGCAAATTGGCCAGTTTTCCCTATTTTCAATTTTAAAGGCAGCATTGGCAGGAGAGTTATATTTTACCAGTCTATTTTTCTCTAAATCCATAAAGGATATATCTTTATTGATGATCCAAAGTAAGTCATCCTGGCCATCAAAAAAGTCTTTGGTACTAATTGCCTTTTCTCCATTAGCATAAAAAACTTCTTCTAATTTCTTGATGTCTTTTTTCCATCGGAATAAGCCATTTCTCCAGGTTCCAAACCAAATATCTCCCTTAATATCCTCATGGATAGCGGTTACCCAAAAACCTTTTAATTGATCAAATTCAGAGGAAAGATTTTCCTTTTTGAGCGTATTCAAATTTAAACAATCAACACCATTCTGGTGCCCTACCCATAATTTTTGATCTTGATCTTCGCACACCACCCAAAGAGAATCATTGCTAAAATATTCAGGCGCCCTAAATTGCTTGAAATGTTCATTATCGTAGTCAAACAAATTTAGGCCACTACTACCTGTGGAAATCCAAAGCCTTCCTTTACTATCCTCCTGTATATCTTCTATATTATTTGCACTGATACTATTGGGGTCATCAGGATTGTATTGATATCGATAAAAATTTTCTTGTTCGGGATCATATTTGTTTAAACCATTATTCCAGGAGCCAACCCATAAAGTACCTTTACTGTCTACAAATAAGGCCCGAATATAATTATCGCTAATGCTGGTGCTATCCTCTTCATCATATTGAAACACTTTTATCCTGTTTCCATCATATCGATACAAACCGTCCAAAGCACCAAACCACATGAACCCCTCATGATCCTGTACTATTTTGATAATGGATTTCCCCTCCATCACCCCATTTGCAGTGAAATCTTCAAATACTATATTATGAGTTTGTGCGAGCATCGACGTACTCACTCCAACTAATAATAAAACCAATATTTGAAGGGGTTTTAACATTGGTTATTGGTTATTGGTTATTGGTTATTTGAAAATATGTGTTCACGGATTCACGTGTTCACGGTTATACGTGAAACCGTGAACACGTGAATCCGTGAACACATTATTGATACAACAAAAACAAAACATTCTCCAGTCCTTTTTCAAATCTCAAGCTTTTCACAATTTCCTCTCTTCCATCCAACACTGAATTAAGGATAATGACATCTGGTAAAATATCCTTTGCTTTTTCAAGTAAATCCTGAGAACCGGCTTCAGCAACCTGATAGCCACGAGCAGAAAGTACCTGAGTTAGGGTGCTAATGGTTGAAGTGTTTTCATCTACAACCAGCACTTTTTTAGTTGAGATACCCTGGTTAAGCAGTTCCTCTACTTCATTAAACAACATTTCAGTGTCTACCGGTTTGGTTAGATATCGATCTACACCTATCCGGAACCCTCTTTCTTTATCCTGGATGATAGATAAAATCAAAATAGGAATATCCATTGTTTTAGGATCATTTTTCAGGATGGCAGCCAAATCAAAGCCATTTAATTCGGGCATCATCACATCCAGAATGATCACATCCGGCTTATTATCTCTGATTTTTTCTAGAGCTTTTTTCCCATTTTCTGCCGTTTCGATATGATAACCTATCTCACTTAATTCCTGGCGTAGGAGTTCCCGGATGGGAGCTTCATCATCCACTACTAAAATAGTTTGATCCTGGCGGGCTTTCGAGGAAATAGTTGAGATGGGTACTTGTTTCTTCAGTTGGTTAATTAAACCGGCAAACTGTAGCTGTTGTGATTTTTCTTTTTGCTTTTGAGAAAGGGGGATGGTAAAATAGAAGGTACTACCACTTTCACCTGACTGCCCTAGAGGATCACTTTCAACCCAGATTCTTCCTCCATGTTTTTCGATAATTTCTTTGCAAATCGGGAGGCCAAGGCCTGTTCCTTTGGGTTTGTCCGTAAGGGTGTCACCTACTTGCCTAAATTTGTCGAACACCTTATGGATATCCTCTTGAGCGATTCCTATCCCGGTATCCTTAACACTAACCTGAATACCCTCATCTGTCATCTTGGCCGTTGTAGTAATAGTTCCTTTATCTGTAAATTTCACGGCATTAGATAAAAGATTAATCATGACCTGAAGAAGCTTATCTCGATCACCTAGTATCTGGGGAAAATCTCCGTGAATATTTTCTTCATATTTCAATTTTTTTTCATGAAACAAAGCAGAAGTAGTAGCTTTAGCTTGTTGGACAACCTCAATAACGGAAATCTTCTGCATATTCCATTCTACCTTACCAGCTTCAATTTTTGCAAGATCTAATACATCATTGATAAGAGTAGTTAGACGTTGCCCTTCCGAAATGACAATCTCGAGGTTTTCTTTTACCTGGTTAACGGCTCTATTGACCTTAAGGTCTTCTTCTTTTAAAACAGGAATAATCCTTTCATTTAATCTTTTTTGAATAATCTTAGCAAAGCCAAGAATTGAGGTCAGAGGGGTACGCAATTCATGGCTTACGGTAGAAAGGAAACTGCTTTTTGCTTCATTGGCAGCTTCTGCCGCGGCCTTGGCCTGTTTGGTATCCTCAAATAATTTGGCATTATGTAAGGCAATACCTACATGAGCAGCCAGTGTTCTCAATAAACTCTGATCATTTTGGTCAAAGCGATTGACTTTTTCTGTACTCTGAACACTAAGTACTCCAATAACCTCATTACCGGAAGGGATTGGGACACCCAAATAAGAGGAAGCCAGCTTACCATGCTGATTAATTCCTAACTCTTCATATCTTTTATCCACCTCTCTATTGATTAAAATTGGTTTTTTGTTTTGGATGATATTGGAGGTAAGTCCCTGTCCCAGTGGCAAAGGAGGAATGACATCCCCGTGTTGATAAGGGAAATTAATCATTTGAGTGTTCTCATCCAATAAGGCTACATAAACAATGTTGGCTTCAAACAAATCCCTTAGTTGGTCTCCTACTAATTTTATTAATTCGCTAAATTCCAATTGCTCTGATAAAGCCCGACTAACTTGATTGACGGTGCTTAGCTCTCGGGTTCGTTCTTCTACTAAAAGCTCTAAGCGCTCTTGTTGTTTTCTAAGTTGAACCGTCCTCCATAAAATTAGGGCATATACTAAACCCAGTCCTGCAAAAATATAAAAGACATAGGCCCACCACTGTCGGTACCAGGGAACTGGAATAGAAAACTGAAAGACGGCCTGTTGGCCTACCGTTCCATTGATATCTCGAGCTCTGACCTTTAATTTATATTTACCCTCTTGAAGGTTGGCATAGGTACTATAAGGTTGATCAGTCCAAGAAGACCATTTTTTATCATATCCTTCTAACCAGGTTTGAAATACGGTCTTTTCTGTCAAATGGAAACTAGGTGCACCGAATTTGAAACTAATGGTATTTAAAGAAAAATCTATTGTAGGTCTGGGGAGAGTTACATTGCCAGCATAAATAAGAGAATCTGGTCCAATAATAATTTGGCGAATGAGGGTGGAATAAGCATTTGCTTCAGGGTTATCCTTGTTGGGATTATATTTAACCAGACCTTCACCAGTAGATATCCAGGCTACCCCATTACGCTCCTGATAAATACTGGAGATAATAGCATCAGCAAGGGGTCTTAGATAGTCCTTTTTTATCGAATAAGTGCCATCCTCCTCGGGTAAAGCCATAGCCAATTCCGAAAAGCGATCATTAGCCAGCCAAACACTACCATTTTCTTCAACATCTAAAATATCTTTTCCTTCAAAATTCTTGGTTAGTTCAAAACGATCTTCATTTTCTACCCATTTATAGGTGCCATTTTTAGAGGCAAATATGTCGCCATTAACATCAAAAACTAATTTCCCACCTGAAGACAAGCCATCACTCTCATAATAGGTACGAACGGTGGGTCTTTCCAAAGAAGGCCAGTTAGGGAATTGTATTCGCCTCATATTCGTGCGAACATATCCCAACCACAAATCACCTTGTTTCCCTTCTACAATATTGAACACCTCTCCTTCACTACCCACAATATATTCTTCTTCATTCAAGCTCCCATCTGGCATTCGATATAAGGATGTTAATCCTGAACCCAAGCCTATCCATAATCGATTAGGGTCCGCTTTTGATGGAAGCAGAGAGGCAATAGAGAAATCACTATTAACAGAGAGTCTTTCTGCTTTAAGCTGACGGTTTTCGATACTAAATAAACCCTCTTTTCCTCCACAATACAGTTTGTCACCTATTATTTCCAATGCAAACACCTCTTGTGTTAGGTTTCCCAAGGGAATAATTCGCCCGGTATTAGGTGCCAAATAAGCAATTCCCCTGGAAGTCCCTATGTAAATACGGTTTTTAAATCTTTTAATAGCATAAATAACACCAATGGGGTTCTCAGGATCACTAAAATAAGTATATGGACTATTGATGGCTACTCTCGAAATTCCATTGCCAGTTGCAATCCATAACGCATTAGCTTTATCTACAAAGGTGTAAGCAGCTGAATTATCAGCAAGGCCATTAAAAAGGTCAAGTTTATATAGTAATCTGCCATTTTTATCAATGATGATCACCCCATTTCCGATGGTGGCCAGGGCAAATTGTCCTCCAGGTAGTGAGGAGGCATGGTAAATTCCATTTTCACCGAATAAGTAAGAGTCTGCACCCGATCTAAATGGTGAAAACTTCACCCCATCATATAGGAATAGCCCTTCCTCTCGTGTACAAATTAATAATCGACCCTCGTCATCATAAGGAATGATACTGTAAATACGAGTCTGTGCAAATCGCTCTCCACCAGGGAGTAATCGGAGTTCGTCCTTCTCTAAAATTTTAAGACCTGTTCCCCACTCTCTAATGAAATATTGTCCATTAACCAATGCTGAGACATGAAACCGCTCTCCTTCGGTAGTATAAACCTTCATAGAATCCATTCCAGGAGCATATTGGAACAAACTGTAATTGGTTACAAAAAGAACCGTATCTCCCTTAGCATGTGCATACCAAACATTTTCGAAATTTTGGTAAATTTCCGGTATTAGGTGTCGCATAGATTGAAAGGAAATCTGTCCAATGCTATCATATTCGTAGTATCCCAAATCACCTACATTGCCGCCCCAAATTTTCCCATTGGAATCTTTAGTTAATGTCCGCGAAAGGCCAGCTCCTGGAGTTGAATAAATTTGCCAGTCCACTCCGTCAAAAATTAAAATCCCAGCATCATTAGCAACATATAATAAGCCCTGATCATCTTGTGCAATTGCCCAATTTTCAGGCTCTCCATT
The DNA here is from genome assembly GCA_028285545.1 of Saprospiraceae bacterium. Taxonomy (GTDB): domain Bacteria; phylum Bacteroidota; class Bacteroidia; order Chitinophagales; family Saprospiraceae; genus JANQPA01. Next base: position 404 of record JANQPA010000036.1, on the reverse strand, counting down.
GTAATTTTCAACAAAATAATTAGTTATCTGAGGGAAGCCCATCTCCCCTTTAGGAATCCCTCCTTTGGGAAATAAACCCTGGGAAAATAAGACGTTTGATGGACCAGCTAAAATCAGGCAAAATATAGTAAGCCGCTTCAAGGTCAAAAGAAGTGAAGTAGAAGTATTTATTAGGGTTTGGGCCAGGCAGTTCTGCATCATACGGTCAGTTTCAGTAAATCCCAACTAAAGTAAGAAAAAAGAGGGAGAGTTTTGTCAGTGGGTACTGACATATCGTTGGAAATTAACATGAGAGCGTCTCATAACTCGTTCCTCGTTCTGAGCCACCAAATAATTTTCTTTTTGAGGGGTGATTTTTAAGGAAAAATGGAATTTTTCCTTAAAAATCACCCCTCAAAGAAATA
>JANQPA010000025.1 GCA_028285545.1 Saprospiraceae bacterium | reverse complement strand
TCGCTTTGAAGTCCAAATTATACCTGGCAGCTCTTAAAGCTGCTTTCAAAGAACTTGCTTTTTTAAAACTCGCAGCATGCAGTGCTGCGTAACATCAGTTAATAATTTAATACTTCTTTTTTTTGCTTGCATGACCAGATAATCAAAAATTCTAAGGTGGTCATTCTCAATCAGGTTACCCAGAGTGTCACTAATCTCAGTATCCCAAACGTGAACTCTGTAAGCATCAAAACCCAGTCGGGTGAAGTGGTAAAAATCCTCATCAATGGCTTTCGTTATGGGAACCCCTCGTTTTACTGCCATTCGGTAAGAGTGGGCAAAAGGGGCAGAATAATTTACCCCAAATCCTTTTACTTCTGATTTATTTTTTTGCCACCTCATTATTCCCTCCTGATCTACATAAATTTCTGCTTGTGAAATTGCGCAGTAGGGGAAAATGACGGCCAATAACAATATGGTTACCGTGCAAAAGAAAAACCTACTCCTATTCATACTACTATGTTAATTTTTAAATGATCCTAACTAAAAAGCATCTTGTTGTAAAAGAGTTTATGGCAATATCAATACCAATGGCAATATCAATACCAATGGTAATATCAATACCAATGGTAATTTAAGGAAATAATGAAGCGATAGCGTTTTTTTCAAAATCAATTTTCAGAGGTATTGTTAGCAGGGTTTGTCGCAGAGCTTAAGAATAACTTTAAACAACTTCATAATATATGCTCGAATTTGAATAACTTATCCGATATTAATAATTGAGAGGGGATATTTAAAACAGGTTTTTCCAGGAAGCTGTATTTTTAGAATGATGAAAGAGAAAACAAATACAAGAAGTCGTATCTATGTGCTGCCCTGGATAGCATTGTTTTTGTTTGTCAATCTCTTTTTTTTGGTAAATGGAGTTGGCAAGACCCTGGCAAGGCAGGCTCTCGATAAATTAATTGAAAGAGAGTTGCCAGAACATTACCTCTTAGATTATGAGGTCTTAGAGTTCAAAATATTTGAACAGGAGCTGACCGTTAAAAACCTGAATTTCATTCCCAGAAATGATATTAGATTGGCTGGAATACAGCGATCCTTTCGGATTAACATACCTCATTTCAAAATTCAATTAAAGTCTATTCGGTCAATTCTTCTGGAGCAGGAACTAATCATTGAAGGAATTTCTATTATTGATCCTCAATTTTCTGTTGTTGATTTTTCAAAAAATCAAAGACTTACTGCTTCAACTGAATCTATAAACTTGCTTGAGTTGGTTGGACAATACCTGCATTTTTTAAAAATCAAAACTCTCAAAATTGAAAATGCAGGACTACAATATCAAAAAAGGGATAAAAGGCCAGGGGGCAGCTTTAGTCTTCAAGAATTTGACTTTCACCTTAATCAATTTGTACTTGATTCTAATCTTAGTAAACAAAATTTCCTGAATGCAGAATCCATTGAACTGATAATCAATCAGCAGCAATTTTTTTTATCGGATAATATTCATAAGTTTTCTTTTGATCAGCTTAGACTTTCTACCAAAGATTCCGTTTTAAACTTTCATAATCTTAAAATGGAACCTATTGATTCCATTACCCGACAAAATTGGACTGCCGCTTCCGGACCTGCTTTATATGAGGTGCATATTCCTCAGGTAGATCTTAATGGAATTGATTTTTATGAATCCTATGTCAATAATGATTTAAGAATGGACCAGGTTGTTTTTCAAGAGCCTGATATCCGGATTAAAGGAGGTAATAAAAGATTAAGAGAAGCTTCTAAGCCGAATCAAAGTGCAGTTTTGAATGTGTTGTCACAGTTTGCACCTAGTCTTCACTTTAAAAATATTCAATTAAACCAGGGGCAGGTCAGACTTGATTATCAGGAAACCAGAAGTAGGGATCTCCATTTTTTGGTCGATCATTTAAATTTGTATGATTGTTTTATCCAGCCCAATAATTTTGATTATTCTGAAAGAAATCCACCTTTCCGTGAATTTAATCTGCAATTAAGAAATCTGAAGCAACACTTGCCTGATCAAATTCACCAATTGAGTATTGAAAAAATTATGATTTCCGGTAGAGAAAAGGAAATAGACCTATTTAATCTAAACCTGGAGCCCTATAGTGAAGTCCCTCATGCTTCCAAAACTAAAATTGTACAGCAAATTCCCTTTCTCCGCATTGGAGGTATTGATTATCTGGGTTTTCTTCAACAAAAGCCTTTATCCATCAGTGAACTATATCTGATGGAGCCAAATACCACTCTTATTTCTCCAATTGAAGGCAAAAAAGATTCCATTCCTTTCGATTTAAGGTATGCCAAAAAAATAATAGGCAATTCAATCCTGAAAGAGTTGAATACAGATCTGCTTAGGATAAACAAGGGGAATTTAGTGGTCGATGATTGGTTTTCAGTTGAAGATTACAATTTTATGGCTGATAATATTCAACTCGATAATTCCACTGAATCCTGGAGTTCCGTTACAGACACCTTTTCTATAAATGTAGAAAGCTTAGATTTTCAAAAAGACTCTTTAGGCTTCAACCTAATGGGCTTTTTAAGTAATGGGCAAGACCACTTTTTGCAAAAACTCAATTTTTCAAGGATATCTTCTTTGGATTCCACCACTCTCTACCTGCAAGGATTAGAAGTCTTTCAAACTGATTTAGATGAAATTATGACTGGTAAATATGAGTGTGATTCAATAAATGTTAATGATCTAAGTATTGATATCAAACTTAAACCCGGCAAAAAGGGTAAAGTAACTCAGGTAATCGACCTTTCCTCACCAGTCCATACACCCCAATTTCGACTAGATCAATTAAATCTAATTTTAGAAAGCCCTACTGGAGATTCCTTGAAAGTAAACAAGCTAAGCAGCGAATGGCGACTTGATTCTACAGTTGAATTGAACAAACTAGATTTAGCAGGTCTTATGTTTAAACCCCAAAATGGCCCACAGATTTTCAGTGTCAATCGGATTAAAAAAGAATCAGTATCTCGAGAGTCTTATCAAATATTTGGGTTTGAAGTGCTTCCTAATGACAGTGTTGGCTCTTGGCCCCATCATTTATCTTTTCCACATATAAAAATCAAAGAGTGGGATCGTAATCGATTTTTGGAACAAAGGCAGTGGGTTTTTAAAAAAATTGTGTTGGATCAAGCTGATTTTTCCATACGCAATCCAAAAGGAGGAGAGATTGTAGAACAAAAAAACAGCACATTATCCTTACCCATAGTTTTTTTAGATTCTCTACAACTCAAACGGACCAAGCTGGATTTTAATAAGGGAGATTCCATTCAATTGGCTATTGCTAATTTTGATTTTGAACTCCAGGGCCTTAATACCAAAAAGCAGATGGTAACGGCCACCGGGATTTCCGATTTATATCGATCTTTCCATTTGAATATCGGGGAAGGACTTACTTTTTCCTTCCCTCAATTGCAGGGTCGCATTTCAGCACTAGATGTTAAAGACAAGGAAACAAGTGATTGGCTATTTTATGATTTGTTATTGGAAAACCAAACCAGCTCTATTAAGCATAATACCCATCTTGAATCGCTTAGCCTAAATAATTTTTCAATTGAAAAACTTTTGAAAAAAAATGAGCTAATCCTGGATAGCTTGGTTTTTGGCCAAATGATTACCAGCATTTTTGATTCCGAGGGAAATGAAGCTTCTTCAAATGACAAATTAAACCAAATCAAACTGCCCTTTCAAAGAATAGATATCGGATTAATACAAATGCAGGAGGCTTATTTGGATTTGCATATTGATAAGCCATTAAGCCTGGAAAAAGCCAGTATTATAGCTAAAGGAGTTAGTGCAGATTCAGTTATTCAAACCCATAGGCTAAATGATTACTTTGAATCTCTTCAATTAGGTTTAAATAATTTTAGCTATCAGCTTGGGAAATATAAGGAATACAAGCTTTCGCAATCAATACAATACAATTCTATAGATAAGCAATTGGTGGTTTCCAATGCCAGTCTGGAACCACAAGTTTCCAAAACAGCATTTAGTGAATTGATTCCTCACCAGGAAGACTTTTTTGCCATTAATTGTGATTCTTTACTTATTGATGGATTTGAATTAAACAAACTCTTTGTCAAACCTTTGCATTGGCCCAAGATCCGATTAGCAGAGTTGGATTTAAATATTTTCCGAGATCAAAACCTGGTGCATCCCAATAACCCTCAAGATTTAATCCAGGAGCAAATTAAGGCCATTAAATACCCCTTAATAATAGATACCATAGAGCTAACTACTAACATAGATTTTACCATTTTACCAGAAAATGCAGAAGAAGAAGGAAATATTAACTTTTTGCAACTAAGCGGTAAACTCCTCCATTTTACTAATCAGGATAGCCTTTGGGATCGACCTCTTCAAGTTCATGCCAAAGGGGATTTATATGGCGATATTGAGTTAGAAGCAGATATTGAATTTGATATGTCTGATCCAATGAATAATTTTATCTTGGAAGGAAGGGTAGGACGCATGGAGATCCCTGAGATGAATAATATTCTTCTTCCGACCTCCAGGATTTTTATCAGGAAAGGGAAAAGCAAAGAAATTTTATTCAATATTTCAGGTAACAAGGATGTTGCCATTGGAGACATGTTTTTTAGGTACAACAAACTGAAATTTCGAATTGTGGATAAGGATGATATTCATCATACCAGCTTTGGGAATTCCCTACTTTCTTTTTGGGCCAATCGCCTGGTTAAATCAAATAACCCAAGTTTCCTAAGAAAAAGAAAAGGAGTCATCTATTTTGAACGCAATCCAAATCGAGCCATTTTCCATTATTGGTCCCGAGCACTGCTAAGTGGAGTGGTGAGTAGTGTGGGAGTTAAGAACAATAAGAAACAGTTGAAAAGGCTAGGTTTAGAGCATCTGGAGGCTTTAAATTATGATGAACTGTTTGGTGAGAAACAGTAAATTGACCTGGTTTTGATAAATGCCCTAAACCATCACTCCAAATAAGAAATAAATAGCGAACCTTAACAATTGGATTGCTGATTTTTTTGACTACTATAGAAAGGCACGTATATTGTAATCCTTACAATAGAGTTGAAAATTGAATAGAACTCATAAGCCTAACCACCTTGCAATGCCAACACCCAAAAAACATCCTATGTCTACTGATTATTTTGGGAATCCACCGATCTCAGGAAAATCTATTGCCATTCTACCTTTTGTAAATATGAGTTCAGACCCTGAAAATGAATATTTCAGTGATGGGATTACTGAAGAAATTATCAATGCCATGACCAAGGTTGAAGGTCTGAAGGTAACTGCCCGTACTTCTTCCTTTGCTTTCAAGAATAAAAATATCAATATTCAGGAAATAGGTAGACAGTTAAATGTTACAACCCTACTAGAAGGGAGTGTGCGAGTAGCCAGAGACCAGGTACGTATAACGGCCCAGCTCATCAATGTAGAAGATGGGTTTCATTTTTGGTCAGAAACTTTTGATCGCAAATTAGAAGATATTTTTGGAGTACAAGAAGAGGTTAGCATTTTAATCGCTGAAAAATTAAGGGAAAATTTAGGTCATTTTGACATTGCCGATCAATTATCGGATGGCCCTACTATGCCTGTTGAAATCTATAAACAATACCTGAAAGGGAAATATTATCTGCGTAAAATGAACAAAGCAGATACAGAAACTGGATTAGCCATCCTGCTTGAAGCCATCAAAATAGCACCTGATCATCCTCAGCTGCATCTTGAAATGAATTATGGCTATTCTTTCCTTGGAGCTATCGGAAGCCTTCCGGCTCCTGTCGCTTTTGCCAAGGGAAAACCTTATCTGGATAAGGCAATTGAGCTTGATAGTAATCATCCTGAATGTCTTTTTCATCAGGGTGGTATTTATTTTTGGAAAAACTGGGACTTAAAAAATACCTACCAATATTTGTTCAAAGCACTTGAAGTTCGGCCCGGATTCTCCGATGCCCATCAATCAATAGGAGCGGCTTTAAATTCAGAAGGTAAGTTTGAAGCCGCCTGGAAATATCTGGATACTGCCTGTCAACTGGACCCCTTCTCGCCCATGAACCACTATCTTAAGGGAGTTGTTTTGTACTGTCAAGAAAAATTTGAAGAGGCCAATAGTTATTTTCAAAAGAGCATATCTCTGGAACCTCATTTTGTCTTTGCTTATTTGTTATACGGTGGTGGCCTTTTGATGTCTGGCCGTATAGAAGAAGGAATGAAGATCTATGAACAAATCCCGCAGATTGCAGAAGCCGACTATTCCAAACTAGGGGCTCTAACCCTCGGAAATGCCTTTCTTAAGAACTGGGAAAAGGTAGAAGAAGGGGAAAAAAAATTAAAAGCAGCTATGGAAACGGATGCAATGGGTAGGGTTATGTTTTTTCTTATCCTGAGCTATACCGTTTTAGGCCGACATGAAGAGGCATTGGCACTCCTGGAAAAGGGAATGAAATTTAGGGTTCCTACTATTATTATGGCTCCCGTTGAGCCAATGCTGAAACCACTTCGTAAATATGACCTTTTTAAGGAAATGACCCAGCTCATGTTTGGTAAATCGGAACTTTCTTCCTTTGCCCCTAAAAAGTACAAACGTTCTTCCTTGAAAAATGAAGAGGCAGAAGAATATTTTAATAAGCTAAACGATTGGATGGACAAGGAAAAACCTTATCTAAGCCCTGATCTCAGTTTGCGAAATCTTGCTAAAATGATAGATATTCATCCTAATGTACTTTCACAATTATTAAATGAGAGGGTGAAGAAAAACTTTTCTGAGTATGTAAACTCTTACCGCCTCGAAACCTTTAAATCTTTGGCTAAAAATCCGGCCAACCATCACTTGACTATTTTGGCTTTAGCCTTTGATAGCGGTTTTAGTTCCAAAACGGTATTTAATACTTATTTTAAAAAAAGGATGGGCCAAACGCCAAGGGAGTATTGGAAAAGAATGGTAGGTTAATGTTTTTATCGAAATATCTGATCCCGATACCGTCTGCTGAGAATTAACCGTTCCTCGTTGATTAACTCCACCCAATAATCTCCATGAGACCTGGGGCTGAGCTGCTTTATGCTGTCCAAATTGACAATATAGGAGCGGTGAATTCGAGCAAAATGTTTAGGATTAAGCTTTCCTGCAATATCGCTTAGACTTTTTCTTATCAAGTGCTTTTTATTGATCGTATGGATCTGTACATATTTATCATCGGCTTTTAAGTACAAGACTTTTTCTAATGGTATAAAAACGAATTTTCCTTTGTTATTGATCATTAAGCGATCTAAGTAGTTTGTGGATGGATTTACTTGTTGAAGAAGTTTTTGTAAAAGAATTTCCTGGGTATTTTTCAACTGTATTTGCTGCAGGGCCCTGTCAAATACTTTTTTGAATCGGTCCCTATCAAAAGGTTTTAACAAATAGTCGATGGCCTGCACTTCGAAAGCTTGAAGTGCAAATTGATCATAGGCAGTGATAAAAATTAGTGGAGGCATATTGGAAACCCCTAAGATTTCAATAACTTCGAATCCGGTTTTTCCAGGCATTTGAATATCCAGTAAGACCAAATCGGGAGGATTATCCTTTATCATCCGAATAGCTTCTATTCCATTTGAAGCTTCATTAATAGTATTTACCTGTGATTCTTTTTGTAGAAAATTAAAGACTTTTTTCCGGGCAGGAGCTTCATCGTCTACAATCAGTACATTTAAATTCTTCATATCTTTTCCATATGTAGAGGAATCTGAATGCCGATATGAAGGCCTCCCTCATTTATGTTTTTTAGATTAAATAAGTAGTCTTCCCCAAATAATTTATCCAGTCGCTCCAGGGTGTTACTCCACCCAATTCCATTTTTGGTAACTTCTTTTATCCCTGGACCATCATCCTCTATCTCTAATATTAAATGCTGGTTTGAGGATTTGATAGACAGCTTGACCGCCACAGATCCATTTTTCTGGATACCATATTTTATTGAATTTTCTACCAGGGGCTGCAATAAAAATACGGGAATCATAGCCTTTTCAAGACCTTTATTTACCAGTATTTTGATGGATAACTGTTCATTGAACCTGGTTTTCATAATACCCAAATACAAATCCATCAAGCCTAGTTCTTTTTCAATGGGGTGTTCTTCCCGATCTATTTTTAAAGTAGCTCTTAGCATGTCACTTAGGGAGGCCATCATCTTATCAGCAGATTCAATATCTTCATACATCATACTAGATATTGCATTCAGAGTATTAAAGAGAAAATGAGGGTTGAGTTGTCTTTTTAGTTCATTTAAATGAGCTTTAGTTAATTGCTCCTCTAATCGTGCTGCACGTATTTGCTGTTGTTGACTTTCTTTTATTTTTTCAAAAAAAAGATATCCGCCATAAAATATCCAGTAAAACAAAAATTGCTTACAATATTCCATGATCATCCGATACTCAAGAACTCCATACCATTCACCATAATCTCCTAATCCGACCCATTGATAAATGGGTGTTCTGGTGATGTACATTAAAAAGGTATGAACTGATCCAAAAAGTAGGGTCACCATAAGGTGCAAGGGAATACTGGTAAAAAGATTGGACCTCCGTATTGGCATTTTTTTAAAAAACCAAAGTAAAATAGGTATGAGTAAAAAACCTGTCCAAGTACCACTCAATTCATTAATAAAATGCCTGGACCAGTGAATTTTAACCTGATTCGCCATATCATCAGTTGCAATGACCCCAATATTGAGCAAGGCAACCATTGTCAGAATAATAAAAAGCCATAGGTATTTGTACTTGATGTTTGTCATATTTTGAATTTGCAAAATCATTTCTGCCAACGATAAGATGCTTTAAAAAACCAGGCTTTCTGAGTATTCAGGAATTTTTCAGATGGTACATAAACGGTCTCATTCCACTCTCTTTTTTCAAATTGGGAACCATAGCCTAAATGTATTACGGTGCCAGGGATCCATGTGAAAGAAAGTAATATATTCCCACTCAAGTGTTTATGGAAAGTATTATACTCTATAATGGATCTAAAAAACAGATACTTATTGAATTGCATAATACTAATGTTTCGCAAAATATTAATATTGTAGAGTTTATCTGATCTGTTTTTTTTGTAAAAATGTGCGTGACTTAATCTAAATTCTGAAGTGAATTTAGAGGTGGGCTGTAAACGCATCCCTATACCAAACTCGGTCTCACGGCCACTTGATGCCTGTGCAATATCATACAGAATGCCCCGCCCTCTTCTCCATCCAAAGTCTAGCCTTAGCCAATTTAAAGGCTGGGTGCCTAACTCCATTCTTATGGCATTCCTGCTAAAAATTTGATCTGCAAATATTTCATTGGCTATCCAGGTAGAAATAGACAATTGGGTTTGACGACTTAATGCTAATTCCAACCCCAATACATTAAATGACTCCCATCTTTTAGAATAATGATCAAGACTATGCCTCGACCAATAGTAGGGACTTAGGCGAAGGATGTTTTTGTGCTTAAAAAAGAAATTTCGAGCCATAAAAACAGGCACTGTAAAGAGTCCTCTCCTGGTATAATAACCTAGTTTAGTGTCAAAATCTTTGGAAATGTCGAATAAGCCAAGCCTGAAATTCCATTTTCTGGAATCTATATGCCAACTTCCCCCCATTGCCTGTCCGGAGCTGAAAAGGTTTTCTTCTTTGGAATAGGACCGAAAACCATGAAATTCAACTCGACTTTGCTTGCCTGTTCTTATTCGGCCATCTAGACCACTTAGATAATTATGCTTATTTTCCAAATGCCAGGCAGTGCCAAAAAAACCTAAATACGAATCCTCACCAAGCAATCGAGCATATCGGAAAACCGAAAAATGAGCATTTTTATTTGATAAATCTGCGGCTTCGGATCTTGGGAATTCATCTATCGCATACAGACTGGATATTAAATTTTTTCTTCCCAATTTACCTGATACCTTCAGGCCAAGAATAGGGTCTACAATGCTTCTTGTGTTCACAATTTCTCTTAAATAAGTCCCATCTGGCCGGGCACTGAACCCCAACCATTCTTGTCCTTCCTGAAAAAAGGGCCTTCTTTCAGGATAAAATAAAGCAGCCCGGAGATTGACATCTATCTGCCCTGCATCGGTTTCAACTTGAGAAAAATCAGGATTATAAGTGGCATCAAGAGTGATTCCTGAAGTCAAACCAATTTTACTGGTTATTCCAAAATTAGATACCCAGTTTCCAGGAGTCAATTGTCCTTTATGGTGGTGATCAGTACGTGCCATGGTATAGGAAGGAATTAATTCGAATATCTTGGTCCCCTTAATATTTGATAATGATATTTTTTGAAACTGACTTAGGGCCGCACCTCGGCTGGGAAGATATTCCGGATAGTCAACTTCTTCTGATTTTCTACTGATAAACCTTGCCACCTTGAATCCCATAACCAGACTATCTTTTTGAGGGAAACGCAAATTTCGAAGTGGTATTTCCATCTCTACAATATAACCATCGTGTGTTCTCCGACCCGCACTTTCCCATACCATATCCAGCTGGATATCAGGGTTGGCAGCTGCATCCAAAGTGCCATCTGCCTGAATGCCCAGAGGGTTCGACATAAAAAAGAAAGATGCGAGCTCATCATTATCTGAGTCTATGCAAAAGGCTACCCAATCATCTCCATTTCCCTGATCTCTGGCAGAAACAGTGGCCTTGATTTTCTCAGGTTCTCTATCAAAACAATGAATGGCGAAAAAGAGACTTTCTTCATTATAGGTTAAGTAAGCAATGGTCTTCTCTGAAGGAGGCAGTCCGTAATCTGGCTGAAGGGTTTTAAAGTTGTCAAAAATGGCTGCATCCTTCCAGGCCAAATCATTTAAATGTCCATCCACAATTGGATTTTTAGTGCATTTGGTGATTTTTAAAACGGGGGCGGCGGCATTTAAAGTGAAAATGCTGAATAGCCAGAGAATGATTATTTGGAACAACAATGATATTTTCATTAATAAATCAGGATTGAAATTTATAAAGGATTGACTTCAATATTCCTGATTTTCAAGGAAGACTATAAGTAAAATGTCGTAAGCGGGATTATGAAGGTAGTGGAAGGGAAGTTTAAAGAAAAGAGGCTGTCTCACCTGCCTGAGGCGGAATCGCCAGCCAATATTATTTCTTTGGGGGAGTTTTTTAGGAAAAAAAAATTTTTTCCTAAAAAACTCCCCCAAAAAGAAAATTATTTGGCGGCTCAGAACGAGGGGGTGTGTGTAAAAACTAAAATTTTACAAAATTTTACTTTTTACTTTAATATATAATCTGTACTTGAAAAGGATAAAATATATTTTTTTAAAGTCAATTTTTGGAAAAAATTGACTTTTTACACAACCCCATGAGACGCCCTCTTTTTACTATTTTATTTTTTTCTTAAACCAAACATCTAATTCCTCGCCTGATAAATTTTTTGCAAGAATCTTTCCCCCTTGATCTATCAAAAAATTGCTTGGCAAGCTGACTACCTTATAGACTTGTTCAGCCTCTCCATTTTGGGATAGTGATAAAATCCAGGGCAATTGGTCCTTTTTTATAGCTTTTTTCCAGGCAGAGGCATTTTTATCAAGGCTAATACCCCAGATTTGGAATCCCTTTTGAGCATATTTTTTGTAGATTTTTTTGAACTCTACATTTTCTTTCCGGCAAGGAAGACACCAGGATGCCCAAAAATCTAAAAGGACGATTTGCCCTTTGAATGCAGAAAGACTTTGGAGTGTTCCGTCATAAATTCTTGTCAACTCAATCTCTGGAGCAGATTGACCGATCTGAAGATCCTTTGCACCTCGAATGAGTTGTTGCAGTTTGTGTGTAAATGGAGAATTTGGCCGTTCTTTTAAGAAAGTTTGATGCCATTTTTTTATCGGATCTAGGTATTTATTAAAATCTAGGGTTCTAATGATTGAAAAAACAGCCAATGAAGGTCCATAACCTGAAATTAATCGATCCAGGCTATCCACAAAGAGACCAAGATTATTTGAATATTCTTGTTCCACTAGCTTAATCTTTTTTTGATTCGCGGATTGCATAGCTTCTTTCAATTTGGACTCCAAGGGATATAGAAGATTCTGTTGCAGATCATTCACAATTAATGAATATTCCAATAGCTGTTGGGTGGCAAGTGATCCCTTAATTTGAAATGGATTGGCTTTTGCTTTCATGTTGATTTGAATATTGATGTCCAGATCTCCATCATTGATAAAAACCAGGCCATTTCCGTTCAGCCATAATTTATAGAGTTGAGGTTCACTGGAGATCTCGAAACTAAACCTGCCTTCTTTATCTAGGTGGAGTTTTTGATCCAAACGATATTTATTACTTTCCAAATCATAAGCCCATAATTCTAATGGGTAGTTTTTGCCTGGCAGAATTTGGCCACTGACTTTTGTTTGTGCTGCCAACCAAAATGGGAAGCAGGAAAAGTAAATAATCAAGAGTGTGAATGGATTGAAAATTTTTGACTTCATAATTTAAGTATTTGCTTATTTTAATTGAAGTCAAAGATGTTGATGAGTATTGTAACATCCTTCCGAGATGATAATTCAGGAATGCCGAAATCATCATATAGGCATAGTTTGGTCAACTTTTTGGCTTTTGGACCCTGTATGCACTTGGACTAAGGCCAGTATTTCTTTTGAAAGCTTGGTTAAAGGTGGAGGTAGATTGAAAGCCGCTTTTATACATTATTTCTTTTATCAGCATATCGTTTTTCTTAAAAGACAATAATCTTTTGGCTTCCTCTACCCGATATTGATTGATAAAATCATTAAAGTTTACTTGGGCATTTTCATTAATGACCTGTGATACAATAGCCGGACTTAGATTGACCATTTGGGATAGCTCACTGAGCGATAATTCAAATTGTTGATATGGCTTTTCATTTTCCATTAGTTTTTTTAGTTCAAGAAAATATTGCCTGCTTTTATCTTCCTTAAGATTAGAGCCTTTGTATTTAACCTTTTGTTGATAGGTGATCTGCTGATCTTCTATTGATATATTATTTCTCTGTATTGGCAGGTTTAGACTCTTAAAGATTAAAATATTGATGAATAGTAGAATTCCAATAAAGGCTAGTAAAACAATGGTTTCATATAATTCTCCTAAGGGTAAAAAGAGTCTAAGAGATTCAGTACCTAAACAAATAAAAATAATCCCTAATATCACAAGCTCATACCGAAGCCATTTTAAATTTAGCTTATCATAACTAGAGTGAGTTGATAAAATAACCTGGTGAAAACTGTGAATGATCTGCATAGAAAAGCCCAAATATGAAAATGCATAAATAAAAAGTGGAAAAAATAAGATTTGCTCAAAAAAGCTAGGGTCGTTAGAAGGGAATAGCCCATAAAAAAATAGACGTGCAAAAAGTATGACCAAAAAACCAGAGAGGTGAATTAAATTTTTAGGGGAAAAAGAAATTGGCTGCCTGGTGACGGACCTCACATAAAAATATTGCAAGGGAGCGAGTATGGAAATATATTCAAAATAAGGGTAAGGAATCTGATTATTCCAGCGAAAACGTATGAAAAGGTTTAAGATGATTAGAACGAATATTGCCAAAAAACTTGCTAGTAGAAAATCAGATTTTCGAACAGGTTTTTTGAATAAAAATAGCAGGTAACTCGATACCTGAATTATAAAAACGATACTTAGTGTTTCAAATAAATTAAAACTAGGCATAATTGATGCTTGAGTAATTCTCATCAAAAATAGAGGAATTGCTTGTTAATTTTTGATTCAATAGCTGTAGGGAGGACAACTTTTTTTGAATGACTTTTTTATTAAACATTTAGTTCCGGTTGCTCACACATCCAAAGTCTATAGACTTTGGATGTCTCAAAAGGCATGAAAAAGTTCCAATTGATTTTAGTTAAATGAATCTTACAAGCAGCAAAGTTTCCAAAATGTTCCATTTTATAATCCCGAACGATTTTTCTTGTTTATTCCTTCAATTTTGGATTCATAACATTTTTAAGAAAAAAGGAATCATATGACGAGTTGCTTATGGATGGGAAATTATCTCCCATTACCTACAAATGAGGAGCCCCTGGAACCTCCAGAAGAAGAAGAGCGGATAAGAATAAAAAAGTTGTTTTATGAATGTTATCCAATCTTATGTCAGGGTATTTACCAAATTATCAGAGATAAAAACAAGGTAGAAGTTTTAGCTGAAGCATCTTTTATTAAACTTTTACGCCTATCGCAGAAAAAAAGAAAACAGAAGTTTTCTACTACAGAAATTTTCCATTTTGGTCTAAGTGAAGCCATTCAAGACAGATGGAAATTAAAAACGCAGAGAAGAAATCAAATATCCTATTAAAAAACTGAAATCACCTTTATGAAACCTAAATTGCAATTATTAAAGTTATCTGTTCTGGTATTATTTATAATGAGTCAGAATTATGCTCTAAGTCAAATTGACGCCCATTTTTTGGAGGCCTCGCCTTCAAAAAATAGCATTAGCGTATTATTGGGGCTTCATTTTAATAGAAGCCAGGACCTGGTTTTTTCGCCTAACATTTATCAAGGTAGTGCAGTTCCGGCACTTAGTTTAGTTTACGAACGACAGGCTAAAAATGGAAAGCACCGCATTCTATTGGCCTACGATAATATTGAAGTGATAGGCCCTGATCTCATAAGTTTTGATCTGTTTGGTGAAACTAGAACCCGCATTCCAAGCCAGGCATCTCAAATTAATATTCATTATGGATATGCTCACCGTATGTCTAAAAATGAAAAACTACAATTTTATCTCGGAGGAATACTTGAAGCTAAAATACATTTAACCAATTATGAATTTGGAGTGTCCGATGATGAAGGATATATTTTTGCCAATTCCCTGCATGCCTGGGTAGCAGCTACTTATCATGTCAATGAAAAAAGCAGCTTCCAAGCCGAGCTGTTTTCTCCAGTGATATCTTTGGTTTCAAGACCGGAATACGCAATAGTAGATAATGAAGAAATTCAACATGATGGTTCCGACATAGGTTTTTTATATCAAAAGGGAGAACTGGCTAGTTTTGATAAATATAAAGCAATCAACTTTTCTATTGGCTACACCTATGAGCTGAGTAGTTTTACTCATTTAAAACTGGGGTACAGACTAGATTATCTTCGGTACACTGACCCACTCCCAATCTCAGTGTTAAAAAACAATTTTGACTTCGGCTTATCTTTTAACTTTTAATCCAATGAAAATGAAAAACTTCATTTATATGTTCTTTTATATAACAGCCCTTGCGTCTTGTGATACTCTTCTTTTTGAAGAAGTGCCTTCAAATGACCCAGAGGGTAATTTTGAAAGCCTTTGGACTACCTTCAACGAGCGATACGCTGTTTTTGATCAAAGAGGAGTGAATTGGCAAGACCTTTATAATCAATATAGGCCCCAGGTGAATAGCAATACTACTGATGATCAATTATTTCAAACTATAACTTCTATGTTGGCTCATCTAGACGATGCCCATGTATCGTTGATGGCCAAAGGAAAAACCTTTTGGAGGGGGCATAAAGAATTCAGAGAACAGACCTATAATCTTTTGTTTGATTTTGGCTTGATTTGGGAAAATTACCTTGATCCCAATAGGACCAATATTAACAATCAATACTTCTACGGCACTATTAATAGCGATATCGGTTATCTTTTTATCAACCACCTGAGTGGAGATGAGCCTCAATTTATCGATGAGATGATTTCAAGCATGCAAGATAAAAAAGGAATTATTATAGACTTACGTCATAATGGTGGAGGTGACTTCACGAATGGGGAGGTAATTGTTTCCAGGTTTGCTGGCCAATCCACACTTGCTTTTAGCGGCATACCTAAAAATGGCCCAGGTCCTAATGATTTTGGAGAAACTACCGATTATTTTATCCAGGCGGAAGGCCCTGCTCAATATACCAAACCAGTAATTGTACTTACAGACAGGTATACACTTAGCGCTGGAGAAAGCCTTTTGTTATACTTTAGAGTGCTCCCCAATGTAACAGTAATTGGCGAAAATACTGCTGGAGCCATGGGCGAAAGAATTGAAAAAGAAATGCCCAATGGTTGGGTTTATTCAATCACCGGCCAGCTTATTATTGCTGCTGATGGCAATTCTTATGAAGGCCCTGGAATTCCACCGGATGTACAAGCTGTAAATACTTTTGAAGGCATGGAAATGGGTAAAGATGAAGTCCTTGATCTTGCCATTGAAAGACTTCAGCAGTAAGCTTAGTTCAGACTGCTAAAACCTTTTTTATAAATAACCATTAACAAAATAATCATTAACCAATAACCAATGAAAATAGCAATAATTGGAGGGGGAATTACTGGCCTGACAACTGCTTTAGCTTTGAATAAATTAGGCTTCTCTTGCCAGGTATATGAGCGAGCTCCCCAGCTGAATGAAGTAGGGGCAGGTATTTGGATGCAACCTAATGCCTTAAAAGTTTTAGATTGGGTTGGGGTAGGGGATAAGGTAAGAAAAGCAGGCCTTCAAATTGATGGAGTGGAGTTTGCCAAACCGGATCTCACGGCAGTAAGGAAGTTAAATCGACATAATATCACCGTGAACAAACAAAACAGAATAACCTCCATTCATAGAGCGAGGCTTCAAAAAGTACTTTTTGAGGCCGTGCCCAAAGGAATGGCTCATTTAGGCAAAGAATATATTGGACACAGCCAAGAAAAAGATAAGGTTACTATCCATTTTCATGGTGATACAGTTACAGCCGATTTATTACTCGGAGCAGACGGTATTCACTCCAAGATTCGTCAGCAGTTGTTTCCTAACTCTGATACCCGATACTCCGGTCAAACTTGCTGGCGAGGAATTTCCAATATGAATCTGCCTTTCGATCAAAAAAGAAATGGACTGGAAGCCTGGGGGCCAAAAATACGATTTGGATTTGCAGCTATTTCGGATACCGAAGTTTATTGGTTTGCCGTGGCTAAAGCACCTGAAGGTCAGAAGGATCTAAAGTCTACTGTTAAACTGAAGCTACAGCTCTTATTTAAAAACTTTCATCCTTTGGTTCATGAACTGCTGGAGCAAACGCCACAGGAAAAAATTATTCGCAATGACATTAGTGATTTAAGAAGGTTAAAAACATGGCACCAAGAAAGAGTATGTCTGATAGGGGATGCGGCTCATGCAACTACTCCTAATATGGGACAAGGTGGTGGTCAGGGAGTTGAGGATGCTTATTATTTTAGCAACATTTTATCTCGCTCTAATGACTATCGAGAAGCATATTCAAAGTTTGAAAAAGAACGTAGAAAAAAAGTGGACTATATCGTAAACACCTCCTGGCAGTTTGGCAAAATGGCGCATAGTCCTATTGGCCAGCAGCTCTTCAAAATGATGCTTAAATGGACACCTGAAAAGATTTTAGAGCAACAGGTTCAAAGAATGTACAAGATTAATGAGTATATGTAAATTGTAGAAAGTAGAAAGTAGAAAGTAGAAGGACCAAGATCCTTTTACTTTCTTCCTTCTTGTAAATCTATTCTTGAATTCTATTTCGAAAATATCTGATGGTTAAAAACAATACTCCTGGAATCATCATGATTAGGCCAACAATTAGCATGAAAATTATGGTTGAGGTGTCGCCGCTACTAGGGTGTTTTATGGCAAAATGAATTTGTGAACTAACAAATACAGTGGACATAAAAAGTATTAAAAGCCCACCAATTCCTTTCCACCTAAGGCCCGAAAAGACACCAACAAAATAGAAAAAGACAGAGGCAACTGCAATATGATCATGAGGGTAGTGCCAGGATGAACCCAACATAGCAACCATTGCAAGGAAGAACATCGACCCGATTATGCCAATTATTAAGGCTAATACAAAGGCAATAGTTTCAAGTGTTTTTAAGCCCTTTCTCATATTTACATCATTACTTTACCGCTACTTTTTTCTCATTTTCAATTGGTACTTTAAAAGTTAATACTTTCTTTTCGTCATTCCAATCAAAATCAATTTCCTGACCATCATTTACAGAGGAGGGAGCTTGCTCAAGTCCCAGGATTTGAATTTCCGCAATTCGCTGACTCGGTACACCTTCATAGCCATTTCCAGAAATAGAAAATCCGATATTCAGAGAATCATCTGCCATTTCTACTGAGGAACTAACAAGTTGATATTGACTCTTAGCATAAGCATTCTTTGTTTTCCCATCATCCATATAGATTTGGCTTTCAAAATCATCGGCTGCTAAATAATAGTTAAGTTTTAAGGTGTCGGTTTTATATTCATCTGTATTTTGAAATAAACGTCCCATTGGGATCATATGCCCCGCTCTGGCAAACACAGGAATATTTTTCATTTCAACAGGAATTTCCATCCATTGCCCTCCCTCATAAGCTTCTCCGGTCCAAAAATCAAACCACTTCCCTTCAGGTAGGAAAACATTTTTGGCAGTGACACCCGGATTTAAAATGGGCGCTACTAAAAGGGCGTCTCCCCATAGGTATTGATCTTCGATATTATCTGGAATCTCAAACTCGGCGAAAAGAGGCCTGGCCATGGGAAGTCCCTCCCTCATAGCCTGCCAGCCAA
Source organism: Saprospiraceae bacterium (assembly GCA_028285545.1). Lineage (GTDB taxonomy): Bacteria > Bacteroidota > Bacteroidia > Chitinophagales > Saprospiraceae > JANQPA01. Next base: position 2,070 of record JANQPA010000025.1, on the reverse strand, counting down.
GGGTATAATTATAGGGGATCATTTGATACCTTAATTCAATAAATGGTTTTAATAAATCTTGAACCTCCTCTTCCCACAACACTGGCTCTGCGGGAACATCAGGGTTAGAATGGGGCCTGAAGATGGGCGTAAATACGGCATATTGCATCCAGCGTACATAAAGCTCCGGGTCAGGATCGGGGCCTGCAAAACCTCCCGCATCTGAATGTAGATATGGGATTCCTGAAAGACCAGCACCTAGCATGGCGGGAATCTGTGCCTGCAAACCTGACCAACTCCGACTTACATCGCCGGTCCATGGAATTAATCCATATCGCTGAGATCCGGCATAACCTGAACGACCTAATTTAAACATGCGCTCTTCGGGATAATTTTCAGCGTATTTTTCATACATGTTTTTAGTCCATTCATGGCCATAAACACCATGAATTTCTGTAGCCTTGCCATTGATATGATACATGGTGTCCGGATGTTTTTCCGGTTCCCCTAAATCTATCCACCAGCCCTCAACCCCGATCTTTTTTTGCTTTTCATACTGTTCCCATATCCAGTCTTTTGCCTCTGGTTTGAAGATGTCAAGCAAACCCCCATCACCAAAATAAAAATCTGAAATGGTTAAGGTGTTCCCATCTTCATCTACTGCCAGCAATTTATTTTCATCCAGATAATCAAAGTTTTTGGATTTTCTAGTAAAAAATGGTTCAGAAATGGTAATGGTTTTTATACCCTTTTCCTTCCAGTTTTGAATCATCCCTTCTGGATCCGGCCAAAATTCCCGATCCCAATCCAATTGCCCCATTTGCCCATCTTCAATTTCGTCACCAAACCAAAAGATGTCCAGGATAATGGCATCCACAGGATAACCAGCTTCCATTGCAAGGTTTAAAATGGAATCTGCCTGAGATTGAGTTCGGTACCCAAACCTGGATTGGAGATGTCCGAAAGCCCAGATGGGAGGGAGTGGTTGGCTTCCGGTAAGCTCGGAATAGTTCTGCATTAGATCATTAAAAGAATTTCCATTAATAAAATAATAGGTCATATTTCCTCCCCAACTGCTAAAATCAAGAATGTCCTCTTCTGTTTTCCCAATATCAAATTCGGCTTTAGCTGGATTATCAAACAACAACATATAATCATTAGAGGAATAAATATGAGGGATGGAATAATTTAGAAAATCTGCTCCCATCCCATAACCATAATTGGGCTTATTATAGCAGATAAAAGCATAACCTCTTCGATTGAGCGGTAAGGCTCTTACTCCGGTTCCATAAATAGCCTCCTCTTCGGCTAACTTAAACCTTAATGAGGTAGTGTCCCCTTCTCTGACGTAACCTTTCTCTTCACTTAATTTGAGGCCGCTTGTAATATCATAAAAGTGAAGCTCAAAGGGATCTAACTTCACTTCCACACGTACTTTGGAGGTACTTAAATTAACCTGCCCCTCTGAAATAGTAGATTGCATCTTGATTGATTCTGTTAGAATAGGAGCGTAGGTTCGATCACTATAAGTTTGGCTATCGGTATAAGAAACCTTGATTATTTCATCAGTAATGGCCGCTATGGAATAAATGCCTTCATCGGCATGGAAAGAATAAATGTGGTCCTTTTGAACAAAAGGTTTGTTGAGTTGCTGACATGAGTTGAAGGCCAGAACTACCAGGGTAATCTGGAAAAAAATTGGTTTCATAACATTACTTTGATAAATAAAAACCGAAGATAGGGTTTTGAGGTGGAAATGGGAAAATATGCAGATGAGTAAATTTGCAAATTTATTGATACTGCAATTGTGCAATGTTATGATGATTTGATGAAATAAATGATCTGAAAATTTTATGTTGGTGGCATTCTGGGACTGCCGTACCCAAATATCTTAGTATCCAGTGTGTTAGATTTGTAAAATAATAGATCATTCAGAGCCAGCAAAAATCATCAAATTTAAAAATTTACATCTAGGAGATCAGTAGAATGCGGTAAGGGGTTGTGTAAAAAGTCAATTTTTGGAAAAAATTGACTTTAAAAAAATATATTTTTTGCTTTTTTATAAGCAGATACATATTAAAGTAAAAACTA
>JANQPA010000024.1 GCA_028285545.1 Saprospiraceae bacterium | reverse complement strand
AACAAGGAACAAGGAACAAGGAACAAGGAACAAGGAACAAGGAACAAGGAACAAGGAACAAGGAACAAGGAACAAGGAACAAGGAACAAGGAACTACCCTAAATTAGATGAAAAACAATATAGTTACCTATTCAAAATTCTAAAGGTTGAATCAAGTTTATCATAAAATGCCATATTTTTGATCAAAAACCCTACTTTTGCAAGCAGCTTAAAATACTTTAAGATTATCTTAATAGTATAGTCTCATGAAAACTACATCTATATAGTAAACCGGCCTTTGGTTAACTCTATTTATACAAGTGAAATTTTTGGGGGATTCATGAGACTAATATTACTAACAAATTTATTTTTATTTCCGCTATTAATATTTTGCCAGGAGTCAGCAATGGACAGCTCCTTGGTGAAATCTTCTCCTGCTTTTCGCTTGCCATTTAATACTCCTCATTCTGATTTTTCTCCAGTTTTGTCCTGGGATGGGAATACTCTCTACTTTGCAAAAGATAAAGCACCTGAGAATTTTGGCACTTCAAACGCTTCGGATATTTGGTATACCAGAAGGTCCGGAAGGTCTAACTGGACTCCACCCATTAATATAGGTCGGCCATTAAATGATGAAGGATTTAATATTCCAATTGCAATTTCTCCATTAGAGGATCAGTTGTATTTGGCAAATGTAAATCCAAATGGACAATATGCATATTATCAGACTTCCCCGGCAGGCAGGATGTGGCAAAGGCCTGAGGAAATGTATTTTGCCTGGATAAAAGATGGTAGTTTTTTAGCGACACAGATTAAATCCTTTCACTTAAGTTATGATCGGCGGGTGCTGTTATTCCTGGCGGAAACAGAAAATGGTTGTGGCCAATTAGATATTTATGTGAGCATTAAAGACAAAAGGGATGAATGGGCTTACCCCTTTAATATTGGCCCTACTTTGAATTCCGATTTTAACGAATGTTCAGTATTTCTAGCTGCTGATAATCGTACCTTGTATTTTTCAAGTAATGGCCACGGAGGGCATGGCGGTTACGATGTCTTTTTAAGCAGACGCCTTGACAACAGTTGGGTGCAATGGTCTGCTCCAATAAACCTGGGATCCTCAATCAATTCAGCTAATGACGAATTAAATCCAGCCATGTCTTTAATTGGAGATGAGCTCTTTTTTAACCGACAGTCAAACTCAGGCGACCATGATTTGTTCTCAAGTGTTCTGGCCGTAAAACACCGACCTTACCCACAACATATTATTCACGGTGCCATAAAAGATTATTCTGATGACTTTCGTCTACAGGTAGGAAGTAACTTGGCTTCTACACCTTCAATATTACAATCCAATGAAGGTAACTATTTGACCATATTACCCAATCAAGGCTCTTACCTGCTTTTTCGTTTAAACCCATCTGGTACCTTTTCAGAGAGCCTTCCCTTTTTTCAACAATCATTTTTTGATTATAATACTGATCATTACCAAAGAAAGCTTGAAGAAAATAGTAAATATCAAGAAAGGGAAAGCCAAATTCAGTTGTTGAAAAATGATAGGGTTCAATTAAAAAAAGAAATTAAAAAATTAGAAAATAATCAAGCCAGGTATTTATCAAGCATAAAACAGAATATTTTAGCTTCCCTTGAACAACTGAAATGGGATGAAGAAGAACGGAAAGTACTCAACATTCTTAAGCAGAAGTATGAGCATATAACTGCTGAATTAACTCCCATGACCCCTGATTCACTTAAAGGAAAACAGATCAAGCTACCTGCAGATAATCGGGTTGTTGATAAAAATGATCATTTTAATAAACAAAAGGAAAGGCTCAGACAACAGATTGCAAAAAGAAAAAATGAGGGCTCGAAAAGACCTCTTTCTGATGACTTAAGAACCAAAGGGCTTACTTCGGTTATTTCTTTTAATCAGCTGTTTCGCGAAACTTTGAATGATCTGATTAATGAGTACGCAGCAGTACAATGGGAAAAATTAGAGCAACAAAATTTCGAGGATCGCCTGATCAAACTAGGTTCCATTATTGGAGAAGAAGAAGTGGATAGGCTCAAAAAAAATGGTTTGCCTTCGGATGATGGAGTAAATCCCTTTTTGAAATCAATTTCCTCCTTCCCTCTTAGCGAACGGCCGCTATTATTTCCCTGGCAGAGAGATGCGGAATCAGAATTAAAAGCATTACTTGCCCCATCCTTTCGGAAGCAATTGCCAGCTTTATTACAGAATTTACAAAGACAGGTTTTAGATAATAAAATTATTTTGGCATCAAAAAGGCATCAGGCCTTCCTGATTTATCAAAAAATTCAGTCAGCTGTTAACCTTCAGATTGCTATTGAGAGGAAAATTGTACCTACTGAATCCACTGTATCTTTGGAAGCCTCTAATAGGATTTCTGCTAATACTTCCCAGCTGATCCAATATCATAATTTTGATCTTATCCCAATCGAAAACGGCACAAGCATTCCCCTGCCAGGAATCGTTTTTGAAGCCAACACTTCAAGGCTTTCGCCACTTTCTGAACCTGAAATTAATCGGGCCATACAATTTTTAAAAGATTATCCAGCGTATAAAATCGAGCTCGGAGTCTATTCGTATGGTGATGTTTCCCATTCATTAGCTTTGGAATTAGCTTCACAAAGAGCTGAAATTCTAGCCACTATTATCATAAATGGAGGTATTTCGGCGGATCGAATAATTAAAAAACCTTATGGTAAAAAAGAAGTCCTTGATTATAGATATTCTTGGCGAAATAATATTGTGATTTTAAAAATTGTTGAATGAAGTTAATATCTGAGTATATTATTGATGAAGTAGCTGAGGAAATTGGCCAATCTGAAGACTTGCGTTTAAATAGTTTAAAACGTTTTCAAGAGGAACAAGGAGCTGTTTTTGCATATTTTTTTTCAGAAAACCTGGAAGCTTTTACTGCTGGTGAAAAAGAATACGCACTATTTCTTGCTTTGGTAATATTCAAATCAGTAATCAGAAGTTCAGAGGAAATTCCCTTTGTCAGCGAGCAATCCTTTGTTGAAGCCGAAGATGCGAATTGGGAAAAACTTCAAAATATCACAACTCGGCGGTTTCGGGAAAGGATGGATGTTTTCTTTAAGGATTATCCCCAGGAAGATTTGCTCGCCTTTGTAGAAGACTCTTTGATTGAGGATGAAGAAACTCCTATAACAAAAGAAGGAAGAGAGCCACTTTTTGTTTTATTGAAAACAGTGATTGATTGTTTTACTAAATGAGTTAGAGTATTTAATATTTGAGAGTGTTAAATATTTTTAGCTATTATTTTATTCTTCTATTCATCAATATTAATCTATTTATGCTTTAGTTTTGGATGCCTATAATATTAATGTGGTAGTTAAAGTAAAAATTTGCATATTTGTCTATTCTTTGAAATTGGTAATTAAGAAAGAAAGGACCTCAGAATAATGAAATACACAAAAGAAGATGAGGAAGATGCAGTCTATTTTGGCAATTGTTTTCGGAAAAACCAAATAAAGGAAGGCCGGATTTATTTTGAAAGAAAAATAAGAAGAACGGTATGGGCTGCGTTATTCTCTACTCCCCTTTTCGGAAAAAAAATTAAAGAACATTATATTAGTGCATCTATATATGAGTGTCGCCTTGCTTTGATCCATGGAAAGTGGAATAAGAAAAAAGCAAAAATGAAATTTATCTTGAATTTTTTCAAGGGTTTCTTAAAAAATCATCCAGCTTTAAAAGCAGAAATATTACACAATCTAGGAGAGCTATACTTTTATTTGGGTGATTTTCAAAAAGCAATTCATTATACTGAACAGGCCAAGGAAATTAAAGAAAACTGCAAAAAAAAATATACTAGGGAAGAAGAATTGAAACCTAATTTAATTGCTCTAGGACAAAGCTCAATAGTTATTGGAAAAGGCTATTGGCGAAGGGGTAATTTTTCCGAAGCACTCTTACATTATTTTGAAGCAATTTTCTATTATTTTTTGGCAAATAATAAAAAGGAAAGCTATTTATCAAGCCGTGCCCTTTGTTTGATTGGTCAAGTTTATATTGATTTGAATGAGCTCTCAAAAGCTAAAAAATTTTTAGAAAGAGCAATTAAAACTTTAAAGGAATTTCTACCTGATGATCACCATTATCTAGGAGCCGCATATAATGAATTAGGAAGATGTTATTTACTTGAGTATAAGGATTATATAGAAGCGAAAAAATATTTTAATTCTGCTCAAAAGATTTTGGATGGCTCATTTAAAGATATTTCTCATAGATATAAGGCTAGTGTACTTGGTAATATTGCGGAATTGTACTGGGAAATGGCAAAAGATGCACTTGAACAGTCTTTTTCGATTGAAGAAAAAAAGATCTTATTATCAAATTTTCAAGCAGAGCTTGAAATACGCAAAGAGGCTTTTAAAGGAAGATCCCACCCTTCCGTGGCAAAAGCCTTTAATAAAATTAGTAAAGTTCATTACGAACTTAATAATTATCAAAAAGCTGTTGAAAACGCAAATTATGCTTTAGAAGAGGCGATACCAAAATTTAGAGCCAAGAAGATTTTTGACGTTCCATCTATTAAATCAATAAAAACGGTTCAATCATTATCAATTTTACTCCAATCTCTAGAATATAAAGGAAGAGCTTTTATTGAAATGGTTAAAATTCAGTCTCAGGGACAGCTGAATGAGGAAGAGTTGTTAAGGGGGTGGAAAATACTGAAGCGTGCCCTTGATGTCATTGATGAGATTCGGGATAATTTTTTTTCTGATGAATCTCGGTTGGTATGGAATAAGGAAGCGAGGTCTGTGATTGAATTATCAATTGAAATACTTTATCAATTGAGAAAAAAAGCAATTGAATTGGGGAATAAGCGAGAAGAAAAAATCTGGAATGAGAAAATTTTCCAGATCTTTCAAAAATCCAAAGCATCTCTTTTATTGGAGTCTATACAAAACCCATCCAAAAAACGGATACTACGATCCCTTGAAAAAGAAGATAATCATAATCCACTACAAAATATTGAAAGAAAAATTTTTGAAAACTCACCATTTAATATTATAGAAAAAGACTTTAATAAATTAACAAGATTTCTTAAAAATCGGAGAAAGAACCTTGAATCAGAATTGGATCGAATAAAAGAAGATGTTCAATACTTAGAACAAGGTCATCTTCAAAAAGATAACTCCGAAACAATACCGAATCTAACATTAGAAAATCTTTGGAATGAATTTGATAATAAACATGAAGAAGGACTAATCGTTTCTTATTTAGTTGGAGAAGAAAATCTTTATGCAATTCTTATTTCTGGAAAATGGAAGAGTTTTAATATTATAAAACTTCATTATAATGAGAAAATTGATGGGCGTCCACGCCTTCGACGAATAATTAAGGAGATTGTCGAGGTATTTAATGAATATCAAGGTGATTTTAGAGGAATTGACTCAAATTCAAAAAAAGAGTTTATTGGAAATAAAGATCAAGAACTCAAACTCTTGTTATCAATAAATGGATTGTACGAATTTTTAATCGCTCCTTTATCATTTGGAGATGCCAAAAGACTTTATATTATTCCTGACGACTTCCTAACATTTTTACCTTTTGGAATCCTTTCACCTAAAATTAATTCTTTCCCTGAATTTCATTATCACCAATTAGAATATCTAGTTAAAAAGTATAAAATATCTTACCATGCTTCAATTGCAATTTTATACTTTAACCATAGAGCCCTTCAACCAAATGAAGAGAACTTCATCAATGAAAATTTGATAAATGGGAAAAAACACGAAAAGGCTTTTCCTCCAAGAAAATTGCTTAGCGTGTCCACCGGTACATTAATTGATGGGCATTTTAAAAGAGAAGTAAATCAGACATTAGAAGATGGTGTTCGAAAAGTTGCAAAAATTCTTGGAATAAATGAAGACAGAAGGCATCACATAATACTAAAAAGAAATCTATTAACAAAAAAAAGAATAATTATGGAAATGGGGCGAGCAAACGTTATTCATTTTTTAGCCCATAGTAAAGCGAAAGAAGAAGATAGAAATAACATCTCCCTTATTTTACAAGAAATATTTGATAAAAAACGAGATAAAAAAATTTGGACTTTATTAAACCAAGAAGAAATTGCAAAATGCTCAATAAATGCAGAGTTAGTTTTATTAAATACTTGTCGCGGAGGTGGAGGCAAGTTAGCTGAAGGGGAAGGATCAATGGCATTGAATCGAGCGTTTCTAAGAGCAGGATGCCGAAATATATATTTTAACTTTTTTAGAATTAAAACTGGTATAGCAATAGATATGGCATCATTATTTATTGAAAAATTATGGAAAGATGAAATGTGTTATGTTGATGCTTTGCATCATTGTAAACTAGAACAAATAAAACAGCCTGAAACAGCTCATCCAGCCTTTTGGGCAGCTCCGGCATTTATTGGAGATCAAATGGGGAAATTAACTCTTAAATAAAAAACTAAATGTATAATCAGATTGAGTCTGGTAGTTTGATAAGATCTTTACGAATGTAAAATGATCGTACAATTTTATTATACCCCTTAGCTGTTATTTCCAAATAGTGAAGTCCAGGAAGGAGGATAGTCTCTTTTAATATATCAATTTGGAGAATGTTTTCAATAACAGGATATTTATTATCAAATCGAACAACTCCTTTATTATCTTTTATTTTTATTTCAAAGTCCAAGAGCTTTTTAACAGAGAATTTAAATTTTAGGATATTATCAAAGTTACAACCATTTTTCATTAAGATTGGAGGTGATGAGTACTTTAAATCATTTTCTTCTCCATCAAGTGTAGTTTGCAAGTGTAGTTCTTCTACTCGAGATTTAGAGAATTTGGCTTGTAGTTCTTCAAAAGATTCTATGTGACGGCTAATCTGCTTAGCATAAATAGCTTTCCCTGTTGTCGTTAAATACCCTTTTTCATTGAGAGTTGATGCAATTTGGTTAAGGGATTTTCCTTCGATGTTTTTTAGATAAAATGCAGCTAATCTTGTTGCCTTATTAGTCTCATCAAAGAGAGCTTTTTGGGTTTTTTTTCTACTAGAAATTTCAATAATTTCCTTAGAATTAAGATTGTTATTTCCTCTCGAAGGATTTGACTGTTTAGTTTTAGTTGTTTTTGTTTCAGATTCTAAGGGGTAGTTAAAATAATCTAAGATAGCCTTTAGATTATATCGGTCAAGGGTAGAAAAGTCAAGAAATTCAAAACCAATTTGGGAATTGATTAAGAAACCTAATAATTCTCGATTTTCTTTGACTTTAAATGCTCTGAAAGAAGAAATTAATAATTTAAGATTATTTTTTTTTGCAGCATTCACTGCTTTTTGGAACTCAGATCTTAAAAGGGAAGAATCCCAAAGACAATAAAAAATGAAGCTATTAAAATAGTGTGAATCTTTATTATGATAACCAGCTAACAGATTATGTTTCTTTAAAACCTCTTGCTCATCAGGATTAATCTTTTGTTTTGAGTTCAAAACAATGTGAAGGAAAATCGCAGTAGGTTTTGATATTCTCTGGAGCTGAGGATTCATTATATTTTTAAATTATTTAGGGAGGTAAATTAATAAAATTAACTAACCTTATCTATAGAAATGAAAATGATCTTCATAATGAAAAAAATGAACCACTTTAATAAAGAAAATTTACATTTGAAGGATCATAAGTTTCCCGCAAAGATAAACGTTTTTTTTGACATTTTCAAGGAATTTCACTTGGTGTCAAAGAATGAACATTAAAGATTAAAGCCTAAGTTAAATAGATTTAAGAATCAATAGAGTATATAAAATGATTATGAAGTCTCTCTAGCTATCCCACCTAAATAGCTTTTCAGAACTATAATAAAAATCTAATTTTTAGTTTGAGTTAATAGCATTAAAAATTTAAAATTTATTAAAAAAACAAAAATATAACTTATTAAAAAGTATTAATTTCCATTTTGGTTAATGATTGATTCATGGAAACTCCAAATGAATTAAATTTAACGTTAGTTCGGGGATTAGTTCATTGAAAATCAGGCATTAGTTGAAAAAACAAAGAAGCATGAGAGCAAATTTTGGTAAAATTGTTTCGCCAAAAATAATTAAGACCAAAATTGATCGCCCTCATGCTAGTGGAAATTTACGTTGAAATCGATGACTTTTGCAAAACCCATCAGGAATTAATTCAAAGATTGTTAAAAGAATCTGGCCTAGTGAAAAAAAATCACCCTTCAAAATTAAACTTAAGCGAAGTGATGACCATTTTGATTTACTATCACCAGAGCTGGTACAAAGATTTCAAGCATTATTACCAAGAACACGTACAAACAGATCTTCGTAGAGACTTTCCAGATCTGGTTAGTTATCATCGATTTGTCGAGTTAATTCCACGAGCACTACTGCCTATGTGTCTGTTTCTTAACTACCGTTGTAGTTTGAGTAAACGTACTGGAATTTATTATATCGATAGTGCTCCCTGGCAAGTTTGTCATCCCAAAAGAGCACAACAACATCAAGTAATGAAAGGTTGGGCCCAATGGGGCAAAACCTCTGTAGGATGGTTTTATGGCCTAAAGTATCACCTGATAGTCAATCAGTTTGGTGAACTGATTAACTTTTATGTATCCAGCGCCAACAAATTTGATAGCAATGCCAAAATACTATTTGTCTTGACAAAAAATCTGTTGGGTTGGCTCTTTGGTGATAAAGGTTATCTGCTCTCAGAAGCTAAAAGAGCTTTACTGGAAAGACATGAAGCTTTAAAGATTTTTTCGAAATGCCGAAAAAACATGAAAAAGCAGGACATTCCTGTAGAAGCTCGACTTTGGCTGAAAAAAAGAGGCATTATTGAATCTGTCATCGCATTGACTAAACAGCAATGTGACGCAGTGCATTCCAGGCATCGTTCGCCTATTAATGCCTTTGTAAACCTCTTTGCTGCTTTGACAGCTTATACTTTTAGGCAAAGAAAACCATCGACTAAAATTAATTTGGAAGCTCGTTTGCTTCCTTGGCCTAAGGGTCTGCCTAAGGCAGCTTAATTCTCAAGTGAGTGAGGAGAGAATCTCCGAACTCACGTTAATTGAATACTTTTTCAAAACAAACACTATTTTCTATTCCTTTATATTGACCGTAATTGGGAATGATCTGGTATTCATTTTTTTGATATAGACGAATGGCTTCTGGCTGTCTTTTCCCCGTTTCCAGGATGCACTTGGAGTAGGATAACTCTTTAGCCCAATTTTCTAATTCCGATAAAATCAAGGTAGCAATACCCTTTCCGCGGCTTTCCGGCAAGACAAACATCCGTTTTACTTCCATCACTTCCGATTCATACTCTTTTATTGCGCCGCAAGCGAGTGGTGTTTCATTTTCAAGAGCCAGGACAACATGCTTGATCTTATCAATTTTATTGAATTGAGAATAATAAATGTTCTCTTCCCCATCTCTTTCGGCCAGTTCTTGGTCAAGTTGCCTGACCAATTCAATAAAATCCTGGTTATCAGAATTGGTTCTTAATATTTGAATCATTTGTCTAAATACTGATTAATATTTTCCAATAAGCTGGTAGCGCTCCTTGTAAGGGGCTGAATTAAAGTGTACACTCTGCTTCCATAAGTTAATTCAGTATTGATTAGGTATAGTGCTTCTTTGGATTTCAATTCTTCTATCATCAGCTTTTGGTCTAGCTTGGTAATGCTTCTTTTATTTAATTCATCAAAACTTCTGAGGCTGTTTATGAAGGTGATATAACCTCCCTGGTAATTTCTTATATTACTAATTTGTGCTCTTACAAAGCCATAATAATTATTAATTTTTGTCTTTAATTCATCATCACTTATTAAACGAAGATTACCAGTACTTATTAATTCATTATAGGTTTGAGTGTTAAAAAAATCGACCCCTTGGGCGAATACCGCACCATAGGAAACTTTTAATAAGAAATCTATGGTATCCTTCACCTGATATTGTCCCTGAGCATAAGATTTAGCTAGTCGTAAACCTTCCATTTTTTGATCATACCGCTTGATAATCAGCTCATTCATTCGCCTAATATCATTTTCAACATTGATGGCCAGGTTATTTAGATAGTTGGTTTCCAATTGCTTATTAACCCTATTTTGATTCCAATTATTAATTTGTAGGGCAATCAAAATTCCTACTACTACCAAAAAGATTTCACCAATGGCATAGGGCAAATACTTTCTTAATTGTCCTTTATCTAAAAGATTTTTTCTTATCCGACGAAAAAATTTAAACATTGATTTCAGGTTTTGAGGTAGATTAAATTGGTACGCTAAATTTCTTTTTTAAAGCAGACGATTCGATTCATTTCTTGAAACCCCAGGCTTTTATGAAATTGAATGCTGGTATCATTTTCTAATTCGGCATCTGAGGCATATTCTTGACATCCCATTTCACGGCCCCATTTTGCTCCAAGGTCTACCAATCTTTTTCCAATTCCAAATTTTCGATATTTGGGTTTCACATAAAGCCCTTCAATATAAGCCACAGGGTAGGTTTCAACTCCCTCTACATAGTCTGTGCGCAGGGATAATTGGATGAATCCCACATAGCTATTTTCTCTTTTAATTAAAAAACAGGTTTCTTTGGCAGATTCAAGTATTTTTTTACAATTGGCATATTCCTCTTCATAGCGACAGTCTGGCCAAAGTTCAATAAATAAGCTGGCTAGGACATCAAGGTTTTCTTTAGCTATTTTTTCAGCAGGCATCGGAGGTTCAATTTAATTGTAGTTTCAAATTAACTTATTATTGATGTGTCGCTGCTCTGCAGCTTATAAGCTAAATTCTTTTATATACCTGAGACTTTCGTCTCAGGCAAAATTATTTCGCAGCTCCGCAGCTAAGAATAGTCAAAATATTTAGATATCACCAGGAAGGGCTTTTCTCCAGCCGCCAGCTAACTGCTCAGAAAGTTGGAGTATCAAATCTTCATTTTCTTCCTTACCAGCAATATTAACCTTTTCATGAGGATCATTTTGACGGTCGTATAATTCGGCTCTTACAAATTCTCCCCTAGTTCCAGTAGTATGATCCCAGGTATACCATTCAATGTAGTGATGATCGGGCGTATTGATGGAATAGCCCATATAACGACCACCATCCGCAGAAACTCTGGGACGGCGATGAAACTGGCTAAATGCTGCTTTTTTCCAAGGCAAATCTGGATTTTCAAGAAGGGGAACAAAACTGGTACCTTGCATATAATCAGGGATTTTCACTCCAGCTAGTTCACATATTGAAGGAAACATATCTATCAACTCTGTTATGGCAAAAGTTTGTACTCCTCTTTTCTTTTGACCAGGGTACCGAATCATCATGGGCACCTGCAGGTCGATATTATAATTGGTCATTTTTCCCCAGCTGTTGTGATCTCCTAATTTCCAGCCATGATCACCCCAGACAATGATGATGGTATTTTCATAAATGCCCAGATCCTTCATATGCTTTACCAGATCTCCAAAAAGTGCATCAACATAGGACACACTAGCATAATAGCCATGCTTCAGAATGCGAGCCGTATCTTCATTCATTCGAAAATCAGAAGTAGGATGACCAATATGGTTAAAACCATCATAATGCCTTAATTCGTACATAGAGTTCATGGTCAAAACAGGAGCATCTTCCGGAAGATTCGGATTGGGAGCCACAGGAATTTCTTCAGGATCATATAAATCCCAATATTTCTTAGGAGCAGTAAAGGGCAGGTGAGGTCTAAAATACCCGAGTCCAAGGTAAAAGGGTTGATTCATTTTACTTAGGCGGCTTAGGGTACGTTTGGCCAGTTCCGTCTGTGCTCCATCAAAATATAAGGTATCATGGACATCAGCTGCTTCCCAAGCGGGGCCTGTATTCCAACCATCTGCATAACGGATTGGACGCAATTTCAAGAGGGAATCCCGCTTTATTTCCTGAGATTTTTGCACTTCCTCGCTGATGTAAAAAGTTTCTCCATCTCTACCCAACCACTCAGGCTGAAGGTACTGGGCAGGCCTCAGATCAGGTTCATCCCAGGAAACGGAATCGGGCATATAATTATGGAAGATCTTTCCAATATTGACAGTATGGTAGCCAAAACGAGAAAAATATTGAGGCATGGTGACCGTCTGTGGGTTTATCTCTCGAAATTTATCCCCCAGATGCCAAACACGTGTAGAATCTGGTCTTATTCCTGTCATCAGGCTGGCTCGTGAAGGAGCACATACAGCGGATTGGCAAAAAGTTTGTCGAAAAGTCATGCCTTCCCCGGCAAAAATATCCAGATTGGGGGTGATGACTGCCTGGTCATCATAGGCCCCTAGGGCGGGGCGAAGATCATCTATGGAAATGAAAAGAATATTTGGTTTTCTAGGCTCAGCGGTTTCGCTGCAACTAAATGTAAATCCAATTAGACAAACAATAAGAGATAATAATAAGGCTAGGTTTTTCATAGAAATGCATATTAGAAAACAAAATCTTTTTAAAATGTGTCGTCCCTAAAATCTAAATGATTGTCATTTTTTTTGAAATTAAAGGAATGATATTAGAAGAAACATGGCTCATCCTAAGATTTCCGGGATTAGTCACATTACTTCTACCTTACTTCTACTTTATTTCAATTTATTTCTAACATTTTAATCATTGAAATAAATATTAGGAATCAGTTGTTTTAATAGCGATTAGCACCAATAAATTCTGGTTTGATATTGAAATCTAATTAATCCATTTTTTTGATGTTTTTCAAATAGTTCTTCTATCTTCTTCATCAATTCTATATGCTCTGGTCCATCCTTTGGGCAATAGGAGGAAGACTGAAGCCTGCCTTTGAGGCCTGTTAAATCAAAATTCTGGAAGTTGGGTAGGGTATGCGTTCGTAAAACTTTTGGAGAGAAAAAGTCTAGTAAATCATCATCTGCATCCTCTCGATGATTTACTTGGGCATAAGCATTAATGGTAGTACTTAGGATGTATTCATATTCCTGTAAAAAAGATGTTGAATCATCTCTTTGATTCCAAACAAAAACGATATGGCCTTCCTGTTTTAAGATTCTGGAGAATTCAATTTTTGCCCTTTCCCGATCAAACCAGTGAAATGCTTGTCCGGCAAAAATGAGGTCTACAGAATGATCAGCAAGCCCTGTATTTTCAGCGGTGCCATTAAGACTGGTAAAATTTGCATAACTCGACAACAGTTCTTCACCCGCCTCCCTCATTTCTTTATTGGGTTCTACGGCATAAACGGAGTTTTCATTTTCCAGGAAAGGTAAAGAGGAGATGCCTGTACCGGAGCCAATATCCGCAATGATACTTTTTTTGTGAAGTACTCCTGTTTCTTCAAGCAGATTAATTAAAGACTCTGGATAGTGAGGTCTGTATTTGATGTAATCCTGGACTCTGTTGGAGAATCGTTTGGTGTTATCAGGTGGCATGTTTGTGTTTTTGGATTTAAAATCTGGCATTTTCAATTCTCAATATAAGTTGAATCATTATGGAAAATGTTAGTTTTGGGAAATACAATTCATTTTTTTCCAAGAGGAATTTTGTCATAAAATAAGGTGCTACCCCAATGTGGTTTCAATACTCAACACTTTTAGCGCCAGTTTGGAAACTGGCACCAACGAGTTCTTTGTTCGTGACAGTTTCCAAACTGTCATACGCAATACCCAGCCAGTTTCCTAACTGGTGAAGGACTAGAATTTGACACTTCCTTACCAGAAGTTGCTTTAAATTATTAAATTGAATAGGTTTAGAATATTTTAATCGGACATAAACGATTAGAAACAGTATTAAGTGACAATGAGGAAAGTATATTATAAAAACCCATTAACAATTTACAAAAGACAACCATCATGAAAGGAGAAACTAAGATATTAGTGCCAATGGATTTTTCAGAATGTTCAGAAAACGCATTTGTATTCGCTATGCAATTGGCAGATAAAATCAAAGCAGATTTAATATTGATGAACGTACCTGATTTTGATAGTAGTACAATGGAAAATTTTGCTTTTGTCGTTGACGAAGTTGAAGAGAAAATTGAAGAAGCAAAAAACCGCATTATTAAATCTATGGAAAAGGTAGTTGAAACTACTCAAAAATCTCTTGATAGAGCGCCATCCATTCAAATCGATGTTCAAATTGGAAAAGTTGAAGCAACAATTTGTGAGGCAGCATTAAGAAACCAGGTTGATTACATTGTTATGGGAACCCAAGGTGAGAATAGTGTATTCGATAAATATTTGGGTAGCGTAGCATCTAATGTACTGAAAAATGCTCCTTGCCCAGTCATGGTAATACCTGAAAATACTGAACTAGCAAAGAAATTAGTCTTAGGATATGCTACTGATTTTTCGGATGCTGATCCATTTGAAATATGGAAGGCGATGAAACTATTTAAACCATTTCAACCTACTATTAAATGTGTTCACTTCAATGAACAACAAGATAATAATGAAGATAAGATTGAAGAGTTGAAACGCTATTTTGCAGAAACCTCCCCGGAATTCAATGTCGAATTGTATAGTTTACCAGTACAAGACAAAGTAAAAGATATGAGTAACTTCATAGAAGAGCACGATATCAATACCTTAGTCATGTACAAGCCTAAGCGTAGTTTTTTTGAAACTATTTTTCATAATAGTTATACTCAGAAAATGGCAAAGCATTCCAAAATTCCGCTATTAGTATTCAAAGAAAGATAATAAACATATAAAATGACATGAAGTAGTAAGCTGTCAGGTCCAATGGAACTTCTCTCTATTTTATAGTTGAAACTTTATGGCGGATAGCCGGATATTATACAACGTTAGATCAAATAAAAATGAATTATTATGCCCTATCCGAGAAGATAAATGAGGAGAGATGGAAATATCTTCTAAAGTCAAGGATTGAATTAGCGTATGCAATAGAGTTTAATGTTCTGTTCCAACCGAAAAAACTCAATCCAGAGCTGGATAAACTAACTCTTGTTCGTGACAGTTTCCAAACTGTCATACGCAATACCCAGCCAGTTTCCTAACTGGCCAAAGAATTTATGTTGTTAAAAAGGATAGTATCTTGAAGCCAGCCATTAAAAAATAACAATTAAAACTCATGCTAAAATTCTTTAGAAGAATAAGGAGAAATTTAATTGAAGCCGGCTCTGTCAAAAAGTATATGTTCTATGCTATTGGAGAAATTTTGCTGGTGGTAATTGGAATCTTAATTGCTTTACAGATCAATAATTGGAATGAGCAGCAAAAGCTGAAAAGATATGAAGGGAAAATGTTAAAGGAAATTCATACGTCCCTTCAACAGGATTATGATAGGTTGTCCGAAACTCACTCAACTTTGATTAGACAGGTGAATGCTAATGATTCTATTCTAAAATTCATTAAGGATAAAGACCAGAATCTTGCAAAACTGGAGGGGTTATTTTCCTTTACAGTACTTTCTTTATCGATAAATTTTCAAACTTCAGGGTTTGAATCTATTAAATCAAAGGGTCTTGACATTATGTCCAATGATTCACTACGAATAAAATTGTCTAATCTTTATGAATACACCTATAAGTTAATACTAGATCAAAACTTTGGTTATCAAAATCATTTGAGGAATAAATGGAGTCCGTTTTTGGATGACAATTTTCAATATAGGCTTGTTAACAATGGAACAATCCGTCGTCCAATAAATTGGAGAAAACTGGTCAACCCTGAGTCAAAAATGGAGAATTTTTTGGTAAGAAATAGGATTATAGCCTACTGGTTAGCCAAAAGACTTCAATCTACCTTAGTTGAAATAGAAAATCTTTTGGAAGATATAGATGATTATCTTAAAGCATAAATTAATTATAATCTGAAAAACTGTTATGAGATTCAGTAATTTGGTTAAATAAACACCTATTATTTACAAGATCTTTGCTGTAAGAAAATTTAAATATTATGGCAAATAAAAATGTAATATGGTGTGACCCTGAAACACTTTCTAAAGACTTAAAGGGTAAAACCTATATTGTAACTGGTGCAAATTCAGGGGTGGGATTTGAGACTACCCAACAACTTGTAAAACAAGGAGCTCATGTGGTGATGGCTTGCCGAAGGGTGGAGGCAGGAGAAGAGGTGGCTAAACCTTTTAAAGAATTGAAAGGAAGTTATGAGGTGATGCAATGTGATCTGGCAACCCTACAATCTGTCAGAAGTTTTGTAAATTCTTTTTTATCCAAGCACAATCGATTGGATGGTTTAGTCTGTAATGCGGGAATGGTGAATATGGATAACCAACCAAAGTACACCACGGATGGATTTGAAATAACAATGGCTGTAAGTTTTTTTGGCCACTTTTTGATGACAGAAATGTTATTGGATACTTTAAAGAATACGGACTCAGCCAGAATACTATTATTATCATCAGTAGTTCATGCAGGAAATCCCAAAAACAGATATGAAGTTCACTTGGATGATCTACATTGGAAGAATAGAAAATACAGCAATTTTGGCGCTTATGGAGAGGCTAAGGTCGCTTCGGTGCAGTATGCCTTGGAATTGGCAGAAAGATTAAAAGATACAGGAATAACAAGCTATTCAATTCATCCAGGTTGGGCAAGATCAAATTTTGGAGGTGGAGGGAATTTTCTAATAAAAATTGCCATGACCATTGCCAAACCAATATTTACCTTACTCAACTTTAGTGACAGCAGTTGGGAATCCGCACAAACTTCCTTACACTGTTTACTATCCGATGAAGCGCCTAAACATTCTGGTAAATATTTCAGCCAGCATAGTGTTCTTTACCGAGATAAGGAATGCCGTAAAGGAGGCTGGCCCATGAAATCACCAAATCCACATGCCAATGATTTGGATACTGCCAAAAAATTAGTGGAAATAAGTAGGGATTTAGTTGGATTAAAAATTAATGGAGCACATGTCTGAAATTCTAAACATAAAGAACATATCCCAATTTCATGAAATATTAGGGCTGTCCGCACCTGAACATCCACTGATTAGTTTCATCAATGACAATGATGCTTTGGATAAGTCTGAAATAGATGAAACCTTATACAACATTCGATTTTCTTCGGATATGTATTCTGTAATGTATAAAGATAAAATAAGCGGTTCTCTGGGCTATGGTAGGAACTCTTATGACTTTCAGGAGGGCACCTTAATTTTTGCTAGTCCAGGTCAAGTATTCACTTCACCCAAAAAAGAAGATATAAAAGGCAAAAAGGGCTGGACTCTGTTATTTCATCCTGATTTATTACTGAAATCCAATTTGAGTAATAAAATGGATTCCTACACTTATTTTTCTTATGAAGTGACTGAAGCTCTGCACCTTTCGAAAAAGGAGGAGGAGTATATATTTGGGGTAACCGAGCAAATTAAATTAGAATATTCTCAAAACATTGACAAGCATAGCCAAAACCTAATCCTCTCTAATTTAGAACTACTTTTGAACTATTGTATGCGGTTTTATGATCGTCAGTTTTATACCCGAACGAACCTAAACAGTGATTTTGTTGGAGATTTTGAATCAAAACTGAAGGCCTATTTCAATTCTGAGCTAATCACTGAAAACGGATTACCATCTGCAAATTACTTTGGTGCCCAATTAAATATGTCTCCTAATTATTTGAGTGATTTACTGAAAAAGGAAACAGGGAAAAGCATTAAAGAACATATTGATGCCTATATAGTAAGGAAAGCGAAAAATGTATTGCTTAATTCTAACCAAACAGTTAGTGAAATTGCTTACGGGCTTGGGTTTGAATATCCCCAGAGCTTTTCACGGATGTTTAAGAAGAAAACTGGGCTTAGTCCAAATGACTGGAGAAATCTAAATTGACAGTAATATGGGTGTCCCTACATTATTAGCGCCAGTTTGGAAACTGGCGACATTTTGCGTGAGACGGTATGGATACCGTCACGAACCGTAAAAAGAAAGTCTTTATCGCGCTGCGATAAAGACTTTCTAATTTTATATTGAGTCTAATTTAATCCAATCTCCTGGTCTTCACTTTATCCCTGGCATCTTCCAGGTCATCCAGGCTAACATTTCCTCCTTTGACACTGAGCACGTATCGTTCGCTTAATACCGTTTTAAGTTCCCCTTCTTTGGATTTCTTATTATATTTTTCATGATATTTATCGCCATTCTTCATATAAGTTCTTTCAACTTCCTCTTTAGATTCGCGGTCAATATCCATTTCATCCCAGAAATTCAAACCGATTCGGGCAATGGGCATGCCTCCTAAGTCTACCAACTCAATTTCGATCCATTTGTTTTTTGATTCGTATCGAGCTTCAGCAGTAGCCACTCTGAAACCGAAAAATCCGGATCTTTCGGAAGAGTGTTCCGTTTGCTTCATCCAACCTAGTCGATCAGGTAAAAGAGCTTTTAAGTCCCGATGATCCATCAATTCTGTTTCTTCTCTATCTTCTTCATCCCAGGTGTTATTTAGTCCTTCCAGGCTTTCGGTCAGTTCTTCAACCATTTTATTGACGCTGCTAGTAATTTCTTCTTCAAGCTTGTCTGCATCAATTTTAAGGTCTTCGCCATTTACTTCGATGTGGATCACATCATCATCCTTTTCATCCTCTTCGTTAAATTTTATTTTTTCTTCTTCTTTATCCTTTTTGTCATTAAAATTTAAAAGGCAGGAACTTGCTAAAAAGCAAAGGCCAAGGAGCATACTAAAATATTTAATCTTCAGCATTTGTTTTGGTTCTGTTTGAGAATAAACTGAAAATTAGGATAGAGGCAGCTAAACCACAACGATTTTCGACGAAAAGGGGGGCTTTGAAGCCTGAGGTAGCTAAATTTTCAAAAACCAATTGATAGCAATCCAGTAGGAATGCCTGACCTGGCTTTCTAAAAAGGAGGAAGCTCTATAATTAAGACCAAATTCTAATTTATTATTATCTGTAAAAACATAGCCTACAACGGGGACAATTCTAATTTCCAGATCATAATCCTTACCCTGGAAAGAATTGAGGTATTCATTATTGACTTTAAAATAAAATTCCCGGGGATCCACCGCTTCTCCATTTAAAGGCAATTCTGCGGCAATTCGGTATCGGAGTCTGAATTCTGTTGATTCTCCTAGTGCATAGGTTTGATCACTAGCTAATCGATGAGCCAGTCGAAAGCCAGTATACCTTTTTACGATGGTAAATTGCTGGATACTTCGGTGTGTCAATTGATTTTCTCTTAGCCTAATTTGATAGCCCGCTGCAATTGAATTGTTTAAGCCTACTTTTTTAGAAAGGACAAGGGCAAAATCTGAAAGAATATAGTCAAAACCGGATTCTCCTGGAATACCTGGCCTATTTCTTTTCAATAACTGTCTGGATTCCCATTTAAAATTGAGGCGCCAGGAGTTTTTGAGGCTTTTATTGATATTAATAGCAGGTAAAGTACCAATCTGGTAATTACTTTGTGCCCCTACATTCTGCATCTGAAAAAGAAAAAAGTTAATAAATAGGAGTGTTCGAAGCTTAAAATTCAAGGTTGTCTGTATTTCTAAAAATGATCCTGGCAATATCTATAATTTCTCCATTATCCGTAAAAGTAATTTCATATAAGTTAACCTTTTTCTCTTTTCTGCCCTTTACTACTATTTCATATCGAGTAGTATAGATCTCTTTTGTTGTTCCTCTTTTAATCAATGACAATAGGTTTTGCGGATTTCCTGAATATTGAATTTGTATTTTATAGATTTTATGGGAAGTAAAATTGGCTTTCAAATTGGAAGTTATATTTCTCCTCACCTCAGGTAAAATCTCACCCCAATCAAGCTGAATTTCGATATCTTGTAATTTCCCCAGGGTATCGAATTCTATGCTGTATTTTTTTTGATCACTTTTCACTTTCGCCTCTACAGAATTACCAAGAAGGTTTTCTTCATAATACCATTTTATTTTTTTGGAAAAATTGAGGGAATCGACAAAAAGTCGGGCAGTCATTGGCACCTCCTCCAAAGGAATTCGATATTCTTTTTCGTACTTAGTTTGGCCAAAAGAAAGCTGGATCACAAAAATTATAAAGCCAGTTACTAAAAGAAATTTATTGCTCATATAATATTATAACAGCAGCAGATTTAATTGTTCACTTAATAAACCCTAATTTAAAGAGACTTTCAGCTGTATCAATGATGGACTGTCGATCAGATATTGGCTCCCAGTTCAGTAGTTTTCGAGCTTTTTCATTAGAATGTAGTCGTTCAGCATTCAATTCTACTGTAGCAGGTGCAGCCTCTTTATCAAACAAAGAAAAAATTCGAACCACGAAATTAGGAAGCATCATTTTGGGAAATTTTCTTTCTGGATATTTTTCCCTCAACACATTGATCACATCAGCCATGGTAAAAAATGAATTTATACAAATAAATCGCTCCCCTGCAGCCTTCGGCACTGTCATTGCTTTTATGTGCATATCTACCACAGAGCGGACATCTACTATTCCATAACCAAATTTGGGAATAGCCGGAAAACTGCCATCTAACATTTTCAATACAGCAGCGGCAGAAGTTCCATAATCTCTTTTGTCTAAAACTGGTCCCAATATGAGTCCGGGATTCACAACGGATAATTCCAAACCGCTATTATCTTTTTCAATAAAATTCCAGGCGGCCTTCTCGGCAATGGCTTTACTCCTTATGTAAGCTGTACTGTCTTTATAATTGCTTGGATCGGTCCAATCTTCTTCGGTAAATATTTTTCGTTTGCTTACTCCATAAGCAATAGCTGCAAAGGAAGAGGTAAGCACTACCCTTTTGACACCATTGGCTGCTGCTGCTTGTAATACATTCAAAACGCCCTTTTTAGCCGGAATTATCAAATCATCATCATTCTTAGGCATTATTCTGGGAAGGGGCGAAGCCACATGAATGGCATAATCTATTCCACTCAAAGCCTCCTCCCAAATGTAAAGTTCATCAGTCAGGTTGGCCTCAAGTATGGAAAGCTTATCAATGTTTTTGCTATGTGCCGAGAGAATTTCTTTCATCTCCTTACCACGCTCCAAGTTCCTTGTTGTTCCTATTACCTCATATCCCTGGTCTAGCAATTGAATGGCTAAATGGGAACCTACATATCCAGTGATGCCAGTGAGTAAGACTTTTTCCATTTTATGCGAATTATATTAAAATTTAGGAGGGTATTTTCTCGCGCGGCGCGCGAGAAAATACCCTCCTAAATTACAAAGTATAAATTCTAACCTTCTTTTTTTTAAGTCTGCTATTATTTAATTGTTCCACTAATTTGCGAGTTTTTGCTTTAGGTACAGAAACAAATGCGCAGTCTTGTTTCAATTCGATCACTCCTAACTCTCCTTTTTTAAGGCCTCCTTGCTTAAAAAAAAGTCCGGCAATGTCTCCTTTAGATATTTTATCTTTCCTTCCTCCAGAAATGAATAAGGTCTGCCACTTACTTGATAGGGGCTCCCGGCTGGTAGGGAGTTCTTCTATTTTAGCTTCTTCGATATAATCAGGTAAATTTTCTTGTCTGACTTTAATCAAAAAAGCGGTGCCTTCGCTGTGCATGCGTGCCGTACGTCCATTTCTGTGGGTAAATTCCTCTTTTTTAAAGGGTAATTGGAAGTGAATGATAAAGTCCAATTCTGGAACATCTATACCTCTGGCGGCCAGATCCGTTGCCAATAAACGGCGATGGGTGCCGTTCCTAAATTTAATCAATGCTCTTTCTCTATCCTGTTGTTCCATTCCACCATAAAAACAGGCATGATCGATTTTTCTTTTTTGGAGATGTTCACTGACCCACTTAATAGTTTCTTTGAAATTGCAGAATATTATTCCTCTGCCTTTTCCAACATGGCCAAGTAACTTCTCTAATGATTCTAATTTATCTTTGGTTGGAGATTCTATGATTTTAATGCTCAGTTGGCTATTTTTCTCACTTAAAAAATTAAGTTTTTTTGGAGCTTTGATCCCTGCGAAAGAGGGAATGGCAATCTTTTGTGTGGCGGAGGTCAATACTTTTTTCTTTAAATTGGGTAAGGCTAGGATAATTTCTTTCATGTCTTTTTCGAAACCCGTTTCCAATGATTTATCAAATTCATCCAAAACTAAAGTCTTGATATGGTCTAAATGGATGGTCTCTCTTCGCATGTGATCAGCAATTCTTCCGGGTGTTCCAATCAAAACTGTTGGAGGGTGTTTTAGATCAATCCTATCCTTAGCCACTGCTCTTCCGCCATAAATGGCATTTACTTTATATCCGCTACCCATCTCTCTCATCACCTGCTCAATCTGTATGGCTAATTCTCTGGAAGGGACCAGCACCAAAACCTGGGTTTCTTCTAAGTCAGGATCTAAGTGATCAATAATGGGTAAAAGGAAAGCCAGGGTTTTGCCCGTTCCTGTTGGAGATAATAAAATAATTTCTGGATGGGCTTGTATGGTTTCATAGGCATCAATCTGCATTTGATTCAATTCATCAATACCTAATTTTTTTAATAACTCTTTTTGATTTTTATTTTTTCCAGACATGGTGTAAAAGTAGAAGGAAAAAGGTAGAAAGTAGAATGACTTGTCGACTATTTTAGCATGATGGGTTGACCTAACAAGTTCTGGCATTTATGATCAAGGCGATGGGAATTTCTGAAATCTCCTTGAGCTTAGGTTTCATATTATATAGCTTTTGGTTACCGTAGATCTCTTTTAATTCATAATTCATTCCCAGGTCTTCCAAAAGTTCAGTATAGTCCGCCAAACCCGTCAGGGTCACTGGTACTTTCAATCCATTTTTTGAGTTCATCCTATTATTTTTGACCACCCCTCTTTCCATTTGTTTTCTAATAAAATCCGGGTGCAGGACACTAATCAGCAATTGACCTTGATCCCGTAAAACTCGCTTGCATTCTTTAAGCCCGTTTTCCAGGCCTGGTTTTTTGACCTCGTTAAACATCATATTGGATACGATTAGATCAAAAGAGTCATCTTCCAGTTTGAAAAGTTTGTACACATCTAATCTTTGATATTTAGCATTTTTGAGTCTAAAATGTTTCTGGGCAATTTCCAAGTTTTTAAAGGACACATCTGTGATGCAAATATTTTGAGGAACCTGTCCTGATTTTTTCTTCAATAAAAGGGGCATGAAATAACCATTTCCGGCACCTAGCTCCAGGAGGGACTTACCTGATATATCATCTATTAGAGAGATGACTTTTTTATTAAGAATCAACTCTTTGAAGGCACCTCCTTTGTATCCAGTTATTTTATGC
Source organism: Saprospiraceae bacterium (assembly GCA_028285545.1). Taxonomy (GTDB): domain Bacteria; phylum Bacteroidota; class Bacteroidia; order Chitinophagales; family Saprospiraceae; genus JANQPA01. Next base: position 95,927 of record JANQPA010000024.1, on the reverse strand, counting down.
CATTGAGAGGCTATTTTGTCATAATAAGCCATTTTATATTTTTATCGTCATCCAGGTTGCTGGTTCTTCAAGTTTAGCTTCTGGTCTTGAGAAAAACCATTCTTTTTGAGTATCGGTCACATCAAAAGCGATACCAATTAAATCACCTTCAGAAAGGTCCAACAATTTTTTTTCGATTTTAATTTCAACAGATTGCCCAATTTCCAAAGGAAAATTATTCCCGATCCATCCTTCTTTCTGGCCAATTTCGCAGGTTGAGTAATCATTAAATTTTGCTTGGTTTTCACAGTTGGAGTAAGAAGTATGGAACCACCAGTCATTTTCATCCCAGGTAAGTGATTTATCATTTTTGGTATCAATAAGGACTTCGGGATAAATTTCGGTGCTATCATTTAATTTCAAATTGGAAAAGGCGAAATAAAGGTTTTGGTCATCTTGAAAATAACTGATGTCGATGGTCCAATCTTCCCGAACGGTAATTTGAGTTGAATTGGCTTTCTGCCAAGCTGCTTCTGTTAAACGACCGTCTATTTCAACGGTGTTCCCTTCTGATGCTTTGTGAATTTTGGGAAAATCTTGCTTTGGTTTAGAGGAGCAACCAAAGCTTAGAACTAAAATAATAAAGAATACTCTTCGACGCATAATAAATACTTTTTTTGACACAGATCAACACGGAATATCAGGGTCTTGGCCATGCTAAATAATAACCTTAAAATGAGAAGCTTGTCGAGGAGTTATTGGTCAAATATTCTCGATATTAAGTTTGAGATCGAGAATTCGCTGTATGACATTACTATGCAAAGTACATTTTACAAAAGATTTAGCCAAACTAAAGAGAAATCGAAGCCCGATTTAATCTTGTAAAGTAAACGATGAATCCAATCAGCCCAATCATAAAGGGGGTCCCCAATTGAAAGACCATGCTCAATTTTAACATCATAACTACTAAGATACCCACCACCATTATTCCTCCTAACCAGGCCCAAAACTTATGGTCAATGACTTTAAGGTTTAATGTTACTGGAGTAAACTTATCTGTGATCAAAACAAGGAAGGAGCGAATATCCCAAACCAGCAAATATGAGGTAGCCAATAGCAAAAGACCTGTAACAATGGGCGTGCCTCGAAAGTCATAAGAAATAGTAATAACAAAAATATTCAGAATTATACCAAAAAATATCAGTGCTCCTAATTTGGAAAAACGTTGAGTAGCTAATAATATTCCGGCAATAATCTGTGACCAGCCAATAAATTGCCAATACAAGCCTGAATCCATCATTACCCTAAAAAATTGCTGTAAGGGCATAAGATCCTGGATGGGTGCAGAATGGGCGTTTACTAAATCAACACCTCCTGATAGTTTCCCCATTCCAATAGCAGCTATAATAAAAGTTCCGCCAATTAGATATCTAAGGTAAATGGTAAAAATTTGGAGATAGGTTTTTTGTTTAAGCTGATCGATCCAGTTTAAGAGCTTCATTTTTAAGGATTTTAAACAGTCGAATAAAAATTAGGCCTGAGGGAAAACTATTTATTGAAATTAATTTTTCCAGATCTAACAAAAAAAATTACTGGACCAAGGTGCTTAGATCATTGAACTACTTCCTTATTTCTCCGACTGGTGTTATCCTCTTAAGAAATTTAAAGCAGCTGGACTTCTTAACTTAAGTCAATGCAAAAGAGGGCAGCTTCTTTTAAATTTACCCTAATCCTTATTAACCCTTAGATGAATTGACAAATAAATTTTTATAAAAAGAAAAATCAGAATAATAAGAATTGAAAATATTCGCACTGCCAATGAAAGCAATGGTTTATGAAAAATACGGTCCACCTTCTGTACTTCAACTCAAAGAAATAGATCGACCAGAACCAAAAGATAATGAGGTTCTCATCAAAGTATGTGCTGCTTCAGTTACTGCAGGTGATTGTGAAGCTCGGAGTTTTACTTTCCCTCCCTTATTTTGGTTGCCTTTACGTTTGCTGTTTGGCATCTTCAAACCCAGGTTTAAGGTATTAGGACAGGAATTATCTGGTGAAGTAGTATCCGTAGGTAAGGAGGTAACAAGATTTGAAAAGGGAGATTTCGTTTTTGGACCTTCAGGCATAGGTTTTGGAGCCTATGCGCAATATAAATGCATGCGTGAAGATGAAGTCTTGGCTTCAAAGCCAGTAAATATGACTTTTGAGGAAGCAGCTACTGTCCCTACAGGTGGTTTGAATGCCTTGTATTTTCTCAGAAAAGGAAAAATTCAGGAAGGAGAGCACATATTGATTAACGGTGCTGCTGGCAGCATCGGTAATTATGCAGTACAATTGGCGAAGTATTTCGGTGCCAAAGTCACTGCTGTGGACAGTTCAGAAAAATTAAGTATGCTCCGGTTGATTGGTGCTGATCATGTTATTGATTACCAAAAAGAGGATTTCACCAAAAACGGAAAAAAATACGATCTCATTTTTGATGTTGCAGATACTACTTCATATTCCTCTTGCATTCAGTCTTTAAAGCCCGAGGGGAGATACATTCTAGCCTCTCCAAGTCTTATAAAAATGATAAGGGGGTTTTTGACATCTCTAATCAGTAAAAAGAAAGTAAAAACAGGATTGGCTCGCTATAACAATCAAGATTTAAATTATCTTAAAAATCTGGTAGAGGCTGGCCAATTAAAATCAATAATCGATAAACAGTATCCTTTCGAACAATTAGCCCTGGCCCACCAATATGTTGAATCCGGGCACAAAACAGGTAATGTGGCTATTTCAATTGGACAATCCCAACAATCTGATGACGAAGAAAAACCTGTGCTCGAAGGTACTTTTATTTCACCTTTATGGCTTGGGCTCTAAAGGGTTTTAATCTAATGAATAAAGGCAATAATTCTGGTCGATCTTAGCTCTATATTGATCGAAAAGAATAGACCTTCCGGCAATTGGGTAATATTTTCGGATAATCTTCTTAAGAAGTTTATCTTTTGAATAGAAATTGCCGAAATGAATGCTTACTTACCCAATTCGACCCGATCTCAGGCCTTTAAAGAAGAGCTCGTAAATTGCATGTCCAATCTTACAATTTTTAGTGATAAGGAAATCGATGCCATCATTGAACTAGTGTCGGTAAAAACTTTTAAAAAGGGAACGCTCCTCCTTCATGAAGGCGATATGGCTTCTGATTGTTATTATAATTTCCAGGGCTGTGTCCGGCAATTTTATCTAAAAGACGGGGAAGAAAAAACGACTTTCTTTTATACAGAGGAGGACTCTATTTCTTCAACTCTGAGTCATACTACAAAAGCTCCGTCCAAATACTATCTTGAATGTATTGAGGATACTACTTTGGCCGTCATGTCTTATGAAAGAGAATTGGAATTGTACAAGCAATTTCCCCGTTTTGAATCTATTTGTAGGGCCGAGGTTGAAAAACGGCTGGGTATGTTTCAGGAAATGTTTGCTACCTATATGATCACCACTCCGGAAGAGCGTTATCTGAATCTACTAGAATCCAGACCGGATTTAATCAATAGGGTTCCTCAGTATCAACTAGCCAGTTTTATTGGTGTTAAGCCAGAATCTTTAAGCAGGATCAGAAAGAGGTTGGCGATGAAGAGTTAATGATTCAGTCTATCGATTAATTCAAGGAGACTCATATTGATTTGATTAATTGATATTAAATGCTTTTCACTAGAAATTTGCCCGATACGTTTATCTCTGTCGACCATTTCAATTCGAGCACTTAGGGTTATTAATTCATTATAATATTGATGACTTATTTGAGGTATAGAAATTAATTTTTCTATAGCCTGCCTGGTTTCATTCTTTCCAATTTGTTTTTTGGCTTCGGCAAATGTTTTCTGAAATTCTTCTAGATTGGGAAGTCCAGGGTCGGAGGCCTGGAAATTAGATCTGATTTTTGATACCGCTGCGTCAAACTTTCTTCTTTCCTCAAACTCCTCTACCAGAAAATCATATACCCCTTTTGGAGTAAACATTTTTATCAATAAAGGCATGATGTTCAAGGCTATCATCAAACCATTAATAAAAAGTCTGGAGTTAAAAACAGTTTGATTGCTATTGGTTTCTTCATCTAAAATCATTAGGGCAGCAAAAAAACTAGGTAAGTTATTATCAGGCGCATTAGACATGATAAGATCTTTGAATAGGGCAATTTCAAGCGGTTTTGCGATAATGAAGGCCAATATGATAGCCAATATCAGCCGGGGTATCAGGCTTGCCAATTCTGCTTTTCTATTATCATATTTTTTGGTAGAATTGATCAATAAAGCCTCCATTGTGAAGACAAAAAGCCCTAGAATGATCCCCAAAAAAAGTGCTAGAATAAAATTATTAAAAATGGAAAACAAAATAACATAGGTGGAGATGGCCGCTAAAGAAGAAGTAATTAAATTATTGACACCGATGGCTGTATATCTGTTTACTTCATGAGTGGGGCAATTTTCCAGAATTGTACAATTTGCTCCTGAGCTTTTAATGAAAAATCTTTGTATTTTTTTCATAAGGCATTTTAAATTCTCCTTCTTCTTTTCATAATTATATATACTCCAAGCACAATAAAAAATAAACCAAGAAATACACTAGTCAATCCCTGAATATAAATACATCCTTGATCAAAACATAGAAAAGTTGCTCCAGGGTCTTTATCGCTAGTCCATGATACCCCAGCAATAATAAATATGATTCCTGTTAAGAAAACAATATATCCAAAGTTTAAATTTCTGATTAGTTTCAACATACTTTGAATTTTAAGAAAACTATTCTTTAAAAACTCCTTTCCATTTATCCGCCCATCCATCTCCATTTTATACATCTCATCATTTTCTTCTCTTTTTACTAGGTGAAAAATAGTTCCTCTCCATTTGGATGGAAGGTAAAAAACGAGAAGTACCAAAACTCAGGAAGAGATTCTTTACCTCTTACCTATCCTATCGATACCCCCTTGAATACACAGTCCTATTGGTTGAGGAAGGACCTCCCAGCACTCCACTTCTGGTAGTTTCCACCACCAAAGATGGTTCAAATGGAGTTCTGGTGGCCGCTTGTAACCACATAGTTTGGACTAGTTTCTGTTGAAGCCATTCCCCTGTTTTAGGATTCTGAAAGAGATATTTAGTGGTAATAACAAGCCGGTTTCCTTCCCATTTAGTGGTTGATATCGGTGCGGGGGCACTCCTACCCATATTTATGGGATTTTCTGTTTCTGATCCGTCCAAAGCAAAACGATATCGGACCAAGGGTTGGATTTCCCTGGGCACAAAAAAAGATCTTTCAATTTCCAGTAGTTTTGAGCTATGGGTAACAGATATCTGATCGCCCCAGCCACTGCCCAGGCTGGCAACAGGCATAGGTGCTGCTCTGCCCGTAGGTGGTGCGGCACTTAGAACTGCAGTAGACCAGGCTCCTGAAAAATTGGGATTGGGAAGAGCTTCCGATCTCGGACCTAGAGCGCCACGATCAGTCCTTTTAAAAGTCGCCACTTCATTACCAGAACCTAATGGTGGAGGAACATAAGGATCGTCGATACCACCTGGAACCCTTGGATGTTTTACCAGGGAGGCCTCATACTCTTTCACTATTCCATCCATAATGGGGATGACCCAGGGATAATAATCTTTTACATCAATTTCTTCTCTGGGGTCGACTCTGAGATCAAATAGTCGCAATAAATTTCCTGGATTGGGATCAGGCATTTCTGTGGTAAAATGATACCAAAGCTTCCAATCATGCCATTTCACAGCCATTATATGGCCTTCCCGAGCAATAAATAAGGTGCTCTCTCGATTGGAATGAACTTGGGTTCCTTTAAAAAAGGGAAGTTGATTCACGCCATCAATATTCCTATCCATTGGGACTATTTCAGGTACTTCAGCAGCTGCGGCAATGGTAGGGAAAAGATCCACTTCGTGTACAAGCCCATTAGAGACCTGGCCACTTTTTATGGTGCCAGGCCATCGTATCACACATGGAGTCCTAATCCCTCCTTCCATAGCCGTATTATAAAATCCTCTCCAGGGGCCAGCAGATCCACGCCAGGGTCTCCTCATCTCAGCCCCATTATCGGTGCACCAAATAACCAGGGTATTGCTTTCAATGCTAAGCCGTTTAAGTGCGTTCAAAATTAAACCAACATTATGATCCACATCAGCCATAGCATCTCCAACATCACCGGCTCCCGTAGATCCTGCAAAATCAGGATGTGGGAGGGTAGGAAAATGAATTTGAGTCATAGGATAGAAAAAGAAGAATGGTTTGCCTTCTTTTACGTTTTTTTCCATAAAAGTGATCCCTCGCTCAGCTGCTTCTCGATCTATCGTTTTTCGAGTTTCGAGGTTATAGGGTTTGACACGTCGAGATGGTTCCCCTGATTGACCCTCCCAAATGTAGGGATTCACTCCACGGGTGGTATCGAAATTTTCAAAAGTGCTAAACTGAGCGGTATGGCTGGTGCCTGGAATACCATACCATTCATCAAAGCCCTGCTGGGTTGGTTCTCTCCTTCCTTGCCAATTAGAACCGCCTACATGCCATTTTCCAAATAAAGCAGTAGAATAGCCCACAGATTTTAGAGCTTCTGCTATGGTTACTTCCCATAAAGTCATCCCCGCAGCATAGCCCTCTCCTGTACGAGCAGCATATCGGCCGGTGAGGATAGAAATCCTGGAAACTGTACAGGAATATTCTACATTAAAATTGGTCAGCCGAATTCCTTCCTGGCCAATCCGGTCAATATTTGGTGTAGCCACCCCTCGTGATCCACCATAAGCACTTACCTCTCCTACCCCAAGGTTATCTGGAAAAATTAAAACAATGTTTGGTTTGTTCTGTCCGAATATTGACGCCATTACTATCAGGCAGCCAATAATAACACTAGAGAGTTTATTTTTCATAAAGCATAATTAATCGAAAGAGTCTAAAAGTGTTTAAGCCAATGACATTTCCCTATAAGCTTAGCGCTACTAATTCTCCAGGAAAGCCTCTGGCCCCTATAGCAATGACGATATATTGCTTCCCATTCACAGAATAGGTCATGGGCAGTCCAGCCTGATTTGCTGGCAATTCGATCTCAGCGAGAATTTCACCAGTAGCTTTGTCATGAGCTCGAAATTTATTGCCACCACCACCTTGGGCGCTGTAAAGGCCAGCTCCCTCACCAGCAAACAACAAGGTTTTAGTCACCAATAAACCTACCCGATCAGGAGTGCCGGTACGAGGTAAATCCAAGCCCTTCAATTTAGGATGATTTTTAGCCCATTCGGGTGTGTCGGAATTGGCCATCATCCACTCATGTTCACCAGTATTTAAGTTGATAGCCGTAATTCGCCCCCAGGGTGGTTTCAACATAGGCAAACCAAAGGGGCCTTCCATGCCTCCACCCATCCAGGCTACATAATTCATATCTGATACTTCCGGCTCCGCTTGCAAACCCACCGCTCTTAAGACAGAAGTAGAGGAAACATATAAAATATTGGTTTCCGGATCTAAAACAGCTCCCTGCCAGTTAGCACCTCCTACTGGGCTGGGAAGTATTAAAGTCCCTAACTCTTCGGGAGGATTTACCTCACCTACTGGGGTATAAACCGGCCCTTTTCGGTATTTGCTGGCAATTCTGATGGCTTCTTCTTTAAGTTCTGGAGTAAAGTCAATAAGATAATCCTCTGAATAGCCTTGCAGATCAAATGGCAAAGGTTTTGTTGGAATAGGCTGCGTGGCAGAAGTCATTTCACCAGGAACGTCACTCTGGGGGACGGGCTTTTCTTCTATGGGCCAAACAGGCTCTCCGCTTACTCTATCTAAAACATAAGTAAATGCTTGTTTTGAAACCTGAGCAATAGCTTTGATGTCTTTTCCATCTACTGTTAAATCGGCCAAAATGGGAGGAGCAGGCAAATCATAATCCCAAATATCATGGTGAATGGTCTGGTAATGCCAAACTCTTTTTCCTGTTTTAGCTTCTAAGCACAGTATACTTTGTGAAAACAAATTATCTCCTGGACGGTGACCACCGTAAAAATCTCCGGTAGCAGCTTCCAAGGGGATATACACATAGTCAAGTTCAGGGTCAGCTGAAAGAGGGGTCCAGGCTCCCACATTTCCAGTGTATTTCCAGCTGTTTCCTCCCCAGGTGTCTACACCAAACTCTCCTTTTTGGGGAATGGTTTTAAATATCCACAATTGCTTACCGGTTTTGACATCATAGCCCATAATGTCTCCTCTGACTTCCTTCATAGTCCTTGGAGAAAGACCAGGAGGAAAACAAGCCCCAACCACCACTACATCATTGACTATAATGGGGGGAGAGGTAGAGCCAATGGCAGTAGTAACGGGATCCACATGTGGGCCAAGTCCTTTTTTCAGATCCACCACTCCATTTTCACCAAAGCTATGTATCATTTGCCCATTGTCAGGATCTAGTGCGATTAGCTGGAATCCAGGAGTAATGTAAAGCACCCTATCCTTGAGTCCATCATTTCCCTTCCAATAAGCTACTCCCCTACCCGAATTTTGCCTGGGCACATAAGGTGTGCGTTCTTCTTCATTAAAGTGGTGTGTCCAAAGGGTTTCGCCTGTCATTGGATTTATGGCTACCACTGCTCGTCTTAATCCAGCGGTGGCAAATAACTTCCCATTGACCATCAAGGGGGTAATTTTATAATAATATTCTGGCCGGGGTCCAAAATTAGCAGATTTCCACCTCCAGGCTATTTTCAATTGATGGGCATTGTTTCGATCAATCTGGTTTAGGGCAGAGTAATTGGTACTTCCGTAATCAGAACGATGTTGGGGCCAATCTCCTTCTATGGACGTCACTTTTTCTTCCGGAGTTTTTGGGCGGTATTCATAGATATTCCTGCTGGGCACTGGAGGGCCTAATTTAATTTTTTCCAGGTCTTTTAAATTTGCGGGAAGAGCCTTTTCTCCTTCTGGGTATCTATTAAAATGAAGCATATAGGCCACCAGGTCCGTGTAGGTTTGGTCATCGTAAGAAGCCGGGTTACTAAGTGGCATGGTCAACTTTGTATATTCAAATAGCTCTGCCAGTGTTTTTTCCTCCCATTTTCTATGAAAAGCTGAACCGATCAGGGCTGTTCCCCCTTCGGTGCCTCTAAGATCATTGCCATGACAGCTGGCACAATCTGAGGTGTACAGATCTGCTACTTTGTCAATTTGTTCTAATTGATAAACACCATCTAAGGCTGTGGTAGTTATATTTTGAGTTGGGGATGATGTTTTGGAATTATTGCAGGAATAGAAGAGTAAAAAGGATAAAAAAAGCACAAAATTAAAAGAGCGGTAATTCATTATCGAATTTAGGTTTTGTAGCGGGTGTTTCTAACTAACATTAATCATGATAAAATTTAGGGAAATTATTTGATTAATTGGAGAACCAGATACTTATACTTTCTTTTATCTGTATTGGAAGAAGAAATTGGGTGACCTTATGAAAGCGTCCTTTTTTTTGACACTGGCTATAGCACACGGATTTTCACTGTCATATTTTGTACTGAATAAATCAATTTCTAATTATTTTAGCTTTCCTTTTTTCATTGAAATTTCCGCTTTCTCTTGTCCTCTTGAATGCGCTTGTACAATTTGCCTAACTTTTTGTCTTTTTCTCGTTTTTCGCGTACAGAGCTTTCAAATCGGGATTGTTCTCTTTTTAGTTTCTGGAAATTTTCATAGGCGGCTTCCTCTATTTCTCCGTTATCGAGAGCTTCTAAAATGGCACAGCCTTTTTCGCTGATGTGAGAGCAGTTATTAAATTTACATTCTTGGGCTAATTCAACTATATGTTCAAAGGTCAGTTCTACACTTTGGTTTCGATCCGTCATGCCAATTTCCCGCATCCCAGGTGTATCAATAATTACCCCGCCATTTTCCAAAACAAAAAGTTCACGATGACTAGTGGTATGCCTACCTTTATTGGTTTGATCACTGATTGAACTTACTTTCATTTGTTCTTGCTGAAGGAGGTTATTGCTTAGGGAGGATTTGCCCACACCAGAAGAGCCTAAAATGCAATAGGTTTTGCCCTTTTCGATGGTTTCCTGAATTTTCTTAATTCCCTCCATTGATTCATTGCTGATGCCAATAACAGGAACATCCTGTAACCTGTTCTTTATTTTTGAAACCTGTTCCTTGCGTTCTTCTTCAGAAATGAGGTCAATTTTACTCAAAAGAATGATGGGTTCAATTTTAGAGGCATAACAAATACTGAGATATCTTTCGAGTCGATTCAGATTAAAATCATGGCCTACAGCTTGCATGATAAAAGCAAAATCAACATTGGTAGCAATAATCTGGCGATCTCCTGTGCGTCCTACAGCCTGACGTTCCAGAATGCTTGTGCGAGGTAAAATCCCCAAAATAACTGCCGAATTATGATCAAATACTGCTAGTTTCACCCAATCACCCACAGCAGGAAAGTCCAGCCTGCTTTCTGCCGAAAACCTGAGATTACCCGTAATTTCTGCATTTAAAGCTCCTTCCTCAGTTTGGACAATATATCGTTCCTTATGCTCAATAATAACTCGACCAAGCTCTTCTCTTTCAATTCTTTCTTCCCTTAGATAGGCCTGGATTTTAGAGTTAAATCCGATATCTTCTAAATTCATAATAACCAAATTTAAAGGTCTCCATTTTTTGAGAGGCAGGTCATAATCTACATCTCTCCTTTGATCATACAACCCTAAGGTGCATAAAATTAGTTCGATTCAGTTGCCATTTATCCAAAAATAATTGACTACTCTATTTTCCGGTTTCACCTCATTTCGCTTGAAAAAAGAGGTCAACCCTATGCAAATTGAAGATAAAAATAAAATTATGCTCAATTGGCTAAGTACTTATAAGAATATTCTGGAAGCTTGTAGGGTGAACTATATGCCGCCAGCCACTGAACAAGAAATCAATGATCTTGAGGCCTATCTTCAGGTGCCACTGCCACCTTCCTTCAAAGAATTTCTAAGAATCAGTAATGGAATAAAAGAATATCATATTTACGGCACTATATTTTCAATAGAACAGATTAAGAAGTCTGTAAAAAAATGGAGTTTCAGTCCCTGGACAGGTCAATTGGAAGCGGTTGATCCTAATAATGAGTTGGGCCATTTTTACAGTTACCGTCCAAAACACTTTTTATTATTCTCCAGTTTCTATCCGGGAGGAGATGGTTATTGTATGAATACGAATCCTGAAGGAGGAGAAGAATATAAGATCTATCACTATGACATTGAATTTGTAGAGGTGGATCAATTGGAAGAGTTCATCAAGCAAGTCAAATTTGTTTCTTTTGAAGAGATGTTAAGTCAGCCATTATTGGAAATTTATTCCTATGCCGTGCAACGAGGAGAAATTAAGGCTGATCGGCAAATCAGGAAGGCTTTTGAAAAAATATCAGGCCAGAAAATAGACGCTCCGATTACAAAGTTTCTGTCTAAAAACCCCTCTGATTATAAGCATTCCCTATGGTTGGGGAAATATTATTTTGGAATTGAAGAATATGAACTTGCAAGGAATTGTTTTCAGTATGCTCTGGATGCTAAGCCTGATTATGAAGAAGCCAAAATACATTTGGAAGATACCTTAAGCAAACTTTTATAGTTTCTCTTTTAAGAAAAAGTATTGACTAGTCAAATAGTTATGATTTTTTTTGACACTGACTTCGTATACTGACTGTTACTGATTTACACTGTTTTAGTTTATTTTGACTAAATCCAATTCTGTTAATTCAATCCTTGTTGTCCAATGACTGAAATTAAATTTAGGAATGGTTCTTATTTCACCACCATTTGGGTATTTTTTTTCTAAATCCCTTATGATCCTCTAAAATCATTTGAAGTAGTTCGTGAGCCTGGTTCATTAAATGTGGAAAATAATTTTGATGCCAAACGATGGTTGAAAAAACGCTTATCGCTAGATATAATCGATATCGATCCCAAAATTCACTGGGAATATTTCCAGCAAAATAACCTTCTAGCTGCCCCCTACAAAAATCTATGCTTACCTTTCTGCTAAACCAACCCACTTTGATAAAATCATGGTAGGGGTCGCCCCAATCCATCCGATTAAAATCAATTACTCCGACATATTGATCATTTTGGATAATTATATTTCCTACATGGAAATCATCATGTTGGAAAAAATTTTCTGTTCCTTTCAATCCACTTAATTCTCTCTCCACCAAGTTTAATAAATAAGAATCCTGAGAAAAAGAGTATTCCCCCTTTTTATAGGCTATCTTATATCGCTCGAATTTTTTTGTGAGCCGATCGCTCCATGGACTTACTAAGTGATCCGGTTGAAGCTCGTTCATCTTCTTAAGATCTTGGCCTGCTTTTTCACCAATATGGAAAGCCGCTTCAGAACTAACCTCTGAAAGACCTTTTTCGGCACTTTCCCCTTCCAAAAAAGAAAATAAGGTATAAGAAATCTGAATTTCTGGAATGCTTCCTATCAGGACTGGTTGATTGCATGAAACGCCCAATTTTAACAGCGCATCCATCATGTCGAACTCTTCTTTTCGTCTATCCTTATTTTCAATAGATCCTATCCGCAAAAGATAGTTTTGATCCTTTGTATTGAGTTTAATTTTCAAATCATCAGAAAATCCTTCCTTGATTTCTTCAAAAGATTCGATGGATAGATTAAGGTAGGGATGAATGAAGGTGATTAGTTCTTCGGCAGTTTTCATAATAGATCAATTCTCAAGATTTGAGATTTTTGTTTTTTCAGCATATAAGGTTGTAATTTTAAAAGAGCTTGTTCATGGTCATCACTTTTGGCCCATTTTCGCAGTAATTCCAAATTCTGAAAATAGAGGAACAATAAACTTCTATTGCTGTCCTCTACATCTTCGATATGTTTGATGTCGATAAATCCTTCATGATTTTGTAAGACTTTTTTAATATCATTAATCCAACCTGGAAAATAAGATTTTCCATCTTCCTTTAGGTAGTGTTCGACAAAAATGAGCAGCATTATTGAAATGGTTTTGATCGAAAAATTATCTTATTCTATCCTATTTGAAATTCCAGTTTTGAAAAAGAATATATCTTTGGTACATGATTCTAAATCTATCACATATGGTTAAGAGTTTAGCCCGTCAGCAATGGTTTTATATTGCTATTCTTTCGGCTTATTCCCTGATTAGCAGTGGAGATCCGGATCATCATCAAATAGACGCGGTTGATCCCGTTGCAGCTGAGCAATTGCTACTGCCGGAATTATCAGACCATTCTTCAACTTTTGAATTTGTCTCTCATACCGAAGAACTTAATACATCCCAATCCTGGGAAATTGGAGCATGGTCTTCATTTGTACATCATCAATTGCGATTAGAAGGGGTCCAATTTACTCAGTTTTCCAAGAAATCGCGATTAATTGATCGCCCCATTTTTTTCATTATTAAAAAAATTCCGCCCAGGGATTCCGAGGGACCTCTTTCTTAGTTTTTTCCTGATTTAAATTTTGTTCTTCCATTTTTCTTGCTGTACACAAGAGAGTAATGGTGTATTTGTATTCCTCATTAAATGTTGGGCCATAAAGGCTACAAGTCATGGAAAAATTAAGATAATGAAACGAATCCTTAGATATTTTAAAATACTTGGTTTTGTCCTTCTATTATTATTGGCGTTAATGGGCATTGGCATTCCCATACCTGTTTTTTATCAGGACAAATTCAAACAAAGCAAAGAGCAGATAGAAGAAGAGGAAGAAAGAGACAGAGAAGATTTGATTAAGCCATTTTAATCAATCTCTAAGGTTTTTCATTAGATCCTCATAAAACTCGATAGTGAATTGTTGCTTTTGGCGAAAAGCCTCTTGTGATTCAGGAAGATAGCATTTGTATTCACTTTTGATATGAAAATCGAGGTATTCTAATGTTTCGGTTAAAGACTGGCCTCTTGCCGTTCCCGTCACCAAAGTTTTAACAATCTGGAAGGTTTTTCCGCCTTCCAATAGATGGGCATCGTGCAAAACTTTGGCCGCTAAAGTACGGGGCTCCCTATCTTTTTGGGAGCCCCATGCCAGTACTATAATGTTTTTAATATTTTCTTCATTTTCACCTTCTTCTCTCAGGAAGCTGACCACTTCATCCTCATATTGATAAATGATACCATGAAAATAAGCCCCAAGAGTTAACAATTTATACTCAATCTGATAATTGGCCGATAGTTCCTTTGCAAGTTTAAGAATCCTTTCAATATGTGAAAAATCATGCATAAGATCCTTAGACTCATAATAAGGAAAAACAAACTGTTTTGCTTTGGCTAGTATATCATCCATTTCTTTCTTTTGATATTGCCATTAAACGGAAGGGTTTCTTGCCCAGCCATTTTTTGGCAGCTTTTTGTACTTCTTTTGGTTGTCACCAGCTGATTTGAAGGTTTGGGAGACTTGACCTATTTATCTTTTCAAATGAGTTTCATAAATATCCACCCATTCTTCCGCTGTCATTTTACTTATCAGTTGCCCCACTAGCTCATAAGGAATATCATCCATCTTTTTAAAGCGGATACAACTTTTTCCCATGTCTAGTTTTCGTTTGCAATGTTTAGGATATTCTGACACAAACCATTCCATCAATTCTGGGTTGGCATAAATTCCCATATGATACAGAGCTACAAAATTCTTTTGTGAAGCAATACTCACAAAAGGTAAAGGCAATTTGGGATCGCAGTGATAGCCTGGAGGATAAACAGAGTGAGGTACTACATATCCAATCATTCCATAGCTCATCGCTTCGGTAAAATCTGCTGGAAGATTTTCGGTTATGGTTGTTCTCAATTTTTCAATGACTTCCTTCCTTTCCTCTGGAAGCTTGGAAATATAGTCTTCAGGATTTTTTGCTTCAATTCTCATAGGTAATGGATTAAAAAAATTTCAAATATACTAATTAATGTTCTGGGGTTCCGGGGTTCCTTTAGGGAATGCCTTATTAAAAGTATAGTTGCTAATTTGGGCTTTATTTGGCACGCAGATTCCGCTAATTTCGCAAATATATATCTGTAAAACCAGCGAAATCCCTTTATTTCAACAACTCAAAACAAGGAACCAAGGAACTTATTCCACTCTCCTCCAGGTTTCTGAAAACCCTTCTGCATCATACTCTTTAATGGGATGCACCCATTTACCCTCTTTTTTCCAGAAAAAATCTCCTTTGAAAGTGTTTTTATTAATGGGAGTCCAAATTTGTTTGAATTCGATACTTTGGCCTCCCTTTGGAGCTAAAGCCCCATCACTCCAGGGTAGCCCCTCCCCTTCTTGATAATAACAAGTAAATTTTCTGTGTATAACCCCTTGTTGATCAACTTCATAAACACCTTCGGAAATCAGGTAGTCGTCTTCACCCATATAGGTATTCATAAAAACAATTTTATCTTTTACCCCATGAAAGGTAATTATCCCCTCACTTTCAGTTATATATGGGGTGCCTTTTTTAGGGCTGAAAGAGTTGGAATATTTAATCATCCGCCGGTTTTCTGCCCACTCAAATGTCATTTGAGCAGATCTCGATTCTCCCAGGTCGATATGCCATTTGCCGATCAGGAAGGCAATGTCTTTGTACATTTCAGGTACTTCCTTTTCCGTTTTTTGTTTTTTCCAAACATATGATCTGCTTTTATTCCATTCTCCGTTTGTAATTAGGAAGGATTGGGTATGCTGTGCACCTTCTTCTATCCAAAGTAGATGACCTGTTTCAAAAGACACTCCCGCCGGGCTAGAAAAAGATTGTTGTTCTTTCATCCTTCCTTCTTTTTCTCTCCATATTTTCCCATGGCCTACCGTACCATCACTTCCAATCTGTACGACCTTTACTTCTTTGGATTTGGGATCCCAGTATTCCAAAAAATTCCAGGTGCTGCCCACTGATTGACCATTTACAATATTAAACATTCTTCCTTTTACATGATTTTTACCAAGACCATAGGTCCATTGTAATCCATAGGCATCATAAGGCTCTTGTTTGTTTTTGAATTTAGCATTATCGGCAATCCAGGTGCCATTGCCTTGTGTGCGCAAAGCCCAGTCTTTTTTTAACCATTCTGGAATTTCTGAACTTTGAGCAGATCCCATAGTGCAGATAGAGGTCAATAGGAATGTTAATAACAATACGTGATTTCTTTTCATAATTTTTTAAACGAAAAAAGGTACAATACTTGAAGAATCCACGTATTACAGAAATCTATAGGTACCACTCAACAGGATGATACCTATTCATCTTTTAATTGTTGGTGTTGAGCCATTTTTAGCCATTGGGATGGAGTCTGGCCGATGTTTTTTTTAAAGGCTCGATTAAAACTACTCTTGCTCCCAAAACCACATTCTGTTGCTACACCTAAAATAGAGTATTGCTGAGCTTTGCCAGCCAAAAGACGATGTTGCACTTCAGCAATTCGATATTGCGAAATGAGATCATAGAAGTTGGTTTGCAAACCCTCCGTTAAGATCTGTGAAATATAATGGCGCGGAATATTGAGAGCACCGGCTAGTTCTTTTACAGAAAAATCCGGATTCAACCAAGGTTTATCACTTTCCAGGTGCTTGATGATTTGTTTTTTATAATATTCGATATTCACCGCATTGAGTGGGGAATTGGCATACTTGGAAGAATCTTTAGAATGCAAAATATCCGGAAGAACCTTTTCCTTTCCTAAAACCATATAACTCGCCAAATGAATAGCAAAAACCAGAACCAACACAAGGCTTAATTCAAGGACACTACCTGGCCAGTTAAACCACCAAAAGAGAATATTGAGCCCAATATCTATTATCAAAAAGACAGCAAAAAACCGAGTAAACTTGAGCAACCAGCGCTTTCTTTTATCTAGCTGTTCAGACTCCTGTTTACTTAGAAAAAAAAATGAAGCTATCAGGTATCCAAGGATTAAAAAAAGATGCCGATTACTCAACAAAAGCGCATAAAAAGCAGGTCGAGTATCTGAATAAGCGGCTTGGATAATTTTCAGTTTACCCTCCAAAGACCACCAGTAATAAGGCATCCATTCTATCAAGACATAAAAGAATGGAATCAAATGTAAAATATCCAGCAATTGAAATTGGTGATCCAGTTTGACGGACCGAACTACAAAAAAATAATAAGCAGGACCTATCAATAAAACAAAAGGGGCAAAAACACCTAACATATGTGGGAAGATTCGCATCCAATCTGCTATATACAATAAGTAATTAAATATTAGCAAGGACAGGCATATCATCACTATTCCCAGCAATTTGACTCCACGTTCTTTTCTAGATTTAAAAAACAATAAAAAAGCCAGGTATATACTGTGGATTACCGCAGCAGAAAAGAGTATTAAAAACAGGTCGTTCTGGAATGGAGTTAATTGCATATTTAATCAATTATTACAGTCCGCTTGTTCAGTAATCCATTCTATGGCGGCTTGAGTGGTTTCTATTGCACCTTCTGCTTTTTTGAATACTTCCTGTCGGAGTTGTTCCCAATCTAGATTGGAGCTATTCAGGGCATTCATTTCTATAGAGTCCAGAGCGGCATTTAAATAGGACGCTACCTCGGGTGAAAATTTATTTTGCTGACAACTTAGCAAAACAGAAGATAGCAATACAATTGATAAAAAGGTATTCATAACAGTCTTCATGGTGATCTTATTTTGAATGATTTCCTTCTATTATTAATGAATGTTTCTGCTAGGCTTATTATTTCTTATAAATGTTTCCATTTTTCATCACAAAATGTATGGCTCTGGTATTTTTAATATTATCAAGTGGATTTTTATCAAGGACAATAAGATTAGCTGTTTTATTTTCTTCTATAGATCCAATTTCTGCTTCTAATCCCAAGGAAATAGCTGCGTTTATTGTTGCCGTTTTTAGTGCTTCAATATTTGAAAAATTACAGTAAGTCACATAATATTCTATTTCTGAGTGAAGATGAGGTAGGTCAAAATCCTGATAAGCACTGATCGAATCTGTTCCTGCAATTATCTGAACCCCTGCTTCATGAGCCTTTTGTGTTATTGCAGCAGCTATTTTTGAACGATCATCTCCTTTGAGCATATCATAAATAAAAAGGGTTGGATCAAAACTCACCTTATTCTGACGCATCTTTTCGAAAATATTTTGCAGTATTTTATCGTCATCTGGGTAAGTAGAGAGTCTGTTTCCTGTACCATATTCATACATGAGCAAAGGGGCATGCGAAATGCTATTGACTCCGCTTTCTATTATTTCTGAAGGTTTTGCAAATTGGGTGTAGGCGTGAGCCCAAACCTTTAAATCTTGTTTGTGAGCTTCCGCTACAATACTTTTTATTTGGGTAGGATTTAGTAAGGCATATAATTTTAAAGCAGTGCTCCCATTTCCTTTTGCAGCAGCTACGATTTGAGCATAATTCGTATTCTCATCAATACTCCTTACCCAGGATACCTCCCCTGGCGTTTCACCGAGCGCAATTGCATCAGCACGAGGATCTGCAAAGAAACGTGGGTCGGCAAAAAGAGAAGGATAAAATATATCCGGAGATTCAATGGTTCCGATTTTTGCAGCTCTGCTTAGCTCTCCCATTACCCGAGCATCACAGGCCATTTCTCTAATGGTGGTAATCCCTCCAAATAAAGCATGTTTTAACAAGGCAACCATGTTCTTCCGAGGAGGATTATAAGGAGAACTATTGTCCCAATAAGCACTGTGTTCAATATGGGTATGGCTATCTATGAGCCCAGGAATGATAAATTTCGACTTTAAGTTGATGACTTGGTCGTCTCTTGTGCCTTTGAAGCTGCCCTTATGAATTTTATAAATCCTACTTCCTCTAATTTCCAAAGATTGATTAGGAATGATTTTATCATTGATGAGATCTATGATATTTACATTTTGTAAAATGATGGACTGTCCATAAGAAAAAGTGCAAATATTAAGTATAAAAATTAAGGTAAGAAGTCTCATTTTATGACACTATTTAAATCAGACAAATCAAAAATTTAAAGTCTGTGTGAAAAAGGAAACCAGGCATTCAATATATAAGCTGCCCCCTTTAATTGACTTTCGGCAATTAAGTTACAAAACCCTAAGCAAAATAAATCGAACTTAAGTTTAGGATGAATAAGTGGTGAAATATTATGGAGTAAGTTCCACTGGCAGAAATAATACAGTCCTATCCGTTGCCGGCCGGCAACGGATAGGACTGTATCACTAACTACTAATTATCTTTTTTATTCCGATTTAAGAAAAACTGGAAACCTAAATCAAAGCCAATTGATCTCTCTATCATAGGAAGAGTTGCCGTTTCGAAATAATCGTAACTAAGAACACCTTCCAAAGCAACCTGGTCAGACAAAAACCAGTTGAGCCCTACACCACCACGGAAATTTGTCAACCATCTGTTGTTGTTCAAGTTAATCGGTCCTTGGGGAATTGATTCATCAAAGTCATTGCTTACATAACGCAAGCCAGCCTCTGCTGTTAAAAACCACTGGAAAGCTCCATTTGATTTTTGCGGATAAAAACGCACAAATGGGGAGACCCCTATACCTAAGCCATTAAAAAAGCTGGTAGAGGCGTAATTAAACAAAAGGCTGGAACCGACTGCCCAATGTTCAGAAAGAAACCATCCAGCCCTAGGATTAATCTGAAGATCGACATTATCGACTACTCGAAATCGTGTTGAGACAGAAGCAAAACTTCCACCAATAAAGACTTTATTAGCCTTTGAGATGGACAATGGACCAGTATCTTCTTCCCCTCCCTGATGAAGGAATAAACGAAGACCAAATCCTAGACTTAAAAGATTACTGCTTCCAGCAAATCCTAAATCCTCATCCACATACAATAAACTGATTTCCAAAGCAGTCTGATCATTCAGAAAGTAATTAACGCCCAATCCTGTATTTAAGCCAAAGAGAGGATCGGCGTCACCACCAAAAACAAAAGTTAATTCTGTACCAAGCTCTGCAAATAATTTCCAGGGATTGTCTGGTTTATTATCCAGATAAAATCTTGCAAAAGGGGAAAAGACCAAAAGTCCACCATCAAATTCAAAATTATTGGCATATCCGACGCCAATTCCAGTACCCAAAACAAAGCGGTCTGATAGAAAAAAACCAGCCGAAGGAAATAAGCCTACATTTAAGGTGTTTTGGCCTTCACCAACAGTAGTACCAAGATTAAACTGACCATCTAATAAAATACTTCCCTTTTGAATTTGGGCTTGACCTACCAGTAAGCAAGAAATAAAAAAGAAAAACAGTATTAAGATCCTTTTCATAATATTGAGGTTTACTCTAAAGAATTGTTCACTATATTAAAAAGTTGTTATTCCGATAACTATGGTCAAAAATTAACTTTCATTTTGGCAGTCAAGACTTGAACAATACGAGCGAAAAAGCTGGAATACCTCAATCATTAAAACACTGATAAGCAAGAAAAGATCTTGATACGGATCTATCAAAAGGTGTTTTTTTTAATATACTAAGCTCCTTTCATCAAAACCAACAAGATCCCTGTCCTTTCCTGGCTTAACAGTATGAGTAGTTAAATACCTACTGCGGTTAATTTTAATAAGCCTGTGGATAGCATTTGGGGCTTGCTGTCTGTTAAATTGGAATTTGTTGCCCTCTACTGCTGCTTGAAAAGCCATATTCTTAGATACATTTGAGGAAGGTCTGTTATTTTTTAATAAAGGGAGGAGGCTGGCGGTAGACTCTGAATTACTCACCGAAATGTTTCCAGAATTTCCTATTTCTCCAATAGAAGTTGTATTACAGGAACATACTAAAACAAGGAGGCAAACAGAAAAAAAATTAGCAATGATAAAATCTAAATAAGGGTTTTCTTTTCGATAATAGAATTTCATGATCTATAGCTTTTTGGTTAATAATGATTACACCAGCAAGATCATTGAAATCCATACCCCAGCGGTAGTAGCTATGTTGTAATTAGGTATAACTATGTTGCAAAAATGCTGATCCTCCTACTTAGGGGACCAGCATCTCGAATTAACACTTAATAAAACCTTTTTCTATTTTATCGTGACAAACGTTTGAGTAAATTCATTGGTGGTGCTGTTTATTCTAGCATAAGCCTGCAAGCCCTTAGCACTATGTGAAGCTTTTCCGATACCTTTAGACGAATCATAACCTACTTTTTCATCAAAAAAGTCCTCCAAAGATTTGCTGCTTCCAACTGCAACTGCACATTTATTTTTATGTTGAATGGCTACTTTATCTCGGTAAGGCAAGGAATAACCTATTTGCACTTTAGGCATATTATCATAGGCTCCAAATTCTAGCGCTCCTTCTGTGCCGAATAAACCGAATTTCTTTTCAAAAACAAATACTCCTACATATACTCTATCTTTTGATCTTCCGGGGATAATACCATCTTTAGGTCCAAAAGTATATCTGCCACTGTATAAATAGTGATCGCTTATTTTAATCGGCTTGTCTGAGTAATTAGCCACAAAAATTGTGTTGTTATAATCCGTTGCTGAAAAAATAAGTGGCTGGGCAATAGCATTTATCGTACCAAATAAAGCTACTCCTACTGCGGCACCAACTGGTCCTGCTGCTGCAAAATCTATAGTCGCTTCAATGCTTATGCCTCCAAGGATGGCTGCCGCCTCTAATTCATCATCATTAGTATTGGGTAAATCTCTAAGTTTTTGTGCTATTTGATGAACTTTTGCACCTATATTCAATTCACCAAATCCTTTTTCTCCTTTGGATATCTGCTCAAATTTTGAGATTTCGCTATTAGTCAATCCAATCAGGAATGGAAGATCCTCATTCGGACGGTCGTCTTCACTCAAACTCCACCTGGGATAAGAAGGAGTAATGTATCTTTTGCCATCCCATTTTTTGACAACGATGGTATAAAACAATTCTACATCCCCCTCATCATTTTTAATACGCAAAGTTCTTTGTCCCGGATTGATAAGTAATTCGGTTAAAAGGTGAACCCCTTTTGCAGTCCCAAAATCATCGTTTCCTCCTCTTAATCCACCGTCGGCATCTGCAAAGTTTGCAGATATCGGGAAACTGGCCTTATTGTTTTTCACATAAACAGCATATTTTCCTGATTCGCTAGTTCTCTTAATATCTTTAAACTCATAGCTGTATCCTGATGCCATTGAAACGGTCTCGTCGGCTTTTCTTTTAGAAATCGTCTTGTCGTTAAATTTAATTTTCCAAAATAAATCTCCCTGATTAGCACCACTATCCCCATCATTATGGACCATTACCTTATCCAATGTAAATTCCAGTTTATAAGGTTCTACTTTACCATCCAATCCTTTCCATCCTCGTCCAATGTATTTAGGATAGCCTTCATCAACTTTATCAGTTGCGATATCATAGCGAATGTATTTATTGCCTTTGAAAAAATAAGCCTTGCCATTACCGTAGTTCATTGCGGCATCAAGGTCGGAAGTAAAATAATTTGGTATTTTCCAGTACTTGGAAATCTTTACCGGGTAGCCTTTATCAACCTTACCAGTTGACATATCATAACGAATGTATTCGTCTCCTTTGAAGAAATAGGCCTTTCCATTGCCCCAGTTTATTGCTGCATCGATGTCATGGTTAAAGCCACCGGGGAAATTCCAAATTTTTGAAGTAATTAAGGGATATCCTTTATCTGTAGTGCGGGATGCTAAATCATAACGAATGTATTGACCTTCACTGAACAAATAAGCTTTACCGTTTCCCCAGTTAAGGCAGGCATCGATTCCAAATCTGGCATTACCTTTAAAATTCCAGTTGCTGTAAATGCTCTTTGGATAGCCTTCGTCTACTCTTTTGGTTTTGCGATTGTATCTTCTATATTGATTATCCTGGAAAAAATAAACTTTCTTGGAAGTCCATTCATGTCTTTTCCCATCAGCAATGGCCGCGTCAATCATCTGTGCCTGGACGCCTGAAATGGGTAATTGACTAACTAAAAAACATATTAAAAAAGAAAAGAACAAATGAGAGGTTTTCATATTCAGTGTATTTTTAGGTTTTAAAGTTTTTGTTAATTCTTACACTACAAAGGTGCAGGAATAACGACCTTCAGAAACCCTCTCTTTGGGGGAATGCACAAAACTCCTCATTAATGGGGAGTCATTAGTTCTAATAAAAAAAACACCAGGAACTCATGATAAAAACATAAGATTCAATGCTTTACAAGTCAACTGCAAGGCCATTCAAGTTTTTATGCTCCCAGGAGATTCTCCAAATAATTCCTTAAAACATTTAATGAAATAGGAGTTAGATTTAAAGCCAACGGCAAAGGCAATTTCCGAAACAGTACCGGCATTACCCTCTAGCATTTGTCTGGCTCTTTTTAATCGTAGATTGCGAATAAAAATGGAGGGGCTTTGATCCGTCAGGGCTTTGAGTTTTCGGAATAATTGTGTTCTGTCCATAGCCAAAGCGCGACTGAAATCTTCGATATTAAAATCCTCGTTCCCAATTTGATCTTCTACCACAGAAATCGCCTTTTTCAGAAATACTTCCTCCTGTGAGCTTACTTCTAATTCACTGGTCTCCAAAAGGATTCGTTCGCTATAGAATTCTTGCATGCGCTTGCGGTTACTCAACAAATTACGCACCTGCAACAGGAGCTCGTCTGTGTCGAAGGGTTTTGACAGATAAACATCAGCATGAGTTTCTAATCCTTCCAATCGGCTTTGTTGTGAAGATTTTCCCGTTAGAATAATGATGGGAATATGGCTGGTTTTTTCATTCTGTTTAAGTTCTCGACTTACTGAGAAACCATCCATTTTAGGCATCATCACATCGGTGATGATTAAATTAGGAATTTTTTCAATGGCCAGATCATGACCTGCTTTTCCATTTTCGGCTTCCAATACCTGATAAAAAGAACTTAGGCAGGAACGGATATAAGACCTCAATTCAGGATTATCTTCAATTATTAGTATTTCAGGCAAGTCTCCGACTGTGTTTGTGACCCCATTGGTAAGAATTAGTGATTCTTCCTTGCTTTCGACCTGCTTAATGATGGCTTCTGATGATTCTAAAGATTCTGATTCTTTCAAATCCATTGGTAATTGAACAATGAATTTACTCCCTTTTCCCATTGTGCTTTTCACAATGATGGTACCCTGATGTAATTCAATTAATTCCTTAGTTAAGGCTAAACCAATGCCAGTAGAAGGTTGATCGGTGGTATAGTCTTTTTGATTAGCTTGATAGAAACGATCAAAAAGATGAGGGATATGGTCTTCAGGAATTCCTATTCCGGTATCTGAAACAGTAAGGACTGCCCGTTTTTTTTCTTTTTCTATAGTCAGATTTACTAATCCTCCATTAGGTGTAAATTTAAGGGCATTGGATAATAGGTTAGTCAGCACCTTCTCCATTTTATCTAAGTCTATCCCTAATATCAATTCCTGCTCATTACTCCTAAAGTTCAACTTAATATTTTTACTCTCACTATAAGATTCAAATTGGTGGACTAATTTTCTGGAAAAAGCGACAAGATCTTTCTTTTGTATGGTCATGGGCATTTTCCCTGCATCCAATTTTGAAAGGTCCATAATTTCATTGATCAGGCTCAGAAGTCTGCGAGCGTTTTGTTGAATTACGCTTAGCATTTGATTGGAATGTGTGTCTTTCGTTTTTTTCAAAAGATCACTTGCAGGCCCAAGGATAAGCGTTAGTGGGGTTTTAAATTCATGTGAGATATTGGCAAAAAACCGAGTTTTTGTATTATCCAATTCTTCCAGAGTTGCTTTTTCTTTTTCTATCAAACGGCTGCGATAACTCAATGCTAATGCAAACATTAATATCTGGACCAGGCACCCTATCTCAAAAATATAGGCAGAAGGAATATCTTGTAAGTATTCCAGATTAAGGCTTGCCATTAAGTTCAAACTCTGTAGAATACTGGAAAAAACAGATAAAAAAACACCAATAAACATGGTCAAGCCTGCCATAGCAAAAAACTTGGCCAACCTGCTTTTGGAAATCAAATAAATCACATTGACATAAAGAAATAAACCAGTGCCTAAAATTCCAGTGGGAATAAACAAAATGTTCATCCAATAATTGGCCTTAGGATCTACAGGAGACATGGTCAGGATGATCAGAGAAGAAATTAAAGCGTTGATAATGGCAAAATAAACCAAGTACATCAACATTTTTTTAAGCTTCGGTTTCCATCCATCTTTATGCAAAAAATAAATGGTGAAAAGAGGGTAAAAAATACCTACTCCATATACCGATATGTTTTGACCAATAGGCATAAAGGGGACATTTTCACCCCATATCCATAGCCTGTCATAGCCCATAATAACCAAAAAATAATAAGCTATGCTAGCCACATACAAACTGTAAAACAGATAGGTTAAATCTCGGCTGTTAAAGAAAATTAGTAGATTAAAAAGCAGGATCATAAAAAGCATGCCCTGATATAAAGCCTGCCAGCGTATTAAGCGATTGATATAGAAGATGTCATATCTCAAATAGGATTCCCATGAAAATACATTCAAAGACTGATCATCATATTCATAATAAAAATGGGGGTTTACCTTGAAGTAAAGATTTACTTTTTCAAAAGGCAATATTTCAATTGGAATGGTATAAGCATCATAAACAGAAGGGATGGCTTTTATGGCCGGCCAGGTAGATATAGGATAGTTGAACCCAGATGTATCAACATTTGTAATTGACCCTGACCGCTGGCTGTAAACAATGGTTTTATTAGCAAAAGAAAAGACGGCAATCCTTGCTTTTTCGTCCATTTTATTTTCCAACTGCAATACTAGCCAGTAAGTATCCCAGTTTTTATTGGGTAATAAATCAGGAGAATAAAGTTGAAAGTTAGGGAGGAATTCGGTTTTTGATATTTCCTCAATACCTAGCTTTCCTTCCTTATCATGATAATAACCCAAATTTTCTTTCAGATCTACCCATCCTGTGGTC
This sequence comes from Saprospiraceae bacterium, assembly GCA_028285545.1. Taxonomy (GTDB): domain Bacteria; phylum Bacteroidota; class Bacteroidia; order Chitinophagales; family Saprospiraceae; genus JANQPA01. The sequence continues at coordinate 70,014 of JANQPA010000024.1, read as the reverse complement.
AATTCTACATAATAAATGGTAGAATCGATGATCAAAGGTTTAACTTTAGAAGATTGAGCATTTAAGAAAGAGCTGTGAATGTTTAACAAAAAGAAGCCCAACAATATCCACCGCCACCTGCAAGTGTATTGTATTGGGGAGGCTGGAATACATATTTGAAGACTGGTCAAGAAACGGGCTTTTATTAAAGAAAACATCAATCCATTTCAAAGGCATCCTCAAATTAATAAATATGATGGAAATTAAGTTTAAATCTTAAACCAAATGGCCTTAGCAGCAGCACATAGTTCTTTTTTTTCATTAAAAACGGCAGTACCACAGTAATTTTTTCGCCCTTGATCCTCCAGTTTCCATCCTATCACAACATGGGGTTCTTTTGCCTGAACAGGTGCAAAAAACTTGGAAGTCATTCTCCCCAACACAATAGGAACAGATACTTCTCCTACAATTGCAAAAGATCCCGGGCAATCCAAGGCTGCCCAGACAAACTCCTTTTTGATCTCATTATAGGGGTCGGCCAAAGAAACATCCGGTATCCAGGGAGAGGCATAAATATGGGTTTTTCCTACTTTTCCGGCAAAGATGTACATCCCATCCTGATGATCCGGGCCACAAACAAAACAACCTGGGAAAGCATGTTTTCCATCCAAACCGGCGTATCCCTTCGATGCTAAAATCGCCTCGTCAAAAGTAGGTGATTCTGGAACCTCTAAATCCCAGGTTCCTGGTCTGGAATAAGCGATTACCTCTTCACCATCCAAAAGGCGGTGCATGTCATCTTGTATCTCCAAATGCATTTCTTTTTCTAAGGGGATGGGCTTTTTAAGGGTGACTTCGGATAAATAATTGGTATGTTTATCTAATATTCCACTAACATAACCTCCATTTCCGGAATTGGGAGGGCCACAAAAGGTCTCTGGTATTGTTATTTTCATTTAGCTGTTTGATTAGTTTTATTAGTTGACGCTTGAATGTGAAAATGGATGCATTTTTTGTAAGATTGAGTATTAAGAAGATTGGAAAAGCTTCGTTGAAATGAAGGTTTGGTTGTTATTTGGTGCTTTTTTTTGGGCACGCAGATTTCGCTAATTTTGCAGATTTCTTCCTCAAGAATTAGCCAAATCCCTGACGACTGAAGGTAGTTACATGCTCAGAAAGCTCAAATAAAATGTAAGACCATCAAATCTTGCATTCCCAAAAAACTTGAACACCTGATAACTTGAACACCTGAACACATTCTAATTTTCTTCTTCCTCAATCAAACTTTCATCATATTCCTTAAAACCGCTATCAAAAAAGCCAACAAAAGCTGGATGCATCCTTAAAAAGGCCAGCATATCATGGTTTAAAATCATTTCCTGGTCTTGAAGATTATTCGCTACTGCATTTTTAAGGGCATCAAACCCTTCTTTTGTACGTTCTAAAACGGAGAAAGCGCAAGCCATGTGGAAATAGATCTCTCCATCCTTGGGGCTCATTTTTTGAGCTTCCTGAAATTTTTCCAGAGCATCTTCAAGATCGTAAGCCTTTAACAGAGACAATCCTTGTTTTTTTAATTTCTCATGAGGGCTTGTGGGTTTGGTGCCATAGTTAATGGCTACTCCTTCATAAATGGGTTTGCCATTACGGCTCAAATCAAGTACGACTTGCATATTCCCATCTACCCTGGTGGTTAAAATATAACGAATGGTATGACCATCTTCCATAACATTAAAGTAATGGTTGGTTCCCCAAACTGAATATTTTTTTGATACAATTTGGCCATTTACGATGACTGTTTCTTCACCCAACCAATTATTGTGGATTTCAATGATGGTATCTCCGGAAACAAGTTTTTGATACTGCATATATGTAGTGTATTCAATTGTCCAAAGCAGTTAAATAATTATTTAGGTCCAATTCCGAAAATCGGCTGCAAAAAGTAGAGGCATAGGGTGTTTCTCCATGTTTTTGAAGGTATTCAAACCTGTGCTTGGCCTCCGCTTCACTAGGATAGACATTTTCCTGGACATACCATAATGCCATATGTCTTTCTTCCATTTTTTCGAACCCCTCTTTTTTCCGCTTAAAGATTTCAATATGATCAGAGTGATAAACATAATTAATGCAAACTTTCATTTTAGCGGAAAAATCAGACTAAATGTAGATAATCCACTATCCTATTTCTAAAAAATTGCCTGAAAATTAACAAAACTTTAGACCTTTCGAATGTAACCAAAATTAGGCTTAGGTCGCTCTATAATAATAAACTCATTTTATGCTATATAGAAGTATACTTACTCTAGCTTTAGTTCTATCTTTTCAATCTTTTTTACAAGCCTCAGGTATAAGGGGATATGTTCGTGATGCCAATGGAAATCCGCTCGAATATACTACTATTTATGCTCAGGAAAATGGCCTTGGTGCCGTTACTAACGCAGAAGGATATTACCAACTAAGCTTACAGCCTGGTACTTATACGGTTTTATTTCAATTTCTAGGATATGAAACCAAGGTAGAAAAGGTCACCATTGGGGATAGTTTCCAGGATTTGGACATGGTATTGGTTCCACAGACTTTCCAACTCAAACAGGTAGTAGTAGGAGGAAGCGATGAAGATCCCGCCTATACTGTCATGCGAAAGGCTATTGCCAAAGCAGAATATCACCGTATGCAAATTGACCGATATCAGGCTCAGGTTTATGTTAAAGGCTCAGGGCGGATCAAAAAGACACCATTTTTTGCAAGGAAAGCGCTAAAAAAAGAAGGCATTGATACTTCCACCGCATTTACCTCCGAATCAGTAAGTATTGTTGAATACATCCGCCCCAATACTTTTAATGAAAGAGTCATTTCAGTTTACAAACATGGTGACGATAATGACTCCAGTCCAATGAACTATGTAAATGGAAGTTTTTACCAACCTGAAATCGCCGGTGCCGTTTCTCCATTGTCTCCCAAGTCATTTGGTTTCTATAGATTTAAGCTGGAAGGTTTTTTTGAAGATCGTGGTTTTTTTATCAATAAAATCAGGGTGCAGCCAAGGAGCCGCGGAGAGGATGTCTTTGATGGATATATTTATATTGTAGAAGATCTTTGGGCCATTCATAGCCTGGACTTTTTCACTTATAAACTGGGTTTTAAATTTGATATCAAACAAGTATATACTCCTATTCAGGAAGTTGCATGGATGCCCGTTACGGCGCAGTTTGGGGTTGATGGGAACATACTAGGTTTTGGGTTTGAATACCAATACCTTGCCAGTCTAAAGGATTATGAGATAGAACTAAACCCAGATTTGCCTAAAGATTTTACGGTCATAGATGAAAAGTTAGAAAAACAGCTGGCCAAAGAAGCAGAAGCAATTCGCAAGGAAAAACCCAAAACGGCAGCTATTTCTGAAAAATTATCAAATGGAGAGGAGGTTTCACGTAAAGATTTGCGAAGGTTGATGCGGGAATATGAAAAGGAGGAAAGGAAACTCGAAGAAGAACCTGAAGTCATTAGCAATACCTCCTATAAAGTTGATTCCAATGCCTATAACCAGGATTCTACTTTTTGGGCAGAAGTCCGCCCTCTCCCGCTAACAACCTACGAAGTGCGGGGATATACTACCCGGGATAGTATCGCTAAAGTAGAAATAAAAGAACAAGAAGAAGCAAAGGCACATTTTGACTCTACTGGCAAAAGACTTAGAAGGAAAAGAAGCTTTTTCGATAACCTGGATTTATTATTTTCCCGTACCTGGCGCTTAAGCGATAGAGGTCGATTACAGTTAAATGGCCCTTTTAGTGATGTCCAGTTCAATCCTTTGGAAGGGTTCAACTTAAGTAGTGGATTAGAATATCGAAATTCTCTAAAAAAGAATGGACGGTTTAGTATAGGAATAGATGGTCGCTATGGCTTTTCATGGAGGAGGTTTAACTTTAAAGGGGATGCTCAACTTCGCCTTGGAAATAGTCGAAACAATCAGGTATTTGCCGTTGAAGGAGGTAGATATTTGGATCAATTTAATGGCAAACATAGGGTTCCAGAGTTTATTAACACCTTCTATACACTGTTATATGAGCGTAATTTTATTCATTTATATGAAAAAGAATACGGGGCCATTAGTTATTCCAAAAAATGGGATGCCACAGCCAATTTAAAAATAAGTACCGAATGGGCCAATCGCAGACTTTACCCCAACTTTACCAGTACCCAATCCTGGTTTCCAAAAGATGATCGCGAATATGGTGACAACATCCCGGATTTAGTGGCTGACTTTCCTTATCCAAATAGAGAAAAAGCCTTTACCATTTCTGCCCAATTTGAGGTGCGGCCCTGGCAAAAATATCGCATCCGCAATGGTCGCCGATCATCTATTGACCGGAGTTCACCCACCTTTGAACTAGGTTATCGAAAAGGAATTCAGGGAATTGCAGAAAGTATGACTAATTATGATCTGGTGGATATAGGGTACCGACAAGAGTTTAATATTACAGGTCGAGGTAAATTAGATGCAAGAATAAATACCGGTATCTTTTTTAATAATCAATATGTTGGACTGGCAGATTTCAAACATTTTCCTGGAAATCAAATTGTGTTTACGACCATTGATCCAGTTGCCTCTTTCCGCATGCTGCCGTTTTATGAATTTAGCACTCAGGATAAATATTTGGCAGGACATCTTCATTATCAATTCCGGAAGTTTTTGCTCACCCGTATCTGGGAGATACAATTAATGGGAATTAAAGAAAATGTTTTCGTTAATTATCTAGCTACTCCATCTAGTCAAAATTATATTGAAGCAGGGTATTCTATAGATAATATCTTCAGGGTATTTCGTCTGGAATTGGTAACCAGTTTCCAGGATTGGAAATACCGCGATTTTGGAATCCGAATCGGAATTGCATCCAATTTAGGGGAGGATGGGTTCATTTTTGAGTAAAAATTTATAAGACACAGATTTACACGGGTTTTACGGTTTAGACCGTTTCAACCCGTGTAAATCTGTGTCAAATAATAATTAGCTATTTGTACTAATTTAAATTCTGTCGAATTGAAATGACATGATAAAAAATAGCAAAAGGCAATAAAATCGAAGGTAATAGTAAGTAAGGCAATTCTAATAATTGTAACTTAACTTCCTCGCTGGCAAAATTCGAAAAATAATAACTGGAAATAAAAGAAAAGGCGGTCAAGCTAAGAATTCCCAAAGCCGTAAAATTCCAGGCCAGTATCCCCTTACGCTGAATCCTTTTCTTCTGAATTAAATAGCCAATAACCGGAGCAGAAAGTCCCACCAGGATGTCAAAATTAAGGCCTTCAAAAGTAGCTCGTTGAGGAAAAACGCCCTCCAGGAAAGCTCCAAAAATGAGCAATTCCACTAAGATCCTGAACGATTGTATATAAACCGGGAAATGCTTTGGTATATCAGATAAGTTTTCTTTAAAAAACCTCCGTGAAGTAAAGAAAAAGATAAGTGCAAAAATTGGTAATATTATCAAAAGAGGCATTCTTGGAGGCGGACTAAATGTTCGCAAAATACTCGTCTGAGTGATAAGAAGTGCATAAATCATCCAAGCTATAATCCCTAATGAATACCACTTGAAAATTCTTTGTTTTTCTCTGGCTTTGCCTAAAATCAAAAAGGCCAGTAAAATCATAATGACTGAAAGTCCATAAAATCCTAACTCTACCATTTTGTTTTTTATTCAAAGATAGGCTTGGCGAGGAAGAGCTCAACCATCCAAAATTGCTAATTTGGATCGCGTGTTCATTTGTTCACGGGTTCACGTTAGGGATTAGTTTCTTGGAGGTATGTTTGCTTATTTTAGCTTTTTTCTAACGCAGCTACTTTCGGCAGCCAAGGATACCGCTAATTTTGCTGTTTCATTATAGCATCGCAAAATCATAACATCAGAAAATCATGCATTTGCCCATCTACACATTTACAAATTTACTCATCTACTAATTTGCATATCTATTTTTTTTGAAGATTTCGATAAGTCAGGGGAGTGCAAGAGTGGTATTTCTTAAAAAAACGCCCGAAAGAATTGGGTTCTTCAAATCCTATTTTGTCGGCAATTTCTAGGATAGTCAAATTGGAGGAAATCAGCAAGTCTTCAGCCTTTTGAAGTCTTATTTTCATGATATATTGGTGAGGAGAGCAAAAGAATGCCTGCTTAAAAGATCTTAGATAATGAAACTTTGACATACAGGCTATCTGACTCAATTCATCAAGGGAAACAGTGTTCCGATAATATTCATGAATATATTCTAGAGAAAGATGTAGTCTTTTATAGAGTTCTGCTTTAGTTGAATTTTTTAAAGCTGAAATATGTTGCAATCTCTTCATTTCTTGCCCTGATCTTATTAAAACCATCTCTAAAATCGAAACGAGTAGAGCAAATTCCTCATCATCCTGATAATTGTTCCGCTCTTTCTTTTGATAATGCCTTTGAAGTATTCGAATCATCTGCCTTAAATGTCCATCTTTCCATTTTGGCTTTTGAAAAGTTTGAAAAGTCAGTCCTTTTTCAGGAAGTGGATGATCCAAAAGTTGGGCATCAAAATGGTATAGATTATGCAAAGCTTCAGCAAAAAGCTGCTCTCCAAAATGTATATTAAAGGTAGTAGTACTCCCCTGACCGTTCAATAATAAATCATAAATCTGGCCTTTATTGACTAAACAAAATGTATCTGCACTTAAGTTTATATTTTGGCCATCAACAATAACCCTACTACTTCCTGAAAGATTCATAAACAAACTAAAAGGAGCCAGGATATCACATCTTTCCACTTTCTGAGTGGTGGTAGTGTTTAATACTACATTTGGCCAGCCTTTAGCAGGAAGTTTTAGGTTATTAACTCCCCTACGATCTTGAAAGTTATTTCTTGCTTGTTTTCTTAGCCAATGGATGTCAGGAAAGGATTTGAGTAGCATGCACCGTAACTATATTTTAATAAAATTGGATTTGGAGAAAAGGAAAATTTCATCATTTTCTCCAAATCCAATTTAAAACAAAGTTCTTAATTTTTCCATAATGGCCTTACCCTAGTATCTTCTGGAGAAATTAATATAAAATCATAATGATTAATATCGTAGGCTGTCCACTCTGTAGTTTTCAATTCTCCTTTGGCCAGGGGATCTCTAAATGGGCGTAAATCGATGATAACCCACTTATCCCTTTCCCCCACTTCTACAAATGGACGCCAATATTTAACCCACTCTATATTGCTATTGGGATAATCTATCAACTTATTTTTGGATTTATAAAAACGACGGATATGACGAATATTTGTGGCTTTTAAATTTTTCTCCTTTGCCAGATCAAAAACATAACTTCCAATGTCATCAACACCCAATGAAGTGGTTCCGCTTGTTAAATGAAGATCACCCATTTTTAGGAATACTTTAGGAAAGCTTCCTCTGTTTTCTGCCTTTTTATAATTCGCAAGGAATCGCTCTTTCATATATTCAGCTCGGACACGATTTGCCCTTTTATATTTTCGCTGTTCATTATCGCAGTAGATTTGCCAGCTTTTTTTCAGCGCTACGATTATATTTTGAGCAAATTCGTCCTTAGCAGCAAAGGCTCCAAAAAAATTATTGATTTCCTCATCCTCGAGTAACAGGCAATTCCGTTGGACCTTTTTATTCAGATCTTCTTTTAAATTTAACCATTTGTAACGCTTCATGGCCTTTGAATGAAGCCTTCTTATTTTTTTATAATCAGCACTATTCTTTTTATACTCCAAAAGATCATCTAATAAAAATTCAACCGAATAATAGAGTTCCTGGTCCAGTCCCCAAAGGTCGAAATTTAATTCCCTTGCCTTTTGAAGGAAAGCAGCATCTTCATGTCCATGAAAAAAATTGATGGGCATTTTAAAAAAAGTCTTATTGGCATATTTTTTAGTAAAAGCCTTCATTTGAGCCTGGGTAGATGTTGTTGGGCTGGCCAATTTTTCCAGCTTTTCAGCAGCATTGGGGCCTACTTCCACAGCAAAATTTTGAAATCCCGATTCAGCTAATATTGGAAGTAAAGCGGAGGTCAAATGTCCCAATTGTGAAGATTGATGTTTTTCTCCAAGCAAAACGAAATCTGATTCTACTACAATCTGCTTCCATATAGATGCACCATCCCCATTCATCTTTCCCTGAGATAAGGCAAAAAGATAGGTATAGGGGCGAAGGTTTTCTGCTGTGAGGGTATCTTGGGCCTCCAAAGTAAAAACTAGCAAAGTGAACATGGAAAGAAACAATAAATTTTTCATGATTATTAAGTTTTAGAATAAGCAATAGATTTCCAGGACTCCTTCGGAGTCACACATTTTTATTGAAAAATTCTGGTCTTTATGTTAATTATTCAGCCGGCCGGCCAGAGACGAGGTAAATCAGGGTTTAATGAGAATAGATGAAGATGTCTTTGTAATAATTCACCAGTTTTATTTCGGTCCCTCCTCCATTAATGGTTCTCCAAATGAATTCATCTTCATCTTTTTTGTCTGGACGAGTATCTAATCCTAGTTTAAAATCGCTCTTAAATTTTCCAAAATGATTATCCATTAACAGCGTAGCTTTAGTATTGGAAGGAAAGCTGACCTCTAAAGCACCTTTATAATTACTGATGAAAATAATATGATCTTCAGTAACACGATCAAATTTTGCAGACAACTTGCCTTGATTGGTACTAGCGATCACATTGGATTGTAGGTTTTCCAGTTGAACATCTGTAAAATATCCTTCTACTTCTATTTCCCCAGTTATTCCGGAAATGTTGATAAAAGGACCAAAGTAAGTATAAACCTTTAGGTCAAAATTATGAGGGACTTTTAATTCTATTGTCAATCCTCTTATTCTTGGTGAACTTCCTCCTCTTTTTGTAATACTTATGTTGTTATCCTTTTCGACAATATTGTATAAAAAATCAGGTCCGCTAATTTGTCTCCCCGTCTTTACTCTTTTATCATTCATAAAAAGTTCTACTTCATTTCCGGAGTGGCCAGTTATGGTAATAGAAGGATTATAAACGTCTATTTCAAGACTCCCAGGCTGTCCAGGGTTGCTCAAAGGAATAGTATAGGGTTGTTCTTGGGCATTCAACACTCCCAAACCGAAAAAAATTAAAATAATAGAAATTATATGTTGGTTTTTCATGATTAAATTGATTTTAGTATTTGTTGAATATACTCCTTCACTTGTTCGTCCAGGTCATTTTGATCTAATAATTCCAGTAAAATAGGCTCTTTTTCTTGTCCATTGTATTTCTTTATACTGCGCAATAATTCAATCTGTACGATTGGGGAATCTTGATTAGAAATTGCCGATAACAAGGCCTTTTGAACTTCTGGTACTCCTCTGAAAGCTGATAAAGCTTTAATAGAAGCGAGTCGTACATTGGTGTTTGGGTCTTCATTAATGGCATTGATTAAAACGCCAATGGCTTCTTCAACAGGGTTTTCTAAGGACTCTGCCATTCTGACTGCCTTAATGCGGTCACTGGCGCGTGGCTGTTCAAAAAGTGAAACGATCATCATCGTTCTAAGAGATTGTACCTCCGTTTGAAGGGCAAGCAATTCATCGTTCGGACTTGTAGAAGAATTAGGTGAAGTTCTTCCCAATAAAAAGCCGGTAATGAGAAGAAGAACTCCAGCAGCTATGCTTAGCCAGTTCCTATTGATTATTAAATGACTTCCTTTTGGTTTTTGTGGCTCCGAAAATTGTTGCAAAAGCCTGGCCTTAAAATCCTCAGAAGCTTCTACTGTTTGCCAAGAATCAGACTGGATAAACTCTGCACGGTATTCTTCCAAATTCCCCAGGTCTTCCTCTTTACTAAAAAATTGAATAAGTTGTGACTCTTCTTCGGGGCTGGTCTGCCCGGCATAATATTTTTCGATTAAGTTTATGATGTGTTTTTCCATGGCTTTTTGGTTCTATCTTTTTAAAATCTTTCTTAATCCTTTCCTTGCTCTGGAAAGTTTGACCTCTACTGTATTCACTTTCATTTCCAGCATCTCCGCTACTTCTTTTGTGCTGTAACCTTCAATATTTCTCAAAAACAAAATGGTCTTTTGCTGCTCTGGCAATGCTCTTGCTGCTTTTTCTACAGCCATAAGCTCTTCTCTTAATTCAATTTTTCTATGTGGACTTTGTAAGTCAGTGGCTAAATCCAGGTTTTTTGGCCAATCCTTTATATCCAATTTGCGCTTCCTTGCTCGATCAATACATAAGTTCCTAAGGATTCGAAAGGCCAGATAATCCAGGCGATCATATTTCGATAAACTGTCTCTCATTTCCCATATGCGCAAAAAGGTATCCTGGACTGCATCTTCCGCCTCCTCTCTTCGGCCCAAACGCCAAAGAGCGAAGCGAAAGAGCGGATCTGTTAGTCGCGTAATTTGTTGTTGAAAAAGTTGGATGTTCATTTATGCATTTCCATAATATGGTTTGGAATTAGTGTTTGCCTATAAATACGGATAGGGTAATTTTTCCTGACACTTAAGTTCAAAAAAAATTAGAATAACTTTTTTTATTTATTGGAGACTGTAAATGGAGAATGGAAGGAAGGATGTTTTGAAGGTAGAATTGAAGTATGCCCTTTGGGCGAAGTATATCCACCTGAGGCGGATGAAGTAATTAGAAGTAAATTGTTTTAAGAACAAACAATTTACTTCTACATACTTCGCCCGAAGGGCTTACTTCTATTTTACTACTTCTTCTGTTTAGCAGGTGTATTATATTTAGGTGGATTAACAGTCGGCGTTTTTTGTTCCTTTAACAAACGCAGTGCCTCTTCCACAGCTTTCTCTAGTTGAGGGTCACGACCTTCAGAAAGAGATTTGGCATCTTGCCGAACAGCAATATCGGGAGCAACTCCTTCATTTTCGGCAATATATTTATTATTGATTGGATCGAATACAGCATTGTCGGGTGCTGTAAGTGCTCCTCCATCCACCAGAGCGTAATGAACAGAAGATTTTACCAGGCCTCCCCAGGTACGGGCACCAATAAGAGGGCCAGCTTTTTGCTGTCGGAAGACCCAGGGAAAGAAATCTCCTCCAGAGCCAGCCAATTCGTTTACCAATAATACTTTAGGCCCCAAAATTCCCGCTGGCAATCTAAATGGAGCACCATTTGGAACTTCGTTAGTAATAGCTGCTCGAAGAGAACGGGTCATCAAATCTACCATATAATCATCCAGATTTCCGCCACCATTAAAACGTTCATCAATTACCGCTCCTTCTTTATCTTGCTGAGCAAAGAAGTATCGGTTAAAAGATACAAAGCCTCCGCCTCCGGTATTGGGCACCCAAATATAGGCTAGCTTCCCATCAGAAAGTTTATCAACTAATCGGCGATTATCTTCTACCCAAGCCCTTTGACGAAGAGCATTTTCACTACTGATGGGCTCAACCGTTTCCGTCCACGATTCTGCAAATGCAGGCTGATCATTAAGGTGCAGTAATGTTTGTTTGCCTCGGGTTCCATCCAATAATTCGTAGGGGTCCTGGTCTGCCCTTAGCTCTTTACCATTTATCCCTACCAAATAGTATCCCTCTTCCACTTTCATTCCAGGGCGATCCAATGGACTAGAGAGGTTAGGGTTCCAGCTTTCCGTGGTATAGATTCTTTGTATTTGCCATCGATTATTATTTAACACCAAATTTGCACCCAATAAGCCTACTTGTGAACGATCTACCCTTGGAAAGTCCCCTCCGAAAACAAAGCTATGTCCAACAGAAAGTTCTCCATTCACTTGATCCAGAATGTAATTTAAATCGCTTCTGTGGCGTACAAAGGGTACTAAAGGAGCATATTTGTTATAAACTTCCTGCCAGTCTCGACCATGAATATTGGGATCATAGAAATAATCTTTTTCATATCTCCAGGCTTCCTCAAAGATCTGTTGCCACTCTTCCATTCGGTTGAGTTTCATATCTAGTTTTACAGAAAAGCGCTTAGCCCCTTTACCACTTTTTCCAGCTGCATTGGCTACCTGCCAACCAGCATTGGTTTGTAATAATATTTTTTTACCATCAGCTGATGAAGAAAATTGACGAACCCCTGTCATAAATTCGCTGGCCTTTCTTTCTTTAAGACTGAATTTATGAAGCACCACTCCACGAGAACCAGGTTTTCGTTCTGCCAGGAAAAAAGAACCTTTCGGTCCTGTTTCAGTGGTAACATAATTAGCGGTAGGTAAGGGGAGGGCAATGGTTCTGCGCTCTATTTTATCAAAATCGATACCACTAACATCTTCCTCATTTTCTTCCTCATTTTCTTCTTCCGCAGGCTCTTCTTCCTTTTTATCGGCTTCCTCTTCTTCTTTCTTTTCTTCTTTTACTTCTTCTTCGTCACTCCTTGGAATAAAAGGGGAGGTTTCTCCTTTTTTCAATACAATAACATATGCTGCATAACTAGGGTCGGCAGCAATTGAACTGGTATTAGCCCAGCCAGAGCCTAGTGCCAGATCGGTACTTGCTAAAAAATAAAAATGTTTACCGTCTCGGTCCCAGGAAGGGGCGAAAGCATCCGCAAAAGGATTAGTCAATTGTCCCAATTCCTTACTGTCTCTATTCCAAACCATAATTTTCCTGAAATTATTTGTTCCAGATTTGGTATAGGCCAATTTTTTAGAATCAGGAGACCAGGACAGACCAGTCCTGCCTCGATCTAAGTTGTTTCCACCGACATCTGCCGTACTTATGCTTCCCGTAGATAATTCTATTACCCTGATTCTTACATCGTCATCTACAAAGGCTATATATTCTCCATCAGGAGACCAGGCAGGGTTCCAGGCCATTTTTGATTCACCAATACTTATTGTCTTAGGTTTTGAAAGGCCATCCTGTTCAGCCAAATATAGGGCATAACCTTTTCCATCGGCATCAGAAAACCAGGCCACCTGATCTCCTTTTGGTGACCAAATAGGAGCTCTGTCGGCAGAACCTGAACTTTGGGTGATATTTCTGGCATCACCGAATTCGGTGGGAACCGTAAATATTTCTCCCCTAGCCTCCATTAAGGCTCTTTTTCCTGTTGGAGACAATGAAACAGATCTAGCCCTGCTGCTAACATCTTCCCATCCTGTTTCTGCCCATGGGAAATCCCCAGTCAGGTTAATGTCTAGTTTGGTAGTGCGGCCATTGGAAGGATTGAGCAAATGGAGGTAACCATCTTGTTCGATGATGAGCTGTCCATTTCCACTACTTAGCCATTTTACATCTTTATTTTTAAATCTGGTCAATTTTTTTAGTTCTCCAGAACCAGTAGAATAAGACCATACATTCATAGTCCAATCTCTATCGGAAAGGAAATAAATGTTATCTCCAAGCCAGATGGGTTGAATATCGGTGGTCCGATCATTGGGAATCAATGTTTCACTCTGATCTTCCAAATTGAGAATTATCAGTGGAGTATTTTGTCCGCCTCTATAGGCTCTCCATTCTACATCCCAACGGCTCATCTTATCGAGGGCTATTTTTTTTCCATCAGCAGAGAACGAGCCATCAAAACTCCATTGAGCAGTCAATCTGGAGGAGGGACCTCCTTTCACTGGTACAGTCCAAAGACGATTGAAAGAAGTAGGAGCTGACTCTCTGGAGGAAGCATATAAAATGTGCTGGCCGTCAGGAGTCCATCCTCTAACGTTGGCGGAGGAGGGATGCCAGGTAAGCCGCTTAGGAGTTCCTCCCTCTTTTGGAACAATATAAACAGCATTAGATCCTGATCGATTAGAATTGAATGCAATCCAATTGCCATCCGGAGAAAAATGTGGATTTCCTTCAACTGCTGCTGTACTTGTTATTCTTTTTGCTTGCTTTCCATCAAGATTGGCAATCCAGATGTCCCCTCCGTAAACAAAGGTAATATGATCAGCACTTATATTGGGTTGTCGTAATAGACGAGTTTCCTGTGCTTCTAAAGAAGTATTGGAAAAAATAATAATAAACAGAAATAAAAAAATCCCTGGAAAAAGATTTTTCATGCAGATTGTTTTTTAAAGACGTGAAAAAGTTGGTTTGCATAAGTCACGTCCAATTTAAACAACGATGTTATTATTTCCAATTAGAGCATCATAAAAGAAAGCCGAAAACAGTATATGAAATGAGATTTCCAACACCATGAGCAATCCAACCGGGAATAATACTGCCATTAGCCAGTTTTTCATTGAGGTAAACCTTAAGGTAGGCACTTAGGGCAGGAAAAATGAAGATGGTTGTTAAAAATAGAACATTATCACTAATAGTTAAAAACAACAAGGTGTGGATGGCGCCAAATATTACCGCCTGGATAATATTTCCGGCCTGAAAACCCAACCAGGCGATCAAACGCTTAGCAATAAAGCCTCGAAATAAAATTTCTTCTGAAAGAGAAGTTTTGAGTAAAGCCATGACAATGACCAACAATTGAGTCTGTAGGCTAAATCCCATGGCCCGAAAACCTCCGGTTACACTTTTTGGATGGGTCATAATCGCTTTGAATTCGGGAGCTAAAAACCAAAGAATAATAAAAGGTATAACCACTAACAAGCAAAGCAAAAGGGCTAACAAATTAGCTTTTCTATTTGATTTTTTTAATCCTATGTAATTAAAAAAACCTTTTGCTTTCTTGTTAATAATAAGATATACGATAAAAGGAATTAGGCTAAAACCCAAAACTTGTTGTATTGCTGAAATAAGACCATCTAGGAAAATCATAATTCTTCTGTTTTTCTAAATTCTAAAATATCACCAGGCTGGCAATCTAATGCATTGCATATGGCTGCCAGGGTATTAAAGCGGATCCCCTTGGCCTTGCCGGTTTTCAGGATCGATAAATTGGTGATGGTGATGCCCACCTCTTCGGATAGTTCTTTCAATTTCATTTTTCTTTTGGCCAACATCACATCCAGGTTCACGATAATACTCATATGATCAGGTTTTTCTCTTCAACAAGTTTGGCCCCTTCTCTAAAAACTTCGGCCAGGACATAAGAAGCAATTGCTAAAATCAGAGGGGCGAACGCTGTTTTAAAGTGGAAGTTGAATCCTCCCTGGCTATAGTAAAAATTGAATATGCTTAGGAGAAAAGAAAAAAAGGCAAACAAACCTATCGACCTTAGATGCTTAATATTGCCTAAATAAAAAGTCTGAAGCGATTGCATGGAAGAAATAATTCTTAATGCACTTTGAATCATTTTAATGCTAAGAAATACGAAAAGAGAGGTTCTTAGCAGGAGCCAGTAAACCATTATTGGGCTTATCTCACTAAGAATGATTGCATTACTGGGTTTTTGATTTTCATTCAAATAAAATTGTATCCCATTGCTACCAAAACCCGCTTCAAAGGCCCTCGATACATTTACCAAATCAAAGGCAGATTTGTCAAAATGCCAATATGCAACCATCACCAAAAAGAATAAAAAAAATAATAGGCAAAGGATGATCATTCCTTTACCTATTATAGAAGCAGAATTTATTATTTTATTATTATCCATGACAATTAATTTACCTTAAAAGTAAAATAATTATCGTAAAACGATAAATAATTATCGCTTAATAATGAAAAAATTCAGACAAAACCTTCCTCCAAGTTGTACCAGGGCTTAATACTCAGTACCCAATACCCAGTACTCAGTACCAAGAATTCAGTCACACTAATTGTCTTTTTTATTAAAAATACCTTCTCCACCACCTTGAATTAAATAAAAACCAGTTATCTGTCCATTTTCGCCTCTTTCAAATCGGATATAGGGTTTTGGACTTAGTGGAATGTCCAGTTCATATTTCCCTTCACCTGTCTCTATCAAAGGAATTTGAGGGCCATTCTCTCGGCTAAATAGTAATCGATCACCATCGAGGGTTATTTTACGAATACCAAATTGCCCAGTATATTCTTCTAAATTAGTAGACGAACTTTGGGAATTGGCTTTCTTTATTTGATATTCTATTTTTGAAATGGATGCGGCATATTCTTCCTTCTTTGAATCAGAATCAGAAGCATTCATCAATTCTTTTAAAGCTGTTGTATGAGCCATATCTAGGGCCTGCTTCGCAGGTACTTCAATATCTGGCTTTACACCTATATTTTCCCAATTAGATTTAGTTCGCACATTTTCCACTCGCATATCGGGCATGAGAACAGCCAAACGGCCCAAGTCCTGAAAATCCAGCATAATGGGCGTAAATCCATTAGCCCCTCCAATAGTTCCTTCCCCAACCACTGTGGCTTTTTGGAAAGCCTGTAAATTATAAGGCAAAGCTTCACCTCCCGAACCGGTAGCCGGGCCGGTTAGGATGTACAATTTTTTGTCCAGGTATTTTTGACCTCCTGGATTTTCTTCTGTAACATATTCAGTAGTTGTATTCGAAGTCCGGTTATAAATTTTGCTTAATAAGGTTGGTTTTTTAAAAAAATAGCTTTCGACAAGAGATACGTATTCTGGTAATCCACCACCATTTTGACGCATATCGATAATAAGGGCATCGGTGAATTGCAAAAGATTGAATGCCGCTGCCAGCTGAGGTTTTGCTCCTTCAACAGGAGCGTTAAAACTGTTGATATTTAAATACCCGATGTTACCCTCCAATATTTTCACTTCAGCAATCCCGAAATTCCTTATTTGTGCTTCCTGATTGACCATATTTTGAGCTTCCTCTTTTGTCTCTTCACTATCATCTTCATTTACCCAATTCATCATTCTATCTACTGGGAAGTGAATTAAATTAAAGTGTGCATCCTGAATTATAGATTGAATATCTTTTTTAATTAATTCAAGGAATAAATTCAGGTCTTTTTCATCTTTATATCTTCCATTACCTAAATACTCCTTCAATTTGTTGTTTACCACTTTCCCTTTTTCAGGAAACACATAATTAGATTCGAACAATTCTCCAATATTAGAAACCATCTCTGCTTTAGATTCTTCAGAAATTGCAGGTGTTTTTGCTTGCTGGATAATCATTTTTTGCTGAGCATAACTTGAATAAGCGAAGATCAACAGTATAAACAGTAAATTCCATTTCATAAATTGAGGATTTTGATAAAATTTAAATTAAAAGTAGTGGTGTTGGCAGCTTGGAACAATAGTGACTATTCAATTGGTTGGTAATTTGGGGCCAATCAACAAGCTGCTGGGATAAATGACAAAATTCCCAGTTGGGAAAAGTATATCTTTAAGGGTATTGGGGTATTAGGGCATGTCGGATGACATAGAGTTATAGACAAAAAGTGACATTAAGTTATGAACACTCCGTATTTATAAAGTTCCGTGGGTGTCGCAGCTACGCAGCTGGATTAGTTATGACTAAAAACCTTGGGTTTGTCACCCAAGGTTGATTGTTATCGCCGCTATGCGGCTTAATATCTGCAAAATAAAACCGCGTAGCGGTGCCAAGCATAAGCCTTGGGTGCTAACCCAAGGCTGGAAAATAAGAAAGCCAAAGCTGCGTAGCTGCGACACAAAGACATGATTTTAATGCCAATAAGCCATTAGCTAAATTTGAAAAGTGTGCATAACTTTATGTCATTCTTGTGTTTAATACTCTAGGTCATCCGACAGGTATTAGGGTATTAGGTAAAGAAAAATATACTCCCTACTCAATACCCAATACTCACTACTCATTACTGTACAAATAGGTTTATGAAATTTTTTTCTCTTTCCACTTCGGATAAAAGGCTAATCATATTGCAGCAAGCCTGTTTTGTGGGAATGATATGGACGATTTTGGCCTTTCTTCCTTTATTCCAGAGTATTGGACAAGCATTTCCCTTGTTCGAAAAGAATTTTCTATCTGGTCTTATTAGGCCCTGGCTGGTAGGATTGGTACTATTAGCAATTCTATTGTTGGGCATGCATTTGTTCAGATGGTATGGCAGAGCTTTTATCCTATTGAATCTTGGTTTAGCCGTATTGATATGGTGGGTTTATCATCTTCTCAACCCTATAAAAAAGCAGGAAATAAGTGTCAATGTGGAAGGAATGGAAGCTCCTGGAATATTTTATACTTCCGAGCCTCTATTTTCAAGTGGTTTTTTCATAGACAATGTATACCATACTTTGATGATTCAATTGATGTTGGCGGGTTTGATATATGCGATTCACTATTTCATGATTACTCAAAAACAAACCATAAAACAAGCTCAATTAGAAAAGCAATTGCTCACCACTAAACTTTCCTTGTTGAGCAATCAAATAGAGCCCCATTTTTTATTCAACACTTTCAATACCATTTCAGCATTAATTGATATAGATTCCGAAAAGGCCCAATCGACCCTGGAAGATTTAGGGCACTTATTAAGAACAAAATTGGAACAAGATCAGCGAACCTTTATCTCTCTTCAAACAGAAATCGATTTTATAAAAAAATATTTAGCCATTGAAAAATCACGCTTGCAGGAACGATTACAAGTAATCATCAAAGTTACTCCTGAAGCCGAAGTGGCCCAAGTTCCAAATTTTCTTTTACAGCCTCTTGTAGAAAATGCCATCCGCCATGGAATTAGTCAGAAAAAAAACGGTGGCATTTTGGAAATAAAGGCTAGCAGGCAAGGTAATTTGCTTTTTTTAGATTTGAAAAATGATGGATTGGGATTGGCAAATAAACGGAAAGGACTCGGACTAAGTAATACATTAGAGCGGTTAGAAACATTATACGCCCAGGATTATCAGTTCAATATGAAGGCTTTGGTAAATGGACAGGTTCATATCCAAATAAGATTACCTTTTGAATTATTATCCATTCAAAGTACTGAATTTCAAACCTAAGCATATGGAAATCAAAACAATTATTGTCGACGATGAACCATTGGCAAGAGACAGAATCGAGAAGTTGTTACTGGGTTTTCCTTTTGTACAGGTAAATAATAAATTTTCTACAGGAAAGGAAGCCTTGGATTTTATTCACCATCATTCTGTTGATCTTGTATTTCTGGACATACAAATGCCTGAAATGAATGGTATTGAGTTTTTGAAACTTCTTCCTCTAGAAAAAAGTCCTTTGATTGTATTCGTAACAGCCTATGATAAATATGCCGTTGAGGCCTTTAATCATTTTGCAGTAGATTACCTTCTCAAACCTTTTAGTAATGAACGCTTTAGACAGACTGTACAACGAGTTTTGCAGAGGTTCATGTATCAAAATACGTCTAAAAACAGTTTATTGAGCCAGCTTATTGATTATTTTAAGCAAAATACTCAGGATGTTTTCGAGGACAAATTTAAGATTGAATTGGCAGGAAAAATATATTTTATCGAAGTAAGTTCTATCGAATATATCAGGGCAGAGGGCAATTATTTAATTCTGTGGGCTGGACAAAAGAAACATGTGATCCGACAAACACTCAACAATATCAGCCAAAAAGTCCATGCCCCACAATTCATTCGAATTCATCGATCAACCATCATTAATCTTGAATTTTTGCGGGAGGTTAGACGTACTCCATATAGTGAATTAGAGGTTAAAATGCAGAGTGGTGAAACCTTTAGAGTAAGTCGAACCTATAAGACCAGGTTTAGTAAGCGCCTTGAAATTTAAATGACTGGTCCTGGATTTTATCCTCCCATTAATTCGATTCTTCGCATTACCATCCAGCCACCCTCACCCAGATGATAAAACAGCCCCAATTCCCTGGCAATAAAGGTATGATCTAATTCTCTATTTTGTAAAAAGGCCGAAGCAATTTTAAAATCTTCCTGACTGCTGTATCCTGCCAGGCTAGCATGAAATTTGATGTTTTCTCCTTCAAACTGGTGAGGTTCCAATCCAAATTTTTTGCCTAATTCTTCAAGAATTCTGAAATGAAGCTTAGATAATATTGAGTTTTCGACGACTTCCAAAAATAAAACCCTTTCCCCAAAATGCCCGAAACCCTTTAAGCGGACAGGGAAAGGCTTTATACTAACCGCTAATTGTTCCAGATAATTGACAAAGGGTTCTAATTCCTCTGTTTCAAAGGGAGATTTGATGGTGATATGAGGATACTGCCGGGAAATTCGAAAATCAAATTTCTTATTTAAATCTATTTGTGCTTGTCGAATGTAATTATGAGTCCTTGGATCAAGCATGAGCGCAAAGCCGATGGTCATATTATTTTTTATTTAAAAATAAGCACGGATTTGGAGGTATTCTTATTTTTGAATAATCTTAGAAGCTGTTTAAAAAAAATTATATGGTTGCTAGAATATGGCATGGTTGGACCACTCATGAAAATGCCCCTGTTTATGAAAATTTACTCCGAACCGAAGTCTTTCCTTCAATAGAGCAAAAACAGATAAAAGGTTATCGAAAAATTAGTCTTCTAAAACGATTACATGAGCTGGAAGTTGAGTTCATAACCATTATGCTTTTTGATAGCTTGCAATCGGTTAAAGATTTTGTTGGTGAAGATTACGAAACTGTTTATGTGCCTGAAAAAGCCCGGGCTATCCTTAAAAGGTTTGATGATCGATCTCAACATTATGAAATCATAAATGAATTGGTCTATGATTAGAATCATAAAGGAGTTTGACATAACACAGACAAAAAATTATAATTTAAAGCTGGAATGATTTCCGGTTTAAAGCGAAATTTGGTAAAAGTTTCGCTTTTTTTCATAACACATCAGAGTTGATCCTCCCCCAATCAACTCTACCGCACTGCCCTTCATTTTTATCATCCAAAAACCATTAAGATGAGAACTTTGCTAATCATCCTATTCCTTTGTAGTCCTTTTCTTGTTAAAAGTCAATGTCAGATAGAAGCCGGAGAAAATCAGAATATTTGTGAAATGGATACCGTGCCTAGTTTAAATGGTCGAATTATTCAAGCCAATAGTGTAGCTTCCATTAAGTGGGAAGCATTAACAATGGATGGCAAAACAAACTTTTGGGCTTCCAGTATGCTTTCGGATACCAGCATATTAGATCCACTGATTCAAAGTCACTATGAAAAAAGTGTTACCTTTTATTTGACATTAACAGAAACGGATGGCAATACTTGCATGGATTCTGTAATTTTTAATTTTAGTGATTGGATTTTTTTAACCGTTGACAAGGCAGCCGCAAAATTTCCTAATGATACCCTGGAATTATGGGTGGCCGCTTTTAGTAATTTCCCAATAGTTTCTTATCAATGGTCTCCTGATTATAACATTTCTGATACGGGTGTGGAAAACCCAAAGGTTTGGAACGATACTACTACCACTTATAATTTGTTGCTTATGGATTCCATTGGCTGTAGTGTCATGGACGATCCTTTTGAGGTTTTTATTCGGCCTACTTCTATAAATTCAGATCCCATTTTATCTCAAATTCGAATATTTCCCAATCCAGCAAGTGAAAGGATTCAATTGTCAGATATAAATGAAATTTCTGCAATTGAAATTAGGAGTCAGCAGGGGCGGCTATTAAGGCGCTTGCCTACAGCAAGGCAAATCTTTATTGGTAACCTTCCAAAGGGAGTTTATTATGTTCGATTAGAAGGAAAAAATGGTGGTTTTACAAGCAAAAGGATTATTAAACAATAATGGAATTTAATCAAATTATCTTTTTCAACTTCTCAATGTCAATATTTGCTCCACATAATAGTAAAACAACTTTGGCTCCTTCAAATCGCTCTTTATTTTTTTTCAGAGCGGCGATGGTAACGGCTGCAGCTCCTTCAATAATTTTATGGTGTTGATGAGCAGCAAATTTGAGGCCTTCTGCAATCTCCTCTTCCGAAACTAAAAGATAATCATCCACTATCTTTTGGCAGATGGGAAATGTAATGGAACCTTCTTCAATACCCCCTGCAGAACCATCTGAGAGGGTTTCGATGTATTGGTCCAAACCTACAATCTTACCTGCTTTTACACTAAGCGCCATTTCAGGAGAATTTTCGGGCTGGCAGGATATAATTTTCGTATTAGGGCGTTTGGCTTTCAGGTAGGTAGCAATTCCGGAAATAAGTCCACCCCCTCCTACTGTAATTAAGGCATAATCAAATTCAGGAAGTTGTTCGGCTAATTCCAAGCCAATCGTCCCCTGACCACCTATAATTTGTGGATCATTATAAGGAGAAACCCAGGTTCGATTTTCCTGGCGAGCGAATTCTTTAGCATACAATTCCGTACTTAACGAATCTTCACCATAAAATTGCAACTCAGCGGTATAATTTGAAAGAGCTTTTATTTTAGCTTTGGAGGCATTATGAGGCAGAAAGATAGTTCCTTTTACTTCGGCAATTTCCAAAGCTCTGGCGCACCCCAGAGCATGATTACCAGTAGATGCAGTAACAACTCCACTACTTTTTTCTTCTTCAGATAGAGACAAGATTTTATTTAAGCTTCCCCTGGCCTTAAAAGAACCTGTATACTGTTCATTTTCTAACTTTAGCCATACTTTTCCATTGATAAGATTACTTAGTTCGCGGGATTCAATGACTGGTGTTTTTAAGATATTAGGCCTGATTCGCTGTTCAGCAGCAAGGATTTCCGATAAAATGTCCATCTAGCAAAGTGTTTTGAGGTAATTAACTGAATTTGCCTTGCAAATTGAGTATAAGGTAAAAAGTAGAAAGTAGAAAGTAGAAGGAAAAAATCAAAAAAAGTAATTTGTTTATTATTGGAGTAAAAATCCATTTACTTTCTACTAACAAGTTGCAATACAACTTGCGTTAAGTAATCAAGGCGTGCAAATATAATTCCAAATTTATCAAAAGCTGTAAGTATGAAATAAAATTGAAAGCTTTTTAGAGCTGTAAAGAAAATACTTATTCATCCTTACTATATTTGTTTTTCAAAAACACATTTATCGAAGCAGCATGTTTGAACCAGAAGACTTTTATAAAATAAAAACCAGGGATGACCTAATCCGAGAAGCTAAGGAAAAAGAAATTAATATTAATTCGGCCCTCCGTAATCAACGGTATGTTGAAGATTTAAAATTACTGCAAATTGAATTGGTCAATTTACAAAGATGGATCGCCAACAATAATATTCGTGTGGCGGTTATTTTTGAAGGAAGGGACGCCGCGGGGAAAGGGGGATCTATTAAGCGCTTTACAGAACATTTAAATCCTCGATCTATGAGGGTGGTAGCCCTTTCAAAACCTACCGAGGTAGAAAAAGGGCAATGGTATTTCAGAAGATACATTAAGGAATTGCCCAATCCTGGGGAAATAGTATTTTTTGATCGCAGTTGGTATAATCGAGCAGTGGTAGAGCCTGTTATGGGGTTTTGTACAGAGGCACAGTACCAACAATTTATGCTTCAAGTATCTGAGTTTGAGCATATGTTGTATGAGGACGACCTGAAAATCATCAAATTTTGGTTTTCCATTTCTAAAGAAGAACAACAAAGACGTTTCAGCTCTCGCCTCAAAAACCCATTGAAACGGTGGAAGTTTAGTCCGGTTGATATGAAAGGGCAAGAATTATGGGATGAATATACCCATTACAAACTTGAGATGTTTTCTAAAACTCACACTCCCTTTAGTCCTTGGGTTATTGTCAATACGGATGACAAAAGGACTGCAAGATTGGAAAGTATCCGTTACCTCTTATCCCAATTTGATTATAATGGGAAAGGGGGTTCCAAGATTTCTCTTTTCCCTGACCCCAATGTAATTACTAAATATTATCGCCATTTGCAATGAAAAAAACTAAAAAGACCTTATTGGATCTCAGTCCGGAAGACATTAAGATTCTCAACACCAAGATTGGATTAAAAAACCTTATAGCCGATAAAAAATTAGATTACTCCAAGGCTTTACGACAAGCTCGATTTGAGACTAGATTAAGGGAATTACAAATTGAGTTGATTAAATTACAACACTGGGTTATCAATAATGATCAAAAAGTGGTAATTCTATTTGAAGGGCGTGATGCTGCCGGAAAAGGTGGTGCTATCCGACGA
Source organism: Saprospiraceae bacterium (assembly GCA_028285545.1). Classification (GTDB taxonomy): domain Bacteria; phylum Bacteroidota; class Bacteroidia; order Chitinophagales; family Saprospiraceae; genus JANQPA01. Next base: position 46,190 of record JANQPA010000024.1, on the reverse strand, counting down.
ATTACAGCCCATATTAATCCTCGTTTTTACCGAATAATTGCCTTACCCAAACCGACGGTCGAAGAGGAAGGGCAATGGTATTTTCAACGCTATGTCAACAGACTTCCCAAGCCTGGAGAAATAGTATTTTTTGATCGCAGCTGGTATAATCGAGCGGTGGTGGAGCCGGTCAACGGTTTTTGTACCGAGGAAGAATACCAAATTTTTATGGGTCAAGTCAATGAATTCGAGCGTATGATCGTAGAATCCAATACTTATTTAATCAAATTTTATTTTTCCATATCCAAAAAGGAGCAGGCGCAACGCTTTTCCGAGATCAAAAGCAGTCCTTTAAAAAGATGGAAAATGACACCTGTAGATGAGAAAGCACAAGAGTTATGGGATGATTACACCAAATACAAATTGAAAATGTTTAAACAAACAAATACTGCTCTTTGTCCATGGGTAATCATCGATGCCAACCAAAAGAGTAGTGCCAGATTAGCTGCAACCGAGCATATACTTAGGACCATCCCCTATCAAAAATAAGCCATCACAGCTATTTGCTATGATGACTTATATTTTATGCTTAAAACTGTAGTATTAGTCGTAAAATGATCAAAGGTGATTACACCTAAATATCAACATTTGCATACTTAGCATTAGCTTCAATAAATGCTCTTCGAGGAGGTACTTCATCTCCCATAAGCATAGAGAAAACTCGATCTGCATCTTTTGCATCATCAATTGAAACCTGACGAAGGATTCTGGTCTCTGCGTTCATCGTAGTTTCCCATAACTGCTCAGCATTCATCTCACCCAATCCCTTATAACGTTGAATTTTTACGGAGCTATCTTCTTCTCCCGAGCCTAATTCTGCAATGGCTGCTTTTCTTTCTTCCTCACTCCAGCAATATTTTGATTTTTTACCTTTTTTAACCAGGTACAGAGGTGGAGCAGCAATATAAACGTGCCCATTTTCGACCAACCTGCGCATATACCTAAAGAAAAAGGTCAAAATAAGTGTGGTAATGTGGCTTCCATCCACATCTGCATCCGTCATAATTATGACTTTATAATAACGGAGTTTATCCAAATTAAGGATGCGCTCTCCATCTTCATCTTCTTGTATACTTACACCTAGAGCGGTAAAAATATTTTTTATTTCTTCATTATCGTAAATCTTGTGCTCCAGTGCTTTTTCTACATTTAGAATTTTACCTCGAAGTGGAAGAATGGCCTGAAAATTCCGGTCACGCCCTTGTTTAGCGGTACCACCGGCTGAATCCCCCTCCACTAAAAATATTTCACAAGCTTCAGGATCTCTGGATGAACAATCTGATAATTTTCCTGGCAGGCCGCCACTGGTTACAGCACTCTTGCGTTGAACCATTTCACGGGCCTTTCGAGCTGCATGCCGGGCGGTAGCTGCAAGTACAACCTTGTCAATGATTTTTTTAGCACTTTTCGGGTTTTCTTCAAGATAGTGCTTAAGAATTTCGCCTACAGCCTGAGAAACAATTCTGGTGACCTCGGAATTACCTAACTCACCCTTTGTTTGGCCTTTAAATTGAGGTTCAGGTACTTTCACAGAAACCACTGCTGTTAGTCCTTCTCTAAAATCTTCTCCGCTTACCTTAAAGGTTAGTTTTTTAAAGAAACCGTTTTCATCGGCATATTTACCAAATTCTCTATTAACGGCCATACGAAACCCTCGTACGTGAGTACCTCCTTCCTTAGTAGTAATGTTATTCACAAAGGAATAGACATTTTCAGAATAGGAGGTATTGTATTGCATGGCGATTTCCACCTCAACATTTTCTTCCTTTCCTGCAATATAGATGGGGGTATCGATGAGAGGGTGCTTGGAACTGTCCAGATATTTTACAAATTCTTTCAAACCACCTTCAGAATAAAATTCATCCTGAATGAAGTTCCCGTCCTCATCCTTTTCTCTTTCATCTGTAATGGTAAGCAATAAACCCTTATTTAGAAAGGATAATACACGCAGCCTGTTGGCTAGTATATCAAATTTATACTCGAGAGTTTCAAATATCTCGCTATCAGGCTTGAAGGTTATTATTGTTCCAGTATCTGTAGAGACACCTGTTGTGTGAACATCAGCAAGTGGTTTTCCCTGGCTATATTCCTGCTCAAAAATTTTCCCTTCCCGATGAACTACTGCTTTTAGGGAAGAAGAAAGGGCATTAACACAGGATACACCAACTCCATGAAGGCCACCAGAAACTTTATAGGTGTTCTTATCAAATTTTCCACCTGCATGAAGAACCGTCATAACCACCTCCAGGGCAGATTTTTTCAACTTCTCGTGCATGCCTGTGGGAATTCCCCGACCATCATCCTTGACGCTAATAGAGTTATCAGGATGAATAATTAAATCTATCTTCGTACAATGGCCTGCTAAATGCTCATCGATCGAATTATCGACTACCTCCCAAACCAGGTGATGGAGCCCTTTTGCGTCAGTACTTCCAATGTACATCCCAGGGCGCTTACGGACGGCTTCCAATCCTTCCAGTGCTTGTATGTTACTTGCACTGTATTCTCCCTGTGTCTTATTTACATCATTATTATCTGTTACCATATCTTTGCAAATATACAAAAAATTAACGTTTAAATGAATAAAAAGATGAATTTAGAGAGCACTTTAACAGGACTTTTAAACATGGGTACAACCGAACATAAACACCTATATATCAGAAATTTAAACATACACATAAAGATTAAATAGATCTATTTTTGAAGTCATTTGTTGATAGGAGTGAACAAGATGTTAAGAGAATGGAAAAATGTAATGCCAAGAAATAATGAATTAAGTGTAAATTGGGCGCATTAAAACGGAAATATGTGGAAGCACAAACAGCAAAAATGAAGGAATTCCTTGTAGAAGATATCGAAGATTGGGAGGCCGCCGTCAAAGAATTATTTGATTATTCGGGAGTTAAAAAGAAGATCGCATTTTCTGGAGAGATTGGTGCCGGAAAAACTACTTTTATTCAGGCTATATGTCGATATTTGGGCGTTCAGGAAAATGTAACCAGTCCCACTTTTTCATTGGTGAACGAATATCAAAGTATTCATGACCAAAATAAACCGATTTACCACCTTGATTTATACCGGCTAAATAATATGGAGGAAGCCATAAATATAGGTATAGAGGAATTCCTGTATAGTCCTTCATATTGCTTTATAGAATGGCCGGAAATAATTACTCCATTACTCGAAGATGAAGAGGTCGTCAGAATTCAAATTGAAATTGTGAAAGATTCCACTCGAAAAGTATTATTTTTGTAGTTATCAACTCCGGAATCTGAAATCCAACTGGTTCTAACTTTAAGTTATCCAGTATTCATCCATAGGAATATGAGCGAAAAGGAAAAGCGGATACCTGTCCCCAAGATATTTACAGGAGGTCAGTTTCAGACTCAAACAGAAATGTTAGAGGTTCAACGAAAGCCTAACAAATTATTTATCGGAATTCCAAAAGAGATAACTCTTCAAGAAAACCGTGTGGCTCTCGTTCCTTCCTCTATTGAAACGCTAATTGCACATGGTCATAGAATCGTAATTGAATCGGGTGCTGGAGAAAAGTCTCATTTTACTGATCATGAGTTTTCTGAAGCAGGAGCAGAAATTGCCTATAGTGCCGAGCAAGTTTATAAAGCCAATGTGATACTAAAAGTAGCTCCTCCTACTACCCAGGAAATTGAGCTGATGAAACCTAATCAGATCTTGATATCTCCCTTACAATTACCAATTATCACTGCAGAATATATTCAGAAGTTAAGGCAGAAAAGAGTGATTGCTTTGGCTATGGAATATATCAGAGATGAGTCAGACACCTTTCCTGTAGTTCGGATTATGAGTGAAATGGCAGGCCTTAGCGCCATGCTGACAGCTGCAGAGTTATTATCCAGCACCAGCGGAGGAAAAGGAGTACTTTTGGGTGGAATTTCAGGAGTGCCTTCTGCAAAGGTGGTTATTCTCGGTGCCGGCATTGTAGCAGAATATGCCACACGTACTGCTTTGGGACTTGGTGCAGAAGTTAGAATTTTTGATAACAATATATACAAGTTAAAACGACTTCAAAATCAGGTAGGACGCCCTTTATTTACCTCTGCGATCAATCCTGTATACCTTAAAAGGGAGTTGATTGATGCAGATGTGGCCATTGGTGCTATCCATTCTAAATCTGGCAGGACTCCTGTTCTGGTCAACGAAGATATGGTGCGAAATATGCGTCCGGGTTCTGTCATTATTGATGTAAGCATCGATCAGGGTGGGTGTTTTGCTACCTCCAGGGTCACTTCTCAGGAAAAGCCCACTTTTACCAAACACGATGTTATTCATTACTGTGTACCTAATATGGCCTCCAGAGTACCAAGAACAGCATCAGTAGCCGTGAGCAATATTCTAACTCCCATTTTGTTAAAAGCTGGATCTACCGGAAGTATTGAACGTTTATTATTTAGTCATTATGGCCTTAGACATGGGGTGTATACCTATAAAGGCTGTCTTTGTAATGAGTATTTAGGGGAGCGTTTTCAGATAAAGAGTACGGATCTGGATTTGTTGATTACTTCGAATTTGTAAAGAATAGATTCAATTTAAGGTAGTGCTCATTATTGGAGTTTTATTTTTAGCACGCAAATTTCGCAAATACCGCAGTTTAAATTTGCGAAATCAGCGGAATCTGCGTGCCTAAAAAAGCTACAATTAAAACCGTTCCCTTAATCCATGAGCAAGGCCTTCATACTCACCTTCTCCTTCACAATCCCCTCAATCTTATCAATGGGTATTCTTTCTTGCTGAAGGGTATCTCTATCTCTTATGGTTACAGTATTATCTTCCAAAGTATCAAAGTCAATAGTAATACAATAAGGAGTTCCGATGGCATCCTGTCTACGATATCGTCTACCAATTGCATCTTTTTCATCATATTGACAATTAAAAGCAAATCGAAGCTCATTAAACAATTCTTTTGCTTTGCTGGTCAACTCCTCTCTGTTTTTTAACAAAGGCAAAACTGCACACTTTACAGGAGCTAAAGCAGGGTGTATCTTCATCACTGTACGGGTCGAATCATTTCCTTTAGCATCAGGAACTACCTCTTCCTGTAAGGCCTGGCTGATTACAGTAAGGAACATTCGGTCACATCCGATCGAGGTTTCTACTACATAAGGAACATAACTTTCTTGTTTTTCTGGATCAAAATATTGAAGTTTCCTTCCAGAAAGTTTTTGGTGTTCGCTGAGGTCAAAATCTGTTCTGGAATGGATACCTTCCAGTTCCTTAAATCCAAATGGGAATTCAAATTGGACATCTACCGCAGCATTCGCATAATGTGCCAGATTATCATGGTCATGAAAACGAAGTTTTTCATCAGGAGTTCCCAGGGCCTTATGCCATTTCATTCGAACTTCCTTCCAGTATTCATACCACTTCATTTCTTCTCCGGGAGCTACAAAAAACTGCATTTCCATTTGTTCAAACTCACGCATTCTGAAAATAAACTGCCGGGCAACAATCTCATTTCGGAAGGCCTTACCAATTTGAGCAATACCAAAAGGCAGCTTTTGACGGGTTGTTTTTTGAACATTGAGAAAATTAACAAATATCCCTTGAGCAGTTTCTGGACGCAGGTAAAGTTTTCCTGCTTCGCCAGCGATATTACCGAGTTGAGTAGAAAACATTAGATTAAATTGACGCACCTCTGTCCAGTTTCTAGATCCACTTTCAGGGCAGGCAATATCATACTCTTCAATCATAGTTTTGAGCTCGGCCATATTTCCATCGGTCATTGCCTTAGCAAGTCGATCTCGAACAGCATCAAATTTGGCCTGATTGGCTAATACTCTTTGGTTGGTTTCTCTAAACTGATTTTCATCAAATGCATCTCCAAAACGCTTCTGGGCCTTTACCACTTCCTTATTGATCTTTTTCTCGATTTTTTCCATATAGTCCTCGATCAAAACATCTGCTCGGTAGCGTTTTTTACTATCCTTATTGTCAATGAGAGGATCATTGAAGGCATCCACATGGCCAGAAGCTTTCCAAGTTTGTGGGTCCATAAATATAGCTGCATCCAATCCCACAATATTATCGTGCATTTGAACCATAGCCTTCCACCAATATTGCTTAATATTGTTTTTTAACTCCACCCCGTAAGGACCATAATCATATACAGCACTTAATCCATCATAAATCTCACTAGATTGATAAATAAAACCATACTCCTTACAATGCGCAATTACTCTTTTAAACTGATCACTTTGCTGAGCTGCCATTCTTTTTTATTTTAATTTCCATGCCAAATAATGCAACCTCTTTTCGGGTTCATCTGTCCAATAGTCCATATTATCCTGCCGTTAGGCTAAGAGTTAACTCAAAAGGGACAATATTTTATACCTTACTTTTTATTAGAAGGGGCAAATATCGTAAAATTCCCAATTTAGTGGGATAATATAGTTTGAAAAATAACCATTTGGGGATATAATAAAGTTCCCAGAATTTGTATATCAAATTAAAACCGACAAAAATGAAAAGATTATCCTTATTAACCTTCCTTTTTATCCTTATGGGCGCCATTTCCTTGATGGCACAAAAAGAATATAGCCTTGAAGATTTTGATGAATTGGTAGTTACCGGAAATGTAGAACTTACCTTGGTAAAAGGAAATACCAATAAAATCTCTTTTAAAGTAGAAAACGGCGAAAAGGAAGATCTTTATGCTGGGGTCAACAGAGGTGAATTAAAAATCAAACTCAATGATGGCTTGTATAAAAACAAAGAGAAAGCCTATGTGACGCTAACCTATACTACCCTTAGATCTATCAAAACCCATGCCGGCAGCTATGTTTCAAGCAATGATCCCATTACCATTGATCAGCTGATAGTCAAAGCTAGAAGTGGCTCCCATCTGGAATTGGAAATAAACGTGAATGCAGTTCAGGGAGGAGCTTTTGAAGGAGGGATATTAGAACTTCACGGTACCACTGTAGCGCAAAAAATCAATGCTAATACAGGTGGAATATATAAAGGTTTTGACCTGGAAAGTGAAAAGGCCTATGTAAAAGCATCAACAGGCGGAATTATTAAAGTTTTTGCCAGCCAAAAGCTAGATGCCCGTGCCAGCCTTGGTGGAGAAGTAGATTATAAAGGAAATCCTACAGAGCTAAGCCAAAGTAAGTCTTTAGGTGGATCCATCAATTAAAAAAAGCTTTTTTTTAAAATATCTGTAACCTTTATAATTCTTGGTAGTCTTTATTATAGAACCAATGTAAAACATACGAATACGAGTACTTAATTATTATCCGACTGTTAGGACACAGACCGCTGTAAACAGCGGTCTTTTTTGTTTCATATCCAATCTTTATCTTTGAATACTTCAATTCATCGAATAATTATCCATGGAGCACCATCCAGATCAGGTCTGCGAGGAAACCATTTTTCAACAAATTTTCTGGGACTATGCGCATCGCATACGGAATTTTTTATATTATAAATGTGGTAACCTTCCCTTAGCAGAGGATCTTACTCAGGAGGCTTTTATCAGACTCTGGAATAATTGTGAAAAAGTGAGTTACCCAAAAGCAAAAAGCTTTCTTTTTACCGTAGCCAACAATCTTTTTCTGGATGCCCTCAAACACCAAAAAGTAGTCAAACGCTTTGAATTGTCCTACATTCATGAGGATCAAAACCTAAATGCAGAACATATTCTGGAAGGCGATGAGTTGAAAAAATTAATCGAAAAAGCATTGGTAGAACTGTCCGAAAAGCAACGGATTGTCTTTTTACTTAGCAGAATTGAGAAGATGACCTATCAGGAAATTGCAGAATTATTGGAAATTAGTGTAAAAGCTGTAGAAAAACGGATGCACAAAGCATTGGTAAAGCTCCGTGAGGTAGTCGAAAAAAATCAGTAGGGTATCGTATGAATTGATCGTTTTATCTATAAGAATAAATGTTTACACTACTAATTTTGAATGATTGAATTTTGAATGAGGAGCTATTTGAAGTAGGGATAATACCTATTAATTTTACAAAAAAAATTGCTGTGGCAGAGAAAAAAGAATTTCAGGAGGACTCTTTTCTGGCTCGATGGCTGGAGGGAAAACTAAGTGAAGAAGAAAAGCAGAGCTTTGAGTCCACAGAAAATTATCTGAAGTATAAGGAATTAATTCAAGCTACTGAAGGTTTGACTGCGCCTCCTTATGCCAAGGAAAAGGCATGGGAGCAATTAAAAGAAAAACGTAGTAAAATCAGGCCATTAAAAAAGAAAAGGCAATGGCCAAGCTATGCTGCAGCTGCAGCCAGCATTTTAATTCTATTTGTAGCAATATGGCAGTTTTGGCCAACGCCCGACCAGGTTTTTATTACACAAAAAGGTGGGCAAGATCAAATTATTTTACCTGACCAGTCCGACGTAGTACTCAATGCACAAAGTAGGCTCAGTTTTAACAAAAAAAGATGGAATAGAGTCAGAAGTGTTTTTTTACAGGGCGAGGCCTTTTTTTCCGTAGAAGAGGGCCAAAAGTTTACAGTTCAAACACCAAACGGAAGTATAGAAGTCCTGGGTACAGAATTTAATGTATGGGATAGAGAAAATGGTTCGGAAATCATTTGCTACAGTGGGAAAGTAAAAATCACCAGATCCTCCTCGGTAAAAGAAATAACAGCAGGTATTAAAGCGACATGGACCAATAATACCTGGCAAATGGATACCCTTTCAACAAACGCTGTAGAGCCCTCCTGGACTAAAGGTTTCGTTAATTTTGATGGTGTTAATCTTATCCGGGTTTTTAAAGAACTACAGCATCATTATGACATCAAAGTTACTCTTTCCGGTAAGCTCCAGGGTGTTTATTCCGGTGGTTTCCCCACCAATGATCTGGATGAGGCGCTTAAAAATATTACGGAGCCCATGGGCTTAAGCTATCAGATTACTCAAAATCAGGAAGTAATTATAAGAGAATAGGAAGGATTATGAAAAAATACTTAATTCTTGGCCTTTCCATCTTGCTTAATCTGCAAGTCTTATTAGCTCAACAGAAAACTTACAACTTTCCGCAAACAAACCTTATTCAGGTTTTAAATACTTTGGAAAAACAATATGATTTTATTTTTGCATATGATTATGAGCTCATCAAAAATTTAAATGTTGCCCAAAAGAATTACCAATCTAATGGAATTGAGCATCTATTGTCTCAAATTTTATCTCCTCTGGATTTGGATTTTCGAATTACAGCTGAATCATACATCTTGATCATTCGGAAAAAGATTTCTTCTTCGGACAAAGATCTCCTCATTTCAGATAATTTAAGGGTGATATGTGGCCATTTAAAAGCCTTCAAAAATAAGGAACCCTTATCCTTTGCTAACATTTTAATAAAAGGAAAGGAAACAGGGGTTTCTGCTGATGATCAGGGTAATTTTTCACTTCAAGCTGGAATAAGCCCTGAGGACACGCTCGAATTCAGCTATATTGGATACCAAACACGCAGACTCCCAGCTTCGGAATTTATTGATAAACCTTGTCAAACGGTATTGCTCGAAACTGAGGGTATTGCTATTCCGGAAGTGTTAATTAGAGATTTTTCCATTTCTTTTTTAAAACCTTCCCGGCAAGGTCAGGGCATTCAGCTAAATCCAGATCAACTAGGTAGGCTACCGGGTTGGGGAGAAAATGATATTTTAAGGATGGTTCAATTACTTCCAGGTATTCATAGTTCTAATGAATCAGCTGCCGACATTCATATCAGAGGAGGAACACCAGATCAAAATTTAATCCTTTGGGAAGATATTCCCATCCTGCATATTGGCCATTTTTTTGGAATGTTTACAGCAGTGAATCCTAATATTTCAAAATCGATAAAAGTGTATCCCGGTAATTTTGATGCCAGTCAGGGGGGACGAGTATCCGGCCTGATCGACATAAAAGGACCTGGAATTGTAGATTCCTTAAATGGAAATCTGACGCTCAACCTCATCAATGCTCAAGCTTACCTTAATGTCCCAGTAATTAAAGAAAAGGCTAGTTTACAAATTGCCTTTAGGAGATCTTATACAGATATCGTCCAAAGCCCTACCTACAAAAAACTGTTCAATCAGATTTCTGGAAATGGAAAAATTGAAGATAACCAACAGCAAGTTTCAGAAGAAAATCTAAAAGCTACCCTCTCTCCTACCTTTTATTTTAATGATTTTAATGTTAAATGGAATTGGAAAATAGGGAAAAGCACAGAGTGGACCAGTAGTTTGTATCGAGGTAGTGACCATTTAGACTATTTGGTATTATTCGATGAACCCTTTTTTTATTTGAGATCTGAAGATGAGATAGATTTGAGTAATTTAGGGTTTAGCACGGTACTTGAACAAACATGGAGTCCAAGGCTTCAATCAAATCTAAAATGGGTTCATTCCAGGTTTCAAAATGATTTTCAGTTCCATATGAATATAAAACCCTGGGACCAAATGGAGAGGAATTGGAGGGTGAGTCAGATGAATGACATGAAAGAAATCGGGCTTCAGTGGAATAATTCCTGGGAATGGTTACCAGGTCAATCCTTAAATTTTGGCTATCATCGTTCAGTCTATTCTGCAGATTTTAGGGTCAAGCAAAAAGTTCCGGATCAATTTGAAAAGACATTTGAGGAAAATATTGACGGTACCTTACATAGTATGTATTTGGATATGGATTTAAATTTTGAAGACCAGCTTTTAGTAGATTTTGGCTTGAGGCATATTCGATACGCTCCCTATCGCAATTTTTTGTTATTGCCACGCCTGTCTATAAATTACCAGCCCATCCGCAATTTCCCCTTACAAATCAAAGGAGCAGTGGGCAGATATACTCAATTTGTAAACCAAATGATAACCGATAATGACCTGGGGCTTAGTGAGCAGATATGGATTATTGCAGGGGAAGAACAAGGTTTGCCATTGGTCCAATCTAAACAATGGTCTGCCGGACTAAGGTACCGTAAAAGAGGATGGATTATAGATGCAGAATTTTATGAGAAAGAAACTTCTAATCTCACCACACTAAATTTACAATTTGACCTGCCTCAGGAAAATCCTTACTCACTTGGAAATGCGGACATACGTGGTTTTGATTTTTTAATTCGAAAAAAATGGAAGCATTATAACAGTTGGCTTTCCTGGAGTGTAGGCCGTGTCAAATATCAATTTGTCGGACTCAATGAAAATAGACCTTTTTTTGCTTCTCATGATCAAAGACATACCATCAACTGGACGAACTTATTGGAATATCCTCGATGGGGTCTTTCTTTAAGTTGGTATTATAACACAGGACAACCCTTCACCCAACCCGAAACAATAGAAACTTATTTTAATGAAGAGACTCAGATGTGGGAATATGCCCTTCGGCTTCCTCCCAGAAACGCTGAACGGCTTCCTCCTTATCAAAGAGTAGATATCAGTGCCTATTGGCGATGGCCTTCTACCAAAGGGCATTCATTTGTAACAGGAATCGCCGTATTCAATTTATTGGATCAAAAAAATATTCGAGATCGAAAGTATTATGTCCTCCCTGCTGATGAATCGACTAATACTCCCCCACAAATATTTAATTATGATCAGCCTGCATTAAGTTTTACTCCTAATTTGTTTGTGGAGTTTTCATGGTAGCTTTTTTGGGGGTATTGGGGTATTGGGGTATTGGGGTATTGGGAAAATTTAAATTTTACTTATAATTCTTAGAAAAGATTAAAATCTATTTACATTACATTTTAATCGCTCCTTATTCATCTATACTCCAGCGATATTCAATTAAGTTGGAAAAGTCAATTTTTCCTATTTATTTGAAAGAAAAAAGAATGATCCATAAATTTGAAGAGCTAGAATGCTGGAAATCTGCCTTAGACACTAATTTGAACATATTCTCCTTATTGGATCAAAAAAAGTTGAATAATCATTGGTGCATCCATAACCAATTAGCAAGCGCTTGCCTCTCCATAATGAATAATATTGCAGAAGGATATGGACGCATTGGAATAAAAGATAGGATCAAATTTTTTAATTACTCCCATGCTTCCTGCAATGAAGTTAAAAGTATGCTCTATTTAATTAATGAGCTGGAATACATCACTAAAGAAGAATTCGCCATATTAAATACTCAACTAGAATTAACCCAAAAGCTAACTCTTGGATACATTCGTTATCTAAATAATAAAAATCCCTAATATCCTAATACCCCAATACCCAACAAATTAATTTCAATTAAATTTGTCAAGCTACATTTCATTAATTACATTGTGACGTATACAGACCCACTGCGTCTTATAACCAGAGAATGAATTTTCTCTTTATTCATTAACCCAAAAAATTTCAAAGTATGTCTCTTCAAGACAAATACAGATCAGTTTTAAACCTAGGACAAGAATTCGAAGTAAAAGATGGATATGTTGAAGAATTAGATGGTTTTCTTAAGATTGGAGGAGTTGCCAAAACTCAATACCATAAAGATTTAATGTGGGATGAAATTAAGAGAATCGGAGGGGAAAATCCTTCAGACTTAATGGCTGACATCAAAGTAGAAATTACAGATTACTATCACATGCACACGGTTGCAAAAGGAGAATCCTTATCAAAGATTGCAAAGCATTATTATGGTGATGCTATGAAGTACAAAGATATCTTTGAAGCTAACAGAGATAAAATTAAGGACGTCAATGTAATCTTTCCTGATCAGGAATTTGTAATTCCATTTGCCTAAGAGTTACTAGTCAACTAGATAAGAGCTAACAACAAGAGTCATCTCGTTTTTTCGGGATGGCTCTTGTTCGTTATAAGAAAGGATAAAATTCAATAAAAAACCTCCTGCAAAATTTCATGTGAATGAATTGGAGGCAAATTTTCAATATGCAGTCGATAAAAATCAATTAGATGTTTCAATAATGTTCTTCTTGTATCTCCTGATATTTTTATTAAATGAGCCTCTTCCAGTTTAGTCTGGATTAATTCATATAAAATAGCACTTTTTTCTCCATCAATGAAAGCCTGGTTCATAGGGCTCCCTTTTACAAAAAGACCTTCTCTCAAATTAAAAATGGGCGTTTGTTCACTGTAGGCCCCTCCAGGAGCAAAGCCTAGAAATTGACTTAGCTGTAATAAAAAACAAAGGTGATAGTTTGAAATGGTATCGGTGCAACTATCTAAATAAGTAAAAGCATCAAATAAAAAATGAAACAAACGCGGATTTTGCTCTTCTTCTTTAATGGTCTTTCTGGCAATTTCGGCCATAAACAAACCAACTGCTCCTTTTCGAATATCAAATGGAATTTGCTGATAAATATAGGCTGGTTTTATCTCTTTTATTCGGTGTAATTGTTTATCTGCTCGATAATAAACCACCATATCCAACAAAGTCATTACCTGCAAAAGACTCGCTTTCGTTTTTGCATTCGCTTTTCGGACCCCATTAATCACATATTTTTGCAATCCTTTCTCTTCCGTATAAATATCTGTGATCAAACTGGTTTCGCCATATTTTATCGCTTTAAATACGATTCCTCTGGTTTTTGTGATCATTGGTAGAAAAAACTTAAAATATCCTTTGCAATATATTATTTGCTTTAATAAATCATTAACACTTAAAACAGAAAATTATTTGGAATTTTCTGCAACCTTTTTGCGTTTATTAAGTCTATATGATAAAGAAATTAACCGACGATTTTAAAAAAGACCGACCAAACAACAGTGTGATTTAACGTAAAATTTATAAACGTTTCATCATAAAGTACAAAAAAAACTGTTGTATTGCAGTGTTAAGTTTTTAAACCCGACTGAAAAATTTTTGAAGGATGAAATCAACCCTAACAACCTGCGTAGGATTGTTGGTCGCATTTTTTACTTACGCCCATCAATCAAGCAGTCATGATCTTACCAATCATGATATCAATCATTATGAAAGCTTTCGATGTCGATCCAATTATGAAAACATCGACCCATCACTTTCACTTGCAGAGCAATTGAAGACAGATCTTACCTCTGGTATATGGATTGAAGAAACGAACACCGGATTCGTGCATGAAATGATTACATTTAATGCTTCTGGTAAAGGAGAATGGATTCACGATGCAGGTAATCAATTATACAAAAAGGAAACAATTTCCTGGACTATTCTTGACAAGTGTGGAGAATTATTTTTGGAGATTCACTCCTTGAATGATAAGACAGAATATTTTGGCATTGCGGCAAACTGCAAAGGCATAGCTTTGTCAGATATGGAAAATAACCTTATTCACGATTTTGAGTTTGTTGATCCTAAGGAAGATTATAGATTAAATAACCTTCGTGAGGAATTGATTGGCAAATGGGAAAATATACTTCCCCAGATAAAACTAAAGGCAACTGGCAACCCTGAAATTCCTACCTTATCCTTGGAGGGAGTTAAAGTTGTGCTGGACTTTAGAACCGATGGGCAATTCCAAAAGTCAATCCTTAGTAAGGATGGACCAGCTTATCAGGAAAATGGACGTTGGGAAGTATCCAAAGATGGTCAGTATATTTATTTGCATTGCCTGAATACAGGAAACGGTGCGCTGACTCAGGCTATCAAAATCAAACACTTTGATTTAGATGAGTTGGTACTTGAGCAACCCTTAGCCATCATAGGTAAGAGCTACAGTACAGATAATAAGTTTTTCTATTTCAATAAGATTTAATTGCATAGAAGAAAATAAAAAAAAGTCCACCTCCGACCTTCGGTCTTGGGTGGGCTTTTTTTTATTTGATCATTTTCCTACCTTGAATAGGTTATTTTAATTTCCGTATGCCTATTCAATCAACTTTTATGAGTCAAGCTGAAAAGCCTTTAATTTTGCCTAATAAATGGCTTACCATAATATTGTCCTTCCCTTTTATTCTTACACTCAATACTTGTTCTTCTATTGAATTTTATGACTTCATTCTCCGAGATGCAAGTATAATAGATGGTAGTGGAAGCCCTGTATTCGTTGGAGACCTGGCTTTTAATGAAGACACTATCGCAGCAATAGGTGAATTAAAAGACTTTTCGATGGGCAAAAAAGAGTTAGGTCTTAAAGGTTTAGTATTAGCACCAGGTTTTATCAATATCCACAGTCATGCACAGGCGGATGCCCTATCAACAGCTGTCAATATGCTCAGTCAGGGTGTTACAACAGAAATAATGAATGCAGATGGAGGTAGCCCTATGGATTTAAGCTTACAAATGCAGAAATTAGACTCTGCCGGCCTTGCTTTAAATATTGGAGGCTTTATTGGGTTTAATAGTGTCTGGAGAGAAATAATTGGAATGGAAGATCAGCGTCCAAGTCAGGAAAATATTCAGGCTATGCAACAACTCATTGAAAAGGGTTTAAACTCAGGAGCTTGGGGCGTATCAGCTGGTTTGGATTATGTGCCGGGATATTATGCCAAAACAGAAGAAGTTATTGCAGTATTAAGACCATTTGCAGATTGGGATGTCGTTTTTAGTAACCATGATCGGCTTACTCCTGAAAGTAGTTTTAGTTCAATTGCTGGAATGTCTGAAACTATTGAAATTGGAGAAGCTACTGGACTTATTCCTCTAATCACCCATATGAAGGTTCAGGGCTGGGAGCAGGGAAAAGCTAGTACGATCCTCCAAAGAATGGAAAATACCAAAACAAAATTTAAAGGCGGAGCGGCGGCGGATGTTTACCCTTATTTGGCAGGTATGACAGGACTTGCCAGTCTGATTATTCCGAGTTGGGCCCAAGCTGGAGGCTACGAAAAAATGGTTGAACGCTTTGAGAATCCCACTCTCCGTAAACAAATAATTGCTGAAGCGGAAAAAGCAATGGAGTTACGATTTGGAGGCTTTGAAGGTGTTTATTTATTAGATTCACAACGTGAGTTGAAAGATGCAATGAATGAGTTTGAAATTAAATCCCCTGGTGAAACGGTTATCCGACTCCTGGAAGAAAAAAATCAAGGGATTATTGCCAGATTTGGAAAAGAATCGGATTTGATAGAAATTATGCAACACCCCACTGCTTCTATTGCTTGTGATTGTGGTGCATCAATAAGTGAGCGAGGTCATCCCCGAGGCTGGGGCAGTTTCCCAAAGGTCTTAGGAGAATATGTCCGGGAAAAGAAGATTATGTCCCTGGAAATGGCCATCCATAAAATGACAGGCTTACCGGCTAAAACGATAGGAATGAAGGATAGAGGTTTACTTAAGGTAGGCATGAAAGCCGATATGGTGGTTTTTGATCCAGAAAGTGTAATTGATAAGGCAACGTATCAGGAACCTAATCGAATGTCTGAAGGCATCATTCATACCATCGTTAATGGCCAATTTGCCTGGAAGGATGGAAGTAATACAGATGTCAAAGCAGGAAAAGTTTTAACTCGGAAACGTCCATTTTAAACTTGGAAAAGCCTCATCGGCCAGCAAGCCACAAGTAGTGCTTTATCCTTTTACTAAACTCTTCTTCCTGTATCAAATCCTCCATAGCAATATGCATTCGATATCTCCAATAATGAGGAATAATTGAAGGAATATTAATTCGCTCCGCCTCGGGATCTGGGTATCTTAGTTTGTCCGACATTCCTAAATAATCCTGGATTGGGAAAATGGCCCACATAGCAGGAGAATGAAGGTGTTGTCGAATAATTGAGGTACATAGTTCAGAAGTACATTCACCCGGAGCTTCACCATATTTGCCAAGAATTTCGTTATAATAACGTTGAGTCAGGCTTTTGTCTTCCTCCCACCAGCCTCTAAGGGTCGAAGTATCATGGGATGAGGGAGTAACAACCGATAAATAGGGTGCACTTTTGGGATGGAAAAATATTTCCCCAGGTTTTTTGGGCATCCTTTGCACTTCCAGGCTAAGAATTCCTAATTGTTCCATTACTTCTGGAACTGAGGCAGGGACCATCCCCAGGTCTTCGCCACAAATTAGCATATTAGTTGCAGCTTTTATTGCTGGCAGTTTTTTTAGTCCCCGGGCTTTCCAGTATGCTTCATGTCTTTTATAATAAAAATCATTATACAAATCCATTAAGCTCTGCTGCATTTGGCCAGGCAGGTGTTTAAAGGAAAGGGTAAATTTGTACAAGCACCTGGGGTGGAATTCCTTTTTTCCGGAGCCTTCTGCTTCTAAAAACAAGACATTAGAAATCAATTCATAGAGTTTATCTCTTGTTGAAATGTTCGATTCATTTTGTTCTTGTTCATCAAAGAAAGACTTAATTTTTCTTTGTGTATCAAATTCTTTTTTGAAAACCATCCGTCCCTTGGGATCTTTTTGCAAAAACTGGGCCTCTACCCTGCCTGCATCCCCGCCAAATAATTGTTCCATTACCTGGTCGTTGATATAAGGAAGGCACATTCTTTCGTAATCGAAAGGAATTCCCCAATTTGCAAATTCATTTATATGAATTGGCAGAGCGGGTTCAAAAACTCCCATCAAGCCTTCAACAGCGTCCAGAGGTATTTGCCAAATACGGAAAAACCCAAGAATATGATCGATACGAAAGGAGTCAAAATAGAGTGCAAGCTGACTAAATCGCTTGCGCCACCAATCATAATGATCCGCTGCCATCCGATCCCAATTATAGGTAGGGAAGCCCCAATTCTGTCCCTTTCTTGAAAAATCATCGGGCGGAGCTCCAGCCTGCATGTCCATGTAAAATAACTCGGGAGCAGCCCAAGCATCTACACTGTATCGATAAATCCCAATAGGAATATCTCCCTTAAGGATTAAGCCTTTCTGATGGGCATAGTCAACTGCTTCTTTCAATTGAATATGCAATTGATATTGCACAAAATAGTGAATAGCTATCTCCGAATAGACCTCTGACTTTTCGCTTACCAATTGTTTTATTTGGCGAGCTTTAAAAACCGAGTAATCGCCCCATTGAGAAAAATCTGGAGTCCCATTCAAATCTCTCAAATAACAAAAGGCAGCATAGGGCGCTAGCCATTCTTTATTTTCTTTAAGGTATTTTTTAAACCCTCTATCTCTAAGTAAATCATCCTGGTGGACCTGGAAAATCTCCCGGATCAAGGACCATTTGTGATTCATTACTGCCTCATAATCAACATGAACCTCTTTATTCAATTGTTTTTTCAACTTTAATATCTTCTTAGGCAGGTCACCCTCATCAGCAAAAGGCAAGGAGTCAATATTTAAAAACATGGGATGCAAAGCAAAAACTGATATTGCTGCATAAGGATAGGAATCTACCCAGGTATGAGCAGCACTAGTATCATTAATCGGTAATATTTGCAGCATTTTCATCCCCGTATCTGAAGCCCAGTCGGCCAATAATTTCAGGTCTGAAAATTCACCAACCCCCATACCGTTTTTTGATCTTAAAGAAAATACAGGAATGGCTACCCCTGTTCCACGCCAGCTTCCGGAAAGAGAGCGCCTGTATCCTTCATCACAAACTTTTAGCAAACTCCTTTTTTGCCCGCCATCTAAAGTTAACACTCTATTATCACCTCCTTCAAATCCAACGAATTGCTGCTGCTGTAAATCATATAATCCATATTTATACTCGACTGTTCCCTTGAACGGCATTAATTGTACCTGAGCCCTCCAATGATTTTTGGAAATCTCGGTCATTAAAACAGGCCATTCTGTGTTCCAACCCCCTATACCAGGGTGGTTGCCCACCAGGCAAAGTGTCTGATGTTCAGGAATTAGGGGTACTGTGATCTCAAATATGGCATTGAATGGCTGAATAAGAGGAATCGAAACTCTCTCAGGTGTATCCAACAAAATTTCGAAAGCTTGTGTATCAAAGGCATAGTCCGTTAATCCGGGGCTACTCCAGGTATCCAACACTTCAATTACAGAATACTGAAGTGACTCTACTACCAGATGGCGTTTTTTGTGTTCAGAATAGGTATACCCATCTTTTTCATTTCTAAATAAATAATAGTATTCTAATTCCAGGCTTTCATCAATGTCGAAATCTAGATTCAGCTGCCATTCCGAAGAATTGGCAAACTGCATAAAGATCGCTTGTTCCGGATCATTATTTCCTAATAAAGGGTGATTACCACAAATCATTAATTGTTGTCCAAAGGTGGTACCGTATCGTACTTTGAAGGTTATATTCATTATAACTTCGGAATTAAAATATCACTATAAATAAGAAAGAATTTCTAAAAGCAGGTTATACTCTGAAGTATAAAAATACGCATCTTATTATACTAATCGGGTATTTGTAAAATACCTGTTGCAAAGGCTGCAAATATAGAAGAAAATCGGAAATTTTTTGTTATGATCTTTAGGCAAAAATCCTTCTGGGGTGCACCATATCCTTAGAAAGGTATTTGAAGTAATAGAAAGTTCCAAAAGGAGGGTAATCTGAAAAAAATCACCGCTAAATCGCTAACATGACTCATCCCCAATTTTCTGGAATTATTCACAGAAAGTGATCCTAGATCAGAGACATATGGAGACAAATTGTCTTATTCACTTTTTATATACCTGAAATATCCAGAAAATTATGGATTAACATATTCAATTCTGGAAATTCATCAATATAATGAGCTATTTATCTCTACTTATTTTCCTTGACTGCCGCAGGCAGTTATGTGTCTCTAAATATCTCCCGTTTTTTAGAAATTAAGAATGAAATCACGACTTATTCTAAATTTTTTGGGATGATTCATATTGGTGCCTTAGCGGTGAGAATAGAAATTATGTATTTATTAACCGCTTTAATAAACGAGAAAAATAACTTACTGTTTTCCTTTCTGAATCAACTCTGCTTCCCTTTTTAAATCCGCAGCAAATTGTTCAAAAGCTTCATCAAAAGGAGGGATAAAGCCGGCATACAAGGGAAACATCAAGCCTCCTATTTTTTCAGTCATAAAAAATCGAGTTATCCCTCCTTCTTTTTCCTGCAGCGTATATTCCCTTTTGCCCTTTCCATCTCCCCAAACCAATTTTTTTTCAGCCTCGAATTCTTTCACCTTAAGTTTGAAAGTTCTTTCGGGGTCCAATGTCGATTTCAATTTAATTTTTTCTCCCTTAGCAATGTTCCCTTCAATCGAAATAACAGTGGAGTTCCACCTTGAAAAATCAGAAGCATTTGTCAACAAAGCCCAGATAATGGCCGGGTCAGCCTGAATGTCAAGGGAAACACTGGTTTGTCGATTGAAAGTTTTTTTAATGGTGGTGGCTTTTCCATCTTGGGCAAAAAGATTTGAGGTACTCATAAGCATCAAAATAATTAAAAATGGTTTCATAATTAAAGAATTTGATGCTTTGACGGCTGGGGTAAAAAAAAAGATAGGATTTGGAAAGAATTATTTTAAATAATCTTCCATTACTTTTCTATTGTGCTCTAAATGATGTAGTTGCAAAGCTGCCGCTCCTGACTCAAAAGGATCTAAACCCTTTACGATATCCATTCTCAATTCAAACAGATATTCCTTATCCGGATTATCTGCTGATTTTACCATTTGTATTTTTATCAATTCCTCCTGCGTCTTTTGCTTTGGATTAAAAATACCATTGAGTTCAGTACATTGATGGCAAATTCCTTCCTGATTGATTAGAGAACATCGACCATCAAATATTTGTATCATTTTAGCCCGGGAAGTATGTAAATAATATTTTACCATTGCTACTGTCTTGTCCATAATAATGGCAATTTCCGAATTGGCAAAATCATAAACTTCTTTTAAAAGAAGGCATATTTGTTGTTCTAATGGAAGAGATTTGGAAACACAGGTAAAACAAAAGGCAATATGTTCTTTTATTTCAAAATTCCCTTGTGGTGAGTTCATTCTAATATTCATGGCCTCCTGAAAAAATTGGGGGTTGCCTAGTGCAGCCTCCTTACAGATATCAGTTACATTTTCAACCCATCTTTTTTTACTACGCAAATGATCCTTAGCCAAATTAGAAGCGATGGCAAAAATCCAGGTTTTGATGCTGGACTCCCCTTTGAAAGTATGTAATTTATCATTGGCCTTCAGCCAGGTATCCTGGACAATATCTTCAGTGTCCTGAACACTGGTGGTAATTCTTAGGATGTAAGATTTCAGCTGAGGCCTTATCTTTTCAAATTCCTCATTAAGTTGGGTTTCGTTCATTGGTATGGTAGTTGGGTAATAAAGCCAACTTGATAAAAATCCATCTATTTGTCAAGCCAAAAGTTGTAAAATTTAAATAGGATCAACTCTTGTCTTCTCCAATTGTCCTGCCCCCGGATCAATATTATGTCTGGTGTATAAATGTAGAATAATGGTAAATATTTCATTGAGTAGAAACAAAAAACCTATACCAATAACCGTTTGGTCTAAAACTCCTTTGCTCACCATTAGGTATTCCAGTCCTCCAAAAAATGGCCCCCACAGTAAGTATGGGAACAAAGTAAAATAGAACAAAAACCACCCTATTCGGTATTTATTTCCTATGAATTGGTAGGCACGGATCAAAGGAGGAATGCAAATGGCAAAAATAATTAGGGTTACCAACCAAAAATTAAGATCGGTTGCTCCAAATAGTTTTACGGTAGCATAATATTCATCATTCATTTTCATTATGGGCCCCATCATTCGTTGGAAAGGCAACTGAGCAAAAATCAGAGCGAATCCCAGATGTTTTTGGTAATTCGTATTTCCTGACTTCAAAAAATACATTCCCACATACATCATTAGATAAGTAAACAATGGACCTGCATAAGTTGCTAAATAAGTTTTAGGATCATCCTCACAGGCAGTGCTAAAATAATTGAAGGTTTTATATCCCCAATCTCCACAAATCAAATAGCCAGCAAAATGATGGACCAATTCGTGGGCAGAAGTATAAAGCATGATAATGCAATAAAAAGCAATACAGTATTTGAGGGTGATTTTGAGTTGGATCATAGGTTAGTTGTTTGAACCCATATGACCTTTCAAGTAGAGGAAAAGGTTACAATTAATTTGGCCAGATCACCAAATCTATTCTAATGGCAATGAAGTGAGTGTAAAAGGTAGAAGGTAAAAGATAGAAGGTAGAAAGATTATTTATTATCAAAATAGTAGATAATCGTCCTTCTACTTTCTACTTTAATCATGTTTTAATTAATATCCTCCCCTTTTTTCAACCTTTCAATATAATCCATAACCACCTCCTTACTTACCTCGGGTGCCATTTTCAGGGCTCTCTCTTCATGTCGGACCGCTTCTTTAAAGTTGCCCAGGGCGGAATATCCCCTGGCCAGGCCATGTGCTCCCAGCCAGTTTTTGGGGAATCTTTCATTGGTCATTTTGAAAACTTCCAAGGCTTGTTCAGGTTTATTTTCCCGCACCAATTGTCGGCCATATTGATACAAATCATTTGCCTCTACAGTAGTTAAAGCTAAAGCTTGGGCCATGACCTCTTTTGATTCACTTTTTCTATTCAATTTTTCTAACAGGCGAGCTTTCGTTTGTAGGTTGGAAAAGGTAGGTTTTGCTGTAAAAAATGGCCCTGAGATGGATTGATTTACCCATTCTAAGCCTTGCTCTAGCTCAACATTATTGTTCAGGCAATACTGCGCTGCCTGGTTCCAGGTATTTAAATCAAATTGGGCATCTGTTCTTAGATCTTTCTTAAAGCCTGCAATTACAATACCATGAACATCATACTCTAGTCTTATTGGTATTCGCAAATTTTCCCATGCCAAACTAAGCACTAAAAAATCAGCTCCCTTTTCAAGAAATTCATAGCTCAACCACTCTCTAAATTCTGAGGTTTTGGGATTTACCCTTACTCTTAAAGCATCTTCCTTTTCCTGGTAGGTAAAGCTGCCCCAGGCTTTTGAGGTATGAGAAAAAATGACCGTCCAGACACCATTCTCCGAAGGAATCATGTGTAAACCATATCGGCCTGCTGGAAGTTTTTTTCCCTGTATTTTGACATCATGACTGGTGTAAAAAACCGTATTTTCATTTGCACCTGTCCTCCAAATTTGTCCAAAAGGAACCACCTCACCCCATATTTTTCTTCCTTTCACAGCAGGACTATGATAAGACACCACCACCTCGGATATGCCTACTTGCTGCTTAATTTTAGAAAAAGGGCTTGCTTTTGGAAATCTTAGCTGTTGACCTGACAATAAATGAAAACTAACAAAAATTAAAGTGATCAGAAGGGTGATATTAAGTTTCATTTTTTGAATACTTTGTTATAAAA
Organism: Saprospiraceae bacterium; assembly: GCA_028285545.1. Taxonomy (GTDB): domain Bacteria; phylum Bacteroidota; class Bacteroidia; order Chitinophagales; family Saprospiraceae; genus JANQPA01. Next base: position 23,025 of record JANQPA010000024.1, on the reverse strand, counting down.
ATGTGTGAATCGATCCTGTTCTATGGTGATTGGTAAGGCATGAATTGGTGTCCTACCTTCATTGCAAATACCTAAAAAATAATGGATATTTACCTCTGAATAAAATGAAATGATTTTGGCGTAATCATGAAAAATTTTCATCAATGGAGATCCGACATTTAAGGCTGGTAAAGGCAGTTGCTGAGAAGGGGAATTTATCTAAGGCAGTCGAACAATTAAATGTTTCTGCCTCTGCCCTGAGTCATCAATTAAAAGAAGTAGAAAAAGAACTAAATCTCCGGCTTTTTCATAGGGTGAACAAAAAATTGGTCTTGACTGAAGCTGGAAGCGTTTTGCTGGCCTCTGCGAATCGTATTTTGAATGAACTGACAAGGGTAGAACAAGACCTGGAAAATCTTAGAGAGGGTAAAATTGGGAACCTAAAAATTACAACAGAGTGTTATACTTGCTATCATTGGCTCCCCAGGGTATTAAGTCCTTTTTCCAAATCATATCCTCAAATAAATATTTCCATACACCCGGAATACACACATGCCTCCTATACCAGTTTAATCAAAGGAGAAGTAGATATGGTAATAACCAGTAATCTGATGAATAATCCTCTTATCAAGTATCAGGAATTATTTCGAGATGAACAGCTGGCCATCGTTGGGAATAAGCACCCATGGGCAAAAAAAGCATTTGTTGAAGCTAAGGATTTTAAAGATGAGCACATCATTATATACAGCGGACCTTTGGAAACAGTATGGTTATTTACCCATCTCCTAATCCCCAAAAACATAAAACCAGCTAAAATAACTGAGTTAAAAATTACAGAAGCTCAAATTGAAATGATAAAGGTGGGTTATGGGGTGACGGCCATGGCGGAATGGATCATTGCTCCTTTCTTAAATGATGATGCGATCAAGGCCATTCCAATAAGTCAAAATGGCCTATTCCGAAAATGGTATTTAGCCAGCCGCAAAAGTGATCCAGTGCATGAATTTCATGAGTCTTTTGTAGAAAGTTTAGTAAATCAGATGAAAGTATCACCTTAATGCAGCCGCAATCCACCATTGATTTTGATGAATATCTGAAAACCCAGCCTCCCTTAGGCCATATTCTCTATTGCCAGGCAACATAATTACCCCTGCACCAAAACGAATGGCCTTCTCAAAAATTTTGTCCACATCTTTAACAAAAATATAGTTCATACTCTGTCTAGCGGGCCATTCTTCTCTTGATTTACCTAACATAATGACTACCTCACCAATAATTACTTCCCCATGAAAAAGGATCCCTTCTTCATTTGTCATCCTTTCTTTTTCTTTTGCCTGAAATACCTCAGATAAAAATTGCATTTGCTTTTCCAAGTCTTCTACCAATAAATAAGGACAGACCGAACTATATTCAACAGGTGTTGAGTCTAATTTTTTCATAATTCTGAATTCATTTTAATTGATAAGACAAAGGTAAAAGTAGGCCTGGAACAAAAATAGGATAAATGCGACCTGCCTAATTCATCCTGGCAAAACCTTCAGCTTTTTCAGGAAGCTTTCGAAAATATCGTTTAGGCTGCAGGCCAGAAAAGATTTTAAAGTCTCTGTTCATATGGGATTGGTCAAAAAAACCAGCCTCATAAGCTAAATGGGTAAGAGAATCAGTATGCCCTCTCTCGTACAAACGGATGGTATGTTGGAATCTGAGAACCCTGGCATATTGTTTTGGGCTTAATCCAATGTGTTGAACGAACCGTCGCTCCAGGTGTCTTCTAGACCAGCCACTTTTATGGGCCAGGTTTTCAATGGTTTGATTTCCATGGGATTTGATGAGTTCGCCGATACAATAATCAGTTAAATTGTACTGAACTTTGTATTTATTTATCCTCGAAATAAGAAAGGATACTGCCAAGGTCAACCTTTCCTGGTCTCCCTGAATCGAACATATTTTATCCTCAATTTCATTTCCCTCTTTACCCAACAATTCGGATAAACAAATATGAGAATGTAAAATAGTTTGAGGATTTAACTGGAACAGGGGCCCAAGACTCCAGGGGAATAGTGTAATCCCAAATATTCCGAATGCCCCTTTCACCATCAGGTCTTCATAAGCAGTAGTATGCCCATGAAGAACGCTGTGGGAATAAGTAAATGAAGTTGTCCTTTCTCTTAACGAGGAAAACAAGTTCTGATAATGAAAAACAATGGTAGGGCAGGCATCTGCAAATAAGCGATGGTGATACAATTTATCAGCATCGAGCTTTGCTTCCAAAATCCAAAAATTCTTGATAAAAGCAGCAAGTTCTAAAGGTGGTGAAATTAAAATGTACTTCATGTTTTCTGGTCAAATCGAAATTCACCTAGTTAAAATAATAATACTTCTCTTGATTTACTTGAATACCAATAAATCATGCCTGTTTTTAAACCTTCTCTCCTTTTTCCTGTTAAACCCCTGTTGCAATTTTTGGCTACAAATAAATTTCAAAAATCAACCAATTGATTATCAAAATTTTACACATCATCTTTCTGTAAAAACTGAAGCATACACCTTATTCCATAATAATTAGTCAATTATTTGGGCACCTAAAAACCATTCTTGTTTTCATACTTTTTCCTAAACAATCTATTCAGCATAACCCAAAAATCAGGCATGACACAAAAAGAAATTATCGTAATAGGAAGTGGGTTTGGAGGCCTTTCAGCTGCCATTCGTTTAGCCTCAGCAGGTCATAAGGTAAGTTTATATGAAAAACGAGATAAATTGGGAGGTAGAGCCTACCAGTATGAGCTTAATGGCTTTAAATTCGATGGTGGCCCAACCGTGATTACTGCCCCCTACATGTTTGATGAATTGTTTGCTTTGGGAAATAGACAAAGAGAGGATTATTTTGAATTACTGCCCATAGATCCTTTTTACAAAATTTTTGATGATAAAGGAAGAGCCTATAACTACTATCGAGATCTAGATCGTGCCAAGAGCGAAGTAGCGAAGATAAGTCCTCGAGATGTCAAAGGATTCGAAAAATTTGTCAAAAGTTCAGTTGAGATTTTCGAAAAATATCATCCCCTTACCGAAAAGCCTTTTCTCAGTGCGCAGGAAATGTTAGAAATTATTCCCGGTGCACTCAAGATGGGAACCTATTTACCTACCTATCATTATGCAGCACGTTTTGTAAAAGATGAATTTCTAAGGCGCATTTGCTCATTTCACCCTCTATTAATCGGTGGCAGCCCTTTTGATACCCCTGCAATTTTTGACCTCATCATTCAATTTGAAAAAGAATGGGGAATTCATTACGCACGAGGAGGAACAGGAGCTATAGTAAATGCTCTGGGTAGCTTATTCCAGGAAATGGGAGGATCTATTCAATTAAATACAGAGATATCCGAAATTCTAATAGAAAATGGCCGTGCTAGTGGAATTCGATTTTCAGATGGCGGGATACACAAAGCTGATGAAATAGTATGTAATGCAGACGTTTCATTTGCTTACAAAAATATGATTGCCAAAAAACACCGTCCCCAGAAGATCGATTTATACATTGATAATTTGTCCTACAGCAACTCATTAGTAGTCATTTATTTTGGTACCAAAAAGCGATATCTGGATAGTCAGTTATCGCATCATAACATCATTTTCAACAAAAAATACCGGCGTTTATTAAAAAACATTTTCAAAGGCAAAAAGCTATCAGATGATCTTTGCATCTATATGCACATGCCTACCTATTCGGATAATACGATTGCCCCTGAAGGTTGTGAATCTTTTTATGTGTTATCTCTAGTTCCTCACTTGGATGCTAACATAGACTGGAATGAAATAGGACCAACATATAATGACAAGATTCTTGGCTTTTTAGAAGAAAATTACCTGCCGGATCTTAGAAATAACATTATTGCACAACATAGCATTAATCCACTTCATTTTAAACATACTCTTAATAGTTATAAAGGAGCTGCTTTTTCTGTAAAACCTTCCCTTATTCAATCAGGATGGATGAGACCTCACACTAAATCCACCTTTTATAAAAATTTGTATTTCGTTGGGGCTGGTACTCATCCAGGGGCTGGTGTACCGGCAGTAATTGCTTCAGGAAAGATTGCTGCCAATATGATAGACCCTGTAGCTGGAAGAACACCTCAGGCGGCCATTGAAAAAAGACAGCAAAGCATTTTAAGCTAAATAAAGTGAATTCAATGATTAAAACAGAGAATAGATATTTTCAGCCTGGTTTTCGCCAAAACATGGAAGAAAAGGAACTAAAAAACCTTGTTATTGAAGGTGAAATTCCAGATTGGTTAGAGGGAGATTTAATTAGAAATGGCCCAGGGATTGTTAATGTTGACAAACCGATGCAGCACTGGTTTGACGGCCTGGCAATGCTACACAAATTTAGTATTTCAAAAGGGGAGGTTTCCTACAGGAGCCGATTCATCAACTGCGAGGCTTATCAGGCGGCACAAGAAAGTGGTAAAATAAGTTATTCCGACTTTGCAACCGATCCTTGTCGCTCCATTTTTCAAAAATTACAAACAGTTTTTGATCCAAAACCAAAAATCACGGATAGTGCCAAGGTTAATATTGGCAAAATTGGTGATAAAGCTTTTGCTTTAGGAGAACCCTTAATGCAAATACAATTTGATCCTGAAACACTTGAGTCTCTGGGCGTTTTTCACTATGAAAAAGCTCCAGGTAGTGGTATAAATACTGCTCACCCTCACCAGGACCCTCATGAAGTCTATAATCTAGTAGTTCAGTTTGGGGCCATTAATCATTATAAGATTTATTCCATGCTCGAGGGGGTAAAGGAGCTTGCCTCCATTCCAGTATTGGAACCAGCTTATCTCCATAGCTTTGGTATGAGTGAGCGATACTTTATCATAGCTGAGTTCCCCCTAGTTGTGCAGTCCCTAAAATTATTATTCAGATTCCGTCCATTTATTGAAAACTTTAAGTGGAAAAAGAATAGAGGCACTCGTTTTTTGATCATTGATCGCGAAACCGGAAAGTTAAAAACGACCATAAAAACGGAAGCCTTTTTTAGCTTTCACCATGTCAATGCTTTTGAAGTAGACAACCAATTAGTAGTGGATTTAGCTGCCTATAAAGACGCCAGCATAATTGATCATTATTACCATAATCGACTAAGTTCCACCGAGGAGCAACTTCCCTTCGGGCGTATGGAGCGATTTATTTTTGATCTGGATAAAAGTAAACTCAAAGAAAGAAAGGTTTTATCAGAAGCCTGCATTGAATTGCCTCATATAGATTACCAAAGCTATCATGGTAACAAGGATTACCGCTATATCTACGGCTGCGGAATCAATCCAGAGAATAGAAATGAATTTTACAACCAATTGGTAAAAATTGATGTTCATACCGGGCAACATTCGACATGGTATCAGGAAGGGACTTATCCAGGAGAGGCTGTTTTCATTCCTAACCCGGATAGGAAATCCGAGGATGATGGCTTGCTTTTGAGCGTGGTATTAGATGGTAAGCAGGGAAACTCTTTCTTACTGATATTAGATTCTAAGACGATGCAGGAACAAGCTCGAGTTCATTTGCCTCATTCTATCCTTTTTGGATATCATGGCGCATTTTTTGAAAAAAATTGATTAAAAAAAATATGAAGTCATTAATTCATCTGTTTGTTTTTATCTCTGTATTAGGGTTTAATAATCAGAGCACATCCAATGACACGGATGCCGTTAAAGGAGATTTGTTAATTACAGTGGAAGGATTAAAAAACCAAAAAGGCCAGATTGGCATCCTCTTATTTAATAAAAAAGAGGGTTTCCCATCAAATAAAGAAATGGCCTTGAAAGAAATCCTGCTTCCTATTGAGGGAAATACGCTTCAATACTCATTTAAGAATCTCCCATTTGGTGATTATGCCGTAACTGTGATGCATGATGAAAATAAGAATAAAAAATTGGATACTAATTTATTGGGAATTCCAAAGGAGGGTAATGGCGTATCCAATAATGTAGTCAATAAATTAGGGCCTCCCAAGTTTAAAAAAGCCCTGTTTACGCTGGATCAAGAGCAGTATTCCATTAATATCAAGGTGAAATACAGGAATAAGTAATCCGTAATGAAATATCATTTCAAAATACAAGGATTGGTTTTATCTCTTCTTTTTTGCATTTCACTAAATGCTCAAGAGGCTAATAGCTTCATCAGAGGCAAAATATTAGAAAAAGGTAGTCAACAAAAGCTAGCATTTGCCAATCTGTTTATTCCGGAATTAAAGATAGGCACCAATTCGGATTCGATCGGTAATTTTCTGCTGGGTCCATTAAAGGCAGGTACTTATACCCTGAATGCTTCTTCAATAGGTCACGAAGAATTTGTATCTGAAAATATCATGCTTAAAGAAGGAGATACTCTTTTTCTCGATATCCGTCTCAAAATTAGTGCTAAGGAACTACAGACGGTAATGGTAAAGGCTGCTCCCTTCAAAAAAGTAATGGAAACGCCAATTTCTTTAAGAAATTTAGGTTCTACTGAAATTCAGCGAAACCCAGGTAGCGATAATGACATATCCAGGGTCATACAATCTCTTCCAGGGGTTACTACTACGGCTTCTTTTAGAAACGATCTCATTATCCGTGGAGGAGCTCCCAATGAAAACCGATTCTTTCTGGATGATATTGAAATTCCGGTTATTAATCACCTTGTTACTCAGGGTGCTTCCGGTGGTGCTTTTTCTATCATTAATGCCAACCAATTACGAGAGGTGGATTATCTGAGTTCATCCTTTCCTTCCAATAGAGGAAATGCCTTGAGTTCTGTTTTTAATTTCACCTTAAAAGATGGGCGCAGAGATCGCCTGGGGCTAACTGCTACATTAGGTGGCACAGAGGTTGGTTTAGCAGTAGAGGGCCCCATTAGTGAAAAAACCAGCTTTTTATTCAGCATCAGAAGATCTTATCGCCAGTATATTCTTCAGCTATTGGATTTTGCCTTTCTTCCAATATATAATGATGCCACTGCCAAGGTCAATATTCAATTGGATGAAAATAATGAATTGACACTCTTGGGTATTGGAGCCATCGACAATTTTAAGCTCAACCAGAAAGTAGGAAATAACGAAATTCAACGCTATTTATTAGAAAACCTTCCAATTAGTGATCAATCCAATTACACTGTGGGAGCTGTATTTAAACATTATACCCAAAGCGGTTATTGGACAGCAGTAGGAAGCAGAAGTGGATTCCGAAATAGTGCCGAAAAATTTTATCGAAATGATTCAAGCGTAGATGACAACCTCATTTTACAGTATAATTCAAGGGAACATTCGAATCGATTGCGGGCTGAGTATACTTTTTTAAAGGATAGTCTGAAGATAAATTTTGGAACAGGTGTGGAAAGTTTATACGGTAGCTATGATGTATTTAATCGCATTTTTACCCAAAATGGGCCAGTAACTGCTAATTATGAATCCCAAATCAACTTACAGCAATACAGTCTTTTTGGACAGCTTAGTAAAAAGTTATTGAATAATCGTCTTGGTGTCACTTTCGGATTAAGAATGGATGCTAGCAATTATAATCAGCAGATGAATAATCCTTTGGATCAACTTTCTGCCAGGCTGGCTCTTTCATGGTCTTTAAATCCACAAACCACCCTTACTGCGGGTGTATCCAATTATTTCCAACTTCCTCCTATGATGACCCTAAGCTACCGCAATTCTGGTGAATTGGACAATCAGAACGTGGCTCAATACCTGGAAAGTTGGCATTATGTAGCGGGATTAAAATGGGACAGCCCTTTCAATAGTCGACTAAGTGTGGAAGCCTATTATAAAAACTATCCTAATTATATGTTGTCTTTGCGCGACAGTCTGAGTCTGGCTCATTTGCCTGCCGACTTTGGTGTGTTTGGAAATTTTCCCGTTGATTTTTCCTCCGAGGGTCGTGCTTACGGGTTTGAAGTTTTCTATCAACAGCGTCTATTCAAAGGCTTTTATGGGATGTTGTCCTATACCTTGGGTTGGAGTGAATATAAAGATAAGACTGGCAATTTCGTTCCCTCTTCCTGGGATGCCCGTCACATCGTAAATTTTGTTTTGGGCAAAAAATTTAGTAAAAAATGGGAAGCAGGTCTTAATTGGAGAGTACAATCCGCTTTACCCTTTACCCCTTTTGATGAGGAGCTATCCGCACAACGCCAGGTCTGGGACATTGCCAATCAGGGCATTCGCGATTTTAGCTTGCTCAATACCCAAAGAGGACAATGGGTCAATACGATAGATCTTAGAATAGATCGTTACTACCGCTTTGCTGACTGGACCCTCAATGTGTATCTGGATTTAGAAAATATTACCGCAGCAGCAGATAATCAACAAGCCTTAATTTTAGATCGTCCGCTGGATGCAGAAGGTAACCTGACGGATGCAGGAACGATTATTAATCCCAACGCTCCTTATGATCAGCAGCGCTATCGTTTAAAAAATATTGCCAATGCTCAAGGGGCATTTATTCCTACTTTTGGGTTTATCCTTGAGTTTTAAATTTTGAATGATTGAATTTTGAATGATGTTTCATCTGGGGCTGGTGAAAAGCTCCTGCGGATCTTTTCACCAGCCAATATTTTTATTCTACTACCACTAATTTTTTCGTGATCCGTTTCTGTTTCATTTCTATCATTAATTGATAAATGCCAGCAGGGAGATCTAAATCCATTTGAGTATCACCAGTGACGTGAAGTGCACTTCCTACTTTTTTTCCACTTATATCCATAATATAGATATCAGCAGGTTCACCATTATTCCAATTGATAAAAAGCTGGTCTTTAACCGGATTCGGAAAAACTTTTAAGCCGATTTTCGCCTCTTCCTCTGCTGAAGTTAGATTAGCACAGGAAAGGGTATAATCCAAATCCTGAGTAAGTTGAATAGTATCGACCTTAATCCCACTTGGGCATCCAACTGCAATTTCATAAGTGCCTTTAAAGCCTCTCAAACCATATGTTCCAGAACCATCAGTAGAGCCAGTCTCATCCGTCCACCATTCTTTAAATACAAGATCAAGAAATGCCTGTCCTGCCGGTTTTAAGCTCCAGTCTTCATTAAAAACCGGAGCATTATCAAACCAGTGAGCTCCATCCCAAAAGCCCCACATTAAGATGGCATCCATACTTCGATGACTGAAGGCTATGGTATAGAAGTCTTTTAGATATTTAGCAGCCAGTTCATCATCAATGAGGGGATTCATATCAAACTCTGTAATTTTTGTGCGAGTGCCGAAGGTGGTATGGAATTCTTCAAAAATATCATACAACTCATTCACTCCGGTAGGAAAGGTACCTATATGCGCCTGAAAACCAATACCATCTACCTTAACATCTGCATCCAATAGTTCCTGAGTATACTGTTTTAATTGTTCTTTATAAAAGGGAGAGCTGCCGCCTCCAAAAACAGTATAATCATTTAAGTAAGTAACTGCATTGGGGTCTTCTTCTAATAACTTTTTAAAAATATCCACATAAATCTCTCTACCAGTAGGATATCCAGGGGCTCCTTTCATGGCCATTTCCAGGTCGTCTAATATGGAAATTTCATTAAGTACATCCCAGTCAGATATATTTCCTTTCACTCCTGGATAATTAACAATATCTTCAATATGGTCTAAAATTCTGGTTTTAATGTATTCAGGGTTTTGCTCATTGGTTCGAAGGTCTGCAGGGAGGTTTCTCCAGCTGGGCCAAATCAGGGTATGTCCTCGAACTCTCATGCCCCTGTCTTTCAACCATTCGATGGTTTGGGCTTTCTGTTGCGGGTTTACCTGAAACCAATTTTCCTCCCATGCACGCCATTTGGTGGCGTTTTCAAAAACCACCTCATTAAAACCATGCCCCTTTCCATCCAGGTCAAGTAATTTTTTTTCATACTCATTATTTTGTCTTGAATTGCCAGCAAAGAGGTGGGCTGCAACTGCTGTTCCGAAGCCAAAATCATGCTGTAACATCCGGGCTTGTACAGATACTCCTTCCAGGGAAGCGCCAGATTGATCTTCTACCTTTATTTCCAATTGAGCCTTTCGGATTTGATCGATTCTTGCAGCTGCCTCTGCTCTCCATTCGGCATCAGCCTCATATCCTTCATAAAGTTCATTATAATATTTTCTGGGTAGGTCAGAAAAGGCCACCCGGTCTTCATAATTTAACTGAGCCAGGCCTCCAAGCTGAATATTTTGATCTCCTCCATTCAGCAAAAGTACCAGCTGGAGGGCATCAGCTGCAAAATCAGCAGAGATTTCCACTGGGACTAGGTACTGTCGCCATTCATTCCCCAACTCAAACTCTAATGAAAATTCACTTTCAAAGGAAACGGCATTCTGTAAACTTACCCCAACCTTTCCAGGCCCAGAAGTTGACCGCAGCCATACTACAAAAAGGCATCTATCTCCTGCCTGAATGGGATTGGCATTTCGGATACCATAACCACTACTCCAAATCGGTCCATCTACCTCGGTGATGTTCAGATTAACCAGTTTTGAAAATGCTTGTTCTGAAGCATCCTCATTAGTAATTTCTACAGTACCCCAGGTATAATCTGCATTTAGCTTAGCATCTTCATTATTGCCAAATACCCATTTCCCTTGTGGCAATTGAAAATTAGAGGCTAATTCATTTTGAAGGTTTAGATGATAACTATCCTGAGCGGACAGCATTTGAAAAAAAAGAATTGAAAAAATAAAAGTGAATTTCCATTTGGCAGCATACAATTTGCTCATAATTCTAGCTTTTAAATATTAAATAGGAATATTGTGCAGAAAACAGTCATTTGGTTTTCCTGTCATACCTAAATAGTATTATGAGTAAAAAGGTCATCAGTAATAATCATATTTTTTCCATTCCATTTCCTTATTTTCATTCTATTATATCATCAACAACCATTGCCTTATGCATTCAAACACACAATTGTGTCTGCTGATATTAGTAGGCCTATTTCTATCTTCTTGCCAACAAAGCACTACAGAAAGTACCGCGCCTGAAATGACCGCAGAAGAAAAGATGTTGGCCAGAGCTGATTCTCTTGAGCTAGATACTGAATACGAACAAGTTCCTGGAGATCCACTCTCCCATCACGCTTCCGGCTTTGCCAAAATTCTTTGTTCCGCTGTTTTTATTACGGGCTTAGATTTTGATTTTGCAGCAGAAAACATTGGCTATTTCACTGCTCCCTATGATCAAAGAGCCAATCTTAGCAATCGGCAATTAGATCGAGAAAATAAAGCAGTTCACATTACCTTGCCAAATGGAGTAGTTAGAACCGCAAAATATTATGGTGACCAAGGCTGTATCTGTCTACCTGAGGGTGAAGAAGAACCTTATTTTTCACCAAAGGAAATTGCCAGCACACTACCCGATCCTTCCACCCAAGCCTGGCCAATGGGAGATATCCTCCCAGATGATCCTATGCCAGAGGAATTAGATATGGATAAGGTCAATGCAGCAGTGGACAGTGCTTTTGCTCAGCCAGAAGGTATGACTGCTGCCCTAGTCATTAGCCATAGAGGCCGAATTATCGGTGAGAGATATAAAGAGGGGATTGATATGCACACTCCTTTAGAGAGTTGGTCAATGGGTAAAAGTTTAACGGCTACCTTAATGGGTGTTTTAATCCAACAAGGAGTATACACTCTTGACCAAGCAGCCCCTATTCCAGAGTGGCAAGAACAAGAGAATGATCCGAGAGCAAAGATTCGGATTTCTGATATTCTGAGAATGTCTAGTGGTCTTCGATTTAGAGCCCCTCAAGATCCCGATTTCGATCCCGAAGTTGGTTATCCTGATCATATATACGTGTATACCGGATCTGTGAACTCATTTTCTTGGGCCGCCACTCGCCCGCAGCAATGGGAGCCCAACACCGTTGGTAGATACCGAAATTCTGATCCAGCTCTGACCAATTACCTGGTTCGATTAGGCGTGGAAGGCCGAGGAGAAGATTACCATAATTTTCCACAAAAACATTTATTTGATAAAATCGGCATCCGAAATATGGTCATGGAGACTGATCCATATGGCAACCTCCTCTTACAAGGTTACGAATTTGGTACAGCCCGGGATTGGGCTCGCTTGGGGAACCTATATCTCAATGACGGTGTTTGGAATGAAGAAAGAATTCTTCCGGAAGGCTTTGTCGATTTTGTCAGCACCTTAGCTCCGGCCTGGGAAGCAGATGGCCGACCTATCTACGGTGGTTTTTTCTGGATTAATGGCAGGGAATCCTTTCCGATTCCCAAAGAGGCTTATTACATGGCAGGGGCTGGAGGGCAACTAACCATTATCATACCTTCTCATGATTTAGTAGTGGTTAAGTTAAGTCACTACAAAGGGTCACGAAAAAGTGGGCAGGATTTGAATAAGGCCTTGGCTTTGTTGATGGAGGCGGTGCCGGGGAGTTAGGATAAGTTCTTTAGTTCCACGGTTATATGGTTCCAAGGTAATGGATTGATTTTTGTAGGGGAAGTTGCTTATTTCAGCTTTTTCATAGCTAACCTGTTGGTGGCCCGTACGGGCCACGAACAATATAGAAGTATTCTAGGGACTGCTTACCAAGTCAAAAAGAAAAAGAATGACAAAAATGTTAAAATATGGGGTGGTTGGATTTAGCAGGAATTAGTTGATAAAAAAGCTGCGAGTCAGATTTTGACCGAATTATTTAAGAAACTCCATTCTGATAAGCCAATGAACTCCATTTTGAAGGAATTTGAGGTGGAATGGTATGGTAGAATATGGATATTAAGTGAGGAAATGATCAAAGAGTATGTGTAAAAATCATCATGATTGCTTAATTGGAGTTGGGAAAAAAATAATTATTCGAATTGAGAATTATGCGATTAGAAAACTATAATATTAAATATCAAATATTTGTATTTACCATTCTATCAACCCTATTCGTTGGTTGTAGTAATTGCGAATCTATATACATTTATCGTTCACCTGAATTTATTGATGATGGATTAAAAGTTGGCACTTTGAAGGATGTTGGTATTGATTCCCAAAAGATAGGACAGGCAGTTGATTGCATTTACGCAAATAAGTACAATCAGGTGCATTCAATGCTAATTTATAAAGACGGCATGTTGGTTTTGGAAGAATATTTTGAGGGCAATAAGTATCAATGGGATGCCCCCAATCTTCAAGGCCCAAGAATACAGTGGGATAAAGACAGCATGCATGTAATTATGTCTTGTACCAAGAGCATCACTTCAGCTTGTATAGGAATAGCTATTGATAAGGGCTATATCAAGAGCGTAAATGAATCAATATTTAATTATTTACCGGAACATCAGCAATACAAAACAGATGGTAAAAGTAAAATTAGTATTGAACATCTTTTAACCATGACATCTGGTCTGGAATGGGATGAGTGGGGCCCACATGATCCTTCAACAAATGACATTGACAGACTGTATTTTTATTGCCAGGATGATCCTGTTTCTTGTGTTTTGGAAAAACAACTTAAGCATAAGCCGGGAGATAAGTTTACATATAATGGTGGGGGAACTATAATTTTAGGCGAAATATTAAAAAATGCCACCAAAAAGAACGTTAAAGATTTTTCAAATTTGTATTTATTCCAACCACTTGGAATCGATTCTGTCACCTGGTATCAGTTTGAAAATGGAACATATGCTTGTGATGGCTCCTTAAACATGACTTCGCGCGATATGTTAAAATTCGGAATTAGCTACTTAAATGGAGGAAAATGGAATGAGGAAAGAGTCGTATCTAATCAATGGGTGGAAAACAGCAAAAGGACCTATAATAACAATACGGGCATAAACATCCCAATAGATGATTCCGGTAGAAATGGTTACGCCTATTCGTGGTGGACTAATGAGATTTCAAGAAATGGAAGAAAGACAAAACTTTTCCAAGCAGGTGGATGGGGTGGGCAGGAAATTATTGTTTTTCCTGAAGAAAATATAGTTGTTGTATTTACTGGCGGTAATTTTAAAGTTAGGAAACGTATTTATAACATTCTTGAAAGGTTTATTTTTCCAGCCCTTGAATAACACCTCTGTGCAAAAAATTATATTTTTTGAAACTGAGATGACGCCCTTTTCATAAGTTGTTGAACTAGAATTAATACTTTCCAGCTTGGAAACTGGCAGTATATTGCCTAAGGCCCATTTTCCATGATTAAATCAAAAAATGATCAAAGAATTCACAGAAAAACGCTTCAATCCAGACTTGCTCTCCATAATAGGAAAATCTCAACGAAATCCCTATTTTCGGTATTCGTAATGGTTTATCGATGATATGAAACGACGAGGACACCTTTCTAGCTTATCAGATCTGTTGTTTTTTGGCATGCCCCTGATTTTTGGCTGCCTCGCTTGTCAGCAAAAGCCAAGTCAGGAGACCGTATCTGTATCGGAAAATAAGATTACAGCCCCAGTCCCGATCCTTATCGAAGGGGATACCATCAAAACTGGTGAAGCTTTCTTGTGGAAGGGAAAAAAGATATTAGCAGCAGATCGGCCTCCTCCAGAGGTGTTTCCTTCTAAAACCATCACCATTCCGGCAAATTTACCCAAGGAATACCCTCTTACCCAATCTGATATTCACTATTGGCCGGATAATTTACCGACGGTTACCCCTGGGGAAAATGGCATCCCTCAGGCTTTTGAGATTCCCCTTCACTCAGATACTATAAATCTGCCACTACCTGTCCGTTACCCTGCCTGGTCCTTTAGACGAAAATCCCTCAGCACCAGTCAATTTGAAACCTTAACCATGGAGGAGGGCTTACCATTTAATCTTATCACAACTATGATAGAGGACCACAAAGGGCATTTTTGGATGGGGAGTGAATTAGGGGTTATTCATTTTGATGGCAAGGAGTTTTTGTTGTATGATCTCACAGATGTACTGGATTTCTTCAATGCTTTTGTATTCATGGAGGATCAACAAGGGGCGATATGGTTCTCTCTTACAAATTTTGGCCGTAGGAATATTGGTAAGAACGATGCAATTGCAAAATTTGACGGGCATAAGCTTATCATCTATGATTTTACAAAAACGAACTGGCCTGATAGGCTCAACATTGACGGGGCAGAACACTTTACAAGTCTCAAAATCACTGAAGATCAAAATAATCGCATCTGGGTAGCATCAGGTTTTGGCTTGATTAATCTAGAGGCTAATACTTGTCGCCTTTATACCACTGACCAAGGATTATTAGAAACTCCAGCGTTTAATGTATTTACTGATAATAATGAGCTATTGTGGATATGCCACCCCGATGGGAATACTAGTTTTGATGGCAAACGCTTTGTACATTATCGCCATAATTTGGGATTTTCCTGGTCTGGAACATATGCATGGCGGAATGTTACGATGAACTCAAAAGGTACTATCTGGGTTTTCAAAGACCAAATGACCTATGCCTTTTCTAAAAATAGCATCGTTTCCTATAAAACCCCTTTTCCTTTACATTTTGGCCTTGCTGATTCATATGGAAATATCTGGGGGACTGCAAATGAAAAAACACAAAATCGAAGCCTTACTAAACTAGATCCTGAAGGATTTTCCCTTACTTCATACACTGCAAAGGAAGGTCTTATTGCTCCTTTTTTGGGTCCTTTATTATGGGATTCTAATGAAAATCTTTGGTTAAGTTCCGAAATCTTAGGAATCCAGCGTTATTCACCACACAAAATTCGGTATCAGGGGTTTGAAAGCATTCCTGAAATGTCCCATATTACTAATATTGTTGAAGATCAGTCACAGAATTTATGGTTTGGCCTTCACCATATGGCTAAAACAGCCGCCTTTGATGGAAAAAATTACACTTTTTTTGATGTCTTTTACTCAAATTCCAGCTCGAATCAAATTACCAGGGATCTCTACCTGGATCAAAAGGATCACCTATGGATGGGAACTCCTGGTTATGGAGTATATAAATGGAATAAAACCCAACTTCTAGGGTATACCCCTGAGCAGGGGTTGGGAGGAGATGAAGTCTATGCTATTACTGAAACTCCCAATGGTAATATGTGGTTCGGGGCACGCAAAGGCGGCTTAACCAAATTTGAGGGCGACTCCTGGATTCAATATCACTTGGAAAGTATCAATGAAGAAAGAAATAAACAACTAGATTTAGATGTCAACTCCATCAGAGCTTTGCTGACTGACCGGAATGGTCAGGTTTGGGCAGGAAGTTATGGGGGTGGGCTGATCAAATTTGATGGAGATTTTGCTACCATTTATACCACTCGGGAAGGTCTGAGTCACAATATGATAGTTTCTCTACTAGAAGACAAGGAAGGATATATTTGGGCAGGTACCGCTGATGGCGGGGTAAATCGATTCAATCCTGCTGACAGTATTCTTTCTTTTGAAGCTTTTACAACTAAGGATGGATTAAGTAGTAATGAAGTCTGGACCGTTACTGAAGATAGTGTTGGAAACATTTGGCTTGGAGCTGGTCACTGCTTGAACCTGTTATTGCGTGAATCTAATGGAAAAACAGTAGGATCTGAAGCCTCCTTTAGAGTCATAAATTACTGCCGGGCCGATGGCTTACTAGGTGGAGAATTCTATGCCAACTCAACCCTCCGAGACCATAAAAACCAGATTTGGTGGGGAAGCAACAACTCCCTTCAAATGCTTCCACCTGACGTATACCCGATCCAGGATTCTGCTCGGGTGGAATTAAAAGAAATCAATATTGGCCAGACCACCATTGATTTTCGTAGTTTGGCAGATAGCATTAGCAAAGGGAAAGACTACTGGGCTGGGGAAAATAACAAACGGAATTTTGCCCATTTGGATTTCGAAAGCGTTGCGACCTTCCATAATTACCCCATTGGTTTATTACTTCCTCACGATTTCAATCATATCACTTTCCATTTTTCTGCAACTCATCATCCTCGATTAGATCAAGTACAGTTTAGCTATTTCATTGAGGGCATTGATAATGAATGGAGTACTCCCAGCAAAGATAATAAGGCAGAGTATCGTGGTTTAAGCCCTGGCAATTATACTTTCCAGATAAAAGCAGCGGGATTGGAGGATAATTGGGGTCCTGTTTTCTTCTATCAATTTACCATTCGCCCGCCTTGGTGGCAAAGCACCTGGGCATATGTGTTGTGGATACTCCTAATCGGAATGGGGCTTTACAGCTTGTATCTATACAATGTACGCCGTCAGCTCGAAAAAGCCGAGTCACGTCGGATGAAGGAATTGGATCAACTCAAAAGTCACCTTTACACCAATATTACTCATGAATTCCGGACTCCCTTGACGGTGATTATGGGGATGACAGAACAGCTCAATGTAAAGGCTGCCGAACTTCCTAAATCTTATAAAGAAAAAATCACTGGTGGCCTGAGTCTTATACAGCGAAATGGGCACAATCTACTGCACCTCATCAACCAATTACTGGATTTATCCAAACTTGATTCAGGGAAGCTCAAATTAAAATTGGTCCAGGGGGATATTGTTGTTTACCTGCAATATCTAACCGAATCTTTCTATTCAATGGCTGAAGACAAAGGTATCCGATTAACTTTCTACTCAGAAGAGGAATCGCTCCTGATGGATTATGATGAAGAAAAAATACAGCAAATCGTATACAACTTACTATCTAATGCCATTAAGTTCACTCCCGAGAAGGGAAAGATTATTCTTCACTTATTAAAACAGCAAAATTTAGGTTCAGACCAATTACAAATGAAGGTCAAAGACACGGGCGTAGGAATGAATCCTAAAGAAGTACAACATGTTTTTGATCGCTTTTATCAGGCCGACGGTTCTTCAACCCGAAAAGGAGAAGGAACTGGAATTGGCCTGGCTCTTACCAAAGAATTGGTGGAACTTATGAAAGGTAAAATTAAGGTGGAAAGCAATCCTGGAAAAGGCAGTACTTTCTTCATTCAATTGCCAATCAACCAAGAGGCTCCCTTACAACAAAATATTTCTACTGGTCAAATCCAAGCGGGCACATCTATTTCTACAGTAGGTATTGAAAACCTAAGTTCTTCAACCATATCTGGAAAAAATCCGGATGCCCCTTCCCTACTCATTATTGAGGACAATGCAGATGTAGCCATTTATATCAAAGAATTGCTGAATGGAGCATACAATATTTATATGGCCGAAAATGGCCAAATCGGGATTGACCAAGCTATTGAATTAGTACCGGATATTATCATCAGCGATGTTATGATGCCTGAAAAAGATGGTTTTGAAGTCTGCGCTACCTTAAAACAAGATGAACGAACCAGTCATATACCCATTATCCTACTTACTGCCCGAGCTGGACAAGAAGATCTTATTGAAGGATTACAACATGGTGCCGATGCGTATTTGACTAAGCCATTCCAGAAACAGGAATTATTGGTTCGCCTGAAAAAATTAGTGGAACTACGTCATATACTTCAAGAACGTTTTTCGACTAGTCCTGATGGGCCATTAGCGACTCCAACTCCAAATGACAAGGAAGCTAAATTTTTGCAAAAATTAAGAGAAAAGGTAATTGAGCAAATGGACAATCCTGATTTTGGGGTTCCACAACTAGCGCAGCGAGTCTTCATGAGTCAGATACAGGTTTATCGCAAATTGAAAGCTTTGACCGGCCAAACTCCCTCCCAATTTATTCGCTCTATACGCCTTCAAAAAGCCAAAGAATTATTAAAAGATACGGAGATGTCCATTGCTGAAATTGCCTATGAGGTGGGCTATTCTGACCCTAATTACTTTTCCAGGACATTCCAAAGTGAGTTTAAAAGCTCACCTCGTGATTTTCGCAAATAACTCATTATCAAAATATTAGCATTTATCTTTCAAGTATTTTGAAAGAAATATCCAGGTTTCCAGGTTGCAACTTGTCAAAAAGCTCCTTACATTTGAAATATAAATGCAGAAGCAACCTGTACATCCTTAATATCTTGCCTCTATCTACTATTAAAATTGATTTCTTGTATTCCAAGTACAATTTGAATCAATAAAAATTTAATAGTCCCAATTACATTAATCAAACTAACAACAAACTTTTAAACACATTAAAACCTTAAAACCATGAGAATCTATTCAGGACTTTTATGCCTGGTATTCTGTTTTCTAACTTTTTCTTTAATCCAAGCACAAAACGCATTAATACACGGGACCATAGTAGATACCGAGGATAAGCCCTTAGCCTTTGCCTCCGTCATTTTAAATAATTCCCTTGACTCAAGTTATATAAAAGGAGAAATGACTGATGAAAAAGGTCAATTTACCATTTCCAAATTATCAGCTGGGGATTATTACCTTGCCATATCTTACGTAGGTTTAGGCAACATGCAATTGGACATCTCCCTGGCAGCCAATGAAAAAAGAAATACGGGTCCTATAAATCTTGTTTCATCGGATGGAACTGATCTGGAAGAAGTGCTGGTTTCAGCAAAACGTCCTCTACTAGAGCTGAAAAATGACAAAATGATTTTTAATGTCGAAAACAGCGTGAATGCAATCGGAGATAATGGTCTGGAATTATTAAGAAAAGCCCCAGGAGTGCTCATCGATAATAACAATAACATCACCATGCTGGGACGTACAGGAGTCCGCATATTCATCAATGGCAGGCCCTCCCCTCTTCGTGGAGATGAATTAGTAAATTATCTGGAAGGACTTCAAAGCGTTGATGTCGATGCTATAGAAATTATTACCAACCCGGGATCTAAATACGAAGCAGAAGGGAATGCGGGCATTATTAATATTAGACTAAAGAAGGAAACTGGCCTCGGTGCCAATATGAATCTCAATTTGGGATATGCCATTGGAGAAAGGAGTCGAAGCAATGGCGGCTTATCGGGAAATTTTCGCAACAAATTCATGAATGCTTTTGGTAGTCTGTCGCTGACACGTGGTTATTGGGTCAACCAGTGGATTATAAACCGCAATCAATTTGATTTTTCATATAATCAATTCAACAGTATTACGGGCCAAAATACCCCCTTAAATTTTAGAGCTGGAGCCGATTTTTTTCTCAGTAAAAAGAGCACTCTTGGTATTTTAGTAGAAGGAGGTAATAATGATTTTGAGACCAAAAATAATGGTGCCGGAGGGCTAGGAATCGCCGGTTCGGGGGTAGTAGATAGTTTACTTTTAGTAGAAGGTTCGGGAGTTGGGAGTAGCCAAAATATCAGTTATAATGTAAATTATTTAGTTCAGTTCAATAAAAATTCTTCTTTAAGCATTGATGCTAGTTACGGGACCTACGATTATGACCGTATTGAAGGTTTGGGCAATTTTTATACTAATCCTGATCAATCCAAAACTCTCAGCCAAAGCATAAATGAAACTTTTGCGCTGAATGATATCAGTATTGCTGCTCTTAGAATTGATTATGAAAGGCCTTTCCTAGACGGCACTCTGGGCCTAGGAGCTAAAATTTCAGATATCAAAACCGAGAACAGCTTTGAGTTTTTTAATGAATTTGATGGTGAAAATGTTCTGGATATAGACCGAACCAATGATTTTGAATATCTGGAAAGAGTGGGTGCTGCTTATGTTAATTACAGTGCAAAAATTAGTAAAAAGGTGAACTTCCAGGTCGGACTCCGCTTGGAAAACACCTATTCAAAAGGACAGTTATTTGCTTTGAAAGACGTAGACAATAGTCTAGTTGAGAGAGATTATTTAAATCTATTCCCTTCTGCCAGTCTTAATATTTCCTTGAATGATGATAATAAGCTACAACTTTCTTATAGCCGACGCATTAACAGACCTTCTTATCAGAATTTGAATCCGTTTGAATTCAAACTGGATGAGTTGACTTTTCATCGAGGCAATCCATTTTTACAGCCTGAATATTCCAATATTTTTCAAGTCAGGCATTCTTTAAAATTGAAGTTCAACACTACAGTCAATTACAGTCGTACGACTCAGATGATGGTTTTGCAAGTTCAGGCAGATGAAGGCAAGCAAGCATTCCGTACCTGGTTAAATCTTCCTGATCAATTCAATTACAGTATCAATTTTGCTTCTCCCACTTCCATCACAGACTGGTGGGGTAGTTTTGTTAGCCTTACGGCCTATTACCGACAAAATAAGGGAACATTCCTAGATGGGGAAAATGTAGATCTGGATGTTAAAGCCTTTAATATATTTAGTCAGCAAACCTTTACTTTGAACAAAAAGACCACCTTTGAATTGTCTGGCTTTTTTAACTCTCCCACCCTTGTAGATGGAACCACCAACATTCCTGCTATGTGGAATGTAAATGTAGGCTTCAAGAGGAGAATATTAAATGGTAAGGGCAACCTGGCGCTGGCGGTCAGCGATGTTTTCAAAACTATGAATAATAGATTTGAGATACAGTACGGTGCCCTGGAAGCGAAAGGTATTCGACGAAGAGATACTCGTCGATTGAGGGCGAACCTCACCTATTTCTTTGGTGATTCCAAAGTTAAAAAAGCCCGAAAGCGTAAAACAAGTATTGAGGATGAGAAAAAACGGGCGAATTAGAATTAAATGAATAATTGAGGGCGGCGGTCGCCACCCTCAATTATTAAAATTGTTAGACACTTCGGATTACCTCTAAAGCCTTATCAATCTCTTCTTTCTGATTGTAAATATGAGTACTCTGGCGCAGGCCATTTTCGCCTGCTGCCCGAGGCTGTAATTTGTGGCGTTTCCACATATCGTTTTGTAAATCAACAGGTTTAATTCCATCTACCAGGTAAGTGGTAATTCCAGCACACATATCCGGGTGCACAGAGGATACGATTTTTACTTTATCGATTTCTTGGAGGCCACTCCTAAGGTAATCTCCTAATTCCTTGATTCGTCCGATTACTTTCTCTGATCCAACCTCATTGTGAAAATCCATTGCCGCTTCTAGCCCCACAATCAAAGAAACATTCCCAGTGCCTCTTTGCGTCAACCGCAATCCATGGTCTTCTTCGTTATCCCATTGATAACTAGCTGCCACTGTCCAAATATCACCAACCACCTCCTTACGAACATATAAAATGCCATTACCAGCTGGTGCTAACAACCATTTGTGCAGACTGGAATAATAGGCGTCACAACCCATATCCTGTACATCTACATTTACATGTCCAACTGCCTGAGCTCCATCAATAATGGTAAAAATGCCACGTCTTCTAGCTTCCTGGCAAATTTGTTTAACCGGAAGTACTACTCCATAAGTTGAAAGGATATGCGGCACCGCAATAACCCGAGTCTTGGGTGTAACCAAATTAAAAATATTATCAAAAATCTCCTGAGGATCATTGGCGGGGATTGGAATATGTGCTTCTTTGTATTCCAGGCCAAAGCGTTTGGCAGCAGTACGCCAGCCACCAAATCCACCACCATGCTCCTGGTCGGTATTAATAAACTCATCGCCAGGTTGAAAATCCATTCCATTTGAAATATAATTCATGCCCATGGTTGCATTCTGGATCAAAGCAATTTCCTTAAAATCACTGGCATTAATGAGTTGGGCAATTTTGGTTCTCAATCCATCAAATCCTTCGTATCCCTGCAATAACAAGGGGCCATTCCCTTGATAATCACAATGAGCAATATTAAAGGCATTGTCTCGCATATTATCCAAGACGGCATTTAGGACACGAGTTGGCTGAGCACCCATGGTTCCTGTATTAAAATAAGCCTCATCTGCTGGCATGGGGAATTCAGTTCTTAAAGCTTTCCAGTAATCTTCTCCAGATAAACTGGCTAGATTAACTGGCTGTGATTCTTTGGTTTCAGGAGTACAGGACAAACCAATTAAAGGAAGGGCTGTGGCAAAAGCTGCGGTATTGTTTAAAAATTTTCTTCGATCCATAATTTCTCAATTTATTTTCTTGAAGTTAGGAAATTATTGAGAGTGGATCTCATAATTTTAGAAATTATCTTCTCCCTTGCTAGCGGCAGTTTTTAACTGCCGCACCCATTATTGACCTGTCTCCAGACTGGAAGTGTATTGCATAAGGGGTTGTGTAAAAAGTCAATTTTTGGAAAAAATTGACTTTAAAAAAATATATTTTTTGCTTTTTTATAAGCAGATACATATTAAAGTAAAAACTA
>JANQPA010000018.1 GCA_028285545.1 Saprospiraceae bacterium | reverse complement strand
CGGTATCGACTTGCTTCGATACCGCTCTACAGATTACGGTTGGCCATCTCTAATTGCCTCCTTTTTATTTGGGTTCAAAATTCGGGATGACTCATGTTTTTTCCTCATTATAAATTTAATATTAATAAAATGAACTTCGATCTTTCTGATACTCAAAAAACAATCCTAGAAAAAACCCGTGCTTTTGCCCTTAAAGAAATTGCACCCTTTGCTGCACAATGGGATCGAGAAGAGCACATTCCTCGACAGCAAATTCAAAAATATGCCGATGCTGGTTTTTTTGGCATTACCATTCCTGAAAAATATGGCGGTAAAGGTCGATCAACCTTGGATGCCATTTTAATCATTGAAGAGGTATCACGACATTGTGGGATAAGTGGCCGCTTAATTGTCGATCACAACTTTGGGGCAGTCATGACGATTTTGAATTTTGGAACTGAGGAGCAAAGACGGAGGGTTTTACCTGCTGTTTGTAAGGGACAAATGTTAATGAGTATTGGGATGACTGAACCAGAAGCTGGGTCCGCCTTAACTGATCTAACTTCCTCAGCAAGAGAAGAAAAAGATCATTATGTTTTGAATGGCAAAAAACATTGGATTACCGGAGCAGGAGAACGGGAGTATACATTGGTTTATGCTCGATTTGGTCAAATACCTGGGCCGAAAGGCATAGGAGCTATATTAGTAGATATGGATATGCCTGGTTTTAACTATGCTGGACGAATTCCCTCCTTGGGGGTAAGAGGAGTTCAGGAAGGTATTTTGGAATTTCAGGAAATGAAAGTGCCAAAAGAAAATCTTGTCGTGCCACCAGGATCGGCCTTTGGTAATTTGATGTCTGCTTATAATGGCCAAAGGGTAGGGGCCTCAGCGGTGGCTTTAGGTATAGCAAGGGGAGCCTTTGATTTTGCAAAACAATATGCAGATAACCGAAACCAGTTTGGGAAAAAGATTACAGATTTTCAGACCATACAATTTAAATTGGCCGATATGGCTATTGAACTTGATGCAGCCAAATTATTAATTTATCGAGCTGCATCTCATGCTAAGCAAGGAATCACCAATAGATATGAATCTAGTGTGGCTAAAGTTTATGCTTCTGAAATGGCCTTGAGAGTTGCTAGTGAAGCCATTCAATTATGCGGAGCACAGGGCTATAGTCGTAAATTACCTCTTGAGCGAATGTTCAGAGATGTAAGATGCTTTACCTTGGCAGGGGGATCGGCAGAAATGCAACGTTTAGGGATTGCCAGTTCAATATTAGGGCGTTCTCTTCCTCAGTATTCCAAAAGTTAAGGGAATTTTGGACTTTGAAGGCTCTTTTGCATTAGTTTAATCCAAAATTTTTTAGCTTTTTACCATAAAAAAAGGGACACATCTAGTATGTATCCCTTTTTTTATCAAAGAAATTGAAAGAAAAAAGACTTTTTTTTTAAAAAAAATAGAAAAAAAGTAACAATAAAAAATATTTTTGCTCAACAAATAAATGATGTTAAAGTATTGAAATTCAGATATTTGGGATGATTTTTGTGTAAAAAAATACAATTTTATTTCAACAAATGGCCTTTTTTGTCATTTTTTTTGACTTAAAGCTGTTGCATATTTGTAGTGTGAGACAGCGGAAAGGGAATCAGAGAAGCGGAAAATTAAATACCAACTTCAAAGATACCAACTTCAAAACTTTTTTAGAGGCTGTCCCAAAAACCGATTAAAAAACACATTTAAACTTTATCCCAGTTAAAGAAAAAAAGAATTAGGTCGTCTTATTATTTTCATGAGATTATGATTTGTTATTAGCGAGGGGCCCCGAGAGGGGCTTTTTCTTTTGTAGGCGGCCGCAAGATAACATATCTTTTTTATTTCCAATTGTTTTCTCCACTTTTTTTAATTTTTTCCCAACCGATTTTTGATTTCTTCCTGTCTTTTTAAAAGATAAATTCCTTTTAAGCATCAAACCGTCAACTTTCATGAAGCAAGTTATACTCATAGGCCTGCTTATCATTTCATTTTGTTTGTCATCAACTGCTCAAAATAGCTGGGGCCTAAAATTAGGCTGGAATAATAATCATACTAGGGATTACATTGTTCCTGACCATGCCCGGCCTTTGGTTTTGACCCGTAGTTCTAATGGATTTCATCTCGGTATAACTCATCATAGAGATTGGCCGGGAATTTTTGATTTAGAACTAGAATTGTTATACAGTTTGAAAGGAGCTAAGGCCATGTTTATGCGAGCCAGGGATCAGCAATTTCATTATTTAAGTGTACCAGTAATGGCAAGCATTGATCTAAGTGATGCTCTAAGGGTAAAAGGAGGATTAGAGATAAGCTATTTATTGCATTCTAGAACAACTGGAAATATCCGAATTATCGATAAAGATCGAAAAGTTGATGCCGGTGCTATTTTAGGCCTGAGCATGGATTTTGGAAACAAATGGATGCTAGAAGCTCGATATATCCGGGGTTTATTCATGTTGGTCAATTATGCAGTTAGTGATCAAGTATCTGCTCCAGAAGCCGAATATGCTTGGTATAATCAGGTATTTCAAATTTCAGTTGGGTATTACCTCTCAAAATAAAGGGTAGGGTAAGTATTGTTGGTAATAGAAAATGATTGTAGGTGATTATCTAGTAGTCATTTTATATACCTCCCATTACTGATCATCAAAGACCTCATAAGCTAGAGTCCAACCCGAAGCCGTATTTTTATTGTCTGTAACAAACCAAACAAGGACCTGATTAGTCCTTGAAATAAGAGTGGGAGGAATATTAGGGCCACTAAATTTTGCAATTAGATTTTGCGGAATGGTATTGGTTCCATCAAACAAATAAACAAAATCAGTTTTTGCCTCCGTATCAAAATTCAAAAATTTGAGACGAACTCGTTTGCCAGGAGCTACTTGGATTTGCCATTTACAGCTACAGGAATTGGAATAGTTTTGATCTTCACTTCCATCGGAGATATTTGCCTTCGGCAATTCATAATATTTTATTGATCTACAATATAATGTTGAGGAATCAATGGGTACCGCCTCGAAATCTAGAGTAAATGCTTGGATTTTTCTCTTTTTTAATTGATTAAATCTGATAATGGCCTGGTTTCCAGGTATGAATATCTTTTGAAATTGAGAGTCTTTATCAAATTTTTTGATGAAAGTCTCTTTTCCATCAAAAAACGAAATAGAAGCATGATCCTCCCATTCCTTGAAAGATGGGATAAAATTTATGCCTTTGTAATTACCAGAAGGATTAATCCTCCATTCAAATTGAGTGCTTTTAGCAGGGATCATTTTGGAACTTAGCTGTCCCTCTGGAATTACGAACTCGTTTATATTTAGTTCGTTTTTTAAATAGGAGTAGGCTTTTCCGACTTGAGGAAAACCAGCACCTAGTTTTCCTGCAAAGGAGAGATTAAAGGTATCTATGGGAATGGCTGTATTTTTGATAGCCAATAGAATCTCATTAGGTGATTTATTTGGAAAGGCATGGATTAATTGTGCAAAGGTAGCGGCCACAGCCGCCACAGCCCCCGAGCTTTCCCCATCAATGCGAAGGTCTTGATCATTTAAACTTCCAGCGCCCAATACATTCATTCCAGGCCCTGACAAATCCACAAAAGATCCATAATTGGATTTGTCCATTTTGTGCAAATCAGAATCAACCGCTGCAATGGTGTAGAAGTTAGGATGAGCAGCAGGGAAGTTTGGGGAATTGCTATTAAAATTTCCAGCAGAGGCCAAAAAGATAATTCCTTCCGAATGTGCCTTTTGAATTAAAGCCTGTTCTTCTGATGGCATAAACCCACCATTCCAGCCACAAACGATGATATCAGGTTTTTGGTCAATCGCATATTTAAGTGCTTTATACCCGTCTTTTAAAAAGGTGCTTTGTGCCTGATCAGAAAGAGCTTTTACAGGTAGAATTTTAAAATAGGTGGAGGCATCTTTTCCGTATGCGTATTTAAGTAAATTAGTAATTACTCCCACTATGTAAGTGCCGTGAAAGAAGGTGTTTTCTCTTCCCTCCAGAAGGGAAGGATCTGGATCTTGATCTGAGATATCCCATCCTGTAATGTCATCAGGATATCCGTTGCCATCATCATCTATTTTATTATTGGGCACTTCAAGGGCATTTTGATGTAAAAAATCTTTAATTGCCGAATGAGTCAATCGAAAACCATCATCAATCACCGCAATGACGACAGGTGAAGAATTTGGGTTTTCTATAGGGGGATTTGATAATAAATTAGATACATACCAAGGAATGGGGGCTGTTTGCGCCCAAGATGAATAGGTAGGCAAAACTAAAAAGAGTATGAAAACTTTTAAACCCAAGCTGAAATAGACAGGGAGAATATTTTCTTTTTCACCCTGTCTATTGAAAAAATAGGATAGCACAATTAATTTCCTTTAACGGTAATAGTATGGTTGTGAGTGGGCATTTGGTTAGGAACCAAAATAATATTCTGGGCTCCTCCCTTTTGTCCTAAAGAGCGAGGGTTCAGCCCAGATCCGGTTCCCGTACCCAATGGTACTCTCCCTCGCAGGTCCGGTAAAGCAAAAGTAGTTCTTCCATCTCCGCCATATTCGATACCTATAATTGAGAATAAGGCTACATGTTGGTTAATTGGTAATAATTGTCCATTACAAAGTTGCCAGCCTCTGGGAGCAAAGTTGCCCGCAAACATAATTATCTCCCCAATGAATGGAGTAACTGAATTTCTTGAAGGAAAAGTTCCTTCCATAGCAATGATATAATTCATCCCAAGGAAAGGCTGTTCAATATTAATAGATGCATTAGCTCCACTATTATTGGTACTTAAAATTAAGTCTTTGGCGATCCAGTTATTACCGTCATAGGTTAAGAGGTTTCCTTCCTGGACGGCTCCGCTGACAATTATACTACTATCAAGTTTCTCTCGTTCAGCTGTGGTAATAACGCTTCCACTTCCAGCATCAGTAATATTACTGGCTGGTGAGCCGGAATAGACAGGATCGGTTTCAGAAAAATTGGGCTTGTTGCTAAGATCATTATAGTCCCCACTAAAAGCATTACCCGCTTCATTGGCATATAATGAATAGGGAACACTTAGCAATTGACTGGTGCCGAATTCAGTTCCATCAACTGATACCTTTAAAAAGTGAGATCCTTTGCTCCAATTGATATTACCAAAGTCATCTGTAGTTGTTCCTGTTCCAACGTTCACATTTACCAGACCGATTAAGTTGGTATTTACATTATGTGTCTCGGTATAAACAGGAGTATTTGTTGCTTCTCCTTCAATAATACTCAATTGCAAAGCGACATTTTGATTGGCTCTGATCTGGCCATTGGCATCTCTTAAAACAGCTTGATATTTGAAGGTTTTTGGTGCTTGTGCATCAAGACTTATGGAAAAAAGAATAACCAAACTTAGGCAGAATAAGTATTTCATCATATGTGTTTTTTAGGTTTGGATTTATTGTTTTAGCAATTTTATGGTAGAAACGACTTGTGATTTTGACAATATTTGTAAAAAATAGGTGGCTTTAGGAAAGGGACTTAGATCAAATGTGGAAATAGAATTAGTCAACATTTTATTCAAATGTACTTTTCCAACCATGTTAATTAGGCGAACATTAAAAGTAGAGGCTTCAAAGCCTTTTTCAAACTCCAATTGAACCAAATCATGACTAGGGTTGGGGAAGGCCTTTAGTCGAAGGCCCAGATCTGGGAAGTTGACTATGCCGGTAATTATTAAATTGGGTTGATGAAAACCCTGGCTTAAGATAAAACCATTGGCCTCGTGTGTTACCTGTTGAAATTGTCCAAGAGTCCAACTGATGGACCCTGATTCATTTTCAAAATGATCGCCACCATTAGAGATAACTACCTGTGCTGAAGTGATAAAGGGGCTTAAAAGAGAGAAGAAGAATAAAATGAAAAATCCGGTTTTTAGTGTATTCATGTTTTAGGTTTTGAACAAAACTGGATGATAAAATACGATTAATAATCTGAAGTTTATCATATTTTTTGTCCGAAATCCGAAGCCCACTTTGGATTTGAGTTTTTTGTAAAAATCTAATAATTTGCAAATACTTATGGTTAGTTGCAGGCCCCTGTAGTTCAAGGGATAGAATAGAAGTTTCCTAAACTTTAGATCCAGGTTCGAGTCCTGGCGGGGGTACTAAGTTTAATACCTGGATTTTTACATCTTCAGTATTAACATCGAATAAAAAACAATCCAATCAATTAATCTTACCCTCTTTTGCAAATTCATACCCAATTCCTTCCATTAGCACCTCTTGGTTTATTGATTTCTTCTTATCAGCCAGTGTTCTTAAACAAGCGAATTGAACAATGTTGACAATATTAGCTCCTGAAAGATCATATTTCTTAGCCAGGAAATTCAAGTCAACACTTGAGTCTGGTTGTAATTTTTCTGGGAAAGATTGTTTCCACAAACGCAATCTTTCTCCAGCTTTTGGCTGAGGAAAAAAAATGATGGATTGGAAACGTCTAAGGAAGGCATCGTCGATATTACTTTTTAGGTTGGAGGCTAAGATTACCAAACCATCATATTCTTCTACTCTTTGCAATAAATAGGCCACTTCCTGGTTGGCATGTTTATCGTGAGCATCTCTTATATTAGTTCGTTTTCCAAAAAGAGCATCGGCTTCATCAAAAAATAAGATCCAATCTTTATTTTCTGCCTTTGCGAATAATTTGGATAGATTCTTTTCAGTTTCACCAATAAATTTGGAAACAACCATGGATAGATCAACACGATATACTTCTTTACCTGTTTTTTTGCCTAATAAGGTAGCAGTAAGAGTTTTTCCCGTACCGGGCGGACCATAGAACAACACTCTAAATCCTGGCTTGAATCGCTTTTTCATGCCCAAGTTATTCATCAACTCTTCATTATAGTTGATCCAGTTTTCAAGCTCCAAAAGTTGCTTTAAAGTATTTACATTTAATACAAGATCATCCCAATCTAAACCGGTTATTAATCGCTTGGCAGGAAAATCCATACTAAAACGAGGCGGACTTATCTTTCCTGTTGTCAATAAATCAATATAATCCTCTGCCAATATTATTTTTCCGCTCATTCTAGGCTCTCCTTCAGATACCTTTTCAAGCCATAATATTTGATTTTGGGAGAAAAAATGATCTGAATCAAACAATTGTTGAATTTTAAGTCTCTTTTCTTTTTCCTCTCCTCCTAAGATAAACAGAGCAGTCTCACCTGTAGGCAAAAATCCTCGAAAATGTGTGCCTCGAATTCCACCCAGTTGTGGGAAGTCACCAGGCTTTTCTAGCTTACTCTGTATAACCTGGTCGAAAAAATCACCTTGAACATGGGGCATTAGAGCAATCAGCAACAGGAAATATTCTACCTGTGTCAAAGAATGTTGAATGGTAAACTGGGTCAAGTAATTTTCTTCTAAATCAGGCTTTTGCCAGGTATTCGAGTACCAACTTTCATTTCGATTGGCAAAGTAGCAGTCAAACCTCCAGCTAATGAGGTCGGCCAGGTCGGCCATAGCCCTATCTAGAAATTGTATGTTTGAAGTAAACATTATTAGTTAGAAATTTTATAAAACTCTTTATTACTGCTTGGTGGGTTAAATCTATTTTTATTACTTCTATCTAAAGAATATTCGGACACTTCTGCATATACCATTTCTTTGTAAACCACAGTAGAATACATACCTGATTTATCTAATCTACTCTTATAGCGCCAATTAAAACGATGTATATCTGGCTCCCCTTTTTTGGCTGCTTGAAGAGCCTGTTGCTGACTCATAAAAGCAATGCTGGTCTTGGTGGTGTTTTTGTTCCCAGCTGTATCGGTTACTTCAAATTCATAAAAGAACTCATTTCCCTGCCGCTTCGGCCTGCTACTTTTTAACTTTTTTAAGGTTAGCCCCTTACTTTTTGCATCGTTAGCAAATAGTTGAAGAGCTTCTTTATTATTCATATATACCTTTATTGGCCCTTCGAGGACAATGGGCTCGCTATCAACATATTGTTCCTTATAAAGCTCCCGTACCAACTTAGATTGTTGTGTTTTGGAAAGATGACCATATCGGTTTTTGACCAAAACTGTTAGTTCTGTTCTGGAAAACTTCTTTTTACCTGGCCGCTCAAAGTTAGGACCTACCAGGCTCTCGTACAATTTACCTGAGCTTTGAGTGTATTGCATCTCATGAGTGGTAGCAATGACTTTTCCATTTCCTGAAAAGGATTGATCAATGAGTTGAACCATATCGCCACTTTGTCCTATATTACAGCCCTTGATGTAAATTCTACTTTGATTATCTACCTGTTTACTTAAATCTGTTAGTTTCTTTTTCTTAACAGCTTCGCTTAGCTCTTCATAATCGATACTCGAGTCAGTATCACCATTATTCAAGCCAAAAGAAAGGGTGCCATCGGTAGCGCCATGAGTGACTACGTACAAGTTGCCAAGTCGTTCACCTGACTTAATGTTTTGTTTAAGGCTAACCAGGATGTCCTCCAAGGTTCTAATACTATCAAAATAGGTAGCAGTAGGGTAGGTGGCTTTAAAATATTTTCCGGCAAATTTGTAAAAATCATCATCACTGGTATCGCCCATAACGAAGACAAAATCTTTTCGCTTTATTTTTCCGGCAGGGGCACTGATCTTCGCCCGGCCTGATCCATCTTGTTTTTGGACTTTTTTCCCCTTCCCCGATTGCTGAACCACATGAGTTAATTCATGAGCCAGCAAATGTTTGCCTGAGGAAGTCTCAGGCCTGTATTTTCCAGTATTAAAATAAATATCCTGTCCATGGGTAAATGCCTGTGCCTTCAATTCTTTATTCATACTAACAGAATCCTGGCTGGTATGGACACGGACCTTAGAAAAATTAGCTCCAAAGGCAGACTCCATCTCTCCTTTTGTGGATTTTGGTAGAGGTCGGCCGCTTCCTTTAGTACCCTCCAAAGTGCGAGCCATCCTTGAACCTGGCTGCTTGGAATGAGTACCAGATTTTTTGGCCTGAACGGGTTCTTCCTCTTCATTCTTAGCCTGTATGGGTTCTTGTTCTTCTTCCTGCATAGGCTGCATGACTTCTTCGGGTTGATTTTCAGTGTCTTCTTCCATTTGCTGGACGGGCTGTTCTTTCTCTTCGTGCATGGCCTGGACCGGCTCTTCTTCTTCACTTACCGGAGCTTCATTGGAGTCGGATTTCTCCTGGATCATCTTATCTTTTTCAATGCGTTGAGTATTGGTCCCCAATTCATCCTCATTGGCATTGGTCATATATCTTTGGATCTGGCTGATCTCTTTGTTTTGAATATCTGGAGTCTTGGAGGAGTTATTGGTTACCGCATCAGCCATAGCATCGGCTTCCTTTTCATAGGCATCACCGGGCTGACCTACGGTTAATTTCGTTTGAAAAAAGGACTGTTCTTCTTTAGTTTGTATGGCTTGATCACTGGCCTTATTGAAAAAGGGCTGATCTTGTTTGTCTCCTTTGTGGGGATTGCGGTGGCGGGGGGAGCGATGGGTGGTGTTTTTCATGGTTGTGTAGAATTTGTGAGAAAAATATTTAATCTAACTTACCCAACTTATAACTAAATCTACCATTAGTTTTTCTTTCCAGACTTTTTAATAATGTTTCTGCCTCTTCATCAATTTTTCCAAAAATCGTCCATTCGACTTTAGAACCTGGGAACATTTCAAGCAATTCCAAGTCCTTATCAATTTGTAGACTGTATTCATTTGTAATTTTAAATGAAGAAACGTTTTTACTTTCTCTAAAAAGGACAGCACCATCTTGAATGATAGCATGATCTATATATCTTCTTCCATGGATAGTGTTAAACATTAATTGCCTGGCTCCTTGTTCAGGAAAGTTTTTCATAAAATCCACAATATTGATCTCTTTTGCAATTAATTTATCCATTAGCTGTCTTCTAATATAGTAGGAAAGATGCTGTGCAGCTAAGGGGGGAAGCTTATCGACAAGTTGACTGGCATGGTAAAATTCACCAAGATCACCCTTAATTCCTGCTGAATTTGGGGCCTTACCTTTTATTTTACTAATAATTTCCTGCATCCCTTGATCTGAAATATCACCTAATCCGGATGGTTGAAAGTTTAATTCCTTAGCCCAACCAGGTAATGTCACCTCTTCCATTTTGAATAGATCTCTCAGCATATTCTCCAATCCTGCTTTAGCTTTAAATGGGTCATCCAATTGCCGTAGATAATCAAGTCGTGGGACCATCTGCCGGGCTATCAGCTGTTGTTCAAATGTATCTTCGATAAAATCAGCAACCCGTTGGACATCCATTATGGCATCTTCCCTTTGGGCTACTTTTGCAGTAATAAATAATTCTGTTTTAGCTTTTCTAAGTTTCATTTCCAACTCCAACACATCATCAGCAAAACGCTCTGGATCAGAATGCAAAAACATTCTAAATTGAAGATTTTCTAGTTCATCTAGTAAATCAGTTCGATGAATCAGCACATCAGCATAAAAGGCCCCCATTTCGGTACAAGGACTGCTGCATCTAAAAATTCTTCCGTCCTGGGTTAAGGTAACTTTTCGTCCCCCGCCCAGATTTATTTGTTTTGCAACCGAATTAACTGTTAGCTCTTCTACCGCCGCTTTTTTGGCTTTATGAATATCTGATTTGATAATCATGCTCTCCGTAGTATGAGCAAGCCTTGAAGATAATTTTCCTCCATGATTGCCTTGTTTCGCAGCAGCCTCGAGTAATTCGGATCGTTTCTTTCTAACCAGTTGCTCAGCTCCTTCTTTAGCCAACTCTTCGGCGAATTCTTTAGCAGGTTTTTTCAGACTTTTAAAAAGAGCTTTAGCACCTGTTCCTAACTCTCCAATGCCAGGAATAATACCGATTATATCAAGCGCAAGCCATAATAAGGAAGGATCTTCCTGGGAAAGTGATAATGCCGGGTCGAAATCGGTTCCCGCCATTGCTTTTTTTGTAGAATATTCCTGATAACTTTTTGCCAATAAATGTACATCGATTGCCAGGGCGGTTGCCCCCACAGCCAAGCCCGCTCCTACAGCAAGTGCACTGGTTCCTGCAGTTAAAGGAATTGCTAAAATCCCTAATCCAATAGAGAGAACCACAAGGAAGGTATCCCAAAAATCCTTGTCTTCTCTTACACTGCGCCTTTTCTCCCAAATCCATGTGTCGTAGATTGAAAATCTTGGGACTTTCATGACATTTCTTGTCAGGTCTAAAATTTCGTACATTTCCCATATCTCAATGTCTCCATCATGCAAATCGGATCTTACTTTTTTAATATTCGCCAATTTTGCATCAAGATCAGTGCCAATAATTTTCGCCATATCATTTGAGATTGATTCTCCATTTACGCCGCGGCTTATTTTTTCCAAAGTTCCGGTATCATTTTTTGAGGCCCAGGTAGCCAAAATTGGGAACTCAGATTCCACGACCAATCTCGCCATTAGGTATTCCTCTTTTTTTACTTTTAGTTCTTCTTGTATCTCTGCTATTTTTACACGCCTTTTTTGCTCTGCTAAAAGGTGTTGTTGGTAAGCTTCTTCATCTATTTTTTCCAGGATAAATGCTCCCATCTGTTCCAAAGAATTGGCAAATGGAGAATATTTTTTCACCTGATCTGGTAAGGTTAAACTCTCTAATTGATCCTCTAAACCATCAATAGCTTTGCTTTTTTCCGCCAGCCTTCTGGCCCCTTCAGCAAGTCCGCTGACTTCGGCTGGATTAGTCAAACCATATTCTTTAATATCTTTATCAATACCTGGACCGGAGTGGGCTGGAAGGATAACTTCCTCGGTAAGCCCATACTTGATCTTTTCTGCTTTTATTTTATTTTCGCTGGCTTGAAGAATATTTAAAACCACCTCTTCGGCTTTTTCTTTAAAATCAGAAAGGAAAGTTTCTTTTTCATGTTTTAATGCAGCATATTGCTCGTCCAGCATTGTTGCCAAAGCAATGGGATCTGCTCCTGGAGGATGAATTCCAATAAATAATTGATATTTCAAGTTCTCTACTCTACTACCAATAGATTGATATTCAGGATCTATTCCTGCAATATCGAACGGCCTAAATTCGTAATCCTGCTCATACATAGACTTTAATTGATATCTAATCCCTACTGGGTCCAGGGCTAAATCTTTTGCAGATTTAGGATCTTTCACTAAAGTACGACCAACTATTTCTTCATATCTTATGCCTTCTTCTTCTAAATACCATTGAAGAACTCGCATATTATTGCGAATAATCATGTTATAGTCCCTAAACCATAAAGCTGGATTTTGATCTTTTGATTCAATATTCGTAACACTTGATTCCAGTGAATATAATAATTTCAAAGCTTCATCAGGAGACAGGGATTTTAGATAGGCTTCATTTTTGGTAAGATCAGAAGTTAAAATTTCTGGAGGTAAATTTTTCTCTATCTTTTCATAAAGTTTTTGTCTCAAAGTAGTAAGGGTCTCTTTCAGATGAGGTTTTTCGGATGCATATGCCAGGCCTTCGTCCAAGAACTTGGTAATTGCCTCAAAATCATCAAATGCTTCCAGGAATGTCCAGTTATCATAAGAAAAACATCTATTTAAGGAAAGTGGAGCGTTTGCCTTTCTCTTTCTTTTAAATCGTTCGAAGCTGACCATCGACAAGGTTGTTTCCACATTTTCCTCTGAAATTAAAGAAGCATCCTCTGATGGCAGAAAACCCAATTTTTCAAAAAGTCTTTCATTCCGTAAATCTTCCAATATCTCTTCCATCTCCATTAAGGCGAAATTGGAGAATTTGTCAAATTGATTAACTTCACAACTACTGAATTCCTGCTTTATAAACTTTATTCTTTCCGTTATTTCAGCATTAATTGCCTTCAGCTCATTCTTCAATTCATCAATCTGTTCAGCAGGAAATGCTGCTTGAAAATTTTGTCTTACCCAGATACCTGATTCAACCTCCTCTTTTCGCATTTTTAAGCCAGAATAACTAGTTGCACTGAAATCGTATTGAGGTTGCACCTCACACATTTCAACCTGATCAAATTCGGTTGATGAACTACATTCATTGACAGCTTCAGTGTCCTCTTGACGTTTAATATCCCCTCCTCCCTGCTGCACCGTATGTGTCAACTCATGAGCCAGCAGATGCTTACCTTTAGAACTATTAGGATTATAGCTATCCTTATTGAAGTAGATGTCTTGGCCATGCGTAAAAGCATGAGCTCCTAAGGCCTCATTCATTTGGTGAGCTTGCTTATCATTGTGAATTCTGACTTTTTTTAAATCAGTGTTAAAAGCAGTATTCATAGATGGAAGCACATTTTCTGGTAGAGGATCACCTTTTCCTTTTGAAGAATTTAGAGAGGTAGAAATGTCGGGCAATGAATTAGGAGAAGAAATGTCAGATTTAAATTGAAGAGAACCTGAGATATTTTCCTCCTTCCACAATTCCCCCTTTTTGGCCATTTCTCCATACCTATCTACTTCCTCTTCAGGAAAGAAAGGATGGCCCTCCTTAAATCCTTCAACTAAAAAATAAAGCCTGAGACGTTTTTCAATATCATTTAATTTTTCAACCCTTCTAAGTTCATTTTTAAATTTTTCAAATTCCTGTCGATCTAATGTGTTAAGTTCCCCACGAACCCAATTAAAATTCATGTCAGGGTATGTTTTTTTCAACCACTTGTAGTACGACTCTCGGTTTGCGTTCTTGATTATTTCCTCCTCGCCAATATCTTTTAACCATTCAAACATTTCATCAGAAATAACAGCACCAGGACCTAATTGCCTGATCTTAATGCGGATTTCTTCTTTAGATGGGGGAGGAGGAGGACTAGTAGCTTCTCCCATTGCCTGGCTGGCCAGGTTTTTGACTTCACCCATACTTTCGTAATTAGGTTTATCGACATCTAAATCTTCAAAATCTAATTTTCCAGGTTCATTATCTTCATATGTTAAAGGAAACCCTACTTCAAAATTTTTACTTTTACCTAATGACATTGATCCAAGGGTCCATTTTTCGTAATATAAGTCTATGGTGGTCAGCCATAAATCAAGATCAATATCAAGATACCCCTCTAGAGCAGCCTTTAACTCAGCATTGGCATTAATGGTCGCCATAGCATCAATGAGTTGAAGTCCTTTATCCTTCGACCATTGGACTTTTATTCCTCCTTTAGCTTTTCCTTCTACAATTAGATTGATACTTCCAATTAGTCCAGGCTTTATATCTACTATAATATTGAGCCTGGCGTTTGCATTTAGATATACTTTTAGAATAGCCTTAGCAGGTACTTCTAAAGAAGCACTTCCTTCAATAATTGTGGAACCAGGATCCTCAGGTTTAAAACTATCTGTTTTTAACTCCAGTTCGTTTAAATACAAGGGCCCTGCTTCGGCTTGAAAACGGACACCTCCGAATATCTCTAAACTTATTCCAATTGTTTTTCCAAATGCCGATAGGCTCAACCCTGGAATTGGAATTTTAATTTTTGGGCTCTCATAAAGAGTATGATCAATATCTACAAAACGACCTTGAGTAAGGGCAACTCTATCAGGGTTTTTAATTCCTCCATGTAGCTCAATTTCTCCTTCCTGGGTCAGTTTGCCACCAATAGTACCTTGAACATATTTTCCAAAAATTACTTTCAGGTTTCCTGATCCAAAAGGAGTTAGCTTTTCTTTTTGTTCCGGTAGTGGGTTGCCCTCTTCATCCACGGCCTGATTGGTTACTCCTGCCTCTAGATATCCGTCAACTATGCCTTTACTATAACGAATTCTACCTTGAATAATGAAAACCCCATCATCATAGGAGACCTGAAGTTTAACAGATGGGATTCCCGGAATTTTTGATTCAATTTCTCCCTTAATATAAAGTTTCCAATCATCTACTTCTGATTCACGTGCAATTTTTACTTTTATCGAACCCTTTTCTATTCCTTTGATATTATCTTTCAACTCTAAATCACCATAAATATTAAAAGCCCCTGAATTTCTATCATATTCTGCGAAAACCTCTCCTTTTTTAATCCCTGGAACATCTAAATGTGCAGTTCCTTTTGCATTGAACTTTTTATCCTTATAGCTAACTTTGAGCAATGCCTTCTTAATCCCCTTTACTTTTCCGGCTTTTAGGCCAACTTCTCCAGAAAAGCTCCATTCACCTTCCTCATAACTGATATTGACATTTGCTGGGCTAAACCAATTGTTGTCAAAGTCAAAAGAGCCATCAAGAGTGAGCCCTTTTCTTCTTACTGAAGCTCTTACATAACCTTCACCCACACCTCCTATTTCAAACATTACTCGGCCAACTAGAGAAAGTCCTTTTTTAGAATTGTAAATAAGTTCGAGAGTTGAATTATTAACTTTAAATGGCTCGGGAATCTTTTCAGCTAACTCAGTGATATTAAAATCTTTAATAATGCTAAACTCCTCCCCAGTAATGTCAATCCCAATGTCCAAATCTTCCAAAAATGAAATTGTTGACTTCACTAAGCCCTTTGCTCGCAGCACCATATCATCATCAATTTCCATCTCATTTTCATCTAATTCAATCGGACTTAAAGCTTGAAGTTCAAATAGGTTGCGCAGTTTGTTTCTAAGGCCCTTTACCATAAAGACATCTAAACTCTTTTCTTCAACCTCATAAACATCGCCTAATGATTTTTTGGACATGTATTTGGGATCAACTTCCGGAATCAATGTTAGGCTTGTGATTTGATGATTTTCAACATCTCCTTCAACATAAATAGAAAAGCTACCTGCCTTATATCCTTTAGCTGAATAAGGCACCATATATCCAGCCCCTCGTTTGGAAGTTTTTAGTAAAAAATGACCTTCTTTTGGCACATCAAAATTTCGTATTCTAATGTGATCTTTATGAAAGGGATTTCTATCTGTTTTTTGATTAATAATTTGAGAAGCCGTGATTACATCTCCAATCACCCTGATCCCCCTGCTATTAAAAGGTAGATCAATGGTTATGTTATATTGTCTAAGGGCTTCTACACCTGTTGTCACCAAATTAGCCCCATTTTCACTATCATTGCCATTGTAATGCTTAAGTACCTTTCTTATATGTGCTTCCTTACTACTTTTAACAGTTTGCCCCAGTCCAATATTTGCACTAGCATCAAGAAGTATTAAATTCTCTAGATGATCTACAACGCTTGTACCTGCAAGTTGCCAATCTATTAAGTGTTCAATTTGATAAGTAGTAGGCCTGCCATGTATATTCCAGAATGGAACCAATACAGCATTGGTAAGTTGAGAAATGGTTCCAACAATTGAGGTGTCTGCTCGTCGATAATTGAGTTCCAGAACATATTTTTGTCTATCTCTCGCTCCTGATCCGGCTAAAGATTCCAATTGGCTCTTAATGACTGCCCTTAATCCTCTTCGCCAAACACTTTTTTGTTTAGTATTTCGATTAGTATCAGGAGACTGTAGAGTATAAGGAGGCCCAGGCATATTGCCTCCAACTCCAGGATTTATATTGCTTTTTAGTTTGAAATTGAACAATTCCATCTTTATTTCTCCATTCTCCTCATAGATTTTACCATATTCTGATTCTTCCTTTGATGCCAAAACCTCTTTGTTAACCTCAGTAGATTGGGATGGAGTAGTGTTAGAGTCGTCGTTTTCGGCTTTTGCAATATGATTTCCATTTTGCTGCACCGTATGCGTCAACTCATGTGCCAGCAAATGTTGGCCTTCACTCGAGCCGGTATTATAATTCCCTTGATTGAAATAAATATCTGAACCATGGGTGAAGGCCTTAGCATTTAAATCCTGACTCATCTGAATGGCATTCGATCCGGTATGGATGCGAACGCCGCTGAAATCAGTCCCAAAGGCAGATTCCATTGAATTTCTGGTTGATTTGGACAATGGGTTCCCTCTGCCTTTGGAAGCATTTAATTGGCTTTGGAGAGTTGTAGCATTATTGGCAGATGGACCCTCTGATTTCTGCTGAATCTTTTCCTCTGATTCACACTTGGAGCATTTACGCTGAACTGTAGGATCTCCTTCGCTTTCAAAGATGGGTTTTCGCCTGATGGGGGGATCTCCCTCACTTTCAAAAATAGGCTTGCGTTGTATGGATTCCTCATCTTCTGAAAACTCTTCTTCCTTTTTTTGTAATTGCTCTTCCTGTGCACATTTGGAACATTTGGTTTGAATAGAAGGTGTGGAAGAAAGCTTTGTATTGGCAGGCGTTTTTTCTGTAGCTGGATTATTTAATTTTTGCACTACCTGATCGGCCATTCGGTCAGCCTCTTGTTCGAACTTGTCATTAGGCTGGCCGATTTTTAATTTTGCTTGAATGGCTGATGCTTGAAAAAAAGATGTTGACTCGGCATTTTTGGCTTCTGAATTAAATTCCCCGCCCTCTTTCTGGAAGAAAGGGCTGTTTTGCTGCTTTTGAACAGAAGATTGAGTATGGGTCTTTGATTCAGATGTTTTCATTTATCTTATTTGTCTCACCATTCTACAAATAGAATTTCATCCATCCAGGGTAGTTTTATCGTTCTAATTCCCCAGGGGAGGCTGTCTAAAAGGACATCCGATGTTTTGCGTTCTACAATTAGTTGCCAACCCTTGTCTTTTAGTATTAACTTACCTTCTCGCAATAAAAAATTTCCCCTTAATGCGTCTGGTGAACTTTTTTGCAGCACTTTCCAATGTTTTAAACAGGCAGATAACATTTTTTCAGCCTCATCCTTCATTTTTTTGCTAATCCGGATTTCTTGATTAATGGGCTTATCCAATGGCCAGCCACACAATAATTTGTTAAGTAAAAGCTCATATTCTAAAGGCCGAGTAGTACCAGTAGTTAGGTAATGAAGCAGATAAATCGACTGTATCTGTTTTTTTTCACTTTTAAAATACTTCCTTTCGCATAAATCCAAGGTTTGGAAAAAAGAAAATAAAAAGGGATGCAATAAAACCAATCCGGCATTTTCTACATAAACCCCCTCTGTTAAAGGCAATTCTGAGGGCGAGTTAATAGGAGAAAGATCAGGTTTGGGTGGTGTCTTCAAATTTGATTTCTCCAAATACTCCATTATTTTATCGGAAACATGGATCTCAGTTTTATTTAAGTCTGATATTAGTCGGCTAAGTTTAATATCCCATTCCTTAGGAACCTCAAATGGAAAAGTCTTTTTCTTTTGATCCAATTGGCGGATTAAAGCTTCTATTTCCGATGAAAAGTTAGAATTTGAAGGCAATCTTTTTAATAAATCTTGTAACCAGATCTTTAAAAGCCTGATTCTCTCCATTTCAGAGGTCCACCTTTTAACAATTTGTGAGAACAGCTCAGTATTATTTGAAAGTTTTTCTCCTTTGACCCAAAATTCTAATAGGTTCTTATAAAACTTTTCTTTCAAACTTTTCCTCCTTACTTGAAGGGGACTGCGTTCTGAAATTTCTTCTAGGTTTTTCCAAAAAGCCAATAGAATCTCAAAAGCTTTTTGGTCTAATCTCTCCTGTTCCGCCTTTAATTTTTTTTGGATTGTATGAAAATCCTCTTTACTGCTTAAGGCCAAATTCACTAATTGAGATATGTTCACATTAGTAAAGAGTTTTTTAAAGATCAGCAGGAGGGTCTGGTCTGAATGTTGCCAAAGTAATCGTTTTGAGGCTTCAGGATTGGAAGATAAAACCTTACGCAAACCAATTTGAAATATTTCAGGCTGTTTTTCTATGGCCCCATGTAAATTGAATATCCATTCCTTTTGGGACATTTTTCTGCACCACCATGGCAAAGAACCGGTCCTTAAGAAATAGTACCAACACTCTAAAAAACTTTGTTCTTTGGAACTTTTACTAAAATCAATAAAAGACTTTGTATTTATAGCGGATAGCCTTTGTTGTACTTCAGTTTGAACCTGTTCAATTAACTGTTGGACTAAGATGGCTTTATTTTTCTCTTCTCCATCCCAATGTACAGTTAATTCTAATTTGTCGAGCCTGATATGGATATTGTGACTTACTAATGTATCGAAATTTTTTTCCAGTCTTGGTAAAAAGTCATTTTTCAGCAATTGAGAGAATTGATCTCCTTTAATTTGGGCACCCTCTCGATGGTTGGTTTCCAAATTAACTTCTAACCTTTGGATAATATGTCTTTGCGA
Source organism: Saprospiraceae bacterium (assembly GCA_028285545.1). Taxonomy (GTDB): domain Bacteria; phylum Bacteroidota; class Bacteroidia; order Chitinophagales; family Saprospiraceae; genus JANQPA01. Next base: position 361,848 of record JANQPA010000018.1, on the reverse strand, counting down.
ACGTGCCAAGGCTTAGCTTATTGAATTTAAGATGGTTTGAATACGTTTAATTGTCCTTAAATCCTTGATTTTGGTTGTTTCCAAATATTCGGCAAGATATTTTCTTAAAGTTAGGCCCAATGGCTCATCTCTATCTCCTTCTTCAAAAAAGTCATCGAAGCGCTTCTTCATTGGTACAAAAATGCTATTGAATTTATTCAGCATTTGATCCAACTCTGTGCTGGATTTAAGGTTTTCCTGGCATTTAATTACAATCAGCAATAAACGCAAAATATATACCGACATCTTGCGGGCATCCTCTCCTTTATTACTCTTTGCACTTAGGTTGGTTTCAATTATTGGCGAACTAATTAATTCTGAAACAATACTGATCCACTTGATATTTTGTCTGCCACTTAAATAAAGGTCTAGTTGACCAGCATCCGGATCCAATTCTTTGTAAGCCTGGTTCAAGTTTTTGACAAAATCACTTCTTCGAGATTGGAACAAGCTACCTGTTGTCAGGGCTTCTGTAGCTTCTCGATCTTTACTTATCGTATCGAGTGCCTCTTCTCTACATTCTTCATCTACTGTTATTAGACTGCTTATATCTACAATAAAAGACTCTTCATGCCTATCCGAACACTCTCCATTAGTTACGGTAAGGCGAACCGTGACGTTTTTTTCCTGTTCTAGTTCGAAGAGCGTAAACTTATAACTATGATTAGGGTTCTTTTCTGAACTTTGGCTGCCATCACCAAAATCCCATTGATATTTCAGATTTTCCCCTGCTTTTTCTTCGGTAGCATTCTGGATACTAATATCCTGAATAATTACATCACCTTTATCAATAATTGGTTTAGGAGAAACCTCGAAAATTGCTTTAGGCTTGCGATAAATTCGAAGCTCCAAATTCGTATTTTGGCCATTCACTTTGAAGGTTATTGTTTTGCCATATAAGGATTCCGTAATTACAGAAGGATCCAAATAAGGCCGATCTTCTTCTCTAATGATTAGCCCATCAACGGCTACATCGGCTTCGATTATGCCGTCAGCAGGAACCACTTCGAATGGTAATTTTGCGGGCGCTTCCTCATCATCTTCTTTTATACAAATAAATGCCACTGGCAAACGCAAGCTGACCAATTGTTGAGGTAAAACAAATACCATTGGAGGAAGATCTGAACAACAGCGATAAGGCAAATAAAAATCAGCTACAACTGTAAATCGAGAAACATTTGGTTCAGGCCCAATATCGGGTTGGAATATAATCCCTTCAAAGATGGCCTCTCTTACCAAATTTGTCAGAGAGTTATTAATGCCTGTCACTTGTTTGTAATCCCTCAGGGCATTATCAATATTCAAAATTTGATGGTTGTCAATGACATATTTGGCAAATTCGTCAGGCCTTGAAATCAACTCGGGCCTATCAGTTTTTTGATTGGCCTTTAAAAAACTAAATCCTCTTTGCGTCGCCAATTTTTGAGTTTGAACGTTGATGATACTTGGATTAAATTGAGGACTTGTAAAATTTGCAGGCAAAATTGCCCTGCTAAGATTACGCAAAACTTCGAGTTTTGGAAAGGTAAGTGTGCCACTCGTATCATCGGAATCTTTAGGTGGAGATTCATCTTTATATACAACAATAAAGGTGCCTTCCTTAGGAACTCCGCCCTTATGAATCATTCCCGGATGGCTTTCTGAGAACTTTGAAAGTTTTTGCAATTCCAAAATAGAAGACTGCCGACGAATAAATTCTTCCATTAGTGCTTCCATTTTTTTGGCAGCACAAGTGTTCAGCTCCAGTTGATTAAGTAATAATAAGTAATCCTCTTCATAACCTTTTAGCTCATATTCCTCCCTATTTAATACTACAAGGATATCCTGTTTGGCATTTTGCACAGCTTTCACCAATGAAGAAATAGCTTGTTTGTAATTTTCAATAGTCTGAGGTGTAATTTCAGATAAATCTCCTGGTTGTTGATCCGTTAAATATTGTAATTTGGTAATGATGTCTACCGGAATTTCTAAGCCAACACGCAGATTATCCTGTGTTATATCATTGATGTTTTCTATTTTATCATAAATTTCGGTTAAGATTAAGTCACGCCAATCGGCAGCAGTGGTACCTAGTTTGGTATCAATAATTCCCAGGATTGGCTTTCCTAACACTCCCTCCTCATCTACTAATCCATCACGGACATTTTTATCTTGGAGTATTAAGCCTGAACCTGTAGTAAAAATGTTATCTCCTTTAATGTTATTTGCAAGAATAGATCCTCGATCCACCGTACCTGTTAAATTCTGAGGAGAAATGAATGGTCCGCCAATAAAAGGACCAGTATTCGGATTAAAAGAGCCGATATTCGGGTTAAATATTACGTTTCCAGAAATATTACCTCCCGGATTACCTCCCGGAAAAGTGATGGTGACAGGGTCTCTTCTAGTGCCAGGATTAAATAAGACATTATTCGGAGTATAAAATTGATGGGTTCCTATTTTGTCTTCATCAATTCTAAAACCAGAGAAAAATCTGGAAGTACTTTTAGTAATACAGGCCTGTTCGGCTCTCCAGGCATCGAGTAATGCTTCAAGATCATTGAAATAGAACTTGTAATCTTCAAGATTTAATTCTAATTGATTATTCCCAATACTCAAGGCCATAATATCAAATGAAAGCCCCTTTTCGGTTCTAATTTTTTTCAAGTCGTCAATAACATCTCCATAGGACTGGCCAATATGTCCTTCGATTCTATAAAAATCCTCATCATCATGTTCGAAATTTAAGGGATTAAGAACGTGCTGATCTGAAGTATATTGGTCAGCATGGTAAGAGAGGACTTCTTCACTTTGACCTCGAATTTGTTTGTCATAGTCCCAATCCTTAACCAAATCGACAGAAGGTTCATAAAAATAGGGGATGGCTCCCTCACTTAGCTTCGAATCAAATATCTTACTGGGTGTCACCTTTAAGTTTTTGAATCGATTGAGAGGGTCCACATACTGCAGCATCATTAGGTGGAGGCGGCGGTATAAACTTTGACATTGTAATAAACGGCGTTCATTTTGAGTGTTTACAGGAGAAGGATAAAATTGGTGCCGAAAATCAATATCAGAACCTGCTTCAATATCCTGTAGCCCTCCGAGCATCAGGTGATGTGGGAAAGCATTTATTTCCGGAAGACATTCTACTAAAACATTAAATAATTCGGTCCTTACTTCCAAATAGGCTTTCATAAGATCTTGAAAATGATCATAGCGATATTGAAAAGCCAAGGGTTGGACATTTTGACCTAAATCAGTTGGGAATACATTATCAAAGTGGGTTAGCCACAAATTAGAATCTACCTCTCCATTGGGGTCTAAAACATCTCCAAAATTGCCTGCTAATTGTGTAAGAGCCTCTAAAAGCGACTCTCTTTGATTGGTAATGGTAGTTGTAAAGGCATTTATCATATTGCCAAGGGAAGCGGCATTTTTCCCATTTATGACAACACGGCTTGCCTTGAGGTTAGGCAATCGGAAATATTCTTTCAGTTGATTTCCGTACTTTTTATAAAGACTATCTATTTCATCAATAATAATACGAGCATCACTCGCCTTGATTAGAAGAAACCGTAAGCGCGCTACCTGGGGTTCACCCTGGTTGTCACAATCAAGGGGAGTACAAAGATCTTCCGTTTTAGGATAATTTTCCAGGTAAGCCAAAACAACAGTATCCACCAAATCGATATTGGTTTGACCACTAAAATCGCTTAAGGCAATTTTTTCCCGATCCTCATCCTCAGTACCGTCCAGCAATTCCCAAAGTTGGAATCTTTGCGTTTCTTCCTGCCAAAAAGCCGGATACCGAGCCTTCTTATCTTCGAAGGGTGATACCTCCAGAAAAGCCTTGTCTGAAGATAGGTAGATCAGATCACCATCTGTGGTAACTCCGCAGCCCTTTTTTACGCTAATGATCTGATTATTAGAATCAAAGCTCAAGGTCATACCGCAAATTATTCCAACCCCTGAAAGACAGGTTCTGGTCAAACGGTTTTGTGACTCCATAAAGTCAATTAGCTTATTAAGCTCAGAGGCTGTCAGCACCTGATTATCCCTGAACCGATTGTATTCCTGAGATATCTGATTAAGCTTCATCGTTGTTGGCATTATTATCTGATTTTTGGAGATTTCCTAAATGAGTCCGGTTGAGGATTACCGGGTTATCTTCTTCTTGTTCACCTTCATCAATGCAATCGTGTAAGGTCCCCTGCCAGTATATGGTTCGAAGACCTTCGAGGCTTTCAATAAATTGTTCCAATATTTCATTCGCAACTTGTGAGCCAGGATTATTTGCTCGCAACTCCAATAGCTCTTTATACTTGGATTCAAATTCTTGCATTTGTTGAGGTCCGATCCAACAAATTTTGGGCATGATGTGGGCCGGAGTTTCCATTCGAATTAACTGCTCTAAAAATTGACGGTAATTCATGTCACCAAAACGGCGTGTCCATCCAGGAAGAATAATACTAATCCGAAAAGAATAAGGATCTAAAGGTTGGCACGGGTCTTTTTCCAAATCTGCACAAATGGGATAAAAAGCCTCTGAAGGAGCATCTTTTTGACTAATATTTGGCCTTAGTAAAATATGTTCTATCACATACATTCCCTCAATGGCCAGAGATTTGTCAGAAAGGTAAGCAACAACATGAGCAACGGCTTCAAGGGCTTCTTCTTGGGAAGAGAAAAATTCAATCCGCCTGGCTACAACATCATCATTTTCGTCAACAATATTAAAAAACCATTGATCCTGATCCTCCGTTTTTTTAATTTCGAAATTGTTGCTGTCTTTTGCTAATTCAACAGCCTTTTTTAACTCCAGCAATGCTTCCTTCTTCTCGTGATAATGGAGGCTGCTGCTCAAAATAATTTTAGCTTGTTCGTCACGAATGCGCCATCGAAATTCACTAATTTCATCACTATCAATTTCCTGATAAAATTCATAGGCAAAACCAAAGGAATTCTGACGATTAATGGTATCAAACCCACCAATGCGACCGATTCGACTTTGCATACCTGATACATTGGAGGTATCCCAAAATTGATCTGCAGATTCAAAATAATTATATGCTGTTCCTCTCCGGCTGCTTAAACTTGGATAATCATTAAGAAACTTTGTTTTCTGGTTTATCAACAAACCTTCTACATTCTGATCGAATTCATCATAAAGCATAAAAACATAATCACCAAAACGTTCTGCAAACCTGGAGATAAGGTGATCTAAAAACTGATGACGTCTCTCTCCTGGCAGGTCTAGTTTTCCTATCAGATCATTCAGTTGAGTTTCGGCCGTGTCAAATCCCTTAAAAATATCTTTTAACTCCTTTACTGAAGTTACCACTTGAGTGAAATAGGTTCTTTTTAATGTCTCATCTGCACTTAACAAGTTTTTTACTTTGCTTAATTGAGCAAAATAACTGGCCAGAACCTGATCAAAAAACAAGAGATAAGCCTTAAGCTGCCTTGCCTGAGCTTGTCGGTAGGGCCTATGTTCTTCAGAAACTGGTGCTAAGCCTTTTTCTCCAACACTGTAAGTATCGGGCAAATCATTTTGGAAACTATAGTAGTTGTCAATTTTCCGGAATTGCCCAATGGGCATGGCTATATCCTCTATTTGTGTATTAAAGCGATCCCGCTGTTGAGTGTTTTCCAATTCTTTAAAATGTCGCTTGACTATTGATTTCCGGACATTAATGGGAAAAAGATCTTTGAAAAACCGGAAATTAGATCCTTTAAAACAAAGTACAGGCTGAACGCCTTCCGGTACACAAATTTTCCATTGCAAACTGGCCTCACTTAGGTCTCCACATTGGCAATCATCCTCATTATTGGGATTGGTTTCGCATAAACTAATCAAGAGGTCACGCACTTCCTTTACGCCCTCAATTTTTTGTATCAAGTCGATGAGATCGGAAACTCGTATTTCTTTTCTTAGTCCGGCCTTTTTTAATTCTTCATCATCGATAAACCCATGAAAGAGTATATTATCATACAGTACTTTTTTTAATTCTTCCAAATTGGAAGCTGGATCATCCATCAAATCCGGTCTTTCGCTCAAACGGGTAATGAGCTCATGATTGCTCTCGATAAATTCTAGTAAATTACTCTGCCCCAAAAGGCTGCGTATCAAAAGGTCATGCTCCAGGACGTCCTGAAGAAACAGGGGCCCCTTAAATATTTCTTCTGCATCTCTTTTTTTGTTTTTAATTAATTCTTCGAGCGTATAAAATTTTATGGCTGGGGTTAAATAATTCTGGATGGCAAATAATATCTGGGCATTTACTTCTTCAGCATTTGCTGTTGGCATTAATTCAATCTCTCCGCATACTACTACCTCCTGTTGGTCTACAGTTTTTATCTCAACAAGATCCTCACAAAGATTTCTATTTTTATGATAAATTTTTCTTACTCTTTCTTTAATGGTTTCAATAGCTTCCTGACGTTGATTAGCCGGTAATAAGCGAATATCATCTTCTAATTCAATTTTTACTTGATTAAGCCCACCTAATCGAAAAGATTTAACCTTTTTATCATCTTCAAAAGGTTTATAACTTATCTGAGGTTTTTCTTTTTCTTCATCAATAGCAAAATTGACATATACTTCAGGGGAGACTTTATACATCCAGGCATTTTTAACTCCTTTTAAATTGACAAATAGTTTGCGATAATCTAAAGGGCTAACGGGTGTTGTTGGTAATATTTTTAAAGCAGAATGGAACTGAAGATGCATGTTTTTCAAAACATCCTTTTCTGAGGCCAATAAATCTTCCATAGGCATTTCCATTCGAAGCCCTAAATCAGTAATAGCATAACACAATGCCTCTAAAATGGTAATCCCTGGATCAGAGACATTATAATCAGTCCAAATTTGACTCGCTAATGATTCAATATGACGAATACCTTCCTCTCTAAGGAACTGGTAATTTCGGTCATTATTTTCACCGATGGTTTTGGGTATGGTCAGAATCTTACTCATGGACAAACGGCTTCCGTAATGCTTATATCATGGGAAGGACTAGAAACCAAAATAGCACTAGCGTTGGAGGCCTCAATTTTTCTGAGTTCACCTGAGGCGATTACCTCCCCTTCAGCATTTTTGTGTATTAAAATTAAATCTGCCAGATAGTCAACATATTCTCTAGTCTCAATAAAGCTGATCAAAGAACTTCTGTAAATGGTACCCCCAAAGGGAATATTTGCTTCTAGGTCGCCCGCCCAGGGAGACAAAAACTGTATTAAGGATTCTTGCAATTCCCCCCGATAAAAATTGGGGTCATAATCTTTATGAAAGCGTACTTTAAACTCCAGGCGAATTTCCTCAAAATCTGGGTTGAGTGCGTCAAATTGAATATGGAAGGAGCACCGCTCCTGGATAAAAGACTCTATGGAAGTAAGCAATTGCTGACTGGCCCTGGGCTGGAGTCGATTAAATGCTTTGTCAGGATTAATTTTAGGAATAATAACCAGGGAAACATGACCTGGTGCCCATTCCCTTCCTTCTTTGGCATTTGTGTGGCTGAGGCACTTGACTTTGTATACACTTGGAAAGGCTTCAAGAACCAATTGTTCATAATCCCAAATGTGAATTGCACGATCCTTATGCCGCAAACGTTCACTAACACGAGTATAAAAATCAGCTGGATTTTCGGGAGCCCTTCCCCCAAAAGAAGAAAAAGGTTGTTCAATTTTTTTAATCGTTGCCAGTCGATCTTTTAACTTACTAATTGTTCCAGCAGGTAATCCCTTTTGAAGGTGTTGTAAATCGTTGTTTTGATTATGAAAAGTAGCAGTTACCGCCTGGGGTTTAATATCAATAAATTGACAAACCGTATCCAAGGGTGCATTTAAGCGGGCTCTGATCCAATAAAATCCATCTTCTAAAATTGAGTTTGACAAACTGGCTTCTTTTGGAATACTAAACCGGACAATACCGGAAATCAAAAAATGATTGGTGGTATCCTTTAATTTATAGTCTGGCTCAAGTGATTTCCATTCGTCGCTACACAATATGTGCCATTGAATTCCATTTTCAAGAGTCAGTGGCTCCCTTAAAGGATTTTCACTGCCCTCAGCAATTTGAAATAAAAGACTTATAGTTTGTTGGGGTAACAATCCAGAAAGCCCAATTAGTAATTCTCCCCCTTGCCTGTGATTGGGCACCAATCGTATTTCGGAAGGAACGACAAAACCTCTATCTTGTTTCTTCAAAAACAGATGCTCTTCTTTTTGCCCAAAGGGATGATCGTGAAATAGCTGAAGGCTTTTTTTCTGAAAATCATGTAAAATTTCAATATTTGATCGTTTGCCCTCATTAAATATCTGAGTAATACTCGATGAATACGACAATTTCAGACTTTCAATTTCTGGTGTATAAGGTTCGTTAGGAATAGGTAGTTTGGGATCTTTACCTGTCAGAGAAAGAGCCAATAATCCAGCATAAGATTTATGAAAAAAATGCTGTTGCAGCTGAAGCTTTAAGAAGCCTTTTTTGGGGAAAGAACTCCAATTGCTCAATTGAAAGGCCTGACTAATTTTTGCTACTTTATATATTTTTGGATTGAAGGTTCCTTTTGGACTGGTTGACCCTTTTAAATATTGTTCCAAATTGGACTGAAGGGGATAGTTTTTTTGTTGTAATCCAATTGTAGAGGTTTGTTTTAAAGAAAACTGTTGAGGTTTTTCTTTTGCCTTTTTGTTAATTTCAATGGGATCTTTAGAAAATAGGATTTCATTGTTACCTGCTGCTTTCCATTGCCCTGCTTCCCGGTAGTATAAGCGAACCCGATGATGATCATTAGAGTTAATGTGGGATTTATAAGCGTCATCCTCCGTGTCTTTTTTATCAGTACCTGTGTATAACTTTTTGGCCTCATTTGACCGTATACTCCCATTGGATCTAATGTACTCTGTAACATAAGCTTTATAATGGTCGGCAAAACTATTAGGTAAGCCTTTCCATTTAATATTTAACAGGACGGAATTCCAGTTTTTTTCGAAAATTTCAGTACTGCCCACATAAAAACTCGAGCCTACTGTTGGTAAGGGACCAAATGATAAAAATGGCTTGGCAGGATCAAGGCTTGCGTTATCATTTTCGACAGTAATATCCTGAAGGCCATGTACTTCTATACTTAACTTAATACTTTCCAGGTGCAGTTCTCTAAATTGCCTAAAGGTTTCTTCTCCTTCATCTTCCATCCTATTCAAAAGGAATCGAATTACAGGCAAAGTAGTATTATAGGACTCTCCATGAATGGCTTGTAAATATTCAACAACAGCCTCTTCTCCTTCATCTAAGAAAACATAACAACTCAACATTGACTTAGAGGGAGTGGGTGGAGCAATAATTTGTTGATCTTTATCCGAAATTGGATGTTCTGTAGTAATTTGAAAGGGACCTAGCCATTCTTTTTCCCCTGTTAAAAAAACGGAAAAATGTTTAAGAAATAAGGACTTGGTTTTATTTGATAAGCTACTGGTAAATTTGAAATCTATCCGAACTACTCTTTTTCCTTCTTTTAAATGCAGCTCTTTAGAAGATAAGGCAAACCCAAGTCTGGCTATTGGCATAGTTGAACTCCCAAATCCGGGCCACATCGAATTGTCCTCAGATAAACTTGCGCCCAGGCCATCTAGAGAATTGGCAATAGGGGCGTAGAATAATCCTTTACCTTCATGATAATAGATGCTTCTTAAATGATTAATTTCTCCTCTGTTAACCACAAAATCTTCATCTGTGGCAAAGAAAAGATCATTTCCTTTGGCATCCTTTCCTGCAGATAATAAGGTGTTTTTTGGCAAATGTTGGTTATCCACTCTTTTAGCTAATTCGAACAAAATGTGAACTTTATCCGCCTTAAAACTTTTTTCACTCATTTGTAATACCCGACGGTAATAAAACTCGAGATGTTTTTTGCTTAATTCATTAAAATGAAGCTTACTGTGCTCCAATAGGCGCAAAAAAACCAAGTAAAGCGAATGATGAGGTTCAACTCCATCGTTCTCATTGGCTTGGGTGAGGAAGCTGTCAATCTCTTCTTCTTCAGGCCAAAAATTTAGCCAATCCCCGCTGATTTGATCGGGCCTTTTTAAATCAAAAAAATGAAGTTTTGTAGCCAATTTTTGAGCAAAAAGTAACCAGTCTTTCTGATCTAAGTTCATCAGATTGAGCTGCTCGGGCTGCAAATGTTCATTTATCCGGTCATAACGACTGACCCCGTCGCGGATAATTGGATGTTTATATTTACATTTTTCGGCCATTTTTAGGGATTGGTGCCTTCATTTAAGTAGAAGGGATATACAAAATTGAATCTTGAATTAGTAGCTCTGATCTCATAATCAACTTCAATTAATATTACACCTTCGTATATTTGAGTGGTATCAATAGAAACAGCTTCTAATTCTATTCTAGGTTCAAATTCTATAATTGCAGTTTCAACCAAATCAGCTATATAGGTTTTAAGGTTTATATCAACATTGTCGAATAGTAAATCATCCAAATTGCATCCAAAATCTGGTTGCATAATGCGTTCTCCTACTCTGGTGGATAATAATATTTGGAGACTCTGTTTTATGTCCTCTTCACCTTCAGCCATGATGAGTCCACTGCTTTCTTTTGAAAATGTAGGGGGAAAACTCCAGCCCCTGCCCAGAAATAGATTTTTATTTTCCATGTTTATCCGATTAAAACTGTAGGAAGCCCAGCCATAATAGTCCCTCCGTGTGCAGTTGGGTCACCTAATCTTGCCGCAGGCATGCCCCTAATGAAGACCGTTGAAGAACCTGAAACGATAGTGTCAGGGGGGCCTGTGCAGATACAACTATCTCCTACAACTGCTGCGGGTACCCCTCCAATTAGAACAGAAGCAACTCCTGGGCCAATAATGGGACCTCCTACATGAGGTGTATTTCCCGTAAACATCGGGCACATGTGCATATCTGTAATTCTTGCTGCTGGAGCCATATTGCTATTAATTTATTTGAACAATTCCTCCTTTAATAACTGTCGTACCACCACTGCTCAACTCTGCCCCCGCACTGCCCTCTGCCTTTAATTGAGCCTTGGCACTGGAATTAATGTTTGTGGCCTCCGTTTTAACATCACCGGAAGCTTTCAGAACAATATCTTTAGCAGATTCAATGGTGATCCCGTCACTATTCATCTCAATTTTATTTCCATGGTCATCCTGGATAAGAATATTTCCTTCATCATCATTAAGGATGAGCTTCTTACCTTGTGGAGTTTCCATGGTTAGTGAGGGTAACTCATCATTGAACACGATTTTCATTTGACTGCGCGTAACCATTCCTTTTTCGGGATTGTCGTTAGATGCTGTGAAGGGAGCGGGTTTGGCGCTGCTATTTAATATCCCCAACACTAAAGGTTGACGAGGATCATCATTCAAGAAGCCGACAATAACCTCATCCCCAATTTCAGGCCTAAAAAATGAGCCTCTGTTTTCTCCGGCATACAAACAGGAAACTCTCGCCCAAATTCCTTCATCTGCATTATTAATAATTGGCATTCGGATCTGGATGCGGTCTTCTCCTTCAGGGTCGTCCTCTAAACTGCTTACAATCCCAATTTGCAAACCACTAACGGCTGAAAGTAAACCCGAAGCCCTTGGAGGCGATATATCATACTTATAAGTAAACCATTCAGGATTAAAACCAAACTGAGCATCGGTCCACCAGTCTCCTTCACTGACAAAATGACGAATGCCACTAACATAAGCCAGCCCGTTGAAGCGATCTCCTAAACCTTGTAGCTCAATAGTCATCCCTGGTTCTACATTTGCATATCCTTGGAATTTTACCCGGCCACAGGCTTTAGCTAATTGTTGGCGAAGAATTTTTGCATCAGCCCAAGATTGTAATTCACTTGAGCTGAGGCTTCCACCATGTCTTAAAGCCCAGTTTTTAGGACTTGCTACTTCTTGCAATTGAGTGGTACTTAGATTTCCATGCAACTCTATGTTTGGATTTTGACCTACTATTTCAACAGGTTCCTGTTTGCTGTAATCCCAACTGTAAGAAGTTACTTTCCCCACTTGATGTCGGGCATCTATTTCAGCATCTAACTCTCTAACTGTGGCCCCATAAATCAAAGTAAGGGCAGGTTCCTGATCTGCAATTGGTGCCTGGATGCTAATTGTCCCATTTGATACTTTACAAATCTTTCCATTCATCTCGGCACGGGCCAAAATAAAATCCCAATCTGTGGAATCGTATTGAATTAATTCTTTATGAGGTATTGCTGTAGCTTCTACTTCGGGAGTCAGTTTATAGTTTTTGATTAGTTCCTCCATTACCTCACTGTCCTTTTTTTCGTAGAAGTAACGACTGTTTCGGCCCAGGGTCATTTTCACTGCTGCGTCTTTACAATCCAATATTAAAACTGAATTGCCATTGCCCTTAATTCGAAGACTATGTTTAACAATGATGCCTTTAAAAATTCGATCTTCATCTGAATGATAACCGACTAGGATTTCAATTTCCTTTCCCGGAATAAATAACTCTGCATTGCTTACCTCAAAGGTTTCTGCTGTTGCATCTCCATCAATCAAACTTAATTTGGCAATAGGAATTCTATTAAGCTCATTCGTCACTGAAATAGTGTCGATCTGATATTTTTTATCAATTACATTTCCATCAATTTTGATGGTTTTGGTAATAGTATCAGGAAACTTTTTTGTTGGAATGGTGCGTCCGTTTACCAAAATAAGTTCAGTTTAATGGTGTAGAAAATTATTTCTCAATTGGTGGGAAATACAAGGTACTTCCCACTTGTAAGTGACGGAAATTGTAAATCTTATTTACTTCTGCTACTGCCAAATAGTATTTTGAGTCACCATATATTTCTTGTGCAAGTAAAGGAAGAGTGTCCCCTTCATTAATGGTTCGAAAATGAGTAACGTCAGGAGATTGGTCATTTTGTTTTTTCACCATTAGATCATTGCGCATGAACTCCACAAACTTGACCTTCACTTTTGCCCTTAGAGGTACTCCGTCAGAACTAAATAATACATAATTAATGTCCAATGATTCAAGGCAGCATTTGAATAAAAAATTACCCCATCTAATTTTTAAATAGCGAGGACGGTGTTTTTTTCCATAATATTTGAAAGTACATTTCTTAAACTCATTGATGAGATAATCTACACCTAAGTCCCTCCTCTTTTTGGCTTCTTTTTCTAAATTTTCAGTAATTCCTTGTTTACCACCACTTTTTTCGACAGCTCCGGTTTCATCAAAATAAAATTCAAAATCTACACTTCGGGGCTTGTATTTACTCACCTTCATCGGACGGGCAGTAGTACCGACAGCTTGTTTTTTGGCGTACTCAATCTTGTGAGTCAAACTGTAAGATTCAGGATTCAACTGGACCGTGAAAGTCATTTTGTCCTTTGATAATTTATGATCTGAGTATGACTCAATAAATAGTTTTTTGACGGCTGTCATCTTTCTACCTTCATTTTAATTATTTCTAATACTTGCTCTACACATTCTGCAATTAATTCTTCTCTGTCAATTTCAGGAGCTTCATCCCCTTCAATGGTGGAGGTGTTATCCTCTTCACCTTTTCCTCGCACATTAACTTTGATATGAAGTTCTTTTATTTCGATAGGCATAAAAATCAATTTATTGAAGGTTAAAAAACCTGTAGTGCAATTCAAGTGTCTCGATGGCTAACTCACTATTTTCTGCATTAAGATCCGAGACCGACCATTTTTTGGGCCAGGCATGATCTATATACCAAGTCAAAAGTGGATCGCCATTTTCGTTTAGCAAATCAATAAAGAGGTTTTTTGGTCGAATTAAAAAGTTTTCAAAGGTGTCTGTACACCATCGAATTAATTCTGAATTTGAACTGAGCCCTCTTTTTAAAACCAAGTCAGAATACTTAGCTTTATTGGGGAGGATATGCTCAAAGCGATTTTCACCTCCTTCACGGTAATTTTCTACTTCCATTTCTGCATTTAAACCAGAAACAGATTGAAATCTAATATCAAATTCACTTCCGAACTGCTGACCACCAGATGGATCGTCCAATCGATCGTGGAAATATACTTTGAAGTGAAAGCTGACGGGAGGATGATAATTCATGTTATCTGTATTCAACAGTTAAGCCTTCATGAACCAGTTCCATACTTTCAATAGCTACTTCATTTCCATCTGCTTTTAAATCTGTAGATTGTATTTTGGTTGGCCAGGCATTTTTAGCCACCCACACAACAATGGGATCATGGTTTTCATTCAATAAACTTATGGTTACATCTGTACGGTATTTAGATCCAGTACTATTTCCTTCCTGAAAAAACCGAGTTTCCTTCCACCATTTATAATAATCATTATCTGACTGGAAAGTGCCTCGTTTCAAGGTGATATTACTAAACTTAGTTAGTCCGGGTTGTTTAGTTTTATTATATTCTTTGCTAGCTCCATCTCTGTACTCTATAACTTCTGTTTCAAAATCAAGTCCTGAAACTTCTGTAAAACCAATTTTTGAACCTCTCCAGGTTACTTCAAAATGAAACTTTGGTAATGGATAATCTGCCATGATTATTAAAATTTAAATTGTTTTTTGAATATTAATTTGGTGTTAACTAAGATTCAGGCATCTTATGTGAGAACCTAAGGATGATAAATTCTGCCGGCCGGACCACAGCTAATCCAATCTCTACAATCATTCGACCCTCATATATGTCCAAATCCGTCATGGTTTCATTTAAACCAACATTAACAAAGAATGCTTCTTCCGGTGTGGAACCCATTAAAGCACCCTGACGCCAAAGCGTGGTTAAATAGTTTTTGATCATTCCTTTAACTTTGACCCAAGTGCCTGCATTATTATTTTCAAATACAAACTGGGCGGAGGCTTTTTTTGTCGATTCTTCAACCATATTAAAAAATCTCCGAACTGAAATATAACGCCATTCATTGTCATTGCCAGCCAGGGTACGGGCTCCCCATGCAAGTGTGCCTTTACCACTAAAAGCCCGAATGGCATTAATAGAAATACCAGTAGTATGTATGTTTAAATCCTTTTGTTCGTCATGCGTGATTTTTACCTCAGGTCCAACCACGGAATTCAAACTTATATTTGCAGGTGCTTTCCATACTCCTCTAGTCCTATCAACCGTTGCATAGATTCCTGCCATGGCAGAAGAAGGAGGCATTACCACCCGGTGTTCACCAATCAAAACTTTAATCCGAGATGTAAAAGCATTAGTAAAATGTTGGGCAATTGCAGTTGCACTTGCTGGTGAAATGCCATTTTTGGTACGCACATTTTCTATAGCAGGGTCAATCAAATCAATGGCATTTCCTGCCTGGGATTTTAGGTTCGTGATAGCTGTCGTAAAATCCGCTTTTGTGGAAGGATTACTATTAAGAATAGCATCTACCTCATTGGAAATGTCTTTAAGGGTATTGATTGCCGTGTCATTTTTGGATAAGGCTACTAATTCATCTACTTTTTCCAATAGTTTTTTTATCAAAAGAGATGCCCCAGTGAAGGCATTTTCTTTTTCTTCCTTTGTTACGGTAGTAGGAATTGCAGGATCAATCAAATCATCCAATTCTGACTTTAAAGGGTCAGCAAGTCTCTTTAACTCCTTTGCATCGCTTAGCTCTTGTGCAGCAGACCAACTTAAACTGTCAAAGGCATCGGCTACTGAATGTACAAAGATTACAGTCTTAGGATCGTAATTATAATTTAGTGTGCTTATTAAGTTAGGGAAATAAGTCGCACCATATTTCAAGTTGGAAGTCCCGATGTTATCGCGGAAAGCATCAATCGCTTTTTCTTCGTTGGCTTTTACGTCAAAGATGGCAAAGCGATCCTGGGTATCCGCACACTGGATCAACATGTCTTTATAAAGGGTATGATAATCCTCTTTTTTTAAAAAATGGGCATCTGGTACCACTAAAAGTGTGACCTCATCTACTTGACGTAAACTATCTAAACCTGATTTTAACTCTTTGTAATCCTCAACTTCATCTAGACTTGGTTCTACAGTTTGATTATCATAATCTCCTACAGAAACAATGTAACAGGGGCCTCCACCGTTAGCATAAAACATTTCCAGAGCATGATACATCTTATAAGGTGTTTTGGAAATGAGCTCTGCTTTTAATGGTGAAAACGGAATCTGTCCTGCTAGAGTAATTTTAAAAGATTGAGGTGCCGCACCGCCAAAGAAACGCCGATAGTCCACCATCGATTGAATACGGGTAGGAGTCCCACTAAGTGAGTTGCCATCAGGATCAATTGCTTTCTCTGTATATCCAATGAAGGCTGGGATAGCTGTTTCCACCTGAGCAATTGATGGTGGCAATAAAGAGACTTCTTCAATGTAAACACCAGGTGTTTTATAGTTCATTTTAATTGATTTCTTAGATGATAAAATATGATTCTAGCCCTCAATCATTTTATGGGAAAAACGCAGGATGATAAACTCTGCAGGACGAACTACTGCCATGCCAATTTCTATGATCATCCGACCTTCCAGAACATCCAGACTGGTCATGGTTTCTCCCAATCCTACTTTTACAAAAAATGCCTGGTCAGTAGAAGCTCCCATTAAGGCTCCAGCTCGCCACTGAAGAGTCAAAAAATTCTCGATCATAGCCTTCACTTTAACCCAGGTATTGGCATCATTGGGCTCAAAAACAAACCGCTCTGATGCTTTTTTGACTGATTCTTCTACCATGTTGAAAAATCTTCTGACAGAGATGTATCGCCATTCATTATCGTTTCCGGCAAGGGTCCGTGCACCCCAAACTAAAACTCCCTTTCCAGTAAAAAATCGAATAGCATTAATGGATATTCCCGATGTATGAACATTTAGATCCCTTTGATCAGCATCATTAATAAAAATTGTTGGCTTGATAACCCAATTAATGCTTACATTGGCTGGGGCCTTCCAAACTCCTCTATCTGAGTCAACTGCTGCGTATATTCCAACCATGGCACTACTTGGAGGCAATTCCAAACGTACACTGTCAATGAGTTTTCGTATTTCAAAATAAGTTTCATTATTCTGATGGAACAAGGACTTCTCTATTAATTCATCACGCTTGTTTTTTGCATCTTCTTCGCTGCCTCCAGCTTCAAGGATTTTTTCCTCTTCTTCTTTGATCTCCTCCTCAGTATACCTAAGCTGAATATCTGTGCCTAAATTATTTACAGCAACACTACTTTCCTGATAAGAATAGTTCAGCGTTGTTTTCAAAGGTGGGAAATAAGTAGCCCCATATTTTAAATTCCTGTTTCCAATATTATCTCTAAATTTTTTTGCCGCTGAACCTATTGGATCGACAGTGTCATCGGTAGGTAAAACATCACATACTGTGAATCGATCCTGTAGATCAGCGCACTGTTGTAAAGCTTCCCCCAATAAGCCATGATATTCTGAATCTGAATCTAAATTGCCTGCATCTGGGAAAAGGATAAGAGTTGGTTCATCTTCTTTCCTAAGAGAATTTAAGGCATTTGACATTTCTTGTTTATCAACTGCGGGATTACCCTCAGGATAATGTCCGGCAGAAACAACATAGCAGGGACCACCACCATTTGCAAAATACATCTGCATACCATAATATAGCCGGTAAAATGGGGTAGGGGAGATTTTTACCTCAACATTCCCTGTTCCTTCGTCCATGAAGATCTTATTTGAACCAGAACTATTTTCGACTACAAATTTGGGTAATTCTTTTGCTGGTCCGCCAAAAATATTTTCAAATTCTACCATGGACCTCAACCTGGTGGGAGAGTTAATTTCTCCTTTGGCTGTATATCCGATAAAGGCAGGAATTGCCGTTTCTACCTGGGCCACTGAAGGGGGCAACAATGATATTTCTTCAATGTAGACCCCGGGTGTTTTATAGTTTGCCATATGTTTTATTTTTCAATTCTGGATTTTAAATTTTTATTTTGGGCAAAAAGATTTCTGAATACAATTGGCCATTTTCATCCCGGTATACCAATAGATTTGAAGGGTTGGGCAAGAGGATTTTTTCATTGATATCACCTGTTTGAGGATCATCACTTTGTAATAATATCTCTGTAAATGTAAAGGTCATTGGCTGTGGTTTTTTAGTAACCAATCGTCGGTTATTTGATGGCTCATAAAATTTTACCTCTGCAACGCTAGGGAGGGTGATAGACTGCCCCTTGAATAGCACATACTGCCAATAGGTATATCGATTTTTCAGTAAAATTTTAAAGGTGGGAAAACTATGATTGCCGGATTCATCGCTCAAAAGATTTCCATTGTCTTCTAATATTTTCAGATCACCTAATCCAGTTTGATGGGCGATCTCAATCACACCAAATAAAGAAGGATCGTAAAGCTCATCATTCATATAAATTAGCTTTTGATCCTTATATCCGGAAGTACTTGTCACTTTTAAAGTATACCAGCCTGTATTCACATCAGAAAAATCTACAGAATAACTTGTAATCGGCTGTTCTTCATTGAAGTCAATCTTTGCAACTTCTGTATTCTCGGAATTGATTAATGAAAAACTTCCCTCCTTAATAAGGACTCCTTCTAAAGGGGAAAAGGAATAGCGGAACTTACTCGGTAAAAGCACCCTATCTTTATAAGAAGCATACTTATTGCGGTTTTCGTCTGATAACAACTGTATCTTCTCCCAGTTTGGGCCACTCTCTTCACCAGGGGGACTATCCTGATTTACTGTCCTTGTAGCTATAAAAACTGAGGTATCAGTTTGAACTAATTCACCCATTTCGTAAGCACGACCAGTTTGATAATCCAAAATACCAAGACCAAGATTTGGTGACTGGTCCATCCCCCCAGGTGCAAAGTTGCTGAAATAAAAAATTGAAGGAAGGTTTGGACTCAGTCTCAGGTTCGTGTAATTACTCCAATTGGGATCTTTAATTTTTATTCCGAAACTCAAAAGAGTAGGGGATTCTAATGGAACGAGGGGCGCAAAACTCGTATTTCCATTGGCACTCTTTTCGGTTACCCTTATCACACAACATATCCCATTTGATTCTTCTATCATTCTCATTCGATGGCCTTGAAGAATTCTATCACTTTTTAAAAGGGGCATAAATTCCAGGACTTGGCTTAGTTTGAATCTTTCATTATTTGAAGGTTCAAAATTCTCTAGCCGATTGCCATGATTTAGAAAATAACCATGCAATAGTTGTAACCGGAATAACCTTTTATATAAAATTGAGAATCCCATTTAATTTTTTTAACGAACTTTAATTTCCTCAATCGAAGGCCCACTGCGCATGGGTTGACGATGGCGAATTTCTACGAGTCGAACTTTATACATTGCAAAAGGCACTTGCTTGCCTCCCAAAGATCCCCAGAGATGGTTGATTTGTTCAAAAGTCATGGTATATAGATCAAGAATAATTTTCAATTCCCTCAAGTCCTGATCTTCTTGATCAACATTCGATACAAAATGAGTGGCATTTGAAAGAGTAAAAACATTTCGATGCTGAAAAAAACTGACTACATGAGCTAAGCGTTTCAATGCATTTTCATAATTATTTGGCCAGTTGGCAGTAAATAAGATGTACAGATTAAGAAAAACACTTGGTGAATCTACCACTATCTGATCAGCTTCCTGCCTGCGCCTTAATTTTCTATTTTTTAAAGCACTTTCTTCCTCAACATTGACCAAGGAAATTACAATATTATCATCCATATCACTTCCATTCTCTGAATCATGCAAAGAAATGTTGCCTAATACTACCTGATTGGTTTTAATACCATCATCTAGTGACTCTACAAAAGCTTCAAGCTCATCACGTAAGAGTGCAAGGGCTTCAAAAATCATTTTTTAGCCGTAATTTTATTGTTATGAAGAGGCAAAAGAGTTCTATACCCGTCTGTGTACTAGAGTAGATGAGTTCCTTTAGCAGCGGTATTCAAAGCAAATTGCTGTAAAATGAAGAATTCTCTCTTCCTTAAGCTTAGGAATGGTATTGATCACCTATTAAAGAGATAAAACCCAATTGAAATCTTTGGATTTATAGAAAAGAAAAAGCTTAGAAATAAATGGTAAAAATACCTTGAATTAGGAAGATGAGTTTGGTTTTGTTTTTTTGAGTTTTAGGTTTTAGGTTTCATGAAAAATTTAAATTTGGGGTTAAAAAATATTGTATAGTTGCTTAAATATAGAATAAAAAATTATCAAAAGAAAGTTTTTCAATATTTTTTCTTGTATTATCCCGACTCACTCTTTCTTCAAACCCTCAATCTCCTCCTGATTCCTAGGTGGTTCCAGCCACATGGGAGCTTTTTCTTTAATGTATTTTTTCAATTCGCCTGGTAATTCTTCAAAGGTGTCTACTCGAGTGGCTACCAATTGAATAATACCCTTTCCTTTTCCTGCAAATGCGGGCCGGTCACCGTATCGATTCCAGATAATCTTATACTTCCCCGGTGCAACTCCAAAACGAAGGAGAGCTGCCATCACCTACTCTAGTTTGAATCCAATCTTTGAATACCTCTTCAGTAAATTTTATGTTTTGCCCTGATAAATTGAAAGTGACAAGCAAGACAAAGAGACCGCTAAGAATCCATCTATTTTTCATCTTCTTTTCTTTATTGAATAATGCCTTTATTTCTAAATTCAGCAATTCGCTCATTATTTACTCCTAATTCTTGCAAAATATCCTTGGTATGTTCTCCAATTTCTGGAGGGTCCATTCTTTTTTGAACTTCCGTATCCCCATATTCAATTGGGAATTTTGGAAGCTTTATGTTTTTTCCATTAGGCATGGAGACATTTAAGAGGGACTGTCCTTCATTCAATTGTTGATCCTCAAATAGATCTTCAGGTCTGGAAATCGGAGCAAAGGGAATATGTGCTTCATCACATTTTTCTACTATCTCTGCTTTGGTGAATTGTTTGATCCGTTCTTCTAAAAGAGGCAAAAACCATTCTCTTTCCTGAATTCTTCCATTATTGCTGGCCAGACGCTCATCCCCAAGCCATTCTTGCCAGCCAAATACCGTACAAAATCTTTCCCAGTGTTTTTCACTGATAATACCAATGAAGATTTTGTCCTCATCCTTAGTATCAAAAATACGGTAAATAGACCAGGCACTAATACGAGCAGGCATCGGCGGAACAGCGTGATTCACCTGAGAGGAATAGGCCATGTGTTGCCCCATCAAAAAAGCACAGGTTTCAAATAAGGCTGCCTTTACGAATTTGCCCTTACCCGTTTTTTCTCTTTCATATAAAGCTTGGATAATGCCGATATATCCAAACATTCCACCAGTGATATCTATAATGGAAGTTCCGGCTCGGATAGGGTCGCCAGGCCGCCCGGTCATATAAGCCAATCCACCCATCATTTGCACGACCTCATCCATAGCATGGCGTTTCTCATAAGGGCCATTCAAAAAGCCTTTTAAGGAACAATAGATGAGCCGATCATTGATCTCTTTCATTTTTTCATATCCAAAACCAAGGCGATCAATGGTTCCTGGGCCAAAATTTTCAACTAGAATGTCCGCTTCTTTTGCCAGCTCGTAAATGATGGTCTTCCCCTCCTCACTTTTTAGATTAACGGCCAGACTTTTTTTATTGCGACTGTACATGCTGAAATATCCGGTACCAAATCCTTGTAGTCTTCTCGTGTGGTCTCCTCCGGGAGGTTCAATATGAATCACTTCCGCTCCCATATCCGCCAATAATAATCCGCAGCAAGGTCCCATAACTGCATGGGTGAATTCCAATACTCTTAATCCTTCTAATGGTAAATTCATATTGATTTATTTCGTTAAGGTTTTTCCTAAAATTCTTCCAAAACTCAGAGCAGGTGTAATGGCCATTCCACTGCAAAAGGCACTTCCACTGGTAGCTCCTAAGCCCAAAAACTCTCCAGCACCATATAAACCAGGCATAATTTTACCTGCTTGATCCAATAATTGCAATTGCGGGTTGACTTTCATTCCTCCAAAGGTTACCAATACCGAGGCATGAACCTGCAAAGCATAATAGGGTGCTTGCTCTACCTTATTTTTTAAATATTCTCTGCCAAAATCATGGTCGTTCCCTTGGTCAACAATGGTATTAAAACCAGAAATAGTAGTGTTCAGGTTATTGTAGGGTAAGCCTGTTTTTTGACATAAAGATGCAATGGAATCTGCCTTCCAAAGAAATCGCTCTTCCAGAGCTGCTGCCTTAATTTTTTCTGTATCCCAGCCTATCATTATCGGGTTTTCAATTCCATTTTCCATGCGTTCCAGCAAGGCCGCTTCATCAAAAATGAGCCAAAAAGTCCAACCAGGTTGTTGTATGGCCAGTCGCTCACGAGTATCAGCGTTGATTTCGTCTTCTCGCATAAAGCGAAATCCTTGATTATTAACGTAAATCTCTCTGGGCTGGCGATAAACTGAAGTTAATACCATGGCCCAGGCTTCATTAAAATTACATCTTCCTTTGGCCAATTCTACTCCTCCCAGACTTGGCAAATGCATTTCGGCATATTGGAACCGGCCACCTATTTTTTCAATAATCTGATGACCATCACCTGTAGCACTTGGATAAGTGGAACTCATTAAAGGAGTATTGGGATGTTTTTGTGAGAAAAAAGAAGGATTACTTCCATACCCGCCGGTAGTAAGTACAATGTTTTGTCCAAAAAAAGATTTCTCGCCGTCTGAGTTCTCAGTAATTACTTCATTAAATTGATTGTTGTTTTGTTCCAAACCCTTCCATTCGTGATGGAGAAAAAGATCGATGTTGCCTTTCTTAATCTGGTCATCCCAAAGCGGCTTGAGGACTTCATAAATTGATAGGGCTTTATTAGTACCGTAATGGGTTCGAGGAAGAGTATAAGGAACATGACCATAAATGATTCTTGGACATTCAGGGGCAAAATCAAAGCCTAAATCTTCTAGCCAGTTAATGGTTCGAGGTGCCTCTTCTACAGCTAATTTAATAAGCTCCAGATCTCCAGAACTTCCATTTATGTTAATAATGTCTTGGTAATGCTTTTCTGGGGAATCATCAATTCCTCTTGACTTTTGTAATCTGGTTCCTCCAGCACTCATATGACCTCCTGACCAATGCAAGGCACCACCTATATGATCAGATTTTTCAACAACTCCGACTTTGGCCCCTTGTCCAGCCGCAGTAATTGCACAGGCCATGCCGGCTGTTCCTGCCCCAACTATTAAGACATCATACATTTTTTACTTTTTTTATAAAGGAATCAGGTTTAGATTCTAATGTAGTTTGTAAGGTAGCATTCCATCTGTTGAGGAAGCCATACATTGAAATAACGGCAACAATTTCGATAACTTGCTGGTCAGTGTAAAAGGATTTTAACTGATTAAAATCTTCATCTGATACCGCATTGGGAACCATGCCCGCTTTATAAGCTACCTCCAGCGCTGCTTTTTCCGAAGGGCTAAATAGAGCACTTTTGCGAAAATCCCAGACTGCTTGAATTTTCTCCAAATCTTCTCCATGTATAGAAGCTGAATTGACTGCATGAGCCTGACAGTATTGACATCCGGCAGCTGCGCTAGCTATTAATCCAATCATCCTTTTCAACCCTGGCTGGACTTCTCCTTCAGTATAAATGCTTTGCACCAAGCCCAAAAAGGAGGAAAGAATATCAGGGCGATATGCCATAGTTAAACCATCATTAGGTACAAAACCCATGATTTTTTCGCCAGCCTCAAAAATGGGAGCTAATTCTGGAACATCTTCTATATTTTTGGGTCTAATCCTGGTCATAGTTTTACTGATCAATAAGCTTTAGTTCGGTTTTTTCCTTCTTTTTAATTGTAAAATAATTCCACTTAGGATTAATATAAATAGGAGGCCTATTACCGTAAGTAGCTCAGGTTCAAGGCGGTATTTTATTACCCCAAAACTCCAATTTACTACATGGACATTATAATATTTTTCGAGAAAAATTAGCCGATTGGTACGGACTGGTTGATGGACCAATCCAGTTACACAATCCACGCTTAAAACTCCTTTATAAGGCACAGAAAAATAGGCTTTCCATACCGGAAAAGGACCAGTATAAAAATGAAAATCAATTTTCTCTGTCTTTTCCCAGTGACTTACGGAGGATAGCGTTTCTTCCTTTAAATAGTTGGCAGCAATGGCATCTCGATCAGATTCCTGCAAATGAATGAGGTTTCCGGTATTGGCATCTATAAGTTTGCGATCCGAATTGCGCCCAGGATAATTGAATCGATAGACTGGTTTGTCTAAAAGCATCACAAGTTCAATTTCAACCGGAGCGAGCAGACTATCGTTAGAATTTTGGACAATGCTATCCGGGTGAACCTTTACTTTTGACCAATCAATAGAACTTTGTTGCACTTCCAGACTCTCATTACCTAAATTCCTTGCAGGTTCTAAAAGCCATACTACAGACAGTCCTGAACTAGTCCATAGAATAACCTGTATAACTAGTACTATACCTAACCATTTATGCCACCTGTAAACTCTAGTTTTCGATCTTATTTTTGCGGAAGGAAGATTTAAACGCAGTTTTTGCACACTCAAAATTCCTAGAAATGCTGTCAAGAGAAATAGAATAGCCGCAGCTGTTAAAAACCGATTGGCCCTAAATTGAGCATTTCCAGTATAATCCATCACATGGATGGTTTTCATTAGATTTTCAAACTTTTTGGCTGGGGTAGTCTGGCTAATGTATTTCCCAGTTTGCATATCAAAAAATAAGATGGCATTGGGAGCTTCTACCCGGTAGACAGGCAGTGGTAGCTTTTGATATTCTGGACTGTTTTTTTCCTGAATGGAAATGTTCGATACCTGGATTTTTGCTGATGTGATTTGAGATGCCCAATCTGCAATCTCTTGTTTTCCAGGAGGTCTAAGGTCATTTAAATCTGAAGCGAGTAATTTTTCCTCATCAGAAAGGCTACTAATCCGCAATATGCTTCGCAGGCCTTCTTGTTTCAAGATGACCTTAGTGGCTGTGTCATCAAGTTTGTTTTTGAGCAGATTTAGATTTGGAAAAAGGTTATTTGCTTTGAAGGAAGTTGGATAGGTCGGAACCTTGTAAGCGGTAGTCCATTTGCGAGGAACTAAGGTCATGCCAAGAGCTGTACTCATCCAAATTATGAGTTGAGCAAGCAAAATTAGAGATAAAACCCTATGCCATTTCCGGATTAAACTAGCTTTCATTAATTCAGACTAAGTGCAGATAAAGTTTCTTTAATTTTCTCAAAATCTGGTTGAGCGTTGCTGTCACAAATTTCTTTGTATCTAATTATTCCATTGGCATCAATGATGAAGGAGGCTCGCCTGGAAAAACCAGTCATACCTACAAATTCTCCTTCATACATAACCCCATAATCTTTGCACATTTTTCGATTGAAATCTGAGGCTAAAGGGAATTGCAAGTTATAATCGGTAGCAAATTTTCTCAAAACAAAAGGAGAATCCACTGAAATGCCCAGTACTTCAGCATCTAAACTATTGTATTGATCATAAGAATCTCTGACCAGACACATTTCTTTAATGCATCCGCCTGAATAGGCTAAAGGGAAAAAAAGTAAAACGAGGGATTTGCCGGCATATTCAGCCCTGCTTATTATTTTTAGATCAGTACTGGTTAACTGAAAATCAGTTGCTTTTTCTCCAATTTTTGGATGGGCCATAAGTTTTTTTTGATGATATTATAATTTAACGGCAAAGTTAATTATATTAATAGTTAGTTAAGTTAACTAATTTTTTCTGTATTTTCTATTTTGAATAAAAAAATATGGAAGTTTGAGAAAAAGAGGCCATAAAATAAGCAAATGAAGAATCAAAACACAGATGACCCATTAGCACCTGTTGAGAACACCATAGGCCTATGTGGCGGCCTGCATACTGCAACTATTGCCACAATAAACTTAGAAGCCTACAAAAAATTCTATGTGGAAGCTTTGGAAATGGATTTGGTGGGCCCCATTCCTGTCAGTGAAGATCAAAAAAAGCAGCAGCGTAAGTTATGGGATTTTCCATCGGATTTAGATTGGGAAACTTATTTGCTTCATCGTCCTGGGGTGCCTGGTTTAATCCAAATCCGCTTGTTGGTCCTTAATAAGGAAACTCCGAGCATTCATAAAAGCCATGATTCGCGTGAGCTGGGTCCTTTTTCATTAGGATTTCCAAATGCTGCGCAAGATCAACTAGACCGAGAATTAAGAGAACGAGGTTTTTCAGCCATGGCTCCCATTCAGGAAGGGACTGTTGAGCGGCCCGATGGCTCTTCTTATCGATATATTGAAACCATCTATAAAGCTCCTGATTTTTTACATGCTGTGGGTATAGAGCGGATGGACGGAATGCCTCAATTGGCACCAGTTGATCCCAAAACTAAAATGGGCGGCCCTGGATACTCTGCCATGGTGCTTAAAGATTCAGATGAAATGCTTGAGTTTTTGGAAAAAGTCCTTGATTTGGAATTGAGAGCAGATCGAATTTGGGAAACCAGTCCGGGTTCAGCATTAGGGATCGAGCCTGGTGTATCCTTCCGTTTTTCATTGGTCTATGCCAAAGGTAATAGTCATAATCATTTGTTGTTTTTGGATTATAAAGACAAGCAATTTATTCCTTTGAATGTAGCTCCTCGGATTCCCAACCGTGGATTAGGGATGTGGACTTTTGAAACAAAAAATATGGATACTTTTAGGAAAAGAACAGAAGAGTATAATACTCATATAGTTCAAAACCTAACTGATTATGAGGACCCTGTTCTGGGAAAAATAAAAGTGATAAGTCTGCTTGCACCCAACGGATTTTTGATCGAAGTTTTTGAGAAGCAATAGAAAACAGCATTTAATTAAAACCCATATTAGTTCTTTTTTTAATCAATAATCATGAAAAAATTGTCCCTGCTACCCATCGCTCTACTTGGAATGATCATCTTGATTTTTACCAATGGCTATACCTTGTCAGGAATTACTGTATTTGATGAAGCCTTGTTGGAGGAATTTCAGTGGACTCGATCCGAACTCAAATTCAGGGATTTTCTCAACCTGGTTTGTGCTGCTGCCATCATCCCGTTTATTGGTGCCTTAATTGATAAATATGGTGTTAAAAGAGCCATTTTATTTGGCCTAACTCTTTTGAGTGTTTGTTATTATACTTATAGCTTCATTCAGCGACCTTTAGATATGTATTTCCTTCATATCGGTTTTGCTTTTGTGGTTGCAGCTTCGGGAACATTGGCAATGATTATTATGGTCTCGGAGCGGGTTACGGAGAACAGAGGTTTGGCGATAGGTATTGCTATTGCTGGAACTAGCTTGGGAGGGATGATCATTCCACAATTGGGTACTCGTTTATTGCAACGATTTGATTGGAGGGAGGTATTTCAATATGAGGCAATTTTGCCCATTATTTTGATGGTGTTGGTATTCATTTTTTTGAAAGAAAAGAAAAAAGGAGCAGCGCAAGAGGTTAAAGAAGAAAAGCAGGAAAAAGAGGCTTTTACTTTTCAACAGGCCATTCGTACGCCAACATTTTGGGGTATTGGCCTGGCTGGTTTTTTCAGTTATTATGCCATTCTTGCTATTATCTCTAATCTGTTTTTATATCTAAGGGAACTGGGTTTTGAACCCGTGCAAGCTGGGAATGCCTTTACGATTCTTTTTGGGGTGATCCTTGCCACCAAATTTTTGTCAGGATGGCTAAGTGATTATTTCAGTCAATTTGTTTTGTTTAGAATACAGCTAGGCGTCATGTTGATCGGAACGATTATTTTGGCTTTGGGAAATCCTTCCTTGGCTTTTATGGCTATTATCATCATTGGACTTGGCTGGGGCGGAATGTATACCTTGTTTAATTACATTATTATTGATGCTTTTGGTTTGAAATCAGCCGGAAAAATTGGAGGAACTATTAGCACCATGGAATCCGTTGGTGGTGGTCTGGGGATGTGGATGACTGGTCTGCTATTTGATCAGTATGGAAGTTATGGTGTGGCTTTTTGGGTGGTAGCTGTTTTTGTAGGTATTTCATTAGTGATTGCTTTGTTTATCAGGCCAGTTAAAAAGCAAGCCCAGGAAAGAACACAAGAATTTGTTTAAATAAAATAAATGATTGGATAGATTGGTAATACTTTGGTTTTTTGACACTGGCTATCGCACACAGACTTTCACTGTTTTAGACGATACAAAATAAGCCTTCATCTTAATTATTATAACCAACTGCTACAAGCTTGTTATAATAGATAATGTAATAATTAGAATCTATTTAATGTCCAGAAATGGTAATCAAACAATATACTTCTATTATATTTCATTCGCCCTAGGCGAATATATTTCTACTTACTTCCTTAATATAAAATGAAATCATTAAATGCTGTACCAGGAGTATGAAGTTTCCCCCCCATTAAACTCCTTCATCTTATGCTATTGGAAATTCTTAGGCCCCGATAATGGAAAGCCAATAAACCACTTTATCACTCCCGATGCCAGCCCTTCTCTGGTTTTTGTTTCTAATCCAAAGTATGGTTTTAAAGGCACTTCTTTATTTGGCCCAACCAAATACATTTCCGAAACACCCGTATTGGATGGTTCGATTACTATGGGAATTCGGTTCAAACCGGGGTATATTTTTAGTTTGTTTGGACTTACTGGTCAGGATCTTAGGGAACAGAATATTAAACCTGCTCCACCAATGGGAAATTTGGATTACCAGAGTGCTTTAAATCTTTTGGATCAGAAGGATGCCATTTTTTCATTTTTAGATAAAGAATTAATTAAGACCATTGATACTTTGCAAGCCCATTCTAATCAAGTAGTAAAAACAGCTATTCAATTAATCCTACAGTCAAAAGGGAATATAAAAATCGCAGAACTTTTAAAACAGATTCCTTTGAGTGAACGTCAGTTGCAAAAGATATTTAAGCGGGAAGTAGGCCTTTCACTTAAAGAATTTGCCATTACCATGCGACTGAGAGCCGCTATTATTAGTATTGAATTGGAAAAAACTGACTACCAGGATGTTGTTTTTGAATCTGGTTATTATGACCAAGCTCATTTTATTCGAGATTTTTCTAAATTATCCAAAATTTCTCTTCCCAAGTTCAAAAAATACATAAAAAATATCCGCCACGTTGATGTGAAATTCAGGCAGTAAAAAACGACGGATTTTTCCAATTATTTATTTTCCCTTCTCCTTAGTTTTGTCCTAAACAAACTAAAAAATCAATATGCAAAAATTAATCATCCTGTTCGGAATCCTTATTTTTCCGAGCCTTATTTTAAGTCAAGAGGATAGCAAAATTATGAAGGAAGCAATGCAAAAAATATCTTTTCTCGATGGGAAATGGGCAGGTAGTGGCTGGCAGATTGGTCAAGATCGTCAAAAGTATACCTTTAATCAGACTGAAGATATTTTTTTTGCCGTAGATGGAGAGGCTTTAATTGTTAAAGGTCTTGGAAAAAGTAAAGTGGAGGGAGAAGATCGTGTTATTCACAATGCCCTTGCGGTTATTACCTATAATGCCAAGGATAAAGATTATGACTTTAGAAGTTATGCTGCTGGCAAGGGTGCTGGTAATTATAAAGGACAAGTAATTAAAGAAAATCATTTTGAATGGTATATGGAAAACCCTCAGTCAAAAATCCGATTCACCATCACCTTAAATGATAAAGGGCAGTGGTATGAAATTGGGGAGGCGAAGGTCGGAGAGAATTGGTTTCAGTTTTTTGAGATGACGTTGGATAGATTGGATAAATAGAAGTAAGTAGAAGTAGGTAGAAGTAGGTAGGGATATCAGGTTATTTTTAAGACTATTTACTTCAAAATGCTTCTACTTAATTCCATTTTACTTCTAAACAATGGAAGTAAGACTAAAATTTAAAGAATATCGATTTGGAATGATTAATCTAAAATCTTAACAACCTGCTTCCCCACATTCTTTTTAGTAAACAATCGATTCAAGGCAATGGGCATTTTTTCTAATCCATCCAAAACATCTTCCTGATAAATCAATTTTCCCTCTTTGATCCACTGAGCCATTTCTCGTTCAGCCAAATGAAATTGAGGTTCGAAATCATAAATGAAAAAGCCCTGCATCTTTGAGCGGGTAGCTCCGATTTTATGCCAATTCTTCAGTTGGTATTGTGGCTTGTTTCTGTTTTTATATTCAGAAATTCGCCCACAGCAGACCACTCTTGAGTAAGTTTTTAATTTTGAAAGAGCGATGTCCAGCATTTCACCGCCCACATTATCGAAATAAACATTGATCCCATCAGGAAAAAAATGATCAATTCGAGCTGAAATATCTTCAGTAGTATAATTAATAGCCCCTTTGTATCCTAATTTTTCGATTAGGAGTTTACATTTTTCATCTGTACTGGCCAGACCAATAGCCTCTGCCCCTTTGATCCTTGCCAGATGACCCAGATTTGACCCAACACCTCCCGCTGCTGCCGAAACCAAAACCTGATCTCCTTTTTTCAATTCTCCTACTTCATATAATCCAAAATAGGAGGTGAAACCCGTCATACCTAGCACCCCAAGTGCTGTAGAGTAGGGGACACCTCTTTGTTGAACCTTGTACATCATGTAATAAGGGCTTCCATCGCAAATGACATATTCCTGCCAGCCGCATTTACCCTGAACAATATCACCTACCTGAAAGTCGGGATGCTTACTTTCAATTACTTCACCAACCCCACGACCTCTCATCAGGTCGCCTATTTGAAGTGGATTTTCAATACCAGCCCCATCCAGCATATAAAATTTCATGACAGGGGCTACCGACAGAAACAGCACTTTTAATAAAAATTCCCCTTCTTTAATGGGAGGTAGTACAACTTCTTCCAAAAGGAAATCAGATTTTTTAATTTCGTCTCCAGGCCGTGCTGCTAATACTAATCTTCTATTTATCATAATCAGTCTAGTATAAACAGGTTATCAGGGAGTTCTTCATTGACTTCAAAATCTTCCCAGAAAACTTCATTTGATTTTTTTCCTTCATAAAATAGTTCCACTCTTCCTGCCTGTAGCCAAGAGTATTCCGGTTTTTCAAAAAATTGTGAATAAATTCTTTCATGCCAGCCTCTGGGGGTTTGAAAACCAACTTTCACGATTTTATAATCCTCTGTAGTGATCCCGAAAAATGTTTCACCACCATTAGGGTCAGTAACTTTGATCATATAGACTTCCTCAGCATAAACCGAATCATATTCAGATAGTTCAAGACTATATCCTTCATCCAAAACATGACGGATGGCCCCATAGCCGAAGTTGGAAGCCCATCGTTTATCAGCCTCTGATTTTTCCTGTTTTCCATTCAAATCATAGGTGTTTTTTCCATCGTAGGTAAGAAGGATAATTGGCTTACCATCCCGAAAAGATTCGATGCGCACTTTTCCATTAGCAGCATGGGCATTTAATTTTTCGCTCTCAAATACTCGCCACATGTTGTGTTTCTCATGTCTAAAAACTGTATCTCCCTGATAAAAAAGACCATATCCTTTCAGGGTAAGACTTTTGGGTTTTTGCCAAAATTCACCACCCGCTTTTTTATGTGCTTTTTCCATGATAGACCTGGCAATTTCATGTTCGGTTGTTTTGGTGTTTCCAACTTTCATATCATCACAGTTTGAAAAGAATAAGAGGGTACAACTAAAGAAAAATAAGGACAGTTTTTTCATTCGGCTAAGGTTTTACTAACTGTTTATCGTATAATGCTTTTGCCACTGAAAAACACTGATTATGCTGTTTAATTTCACTTAATTAGGATGTATTTTAACAGCGAATATCAGCGTTCATCAGCGGCATAAAAAGATTACTCATTCCCAGTAACTGGTGCAGGATCTTTCCCTACCATGAATTTTTTAAATACGGTCCAGGAAGTTTCGTTTGGTCTTTTATCATCAAGTGGAGGTGCAGTAAGGTATGTAGGGTATCTTTCTTTCACCGCATCCTTAATTTGCTGCCATACCAAATCCAAGTCGAAAGTGCTGAATCCAGTAGCATTAAAGATCATGATTCCAGATTTATCACCCATTTGCATCCAGGGTAACCACTGCGCCACTCGAGTCCAGGAAATATCTGATTGTGAAAGTGCTTTGACATTAGGGTCAACGATTTCTTTTGTTTTGTAATAGGAATTAAATATTTCCATAGCGTGATAAGCACCTCCAATGTAAGCCTGGTAATCGCTACCAAGGGGATTGGCATAATATAAAGGAATTTCGGCCGAAGAAACCATTACCTCCCCATATTTTCTCATGGATGTTCGAGCAGTAGATTTTCCATTTTCATCTTTTTCGTAGGCATAGGCTCTCATATTAACCGGATCATTGGCCACGTGTGCCACTTTGACTTCCAAACCATTCCATGGATTGGTCCAAACATCCATAATCTCATTGGTTTTAGGATCTAAATAAAGCATAATTTCTCTGGAGACACTCCTAAAACCTCTTCCTCTTACTTCATCGTCTACGACTGAGCAGTGCCTGGTATTAATTCCTACCAAATTGAATAAATGTTTGTCTTTTTCGCCAGGAACTCTGCTGTAGGCTCTTCCTTCCCACATTCCATATCTGGTTTTTCCTTCTTCTACGGTACCACAAGTTGTTTTTTGCCGTATTTCGATGGCTTCCTTGCCCGTGAAAGTCATAGTTTCCTGAGCTGGCAATAGCCAAATGCTAAGCAAGAATAAGCACGTTAAAAGTATGATCTTTTTCATGTTTGATATTATTTGATTTTAAAATTTAATTCATTTTTTCATAAAAAGTAAGCCGGACTCCATCTAGTCTAAACTGTTCCATCCTCTATTATTTTTGATAAAAAACGGGTATAGTCTAAAAGTATTTGCTGTCTATTTTCAGCCGAAACTCTTGAAACAGAATAGGCGATGAAGGGATCATAAGTTTGATATCCAACTAATTGAAATATTCCTTCCTGGATATTTCGCAATATTTCTTCTAAGCTTCTTTTATGGACTCCTTTTTCTGTATAAAAATGTTGGGGACTACCTGTGGTTACTGCCAGTATTGCTTTTCGATCCTTAAACCTGCCATTTGCATGCATTCCATAGTTTCCTCCGTAGGCAAAACCATAGGCCAATACCCGATCTACCCAGCCTTTTAGAATGGCAGGCATCCCAAACCACCACAAAGGAAAATTGAAGATGAGTAAGTCAGCTTCAGCCATTTTGTTCATCTCCTTGGTCAACTCAGGGATAAAATGCCCATGTTGATGAGCATACAGTTGTTCAATGGGATATTTATAATATTGAGCTTTTGACAGCTGAGAAAAATCATGTTTACTTCCAACTGCCCTAAACTGCATTTGATATAAATCTGAGACAACAACCCTTTCTCCAAGATCAATAAAGTGTTGCCTGGCTTTTTCCATCATTGCTGAGCAAAAGGAATTTTTATTCTCATGTGCATGGACAATCAATACATTCATCTTAATCAATAATTTGGTACAATACGGTTAGGTGTCCATCGAAATCAATGAAGGCCTGCTCTAAAAAGGAGAAGTCATTGCCCTGGTCTTCTTTCAATCCAGTGGTTTCTAATCCCAGTGATTGTATTTTGGCTATTTTTTCTTCAAGATTATCTACTTTGATGACTAAGGAGCTCATAATTGGAGAAGAAAGCCGAGGAAGTCTAATCCCTTTAACCTCGGTTAGACCCAAAGTCCTTACCTGGCTGGGAGAGCTTAATGTCGCGAATCGAATGTCAGCCTCAACCGGAATTTTAAAAACAGGATAGGAAAAAGAATCCTTATCCGAATCTTTTATTTGAAAGACCTCAAACCCTAAGATATCTCTGTATACTTTTAGAGATTGTTCTAAATCAGACACTAAAAGTGTTGACCTTTTAAAATATACGGATTCACTATTTTTTGCAGACATAAACGTAACCCTTATTGGTGATAAGCTGTGCTTAATGTTATTTATAAAGAATAAGTTTGATTTTTTTTCAAATAAGAAACCAAACCTCCCTCATGCAGGATATCGATCATAACTTTAGGTAGGGGAGTGGCTGTAAATTCTTTCCCTGAGCGTAGGTTCTTGATGGTTCCAGCCTGAATATTGATCCGAACTTCATCTCCTGCTTGGAAATCATGTTTAGGAACTTCCAAAACGGGCAGACCAATATTTATGGCATTTCTAAAAAAAATACGGGCAAAATAATGAGCAATGACTATGGAAATGCCTGCTTCCTTTAATGCAATAGGAGCTTGTTCTCGAGAAGATCCGCAACCGAAATTATCGCCAGCTACCAGAATGTCCCCTTTTTGAACTTTATGGCGGAATTCCGGATCCAAATCTTCAAGAACATGATTGGCTAATAAAGACACATCGAGTGTTTTGGTATACTTTCCCGGAATGATTCGATCGGTATCAATATTATCTCCGTAAACATGAGCAATTCCCTGGATCATAATAAATATTTTTGGGGGTTTACAATTTGACCTTCCAGGGCAGAAGCAGCTACTGTAGCCGGAGCACCCAGGTAAATGTTTGAATTGGGGTTCCCCATTCGACCTCTAAAGTTGCGGTTTGCTGCAGAAATCACTACCTCTCCATTGCCAGGCACCCCCTGATGAGTACCTACACAAGGACCACAGCCTGGATTAATAATGGCAGCTCCAGCTTCAATTAAAGTTTGTAGGCTCCCGTCTGTTATTGCATCCAGCATTACGCTTTTAGAAGCAGGGGCTATCACAAATCGAACCCCTGGAGCTATCCTTTTCCCTTTTAAAATTTTAGCAGCAATTTGAAGATCCTCAAGTCTTCCATTGCAGCAGGTTCCTATAAAAGCATAATCTATATCTGTACCCTCATGAGGGCCAATATTTTCAACATTATCCGGACTTTCAGGGGCACTAATTTGAGGTTCCAAATTACTGACATCGAATTCAAAAGTTTGCAGGTAGTGGGCACCGCTATCTGGAAATACCGCCTCAAACTCGTAATCTAATTGCAGACCTTTGGGATGAACAAAGCCTACTTTTCCACCCATTTCAGCTACCATATTAGCAATGGTCATTCTGCTGGCTAAAGTCATGTTTTCAAAAGCTTCCCCCTCAAATTCAACAGATTGGTAGGTAGCACCAGATATACTTATTTTTCCTACTAAAAACAGGATAAGATCTTTAGCGGTTACCCCTTTTTGTAATTTTCCATTGCATATAATTCGAATCGATTGAGGAACCTTCAGCCAGATTTTTCCGGTTTTAAAGACGGCTGCCAAGTCCGTAGAGCCTACTCCACAAGCAAAAGCATTTAAGGCTCCGTAAGTAGGCGTGTGAGAGTCTGCCCCGATGAAAACATTTCCAGGTCTGACATACTGACTTTCCACCATTACCTGGTGACAAATTCCTTCGCCAATTTCAAAAAGGCGGATCCCTTGTTCTTTTGCAAATTGACGCATCAGGTGATGCAAATTGGCAATTCTTTCATTGGGGGCAGGAGCTGCATGATCAATAATTAAAGCACATTTGTCTGGATTCCATACCTTTCCTCCACCCATTTCCTTAAAAGCTTTTAAAGCAAAAGGTGCAGTCGTATCTGTAGCCATGGCGCCATCTACATGGGTTATGATTAGATCCCCTGCTTTTTGGAGCTGCCCAGTGTGTTGGCTTAAGATCTTTTCAGCGGTTGTTTGTTGCATGCTAAATGATTTCAATTTCAGAATTATTCCATAGCTGATACATTTGTCCTGGAAGCTGATGGCCTAAATAATCGTGCATTTCCAAACTTATATCCACTATTTTGCCAATATTAATCCCTGTATGATAGCCCATTTGATGAAGCATATGAGTTGTATCTTCGGTAGCAATATTTCCACTGGCGCTTTTAATAAATGGGCATCCTCCAAGACCGCCAAAAGCTGTATCGAAGTAACGCACCCCTGCATCTAGTGCTGCAAATAGATTAGCAAAGCCTTTATTTTCGGTATTGTGCAAATGCAAGATCACCGGTTTATCGCCAGCAATTTCTACAACTTTTGACATTAATTCCCTTACATCCTGTGGGTTCCCCATTCCGGTACTATCGGCTAATGCCAGTTCATCAATGTTTTGGTCTAGATGGAATTTAACCATATCCAAAACATGGGATGGAGCTATTTTCCCTTCATATCTGCAGCCAAAGGCACATTGAATACCTCCGCGAACCCGAATATTGTTTTTATTGCATAGTTCAACCATTTCCCTGAAAGCTGATTTTGCTTCTGCAAGGGTTTTTCTGGCATTTTTCTGACTATGAGTATTACTAGCTGAAATGGAACAGGCTAAATGATCAAGGTTGACTTCTAAGGCTCTTTCTACACCTTTTAAGTTCAAAACAAGGCCACTGTAAATGATTCCTTCTTTTTTATTTAAACCCTGGCAAATTGCTTCGGCATCCGCCATTTGGGGCACCAAACGAGGATGAACAAATGAAGCTACCTGAATTCTTTGCAATCCGGCTGCTACCAATCGATCAATGTACTCTAGTTTTTTCTTCGTACTAAGGGTTTTTGGAAGCGTTTGTAAACCATCTCTTAACCCTTGTTCTTCTAATATGACCTTCATATTAATTCATAATTTGTTCCATAAATTCAAGCCATACTCCATCAGGAGATTGAATGGCAAAAACTTTTAAATGACCATATGGAGCTAATTCCAAAGTTTGAATTGGAACTTTGAGGCTCACACCTCTTGATTTTATTATTTCAGCATAATTTTCTACATCTGAAACGGGAAACCTCAACATCAAGATACCTAAATTTGGAGGATGGGAATCAGCAGAAAAATCCCTGCCTGATAGTCCATTTAATTGAATAAATTCAACCGAACCCATATTCAGTCCATGTGGATGTACAATGTAAACAGGCAATTCAATTTTTGCATTTTGCTCATAAGGAATGCCTAATACATTTGGGCCAGCTACCCGATCAATACTTTTTACATGCATGTATACTTTAAAACCCAATTGATTTACAAAGAAATCGTAGGTCCTTTCGATGTCCTTACAAATATGGGTAGAATTAAAAACATGACTTAGTTTTCTTAGATTCGGGAAACCCTGAAGAGGGGGAGCAAATCTTTGCATCATTGCTATATTGATGCCCGCTGGTCCATTCAATATTACCTCTTCTACATCAAAATCACCAAACTGATAGCGTATTGGATCACTGTAGGGGAGCCATTGATTTTGTACAAACTGCTCAAAGGAATCTTTCAAATTACTGGCTCTCAGGTTAATATCATAAATCCCACCACTGTCCCATGCCTTTCCATTGGAACGAATCAACCTTTGATCTATATTCTTAAATTTTACGAGTCTCAAAAAACCTGAATGATCACCAGGATTGCCTAATACCGCCTGATCTAAAGTTGTAGTTTGTGGTAGTCCCCAGAATTGAGTTTGATTCCGCTGAGATGTTTGTTGACATATGACTTCCCAACCTGCAATTTTTTTGAAAAATTCAATTTGTTCTCCTAAATTTTGGACGCTAAATACAACCTCTTGAAAACCCTCTACCACCGGAATATTGGAATCGGTTTCTTTAAACTGAAAGCGATGTAAAGGTGCATTCATGGTTAGTTATTATGAGGTGTAAATTTTAGTTAATCTAATTAACTATTTACTAAGTTAATCAATTTTGTTAACTTTAGGAAACAGACCACCATTTAAGATTAATGCAATGAAAAACTTTTTCTTTATCCTCCTGTTAACTTTTGTTTTTTCATGTCAAAATCAAGAAACATCGGATGTCCAAATTGAGCCATCAGAGGATTCACTTTCTTCTAAAACCATTATGAAAGGAGCATTATGTGGTTCTTTGCATACCATCACTTTGGCAACAAATTCTCTGGATTCAGCCCGGCTATTTTATGTAGATGCTTTAGGGATGACTCTTGAAGGCCCCTTCAAGATACCTAATGAGGTAAAAGATCTTCAACGCAAATTTTGGAATATTCCAGATGAAATCGATTGGGATACTTACCGATTGCATCGTCCTTCAGTTTCTGGTTTAATTCAAATCAGATTAATGGTCTTGGATCAAATTACTCCTCTTATTCATAAGGGATGGAACCCTAGAGAACTAGGTCCATTTACAATTGGATTTCCAAATTTAAATCAAGTCGCTTTGGATAATAGACTAAACAGTCATGGTTTTTCGTCAAGGGCTCCACTTCAGGAAGGGAGAATCCCCAGACCTGATGGGACTAGCTATCGATACATCGAAACGGTCTATAAAGCGCCAGACTTCGTTCATGCGGTAGGGATTGAACGCAAAGATGGAATGCCACAATTAGCCCCGGTAGATAGTTTAACAGAATTGGGAGGCCCAGGATATTCAGGAATGATCCTTGAAGATTCGGATACCTTCCTTAAATTTCTTACGGAGGTAATGGATTTAGAACTACGTTCTGATCGTCATTGGAAAACGAGCCCTGGATCTGCTTTAGGAGTAGAAGAAGGAATTCCTTTTCGTTTTTCATTGGTATATGCAAAAGGGCAAAACCATGGCCATTTGTTATTCATGGATTATGAAGATGATCAGTTTGTTTCTCTAGAAGTAGAACCCAAAATTCCAAACCGTGGATTAGGGATGTGGACTTTTCAGACTTCCAATATAGATGAATTAAAATCCAGACTGGAAAATTTTGGAAGCCCTATTTTATATGGACCGACTAGCTATGAGGATCCAATACTAGGGAAAAAACAGGTAATGACCTTTTTAGCCCCTAATGGATTTTTGATGGAGGTGTTTCAGTAGGCGGTTGCAAACCGCCCAAAGCAGGTTATAAACCGCCTAAAGGAACATACAAATTGTTGATATTAAAAGAACAAGGCTAATTTTGCACAGACTAAAACAGTGCAAATTAGTAACAGTCTGTGTACGAAGTCAGTGTCAAAAAAAAATAAAGTTACAAGCATTATGCAAATTAAAAACCCACGCACCGGTGAATACGATTACACCTTAAATGAAAACACTGCTGATGAACTAGCAGACCTTGCCAAGCATTTGAGAAAGAACCAGATGGAATGGAATAATAAAGGTTTGGAGTATAGATCTCAAATAATGACCCAATGGGCACAGAATATTGAAAAATACCAAAAAGAAATAGCGGAACAGCTGTCCATAGACACCGGTCGAATAAAAATTTCAAAAATAGAAGTATCTGGGATTATTGGAATGATTAAGGCCTGGTCTTTCAAAGCACCTCAACTTATGAAGATAGCAAATGCTCGACCTTCGGCTTTGAACTCAAATGTTTTTATTGAGCAACAAATGGTTCCTTATTCAATGGTTGGGGTAATTAGCCCATGGAATTTTCCGCTTCTTTTAGCTTTGATTGATACCATCCCTGCTTTATATGCCGGATCTACGGTGCTGTTGAAGCCAAGTGAAGTTACGCCTCGGTTTATGGATCCATTGGAAAAAAGTATTCAAGAAACTCCTGAACTGGCTGGAGTTTTAAAATTGATCCGTGGAGGGAAAGAAGCTGGCAAAGCAGTAGTAAATACAGCAGATGCCATTTGCTTTACAGGGAGTGTGAATACCGGAAAATCTATAGCCAAAGTATGTTCAGAGCGATTTATTCCAGCATTTTTAGAATTAGGAGGGAAAGACCCCGGTATTGTTTTAAATGATGCCGACCTTGAAACAACAACAGATGCTATCTTAAGAAGTGCTGCTGGTGCTACTGGACATGCTTGTCAATCCTTAGAGCGAATCTATGTTGACGAATCCATTTTTGAGGCTTTTGTAAATATGATTTCAGAAAAAGCTGAGGCCGTTATCCTTACTGCCGAGGACCCTTCTCAAGGGCAAATGGGGCCGATCATTTTTGAGCAACAAGCTCTTAAAATTCAGGATCAAATAAATGATGCCGTATCAAAAGGGGCTGTGATCCACACGGGAGGGAAGGTCGAAAAAATTAAAGGCGGATTATGGTGTCGTCCC
Source organism: Saprospiraceae bacterium (assembly GCA_028285545.1). Taxonomy (GTDB): domain Bacteria; phylum Bacteroidota; class Bacteroidia; order Chitinophagales; family Saprospiraceae; genus JANQPA01. The sequence continues at coordinate 321,898 of JANQPA010000018.1, read as the reverse complement.
ACTGTGATGACAAAGGTCGATCATGGGATGAAAATTATGACCGAAGAAACCTTTGGACCCATCATCCCAATCATGAGTTTCCAAAATGTAGAAGAAGCGATCAAAATGGCCAATGATTCCATCTATGGTTTGTCGGCTTCTGTTTTTTCCAAAGATCAAAAAAATGCTTTGATGGTGGCACAAAAAATTAATGCTGGTGCCATAAGTATTAATGATGGAAGTTTAACCAACCAAATATTTGACGCTGAGAAAAATTCCTTTGGTCAGTCCGGTTTAAATGCTTCCAGGATGGGGGATGCAGGTTTTATGCGGTTTTTCCGTAAAAAAGCCATGTTGATTCAAACTGCAAATCCTGCTGGTATGGCAAGTTTTGAGGAAGGAAAAAATGATTGATTGTGAAGGCGGCCGCCGCCGCCTTCACAATCTTAATCTTATTCGCTTGCTTTTTCTGCTGCTTTTTTCTTAAAATAAGTCCAGCTCGTTTCGTTCGGACTAGTATATTCTGATGGAGCTGTCGCATATTCAGGAGATCTTTCTGCTACAAAATCTTTTACGTGCTGAGGTAATCCGTCATATCCGTTTGGAATTTTGTTTCCTCGAGTGTGATAAACTAAATAGCCAGGACGATCACTCATTTCCATCCAAGGGAGAAAATCACTCACCCTGGACCAGCTTATATCAACAGGAACAGTTGGTAAATCAGGATTATTAATGTCGTCCATACTGGCATAAAACTGGAATAGTTCCCCGGCTTCATACATGTCTGAGCGAGAGTTTTTGGGATATTCAGCTTTTGGAAGGGGAGAAGGGTAATATAAAAAGATGTCATTATTAAAAACGACCTTATCCGTACCAGGGAGTTTGGTATAGGGTACTCCCCATGGGCCAAACCTTCCTTCCAACTGATACTTCCAATTTACTGGGTCATTAAAAACATGCATTACCTCAACGGTTTCTTCAGTCCAGGGATTTTTCCATTCATCAATAATCTCTCCTGTTTTTGGATCGGAATAGATAACAATTTCCCGACTCAGAAAATCAAATGCATTTTCTTGTCCTTCGATTGGAACAATTTTGGCAATATTGAACATTTCAAAACCCAAAATAGGCTGATCTCTTTCACCAGGAATAAATGCATGGACCATTCCGGAAGCCCAAAAAACGACGTCTTCACCGGTTTCTGAGGCTCTTACCTTTAAAAAGGCTTTTAAATTGTCCTCGGGTTTATCAAGATCTAGGTTTAAAGATTGATTTGTTTCTGTTGTCTCGGTAGCAGAGGGTGAACAATATGTAAGAATTAGTAATAGCAGAGCTAAAAAAGGAAAATGCTTCATTTTTTATTATTTAATGAGAAAGCTTCGAAGATGAATCAAGGCACCTTCGAAGCTAAATTTTACTGTAATTTAATTATTATCTAGATCTTAGAATTCATAACCTAAGGTAATCAAAACTCTTCTAGGAATCTGAGAAATACCAAATCCAAGAACTCCATTAAAATTAGGTGTTGCTTGTTTTTGTACTAAAAGATCATCATTGGTACTTCCCAATACCAATTGCTGTACTGTAGCTGAATCGAATAGGTTTTTAATCCGAATGCCCAATCTTAAATTGTTGTTACCAACAGGTAAATTACCATATAATGTGGCATTAGCAATGGTCAAATCCGGCGTTTCATAAATGTTGAGAGAAGTTACGTATCTTCCAGCATAATGTACCATGTCAAATCCTAATCCAAAATGTTTGTGATTATATCCTGCTGAGAAAGAGGCAATTAATGTTGGTGTATTGTGAACCTGATTGCCAGTTACATCAATGGCAAAATCATTATTATCGGCATTTAAAGTCACCAAATTTAATCCGAAAAGATTTCCATTCACGTCAACGTCTGGTATATCGGGGGTATTTGGATCATCATCATGGTCACTTTTATCCAAAGTGATCTGTAAGCCATCAAATTCTGATTGCTGTAGTGTCAAACTTCCTCTTAAAAGCAGACCTTTAGCTGATTGGGGTGCGTAAGTTAATTGTAACTCTCCACCTCTGACAATATTTTTTCCAACAGGCTTAACGACGAAAGTCTGACCATCAGCAGCATTTGGATCAAATACAGAAGCCAATCGGTTGTCGATAGTCGTATTAAAGATTCCAATGTCTACTCCCAGGTCACCGAATCCTGCTCTATACCCTAACTCGGTATTAAAAACGATTTCATTCTTTTCTGGAAGTGGAGTAGCTAAACCTACACTAGGTAATGAAAAGGCCCTAAGAATGCTACCATAAATAGCTGAACGCTCGGTAAACATATAATTAACTCCAATAGATCCAGAAAAATCATCAAAATCCAATTCATTTTCGGAAAGCTCCGCCGGATCAAAATCCAAACCATCTACTTCCTCAGGATCATTATTAAAGAATCCAGTCATTCTATCATAACGTATTCCTGCGTTGATGCTCAGTTTGTCATTAAATATCATTTCATCTCCGATAAAAAAGCTAGTTACGCTTTCTTCTTGGTGAGAAGTGGTGGTAGAATTCGTAAATCTTGTAGGAGGAGGAGTTCCTGGAGGGCCAAACCATCCATAAGTAGGCCTAGGATTAACATTAGAAGTATACCAATGTAAACCTCCAAATCTATCATATTTTGCATTACTGTAATAAAAACCTGCACTTAAATTATGTACAGCATTGCCATTAGCAAAGGTATATTGTATTCTGGTCTCGTTTACAACATCTCTGATATCCCCATTGGAATTGGCATTTAACCTTAAAATATTGCTGTTGACATTATAGAAAGTAGTAAGAGTAATTTCATTTTGATCACGCCAGTCAAATTGCTGAATTCTAAATTTTTGGACGATGGACCAGCCATTTCCTAAGCCAATATTTGCTGTAATTCCTACATGCCCACCAATTACCTCTTCTCTATTGTCTTCGGCCTGGTTTTGAGTGATGTCATTACCGTTTACATCCAATAATTTTCTAGAAAATTGAATGGGCGCAAAAACACTAGAATATAGCGTGGATGTAAAATCCAACTGGGTATTATCCGGATAAAAGGTGTTAAAGTTTTCCCATCCGTCTGCCAGTTCTCCAGTAGCTAGATTAAAAGGTGAATCAGTTAGGTTGTTGAACTGATTGTTTCCATACATCCCATAAATTCTGATAGAGCTATTATTGCCAAATAGATAATCTACGTTTCCTCTAAACTGAGTACCCTTGTCTTTTTGTGCCCATTCTTTATAGCCAGAATCCTCCATTAGGTAACCACCTATGTTGAATCGCAAATTCTCTGAAATAGGACCGTTGATATTAAAATCGGCTCTATAATCAAAATCTCCGCTAAATTGATGATCATCACCTACAACATTATTGAATCTGGTAAAGGATACAGAACCACCTAATTCCTCACCCCCTGTTTTTGTAATAATATTAACTGCACCTGCAGCTGCGGCTCGTCCAAAGAGGGTAGCACCACTTCCTCTAACCACTTCAATGCTTTCGATGTTTTTATCTAAACCATGATATTCTGCAACTCCAGCTGATCGCCCTGCAAACCCTGAAAGCGGTAATCCATCTAATAAAGTGGTAACATAGGTGTTGCCCGTAGGAAAACCCCTAATATTGAAAGAAGATTTTCGACCCTGACTATTTTCTACTGTGACACCAGGAACTGCTTGCAAAGCTTCCCCAAATGACTCTGGTTGAGTAGATTCCAACTCTTGAGTTCCTATGGTATTAATAGCGGTTGTGGTTTGGATTTTTCGAATTGGTTGACGCGTCGCAGTGACCACAATGTCAGAAAAAGTAGTGACATCTTCTATCAATGTAACATCAATGGTAGTCTGACTACCTACAGACATTTCTTGTCTTAACATTCCGACATACGAAAAAACCAATATGTCACTTGAGGAGGCAGTAATTGAATAGTTTCCATTGAAATCGGTAACTGTTCCAGTGGTAGTTCCTTTGACGGTTATTGAGGCGCCAATTAAGGCCTCCCCACCTTCACCTGTAATGGTACCACTAATCGAAGTTTGTCCCCAGCTGGAAAAGACTGAAAACATTCCAACAAGCAGTAGAATGAAAAATCTACAGTGAATCAGTTTCATAATAAGTGATTTTAGCTTTTAACCTATGGATTGATAACTTTTTCGCTCTAAAAACACACAAATTAGAGCTTGTTCTAAACAAACTTAAAAAATTAATTTCATTAACTGTTAATGTTGTTAACTATTTTTTTTATTTTAATTTCATATATTATCCAACTTTAATTCTTTTTTACCTTTTTTTATCCAAATTTTTTATGGGATAATTTTTCTTTTCTCATTTATTTCAATTAGCTTTGTTAATAATTAATATAGTTAACTAATTATAAAATCCCCTATGAAAGAACTTATCTTATTTCCTAAGCACACTGGTATTTGGGAAGGCACTTATACCAGAATTGCACCAGATGGACACATCATTGACAAGTGGAAAAGCAAGCTTACCATTCGGATGCTGCCTGACCGAAAATATCACCAGGTAAATGAATATTTTTGGGAGGACGGGCACCGAGAATGTCACGATTTTGGAGTCTGTCAATTTAACGAACAAGGAGAGCTAATTTTTGACAATCCTCGCATTTTAGGAAAAGCCTGGGAAACGAACAATAGTGTAGTGCTTACCTGGGAATATAAAAATCGACCAGGCTCAAAATTATATGAAATCATTGATCTAATTGGACCTGAAGAAAAGCATCGCATCAGAGTATGGAAATGGGCAGAAAATGATGATTTCCAAGGGCTCACCATGATTGATGAACGGCAAGTAGCAACCGAGGAGCAAATTGATCCTCAATTTTGGATTGATCTTCCGGAGAGGAGAACAAATGGTTTGCCCAGTCGTTCGGATGCCTAAGCCTGGATAATACTATTGTTTTTGGAGCTTACTATTTTCTTTATTAGACTTGAAAAATTAGTTTTCAATGGGAATGACCATTACCGAAAAAATAATGGCCCAAAATAGTGGCCGGGATTCTGTTAAACCTGGTGAATTAGTATGGGTCGATATTCACACTGTAATGACCATGGATTATTTGGGTAAACAATGTTTTTCCAAATTTCGATCTTTGGGAAAGACTGAAGTTTTTGATAAAGACCGGGTTATTTGTGTGTCTGACCACCTCGTTCCTCCTCCCAATCAAAAATTTGCGACTATGCTTAATGAATGGCGGGAGGTTGTCCGAGAACACGATATCACTCATTTTTATGATTTGGGTAGGCAGGGAATTGCTCATCAGATAATGGTAGAACAAGGCCATGTTTTGCCTGGCAAAATAAGCATTGGCACAGATAGCCATGCCAATACATACGGTGCCGTAGGTGCCGTAGGTAATGCTATCGGAGTAACTGATGCAGCAGTTGCAATGGCCACAGGAAAGGCCTGGTTTAGAGTTCCTGAATCTGTTAAGTTTCATATTAAAGGAGAATGGCAGCCCTGGATTATGGGGAAAGATTTAAGCCTTCACATCATGGGCATGATGCACTGGAATGGGCATCTTATTTATAAAACTTTGGAGTTTGAAGGTCCAGCCATTGAATCTTTAGATATGGCAGGCAGAATGACCTTATGCAATATGACTGTTGATTTGGGAGCAAAAAATGGAATCGTGGCACCCGATGCAACAACTCAGGCCTACCTAAAAGATGTTGCAAAAGGAGAATGGGAAATGATTGCCTCCGATTCGGATGCTAATTACGAAGCGATTTATGAAGTTGATGTAACCAACTTGGGCCCAACCATTTCCAGGCCCCACAAAATTGATGATGTAGTGGAGGTAGAACAACTGGTCGGCACTAAATTTAATAAGGCCTTTGTAGGGACCTGTACCAATGGACGACTTGAAGATCTTGCCGTTTTGGCTAAAATCCTGAAAGGGAAGCAAATTCACCGAAACGTAAATATGATAGTCGTCCCAGCTAGCCAAACCGTGTATCTTGATGCGCTGAAAGCAGGATATTTGCAGACATTAATTGAAGCAGGAGCCGCTATTGATACTCCCAGTTGTGCTGCTTGCGCAGGAATCCATACCGGAGTAGCCGGAGATGGCGATATTGTATTGAGTGCTGGGAATCGAAATATGAGAGGTAGGATGGGAAGTCGTAACGCTGAAATTTATTTAACCTCTCCTGCTGTAGTGGCAGCATCGGTTATTAAAGGGGAAATCAGCGATCCAAGGTTAGTTCAAATTTAGTATTTATGATAAGCAGAAGGCAATTTATTGAAAAAACGGCATTGGCTAGTTTATCGGCAGCTTTTTTACCTACTGCCTGTTCTCGTAATCTGGATACGGATATATTAATTCTAGGAGGAGGTCTTTCGGGGCTTTATGCAGCCTATCTTTTACAAGAAGCTGGGAAAGATTGTATGGTTTTAGAAGGAAGTTATCGCTTTGGAGGCCGCTTATATACTAAAAAAGAGATTCCAGGTTCTCCAGATGTTGGAGGCCGTGGTATTGGTGATAAATATACTTTAGTAAAAGCTTTAATTGATGAATTTGAATTAGAGGTTATTGATATTACCCCAAGTTTTGGCAGTCCAACTGCCATTTATTTCAATAATACACTTTATACAAAGGAGGAGTGGTTAGCTTCAGAAGCCAACCCTTTACCCGAAGATCATCGTCAATCCACTCCAGCTGGCTTGGAAGGAATTGCCTTATCCAAAGCTCAATCCTTTAAAGAATTGAATGGATGGCACCAACCAGATGCCTTAGCATTGGATGTACCTTATGCTGAATTTTTGAAATCCAAAGGCTTAAATGCTAAAGAACTGGAGTTGGTGAATATCAGTGCCAATTTTAATGATGTGCACCGGACTTCAGCTATTAATGCATTGCACAGTGCGGCATTCCGAAAACTGAATGGTTCTCGCAGAGTTTATAATTTAAAAAATGGCAGCTCTTCTTTAACGGACGCCTTGGTTGCCAGGCTTAATGCACCCAAGTCTATTAATAAGAAGGTATCGAAAATCTCGGATAATGGCACTTATGTGAATGTAAGCTGTGAAGATGGTACTACCTACAAGGCCAGTAAAGTGATTTGTACTTTACCTTTTTCGACCCTCCGGGAAATAGAATTGGATTTTCAGAGTTCTTCTAATCAAAAGAAGGCCATTCAGGAATTAGGGTACACTAAAATCACACAAATCCATTTTAAACCAAACTCTCCATTTTGGGAAAATGATGGATATCCTGTTCAAATGTGGACGAATACCCCCTTGGAAAGAATATTTAATTTCACCCCTTTAGGGCCCTGTGAACATATAGTGGCCTGGGTGAATGGTGTTGGGACAGCATTTTTTGACAAAATGAGTGATAAAGAAATCGCTGAATTTAGTCTGAAAAAAATGGCAGAAATTCGTCCTTCTTCTGAAAATAATCTTGAATATCTTGGAACTCATAATTGGGGCAAATATGAATTTGCCAGAGGGGCTTATGCAGAATTTCAAGCTGGTCAGCTAGCTTGGTTCCAGGACATGATCTTACCTGCAGGTAATGTTCATTTTGCGGGCGAGCATACTGCTGAATTTTCAAGAGGAATAGAAGGGGCGGCAGAATCTGCCAAGAGAGTAGTTCAAGAATTAGTTTAACGAAAAAATTAAATTTATGATCCGTGGAAAATGTTGGGTAGCAAGTGATTATGTAATGGCATATGACATAATAATTCAACAGTTTTGGACTTCACCAATCGATGCAGAAGAAAACAGTAAATGGGTTATGGCAGGAGTGGATGAAGCTTTTAACAAAGAAAATGGATTTAAAGACCATGGCTATACCTTTATTGTTGCAGCCCATAATTTTGCCGGAGGCGGAAAAAGTATTGAACATGTGATTGCAGGACTTATGGGAGCTGGTATCAAAGCAGTATTTGCAGATAGCTTTGCCAGGCTGCAATTTAGAAACGCCATTAATTATGGCTTGCCCTTCATAACTTGCAAAGATATCGCAAAAGGTTGTCAAACAGGTGATGAATTAGAGTTTGATCCTGATACTGGAATTATCAAAAATTTAAGTCAAAACAACAGCTTTCAATCTGTACCTGTTGCTCCTTTTGTAGCCGAAGTCGGTAGGGAAGGTGGTCTTATGAATTTTGTAAGGAAAAAAATCGCTGCAGGAGAAGAAATAAAATAAGCATGAAAGAAAACAAACTGAAAAAAAAGATAATAGAAGGAAAGGCAGGTTTTGGGGTGATTTCTCCAACCAAGGATCCAACTATTGTAGAATACATAGGCTTGTTGGGTTTTGATTATTATATGATTGATGGAGAGCATGGCAGTATTTCCATTTCCGATGTTAGTCATTTGATTCGAGCTTGTGAATTGACTGGATGTACTCCGCTCGCTCGGATTCGGAGCGTAGATTCAAAATTAATTCTTCAATATATGGATGCCGGGATCATGGGAGTAATGATGCCAAGTATCGATTCCACAGATGATGTTAAAAAACTAGTTGATGCTATCAAATATCCACCGATGGGACAGAGAGGCTTGGGACCTGTAAGGGCAGCCGACTATTTTATGGGGTCATTGTCTCAGGGAGAATATGTCAAATATGCCAATGAGCAGACACTTGTCCTCCCTCAGGTAGAAAGTATGGAATGTGTGCGAAACCTCGAGGCCATTTGTCAGATTGATGGCGTAGATGGTTTTATTATTGGTCCTCGTGATTTGGCCATGTCAATGGGGTATTATGATGGCCCTGGCCACCCTGAAGTGAAAAAAATGCTCGATGAAATCTTTCAAACCATCCGGGCTTCTGGTAAATTTTTTGGAACGGTAGCAGGTACTCCGGAACAGGCCCAAGCTCTGATTGATAAAGGAGCTAAAATGATATTGAACTCGGTCCAAGGTTTGATCAAGGTAGCTGGTAAAAATTTTTTGAAAGCAAATGGAACTTAGAAGGCGGAAAGTGGAAGGTGGAAAACTTTAATTAACGAATAACCAAATAACGAATAACCATGGCAGCATTAGTCGTACTATTCAATTTAAAAGACGAACAGGCCAGGGATGCTTATGAGCACTGGGCTAAGCATACGGACGTAGCAACGGTCAAAAAACTTGACTCTGTAGATGACTTTAAAGTTTACAGATTGAATGAAATAATGGGTAGTGGTGATGCTTCTCCTTATCAGTATTGCGAAGTCATTGATATAAATGATATGGCTAAACTGGGAGAAGAGATTGCTACAGCAACCATGCAGAAAGTAGCCGGGGAATTTCAGGCTATTGCCGATAATCCAATTTTTATTGTATCTGACCAGATTGCCTGATTTTTTAGTAGGCCGCCTAAACTTTGATGTATGTATAATTTAAAAGGAAAATCAGCTATTGTTACCGGCTCTGGCCGGAAAAAAGGAATTGGAGAGGCAATTATCATGAAATTGGCAGAGGAAGGATGTAATGTAGTAATAACTGATATAGGGGCAGTAAAGGGTCAACAATTTAGCAAGGACCATATTGGTACCACTGATGAAATGGAGGCCATTGCTGCTGAAGCACGCTCTAAGGGAGTTCAGGCTATTGCAATAGCTTGTGATGTCCGATTTGAGGAAGAAATAACTCAGTTAATGAAGCAAGTGCAGGAGGCATTTGGAGGTCTGGATATTTTGGTCAATAATGCCGGAGTAGGCTATATAATGGAGGAGTTTACCGAATTTAAAGCTGAAAGCTGGGATGCGGTTTTGGATGTTAATCTGAAGGGAGCCTTTTTGTGCTCAAAACATGCTGCACGAGTGATGAAAGGACAAGATTCTGGAGGTAATATTATTAATATTGCCAGTCAAGCAGCAAAATCAGGTTTTCCTTATGCTGCTGCCTATACCGCTTCTAAACATGGGATGATTGGTTTAACACGATCTAATGCTGTGGAGTTAGGACAATTTGGTATACGGGTAAATGCGGTATGTCCCAATCATATTACTACAGGATTAGGGCATTGGCAAAATCAATTTTTTAGCGAAAAATTGGGCCTGGATTATGAAACTTACCTGCAGAGTATAAAAGATAGAAACCCACTTGGAAGAACAGGATTGGTAGAAGACATTGCCAAGGCAGTAGCTTTCTTATGTTCTGATCAGGCCAATTATATTACCGGCGAAGCCATGAATGTGAGTGGCGGCGAAGAATATCATTAGTATGAAATTAGGAATTGATATCGGGGGTACGTTCACTGATCTTGTTTTGTTGAATGAGTCAAATGGTCAAATTCAGTTTGGAAAAACTTTGACTACCTATCCTGACCCTGCTACTGGCATTTTAAATGGAATTCATCAGCTTATCAGGGAGTATGGAATGAAACCTGCAGAACTTGCCGGAATTGTTCATGGAACTACGCTGGTCACCAATGCTGTTATCGAAAGAAAAGGAAAAAAGACGGCCTTAATTACCACCAAAGGTTTTGAGGACGTGTTAGAAATTGGGAGAGAGCTCAGATACGATATTTATGACTTGTTTTTGACCACCCCTCAACCATTAGTTCCTCGCAACCTGAGAATTGGCATTAGTGAGCGAATGGATAAGAACGGGACCGTTCTTGAAGAAATGGATCTTGAGGAATTAAAGGAAGCCATCAAATTTTGTATTAAGGAAGGTGTTCAATCTATTGCTGTATGCTTTTTGCATTCCTTTTCTAACCCAAGTCACGAACAGAAAGTTGGCCATTTTTTAAGTGAGCATTATCCTCAACTTTACTATAGCCTTTCTTCGGAAATTATGCCGGAGATAAGGGAGTATGAACGCACTTCAGCTACAAGTATGAACTCTTATGTTCAGCCCATTACAGATGAATACCTTAGTAAACTAGAATCTCAACTCAAATCCTTAGGTTTCGAAGGAGTCATAAACATTATGATTTCAAGTGGTCGACTTACTTCTATTGAAGGAGCTCGACGAGCACCCATCCACTTGCTTGAAAGCGGTCCGGCAGGAGGAACGATGGCAGGAATCTTTTTTGGTAAACTTATCCAAAAACCTAATTTATTGGCCTTTGATATGGGGGGAACTACTGCAAAAGCCTCTTTAATCAGAGATAACCAGCCAGAAATTACCAATCAATTTGAGGCTGCCAGGGTACGGCGTTTTAAAAAGGGTAGTGGACTTCCCGTCCGAATTCCTGTAATCGATATGATCGAAATAGGAGCAGGTGGAGGAAGTATTGCCAAAGTAAATGAACTAGGACTTTTGATAGTGGGACCTGAAAGTGCTTCTTCACAACCTGGCCCTGCTTGTTATGGACAAGGAGGAGAATTACCTACCGTCACCGACGCTGATTTGGTACTGGGATATCTTAATGAGGATTATTTTCTGGGTGGAGGGATGAAGTTGAGAAAAGATTTAGCCGAAAAAGCAATAGAGAAATATGTTTCAGGCCCCTTAGGAGTAAGCATCATTGAGGGAGCAATGGGCATTCATAAAATTGTGAATGAAAATATGGCCAATGCTGCCAGAGTTCATATTCTGGAAAAAGGCCTGGATCCCCGCCATTTTAGTATGATGGCATTTGGAGGGGCAGGACCTGTTCATGCTTTTGGAGTTGCCAAACTTTTGCATGCTCCGCAATTAATTATTCCAATAGGTGCTGGAGTAACCTCCGCACTTGGCTTCTTAGTTTCTCCCTTAGCGAGTGAAAGGATCAGCAGTTATGTCTGTAAATTGGAGGAAATGAACTGGGATAGAGTGAATCGAATGTTAAAGGATATGGAGGAGGAAGGAATTTCTTTTTTGGAAAATTCAGGAATCGAGAAAAAAGAGGCAAGGGTTCAACGAATTGCGGATATGAGATATGCTGGTCAAGGTCATGAGATTTCTGTGGCTATACCCGAGGGTCTGCTTAATAAAGAAAGCATCAAGGAAATAGAGAAGAGATTTATCGATGAATATGAATTGCGTTATAGTCGCTCTATTGATAAAGTTCCGATGGAAACCGTGACTTGGAGAGTAATCGTCAGTGGCCCAACACCGGAAGTAACGCCGCATCTATCAAAAAGTAATGATGTTGGTAATGCTTTGAAAGGTTCACGTCCAGTTTGTTTTGCCAGTTTGGGAAGCCAGGCTATTGATTGCCCGGTTTATAACAGATACTTATTACAGGAAGGAGATCGTTTTCCCGGCCCTGCAATTATTGAAGAGATGGAAAGTACCAGCGTAATCGGACCCAATACCAGTGTTGAAATTGACGAGTATAAAAATATAATTGTAACCATCGGATAATTTGAGACCATGAATACACAGCCAAGTACAATCTATGATAAAATTACCCTTAGTATTTTGTGGTCCAGATTGATTTCAATTGTGGATGAGGCAGGAACAACCCTACAGAGAACGGCTTTTTCTACAGTGACTCGTGAGAGTAACGACTTTGCTGTAGTTTTAATGGATAGCGAAGGAAGATCCCTTGCTCAGTCAAGTATCAGCGTTCCATCTTTTTTAGGGGTTTTACCGATGCTAACCCAGGCCTTGTTAAAGGATTATTTCCCTATAGATAATTGGGTGGAAGGGGATGTAGTAATGACTAACGATCCCTGGCTTTGCGCTGGTCATAAACCCGATATTGGCATTGTTTCGCCTATTTTTTTTAAAAATAAATTAATTGGTTTTATCGGCACCATTGCCCATTCTCCAGATATGGGTGGAACCCTTTGGGGAGCAGGTGCCAGAGATTTATATGAAGAAGGCCTAATGGTTCCCCCAACCAAATTGGTTAAGGCTGGAAAAAATAATGCTACTTTATTTCGACTGATTGAAGCTAATGTTCGTGCTCCTCGCCAAACTTTAGGAGATATCCGAGCTCAAATAGCTGCAAATGATCAGGGGATAAGATCCTTGCATTTATTGATGAATGAATACGATTTGGAAGAAATAGATACCCTTGGTGAAGAAATCATTAATTCCTCTGAGGTTGCCATGAGAAAAGCCATTCTTGCTGCACCAGATGGCCAATATCGCTATGAATATGAAGCAGATGGGGATGGAGTAGAGGAATTGATCAAATTTGTAGCGACCATAACTATAAAAAAGGACGAAATTACAGTGGATTATGAGGGAACTTCCGGACCTCATTACCTGGGTATTAATGCTGTACTTAATTATACTTATGCCTATACTGCTTATCCTATCAAATGTACTTTTAGCCCTCAGGTTCCCAATAATGAAGGAGCATTTCGTCCAATTAAAGTAACTGCTCCTGAAAATTGTTTGGTTAATGCCAAAGGATCGGTACCCCTGGGTGCCCGTAATATTACCGGCAATATGCTTCATTCTGTAGTATTTGGGGCCTTGGCCCAGGCTGTTCCCGATAAAGTACAGGCAGATTGCGGAAGCGCTTGCTGGTGTATCGTCTTAAATGGAAAATCCGATGACGGCAATGAATATGTAGAGTATTTTTTCTTGAATGGAGGTTATGGTGCCAGACCACACCAGGATGGAATACATGTTCTGAGCTTTCCAACCAATGTTGCTAATGTTCCTATTGAGGTATTGGAAAATAGTGCTCCGGTACTGGTTACCCAAAAGGCCTTAGCTCCTAATTCTGGTGGCGACGGAAAATATCGTGGCGGATTGGGTCAGGTATTTAGCTTTAAACATATTGGAGACAAAGCCATTAATATCTCTATCTTGACCGAAAAAATAAAGACACGGGCTCAGGGTATTTGTGGTGGAGAAAACGGAGCAAAAGGAAGCATACAGATCATTCCCCCTCGTCCAGTTGCGCCAAAAGGTTTGAATAAATTTCACCCTGGAGAAGAAATTATTTTTACCCTACCAGGGGGAGGAGGTTATGGAATTCCTGAAAATAGAAGAAAAGAAGATATGGAAAAAGATGAAAGATTAGGTTATGTAAGTGGAAATTCTGAGACTTAGAACGATAAAATTGAAAAATAATAACATAAAACTTAAACATGGCTGCAAAAAACTTACCACCGGTGTGGAATAAAATGGCTAAGCACGCTATGCTGCCAGAAACTACCCATGATGAAAGAGCTCGATATAATTTTTTAGCAAGCTTGAATAAACACCTGGCTCATGTTTCACAAGGAAATCAAATGGCCTTTGACAAAAGGGTAGAGCCAGATTTTAAAAAAGACCACGGAAGAGGCTTCACTACCCGAGAAGAGGTAAAAGAAGCCATGAAAAAAGATCCTCACTATCAAGCCTGGTCGGCTTTGCGCAGATGCACCATGGAAATGAGACAACAGGCCGGCCGTTCATTGGTTTTAAGACAGGCTGAAGATTTGAAAGAAAAAGCCGAAAGCCTCAACAAAGGGAAAAAGACCCTGATCTTAGACAAGGAATGTCAACCACCTCCATATTTGCTGGCGGTCGATAATCATTTAATGCCGGGAAGTTATCATACAGAAGTGATTGAAGGTGATGTTAGTGCAGCTGCTAATTATGATTCAGGTGTATTTGTTACAACAGCCGGCTTATTGGGTAAATTTAATGATGGCGGAGGTAAGGCCATTTCACATTGGATGAAAACCACCCATTCTGAGTTTAAGCCAAAGAGAATTCTGGATATCGGCTGTGGGATGGGACATAATGTTTTGCCTATCGCTATGGCTTATCCGGAGGCTGAGATCATCGCTATTGATACAGGGGCTCCAATGTTGAGATATGGTCATGCAAGAGCCATGGATTTGGGAATCAAGAATGTGACTTTTATGCAGGTAGAGGCTTCTCAAACCCCCTTTGAGGATGAATCCTTCGACTGGATCCAGACCACTATGTTTTTACACGAAACAGGTGGCAAGTCTATATATAAAATAATGGAAGAGATATACAGAATGCTTAAGCCAGGCGGAATTACCTTGCATATTGAACAACCTCAATATACTGATGAGATGAGCCTTTTTGAGCAATTCATCCGTGATTGGGATGCCTATTATAATAGTGAGCCTTTCTGGTCCAAAATGCACGATATTATGCCTGATGAACTGATGACTAAATCAGGTTTCAATAAGGAAGATTTTATGCAAATTGGGGTTAAAGCTATTAATGATCTCGATGATGGGAAAACGAAGGCTGATGAACCAGAAGATCACGGAAGGAGCCCTGTTTGGAATGTTTTCGGTGCCTGGAAGCACTAAAAAGCAAGGAGGAATAAGGGATAGTCTCTTCAAATAAACACTTGTTTTTATTTTTCTAAAAATTTACGATCAAAATGCAAAATAGTAGCGTTGATTATATAAAATTGGCTTCTAATAAAGCCAAAGGGAAAAGACCCTATTTTTTTGAAGATCCTGCAGTTGAAAGAGTCCTTAATATTACCATGGCCATTGCTGGAGAGTTGGCTGTGGCCAGAGAACGCATAGATACTCTGGAAAGGCTTTTGGAAAAAAAGGGGATTGTGAGCAGAGAAGAAATTGAACATTATGTCCCTGATAGCGCCATAATAGAAGAGGAAAGACAGCTTTGGCATAGTGAATACATATCAAGAGTACTTCGTATTATTCAGCAGGAAATGGAAGAATTGCAAAATCCTGATAAGACGGTTGAGGAAATTGCCGAGGACATCAATAAAATGTAAAGTCTTATGGATTCTGTAAGCACCATTAATAATTTTTACCAGTTAATCATCAATAAAGATGCTGCTGGAATTAGTAATGCCTACTTCCCTTCTGAGGAATTGTACGTCATTTTAGAAGGCCCCCGATTAAGCAACCGAGGACATGCAAACATTTCAAAAGGCTGGAAAGATTTTTGTGAATCAGGATTATCCCTCCAATCCATAAACTGGGTGGAAGGACCTTTTAAAGAAGAATCCGAAACGATGGCCTGGGTTGGAGGAGTAGTTGAATTAGCAGTAGAAGTGCAAAATCGTACTTTTTCTCAAGTTTTTCGAAGTACTTTTGTACTTTGTAAACTTGATAACAGCTGGAAAATAAAACATGAACATGTTTCAGCCGCATTGGATGATCCATATGGAATTGGCGATTGGCTGAAACCTTAACGAAAGAAGATGATTGAGAAAAGTATTGATGCTTCCCTATTATTTAGCATAATCAATTTGACTAGCCAGATCAGATTGAGAGGGGACCTTATTTATAAATTTGCAGGAATTACTACCCAACAATATGTTGTTTTGCTTCATTTGGCTCACGACCCTAATATTCCTTTTATTGAAAAAGGGGATTATACAGAGGGGATGTTTGCTTCTGAATTGGCAGATTCTCTTAAAGTTAGCCGACCTGGAATCACCAACATCCTGAAAATTTTAATTCAAAAAGGCTTAGTGGAACAAATTGAAGATGAAACTGATCGTCGCCGAAAAAAATTAAAGCTTACCAAACAAGGCAAACAGCTGATTACAGAAATAGAACCTCTTAGAAGGGAAGCCAACTCAGCATTTTTAGAGCAATTCAGTGATGAGGAAAAACAGCAATTTCTCAATTTTATAGATCGATGCGCAACCTATGCCAAAAATCAATTGGAAGATCCCGAGGCACTTACCAAAATGTATGAGCGCATTTATGCTATACAAAATGAAGATTAGATTTATTGCTTAGGAACGGGTTTGATCATTTTTCTAAAAAAATAAATTAAAATCATTCCTGTAGTACACATTACAATTCCATATACACCAGCCGAGGCCGCCATTTGAGGACTATTTAATAGGGTAGGGGCTGTAGCTATTGCCATTCCTAAAACATTATTTTGCATTCCACTTTCAATTGAAATGGTAATAGATTGTGCAGTTTCAAGGGCGAATATTTTTGAACTGATAAATCCAATCCCCAAGGTAATTAGGTTTAATAAAATTACTCCTATACCCGCCGCCTTGATAAAATCCCAAACGTTCCCCAACTCAGCTAGTTTCAAAACGATTAAAGCTAGAGCAATTAAAATGAATATCCCTGATATCCATGCCAGCGTACTCCGGCTATTTTGGGAAAATACTGGGAATCGATAGTTTATTAACATGCCCAAAGCAACAGGCAGGGCTGTAAGTTTTATGATATTTAAAATGGTATTTATAATAGGTAATTGTATTGATTTCCCTCCTTCACCCATTACTTCTAGTAAGGCAAAATTAATGATGAAAGGAATGGTAAAGATGGTGATTACACTGGAAAAAGCCGTCAATGTTATGGAAAGAGCAGTATCCCCTTTCGATAAATGAGAAATTACATTGGAGGTAGCTCCTCCCGGACAGGCCGTTACAATCATCAAACCCATGGCAATATATGGAGCCATTGGAATGGTTTTGATTAATAATAACCCAACTAAAGGTAGAAGAATAATTTGATTGGTTAATCCTATGATTACCGCTTTGGGGAATTGTCCGACTCTTTTAAAATCTCCAACAGTTAAAGTCATTCCCATTCCAAACATGATGAGAAATAATAAAATTTGTAGTAATTGTGGAACTATCGAAAGAATACTTTCCATATTGGATATTTTTGAATTAAAAATAGTTAATTTAGTTAACTAAAAATAATCGAAGCAATTTAAACTGACATGAAGCCATACAAAGCACTAGCTCTCCAGGTAACCTGTTCTGCCGTAAATAAAGCTAAGGATCGTAAAGAAGCAGAAACTATTATGGAATCTACCATCCGTCGATTATCAGAACAAATTAGAGCTTCCAAAGCTTTTATCGGTCCAGATACTCGATTGGTGGTATTACCTGAGTATTTCCTTACCAGTTTCCCTATGGGCGAAAGCCTGGAAGCTTGGCGTGAAAAAGCTTGTATTGAAATCAATGGCAAGATATATGAGAAGTTGGGAAGCCTGGCTCAAAATAATGCTATTTATTTGTCGGGGAATGCCTATGAATTGGATCCTTATTTTCCAGATTTATATTTTCAAACTAGCTTTATCATTGATCCTAGTGGTGAGGTCATCCTAAGATATCGACGACTGAACTCCATGTTTGCCCCAACTCCTCATGATGTTTGGGATAAATATTTGGAAGTATATGGCATGGAGGTAATTTTTCCGGTAGCCAAAACGGAAATTGGCAATTTAGCTTGCATTGCTTCAGAAGAAATCCTCTATCCCGAAATTGCCAGATGCTTGATGATGAATGGGGCGGAAATTTTCCTTCATTCTTCCTCTGAAGTTGGTAGTCAATTGCTCAGTCAAAAAAATGTGGCAAAAATGGCTAGAGCCATCGAAAATATGGCTTATGTGATCTCTGCTAACTCTGGCGGTATTGCTGACATCGGAATTCCTTTCGCCTCCACTGATGGAGGATCAAAAATTGTAAACTATGAAGGTTTGGTTCTATCTGAAGCGGACACAGGTGAAAGCATGGTGGCTAATGCTTCCATTGATTTAAACGCCTTAAGACATGCCAGAAAAAGAATAGGAATGGGAAATTTTATTGCCCGACAAAGATTTGAATTGTATGCTTCTAATTACAGCAACAACAGTTTTTATCCTAGCAATTCCATCTCCAATAATCCCGATTTCACCAAAAAAGATTTTATTGGCATCCAGGCTGAGGTTATAAAGAGGTTGGGAGAAAAAGGAATAATTGAGTAGTGAGTAATGGGTAATGAGTAATGAGTACATTTGCGAGATCAGCGTGGACAATATAAGCTTAAAATAACCGAATGACCTTAAATTTAGCTCTACTATCCCACCTATTAAGAATCCTCAATCCGTTCATAAATAATCGGCGTATCATAAGGTGTCAATCTCTGCCCATCTTTCTCCAACAACTCCATTACTTCCAATCGATCTTTTCTAAGGGTTTCGATAAGCGTAAACCGCATGCCATTGCCCAAATCATTAGGCGCATTCACTTTAAAATGATCACCAAAGAAATAGTAGATGGCCGGTCGGAAGCGGTCAGAAGGTTTTAAATCCTGAAAATGGAAAGAAAGGTCAGGATTATCATTTCTTACATCAGCCTTGTCCCACGTATCCGGAATTTGCATAGAATTCAGCCGGACCTGATCATCAAGTACATGTTCAAATAAAAACAGTAAGGGTTTGATTTCTAGTTCTTTGTCAGGATATTGATAATAGCTTTCTTCCAGAATAAAACTCCCTTCAAAATTTTCAGGTAATCCATGAATTCGGTGATTAAAATCGCGGGTAACATGTTTGGCGTAAGGGTGGATTTGCTTTCCCTGAGATCTTTCCTTATCGATTTGATTCTGATTGTCAAAATCACCAATGAGATATTCCTGAATGTAGTGAAATGCTGTTTTCATAATCATTTACTCCTGATTCATATTATTTGAATTAATAAAACCTGGTTCAATCAGAGTCCATCCAGATACAATTTTGCGCAAATTGATGCCCAATCTTTTGGCTTCAGGACTGGTCCAGGCATAGCTGATGGCTCTGCTGTTATAATCGATATTTTCGAATGGTTCTTGGTAAACGGCCAGTTTCATTATGGCAATTTGTTTGCCATAAACTAGCTGGGTGAGTTCAACACTATAATCACTTTTGGTTCCATCTTCTAAAGTCAATTGAATAATGCCGCCTTGATCATGAAGCTTTAAATTTCCCATTCTAAAAGTACTATCTGGATTTTCGGGTAAGGGATATTCAATCCAGCCAGAAAAGAATCGACACCTTAACATCCGATAGGGAACAATTTCGGCATTTTCAAACAAGGTTTGTTTTCCTGTAATGGTTAAAGCATCTTCCTCAATAGTAATAACCAAATCTTGATTTTCTGTTTGGGCCTGAAGGCTATTTTCATTTATTCTCCAAGTCAAAATTCCTGGCTCAGCATCACCTAAATCAGCAACAGATTGAGGAATTTTTGTATTAATGGACAGAGCGTATCTTTCTGAAAGAGTATTTCCTGCTTCTTTATCTTGCCAAAAATGCCAGATTTCTTGCTTGAGGATCTTGTTGCTATCTCTTCCTTCCCTATGGGTAAGGGCAAAATATAAATCATCCTCGCCTTCAATTTCAAAAGCCTTAAATTTTGAATGGATATGTTGGTGGGGAGCCTCTATTTTTACTCGATGAATCGCTTCATTTGTATTCTCCTGCCAACATTGTTGGAAATTATTAAATTCTCCTTCCAGCTGCTTAGCGATTTGATCCATGGTGGTATCCATAACAGAATAATTTTTCTCGATGTTATTACAAGAAACTAAGCATAAAAAGATACTGATGGAAATGAATAGGTTTTTCATAACTAATACTTGCATTTCAACCATTCAGTCAATTGAGTTTGTAAAAATTCAGCATCATCCAAAGCATTATGGGGAGACTTAATCCCTTTCTTTTTTTCTGCATTCTCAAACAATGCCCTATCTCTTAGGTAAAACCAGCCTTTAAAAAGATGCATTCCATATTCATCTGCTTGAATCGGAGGGAGAGGCAGCTGGTCAGGACCTCTAAATGTTTTAACTCCAACTCCATACTGATGATTTAAAATATTGGCTATTTGCCTGGACCATCCTAATCCAGATACGGTAAATTTAGAAAACCCTGCTTTTGTCAGAATTTTATAGATAAATTGTGCAAATATGGTTGGATCTGGTTCCAGGTCAAAATGATCAGAATCTCCATGCCCTGGAAGGTTTACGGCAAAAACATTTGTATTGGGAAAATATTCCTCCATTTTTTTCAATAAGACAGCAGCGGAACTGCGGAAGTCATGAAGCAAGATATGAGGAATTCCGTCCTTATACCTAGATCGAAAATAATGGATAGCGCCTTTTTTCAAGTGAAAATAACCCTGATTTCCTTCATTGTTTTTTGAAAAGCTAAGGGAAGCTTCATTTGAGTTTATCTTACTTTTAATGTGTTCTGACATTTTTTGTAATCGCTCTAAACGATCGGCCTTGGTTTTTATCACTACAACATTATTGGGCAAATCATGCTGAAGCAATTGAACTACATATGGCTTTACAATGCTCGCTTCCCAATTAAAAATGGTAGTAGGAACTGAAAGTTCTTGAACAAATTCTGCTTTTTCATGCTTAAAGGCAGCTCGATAAGCAAGATGGTAATTGGCACCCGCCTGTAAAAAATCTATTGCTACTGCTTGCAAAACCTGAACAGGTGGAAACGGACTTTGGAGGCGGTATTGATCTGCCCTAAATGACCAGGGAAAAAATACAAACAGATCTCTTACCATAGTCCATAATTTAGCTAGATGGCTGCCATCAGCTTGTGGACTTAAATCTGGAAAATAGCTTTGTAAGATTGATTTTCTTAGTTCATCATCAAAATGGGCAGCATTATCCAGGAATAAATGATCTATGCGCCCTGGGTAATTGAGTCCCATTCTAATGGCAATTTGTGCTCCGGTAGCAGTACCATAAACACTCCATTTTTTTAATTCCAATTGATTCGCAAATTTTATGTAAAATTCAGCATAATCGGCCACTTCATTAAAAGTGTAATTTAAAGGCAAGGATAAACCATAGCCCGGAGTGTCAGGCGCAATTACAGTGAAATGAGAGGATAATTGCTGCATCAAGGGGATCATCATTTTTGATGAGCTTGGTGAGGCGTGAAGCAGTAAAATAGGAGGACCTTTCCCCATAATTCTGACATGCAAACACTGATTATCAACTGTAAAGAATCGTTTTAGCATAAAATTTTGGAAAAGATATTTGAATTGTAATAAAAATAGTTAATTTAGTTAACTATTAAAATGATTAACTAAAAATAATCTCTTTTTAATGAAAAATACCCAGGTAATATTGAGTGCTCGACCTCAAGGTATGGTAAAATCTAGTGATTTCGATATTCAGACAAATCCATTAGAAGAAGTAAAGGAAGGTGAATTACTCATTGAAATTGAGTACATCTCATTGGATCCTGCTATGAGGGGATGGATGAATGAAGGAACGACTTATATAAAAGGGGTTGAATTAGGAGCTGTTATGCGCGCTTTTTCCGCTGGGAAAATTCTCGAAAGCAAAAATCGTGATTATAAGGTTGGTGAATATGTGTCCGGATTGCTTGGGGCTCAAACTTATGCCGTTTCCAATGGGCAGGGTTTAAGCAGATGTGATATTGAAAAAGGACCCCTGTCCTGGCATTTAGGGATATTGGGCATGCCTGGAATGACTGCCTTTTTTGGGCTTAAAGAAAGGGGCCAGCCACAAGCTGGAGAAACGGTTTTTGTCTCCGGTGCAGCTGGAATTGTAGGTTCTACGGTAGGACAAATTGCAAAAGTATTGGGATGTAAAGTAGTAGGAACTGCCGGTTCTGATGCTAAATGTCGGTTTTTACTAGAGGAATGTGGTTTTGATGCAGCCATAAATTATAAAACTGAGGACGTTGATCAAAAATTAAAGGAGTACTGCCCTGAGGGAGTTTCTGTATTTTATGATAATGTTGGAGGGCCATTACTCGATACGGTCCTGGCTAATTTAGCTAGAGGTGCCAGAGTGGTTATTTGTGGAGCTATTTCTCAATATAATCAGGCTTCATTTTATGGTCCTAAAAATTATATGAAAATAGTATCGGCCAGAGGAATCCTTACGGGAATCATCGTTTTTGATTTTATCAAAGAATATCCAAGGGCTGTGGATCAGTTATCAGAATGGCTGAACGCTGGTAAAATGAAAACCAAAGAACAGATTATTGATGGGATTGAACAATTTCCGGTAGCACTCCAAAAACTATTTACAGGAGATAATTTTGGTAAACTTCTTATCAGAGTATAAAGTAAAATGTATAAAGTAGAAGGTAAAAAAAGATATCTCTAGAAGAAATTATGCTAAACAAAATCACAAGTATAAATTCATTGCATAGTTTGCCATTGACATTGACATTGACATTGCTATTGCTATTTACATTGTCTTTCTACCTTCTACTTTCAACCTTTTACCAAAAAAAAACAGGATGAAAAAAGTATTCTATGGTTGGTGGGTTTTATTAGGCTTATGCCTTATTTATTCGGCCTCAAATGGTATTGTCACTCTTTCTCTCAAACGCTTTTACCCCAGTTTAATTGAGATTTTTTCATGGTCTAGAGAGGAAGTGACAAGGCCCGTTTCCATATTTTATTTTGCCCTGGCCGTTTTGATGCCTTTTATTGGTGCCCTCTTAGACAAGCAGAAGCCTAAGCGGATAATGTTGCTAGGGGCTATCATTTTGGTTATAGGCTTAGTCTTATTTGGCCGAATTAATAATCTCAGTCAATTCATTGGGGTATATGTCATCTTAGCAATTGGTTTGGCGGGTGCGGGTTTGGCATCGAGCATGTATATTTTGACTAAATGGTTTCATAAGCACCGCGGTAAGGCAGTAGGTATTTTATTGGTAGCTGGTAGTTTAGGTGGTGCTTTGTTTAACAAAGTTTCAGGAGATGCCATTGATGCTATGGGTTGGCGAAATGCCTCTTTATTATTAGCAGGTATAGGAGCTTTATTTATGATCATTCCCTGGTTTGTCCTGGTGAAGAACACTCCCAAAGAAATTGGTTTATTTCCAGATGGCGCTTCCGAAGAACCAAAACGAAATCTGGTGAAAGGGATGAGCTTTAGTCAGGCATTAAAAAGTCCTACCCTTTATCTGATTTTTTTGGCTACTGGAATTCTGTGGTTTTGCATTATTGGCATGGGGCAACATCAAGATATCTACCTTCAAAATGAACTTAAATTTCCTTCCGCACTGGTTACCAATGTTGGATCGGCTTTCTTTTTATTTGGAGTGGTTGGGAAATTATGCTTTGGCTTCCTTAGTGATCGCTTTAACAAAAAGATGGTCATGGCCGCCTCTATATTGTTGCTATTAATCGGCAATGGTTTCTTATACCTGATGGGAACAGACCCTGGCAACTGGTCGCCCTATTGGTATGCGGTAACTTATGGGATTGCCTATAGCGGAGTATTTACTATGATTCAAATTATCGTAGCCGAATTATATTATGGTCAGGATTACGGAAAAATACTGGGCATTGTTTTGACCATCGATACCCTTGCATCAGTAGCCGGAATCCAATTTTTGGGAAGGCGTAGTGTGGCCGATGGCTCCTATGTTCCGGCTATTATGATTATGATTGTGTTGTGTGCTATAGCTTTGATTGGATTCTTGCTGGTTAGGATTAATTTCAAAAAAACAACTCAGGCTGCAAATCTTGAAGGATGAGAAAAATATTAGGTTTTATGTTCGTTTTTAGCTTAGCGAGCACTCTTGTTGCTCAAAATGTAGATCTTCCTGATACAGGGATTAGTGGGGTTTATGAAGTAATGATGGGAGTAGAAGATCCGGAATATGCCATAAAATATTTCGCAGAATTTGGCTTTTCAGTGGTCGATAGTGCAGAATTAGGAGAGGAGGAAGCCAAAAATCTTTACGGAGTAGCTTCAAAATTGAAATCTTTTCGCCTTCAAAATGGAGAAATCGATAGCCATGGATTATTGCGAATTCTTGTTTGGGATAAGCCATTAGGCCGAGGTGTGGGATATGCTCCACCTGAAACCATTGGCCAGAGAATGGCCGTTATGCGCACCAATGACATAATCCGCCTGGTGGATGTATATAAAGCAGCCCGAGATGCAGGCGAACCCTGGCTTCCCATAGAGCCTATTGCGGACGACCTTTTCGGTTTAGATGATAAAAAGAAAGATTTCTTTAATCGGCCTGTTATTGTTCGAGAAACAGGCGTTTATGGTGAATTTTTCAACCATGTATTTTTTCAGCGTTATGGGTATCACATTCCTGGTTATGGGACGATTGGGGAACACAGCACTTTAAAAACCAGTGAATTTACGCATCATGATTTTATTATTCAATTGGAGGATATTCGTCAAATGAATTATTTGCAGACTGCATTGGGAATTAAAGCTGAGGAGGATCCATCCATTGCAGGAGACTGGTTGAAAGGACCTAAAAGAGTATTCCAGTTTGCACCTGGAGATACCCATTGGTATTGGGGTTTTGTATCGCCTAATAACATTTGTGGTAAATTGAAGTTTTTCGTACCCCTTGGCAATAAGCTGGATCGGTCCGCCCAGCAAAGGCCAGGCGAATTAGGAATAACACTTCATTCTTTTTACACCTCTAAGCTAGATATGGTATATGAACTGGTGACTAAAGATTCCAACCTCAAGTCTACCAAAATTCAAAAGAATGAATTTGGAGAGCGCTGCTTTGTTTTTTCTGGTCCAGCTGGGTGCCATTGGCAGATCATAGAGAAAATGAGCACACAAAACCCTCCTGTAAAAGAGTTAAAATTTGAGTTGGTCAGGCAGTAGATAAAGAGTAAATTGAATATTTTTTTAGATTATTATATATTCAATTAAATTTGATTGAGAGTGTGTATTTATGCACGTCTTTAGTCTCGAATTTGTATATAATTTTCAATAAAAATATTATAACTCCAGTATGAATAACTTCAGTTTGATCTGTTTTATATGTTGTGTTTTTGCAAATGTCGCATTTGCTCAAAATTTTGAAAAACGATGGGAATTTTCAGATTTGGGAGAAGGAGTAGGTCTATCCAATGTAATAGTGGCCGATTTAGATGGAAAACTGCCCCTTGAAATAGTTTTTGGCGGTGGAGGAAGTACAAATAAAAGTTTATTCATTACACGATATGGCCAGAATAAAATCCTTACTTTTCCTGACAAGATAAATTTAAGCTTCACCTTTCCCGATTTTACAATTGCTGACATTGATCAGGATCAGGATGATGAAATTATTTTGATTGATCAAAGAGGAAATTTGAACATCTATGATTTACGAAATGATAAAATTTCATTATTATATACTTTCCAAACAGACTTTATACAACCAGGCGCAATTTCTGCAGCCGATTTGGATGGCAACGGAACGATTGAAATTGTTGTAGGGCAATTATTGGGACTCAGTTCTAAAGGGTTCTTGAAGGTCTATACTCTTCTAAATGATGATCTTAAGGTAGTAACCAGTATTCCAGTGTTAGATTGTATTCAATTGAGATTAGAAAATGTTGATTTAGACAGCAATCTTGAAATTATCCATTCCTCTAGTTTCAGTACAAACCGATCACACATATGGGATGGGGTAACCTTTGAGGAACAGTGGGCTGTAAACCAGCCATTAGGTAAGTTCGAGTTAACTGATTTCGATGGTGATAACAATAAGGAACTGATTACTACTAGCAATAATCAAATCAGAATTTTTGATATAGAAAGTGATTCTCTTCTCGATGAAGTGAATTTAAATTACCAGACTCGAGCAATTAAATCTTTTGATCTAATAAATGATAAAATATCTGAATTAATTGTAGAAACGGGAATCGGCCAAATTACAGGTTACAAATATGATAAGGACAGCTTGTCTTTACTTTGGACCCTAGATCAGATAGGACCAAGAATATTAAATTTTGACTTGGAAGATGTTGACCAGGATAATAGATTGGAATTAGTTTGGGGAAATGGTCAAAGATTAAAGATTCTGGATTTAGAAGCTCAAAGTACTGAATTTGAGAGTTTCAACTTAGATCAGGTCCACTCTATTAGATTGTTTCAATTTGACAAGGGTGAAGACCCTAAAATTAATGTACTCTTTAGGCAACTTGTTGACTCTCGAAGAGTGTATTTCATTGCTGAATACGATATCGAAAAAACAACTCCTAATCGCGTAAAAGGACTGCAGGGAATAGACTTACCAGGAGGATTTCAAATTGGAAGGACCCGCGATTTAAATAATTCTGAATTTATTTTTTTTACCGGAAGGAGAATTCAAGTATTTGATACCAAGGATTATTCTTTAATATGGGAAGGTGTTGTTCCTGAGGACTTTATAACCAGTTTTGGCCTAGAAGACTTAGATGGTGATGGAATAAGTGATATCGTAACTTTACAACAATTTGGGGATATCAGGATTCATTCTTTCCAAAATGGTGAATACAAGGAAATATTTTCACATAAAATAAATAACTCTGGGGCAAGAAATGCTAATCCTGAATTGAGGGTAGAAGATTTTGACAGAGATGGGAAAAAAGAACTCGTTTTTCTCGGTGGTAATAATATGTATCTCTATAATAGAGAAGATTTTTCTTTGAAATGGGAAAACGAAGATTTAGGCTTTGGTTTTACCATTTTCTATTATTCAGTTGGTGATTTGGAGGGGGATGGGGAATTTGAAATTGCGATCAAAGGGGGATTTGGAAATATTGGGCTTTTAAAAGCAAGTACCGGTGAATTAATTGCCAAAAAAAACCTGGATAACAATGGTAATGGAGATGGAGTAGCCATTGCGAATATTGATGACTCTCCTGAGAAAGAAATGGTTTTTTTCGATGGCAACAAAATCATTATTGTGGAAGGGAAGGAGTTTAATATAACTGCTGAAAGATTTATAAAAGATCAGGGGGCTATTGGAATAATCGCTCAGGATTTTGACAAAGATCAATATATTGATATTCTTTATCACACAGCCAATGGAGTCTTTCATATTGAAGCTGCAGATCTAATCATCACTAATTCCTTATCCATTGACCCTCCGAAAAAACTTAAGATTTTCCCTAATCCTGCCATAGAGAATTTGGTGCTTACTTTGCCAGACAATATGGTTTCCTCGCAGCTAAAAGTTTTGGTTTTTAATAATAATGGAATACTGGTAAAGGAGCAGAATTTATTTCCCAGTGGAATAATTAACTTAAATACAAAATTCCTAACTCCTGGTACCTACTTCGTGAAAATTATTAATGGACAAAGTTCCTATTTCGGCTCGTTTATAAAGCAATAGAAGGTTCAAATTTTCATTAACTAATCGCTTCATTCACTACCCCTTGTGCTTCCTCTTGAATGGCTTTCAAATGATCTTCGTCTTTAAAACTCTCCGCATAAATTTTATAGATATTCTCTGTACCGGAGGGACGAGCAGCAAACCATCCATTGCCAGTTACTACTTTCAAGCCACCTATTGCCGCACCATTGCCAGGAGCTTTAGTAAGAATGGCTTCGATCTTATCTCCTGCTAGCTCAGCTGATGTTATTTGATCAGGAGAAAGCTGTTTTAATTTATCTTTTTGCTCTGGGGTGGCAGGGGCATCTATGCGGGCATAAACTGGTTCTCCAAATTCTTTGGTAAACTCCTTATAAATCTCGCCAGGGTCTTTTCCTGTCTGGGCTGTAATTTCACCAGCCAAAAGTGCAGCTATAATACCATCCTTATCTGTTGACCAAACACCTCCATTAAAATCTAAAAAGGATGCACCGGCACTTTCTTCTCCACCAAAACCTAAAGAGCCATCAAAGAGACCGTTAACGAACCATTTAAAACCTACAGGAACTTCCACCAATTTGCGGCCTAGCTTTGAAGCTACTCTATCAATCATCTGACTGCTTACCAGTGTTTTTCCAATTCCTGTATTTTGCTTCCATGATGGACGGTTCTGAAACAAATAATCGATGGCTACGGCCAGATAATGATTAGGGGCCATTAAACCAGTGCTACCTGTTACAATTCCATGTCTGTCATGATCTGTATCGCAGGCAAAAGCCACGGGAAATTGATCTTTTAATTGAATGAGTCTTTGCATGGCATGGGAAGAGGAGGGGTCCATCCGGATTTTTCCATCCCAATCGAGGGTCATAAAACGGAAAGTATGATCTACATCTGTGCTTACTACTTTTAAATTTAGATTATATCTATCAGCGATACGTTCCCAATATCTAACTCCTGCCCCACCCAGTGGATCAACTCCCATCGAAAGATTAGCTGAGCGAATAACATCCATATTAATTACCTGATCTAATTCTGAGGTATAGGAATCAAGGTAATCATATCGGTGTGTTGTGTTCGCTTTTAACGCTTTTTTTAAGGAGATGCGTTTGACCTGATCTAAGCCATTTTCAAGGATTTCATTTGCCTTATTTTCAATCCAGGCAGTGACATTGCCTTCAGCTGGGCCCCCATTGGTCATATTGTATTTGAAGCCTCCATCGGTAGGAGGGTTATGAGAAGGAGTAATGACAATACCATCCGCTAATCCCTGCGAGCGCCCGCGATTATAGACAAGTATGGCGTGACTAACGGCAGGGGTAGGAGTATATTCATCGTTGGCTGCAATCATTGTTTCTACTCCATTGGCTGCAAGAACTTCTAAAGCAGTTACTTGAGCAGGCTCAGAAAGGGCATGTGAATCAATTCCCATAAAAACTGGTCCGGTTATGCCTTCTTTTTCTCTGTAAAAACAGATGGCCTGGGTAGTAGCCAGAATGTGTTGTTCATTAAAAGATCCGTTTAGAGAAGTACCACGATGACCAGATGTACCAAAAGAGACACGTTGGGCTCTATCTGATAGATCAGGTTGAATTGCATAATAGGCAGTAATCAAACGAGGAATATCTGTCAACTGATCAGGAGATGGAAGTTTTCCGGCTTGGGGATGAAGACTCATGACTAATTTTTTATTAATAAGGATAATGAGCCCAAAAGTAATTCCCTTAGTTAGTTTGCCAAAATTTTTTGTCGCCTAAGTTAACATCGGGGTAAATTATTTAAAAATTTCCGCCCTCCTATTGGTAATTCTTAGATATTTGCCCTTTCTGTCTAAAAAGGATAGAAAATAAATTCAACTATTCACAAATAAAACTAAATCTATGAACCGTCTTATTCTCCTTTCTACTTTTTTATTCGCAACGGCAAGCCTGTTTTTTGCTTGTGGTGGTGGTGCTACGGAAAATTCCCAGCCTACACCGATTGAAGAAGAGGCAACAAATGTTCCTGAATTGCCAAAGATATTGATGAAAGCAATGGAAGCCCATGGAGGTTTCGAGCGTTGGCAAGACATGAAAACGATGATTTATACTGTTGAAAGAGCTGAAAAACCAGAACAACATCTTATCGACCTGGATAGTCGAAAAGTACTTCTAAGCCATGATGACTATCGCCTTGGATTTGATGGCCAGGAAGTTTGGGTATCTCCTAACAAGGCTGCTTTCGGAAGAGGATCTGCTAGATTTTACCATAATCTGCGTTTCTATTTTGTATCTATGCCTTTTATTGTAGCTGACCCTGGTATCAATTATGAAGTTCTTCCTGCAAAGACAATACAAGGAAAAACTTACGATGCACTTCGCATCACCTATAATGATGGAGTGGGTGATGCCCCTGAAGATGAATACATCCTACATTTTGATCCTGAAACAGGCAAAATGGAATGGTTACTTTATACGGTAACTTATTATACAGGTGAAGCAGCTGATAAATATAATGCCCTCCATTACAGTGAATGGGAGGACGTCAATGGATTAATTATGCCTAAGATAATGGCAGGCTATATATATGAAAATGGGGAAATTGGGGAACAACGCTATGAACGTTTGGTGAGTGATTTTCAATTATTAGAATCTAAAAAAGACCCTTCAATTTTTGTAATGCCCGAGGAAGCAGAGATTGATTCTTTGTTGGTTAATTAAGAAAAACGAGGTCATCAGGGATTAACCTTGATGACCTGCTAAAGGATCATAAATCTTATATTTTTATGCGTTGTTAATTTGTACGCAAAAAAGCAGGCAATTGTTCAAAAATGGATCAGGTAAGAAATTTATAAAACCCCTTTATTTTGTTCTGTCGGTTGAATCAAGTCCCATTGATTCCCATATAGATCTTCAAAAACAGCTACAGTACCGTAGGGGAAGTCTTTTGGAAGTCGGACAAACCGAATTCCGATTTGCTTCATTTTGGTATAATCTCGCCAAAAGTCATCGGTAAAAAGGAATAGGAATACCCGACCGCCGGTTTGATTTCCTATACGACTTGCTTGTTCTTCATTTGCAGCTTTCGCAAGTAGCAAACTGCATTCTGTAGCACCAGGAGGGGCTACAATAACCCAACGTTTTCCGTCAGGAAGTGCTGTATCTTCAATTAATTGGAAATCGAGCTTTTGAGTATAAAAGGCTATAGCTTCATCGTAATCTTTTACAACAAGAGCTATATGAGCAATTCTTTGCTTCATAATTAGTTTGGAAGTTTATTTAAATGATAGACCATATAGACCATCTTATTAAATTCTTTTTTGGCATATGACAGATTTAAAATTGTTTTGCCTTCTACCTCAAACCCTATTTTTTCATAGATTTTCAAGGGATTATCTTGTTCCATCGAATCCAAAACTACCACCTCTTTATTTAATGATTTTGCTTTTTCAAAGACAAATTGAATCGTCTTTTTTCCGATTCCTTTTCCTCTGGCCTTTTTTAAAAGATAGATTCGATCCAATTTGAGCGCCTGTTTGGAGGAATAATTCAATAAGCTGAAATCATGGATAATTTGTAAAACTCCCATGGGCTCATTTTCAAACTGTAGGAGGTAAGTAGTTCTATTGGGGTCTGTGATGTCTTTTTTTAGTTTATCGGCATTAAACTGAGTGCTCATGTAGTGTTGCCCTTCATCTTCCCAAAGGTAGGTGTAGCTTTCCAAATAACTTTTTATGAAAACATCTATTATTGTAGGAATATCTTCTAGGGAAACCTCTTGAATTAACAGCACGGAGTTTTTGCTGTAATATAAGAATTATGAGAAAAATGTAGACTTGTTAAATTAATAGATAGAAGTACGGTAGAAGTACGGTAGAAGTAAATAGAAGTATTTTGTTATAAAACTAATTACTTCGCCCGCCAGAGGCGGCATGCTTCTACCATACTTCCACTTTACTTCAATTAAAATAAAGCACAATAAATTAATTTAAGTCATCACTATTTTAAAACACCTCCTTCAAGATAGCATCCAACTGATCCGCCGTAACATTTTTAGCCATTATTTTACCTTTGGGATCCAAAAGAAAATTAGCAGGAAGAGAAGAAACCAAATACAATTTGGCCAGACTACCATCTCTATCCCAAACCTGGGTCCAGGTTAATTCATCTTTAGCCAATGCTTTTTGATAAGCTTCTTCCTCTTCATCTCTACTAATGCTTAAAATTTCAAATCCTTTGGACTGCAACTTTGCATAAAGCTCTACAAGTTTTGGGTTTTCAGCCCTACAGGCCAGGCACCAGGATGCCCAAAAATCCACCAATACGTAAGAGCCGGTATAATCAGATAATTCAATCTTTTTCCCTTCTAAATTTTTAGTGGTAAAATGAGGTGCTTTAGCACCTTTTTGAACTTGGGCGGCAGCATCCACTCTTTGCCTCAAAAATTGAGTTAAATGAGCCTTGGGTAATTTTCTTTCAAAGGATTCAGCCATTTCTTTGAGGAAATCAAAATTTTTGTGAGAATCAAAATAACCTAGAGCCTGATAAGCTTGGGCAGAAGGCCCCATATCTCTAACTGCCTTTTCCATAGAACCAACAAACTGGATCAATAAATCGTCTTTCTGTTTTTCTAAAACTTCCAAACGGGCCATATCCTTTTTTTCCACGGCCTCTTCATATTCCTTTTTTAGACTAGCAAAATAATGCTCATTCAAAGCACCTATTGTCGTTCCAAAATCTGCAATTTTCGCAGCATTAGACTTTAAAATTAATTTTTCCTCAAAACTAAAAAGCAATTTACCTGCCTTTTCAACAGCTACTCTAATTGCTTTTTGATCGTCTATTTTAATTTGATAAAAAGTAGGTTCTATAAATTGGTCAGTAAAATGGAAAGAGGATGAAGTCTCAACTTCCAGCGTTTTAAATTCTTGATACTTTCTTTCCTGAAAATCAAAACGTAGAATATTGACCTTGCTTGCCTGAATATTTTTACCCTCAAAAACCAACACATCTTGAGCTTGAGAGGAAATACTACAACTAATTAAAAAGATAAAAAGGTGAATGAGTGACTTCATAATTTTTTTAGGACAAAAGTAGGAGAGGAGGCATTCCAGATCGACCGCATACGCGAATCCGAACGATTTTTAGTCCTCCAAATTGGTTCGAAAACTCGAAAGCATAAATCCGAACCTCCACAATCACCATTCAAAATTCAAAATTTGTCATTCATCATTCTTCCTCCTAAATTGAGAAGGGGTTAATCCGGTCTTTCTCTTAAAAATGGTGTTAAATGAAGATTTGGAATTAAAACCAACTGCGTACATCACTTCGAGAATGGTTTCTTTTTCATCCTTAGGATTTGTCAAACGAGATTTGGCCTCTTCAATACGAAAGGTATTAATGAAATCCACAAAGTTTTGATGATAATAGGCATTAATTAACTCTGAAAGCTTGCGTTTGGGTATATGGATTTGATGAGCTAATTCAGATATGCTTAGGTTGGGATTTCTGTAAGGATGCTGCGTTTTCATAAAGGCTTCCAAACTCAGAATGATTTCTTGAATTTCCGATTCAGATAAATTGATTTTTGAGGAAACGGTCAATTGGTCACTCAGTTCGGCATCATCTTTACTAAACCCGGTGAAGATTTCAGCATGCTGTAATCCTTTAAAATACAAGGTGTTTACAAATAGTAGAATGACGATAAATATAAGAACATCTAGTACAGTATTTGGAATGTTCAACATGAACAGGGCAAATGAAAAAATATCAACTGCTATAACAATACTGAATAAAATGAAAGCCCACAGGAGCCAATCTAATCGCATCATTTCGGCTCTCGAATAAGCATTCCTAACTACTTTTTGATATCTTCTGATTTTGAGAAAAGACAAAAGCGTATATATTAAAATACTTGCCACATAGGCGATGTAGACTCTAGGCTGACAAAAAGCAGTGTTCAAGAACATTACTCCAAGTATGGAAACCATAAATGGGATGAAGTGCAGCAAATCAGATTTTTTTATGGCAAAATCTTTCTTACAAATGGAATTGGTATAAAGGAAAAACAAGGGACCATATAAAAACCCGTATAAACAATTTACGCTTTCAAAGAAGGTTTTTTGAATACCAATATTACCTAGGAATATTCCCAGCATTTGCCAGGCCAATACCAATAATACACTTCCTAACAACAAGTGACTCAGCCGTTTTCCTTTTTTATGAAAAAATAAAAAGAGAGCCAATAGAAAACTTTGGAAGATAATGATAGCCTGAAGTAAATTATCTATGGTGATGGTCAAGGTGATGCATTTATTTCAGGACAAATTTAAAAAAAACAATGTTGGATGAGCAAATGAGTAGATTGGAAAATGTGCAAAACAAAAACTTGTCAGTCTATTGGGCCATTCGGTAGCACTTAAAAACGAAAGACTTGGTTTAAGGATGGAAGTTGCTTAAATTTATTCAGGTATATCCGAAAGTTTATTCTGGATATATTAAGGTGTAAGCTATAATAACAAAAGGATATGCATAAAATTCAAGTTCAAATATTTACAACGCTGATAGTAATTTCCTTTTCATTAAAATTATCCGCTCAACCTGAACTCAATGCTGCCAAAGTTGACAGAAATATTGTATTTGGTATGTATTCTGGACTTGCCTTACTTATGGATGTCTATTATCCGGAAAACCCAAACGGTTACGGTATCATTCACATAACAGGCAGCGGATGGTCGAGACGAATGAGCTATGATGCGAAGATGATTAATCATAACAGACATGTAAAGATGGATGGGGAAGCATTAGTGAGGGCCGGTTATACCCTATTCTCGATAAACCATAGAGCTGAACCCCGGTTTCGCTACCCTGCCGCTGTGGAAGATGCTCAGCGGGCTGTTCGCTTTATCCGATATCATGCAGAAAAATTCGGAATTAATCCTGATAGAATTGGTGCTATCGGGGGTTCATCCGGTGGTCATCTCGTTTGTATGCTTGGTGTGCTCGATGATGATACAGCTCCGGAAGACGACACGCCGATCAACAGAATGAGCTCAAAGGTGCAATGCGTCATTGCCAGGGCTGCTCCTACATCCTTTTTGGAAAGAGGTTTTGGGGATTCCTTTTTGGGTTTTAAAAAACGTGAGAAGTCTATTGAATACAAAATTGCACAGGAAGCATCACCTATTTTTCATGTTTCTCCCGATGACCCTCCGATTTTGTTAGTACATGGCGACCAGGATGAAGTGGTCCCTGTTTCTCACTCAAAAAATATGTTCGAGAAGCTTCAGGAAATGAATGTAGTTTCAAAGCTTTATGTAGTTGAGGGTGGAGCTCATGGCCCTGGTCTTGTTAATACTCCAGAATGGAAGAAGGAATTCATAAATTGGATGGATGAGCATCTAAAAGTGAGATGAAGGTTAAGGATTGGAAAAATATAACTAACTAAAAATACAATTCAAAAATTCTAAGGTTAAATATGTTATCAACTCTTTGATTTCTTCAAAGCAATTAGAGTTGCCCACCGATAGTTTAATTTCGATCTGGAACAAAAATTATCTGCATTGTGGTTCTATTCATTTTGTTGGATGAGCAAATGAGTAGATTGGAAAATGTGCAAATACTAGATGAGCAAATTTGGAAAAGATATCCCCACTTACTTTTATGATATAAAAAATATGGGTTATTGGTGATATCCGCAACTTTTTGGAGGATGGCTAGTCTTAGGAGATAATTAGAAAATCAAAAATGGACAAATGAAAACAATCACTGTATTAGCAATCTTCTTCCTGATGGCCATCATCTCAAATGCCCAAAGCGATAGACAAATTTTTGAATTTGAATTTGAGGGAGTAGTTTTGAATGGAGTATTGAACCTTCCCAAAGATCAAAAACCTAATGGAATTGTACTTATTATTCACGGATCAGGTGAGACAAATGCTGTGGCTCAGGAATGGTATTCAGATATAAGAGAAACAATCGTCAAAACAGGCTATGCCACTTATTTGTGGGATAAAATAGGATGTGGAAAAAGCGGTGGCACTTTTAATTACAATCAATCCGTTCATAACAGCGCATTGGAGGTTATTGCGGCTATTAATACTCTGAAAGAAAGGAAGGTACCAGGTTCAGATGATATTGCTTTATATGGCGGTAGCAGAGCTAGTTGGATTAATCCCATCGTAATAAACCAATACAAGGACATTAAATTTTGGATTACGGTAAGTGGTGTAGATGATAAAGAAAACTTCGGGTATTTGCTCGAACAAAACCTACGAATCGGGGGAATGCCTAAAGATTCTATTGACTTATTGGTTGGCGAATGGTTAGCAGCTGTAAAAATCCATCATTCAGGAGGAAGTTTTGAAAGCGCCCTGAATGCCACACCAAACCTTAGAAAGAATGCTTTTTGGTTACGGTTTAATGGCACCATTACGGAAGAGGATTATTATAATTATCAACCGACACTCATGAAGGAAGAACTCGATGAAGAAACTGGACTGCAAGTGGTCATAAAGAATTTTGATTCTATTTTGTCAAATATAAATTGCCCTATTTTAGCCTTATTTGGAGAAAATGATATGAACGTAGATTGGAAAAAAACCAAATTGTTTTATGAAGAAAACATAGCTCGAGATACTGAGATGACAATAAAATCATTTCCAAATTGTAACCACAGCATGCATGAATGCAAAACCGGAGGTTTCTATGAATTCCAAGACAATGACTTGTCTTATAAAAGATGCGATGGGTTTCTAGATGTTCTTGAAAACTGGTTAAAAGATAGACAATAAACCAACCTTGTTCATGGCTCTTGTTCATGTCGGTTTCCTAACCGTTATATGCAAAACCCTGCCAGTTTCCGTTTGTGGCGGTTTCCTAACCGCCTTACACAAAACTCAGCCAGTTTCCAAACTGGCGATATGATGCGTAGGCCTGTACAAATCATAAACGTTCTAAAAATTGTTTTATGTAAAATTCATATAACTAATTTTTAAATTTCAAAAACTCAATGTTTTTCAAAACCCTATCTAGCAAAATATTATCTTTAATGACACCCTCTTTAAAAATCTAACCATGAAAACTACTTTTAAACTACTTTCTTTTTTAAGCTTTTTTGCTTTTATTTCCCTATTATCAACCTCTTGTGAAAAAGATCCCTGCGAGTCAGTTCTTTGCCAAAACGGAGGCACCTGTGATGATGGCACCTGTGCTTGCCCTCCTGGTTTTTCTGGCCCTAACTGTGAGATAGAGGATAGATGTATTACTCAAAATGTTCAATGCGAGAACGGCGGCACTTGTGTAGATGGAACCTGCGACTGCCCTGAGGGCTTTATTGGAGCAAATTGCGAAAATTTTGATCCAGCAAAGGCGCAAATGTTGCTAGAAAATGGCCGCACGCCCTTAGAATTGTTTAATGGAGGAGTACCCTTAGATAGTCTATATGGAAAAAATTATGCAGGTGGGATTATCTTTTTTGTCAATACCCAGCCAGAAATGTACCCCAAATTTGCAGGAGAAGGCTTGGTCTGTACGGACAAAGACTATGGAAATTTTGACGAGTGGGGATGTTTTGAAGTAACGGGAGCAACTGGTAGAGAAGTTGGCGATGGGGCCACGAACACCAAGATCATGATTGAAAAAATGTGTGCAAGAGCTCCAAAATCGGCCATAATATGTGATAATTTAGTGCTCAATGACTTTGACGATTGGTTCTTGCCCTCTATTGATGAGGTAGATTTGATTTATCACAATCTTCATTTAAAAGGACACAACAACTTTCTTGGTAATATCCGAAGATATCAGAGTTCTACAGAGCATGATGCCACAAATTTTGTATTGAGACTCTTTTGGAGGGATACCATAGTGAATATCAATAAGATTAGTGGAGATGATATTCGGCCTACCAGGGCTTTTTAATATCGATTAAAAAGATCTCTTAATTAATTTCATGTTCGTGCCAGTCTGCTCGTGCCAGTTTCCAAACTGGCATACGCAATACCCAACCAGTTTCCAAACTGGCGATAATTGTAGAATTCATGCTAAAATTCTTTCGAAAAACTCGTTTAAGACTGCTTTCTGAAAACCAGCCCGCAGGACGAACTGGTAGGTTTACTAAATACCTTGTTTATGCATTTGGTGAAATCACCTTGGTAGTAATTGGGATATTGATTGCATTGCAAATCAATAATTGGAATGAATGGAAAAAGGATCGAAACGATGAACAAATTATTCTAAAATCTCTTCGGAAGGAATTTCAGGATAATCAGATTGGAGTGCAAGATGTCCTTCTAAGGTATAGAAGAAGGTTTCAAGGAATTGATAGCCTAATGTTACTTATTGGGCAAAGGCGGATCAGTGAAATTGAATTAGAAGACATTCGAAGCATCCGAACATTATTTACACATTACACTTGGAATCCTGAAATGTCAACTATCGAGGGGCTTTTGAGTTCTGGGCAGATAGCAGTCCTTCAAAATAAAGAATTGGAGCATATGATATTGACTTGGACAGCTCTGATAGATGACTTTCGGGAAGATGATGCAAAGGTGGTAGAAATTAGCAACCAATGGGTTCCATATCTCTCCAAAGTAATTCCCCTTTATGATGTTTTTTCTAACCCAAAGACTAGCGGTGAGCAGCGTAGATTGGATCTAAGAAAGAGTGATCATCGAATTGATAAAAGTCAAATTCATTCCTTAACAAACGAGGTTGCATTTTTCAATTTGTTAGGTCAGCGAAGGTGGTGGATGGACATCAAAGTGTTGAATGCAGAAGAAATCGATCAACATATAACCAGAGTGTTGGAGCTTATCGATTCGGAGATTGATAAATAATACCGATGAGAACCTTATTTGCAATTGAGGAATCATTAAAATTATAAGGAGTGCAAACTGATAAAAATGAAACTTCATTTTTCCGATTAGCCTCTGATACTGAATATATAAATAAGTTGATGACCTATGAAAGATCCCAAAAAATCACCATTGAAGAATGTAGACAAGTAATAAAAGCAGTCGAAAGAATCCAAGAACTCCTAGATAGAGAATTATTTAAATCGCTATAGCTTATTTTTTACTTTCCCACACAAACTTGGAATATTCATTCCAAAAATTGTATATTTGTATTGTGACTAAAAAAGAAGCCATATTAAATGCTGCACTTGAACTTCTTGTAGAAAAAGGAGTTCACAATACCCCTATGTCAGAAATTGCAAAAGCTGCGGGTACTGGTATGGGAACCATCTATAATTACTTTGCCAATAAAGAAGTCTTGATCAATGAGATATACATTGGCATTAAAGAGCAAGAAGAAAATTTGTTTTTGGAAGTGAACACGGATCAGCCCATCAAAACACAATTTGAGAATTACCTGGCAGTCATCATTGAGTTCTTTATCAATCATCCTGCCTATTTTAACTTCCTTCAACAACTGGAAGCTTCGCCTATAATTACTAAGGAAAATAAGGTAAAAGGAAATAAATCTGTAGAATTAGTGGCCGTTCTTTTAAAAAGTGGCCAGCAACATAGGTTTATTAAAAACATTGGCATAGACGAAATACTGGTATTTATAGGAGGCGGAATTTCTTCTTATTTAAAGCAACATTTAAGCACATCAAAAAAGAAGCAGATATCCTTGAAAAACCATATTCGTATGATTTGGGATGGAATTAAAGAATAAATTTTTTTGTCCACAAATTGGAATGAATGTTCATTCCAAAAATAGAAAATAATAATATGATCGACTTAAAATTTAGCAGAAACATTAACAAACCAATAGGGGAGATTTGGGAATTCGTTATTGATGATTTTACAAAATCACATCGATGGGCAACAGGAACTTCTAACTGCAGGAAGGGATTACCGCACGAAGATTTTGATAGGGTTTGTGAAACAGAATCTGGAAAACTCATGGACACCATTACCAAAGTAGACAATGAAAATTATGTGCTGGAGTTTTCTGTGAAAGGTCTGCCCTTTTTTGTGCGTTCGGTGTTAAGTTCATGGAGGCTGACTAAGATTTCAGATACCCAAACAGAGATCACCCTTGGACCACGAATTGAAGTAATACCCGTGATAGGAACGCTTGCACAAATTCCCATGAAAATAGCTCTTAAAAAACTATATCCGGGATTGATGGACGATTTGGTGATTTATATAGAAACAGGTCAGCCTTCACCTAGAAAGCAGAAGGAATTAGAAAATTCCATCCAATAATTGAACTCATATGAAATCAGTATCTTTAAAGATTCTTGTTTCTTGAGAAGCGCTATCTGTCATTTTGTATTTTCCCAATACCCCAAATTAAACCTTCCTTAAATTGCCTAGTCTAAGTATTTATTAGACAAAAAAAGTAACCCATATTTTTTAACACCCAAATTATTCAAATGAGAACCTATATTCTTTTATTACTAGCTATCCTTATGTTCGCATGTTCGGAAGACATCGAAGAAATGGAACCCATTCCTTTAAATACCTTAGAATGGCAGACTGGAAGAAATGATTACAATATGGAGATCAATGGCGATGTCCGTAATTTTATCATTAATGTCCCGGCTTCCTATGATGGCTCTTTAAATGTCCCTTTAGTTTTAATGCTTCATGGCAGTAGTGGGAATGGAGAAAAATTTTACAACATTTCAAGATGGGTAGAAAAGGGAGAGGCAGAAAACTTCATTGCTGTTTTTCCTACTGCTTTGAAATACCGCCTTCTGGATGGAAAAAATATTACAAAGTGGGGCTCGGCCGGATTGGTCAAGGACGTACCTGAGGGCACCGTTATCAAAGATGATGTTGTTTTCTTGCGAGAGCTGATTGATCTTTGCAAAAATACTTTCATGATTGATGGCCGACGAGTATATATCAGCGGTTTTTCTAATGGAGGCGGCTTTGTCAAAAGTAAGGTCGTGCCTATGATGGGAGATGTTATTGCCGCAGCAAATTCTACAGGAGGGGTTGGTATCCCAACCATTGAGCCCATTGAAGGAAACCGAAATATGCCCTTCTTTAATATTTCCGGCACCATGGATGATAGAATTTGGGAAGCCATTGGCGAACCTAAAGAATTGCCAATACAGGCTGAGGATATTGTAGCCCATGATTTTTTATGGTCAAGTTTGAAAAACATGTGCCTCATGTTAGGAGTTGATTCAACTTACACTGAACAGCCCAATATTCCAGCATACAACTTGATGATTTTTGACCAGACCCTTGAGCCAGAAGCAAGCCAATATATTTTTATGATGGTCAAAGAATTGGAACATCGTTACCCTAATGGTGGGAATAATCCCCGTGGAGTAGTTGCGGTGGATGTATTGTGGCCTTGGTTTCAACAGTATTCGCTTTAGGTAAAGAGCGCATAAAATAGAAATTTTAATTGCCAGTTAGGAAACTGGCCTATATTGCGTCAGGCGGTTAGGGAAACCGCCACGAACAAAAAACGCTGTTCGCGCCAGTTTCCGAACTGGCATACGTAATACCTTGCCAGTTTCCAAACTGGCAATATTACTATTAAGTTTACAAGCAAAAAGAATAGCATGTTACTCCTTGAAATCATAGGGAAATTTATAACTGAAGTAATTATTATTGAGGTTCTTGGAGCTATTTTGTCAAGATTAAATAATTCAGTACTAAAGCTAAGAGGGATAGAAACTAGAAGTATTGAAGAAATCAAATACCATAAACTAAGAAAGAGATATGAATATAAACTTGTCAAACTGATAAGAGATGTTCATAATTTGAAAAGAGGAACAATGGGAATAGTACTTGAAGTTATTGATTTGACTTTTTGCTTTGTTGAATTTAAGGAGACTAATGATCCAATTAAGAAGGTTAAGCAAAAAGACATATTAATTTGCAAATAATATGAGAGATAAAAACAGAATACCTATAATTCTAAATGAACTCGAACGAATTTGGAATGCCAATCCAGATTTAAGATTAGGTCAGATAATTGTTGTTGCAACAAAGTCCAAAAGTCCTTGCCCAGAAGTCTTTTATATTGAGGATGAAGATTTATTGAAAGGAATCCAGTCAATTGGGAGTAGTTCCTCTCGAATAGATGATTCTATTAAACCAGACTAATTCAAAAAATCGCCAGTTTGGAAACTGGCATTTATTGCGTTAGGCAGTTCGGAAACCTACGGTTGGGACGGATCTTGATCCGTCCTAAAAATCATATAGGCCTGTAAAAAGGTGTCGAACTTTTCTAGGCCTCTAGACATTGAAATAGGCCCTGGCGGCCGTTTTTTGTTTTCAGGTTTCCAACCACCCATTCTGGCAATGATCCAAGCAGCCCAGCTTAATTGATCCGGGGGGAAAGGATTTTGCTGAACCTTTGTTTTCCCCTCATATCCTTGATGGCATTTTTCTAAGACCTTTATTTGTGTTGGATTAAAATAATCTTCAATAGGAAAGCCCTCTTTTTGGTCTCTAGCCTGAACCAATTGCATGGATAATGTACTTGTCTTGAGTGCCATTGCTAAAATAATTTGTAAGGCTTTTAAGGACTTATATTGTGCCTGCTCTATCCTTAGGCCTTGATGTTTTAAGAGTCGGAAAACTTGCTCTATAAGCCAGCGCTTGGTATATATGCCAATTATCTCAATGGCTTGTTCTGCACAATCGACTGGCCGGTCTGTACACAAAGTCCATTGAATAGGCTCATAGTCTTTTTCATCGAGCTGTCGAGCTGTTTTTAAATCATAGGCTGCTATTTCCTTAACTTGAACCAGATAAAGCCTTTGATCTGCTAAATCACTTTGCGCCATGAGTTGTTTTCTCTGTTCCCCTGGCAGGTCTTTTAGACTATCTTTAACCTGTCCTTGGGTATAGCTAAAGGGCACATACTTTACAACCAAAACGGAGCGGCGAGCCCTCCTTTTTTGTTTGTAGTGGATTCGGTTTTTCTTGGACCCTTGAGCTTGTGGAATACCTTTAAAATAAATACGCCGATCCGCCTGTAAACATATCTCATAAGTGAAGCACTGGCTTTGTTTGGCCAATAGTTGACTCATTCTTAATGCCTTTGTATCCACCCCATCCTCATCCCCTTTATAGGCCGTGACCCAACGATCATCTTTAAAGCGAACTACAAAGTCTTGCTTGTTAGCATAACTACACTTTGATAAGCCTATTAATACTTTTATATCATCGGCTTCGCGATCCATCACATGGGTTACACTACGGGCTGATTGTAAACGATAAGCCGCTTGCTCTATGGCCCCTACCCATTTGTAGGAGGAACGCAATTGTATCGGACGGGCATCTCTTCCAAATAACTTCATCCAATTTCTGTAGCTTAATTGTTCGGGCTCTTGACTCCAAAATTGAAGGCTACTCAGCCCTCTTATTCGTCCATCACCTGAATTGACAACTAATCCCGACACACAGTTTTGTCCATATTGCCAACCATTGCCTATCCTACCTACACTAGATATGTTTCCCGCAATACGACCCACAGCTGAACCGAATCGTATCTTGGATTCATCTATGATATTCAGTACCCATTGACCTTCAAATTCACATGGCTTATTTATGCAACAATTGGCAATGACCTCTTCAACGCTTACTTGAGAGCTGTTGATAAAACGCTCATATCTTTTACGCTCGCCTTCCGTTTTGCTTATCCTATTGAGAACCGTACTTTGTTCTCTTTGCATCCCTGATAACAGCGCTTTAAAACTTGACAATCTTCGACTATCTCCGAATGTTTTACTTTCAGCACTCAAGTCTCCTAAATTGGAACTCGTCATTGGGAAATATACCGTACTACTTAGCCCTTCTTTTAATGCTTTTTTTCATACCCTAAATTAACCATTTTTACATTCCGTCCCAACCGTAGGTTCGGAAACTGCCACGAACAGGGGGAACCGCCACGAACAAAAAAATTATATTCCCAATAACCCAATAACCCAATAACCCAATAACCCAATAACCCAATAACCCAATAACCCAATAACCTAATAACCCAATAACCTAATTCCTAATCATCTGAAACAACTCCTCAAACTCCTTCATTTTCTCCGCATCATTTTGCAGATCCATCATGAAACCCATCATATCAGTCATGTCGAAAACCTTATAATCATCCGTTGAATATTCAAAAATAGAATCCTTGAGTTTTTGTTTTTGAACCTCAATATTAACCTCTGTGATTTCGCCAGAAGCCAAATCTTTTGATAATAACTCCAACACAAACCCTTTCTCCATAATTTTTTCCTGGACATCAGTCTGTCCACTTTGACGGGCCGCTTCCTTTAATAATGGAAATAGATCAAAAAGAGAGAATTTTAAATCATTGGTTATCCAGGCGGTAACTTCTGTTTTATCATCCTTGCCCAAAACTTTGTAGGCATTATAGCCATTGATGATTTTTTTCTCTTTGGTTACCTTTATTTCGATATTGTTTTTTTGGGCAGAAATGGGGGCACTTTCTTCCTTAATCATTTGGAGCGTTTCTTCTCCCATTTTTAGGGCATATTTTTTCTCCTTATTATCAAAAAAAGTGATGACCGTTTTTGAATCTCTTTCGGAAATGGCCTTTACCTTTCCATCTTCTGTATTGGCTTCCACTAAAATTTTATCTCCCTTGACAAAAAATAGGGCTTCCATGTCAGCCATTCCTTTTGTTTGCATCTTAATGCTGCCTTCAAAATTTTGAGCGGATAATAGATTGATGATACCGAAGAAAAGGAAAATGGAAATGATTTTTTTCATAATAGTCGAATCTTTGATTAGTGTATTGGGGTGTTAGAATATTTGAGTGTTGGGGGAAGATACTACTTCCGGAGACTTAAGCCAAAAGAAAAAAGTTAAGCTTTTTTAAACATCAAATTGACAACCATTCCTGCTAAAATTAGTAGGATGCCTAAGAATCCTAAGAATGTATACCCTTCACCAAACCAAATCAGCCCAATAATCAATGAGTAAATGACTTCCAAATATTTTATAGGTGCCACTCTGCTAGCTGCCTCCATTTGTAGAGATTTGGTCATATACACCTGGCCTGAATATCCTA
Source organism: Saprospiraceae bacterium (assembly GCA_028285545.1). Taxonomy (GTDB): domain Bacteria; phylum Bacteroidota; class Bacteroidia; order Chitinophagales; family Saprospiraceae; genus JANQPA01. The sequence goes on along the minus strand of JANQPA010000018.1, from coordinate 277,271 downwards.
AAACGCCAATTCCAATTAGCAATAACCATTCCATTGGGGAAGGGTTGGTCCAATAAGGGAACATTGCAATGCCAGACAAAAAAGCGGCTAACAACATAAAATAATTGATGATAACCATGGGATGTTCGCTGTGGCCAATTTTTCGAATTATTACATAAACCAATCCTCCAAATAAAGCACCGGTAACACCTAAAATCAGGTTGAGGGTATCTATACGGCTATCAAAACCTTTTAATAGAAGCACCCCAACTAAGGCTATTAAAACTGCCAGCCATTGTATTTTTCGCACTTTTTCACCAATCAATAAAACGGCAAAAACAACTGTGAATAGGGGCGACAAATATTTTAAAGAAACAGAAGCGCCCATGGGCATCCTCTGTAGGGTAACAAAGAATAAAGACATGCCGACTACCCCAATAAAAGCTCTTAAAACAAGTATCTGCTTATTATTTCCCCAAAAGGGTATGCGATGATGAAGAAGGTAGGTGGTACAGAAAAGGGCCGTTATGGAAGATCTGAAAAAAATGATTTCAAACACATGGAATTCAGATAGATATTTAATCAAAGAATGCATGCCAGCAAAGGCTAGCGTTGCAATAAACATCAATAAAACTCCAGGTGTTATAAAAGCAGATTTTTTAATAGTAAACATATCCATCCATAATTTTCCTTGCCGTTCGTAACGTACCAGCTTTAATTACCGTGAAAGAACCTCCCTTGCCTTGTACTTCTATGTTAACAGGTATGATTCCAGAAGGATGCTCAATAATGATTTTTTCATAAAAATTATTATTCACATTAGCAATTTCGGCAGCAACAGTGCCTTGGGCTTTACAGGCTGTACTGATACAAACGGCTCCACTAACCGCATGGGTGGGATGCAAATATCGGGGCGTCAAATACTGAGATTTGATCGTTCCTCCAATTCTGGGAGAGGACAAAAGCCCCACCTTAGGAATAACACTTTTGGATACATCCCCCAGACTTGACCTTATACCAGCTTCTAAACGGATGGCCTCAATCCTCGCCATTAGTTGTTTTTCCTTTTCAAAAAAGGCTTTACCTTCGAGGCCAGAAAGTCCTAAGTCCTCAGCTTTTATTAAGACCATCATGTTGCCCGCATCAACTATGGATACTTCAATACCATTAATTATTTCTTTTCGTTTTTGACTGGGAAAAAGATGTCCAGTAGCTCCACCCCCTATTTCATGGAGGTTCATTTGAATAGGAGCAGCAGTTCCTGGTACACCATCAATGTGTAAATTACCTTGGCTGTAATTGACCTGCTTATTCGGAGTTTGTACAATTATTTCAATTTTGGAATCCGTATTGATATTGTATACCATAACTCTTGTTTCAGGGTCAGATGCTTTGACCCACCCTTTTTCTATTGCGAAAGGACCCACCCCCGCCATCATATTATAGCAGGTAGGCTTGGTATCAACGATTGGTTTATCCATGACAACCTGGGCGAATAAAAAGTCTATATCTACATGTTTTCTTTGCGAAGGTTGGGCCATTACCACTTTGCTGGTAACAAAAGAAGCTCCTCCTAAGCCGTCAATTTGCCTTTTATCAGGAGATCCCATTACCTTTAATAAAATGATATCTCTTTGCACATGATTAGATGGTAAATCTCGCAAATCTAAGAAGGCACCACGGGAAGTTCCAGCTCTCATAAAAGTACAGGGTATTCTATTTTGCATCTTTTGTAGAGTCTTCAATTATAAAATCATGAAATAAGATTTAAAATAACCAGCCTTGTGGGAATTCCAGATTTAAAAAATATCCGAACAGGGATAAAAGTCCAACTCCAGCAATTGTCAAGAGAGCTGTTTTTAACCAACTTGTTTGGGCTTTTAATGTGAAAAACGAGACAAAAAATACCATAATAGCAGGAATGAATCCTATGAGAACGCTCAAGAGATATAAGCCTCCAACCCACAATAATGGTTCATACCAGTGCGCTTTAAAGGTGCCTTCCTCAGCAGCTTGCTCAGCATCAAATACAGCAGGATTGTCCTGTTTGTTCTGCAGGAAAATCCAAACTAGCCAGACAGCAAATGGAAGTGTGATATAAGCAATGGTAAGTGGGAAAACACCCCCTAAAAATGATTGTTGATGACCATCAATTATAGCTATTATAATAAACAAAAGAATGAATGCAGCGAAAAAGAGTTGGGGCCCCAAACTTAGTTTACGATCTCTTTCTTTTTCCATCAATTCTGCGTTTTCGTCAACCGTACCTCTTCGACTGAAATAAACTGTGATCAGGGAAATCACCATTATGATAAGAACACCTGGGCGTAAAAACATATCCCAACTGTAAAACTGAACAGACATATTCAAATAACTTTCTGCCTGGGTAGCCAAAACAAAACCTATTAAAAAGGCAGGTCGTGACCAACCAAATCGCTTCATAAAAATTCCAATTACCCCAAAAATTAATAGCATCCAAAGATCTATCATATCCTTTGTAGCCTGAAAAGCAGCAAAACTTATGACCATGATCATAAAGGGGGCCAATAGGCTAAACTTAATTCTGGTCAATTTTGAAATGGGACCCGCCAAAAATAAGGACAAACCTGCGCCCAAAACATTGGCAATGGCCAAAGACCATATAATCGTATATGTGAGGTCAATATCCGTAGTCACCATTGAAGGACCTGCCTCAATTCCAATTAAGACCATGCCTCCTAAAAAGACCGCCATTGAACCAGACCCTGGAATACCAAATAATAGGGTTGGCATTAAAGCGCCCCCCTCCTTAGCATTATTGGCTGATTCTGGTGCAATAACACCTCTGATATCTCCTTTACCAAACTTAGATTTATCTTTTGAAGTTTGAACTACATGACCATAGGCGATCCAATCCACTACACTTCCTCCCATGCCTGGGATAGCACCTACAATGGTTCCTATGCCGGCACAGCGTAAAGCCAGCCATTTATTTTTGATTAAATCTTTAACCCCTTGCAGCCATCCTCCTTTACCCAAAGGAGCACCATCTGCTATTGCTGTATCTTTCCTAAACAATTCAGAAATTTCCGGAAAAGCGAATATAGATAGGGCAATTACTACCAAAGGAAGGCCATCATAAAGATAATTGATGCCAAAAATCATCCTGAATTCTCCCGTAGCCGGTGCCGATCCTATGCTTCCAACCAACAAACCAAAAGCACAGGCAACTACCCCCTTAACCAGGCTTTTACCCGACAAAGATCCAACCATCGATAGGCCAAAAATAGCCAACATAAAAAGCTCGGCAGATCCAAAAATTAAAATTACTGGTCGGGCTATTTGAACAAAAAAGGTAAGAATAATGGCTCCAAACAGGCCACCAAAAAGTGAGGCAGAAAAGGCTGCCCCCAGGGCTCTTGAAGCCTGTCCTTTTTTTGCTAAGGCAAAGCCATCCAAAACGGTGGCCTGACTTGAACTTGAACCAGGTATTCCCATCAATACAGAAGTGAAGGTAGCAGAAGTAGGAATTACTGCCACTAGTCCAATCAAAGTGGCTAAAGCCGATACTTCATCCATGCCATATAAAAAGGGAAGCAAAAGGGATAGACCTGCAATGCCTCCTAAACCCGGAAATACACCAATGACTAAGCCGAGCATTACGCCCAACATCAGATACATGAAGTTATCTGGGGTAAATAATGTTTGTAAAGCTTGAAATACTAGATCAATCATTTTTAATTCAGTTTGACTTTATCGAAAGGGTGGATAGAAGTAGAGAGAAGTAAATAGAAGCACATTGAAGTAAATAGAAGTATATAGTGACCTTGAAAAGGAATTTAACTTTACTTCAACATACCTCAACATACTTCTATGTACTTCCCATATTTGATTACACAAACCAATAATTCAAATATTGCAATCGATTCAAATATTAAGGTTATATTTTTCCCGCAAAAAATTCTTGCACCACTCTTTTTCTGCCTCATCAATATTAGTGGCTAAATCAAAAATGATCTTGGCTTTTTCTCTAACCACTTGTTCATATAAACCGATGGCCTTTTGTTTTTTTGAAATGTAATCTGGATCTTTTTTCATTTCGGTAATGGCTTTTTGATAGATGGTCACTATTTCATCTGGCGTTTCTTTAGGAACCAATACCAATTTCATGCCTCCAAAACCGGCCGCCATGGTGGCAAACCAAGAGTTGTAGGCTATTCCTTCTCCCTTTTTGCCATGCATGATTTCATAAACTTCTCCAAAATGTGGTAAATCAGGAAAACTTGGATCTCTGACCAGTTCGCCATTTTCATCCAACACCCCCCAACTCCATAAAGGAACAGCTTCGCCAGATTCAACTAAAGGAACCACATTTTTTAAATAGGCGGAAGAGGTTTGGTAATCTATTTTTACTTCTCCACGCTCAAAGGCCAACCGACCAGCTCCCCGACCTCTAAAACCGAAAACAGTTTTTACATTTAGACCTAGAAGGTCAAAAGAAATATTCGGGACCAAATCAAGAGAAGTAGGTCCCTGGCTGGCATAAATGAGTGGAATGTCTTTGATTTTGGCAATTTCACTTGCATCCTTTATGCCTAAATCTGAAGAGACATAGACTACGCCACCAGTTGGATAAGTCCATAATGGTTTATAATCTGCATAATCATACCGAACCCTAGGATCGTCTAATAAAAAGGGCATTTGAGTAGAACCTGAAGTACCAAGAATCATTAATCCATCTGGTTTAACTCTGTCAGCAAATAAATTGGATCCTTTTATGGAACCACCTCCAGGAATATTACTGATTATTACAGTTGGGTTTCCTGGAAGATATTTTGATAAAAATTGAGCGTTGAACCTGGCCCAGGTGTCACTTCCTCCACCTTCTTTAAAGGGAATAACCCATTCAATTACTTTACCAGCGAAATAATTATCATCGATTTCTACTTTTGCAACTTCCCCTGTTGTAGAATCTTGAACAACAATTGTTTCTCCTTTTTGTAAAGAGGACAAAAGAAAAAAAGCACCTAAAAACAGGATGCATAAACCAAAAATTTGCTGAAATTGGGTCTTATTCATAATTTTAAATTTTGACTTGCTGCAGAATGACCGGCAATCCGTCCAAAGACGGCTCCCGATGTCAGGCCTGAGCCACCAGGATATCCATGATAAAATACACCTCCCACTAATTCTCCACAAGCATACAAGCCATTTATTTTAACATCGCTTTCATTTAATACATTGGCATTTTGATCTACCTTCAATCCTCCATAAGTGAAGGTAATTCCACAAGTTACCGGATAAGCCCTAAAAGGAGGGGTATCCAGAGTATTGGCCCAATTGCTTTTATTCAATTTTAAGCCTTTGGTTGCTTTTCCATCCAGGATGGTCGGATCAAAATCTGTGTTTTGATCTACGGCTAAATTATAAGCTTTTAGGGTTTGCAAGGCCTCGGTGGAGTCTACACCTGCTAACTTAGGAATTAATTCTACAAGAGAATCAGCTTCTACATAACTGGCATCCCAGAATCGGTATTCGCTGTATAATAAGTGCTCCACCTTTTGGTCAAATATCTGCCAGGCAAAATTACCTGGTTGTTCCAGTATGGCTTTTCCAAATTGGGCATAGGTATAATTGCGAAAGTTTTTCCCCTCATCTACAAAGCGCTTGCCCTGAGCATTTATCATTACTCCCAAGAAATAACATATCTTACGGTAATGCTTCCTTTCAATAAAAGGGATCTCTAGATTACCATAATTGGGCATGTTCAAGTCCATTGGCACTGCATGACAACCATCAGGTAGTCCATTAAATGCAGCTCCTATTTTTAGGGCCATTTCTATACCACGGCCCATGTTGTGGGGAGTTCCTCTTACCTTAGAGTGTTCCCAGTTGCCTCCCATAAATTTTTTGCGCAGCTCTGGGTTGGCTTCAAAGCCACCGCATCCTAAAATAACAGCATCCGCCGATAATCTTACTTCCCCTTCGGAAGTTTTGCAAATAATTCCCTTCACCTTATTCTCTTCCACAACTAAATTTCTGCCCTCTGTTTCATATAAAATTGTCCCACCTAGTCTAAGGTACTCATTCATTTCTGCTTCCACTAACCCTACTCCTTCTCCTTGGGCTTCCAGGGTCAAACCACCCCAAAAAACATATTTTCCTTCTTTTTGGAAAGTTTGCCTGGAATAGATGGGTTCGAATTTAATATTGTGACTGCTTAACCATTTTAGGGTTGGGTGGCTTTGCTCAATTACTATTTTTTGATGTAAGCTTAATGGCCTTCCGTCATTAAATTCCAATAAGTCTTTCTCAAATTGCTGGCGAGAATAAGAACCAAATTCAGTAACAGGAATTCTTTCATCATCTGGATTCAGTAGTAAGGGGTAAAGTTCTTCATTAGAGGTATACACAAACCTCATGGCTCCTGCAGTATATCGGCTATTTCCCCCCGCCTCTTTTTCACTGGCCTTTTCAATCATTAGCACTTCTGCGCCCTTTTCCAAGGCGGCAATGCCTGCACAGAGAGCTGCATTTCCAGAACCAACTACGATTATTTTATTTTTATTCATTTGATAAATGTATAAAAAGTAATTGTTTTTAAATATAAACTAAGTTGGGCTCGGCGGGCCCAACTTAGTTTATATTTAAATTAAAGAATATCTTTAAAGCTAACCACTCTCTAAATAGTATGAAAAAGGAATCTTCGCTTATGAATAAAATTAGTTTGTCAACTAATCTGCCTAATACAAGCCTGTTTTTATTTTCTTTACTTCTTTTCTTTTATTCTCCTGCTTTTTTAGCTTCCCAAACAAGTGGTAACGGTGATAAACAAATTCAATTCTCCACTGATGAAGGAACCTGGCTGGCCCTTGATGTATCTCCAGATCAGAAGACTATCATTTTTGAACTGCTTGGAGACCTTTATTCTATTCCTTTTACTGGAGGCAAGGCAAGGGTGATTGCGAATGGAAAGGCCTTTCAATCTCAACCGCGTTTTTCACCTGACGGCAGTCAAATTGTTTTTATCAGCGATGAAAGTGGTTCGGATAATGTGTGGATTATGGATGCTAATGGAGAAAACCCCAATCAGCTTTCTGCTCACCATAAAGAACTAATGCTCTCACCTGAATGGTCGGCCGACGGTCGACAGATTTACGTTACCATTATTAAAGATGGATTTAATAGGATGGCAGACTTATATAGCCTTGAACTAGCAACCAAAGAAGAAAAATTACTAGTTTCTAATCCTAATGGAAGGCCTGCTCCTTTGGTTTCTGCTCCTGCTCCTGGTCTATTTATGTCCGATGTACATCCCAATGGAGAATCCTTACTGGTGTCCTCGGTAACACCACGTGCTTATGGGATGCGAAAAGGAGCAAGCGCTCAGGTGATGAGCTTGGATTTAGCCTCGAATCAATTGAAAGAGGTGGCTTTGGATAAAGGGCTGACAATGAAACCGTCCATCTCAAAAAATGGAGAATGGTTGGCTTATGCTGCACAAAGTCAGGGACAAACTGGACTTCGAATCCGCCACCTTCAATCAGCAAAAGAAAAATGGCTGGCCCTTCCAATTGTTAGAAATGAACTGGAAGCCCGACCCACCAGGGATGTTATTCCTAATTATGCATTTACTCCGGATAATCGATTTGTAATTATTTCATTTGATGGTAAAATATATAAGGTAAGAATCGAGGATGGCCAAAAAGAATTGATTCCCTTTTCAGTAGATGTAACAATGAATATTGGTCGCCCCCTCCGTTTTCCAAAAAAATTGAGCGAAGAAGACATTCAAACGCGATTTATTCAGCAAGCTGCCATTTTTAAGCAAGAGAAGGTGGCTTTTTCATCCTTGGGTAAAATATATGTATCAAATCTTGAGGTAAATCAGGCAAATGCAATTACTCAAAAGATGGATAGTCGAGAATTCTACCCCGCCTGGTCTGCTGATGGCCAACAATTGGTCTTTGCAAATTGGAACGATGAGGGAGGTCACTTATGGCTTAGTCGAGTGGGAGAGAATAAAGAAATCGTACCATTGACCAAAGATCCTGCTTTTTATGCCATGCCATCTTTTAGCTCAGATGGCAGCAAAATAATTGCCTTAAGAGCTTCTCTTGGATTGAAGAGGAGAACACAGTTTAATACCATTCCTCCAGAATCTGAGTTTATTGAAATCACCCTTTCAAATGGAAAAATTGAAGTTTTAGGCAATTCTGATGGTTTGCTCTATCCTGTTTATTCCAAAAATGGACAAGGATTTTATGCTTGTTCTCCGGCCAAGGGGATCATTTTTTTGCAAAAAGGGAATACTCCAAAGGTAGTAGCTAAAATTAACCCTGGAATACAAAACCTGAAGTATACTTCCATGTCAAATAGTTTATTGGCCTATGGAAGAAATGGAATGTTGTATCAATTAGAATTGAATAAAGATCCTTCGGTAATAACTGAGCCTTTGGACTTAAATGTTTTTAATGATGGCAAAATGTTGACGGATGAACGCCCAGAAGATTTTTGCTGGTCTTCCGATGGAAAAACGATGGCCTGGACTGTTGGAGCAGATTTGAATTACCAAAGCCTTAATGAAGATCTGCCCCAAAAGCAATCTTATAGTCTTTCTTTACCCAGATCTATGCCATCTGGGTCCGTATTATTGAGAGGGGCCACAGCTATTACCATGAAAGGAAAGGAAATCATAGCTGATTCAGACATTTTAATTAAAAATAATCGGATAGAAGCAATTGGTGCAAGAGGATCGATTGATTTAGCACCAAATATTGAGATAAGAGATGTTTCTAATCGCTATATAATTCCAGGCATTATTGATATCCATGCTCATTTGGGGCTGGCACAGGAGGTTTTGGAACCCGTTTCTCCGGCCATGTATGCCAATCTGGCCTATGGAACTACAACAGTAAGAGATCCTCAAACCTCGCCTCAGGTTTTTATTTATGCTGATATGGTTGAAGCTGGACTAGTGGATGGGCCTCGAATTTTTTCTACCGGCCCCGGGATTTTCAGCTTTGACAACCTGGATTCTTATGAAAAAATGAAGCAGCGTTTAGAAATTTATGCTAAGCGTTATAAAACGCATTTAATCAAATCCTATTTGGTAGGAAATCGTCAGCAAAGAGAATGGATGGTCCAGGCTTGTGGGGAACTAGGTTTAATGCCTACTACAGAAGGTGGAGCCGATACCAAACGGAACATTACCCACGCCATAGATGGTTTTAGTGGAATTGAACACGCTGTTCCAACAGCACCCATATTTGATGATTTAATCCAATTATTTGCTCAGTCGGAGATTACAAATACACCAACTTTATTGGTAGCTTTTGGTGGACCTCTTCCCATTTACCATACTTTGGCCAAGGAAAACCCTTACGAAAACTCCAAATTGAGATATTTCATTCCCAATGATCAATTATTTGATAGGAGTGCCACTCGACTATTGTATTTTCGGGAGGAGGATCATCATGTAAAAGAGGTAGGGAAGGGCATAAATGCTATCTTAATAGCAGGAGGGAATATTGGATTAGGTGGACATGGAGAGATGCAGGGCATTCAGAATCATTGGGAAATGTGGTTATTGGCCTCTGGAGGAATGAATAATCATGATGTATTGAGGGTGGCCACATTAAATAGTGCACGAGCTATTGGTCTGGATTCAGATTTGGGAAGCCTAGAACCTGGAAAAATGGCAGATTTAATCATTTTAGAGAAAAATCCATTAGAAAACATCAGAAACAGTACCAGTATTCAATTCGTTATGAAAAACGGATTTTTATATGAAGGGGATACTTTAAATCAAGTTTGGCCTGAAGAGAAAGCGTCCCCAACACCCTGGTGGAGAAAAGAAAAATAAAAGGCTACAAATATTTTTCCCGAATAACATCCATATGCCAGATCTCATGCCCCAATATAATAAAGGCAGCTGCTCCGGATGACATGGAAGTATCACTGGCAGTACCGATAAATTTAAGATTTTGATCGGTGACACTATTCAAAAAAGAAATACTGAAATTTCTGGTAGCCTCATATTCCTCGAGTAACGCTTCTATGGTTTTGGTGCTGGCTGATGAAGGTTGAATGTATAAATCTTGATCAAAACCAGCTAGTGGAGTGCTATCCCCCCGTCCAATCCTATATGATCTGTAAATGAATACCCGTTCAGTGTCAATGACATGTTGGAACACTTCTTTTATGCTCCATTTATCTGGTGCATATCTGTAATCTAACTTCGATTCAGGTATGTTCCGAAAAAAATTGATCACCTCATTTTTTCCAGATTTAAACCCAGGTAAAAGATAGGTGTCTGGGGGAAGTTTATTGATATATCGACCATAATATTCATTGAAATCAGAAGAAGTAAGTTGACTGGCTTTCATAACGTCGGTTTTGATGATTAAGAAAATTATTAAACATCTCAGGATAGAATTTGGATGAATACGGATATTTATTTTCTTCAGTTAATAATTATCAAAAGTCTTTTCCTATATTTTGATAATATTGGTTTTAGAAAAAAATTAATAGTATTTCTAGGACAATTAGGTATCCGGTTTTTTCTATCTGACGATGCCAGTTTTATTTTCTATTGAAAAAAAGATTATTCATCTAATTAATTCAAATTGCAATGCAATTTGAGTAGAAGGTAAAAAGTAAAAAGTAGAAGGACAAAATCAAATGTAAATAGCATATTGTTCATAAAAATCTTTCTACCTTCTGCCTTTTACTTTCTACTAGTAAATTGCATCGCAAATTACGTAAATTATAAAACACTAAGAATGAAAGTTATAGCTATCAAAGAATCAACAAGTTTGAGGAATTTAGAAGTTTCGGAAAGGCCAGCACCAAGGCCCCAATCGGGAGAAATCTTGGTAAATTGGCATGCCACCTCATTAAATTTTCACGATTATCTGGTAGCTATTGGGGCTATTCCTGTTCCTGCAGGAAGGATACCTATGTCAGACGGAGCAGGGGAAGTTGTAGAAGTAGGCGAGGGAGTAGACAATTGGAAAACAGGGGATAAGGTCATGTCCATGTTTTTCCCCAATTGGACAGAAGGGAGGCCCAGTTTGGCAAAAACCAGGGCTATATCAGGGGAAACTGTTGATGGTTTTATTGTTGAACAATCCTGTGTTTCAGCTTCCTCAGTAACTGCTATTCCTGATGGCTATTCCTACGGGGAGGCTGCTACCATCCCCTGTGCAGGATTGACGGCCTGGCGCGGTTTGATGGTAGAGGGAGGCTTGCAGGCAGGAGATACGGTTCTGATTGAAGGCACGGGCGGAATGTCCATTTTAGCCCTTCAGTTGGCTAAAGAGGCAGGTGCGAATGTTTTCGCTACAACCTCTTCTGAGCAAAAAGCAGAAAGGCTAAAATCATTAGGTGCTCTTGAGGTGATTAATTATAAAGAAGATGCTCGTTGGGGCAAAACCATCAATAAACTTTCCGGTGGCGGTGTAGACCATGTTTTGGATGTTGGGGGCGGAAGTACCATGGGGCAATCAATCGAAGCAGCTAGAGTTGGGGGACATATTGCATCCATTGGAATATTAGGAGGAGGACGTAAAGGAGAAATCACCTTTCCCAAATTATTTTTTAAACATTTGCGCATGACGGGGCTGGCTGTTGGAAGCCGAGAAATGCAGGAGCAAATGCTTAAAGCGCTTAATATCTTGCCAATAAAGCCCATTATCGATAAGAGTTTTTCTTTTGATCAATTGGGAGATGCCTTTCGGCATCAGGAGTCGGGGACGCAGTTTGGGAAGATTGTGCTGGAGTGGTAATTGAGTGGTTTTGGAGAGTGGTAGAGTATTCTCTATAGCTGAATTTCAACATCTAAATATTTGCGAAAACCAAAATAATTGGCAAAAAAAACAAAATCATTTCGTTTTTTCGCAAAACACCATATATGGTTTTTTATTTAAGTATTTGATTTTTAGATACTTATGTTTGCGTGCCAAAAATGGAACCCTTTTCGCAATTACTCTGATAAAAAATTAATCGTAAAAAAATTAAACGTTATGAAATCAGAGTATCAAGAACAAACAGATTGGCAAATTGAAACATGCGACAAGGTCGTTTTAAAATCATTTGGAAGGGTAAACAAGAGGAATAAAAGGGTTGAGAGGAATATAAAAGGCTTAGTAAGAGAAATCAAAATACTAAGGAACGAATTGATTACTAAGAATGCTGAAGTTCAAAATCTTAGTTTTGGAATCCAGAGACTTGAAAGCGCTAATGAGTTTTTGAGAAATGGATTTGCGAAAGCTATTAATGATTGTGAGGATTTAGAACAAATCATTAGTGTTTATGAAAAAAAATATGGTCCTATTGATGAAGACGAAAAATCAGATCAGGATTTTTTGAATGGAGAAAGGGCAGTATCGAAAGTGGCCTAACTCAGTGGCCAGCAATTATTGAATCCATTTAAGCAATTCCTGAAAAACGAAACTACACGAAATAATTATGCAAAAAAACGAAAAAATTTCGTTTTCCATAAATATAATTATATTGTATATATCTTAAATTGTTCATTTATAGTGCTTTACAGATTTGAAAAAATTGGCACTATTTTCAGGTATGTTTTTTGACGACCTAAATTACATGAACATACATTAGATTATGCAAAGTGATAGATATTTGGATATGGCCTTCTCCCAAAATCTTGTGAAGGGAGAAAAGGAGACCGCAAGTATTTACTGTACTGAATCAGTTGATGAAAGCAGTTTTGGATTGTTTAATAAAAGACTTGATGGAGTAACAGTACGATCTTATTTTACTCAGAAAATATACGACTACGTTATTTTTTGTGCTTCCAAAGAAAAATATACTCTAAAAGAGCATGAGGAAAAAGTGTTTAAAATTAAACTACCCTATATTATGGAAGGCGTGATGACCATCTTATATCACTATAACCAATTATGGGATGGAAAAAACAACATTAAACCTCAAAATCAACCAGAAGTACATATCGGTGCGAATTTGCTGAGAACTGCTCTTTTAAAATATGTATACAATGGCCCTCTAAATGATCAATACAAATGTGAGCTTATGTATAAAGTCATTGAGAGATCGATTCATTATGTTGACGCCGGACAGTACATCGATAAATATGGAAACAATTATGATTGTTTCCTGGGTTTGGAAACCAAAAGAAATAAGGTGAAAAATGAGGAGGACCTTATAAGCAAAGAAACTGCTGAATTTATTAACCTAAGTCCATTTGAAACCGTTATTGAGGACATTCAGTCGGATATTCCTGATAAAAAGAATTTTATTGAACTGTATTTTAAAAGATTGTATTTAATCAGTTCTTCCTTATTTCGAATTGTTTCTGAATTTATTATGGATTCCATTGAATACTTTGGTAAGCAAAGAAAGAAAATTATTCAATTTGCAGAGTACTATGGCATGATGATGCAGATTGTTAATGATAATGCAGATTTTGCTCCTGAAAAAGGAACTGCGTCCAAAATGTTGAAAGATGTGTTCAGTGATTTGAAGAATTATAACATTACTCTACCGTTGATGTATCATTTGTCAAGTGAGAATAGATGTGGATTCATACAAAGGTTTTTAGAAACAAATGAAAGTTCTTATTTAGAAAATTATAATAAAATATTAAAAGAAATTGTCACTTCAGGTGCTATATTCAAATCAATTGAGATTGGGAAAAGTCTAGCACGAATGGGTAGAAAAATGCTTATAGATAAAAAGGAAGATTCTACAAAATTTTTAATTCAAATGTTGTCAATAGCTTTTAAAAATAGATATTATTTCCATTTCGATAAGGCTAAAGAGTGTTATGAAGTGGGTTTGATTTATGATTATGAAAAACATTTGTTTGATCAAAAAAAGACAACCTTAAAGGTTTATTGATGAAAATGTAGAAATAAGAGAGGAAAAATAATATTAAGGATAATTTAATAAATGTTCATTGACATAAACTAAAATTGATTACAAGGATTTGTGTTTAGATTGATTTATAGTTGGATATATAATGATTTTAATATTATAAATTATTTTATTTTATAATACCTTTGATTTTCAATCTAAAATATTGAATAATCTTGAAAGGAAAGACGTAAAAATTGTTCCAGCATAAATTTGGAAAATTTTGTAACTTACCTATAAGAACTAAATACACCAGGTTATGTCAACTTTTGAAGATAATTCCAAAAGCCATTCTTCCCAATTTCAAGAAGGAACAAGACTAGTAATTCCTAATTTCAAAACTGATTTTTGCAGCCTTATTCAGCGACGATTTCATGGAATCCTGAGGAATTTTTTGGGTGAAGATGCTCCTTTTACATTATTTATCAATATAATAGACAGAACAAGTAAGGAATCACTGCAGAAGGGTAATTTTATTTATGCAAGTGTAGAAACTCAGGTTCAAATTCTAGGAGAGTTCTTTAAGGATAAACCTCAAAATTCTGATATTCAATTAGCGACAAGCTTTTTAAGTAAATACGACCTTCCTGCTTCAGAAGGTGTTTCTGGAGGAATTTTATATAATGAATATAAATTGGGCCAATTAGGTTTAGAAGATATTCAGAAAGGGGCACTAAAAGAATATTTTGCAGCTTATTTAAAAGAGAAAGAATATTTTGCTTTTGAAAATCTTGGTCAGCAATTTGAATATCCCATATTGGAACACTTTTTCAATATTGACAAGGACCAATACATTTCATTTCCATTAATCCAATTTGCTCAATTTGATGGAGTGGTTCATATGATCTACGACCATTCTATACAGAAAAAAATTAATGATGATTTCATTCAAAGAGGATGCATCAAACTGCTTTGTTATGAATTAGAACATATGCTTATGGATTATGATGTAGTGGGACAGAATGTATATAGGGCATCATTACTAAGAACCGACCTTGAGGCCTTAAAATCTGATGAGTATTATTCAATTAATAAAAATTCAATTTTAAAAGATCTTAAATTCCAAAAGTACTATCAAGATAATGAGGAGTATTTTCTTAAAATCATTGACAAAAATGATGAGGTGCCTAAACTACTTAGGGAGCAACACCGGCAAAATGCCATTATGAGCATCTTAATTGATTCCTATGCTCATAACATTAGTGCTCATAGTTTGACTGCTTTAAACTGGTGGTTCTACCAAAGAGCAGATCATCTCGCTTATCATCAAAATCCAAATAAAAAAGAGGCGCTGCCTGCGGCTAATCCAGATATATCAGTTATAACTTCTAATCGACCATTAGCCGGAGAAATTCATCCTCTGATTAAATTGCTTTTGGAAAAAGGAGCCTTTTGGACTGGTTTGACCAGGGACCGCCATTTTGGAGGACAGATCAATAGTTTGTATACCATCCTTAGATATGACTTTGTAAATAATCCTTTATACTTAGGCACTATTGCTTATTCGGAAGGAATATTAAAGCTAAATATTAACATTACTATTTATGAGCATGTCGAGCCACGAGATGGTGGGATATTAAGAAGAAAAAAAATCAAAAAAAATGATCGCGGTGAATTGCTGGATGGTCAGTTTGTAAGCATAGATCTTGAAAATATAAACTATCATCCAGATAGAAAAGTAGCTCCCGATAGACTTAGTGATTTTGTTATAAAAGGAGATAAATTTGATGCCTTAAGAAGTGAATTAACGGACTATAAGATTTTCCTTCCAGGAGGAGTCATTGGCAAACACGCTTTTTTTACCATCTTGGAAAATGAAATCAGAAATGTCAAGCATTATGATGAGTCGGTGATCAAAGAAATGAGAAAAACCGGTCTTACGCTAAGTTTATCCATTCAAGAAGCTAGTTTTCATGATAAGCTTGAATTTACCGCGGAGCATGATCATGAAATGTTCCAGATTGGTGTTTGGCTGAATCATCCAATTCAGTTAAGTAAAAAACTGCTAATTGACAGGTTAGACCGACTAAGTCAGGATATTGTGGATGAGGTGAATTATGCTCCTAAATTAGGAGGGACCTATCAGGATAAAGTATGTTCCGCATTCTTGTTCAATAATACTTTTTTAAGTGTGATGGAACAAGAATCGGAAAGGGATAAAAAGTATTATCCCTGGATAAAAACAGGCAGTGGAAGTCATCTAGAAAATGATTATGTAGAAGATTATGAGATTTCTCTTCGAAGAAAGATAGGACTTCGTTTTCAAGATTCAATGAAAAAATTTGAGCAAGGCTTTAAAGAGGAAAATGGCTATTTTAAAAAGTTTTTCCACATCTGGAAAGGCACCAACATTTTTTCAGTTGAAAAAATTGAGGAATTAAAGAATAAATGGGAAAATCTATCACGGTTTAGGTTTGTGTACATACCCGAGAGTGATAAAATAAACCAGAAACTAGCAAAAGACGCTGGAATAATCCGGATTATTCACGAAAATACCTCAAATGTTGAATTGGCTTATCAGTTTTGGTTGAGAAAATGGTTAAAAGGGACTAAGAATAGAAATATTCAATTTAGCATTAGTGACCAAATTATTGCACAGATAATTTTGGATCAAAGAGGAATCAAATTTTATAATCAGGAGCAAATGGGAAAGATTTCGGAATCCTATCAAAAGGATATTGATTCTAAAAAATATGACCAACTGCTTATTCCCTTGGCTCATGGAAGTTATGTACAAAAATCTGAAGATTCGGATGTATGCAAATACAGAAGTCATGGTATCTTAAAAACTCGTTTTTGTGGTGGTGAGGCGCTAGAGGATGCTAATATGAAAGAAGCTGATGCTGCTGAATTAATGGAAATGTTGTTGACCAAGGTTTGCATTTTTGACAATAGAATTGCTAATAGGGTAGAGCGATCAAATAAAGACATCTTAAAAAATTCCCTGGGCTGTGCAATTTATAAAGAGGAACTAGACTTATGGAAGAAAGAAAAAGAAAAAGGTTTCAATAATTATCATTTTTTAATAGTCCACCTATCTTTTATTGAAGCTTTTAAAGATGAAAAGGGATTAAAAAAATACAGCGAAAGCGATATTACCTCCTTTATTGAGGAAGAAATTTTAGCAGACCCTAATATTGATCGAGAAAATTTCATCCTGGTCATTACCACTGGCCGTGGAAGGACCCAATGGTGGACCCGATTGGAAGAAAGTGAAGAAAATCGATCTTATACCGATTTTACCACTTTCCGCCCAGTTGAATCCTTAATAAAAAGCATCGAAAGGGCTGTAAGTATGGGGGATGATTTTGAAATGAAATACCGGCTGACAAAAGTATTATTTGGATCATAAATACCGATATCCATGACAAATAAACGAGTCATGATCATTGTTTGGAAATGGAAGGATTTGATGAAGGAGAAAAAAAATTGGGATGAGGCCAAAATAATTGATCAAAATAATGACAAGATTATAAGGATTATAGAACCTAATTCAACTGAAGCAAAAGACCGACTTTATCGTTTTGTCCAAGAAAATCATGATGCAAATGTATTCATTTTCTTACATAGGGGACATAATTATAAATCGAACGATGTAAAAGAAGTTTTACACCGAATCCATGAAAATGGTTATAATGGAAATTTGGTAAAAGCATTTTTATTCCAAGGGCCGAGAGACTTTATTTATTATTCCACCCAAAATGAAGGCTTGTTAAATCAGACAGGTCAATTTGCTCGTAATGATGTGTTTAAATTCAGAGAGCGGGCAAGTAACGGAGAAGAAATTGTAAAGACTGAAAGGGTTACTGTAGCCAACTTTAATTTGGATTCAAGACAATGGGAAGTTATTCCAAAACACTTTAATAGGGTTTGGCGGCATTATGAGCATGAGTTTAAAAAGAAAATAAACTCGCTTCATCTTGATTTGATGAGTTATTTAGTAGAAATACCTTCAAACCACAGCAATAAAAAACCTTTTCCCATAAAACTCTGGTATAACCAAATAAAGGAGAGAGAAACACCTCTTCTTTACATTAGATTAAAAAGTTTCTTTGATGCATATACTCCCTCTAGTATGGAAAAATTGAATGCCGAGGAGTGGAAAATTGCAAAAGATGAGTTAAATATCCTGAAAGAATGGGAAAAGCTGAAGCAGGTATCTACGTCTTTTGATGACTGTAATGCCAATTTATCAGAAAACGAGGAGGCAAGAGATCATTATTCAAAATTAAAAGAAAATTTTGATCCAAACTTATTAAAAACAAACCCAAATAAAAAGATTAGTCTTTACGAACTACATCATCTATTTAAATCTCTGGTAAAGATTTTACCTGACTAAAACACCTGAAGCCTTATGGGAATAATAAATTACATTGGAAATAATGATTCAGTGGAAGATAAGCTTGTGAACTATTTAAAAACTAAAGGATATCAATTTTTGCACTACGATGTTCGAAGTTATCCAATCGTCCCTTATTTGTTGATTTTAGAGCCCTATAAATTGGTGGATGATTATTATCATATTCACAAAGTTTGGAAAACCTATTTTGAGGCCAATGAAAAATATGAAAATTTAAGACTGATGGTAGCAGGTTTTGCTGAAAATGAGAACCACCCGAATTACCTAAACCTTTTTAATCTTAATTCAAATATTGAAGACATCCTAAAAAACGCAAAAACCATAAAGGAATCTTGGGAAATGCCTTTGGGATATATGGATATTCGTGTACGGCTAAGAAAATACTTTAAAGGTCATGATAGAGTTAGTTTGTATCAGAAATTAAACTATTTACAGTTTTCTGTTGATAACATTAATTCTGCCATATCTGGTAAAATTAAACGGAATTATGAAGATGCAGAAAGACGGATATTACCAATGGCCAGGCGGCAATACAAAGAGTTTCAAGACCGCTGGAAAAATTATAATCACTTTTTTCTCTGCTGCCCCTTTTTTAAAGAACATAATACAATTAGCAGATTAATAACCGAAATAAGACCCTATTTTGAAAAACCTAATCCTGATGCAGCCCTTTTTCAAGAGTTAAGGTGTTTTGAAAACATTCAGCTCATTCGTAGTAATCTGAAAAAAATGGATAAATATGTCCGACCGGAAATCGATAGGTAATATATTATTAATTGACAATAACCCAGACTTTCACATTCAGGTAGAGTTTGGTTTGGAAAATTTTAATGTACAAACCGCTATTTCTGCAAGCGAAGGCTATAAATTATTAGCCAAATATCATTTTGATGTTTTGCTTTTGGACCTTGCTTTGGATAGAGCAGATGTAGACTATGTTGGAGGATTGGATCGAATTCTGACTATGAAAAGAGAGTACCCTGAATTGCCCGTAATAATTGTCACAGGTGATAAAGAAAGGGAAACCATAGTAGCTGCCATTGAAAATGGTGCAGATGATTTTCTTTATAAAGGAGAAGAAGGTTTTTTTGAAAAAGCTCAAACCAAAATTTTAAAGGCCATTAAACAAAATAGATTTATACAAGAGCACAAAGCTATAAATGATGGAAAAAACAGTAAAGACAGTGACTTGATTGCATCTCAGGAATCAGATGTTATTTTTTTAGGTGAAACTCCCAAAATATTAGAGTTTAGAAAAAAATTAAAGTTTTTGGGTGGTCAACGAAAAGTTTCACTCCTTATAACAGGTGAAACTGGTACAGGCAAAGAAGTGGCCGCAAAATATTTATACGCAAATAGTAGCAGAAAGGGCCAGCCCTTTGTAGTTGTTAACCTTTCTGCCATTTCCAAGGATCTACTGGAAAGTGAATTATTTGGCCATGTAAAAGGATCATTTTCTGGTGCCATTAAAGACCATACCGGCTATTTTGAAATGGCAAATAAAGGAATCCTTTTTTTAGATGAGATAGGCGAAATAAGCCTTGATATCCAGGTGAAATTACTTAGGTTTTTAGAGGATGCAGTCATTAGTAAAGTTGGGTCAACTCAAAAAATAGAATTAGACATTCAGATAATAGCAGCCACACACAGAAATTTAAGAGAAGAAATTATCAAAGGTAAATTCAGAGAAGATTTTTTCCATCGTTTGAATAGATTTCCTCTTCATTTGCCATCATTAAGAGATCGAAAAGCAGATTTAGAACTCTTAATTAGCTATTATCTGAAAATACCAAAAGAAAATGTCTCTCAACAATTCACTGAAGCTGCATTCAAAAAGTTGAAAGGATACAACTGGCCTGGCAATATACGCGAATTGGTAAATGCAATAGAACAAATTGAATTAAATCAAAAATATTTGGAAAAAGAAGTGATAGACGAAGAATGTTTGCCAGAGGAAATAAAAAATTATGAGCCTGGAGCTGACTTGGAAAAAATTCAACAAGAGTTCCCAAATCTTAAACTAGAAGAACAAGTGGCTTTGGCTCGACTTAGAGAAATTGAGGAAGCGCTCCTAAATTGCATGGGAAAAAAAGGCTTAGCTGCCGAAAAGCTAGGCAAAAACAATGATGGAATACGATATGAAATAAAAACTTATTTCAAAAAATACCCAGATTTTTTTGAAGATTTTATTGAAATAAAGAAAGCGTACCAGAAGACTCTGAAAAAAGTTAATCCTTCATTTCCCATTAATTAAATATCATGACCACAAAAAATAACCATAGCCTTCCTAAAGTACTTCTAATTGATGACCATAAGGAATTTCATAATAATATGGAATTTTTATTGGAAGATTTTGAAATTATCAGTGCCTATAATGAGACAGAGGCTACTAATTTGGTAAAGAAATCCAGTTTTGATTTAATTATTTTGGATATGAACTTTGATATAAACTCAGATTATTTTGCCGGGCTTGACTTGTTAGATCATTTTCAGGAAAAATTTCCAGAAATACCTATTATTACTGTTACAGGTTTTTACGAAAAAAAAGAAGAGTTAAGAAAAAAATCAAAAGACAAAGGAGCCAAAAAATTTCTTTTGAAAGATGAAACTACTAATGAAGAATGGATTGCTATTTGTAAATCAATTTTAGACCAAAATGCCGTAGATGATAATTAAACCTAAAATATTAATCATAGATGATGAAAAGGATTTTCATATCCAATTGGATTTTGCAATGGGAGAGGTCTTTACATTTGAAAGTGCATTTACGACCAATGAAGCGATTTTCCTAATCAAAAATCATGAATATGATTTAATTCTTGTTGACTTGATAATGAGCAAAGAGAATAACAAAAAAACTGGTTTTAGATTGGTTAAACTGATAAAAGATATTAATCCCAGCCAACCCTGTATTGTTGTTACCGAAAGTGATCACTATAAAGACGCTCTGAAAGCAATTGAAAATGGTGCTTTCTTCTATTTATGTAAAGGTGAGGATGACCTTGAAAATTGGAAGTTTAAATTTCTGGAAGCCATAGAAAAAAAAACACCTGACCAAAATCAACAAACCACAATTAAGGAACTAGCTTCTATCCAACCAGAACAAAATTTTTCTTTTCATACAACTAAAAAACCAGATAACCCCCAGAACAAAAACTTCATTGATAGTTCAAAAATTATAGTGGAAGGAGATATGTATCTTGGGGATAATAAAAAAGATGGAACTAAGCAATAATACTTTGGAAATTAAAATGGATATACTCCTGGTTTAAAGACTTAAAATACCCTCCTTCAATTTAATTCACTTGACTTGTAGACAACCCAAAATTCCCTGTTAAATAGAAAATTTAATAAAAGCAAAATGAAAATTCCCCCAGTCCTACTTAAATTTTTAAATGTAATTATCAGTATAACCTTAGCAATAGTTATTCCCCAATCTTCTGAAATACCAAACGACCCAAGAGTTGCACAAAGAGTAATCCTTGGAGTCCTAATTTTCCTGTTTTTTTCCGAATTGGAGAAATTCAATTACCGTCAAAGTAATTTGAAAAAAATCGGCGAAGAACTTAATAATTTAAAAACTTCCCTGGTTGATAAACTTTTGGATGGAGATTTTAAGGAATTTTTAAAATACGGATTCGTCGAAATTCCCTTAGATAAAGCTGCAAGCCGCTGGGTCGAGCAACTTTGGCGAATTGATAAGAGGTTTTGGGCAACTAGTTATATAAAAATAGAAGAAGGATGGGATCAAGCCTATACCAAATTGGGTATAGAGATCCAAAAAACAAAGGTAATTGTAAATAATGCAGATATCAAAAGAGTTTTCATTTTAGATGATCTTTCGGAATTAAATCAAATTAATCAATCTATGATTTATCAGAGTGAAAATAATATTAAAATAAAATACATATTACGATCAGAAATTCAATCCAAATCAACTCTCAAAAACTACAATAGAAAATTTGCATCCTTAGATTTTGGCATCACGGACGATAAGTTTGTTTCTATAGTTGATTTAAACAGAAATAGAAAAATTAAATCCGCCAAAATGATTTTTGAAAAAGAATCCATAAAAGAATACGAGCAATTCTTCCTTTATTTATTCAATGAGGCTCATGAAATAAAGAAAGCAAAATAATTTGAATTGGCTTCCTCTACAATTTAAATAGCATAATTTCCATCACATTTCTTAATTTTAGTTAACTAATCACCATAAAAAATGATGGAAATGAAAAAATGCTACCTTTTTATTTTTCTTGCCTTTTTTACAATTTCAATACAAGCCCAACAAAAAGACCTTAATTGGACCCCCGAATTCAGCATGCAATTCAAAGCCATTGGGGGAACAGATATTTCCCCTGATGGAAAATACATTGCCTACACCGTTCGCGAAGCCATAATGGAGGGTGAAAAATCGGAATACAGAACTCAAATTTGGGTGGCAGCAAATGATGGAAGTATGAACGTTCAATATACCCGTTCAGAAAAATCAAGCACCAACCCTTCTTTTTCACCAAATGGAGAACATATTGCTTTTCTATCAGGCCGTAAAGGAAAAACACAGGTCTGGCTGATGAGATTGATGGGAGGAGAACCTGAGCAAATTACTAGCTCCAAAACTGGCGTTTCTTCTTTTCGCTGGTCTCCTGATGGAAAAACAATAGCATACACTGCCGTGGATCCGGATTCAAAAGAAGAAGAGAAAGCCAAAAAAGAAAAGAGTTATGTCATAGAGGTGGATAAAAATTACAAATACAGCCACCTCTATACCATTCAATTAGAGAAGGATAAAGAGGATAAAAGAAAAGTCCAGCGATTGACCCGCGGGGATTTTCACATTTCTCGTTATGACTGGTCTCCGGACGGGAAATCCATCGTATTTGATCATAAAGCCAATCCCAAGATCAACACCAGCCGGATGGGTTTTGACATCTCCATCGTTCCTTCTGACAGTGGGGCAGTAAAATTACTTGTTGGGCAGGCTGGTAGCGATGAAAATCCCAAGTTTTCACCGGATGGTAAGCACATTGCCTTTACTTCTGACGGAGGAAAACCTGAACCTATTGGTTTAGGAGATTTGTATTTGTTAAATCTAGAAAAAGGAGAAGATCCCATTGCCCTCCCTCATACTCCTGATCGAGCAGCTGGACTTTGGGGCTGGACAGGCGATGGTAAAAACCTCATTTTTGGCGAAGCTTTACGAACTTCAAGAACTGCTATGCTTTTACCCATCGCTGATGTATTAATGGGTGAAAAAGGAGCCGGGAAAGCTAAAGCATTATGTCCATTGGAGGGAACCAGCGGCTCTTTTGATTATAACCCTAAAACAGGCCAACTGGCTTTTGTATATCAGACACCGGATCAACCAGCAGAATTATACCTTTCCGCAAAAGGAAATGCTAAACCAAATGCAATTACCAAAATCAATTCTGAAATAGAATTGCCAAAAATGGGAAAAACGGAAGTTATCAAATGGACTTCAAAGGACGGAATGGAAATTGAAGGTATATTGACTTATCCAGTAGATTACGAACCTGGGAAAAAATATCCAGGAATCCTTCAGATTCATGGCGGCCCTGCGGGTGTATTTACCAAAGGGTTTACTGGAAATCCCTCAATTTATTTGACACAGTATTTTGCCGAACAAGGCTTTTTCGTTTTGCGCCCTAATCCGAGGGGAAGTAGTGGATATGGGAAGGATTTCCGTTATGCCAATTTTAAAGATTGGGGTTATGGTGATTATGAGGATCTAATGTCTGGAATGGATAAAATTATCGCTGAAGGAAAAGTAGATGAAGACCGACAAGTAGCCATGGGGTGGAGTTATGGAGGTTATATGACTAGCTTTTTGGTCACCCGAACCGATCGCTTTAAAGCAGCAAGTATGGGAGCCGGTTTACCAAATTTAATAAGTATGACAACCACAACGGATATTCCCGATTATCTGGTTGGGCATTTTGGAGGCGAATTTTGGGACGATTATGAGACTTACGAAAAACATTCAGCGATGTATCACATCAAAAATGTTACCACTCCCACTCAGGTCATCCATGGTGCTAATGACCTAAGAGTACCATTCACCCAGGGCCAGGAATTTTATGTGGCTCTAAAGCGTCGTGGGGTAGATACTGAAATGATAGTTTTACCTAGAACACCACATGGTCCACGCGAGCCCAAATTACAAATGGCAGTGAGCCCTAAAATTATGGGGTGGTTTGAAAAGAATCTTAAAAAGGTAAGACCATAATAGGGGAAGTTATTCGTCCGTACCAACTCTTGAAATAAGGTAGAAGTATTATTGGCTTCTAAAAACAATATACTTCTACCTTACTTCTACCTTACTTCTCCTTACTTCTATGTACTTCAAATTTTAAGCTATAAATCCAATATTTGGGATGCTTCATTTAAATTGTCTAAGCTATCTAATCGTAATGAAGAACATAAGGTATTTATTCTCCCTTTCTCTGCTAATTATATTACTTCCTTCCTGTGGGTCTACTTCCAAAGGGATTCAATTATTTAATGGCAAAAACCTGGACGGTTGGGTAAATCATGGAGAAGAAAAATGGTATGTAGAAAATGGAGAATTGGTCTGTGAAAGTGGACCTAAAGCAAAGTATGGATACCTCTCGACAGTTGATTTTTTCGATGATTTTGAATTAAGTCTGGAGTTTAAACAGGAAGCCAATGGTAATAGTGGTGTATTTATCAGGTCAACAGTTGAAGGCACCAAAGTAAGTGGTTGGCAAGTGGAGGTTGCACCTCCCGGACAGCATACTGGAGGGGTTTATGAATCTTATGGTCGGGGTTGGTTAATTCAGCCTGAAGCAGAAAAAGAAAAAGTTCTTAAGATGGGAGAATGGAATACCATGAAAATTAGGGTGCAAGGTCCTTCTATTACAAGTTGGTTAAATGGCACAGAAATGATCCACCTGGTAGATCAAAAAATTGGAGAAGGTAAAGGAGCAGTTGCCCTCCAAATCCATGATGGTGGTGGAATAAAAGTTCGTTGGCGAAACATTTCCATTAAGTCTTTGAAAAAGTAGAGGAATTGGAATTTTTTATTTTTCATCCCCCATTATTGTTAGACTAGAATCTGGTCTTAATTCTTCTTGCGAAACAACATTCCATTTCATATCCAAAATACGCATCTCATGCAACAACCCATTTTTTACCAAATTAGACTCTACTGGCATCTTTGTAGGTAATAAGATGCCATCAAAGTTCTTGTAATTCCTATAATAAGCTGCTCCTTTGATAAAATTGTACATTTCTCGAATGGTATATTCTACCTTTTCGATTCGTTTTGTTTCTGAATTTATCCAGATGAGGTATTGATCGATATGTCTTTGGACGGCAGTGGTGCCCCAGGATGCCAGTACTCCTTGACATAGAATACCATCAATATCTTTTTCACCAGCAAAAGCAAGGGCATCTGCCTGTTGTATTCTGGCTGGAAATTCTATAAAATACTGATAAGTTGGCAGCCAAAATTTTGTATTCACATCCGATTTGAATACAGGAGCTTGCCCATCAGGTATGGTATAGGTATTCCAGGATTGAATCCCCCAGTGATTTCCTTTTTTGGGCCATCTAAAATTTCTAAGGAACCATCATAAGTATTGGGAATATACTGCAAGGAAAATTTAGTGCGGGACTCAGGAAAAGGATTCCCCATTTTTCCAATTAAACCATAAAACTCATCTTCAAATGTAATCTGGTAGGTACTTAGACTATCCCAGTAATGGATCTGATGAGCGATAGCCATCTGTTCGAGTAATTGTTTGGCTTTATCTACCTGGGGGGCATTTTTTGCAATTGTTGTTCTAAGGTCAGTGGTGCCGAAAAAATAAAGGCCCAGACCAACTAATACAAATACTGAAATTAATACCGCAAACAGCTTCAATAGGGTTTTTATTATTTTCATATTTCTAAAAAAATTATTGGGATAGACTCAAAGTTAAAGATTAAATCCTCATCTTCTTTAACTTTGATAGTCCCCACTTTGATAGTATTGAATTATCTTTAACCTAAGATTGAAAAAATAACATCATTTACCTGTATCCAAACAATGAAACTTCGGATATTCCTTTTCATCTTAATAGCCACTTCTACTTTTAAAGCTAAAGCACAGCAACCAACTTTAGCTGATTTTGACTTAGTTTGGAATTCTAATCTTCCACTTTCCGAGCAGTTGCTGAAAGTAGATAGTATGGCTGGTTTATTAGACCCCTGGTTTACAAATTTATCTAAAATACAAGTTGAAAAGGCCTTGAAGTTAGCGATTGAAAGTAAGGACAATAGAGCCATAGCCTACCTAGAGTTAAGCCTGGGAAGCATTTTCATAAGTCTGGATATTATAGATAGTGCTCAAATTCATTTGGAGCGGGCCTTGGACCTGTTTGATCCCTTAAATGAATGGGAAAAAAAGGCTTTGCTGAACAAAGAGTTGAGTTGGTTGTATTTATTAATTCCTCATTTTGATAAATCATTAGAGCATGGACTGGAATCCCTTGAGTTATATGAGAAAATAGGAGATGCAGAAAAGGCAGTGGAAATGGAAGTTGAAATTGCCTTCATTCACTTAAATGTTAAGGATTACCATGCAGCTTATCCTTTCCTAAATGCAGCCCTGGAGGGCATCCAAGATGTTAGGGATCCTAAAATACGAGGTTATTTATATGAGAGATTTTCTAGTTATTATATAGCAACAGGAGACACGCTTTCAGCGATTGAGGCTATTTCCCAATCCCTAATTGAAATGGATTTGCTTGCAGATAAAAGTTATTTAAGCGGTGTTTATATTGGTAGGGGACAACTTTTTGTAAAATTAGGTCGATATAATGAGGCGGAAAGCGATTATGCATTGGCAAAAAAATATGCCCTCGAATCCAACTATTTTTTAAATCATCTGGAAGCAGACCGGGAATTAGGTGCTTTATATGTGAAAATGGGGCGCTACGAAGAAGCCATTCCCTTAACTGAAGGAATAATTAAAAAATATGAAGACGAAGGGAATAATGTGATGGGTGATTATATTGACCTTTACCAGGATTTAGCCGATGCTTATTTGGGATTAAAGCAATACGAAAAAGCTTTTTTCTATCAATCAAAGCAGGAGGTTTTGGAAGATAGTATCTATACACTTGAATCCAATCGCAACCTGCTGGATATGCAAACTAAGTATGAAACCGAAAAAAAAGAATCTCTTTTGAGGCAAAAACAACTTCAACTCTATTATTCTTTGGGGGGAGGGAGCTTGCTACTATTAATGGCAGGACTCTTGTGGAGGGCTTATTCTGGAAAAAGAAAACAAAATACCCTACTTGAAAAGAGTAATGAAGAAAAAGCATTTCTGATAAAAGAGATCCACCATAGAGTGAAAAATAATCTACAGGTATTATCCAGTCTTCTAAGTTTGCAATCTGATTATATTGAGGATCCAAGTGCTTTGGATGCAGTTATGGAAGGTCGCAATAGGGTTCAGTCCATGGGTTTGATTCATCAAAAACTGTACATGGGGGATGAACTGGCTTCTGTAATTATGGCGGAGTATATACAAGATTTGACAGAACATTTGCTGTCTTCTTTTGGAATAGAAGAAAGAGTAAAACTTGAAATCCTTACCGAAGTTCCTCCAATGGATGTAGATACTGCCATTCCTCTTGGGCTGATTATTAATGAATTGGTTACCAATTCATTAAAATACGCCTTCCCTAACAATCAAGTCGGACATATAACTATTCATCTTTGGATTAATGATCAAAATGAACTTTGTTTAAAATGCTCAGACAATGGTCAGGGCCTTCCAACTGAAGTTTCAGAAATGCAGTCGACCTCCTTTGGAACAGATTTAATAAAGATTTTAAGTAAAAAATTAAAAGGAAAAATAAGTGTGGATACACAAAATGGTTATTCCACACTTATTCAATTTAGTCGTTATAATAATTCTTTAAAACTGACTTAGTGCTTTTTCCAAAGTTTTGTCTTGCCCCAATTGAATTTCTTCCAAAGAGTTTTTTACAAAAATATCGGGATATGAGACGCCCCCTTGGAGAGAATTTTATTCAACCTTTAAGATCTTGGAGTTTCCTGATAGGTTTTGATTTTCGATAGTGCCTTGCCCTTTATAGTACACTGTAGAGGCTCCTGAAGCTTTTATGCTTAATTTTTCATTCACAGTAAGCGATAATTCACTTCCTCCTCTTAAATCAGCATTTAATTCATTCGTTGCAAATTCAAAACCTTTAAAAGTAGAGGCACCAGTAGCGTCAATTTCAAAGTAATCCACATTTCCTTCAACATCTAAATGACAGGCTCCTGTTAATTGAGTGAAGAGTTGATCAGTATTTATGGTACCAGTTAGTGAACTTGCTCCATCAAGGTCAATTTCAGCTTCGGTGCCATTCCATTGGTTTTGAAGAAAAATGTGGGTAGCACCTTGAGCATCGATCGATTCTATCTTTTGGGTACTGATAAAAATATTTAATGTAACATTACCGCCAGTAATTGTGGTATTGTTTTTAAGCTTTATGGACAAATTCCTGTTGTTTTGATCAATTTGGATTAAAGAATGCAAGTTTTCATTGGCTTCGATTCTGAGTGACTCTTCGGTATCAGAAAAAGTTATGTAAACATTAAACGGATCGGAAATTTCGAGGTCTTGAAAGTCAGCAAGTACATGTTGTTTGGAGGTGATATTACTAGAAGGTGAAATATTAAAATCCTCCTTTTCACATCCCATAAAAATTAGTGCCAAAAAGGCGACGGCTAGATTCAAATGAATTGTTTTCATAATGTCGGCAATTTGATTTAAGATGAATTAATTTTTGATGCATCAAAAATGAATAAACTGGCCTCTTAAATCGACCGAATAAAAAAGTCGAACCAATGGTTTTTTATTTGGAAGGTTCGACTTTTTCAACAGATAGGTTCGAATTTATTTTAAAGTCTTGGAATTCAATTTTTTGTTAAAATTCTCGAGAAGGCTAGACTTGATATTTTTTTTATGGAGTATTGAAATAAAAAAGTAGTTCAAATTCAGAAAATAATTCTGCTAAAGGAATATTTTTGTTTGAATGGAAGATTTCATCTCTACCTTAGTGTGGGCGGCCATTATTCAAGGCTTATTTTTGGTGCTTTTATATTTATTTTCAAAAAAGCATCAGAGCTTTGCCAATAGATTATTGGGGCTCTTTTTACTGGTCATCATTTATGAAGGCACTCTTCAGTTTATGCCCTTTGATTATATCTTTGGTTATTCTTTATTTTATTTTGCCCTTCCTGAAGTCAAGTTGTTTTATCCGATTCTTTTCTTTCATTATATTCTTGAGAAAGTCGGACGTTCAAAATTCTACTGGAAGTTTTTAAAAATTCACTACCTGCTGGCATTTGCTGTTATGGGGATTACCCTGATCAATGTTGGTCTTTATTTGGCAAATAATCAAAAAATTGAAGAATACTTTGGAATGAGTCTGGTCTCCAGTCTTTTCATGGCTCAGCAGTATTATGCTTTTATACTCATTATTATTTGTTATGTTCTTACTCTTTTGGAAATAAAACGCTATAAGGTAATTGTCCATAAAGAATATTCTGATTATGCTATGCTCAATATTAATTGGCTATGGCGGTTTGTTCTAACAATATTACCTATCATCTTGCTCTGGGGAGCGGAACTGATCAGAATAATTTTAGGTGCAGGGAGCGGATTCGATTTTGAATTGGTCACCTGGGGAGCTGTGGTAGTCCTAATTTATTTTATTAGTTATCAGGCTTTTAGACACAAAAATTTGTTTGAAGGGATAGAGGATGATTTAGATAAAAGGGAGAATGGCTCTTGGATTAAAGAAAAAAAGCGGCCCTATTCAAATGATTATATTTTTAGTGAAGAAAAAGATGCCGAATTGATCCAATTCATAAAATCATATATGGAGAAAGAAGAACCTTACCTTAATGCCTCCTTAAGTATGTTCCAATTATCAAGGTTATTAAAAATTCCTGAGAGAGAATTATCACTGCTCATTAACCATAAACTGAATAAACATTTTTTTGATTTCATCAATGAATATCGAATAAAAAAAGCCATGTTATTGTTAAGCAAACCAGAAAACAGAAACAAAACAGTTCTTGAAATTTTGTATAGGGTAGGCTTTAATTCTAAATCTTCATTTAATACCGTATTTAAAAAAATTACTGGGCAAACCCCAAGTCAGTATCGAAAAAATAGCTTGGTAGAGGCAAAAACAAATTAGGTGTTACGGAAAACTCTTTTCTGGTTTCCATAACACCTAATAGCTTATGATTGGAAGTAAACTTTAGATTCTGTCTTCCCTAAATTATTTGTCGATATTATTAGGATTCAACAAATCGTAAAACTGATTAAGTTTAGGCATGATGATGATCCTAGTTCTTCTGTTAATGGCTCTTCCTTCGGCAGTTTCATTGCTGGCCAATGCATTATACTGTCCACGCCCAGCAGCGATCAATTTATTCGGATCCACATTATAAGTGTTTTGAAGAACTCTCACAACGGAAGTAGCTCGTTTAACACTCAAATCCCAATTGTCTTGAATGCCAGTAGTTTTGATGGGAACATTATCGGTATATCCCTCTACCATAACCTCAAGATCTGGCTTATCTTCAATGATTTTAGCAATTTTTCCTAAAACCTCCTGTGCTTTAGGAGTTAAATTAGCACTACCACTTTTGTATAACATTTTATCAGATAAGTTGATAAAAACAACGGTTTTATCCACCTTAATTTCTATATCCTCATCAGCAATACCATCTTTAAGCACACTTTTTAAGTTCACTGCCAAAGCAAGGTTAATGGAATCGGCTTTGGTTCGGGCTTCCTGTAACAATTGTATGTATTTGTCCTTTTTTTCCAATTGAGCCAGGGTTTGGGCAATATTATCGTTAGCAGATTTTGATAATACGGTAAGATCACCAACCTGTGATAATTGTGCGTCGCGCTGTTTTTTCAAATCGGCAACCTGCTCCTTTAAATTCTGAATTTGTTGTTCCAGTAGTTGGTTGGATGTATTTGAATTGTTCAGGTTAGATTGGAGGGTTTGTCTTTGTCGCTCACTGCTGGTCCGATAAGTGGTGGCACCTTCTTTACATTCCACCAACATCTGCTCGGCAGTTTGGATCTTAGTTCGTAAATCTGCTTCCATAGCATCGTATTTTTTGGTACTGACGCATGAAAAAGAAGAGACGAAGATAACAAGGAGAACTATTCCCTGTAATTTTGTAAAACGATTCATTAAAAATAGGTTTTTAAATGTGAAAGACTGATTATTTTTTATTCATTTAATTCCAGTAATTCTTACTTAGCTTAAGACGTGAATAAGGAAAATTAGTCACAATTCCTAGAATTTGTTGTATTAGTTCTTTTGAGATATGATTGGATTGATAGAATTAACGAAAAAGAAGCATTTTTAATCTTTCTCCAAAATTAGGTTTGATTTATTTTTATAAATATACCAAATCAAAAATTATAACTATACATTAATATCCCCCATTAAGAAAGTTTTATCACCTTAGTTAAAATTTTATACCATCACTTCCGACTTTTAAAGTAAATTAGTGCAATTACTCTTTGATATATGCTTACATCTTCCGTAAATCAGAAGAGAAAAAGGTGATTTAGAAAAAGGCATAGATACACTTAAACAGCTATTATATCCTTCGCTTTTTTACTTTCTCCTTTTGTTTAGCCACTCAATCTGAATTAATTAATTTAAATCCATGAAAAAAGAACTAACCTTGCTGCTTTTAGTTGCTTTTACGTTTTTAGCCTCTTGCGGTTCTCAACAAGATGCAGAAGAACCAGAATTTGTATCCTTATTTAACGGAGAAAACCTAGATGGATGGGTTGGCAATAAGCATTCCTATCAAGCTCAGGACGGAATGATAGTAGTTAACCCAGATGCTGAAGGTGAAGAGGGGAGTGGTGGTAATTTATACACCGAAAAACAATACAGTGATTTTATTTTTCGATTTGAATTTCAACTTCCTCCTGATGGCAATAATGGCCTCGGAATTCATGCGCCTTTAGAAGGTGATGCCGCCTATGTGGGTAAGGAAATCCAAATATTAGACAATACTGCAGAAATCTATAAAAACCTGGAACCCTATCAATACCATGGATCAGTTTACGGTATTATTCCGGCTAAAAGAGGTTTTTTAAAACCTGTCGGGGAATGGAATGAGGAAGAGGTTTTTGTCCAAGGCTCTAAAATCAAAGTTGTTTTGAATGGCACCACTATTGTCGATGGCGATTTTTTGGAAGCCAGTAAGAATGGAACCATGGATGGGCGGGACCATCCTGGCTTGCAAAGAACTACTGGACACATCGGCTTCCTTGGACATGGATATGTGGTAAAATTTCGGAATATCCGCATCAAAGATCTAAGCCCTAAATAAAAATACGGATTGCCTAAAACTTTATAGTATGAGCCCATTTCTCCTGGCCTTATTAGCTGTATTTCCAATTTTATTGACTGGATTGTTGTTGGTTGGATTTCGGTGGCCTGCCAAAAGAGTAATGCCCATTGCTTTTATCGTCACAGCAATTATTGCAATTTCACTATGGGGGGTATCTTTTAATCACGTTTTGGCTTCAAGTATTCAGGGCTTATTTATTACCATTGATATATTGTACATCATTTTTGGTGCCATTCTTTTGTTGAATACTTTAAAATACTCAGGAGCAGTAGGGGTTATTCGAAAAGGTTTTTCAAATATTAGTGAGGATAGGAGAGTACAGGTAGTCATTATTGTATGGCTATTTGGTGCATTTATCGAAGGTGCTGCGGGGTTTGGTACTCCTGCAGCCATTACAGCTCCATTATTGGTGGCTCTGGGATTTCCTGCTTTAACAGCGGTTATGTTAGGAATGATGGTACAAAGTACACCGGTAACCTTTGGAGCGGTAGGAACGCCAGTTTTAGTAGGCGTTAAAGGAGGCCTTGAAAATCCAGAATTAACCGCTCAGCTAGCTCAAAAGGGGCTAGAATATTCAGATTATCTCCAGGTTGTAACCTCCAATGCGGTAGCTCTTCATGCGATAGCAGGAACCATCATGCCTTTATTTATGTGCGCAATGATGACCCGTTTTTTTGGAGAAAAAAAATCATGGAAAGAAGGTTTATCAATTTTCCCCTTCGCTTTATTTGGAGGTCTTGCTTTTACACTCCCTTATACTTTGGCAGGCTGGTTTTTAGGACCTGAATTTCCCTCTCTTTTGGGGGCACTAGTAGGACTTGGTATAGTAACATTTGCTGCCCGACAAGGCTTTTTAATACCAAAGAAAAGCTGGGATTTTGCTCCTAAATCAGAATGGCCTGCGCAATGGATGGGAAAGCTGGAAATGAATTTGGAGGCCATCGCTACTCCAAAGCACTTGTCCTTATCTAAAGCCTGGGCTCCTTATTTATTGGTTGCCATTTTTTTGGTGCTTAGCAGGATAGAACAGCTTCCTATAAAGTCCGCCTTAAGTAATATAAAAATAAGTTGGACCAATATTTTGTCTTCTGGAATAGATGCGGCTTCCAGCCCCCTTTATCTGCCTGGTAGTATTTTAATTTTAGTAGTTATCATTACTGCTTTTTTACACAAAATGAAATTCAGTGGATTGAAATCGGCTTTTTCAGAATCTAGTAAAATGATTGGAGGAGCAGGCTTTGTGTTGATC
This sequence comes from Saprospiraceae bacterium, assembly GCA_028285545.1. Taxonomy (GTDB): domain Bacteria; phylum Bacteroidota; class Bacteroidia; order Chitinophagales; family Saprospiraceae; genus JANQPA01. The sequence continues at coordinate 243,354 of JANQPA010000018.1, read as the reverse complement.
TTTACCATTCCTATGGTTCGAATTTATATCAATTCAGGAGTTAACGACTTGGGTATCTCCAGTATGCCAATTGCCATGGCAGAATGGGTGGCAGGCAATGTTGGGGCAGTCTGGCCTCTATTTTCTCCCATGATTGGCGCCTTGGGAGCTTTTATTGCTGGAAGTAATACCGTAAGTAATTTAATGTTCAGCCTATTTCAGTTTGGAGTAGCCACCAAATTATCCATGTCTGCAGCAATGATTGTAAGTCTTCAAGCAGTAGGAGCGGCAGCAGGTAATATGATAGCCATTCACAATGTGGTGGCAGCTTCAGCAACCGTAGGCTTACTGGGGCAGGAAGGGAATATTTTAAGAAAGACCATTCTACCTACAATCTATTATGTGTTAATCGTCGGAATTATGGGTTTGGTGGCGATACATTTATTAAACATTTCGGATCCCCTGTTTTAGAATAAATCATTTTACTACCCTTACTTATTCTTTAGAGGTGAAAATATTTTTTACACACCTGCAGCTTAGAGCATATGATTTGACCACTCTACTTCGATAGCTAAATTCATCCCCGGTATCTATATCCCGATGCCAGGCATGGGAAAAATCAGCTTCAGTAGCAGTCCAAATAGCTGCATTTTTTTCCAAGGCATTATAGGTTCCATTTTTTCTTCTATAGCCTGCGAAAAGTAGATTAAAACCACTGGAACCTCCAGCTTTCATTTTTCCACCTTCATCAACACCTCTATTCCCCCTGAATGCCAATTCTTCAAAGGCCATGCCTAATTGTTGTTCCAGATATTGCCATTCGTATTCTGTGGATAAATGCCAGCCCTTTGGACAAGCCGCCAAGGCTGCTTCCCAGGTGTAAAGCCTTCCATATTTTTGGCAATTTTCCTGTTTGTCTTCATAACAAAAAGAATCTTCCATTTTGTAATTTAGGTTTTCTGTAAACCAAGTGGTGCGCCCTATAGTAAGGATTTGATATACTTGATTATCTCTTGAATCGGTATAGGTTTGAGTGTTAGACGAAAGCTGGTTAGAATCAATATTGACCGTAAAATTTTGTTGAGAAACCAGGGCAGTCGGATATAAAAACAGTTGGCAAATAAAAACGTATTGATAAATTTTTCCTTCTTTTAACATGATTATCCTTTTTTTAATCAAAGTATATTCAATTGAGATGTAAAGGATTTATTTTTAAAGCAGAAAAAATAATCTCGATTTATAAAATTTGACCGGATGCTTCCATATGAATTTATTTCAAAAAAAATTACCTTTAATCGAACCGTCCAATCATCAATATCATGAAAAGAAGAGAATTTATTAAAAATACGGCAGCTTTATCCTCTGTTGCATTCCTTCCCAATCAATTAAGTCCTTTTGGAAATATTAATACTTTAAGAACCGCACACATTGGAGTGGGAGGTATGGGAATGGAAGATCTGAAATCTTTTGCCAGTCACGATGCAGTGAAAATTGCAGCTCTTTGTGATGTTGATTCAAGAGCTTTAAAAAAAGCTCAGGAAGTGTTTCCGGAAGCAAAGGTTTATGCTGATTATAGAAAACTTCTGGAGGAAATGAGTGACCAAATCGACGCGGTTGTTGTTTCGACTCCAGACCATACTCATGCTCCTGCTTCAATAATGGCAATGAACATGAATAAGGCAGTTTATTGTCAAAAGCCCCTGACACATCATGTGGCAGAGGCAAGGGCAATGCGTAAATTAGCGGAGGAAAAACAGCTGATTACCCAGATGGGGATACAAGTACATTCTTTTTATGATTACCAATTGGCCACTGTTTTAATTCAATCAGGAATAATTGGAAAGGTAAAGACGGTTCGGGCCTGGTCTCCAAAAAACTGGGGTTTTGATGGACCTGCTCCTCAAGGTAGTGATCCTGTTCCGGAACATTTAGATTGGAATCTTTGGTTAGGGACTTCTGCCAAAAGGCCCTATAAAGCAGATGTTTATCATCCAGGAAATTGGAGAAAGTTAATGGATTATGGATGTGGGACCTTGGGAGATATGGGCGTCCATATTTTTGATACCCCTTACAATGCCTTACAATTAGATGTGCCCAAAACCATCAAAAATCAATGCCGAAAACCTACTGATTTCGGATACCCGGAACATAATATTGTGACCTATAAATTCCCTGGCACGCCCTATACAGCCAAATCCTTAAAATGGATATGGTATGATGGAGAAGGAGCACCCAAAATGCACAAAGATTTAAGGCTGCCCAATAATGAAAAACTGCCGGACCAGGGAGCCATGTTTATGGGAGAAAAAGGCCGGCTTTTGTTACCACATTTTATGGAATTGCCTAGACTTATTATTGATGGCAAATACCAAAAAATTGAGGTGTCTAAGTATGATAAATCAGGCCAATTAGGAAGCCCTACTGAGGATTATGGTATTGAAGCCAATAAACACTACCATCAATTTGTAGATGCTTGTTTAGGTAAAGGAAAGTGTAGTGCTCCTTTTTCTTATTCTGCCAGACTAACGGAAACCATCCTTTTGGGAGTAATCGCCGGTCGTTTTCCCAATAAAACTTTACACTGGGATAGTGAAAAAGCAGAATTTAGAGAGTCGGAGGCCAACCAATATTTAGATGCCGAATATCGTGACTTTTAATTGAAAAAATCAGTTGGGGACAGGAAAGGCCAGGCATTTTTCACTCATTCCTTTTGCCAGGTAAAAGGCTTCCTCTGCCGTTCCATGTCTTACAAAACGAGTACCGCCTAATTTGTTTTTAAAATCATTTTTATGTACGACTGTAATTAATTGATGTTCTCCTATGTTTGATTCTAAGACTAAATAGGCTAGGGAACCACCGATTTGAATGTTTCTGGCAAATTGAAATTCCATTTTGATTTTTAATAACGATGAATACTTATTTAAAATAATTTATCTCTGGGCTTACTACTTGCTATTCATTAGGAAATGCAAGTTTAAATTCTGACAGCCTACCAAATTAAGAACGTAATAAGTCCCCAAAACGCGCTTATCCTATCCAGGGTGTCATGCCAATTTTAAATTGCTCCCTTCCTGAATAAAAATTTTAACATTCGTGAATTAACTTGTAACAACTTGTTAGCAAGAAATCAATCCTTTCCACACATTTTTATCCCCAAATAATTTAATCACTCCACATTTTTTCTAAAAAAAGAACATGAAGAATCTATTAACACTAGTCTTTTTGCTTATGAGTATTGGGCCCATCTTAGTTGGCCAATCTTCAAACATAATAAAGAGTCCTTTATGGACCGAATTAGAACCTGGACCATATGATGTGGGTTTTAAAGTACTTTATCTTGTAGATCCTTCCAGGGTCATGGTTTCCACAGATTCTCTTCCTCATGCCCTTGAAGGCAGACCAGTTAGAGTAAAGATGTATTATCCGGGACGGCGGGAGCCTTCCAGTCTTCGAATGAAATTTTTTGATCAAACCAGTATCCTTCCCAGAAATCCTCAATTTGCCACCTATAATACCATTTTAAACCAAAGAGATCAACGACTACAGGGGCAGTTTAGTCCGAGATCTGATTCCTTAGAGCAGATATTATTTAATACAGCAACCATGTCCTTTTATAATATTCCTGATGCTCAGGGAAAATTCCCCTTATTAATTTATGAATTAGGATTGGATGATCATCAGATGGAGAATTCTGTACTATGGGAATACCTGGCTAGCCATGGTTATGTAGTTGCTGTTTTGCCAAGTTTTGGTGAAAATATGGAAGACAAATATGTCCAGTACACAAAAGAAGGAGCAATGTTATTATATGGAGATGCACTCTATGCCATGAACCATATAGCGAAACAAGATAATATTGATCTTGAAAAAATTGGCGCTATTGGCCATAGTTTTGGGGGGCTGATTGTAAATGTATTGGCAAAAAATCAAAATAAGATAAAAGCCATTGCATCTTTGGATGGCTCAATTAATATGGTGAATGCCCAGCCTTTACTTCCTCAATTGGGGGTCAATGATGCCAATATCAGGATTCCTGTCCTTAATTTATATACGGTTACCCATGAGGTTGATGTTTCTTATGCAAATTCTTTAAGCAGTCCGAAATATCAAGTTGAATACAAAAAAGCTTCTCATTTTGATTTTCAGAATTGGCCATTGTATGCGGTAATTACTAACACTCCGGATGGAAGAGGAGAGCGGAGAAGATCCATGCAGGAAGGATTGAAAATGTATTTGAGTGTGGTCAGCTTGACTAAAAGTTTCTTTGATTTTACCCTAAAGAAAAATATGAATGAGGAAAATTATATTAATGAGTTAAATCGGGAAGTCAAAAAGTTAGGAGAACTTGCAGAATTGAAATAGTTAAGAGTTATTTAGTGATGAGTGATGAGTTTAGCATAGTACATCTTTAAACTCTTCACTCGTCACTTTTTTCTCTCAAGAAAATCATTATTTAAAATAAGAGAATCATTTTGAGAATCCCTTAATTTGACATATCCCACCTCACCAAATCCTAAAAATCTAAATTGTATTCCTACTAATTTTCCAATTAAGCGATCGTAATGCCCAGAATATATTTCCTTTTGGTCCAGGGAAACTGAAACTTGTTTTTTTTCAACCCTAATTTGAACATCCTTTAAAGTCGAGACATTAGCCCCAAAAGCTGATAGGTCATGCTCGCTACCACTCAGATAAACATTGTTTAGCTGCAAGGCTATTTCTGAAACACAGCCTGGAATGGAAAAAGGAATAAAAAGCACACCATTTGTCCCTAGTACAACGATGGTGCTTTTTTGACAAATAGCCCACTTGTCATCAAAAGTATGGCGCAGAGAAGCATTGATGGTTAAATTGTCAGCCAGGGCATTTCCAAAATCATCTACATAATTGTAAGAAGATTCAACAGGAATGTCGCTTAACATGATTTCTTCCCTAATAGAATCAGGCAAAACTAATTTTCCATTTATCAGATTTTGTTGCTCAACATATTTGGGAATGGGTTTGTATTTAATAATTCCAATCCAGCCTTCAGATTTGATGAAAATGTCATTTTCGTGAATGATGCTACCGTCTATAAGCAATTTGGCTTTGAAGTTGCCTGGATAATAATAGATTCGGGTGGCTTGTTTTTGACTAGCTTTGACTTTAAATCTCGTCCGGGGATCAAAATATTGCTGGATATAAATGCTATCAGATTGAATATCTTTAAAATCAAGGTCAAACAATACTGAGTTGGGTAAGCCTTTGGCAAGAACTGTGGATTTAAAAGTGATGTCCTCAGGATTAAGAGGAGCAGTTTTTAAATAGGTCTTGAAAATAAGGAACAGGCCTGCCGAAGTCAGGAAAATCAATACCAGGAAAAGAAGGCCTCTTTTAACAGGCAAGGAAGATCCATTACTTAATCTATCTGCCTCAATATTGAGTTCAGTGTTGTTTTTAAAATCTCGCCAATTTTTAAATCCAATAAATTGAGTAAGGGTATTTAGGGTAGTAATGCTAGGTACCCCACTGTATTTTACTTTACCCCAAATCCTTTTTAAAGTAATGGGACTTAATAAGACCTTGGTTTTATCTTCAATCAGTTCGCTCAACTCCGAAAACACTTCACTATGCCACAAATCGGAACTTCCCCAATCCAATTGAAGCTCAATTAATCGGAGGCATTCTTTAAGATATTTATGGTCTGGAAACTGATTCATGAAAAATAATAAGTTCTGGTGCAAAATTACGTAAGAAAAATTCAGAACCCTATTTGGAAGATTTATTTTTAAATAGTATCAAACTGTAATATATTAAAGGATACTTTTTATAATGACAAATAGATACAAACAAAATTATCTTTATTCAAATCAACCTATGGCGGCTCAGACAAATAAGCAAGAGAATCTTTTTATTTATCATCTAAAATTAACAAGCAAGTATCATGATTTGGCTAATTGGACAGCAGAAACACAAGCCATCATCCAGGAGCATGCCCAATTTTTAGATGACCTGGGTAAGCAAGGTATTTTAGTCTTTGCTGGTCGAACTAAATTAAATCCAGGAGATGAAAATTTATTTGGCATTGCAATTATTAAGGCTGCTAATATTGAACTTGCAAAAAAAACAATGGCAAAAGATCCTGCCGTAGTTCATAAAATTCAAAAAGCCACTATCTTCCCATTTTCTATGGGCATCAGATATTTAAATAATTTAGAATAAAAAGAGGATCAATGTATAATCCACACCCATTTAAAATTGAGGATCATCCAACTATCGAAAAATTTATTGCGGCTAATGGTTTTGCCACTCTGGTTTCTTCAACTGCCGAATTTCCCTATGCTTCTCACATCCCACTAATTTTAGAAAAGAAAGAAGCTAAACATATTTTGATAGGACATATTTCCAGGGCAAATCATCAGGTGAAAATTCTTGAAAAAAGCCCTAAAGTTTTAGCTGTTTTTTATGGTGCGCAGGGCTACATTTCTTCTTATGCAAAAGATCCTGAAAACTTAAGCATTTTGCCTACCTGGGATTACCAAATCGTTCAGGCAAGAGGGGATTTGAAGTTTATGAATGAAGAAGAATTGAGGGAAGCTCTGTATAAACTGGTGGGTAAATATGAAAGAGATCAGCCTAAATCTATCAATTTAGCTGATTATCCATCTGATGTTTTTAGAAAAAAAATGAAAGGCATAATTGGCTTCGAAATAGAAGTCACTCAGTTTTATGCTTGCTTTAGACTTAACCAAAATCGAACTATTGAAGAACGAGGAAATATCAAACATAGGCTTAAGGTCCAGGGAAATGAGGATTTAATCAAAGCCATCCGGGATTTTAATAAAGATTAATTTTAAACGGATGTTTTACCCGTTCTTTCCATTCCTAAGAATTCTTTCTGTTTAAGTAAATCAGTTACTTGAATCTGTTATAGTCTGAATTTTAAAATCTGAGTCTGTTATGAGAATAGGATTGACTTTATTTTTGTCAAAATATTAACAAAGCACCTCAGAATGGATATTCTTGTTCAAAAAATGGAAAGAGAAGATATTGAATCCATCGTCAATTATTTTTTGAATGCTTCTACAGATTACTTGTTGGGCATGGGAGCTGAGCCATCCAAACTCCCAGATAAAGCGACTTGGACTGCTTACTTAGAGACAGAATTGAGTAAGGAGAATGCAGATAAAGATATTTTCTATACCATTTGGCAAGTTAATGGGAAAAAGATCGGACATTCAAATATCAACAATATTACTTTTGGGCAAGAGGCCAACATGCATCTGCATATGTGGAAACCAGAAAATAGAAGGAAAGGAATTGGTACAAGGCTGGTGGGGAATTCCATTGCAGTTTTTTTCAAAGAATTTGAGCTGGAGAAAATTATTTGCGAACCCTATGCCTTCAATCCTGCACCGATTAAAACCCTAAAAAGACTGAATTTTAAATACGAAAGAACCTATATGACTATTCCAGGGACCATTTGTTTTCCACAAAATGTCAAAAGGTTTGTTTTATCACAACAAGATTATATAGACAGCTTAGCCGGAACGGCCAAAAACCATTTTAGAAATGCATAAAACTATTGAAGTCCAACTAGCCAAATTGGAGGATATTGACATCATTTTAAGGACTCTGTTGGAATTGAGGCCCCATTTGAATCCCGAACGTGTAAGGGAAGACTTTAAGGTTCAACTACAGGAAGGCTATCAACTTGTTTATGTCGGAGATGAGACCTCTGCTTATGCCTTATTAGGGTTTAGGGCCATACATTTTTTCTACAGTGGCAAGACATTATATATAGATGATTTGATAACCAGTGATGTGTATCGGAATAAGGGCTACGCCGGTATGCTCATGGATTGGGTTAAGCAATATGCCAAAGATCATAATTTTGACCATCTGTCCTTGGATTCTGGTTTTCAAAGAAAAAATGCCCATAGACTTTACCTAAATAAAGGGCTTGAATTAGAATCCTTTCATTTTGGAAGGAAAGTAAAAGATCTCTAAAATTTTAAAAGTGGAAATAGACATATATCAGGTAGATGCTTTTACCAAACGACTATTTGGTGGTAATCCAGCAGCAGTTTGTCCTCTGAAAAATTGGATTGATGAGCGATTAATGCTAAAAATTGCTAAAGAAAATAATCTTGCAGAGACCGTTTTTTTTGTAAAAAAGGGAAATGCTTTTGAAATCCGGTGGTTTATGCCGCATGCAGAAATTGACCTTTGTGGCCATGCCACTCTAGCTGCAGCCTTTGTTATTTTCAATTATTTGGATCCTTCTTCAGAGGAGATCCGATTTTCTTCCCAGAGTGGAATTTTGAAAGCCAAAAAACAAGCCAATGGAGCCATCGAACTAGATTTTCCTTCTCGACCTCCGCAAAAAATAGCTATTCCTGAGGAAATCTTTGCAGCTTTTAATCATACTCCCCTGGAAACAGCCGTCAGTAGAGACATCATTATCTTATTTAAAAGTGAGGAAGAAATAAGGACTTTAAAGGTAGATTTATCTGCACTGGAGAAGCTCCCTTATTTATGTTTTGTACCAACTGCAAAAGGGACTGATTCCGACTTTGTTTCTAGGGTGTTTGATCCACATGCAGATATGGTTGAAGACCCAGTTACAGGCTCTGCCCATGCTTCTCTCATACCTTTTTGGGCAGAAAAATTAGAGAAAAATACCCTTTATGCCCGACAGTTATCTGAAAGAGGGGGGGATTTGTATTGTCATATTAAAGAAGATCGAGTATTTATTGCAGGGAATTCGGTTTTGTTTATGAAGGGAAAGGTTTTTGTCTAAATGCTTCAATCCTTGGCCACTCTAAAACCATTATCATAACTCCAGTAGGAAGAATATTCTCTGGCTCTGTAGCTTATGGTAGCAAGGCTTTTTACAAAACTCCAGGAGCCCCCTTTAACTGCTCTGGTGTAGCCTAATTTGGCATCATAAGGATCGTGTAATTTTTCGCTATCAAATAATTTGTATGGATCATCGCACCATTCCCAAATGTTACCTGCCATATCATAAATCCCCAATTCATTAGGTGGGAAGCTACCTACCGGACTGGTACCATTCCAGATATCCTTTTTAGAGGTTCCTTTGATATTGGCTTGGTCATTATTGATATCTGCTCCGCTTGTGAATGGTTTATATTTTCCTCTCGAGCTGGCAGCAAACTCCCATTCCGCTTCTGTAGGTAATCGACCACCGACCCAGTTGGCAAAAGCTCGGGCAGCATACCAGGAAACTTCTATAACTGGATGATCATCTTTGCTCTCTTTGGAAATATAGGAACCCTCCTTTTGGGTAATGTTGCAATAAGGACTTTCAATATCCATCCAGGGATTCCCTCCTGGGTCCAGTTGATTTCCTTTGGCATTTAAAAATTGACAAAATTGGGCATTGGTAATCTCGTATTTTCCCATAAAAAAAGTGCTGACCTTGACTTTATGGGCTGGTCTTTCATTGGACCTTCCTTGTTGCAGTTCATCGCCCATGGTAAACTCCCCTCCTTCAATTTGAATATATTCAATGTTTGGCTTTATGATCTTTTTCATTTTTTCAACATCATAAGCTTTGGTTTTTTTGAAGGAAAAACTGGCAATTAAGAACAAACAGATGAAAGCGCCTAAGGATAAAAAGTATTTTTTCATACATTTTTATGTTTAGTTTAGACGACCCTAAATATAAGGTGTTCAAAAGCTGCTGAACTAAAATATTTAGTGGAATGACCCTTTTTAGGGGTAAAAATCAATTTGCTCTTCCAAAACGGAAGTTCCAGAAGAAAAATCTCGACAAGTCCACTGCCAAGATTCATTTAACCTGATTTTTTTATCTACCAATTCTACTTTTGTCTCACATTTGCCAGTCATAAATTCTCCCTCCAGATTTTGATGCTGATAGGTGAATACCAATTGATTTTTTGAAATCTTTCCACTCAAGGTTCCAAATAAGATATCTCCGCCTTCGTAGGTCGCCCAGATGATATTGCCTTTTTGTCGATAATGAAAAATGGTATCAGAGCTGACTTCTCCATTACTGGAATTGACAATAGATGTGAATTTTTTATTATTCAGATTGATTTCCATGATCCTTATTTATTTCCCACAAAAAACATGCTTTTTCTGTAAATATAGCCCTAAGGAACTCATAAAATCGGACAGCCGGGACATTAAATTCGGGTGTTGGCCATTGGATATCACAGTTTGCTTGTCTGGGGTAAAGCTTAGCAAAAACTTATCAGTAGGTGCCTTTTATGAGCAATTTGTTCGTAATAGATTAACAGAGGGAAATCCATCCAGTATTTACCAGTGGCTTGGGGGATATGTGAAAATTCCGGTTGGTAAAGGACATTCTGTCCGGCTAGCCACGGGTAAAAACCTTGCTAATCAAGCCCCTCCAGGGCTTTAATTTTTCTTATTTCTTCTAACCTACCCAAGAACTCATTTTTAAGAGAATCGATCTATCAGGTCCAAAACGATCTCACTATCTAGTGGGCAGAAAAGAGGATCAAAAGAAAAAGTATATTGAAGATTTTATCAGTAATATGAAAGAAGAATGTACTGTTTAGTTCCACATAATTAGACCCAATAATTTTATCGATAAATACAGTTTTTCCTAAGCAATCACTTTTGGAAGCCTGGGATTCATATGCATTAAGACATCATATACGGATACTCCTGTTACATTTGAAAGATGACTAGGGTGGATCTCTGGATGGTCTGGCCCTACAAGAGTGGCAAGGTCACCCACTTTCAAAGTAGGCTGCTCACCAATTTCAAGGATGGTATGACTTGCACTTACGGCACCAATGACGGGATAAAGATTTCCATTTACTAAAACTTTAGCTCCATTGACTGCTTTTCGCAAATAACCATCTGCATGACCAATAGGTAAGGTGGCTACCCACACAGGTTTTTCGGCAATATAATTACGACCATAACTGACACTGTCTCCCTTTCTTAGTTGTTCTACTCTTACTACTCGTGCATTCAATCGGTAAGCTACTTTTAATTCTGCAATGCTACTTTCTATCTCAGGATAAGTTGGATAGGCCCCATAAAGACTAATCCCGGGTCTTACCATATCCAGTGCTGCTTCAGGAAAGTGAAAAATGGCATTGGAAGAGGCAGCATGTAATTTTCCAATACTAATATTTTTCTGATTAGCCTCGGTATCCAACATTTTTAGCCTGGCCAATTGTTCTTTGTCATAATCTGGCTCCTCGGTAAATCCCATAAAGGCTCCTTGAATTTCAATGTTTTTGCTTTTGGCAATATTTTCAATCCAGGGCATAGCTTTATGAAAGGGGATCCCCATTCGGCTCATCCCAGTGTCAATATACAAATGAACTTTTGTCGATTTCCCAGTTTTTCCTGATATGTCTTCGAGTAATTTGCGCATTCCGGGATTGAATATGGATAACTGTATATCTTTCTCAGCCAATTCGAAAAAATCCTGATCCGTGGCCATGCCCATGTGAAGAATATTTTTTTTGATACCCTCATTACGAATGGACAAACAAGCCTCTTTTTTTACGGCTGCGAAACCCACAACTTCTGGTAACTCCTCCATTATTTTGGCTACATTTACATCCCCCAAACCATAGCCATTGTTTTTAATGACTGCAAGAATCGGCTTATTTCCCGAAAGCCTGTGCAAGGTTTTGACATTATACTTAATTGCTTCAGGAATTACTTCAATCCAAGGGTCATACCTGTCTTTTGAAACCAGGCTACTTTGTTTAATTTCTTCTTCTTTAGTTTTACAGGTAGGCAAAACAAGAGCGCTTGCTAGAGCAATACTGGATTTAAGAAATGTTCTTCTAGTGTTTTTCATTGGACAAGGTTTTATGGAAAACAGGAAGGGGTTTTGAAAGCCTAAAGAATTCCAAAATCAAATACCGTTAATTAATTAACAGACAATAAATGTTTTAGAGATAACCAATACCCTCTAATTTACATTTTTTCCAATGAGTGAAGAATCATTTCATTCGCTTCTCAAAATTTCCGTAGGATTAATTCGGTTAGACTGAATAACAAAATACCCAATAACCAGCCAGGCCATTCCAAATAATAACAAAGCTGGAAGGACATAATACCAGGCCTGAAGATTAGACTGATAGGCAAAGTTTTCCAACCATCTTTGTAAGAAAAAATAGGCTACAGGTATTGAAATCAAAATAGAGAGAATAACGATTATGTTAAATCGATAAGAAAATGTTTGGAATAGATTTAAGAGACTGGCTCCTAAAGTCTTTCTTATTCCTATCTCCTTAAGTCGGAACCTGTAACTTAATAACAGAATGCCAATCAAGCCAATCATACAGACAAAAATGGCCAGGTATACTGTCAGGGCAACAAAAGAGGCTAGCTTTTGCTCTGATTGATAAATGGATTCGATTCTTTGTTCGTAAACATAATAATCAAAAGGAAAAGAGGACATATTGCCAAATACCTGACGGCAGGATTGAATGATGGCCGGACTGATTTCACTATCTACCTTTATGGAAAGGAAGTTGTACCAGGACTCGCTCTCAGCCATCAGTTTCATGGGCTTAATGGATTGATGCAAAGAGAACAAATTAAAATCCTTAACTACTCCAATCACTTCGATGGTGTCTTCATTTTGGATAAACCTGTTTCGTTGACTGAGGTCGAGATCTAATTCCTTAATGGCCGTTTCATTAAGAATATAAGATTGACGGTCTAGTTGTAAGTTTTCTTTAAAATTTCTTCCCTCTTTTAGTCCTAAACCATATACATCAAAAAAGTCAGCATCTACATTGGCAGCATATAGAGACACTTGTTGTTCTTCCCCATTTAATTCCCATTTCCTACCCTGACTGGAGGTAATCGAATTAGGCAAATGGCTTGAAGCACTGACATGTTGTATTCCTGGAACTTGAGCTAATTGTTGCTTTAGGGTTTTGATCTCTGAGATTATCTGTCGGTCCCTAAGCGGAATAACCAGGATGTTATCCTTATTGAATCCAATATCTTTATTGAGTAAATAGTTGGTTTGATTTTGAATGCCCAGAGCGGTAATAATTAAAGAGCCTGCGATAACGAATTGAGCAAAAACAGAGACTTCTCTGATGGTTTTTCCCTTCTTTGAGTATTTGAAAGAACCTTTCATGATATCTCTCGGCCGCAAACTATTGGACAACAAAACCGGATACAAACCAATCACAAAACTAATAAGCACCCAAATGCCTATAAGCAAAATATAGGGAAATGGATTCTTTAGCGGATGGACTATAATGTTGACATTAAAAAAGGAATTAAACTGAGGGATAAAGGTGAATAATAAAAAAGCTGAGATTGCCACCGGAATGAAAGTGAGTACAAAATACTCAGCCATAAGCAGCCTTGTTAATAAAGCTTTGGAAGCCCCATTTATTTTTCTAATACCAATTTCCTTGGCCCTGGTCATAATAAAGGCATTGGAAAGGTTAATGGCATTAAAACAGGAAATAATTAAAATGAGAAAAGCGATAAATGCTAGAATGTACAATTTACTCATTGGGACAGCTTCCTGAATATCAAAACTTATGCCTGGTGTGGTATGTATGTCTTTTAGAGCCTGGAGTTCATAAGTGCTGGTCTTTTCACTTGCCTCAAATCCTGCATTTTTATTAAAAATATCAGTGATGTTGTTGGCAATGGCCGGAAGGTTCGCGCTATGTTCGTTTAACTGAAGATAGGATATATAATTATGATTATGCCAATTTTGTAAATCACCAGTCTGATATTCTTTGATAAAATCTTCAAAAGAGAATACCAAAGAAAGTCGCAAGTGAGAATTTTGCTCTACATCGTCAATGACGCCTCTAATGGTATAATTCTGAAGTGGTTTATAGGCTTGTATGCTAATTTCTTCCCCAATGGCGTTTTCTTTTCCAAAAAATTTAAGGGCCATCGAACGAGTAATAAGAGCACTATAGGGTTGTGAAAAATTTTCAACCGATCCATAAAGAAAGGGGAAGGAAAAAATATTAAAGAGTGAAGGGTCAGCTACCTGGTATTCCGATTCGAAAAAGCTGTTCTCACCATGTTGAATCAGCAAATTTCGATTTATGGTGAAACGAGCCATCGCTTCTACCTCATCCACATTAGCTAATACTTCATTTTTAAGTGGTGCCGGTGTGATAGCCATCAAGTTTGACTCCAAGTATTGGCTAGGGTTATTCCTGATTAACCTATAAATATTATCCTTGTTGGCATGGAATTTATCGTAATTTAATTCATTATGAATGTAAAGTCCGATAACCATTAAAAGGCTAATTCCCACCGTTAGACTTAATACGGTAATTAGGAAAGTATTTAAATTTCTAATCTGACTTCTTACAAATAATTTGAACCACATGAGATAGAAGTTTTAGGTAATGGAGAATGTGCTTTATATTAATTCATACTAATGAATTAATTATAAGGATACTTTTTAGAAGAGAAAGTTGTAAGTATTTCACTCAATTTTTAAGATAGAATTTGGCTTGCCAAATTCTATCTTAAAAATTAAATCCCTCATCCCTCATTTCTCTCCATAAATTAATCATCTCGTCTTTCATAGAAGCCACTATTTCAGGATATTGACCTGAAACATCATTCATTTGTCCTGGATCAAGATCTAGATTGTACAATTCAAATTTTTCCGGGTCATTTTCCTTAATCCAGTTTTGCAAATTTTGAGGATCAGGTTCACCAGGTAACCATCCAATTAAGGTGTAATTACCTTTGCGCAAAGACATCTGAGGCATTCGGAAATAGGTATCCTCATGATTGGGATAAAACCATATAGAAGATACTTGACGATCCACTTTTTTATTTAAAAATGCATCAAATGCATCGATTCCATCAATGGGGCGATCAGTTGGAGTTTTTATGCCCGTCAGCTGGCATATGGTGGGCAAAAAATCTGTTCCGTTAAATAAAATCTCACTTTCTATGCCTTCGGGAATTACTCCTGGAAACCGTACAATCCCGGGAACCCTATGTCCACCTTCATAAGGAAACCGTTTCATGCCCCGGAAATTTCCTGGCGTTCCAAAACAATAATCTCGGATGGGGTCGTCCCAATTACCCAAAGATTCTTCCAATGTCACAGGAGTTTCCGGGCCATTGTCACTAGTAAAAATGACCAGGGTGTTTTTTTCTAAATCTAAATCCTTGAGTGTTTTCATCAATCTTCCAAAGGCTTCATCCAATTGACTAACCGTCCCGTAATATTTCTTCTTGTTAGCCTTGATATCTCTTTCCGGGCGTGTTACCTGACCGTATTGGACAATCTTTTCTAATTTGTCAACTTCTGAATTATCATAAAGCCCACTAAACCTTTCAGGAGGAACTATAGGCGTATGAGGCTCATGAGAGCTTACATACATAAAAAAGGGTTTTTCAGGGTTGCGCTTTTCCGCTAACCAATGGGAAGCACTATCTACTATTACATCACAGTACCAACCATCCACTTCGCCTATTGGACTTCCATTCCGGTAAAACTTTTTGGCATTTTGAGGACCCTCAAAGGCATTGAGAGTAGTGCCCATCCAATAATCAAATCCCTGGTCTCCAGGACCTGGTTCGTCCCTTCGATTTTTTTCCAAAGCACTGAGATGCCATTTGCCCCAGAAACTGGTTTCGTAGCCATTATCTTGTAAAAGTTCTGCGATAGTAATCTCACTGTCCTCGAGATGAGCATCTCTGCCTTGAATATAAAAAAATCCACTACGATAAGGGTTCCTGCCAGTTAATAAAGCAGAACGAGAAGGCGAACAAACCGTTCCTCCTGAATGACAATCGGTGAGCCTTACTCCTTCACTGGCAAATTGATCGATATAAGGAGTTTTAATAATGGGATTCCCGTAGCAGCCTAAATCTCCATAACCCAAATCATCTGCTAAAAAGATGATTATATTGGGCCTTGATGGTTCGGTGGAATCACCAGATTTGGGAGTCTTATTGCATGACATCCCCAAACTGGTAATTACAAAACCCGCAATTACAATAGTCAAAATCCTTGTTTTGGGCATATTCTAGGGCCTTTTAATCTGGTTTGGACTGGGTGCTGAATTTTGGAATACTTTTTTCCAATACCTGACCATCGTTTTTCTTAAATGAAGAGAAGTGTTCTCTCGTTCGAAAATTCCGTGTGCCCGCATAGGGTAGGACATCATGTCAAATTGTTTATCATGTTTGATCAATTCATTGGTCATTCGTTCAAAACTCTGATAATGGACATTATCATCAGCCGTGCCATGCATGATCATGAGATTACCTTGTAAGTTTTTAGCATGAGTGATCGGAGAACCCTCAATATAATTGGCTTCATTTTCTTCCAATAAGCCCATGTATCGCTCTTGATAAATATTATCATAAAGCCTTTGATCAGCTACAAAAGCTACAGCCAGTCCAGATTTATAAATGTCTGGATATCTGAACAAACAATTCATGGTCATTTGGCCACCACCACTCCAGCCCCACATACCTACTTTTTCAGTGTCTATAAAGCTATATTTTTTAAATAATTCCCTGGCTGCTGCTGCCTGGTCATGGGCTGCCAAAATCCCAATTTGGCCATATATCGATTTTCGCCAGTCTCTTCCTCTGGGCGTTCTGGTTCCTCGATTGTCAATGCTGACCACCACATATCCTTGCTGAGCCAGGAATTGATGCCAAAGGTCTCCACCTTGCCAGGCATCCTGAACGGTTGAGCCTGCTGGTTCTCCATATACATAAAAAATGATGGGATATTTTTTATTAGGATCAAAATTAGGTGGTTTAATCATCCAACTGTCAAGAACTACCTCTCCTATATCCAATTTGATAAATTCTTTGGGAGTCAAATTTAAAGCAGCTACTTTTTTGGCCAATTCTTTATTATCCTCTAATACACGGATTGGTTTATGCTTTTGCAGATTAATGAGAGATATTTTATTTGGAGTGGTGGTATTATGGAAGGTGTGGATTGCATATTTTGCGTCAGCAGAAATCTGATAAGCGTGCTGTCCGGCCATTTCCTGAGGACTTACGCGTTCAGGAGTGGAATTCCCATCTATTTTGCTTCTGTATAAATACCGCTGTGTGAAATTATCCGGAGAAGCAATGTAATAAACATAGCCGCCTTTAGGATCAATGCAATTAATCCTAACCACATCTATTTCCCCCTTTGTAATGGTACTGAAAGATTTGCCATCCCTGGACACCTTGTACAAATGCCTCCAACCATCTTTTTCACTGGTCCAGGTAAAATATTGTTCATTATCCAGCCACATAATATTATCGTGGACATTCAAAAAAGCATCATCCCGGTCAATGAAAATGTTTTTTAAGGACATGCTTTTGGTGTTCCCGATCCAGACGGTATTGGCATTTTGTTTTCTATTTAGCTGCTGGATCAACACTTCATTGGAATTGGGAATGAAATCCATCCGAGCTAAATAGTTGTTACGTGGATCACCCGGGACCTCAAACCATTTGGTAGTTCCACCAGTAGAACTAATGACCCCAACTTTAACCGCAGAGTTCTGGGTGCCAACTTTGGGATAGGGTAGTGGGATGGGTTGAGAATAAATAGAATCGACATTATTGATCATATAAAAGGTACCGATCCCTTCTGTATTAGATTGCCAATAAGCTATTTGAGTGCCATCTGGACTCCATCGGAAGCCATCTCTACAGGATAATTCTTCTTCGTAAACCCAATCGAAAGTACCATTAATGATGGATTCACTACCATCTGTGGTTAGTTGAGTAATGGTGCTTGATTTTATATTTTCTACAAAAATATTATTCTTGCTTACATAGGCAACCCGGGTAGCATCTGGCGAAAATTTAGCAAACATCATAGTGGTGCGTTCCACGGATTTGCCTAACTGAGTAAGGCCTCCAGTTTTCATATCCAGCACCCAATAATCTCCACGGGTATGATAGCGCCATACTCTTCGAGTGTTGGTAAATACTAATAATTTGGAATTATCCAATGACCATTCATAATTTGAAATGGGCAGCGGATTTGTTTTTCCTTCAGGGATTAACTGCTCAGCAGATATCAACACAGATCTAGCTCCTGATTCCGCTTCATATCGAATAATATCCCTTCCTCCAACCTGAGTATTTCTTTCAAGGGTAGAATAGCCCTCATTGTCTTTCATCCACCTGACGGGGCCGTAACGTTTGGCGCGGTAGGTGCCATTTTTATAGATATCAGTTAAAGTAAGGGGTTCTTGTGACCAGGCTATTAGGGTGAATAAACAAAACAAGCAGAGTGAAGTAAGGCGTTTCATAATGTTTTTTGTTTAAAGATCCTTGAATTGATTAATTGACGGCAATGGAAATTGCTAAGCCTAATTTACCAGAAAAAAATTCCATTATAGAGGTAAATTCCATTTTTAAAATATTTGCTTATATTTTTCCGAAAATATATGTCAAGTGGAAGAAACGGTAATCATTAAAAAATTAGCTGCCAATAAAGGCGTTTTTGAACATTTGTTTTCCCATGTTTCACCTAAGGAAATACTTTGGCGGCCTTATCCAGAGCATTGGTGCATACTGGAAATTCTTTGCCACTTGCACGATAATGAGCATGAGGATTTTATGATTAGAGTAAAATCTGTTTTGGATAATCCGGCAAGGCCTTTTAAATCCATTGAACCAGGGCAATGGGTTAAAGAACGTGCTTATTTGGAACAAGATTTTAATGAAAAATTAGACTCCTTTCTTCGAAAAAGAGTCGAATCCATACAATGGTTAGAGCGTTTGGAGACCCCTACCTGGGATAATACCTACCATCATGAAACTTTTGGAAAATTGACGGCCCGTAATCTTTTGACCAATTGGTTGGCTCATGATAATTTGCACATTCGCCAAATAACAAGGATTAAATATTTGTATTTGAAGGAAAAATCAGGTGAAAATTTAAATTATGCAGGTAACTGGTAATTTGAATATGAATAGTATTTGGAAACTGTTTTTAAAAAAATCCATTCTATTGGGTTTATTTTTCTTAGTTAGAGGGCATATTCCTTCAAGGCATCTTCATCAATGTCTACTCCAAAGCCCGGCCCTTCTGGCACCATGAGATGTCCATCTTGTAAATGTAAAGCTTCTGTGAGAATGGTACCATCTACCTGGGTGAGTTCCGTAAACTCACTAGCGATGGGGTGTGTTTTCATGGAAGCTGCTAAATGAATTTTTGCCACAGCTGAGATGCCCGGCTCTAATTCAGTACCAACAATACAAGGCAAGCCAAGAGCTTCAGCTACTGCTTCCACCTTTTTCCCTAAGTGTAAGCCACAAGTCTTTGCAATTTTCAAATTGAGAAGATCAGCGGCACCATAATCATGAATTTTAATGGCGTCCTGTGGTGTCCAAAGACTTTCATCGGCCATCAAAGGAACGCCTATATTTTGTCGAATGTGGGCCATTCCTTTTAAGTCCCAGGCAGGAATGGGTTGTTCTAATAAATGAAGATGACAGTTTTCTACTGCTTTCATTATTTTGATCGTACCCATGGTGTTCCAGGCGGCATTGGGGTCTAGGCGCAATTCAGTTTCTTCACCAACAGCCTCCCTAACTGCTTTGATTCTTTTGATGTCTAAATCCATTTGGTCAGAGCCTTTGATTTTAATTACTTTAATGCCCATATTTAAGACCTCCAATGCACTATCTGCCATGTTTTTGGGACTATCGATTCCAATTTCAGAGGCAACTGGAATTTTATCTCTAAATTTTCCACCCAACAGCTTATAAACAGGTACATCCAATATCTTCCCCATTAAATCATGTAAAGCCAAATCAATTCCTTCTTTCACACAGGTTATCCGTGCCAGAACCTGGTCCAAAATCATCATTATGCGATTTATATTAAAAGGATCTTCTCCAATCAACCTTGGAGCAGCATAGTTTAAAATGGCGGCATTAATGGACTCATGGGTTTCCCCATAAAATTCGGGCTCCCAGGCACAGGCTTCTCCGATACCTACATGCCCTTCATCCGTAAAGATTTTGATAAGAACTGCATTGGATTTGGAAAAACTGGTATAGGCGTCCGTGAAATTTTTGATGGGAATGCCGTAGGGGATGGTTTCTATTTTGGTGATTTTCATTTTGAAGCATTAAGTCTTTTAAAAATATTTTCTCTGGAACTGCTTGATACAAGTATGGATTACTTTAAATTTGATTTTTTGACACATCATGCCTCCGGCAGACGGGGGCTAACGCACACAGACTGCTACGCTTGTCTGCCTAAGGCTGAGACATTCAATGTTTTAGTCTGCGTTAAATTAAACTTATTCTCATTATTTTAAGCTATTAATCCAGGGTAATATTAGCCCACTGAGAATTTATTTAATATTGTAAATTCTGTTAAATTTTTAAACAATGATGTTTCCAAAAAACACTTATGTTGAACGGAGAAAGGTACTAAAAGAAAAAGTAGGTAATGGCCTGATATTATTATTTGGCAATGAAGAGTCTCCGATGAATTATACAGATAATACTTATCATTTTAGGCAGGATAGTACCTTCTCCTACTATTTTGGGATTCAACGCCCAGATCTGGTAGCAGTTATTGACCTTGATAGGGATATGGAAATCCTATTTGGAAACGAATATACAGTTGAAGATTATGTTTGGCGAGGAACGCAAAAAACCATCATTGAACAGGCAGATAATTGTGGTGTAACAAATGTGAGGTCGATTAGCAAATTGGCTTCCTTTCTAGAAACAACAAAACAATCTGGGCAGCCCCTCCATTTTTTACCTTTATATCGTTCGGAGAATAAAATAAAATTGCATGACCTGATTGGAATTTCTCCCAGGGAGATTGCCCCCCAAAGCTCCCTAAAATTAATTAAAGCCATAATAAATCAGCGTGAATTTAAGACAGATGAAGAAATTGCTCAGCTGCAACAGGCGGTAGATGTATCTGTAGATATGCATGTAGCCGCCATGAAATTTGCAAAACCTGGGATGACCGAAGCTCAGGTGACTGCTGAAGTACATAAAGTGGCCATTGCTGCAGGGGGTAATATTTCCTTTCCCATCATTGCAACCATTAATGGTCAGAATTTGCATAACCATTATCATGGAAATATTATTGAAGAGGGGGATTTGTTTTTGATTGATGCGGGTTTTGAAAATCAACTGTTGTATTCAGGTGATTTATCGAGTACCATACCAGTAAGTGAAAAATTCAGTCAAAAACAAAAGGACATTTATCAAATAACCTTGGATGCTCATCAGGCTGCTATTGATGCCCTGGGATTGGGTATTCCATTTAAAAATGCACATATAGCTGCTTGTAAAACCATTTTTGAGGGATTAAAATCTTTAGGCCTAACCAGAGGAAATACAGAAGAAGCAGTCGAAGAAGGGGCTCATGCCTTGTTTTTTCCCTGCGGTACGGGTCATATGATGGGTTTAGATGTACATGATATGGAAGATCTTGGCGAAGTATGGGTGGGCTATGACGGTCAAGCAAAAAGCAAGCAGTTTGGTTTGAAATCTCTGCGATTGGCCAAGCCTTTACAATCTGGCCATGTCTTTACTATTGAGCCTGGTATATATTTTATTCCTGAACTGATAGATCTGTGGCGTTCAGAAAAGAAATTTGATGACTTTATTTGTTGGGACAAGGTAAATGAATACAGTGATTTTGGAGGTATCAGAAATGAAGAAGATTTCGTGATGACCCAAAATGGGGCTCAACTTTTGGGCAAAGCAAAACCCAAAACAATTGAAGAGATAGAGGAGATTAGAGGAGCCGTTTAGATGATTAATATTTATTAATTGCTTATGGGGATGATATCTCCATTTTCATATGCATCAATTTTTAATTGACCTTCAACCCATTCGACACGTATGACATAGGATGCTCCAATAACTTTGTAGCCATCACCACTTACAATGATGGCAGTATCCTCATCTATACCAAATCCAATTAATTCAGGATGGGTACGGACGGCGGACATAAGACGGGAAAGTCGGTTTCTTTTTAAAAAATGCTGATCCAGGATAACTCCCTTGGCTAGATCCATGCCGGAAGTGATTTTTGGTTCTGTTTTCCCTCCTGTAATCATTACCTTTGATTGTATGGCTGCTCCGGCTGAGCTTCCTCCAATGATTCCACCCCGTTGTAAGAGCTGGTAAATTTCATCTTCTACTGGTGTGCCAAGATAGGCATCAGCAATCCTTTGTTGTGAACCCCCATTGAACCAAACGGCCGTTGCTTTTTTAAGTGGCTTAACGAACTCATCAGACGAAGCCACTGCTCGATCTCTGGTATGCAAAACACTGACTTCAGCTATGCCTCTAGATTGCCAAAGTTTTTGAATTTTTTCTGCATCCACCTCCCTGCTTGAAGCCGTTGGAACTACAACAAGGTTTGCATCAGGACCCGCCAGCTTACTAAATTCCAGGTACATATTCTCTGATAAAGCTCCGCCGCCAATAAACAACTTGGGGTTCTTTTGAGTATCCTGACCAATCCCAGGTAAAATAATGCTTAAGAATAAAATCAGTGTTGTGGCTATCTTAATGTATTTTAGATCGACTATTTTCATTCTTCTATTTTGAATAATTTGACTAGATCAGTTTTTACAAGCGGCTTCTATTTCTTCAATGATGGATTTTTGTCTATTGATATCCCTTGATTTTAGATATGGATGATAAGATTTAGCAGAATTTAAACTTTGCCGGGCCAATGAACAATTTCTGGCATTTTTAAAAGCCACTGCTGCTTCAATATGGTTGTCATATTTAGGAACCATTCCATTTTGACACTGGTCAATTTTATTTTGGGAATCGAATTTTCTAGCCTGATTTACATTCAGTTTATTAGCTTGAATATAATTTCTGATGGCAGCAATTAGATTATCTTTTTCAAAGGCAATATCTCCAAGATCCATAAATTCCTGAAACCTATAGGTGATGCCAAATTTCTGTTCAGCAACTTTTATAGAGTCGGCAGGCTCTGTTTGAGTAGAATCATAAGTTAATGCTACTTGAAATAAAGTTATGGCACCCCTATAATTTCCTGCCTGCATCCTGAGTTTGCCGCTTTCCAAATAGCGTTCATAATTCAGCTGTTGTGTCCTGGCCTGACTAATTTTCAAATCATTGAGGGCAACATTGGCCTTCCGTTCTTCTTCTTCGGCTCGTTCTTTGGCTTGATTGGCTATTTGAAACTGGATAAAGGCTATTGACATAGCTAAAAGAGTAATAACCGAAATTATACGAGCTATATTTCTTTGCTGCCTGGCCTTTTTTTCATTGGTTTGGGCCTCGGCTTGGGCTACTTCCGCCTGATTCCGCAGTTGCTTTTCCTTTTCTAATTCTTCCTTTTGACGTAGCAATTCTTCTTCTTCCAGTTCCTTAATGGCCTTACGACTATTGTCCACAAATTGGTTTAAGTGATCCGGAAGGTTAATTTGATCCAAATAAGGATCTATGGTGTTTAATTGCTTTTTTGTAAGGAATAGATCACTGGCCCTGTATTCCCTATAGGCAGCTGAAATACGACTAGAGATTTCGTTTAACCGCTTTTGCTCATCTGTTCGTTTATTATAAATGAGAGCTGCAAGGCTATCATGTGCTAGTTCAATAGTAGTATCCGAAAGTCTGATTATCCGTCTTTGCTCCAATTCTTTTAGACTTAGTGAAAGAATTTCCTCAGGAAGATTGGGAAAGAAGGTTTTAAACCTGCCGTCAATCTGGATATTTTGATCTTCTAAATGGTAGTGAATGGGCCGTTTAGTTCCTTCATCCGTTACGAAACCGTCTAAAATAAAAGAAACAGCCTGGTCAGATATTGTGTGCTCAAGGTGTTGAATTTCTTTTTGTATCTCACTCTCCTGTTCAATAAGAAACTGTTCTAGGACATTTTCCATTTTACCCAACTCAGAAATATCGGTTTCTGAAAAAGTTATTGAAGGCAGATTATCAACATTTCCATCTCCATTAAATGCATTGGAAAAGCTTTTCCGGTATAGCATATCTAAATAAACCTGCAAATAAGGAAGTTGAATACCAGTTTTTTCCCCACTAATATTATCAATCATTATTTGCATTTGCTGCTCTGAATCTCCTTGGACTTGAATATTAAATTTGGAAAAAGAAGATTGCATGACTTCTTTGACACGAACATTATTCATAGGTTCTACCCGAAGTCTACTGTCCATTAAAAATGGGATGGTTAATTCAAATTCATAGAGATACGGAAGGTATTCCTCTCGTAGGACAAATAAAATCCTGCAAGCAATCCTTGCAGAAAGGATGGTTTCAATATTATCAATAAATTGTTTTCTTTCCTCAGGACTTCCCAGAATAAATAATTCTTCAAACTGATCGAAGATTAAATAAATGGGGCGTAGATAAAGAGCAAATATCCGTTGGATGGTGGAAGGGTAATCTTTTAACATTGGACTGCCCAAATTTTCTTCCAGGGCTGCAGAAAAGGAAGCATTAATATTTTCACCTCTTCTGATGGAAATAGGTAACCAATCTGTCAATTCATATTGACTTGCCAGACCACACTGAACCAGGCTGGTTTTTCCGGTACCAGATTGCCCATAAACTAAAACCAAGCGATTTTTTTTCAGCTCCCCAAATAATTTAAGGACTTCTTCTCTTCTCCCGAAAAAGACCTCTTTATCTTCCAGGGTATAAGCATCCAGGAATTTGAAAGGACTTTTCATAATTGGGTTTTATTGAGGAGAGATTGTAAAGCTTCCATTTGTTCAAAAATGATCCCTAATCCAGGTGTGTTCTTCTGGATGTATAGTTTTGAATCATAGCCCGTTGGTTTTTGGACATTCTGAAAAACATATGTTTCACGATCTGGATTCAGATATTCGTAAAAATAAAGGTCAACCAATACCCCTTCACTTTTTTCAAAAGCATTTTTGTTGATAATAAAAGGAGTCAGGCTCAAAAATTCTTTAGTACTGTGATTATATAGGACAATGGATCTGTTGTCCATAAATTTGGGCCTCTTAAGTTTGCGTTCGTGATAACCTCCTAACAAATTTCGAAGAATAACAATTACATGCTCAAAACTTGCTTCTTGGGCATGACGATATTTTAAAACATCTATACTTTGGATGGTAACGATTGAGTATTTAGCAAGAAAACAAAGTTTACAAAGAATTTCAGTTAAACTTTCTTCCGCTCTAATACAGTATTCAACTATTTCCTGCGGGTTGATTTGACCTTTTTCGATGTTTAACCGAAGTGCTTCCAGGAAAAAGGTGGCTTCTTGAAAGGTACCTTGTTTTTCAATCCACTCATTTATTTTTGATAACTCACTAATGAAATAATTTCCTCCATTTAGATTAATGATTTTCCAGATGCTTCTAATTAGATTTAAATAATCGAAAGTTTGTTGGTTATCTGGTTGTCGCTGTAAAAATTCTTTAAATGTTTGTAATTCTTCATTAGGTATTTCCAAACTTCCTTTGGTTAAACCCGTTTCCCATAGCTGGGCAAGCAGGGTAAAAGAAAGCAAGTCCATAAGAATTCTATAGGCTTGAACCATTTGGTTAAGCCGAGCCAATCCAAGTTTATCAGCGCTGTCCTGAATCCCATGCAAGGGGACCATCAGAAGCCTCAGTTTTTCGTTTACAGGGGCCGGGTAATTATTGATAACTGCCATACGTTGTTCAGCGGGATCGATCATCTCATCATCGATTCCTGTTAGCCGGTCTCCTATAACTTCTTTAAGAGATTCCCAAAGTTTATTAATTAAATTATCATTCACCGTATAATTGGAAGGAACCGGGTAATGGGTAAGTGTAGGCAACTTGAAATTAAGTAAGTTTCTGTTTTCCTCTTTATAAAAAAATCCCCAAACAGCTTTATCTTTTTCTTCGTCTAAAAATTGCAAGTTTCTGGCAATTTGATGCTCTAAATCCGGAGCCAGGCTGGTGACCACACCTATTGCCATTTCGAAAGCATCCATAATGGTCATACCATTACTTAAGGATTGGTAAAAGGTGCTTGCAAATTTTTGCGCTTTTGCATCTTCAATGGGAGCACTCGTAGCAATAACAATTGGAACTCCATTATTGAGTAGGGCCTCTACTTGTCCCTGGGTAGAACAACCGTTAAGAACCGCTAATTTTAGTTTTGGACATTGACCTAAGATGTGTGCAATGCCTTTGGAATGTGCAATTTCTCCACTTAAATCAAGAGATTTTTGATCTGCATGGCCTCCGAAATGATAAATCATTAAGCGTTCCTTATAGAGAATCAAAAACTCTGCGATTTTGTCTAAAGAGGTCAAAGGATCATTATGCAATAAATAATGTTGCTTCATGGCTCCTGGAGCTAGAGCACGATAAATGGCATCACTTTCTTCTCTTAAGGAAGGAAGAAAATTTTCATGACTATTCGCATAGGTTAAAAAAATGACGTCCATTTAAAGCAGTATATTACATTAATGGAAAGATAAAAAAATTCGATATCAATTTAAGAATATGGTAAATATGTCACTCCTTGTTTCCAATCTTTAAAATTTTAAATTGTTTATTTACCAAAATAAAGTCTTCCGGTGAAAAAGAAATTTTTTGACTGGCATAGGAGGGCATTGGCCATTTAAACAATTCAGCTTGTTTAAAGCCCAATATTTCATTAAAGTTGGACGAAAAGAAAATTGGATAATTTGAATCTAATCCATTAATGGTCAACAATAAAGTGCCTTCTTGATCCCAAAGCCACAAATTGCCATCGAGGCTTTGACTTAACCAGGTTTTATACTTTGGGTTATACAGCACAGATTTTATAGATGAAGAATGCCCTGAAAGAGATTTTAATAATTGCCCTTGTAGATTCCAGATTTTAATAGATTCGTTCGCTCCAAAAGTGGCAAATTGATTTGGACTTAAACCTAAACCACTAAGCTTAGCTTCATGATACACTTTCGTTTTGATATGACCATCTAATGTTTGGATATGGATTGTGGCAGAATGAGAATTATTGAAATAGCTAATTATTTCTTTTCCAGAGGGGTGAAAGGTAGCCTCATTTATTTTAGAGTTTTGCTCAATAAGAGGTCTTGGATCAAAAGAAGATTGAGTAAGGTCAACAGTAAAAAAACCTCCAGAAATAGATTTGATTAATAAGTGAGAATTTGTGGGAGATAATTTAAGATCTTTAGGGTATGGAAGTTGAAGGGTAAAAGTCTCATTACCATCTTTTTGGATAAATATTTCACCTGTTGAAGACCTGAAAACTTGGTATTCCTGTTCTTTTAGGATTTGATAATAGTGATGTGGAGAGGAGAATAGGCTTTCATTTAATTGTCCTTCTGAATCCCAAATGAAGGCTTTGCCATCTCTGGCAGAACTTCCCAGGTAGCGTCCATTAGAAGAAAATGAAAGGCTTAATATCGGAGCAATATGTTTAGATAGGGTCTTAATCTCTATCACATCCATATTTATCAGTTCAATGACTCCAGATTGATAACCTATTGCAAGCTTAGATCCATTGGAGGAGATGCATATTTGACGGATTAAATCTTGGTGCTTTGTTTTTAAAACCACTTTATTGCTTTCATAATCAAATAGGTACGCACTGCTATCATTTTCAGAAATCAATAAATAAGGTTGGTTCGGAATGCTTGATATCTGATCTGGTTTGATATTGTTGATAGATAATTGTTTTTCCAGGTATAATGAAAGAGCCGTATTATAAGTAAGATTAACCTTAGTAAGATTATCCTTAGGTATTTGTAGATTATTACCAAAAATTTCTCCTCCTGCTTGTATTAAAATAAGTGCATTTTTGTAATTCTCCTTGTCTACTTCTATGCCTGCTATAGTATTCAACCGGTTGTATTCAGCCATACGTGCTAGCCGTTCGTTAGCGGCACCCAGTTCTCTTAAAAAGGTTATGTTTGCCTGGTTGACCTTTTCAAGCCAAATGTTCAAACTATCTAAATTTTTATCCGGACAATATTTAGCCGCATTAAATTGGCTTCTGGCATCGTCAAAATTATTGTCATAATAGGCTATTTTACCAGCCTCAAAAAAACGCTCGTAAAGACAAATGGTATCATTTTGAGCTAAAATAAGGGATGAGATTAAAAGGAAACCCGATGTAATAACTATTTTGATATTATCCATTTTTGTCACTTTTATAACCAATAGCTGTTCTTAAGCCAAAGGTAGGCATTAGCTGTCCGGAGGTTGGATTTCGTTCCCAACTTTGAAAGAAAGAAGTCTTAGTATCTTTGACTGGGGGGCAAAATTTATAAAAAGTTTTGAGGCGCTTTTTATGTTTCAGCAAACGAATGGTAAACCAGACTCCATCAATAAGCAGTACTCCAATGCCAATTGCGTTATATAAAGTATTGGAGCTCCGATGACCTTCTAATTCTTCTAATATACCATCTCCAGATAATTGACTGGCTTCATTTTGATAAAGATTACTATACTCTACTTCTTTATTTTCAAATCTTTGATGTTCCAAACCTCCGAGTCCTATCATGCCAATCCCAACTCCTGCTCCAACTAAGTGAGGCCAAAGGGTTTGAAATTTTGGAGGTGCAGTACAATCTAAACCAGTTCCCTGCAATTGATAGTTTAAATTTATGGTGTATTTTTTATCCAACTCAAGAGGTAATTCCAAAAAATTTAACAAGCTGATTTGGTGCCTGGATTTAGGTGTTTGGTAGATATACCCATGATCTCCAGTTATATCCACTGGATTAAGATTGACTGATAATCCTTCCTGATCAAACAATTCTATGGATACCTGGTAATTTAGTTGATCTTCAAGAAGGATTAAGTCATAATTAATGTAAAAATCAGGTTGCTGAGAGTTGAAATCTAGATCCTTAAAAAGTAATAATGGAGGAGGAGAGGAGCCTGAGTTGATACTCTCTTCAAAAGTTCTTACTCTGATCAGGTTACCATCTTCGATTAATTGAAATGACAGTCCTACTTTATCACTACGGATAACAGGTTGAGAAACAAGGTTAACAGAAGTCAATAAAAACAATATGATTATTAAGCGTTCCATTATTCTTCTTTTTTGGGAGTATAAATCCAAAGATCATTAAAAGTTTCTTCTAGGAGCAAAAGCCCTCCTTTATAAGAGCCACCATATATGTACCCCTTGCCTCCCAAACCAAAGCCTACTGCATCTTTTAAAAATCGATTTTCACCACTTAAATTTATATTTGTGATTTGCTGCCATCCGCTAGATGGATGATATTCCCATAAATCACCAAGGTAAGTATCTCCGTCAATCTGAAACCCGGTTCCTACATATCCTTTGTTTGATAAACTAAAGGCAACCGCATCCTGCCTCGCATCATTAATATTTTCTCCGAGTGCTTCGATTTCTTTCCAGGGTTGACTGATATTAGAGGGATCGAATTCCATAAAAGAATTGGTGTTTTCAACAAAGTCCTCGTTAAAAATTTTACCTCCGCCTACATAAGCTTTACCATCAAGTACGAATCCTATTGCTTTACTTCTGGCCCCTGAAATAGGGGGAATGCTTTTCCATTCTCCAGAATCACTTGGATTAGTAGTGGTTGGAGGGATAAATTGATAGAAATCATCCTGGAGGGCGAAAAAACTTTCTTCCCCGCTTCCAACATATCCAAAATTACCGATTGAAAATGCTACTGCACCAGATCTTCCTTTCTCAACAGGAAAGGATTTAACTTGACGCCATGAATTACTATTTGGATTATATTGATAAAAATCTTTAAAGTATTTTCGCCCGGCTGAACTTCTGAGAATAGAGCCTAATCCATAATAAAGATTACCCTCAACAATGAAAGCAACTCCTTCTTGCCTCAAACCAAACCTCACAGGAAAATCTCTTAATTTTTTAATGACTAAACTATCTTGGCCATTACTTTTCTGTATTTGCAAGGACCATAATTGATTGACCAATCCTCTGGACTCATTACAGTCCTCTGAGCAACCTAATCCAAAATAAGCGATTTGATTTACCTCATCAACCGCTGCAATGCCATTACGCAGTTTAATTAATGAGGAATAGGCATTTTCTTTCCTTTCCCACCCGTCTTTGATTTGAAATGAAACGATATTCTGGGAGTAAAAGAAATCTGAGGATTTCAAAAAAGCACGTGCTTTATAAGGGGTATTGAAATCCAAGCTATCAATAGTAGATTCAAAAATACCATCATCGTTGATAAAGCCTAAGGTGTCAAGAATGATATTTTCATTGTCAAATTCCAAATCTTCTCCCTCTTTCCCAATCATAAAACCGTGATTGAGACCTTCTTCGGAGAATTTTTGGAAGCCATTGATACTGGCCTTTAGATTAACGCTATTATTTTGGATGGATTCAGCTTCGGGCTGTACAATAAAAAAACTAAACAGATCAGAAAAGGAAAATGATTTGACTTCACCAAACACCAGCCGCTTATTAATTCTGTCCTCGGCAAAAGCCTGATAGAAATAATCATTTTGATCCTGATTGATTAATATTGACTTTCTAAAATTTAACTCGTTTAGAAATGCACCTGACATTGAATCCAAAAACAAGTTGTCGCTAGTCTTTTTATTTAAATTTTCTTCAAACTGATCCACCAAAAATCCCAGGTATAGATTTTCTCCATTACTATTATTGACTTTTCCCCTCAATTCATATTGATTTAGGCCTATCCTAATAGGTGTTAGCGTTTCGACCTCAAAGAAGCGGAGTTCGTTGGGTTTATCGGAAAAACAACCTGTTAACAGTACCGTTAATACAATAATCAATCCCGATCTGATAAATAAAATTATTCTCATAATAATTAAGTGCAACTCAAAAAATGTAATAAGCATAAACAATCCTTGCCTGAGAAATGTAGCACCCAGGCAAGGAGTCAGGTTATTGATTAATGATTTTGCGATAAAATATTAGCCCATCAACCTGGAACCTAAGTACATAGAATCCTGAAGGAAGACCAGAAAGGTCGGCTTGCAAGCTTTCTCTTTGTATTTTGGGACCTGGTAATAATCTATCGAAAGATTTGACGATCCTCCCAGTATAATCCTGAAGTTGAAGCTGTACCTCATGAGGCCTATCAAAACTTAAATCTATAGTTAACAAACCATCAGTTGGATTGGGGTACACGGATATTTCGTTTTCAAATAAATATTGCTGTTTGCTGGAAACTAAGGGGCTAAGATCAAATACTCTTGTTGTTGAACATCCGGTGTCATCGGTTATCCTAACAATATAGGTGCCTTCCCTTAAATTTGTTAAAGTATCTTCTTGAGAAGAGAAGTCAGGATCTTCCACATTTGACCATTGGATCGTATATGGTTTTATACCTCCTTCAATGTCTAGAAAGATACCTCCATCGGCTTCATCTTTTGTGGGAGCCAATAAAGTGGCAGTAATCGAGATGGGATGTTTGATTGTGGCTGGAACGCTACAGGTGATAACATTGTTTGAATTATCCCTAAACTCGAATTCAATGTTCAAAGAGGTATCTGTCAATAACAGATCACCTTGATCAGGACCATTCAACAAAATGGGTGTTAATCCATCTGTACAATTGTCTATTGCAGTGGGAACCTGATAACGTAAATCGCAAGCGCTAAGGAAGTAGCTGTCTGGACAAAATTCTACCTCTGGGGGAGTCTGGTCCACAATGGTAACCATACTTGTTGCTTCGCTGATATTTCCACTTTCATCTTCAAGGCTTACTAAAACTGGAATGGTTTGACCAATATCATCACAATTAAATTCAGTACGTTCCGCAAAATATTTTAATTGTTCACTACAATTATCAAAGCTGCCATTATCATATTGTGCGGGAGTAATACTGGCTTGCCCATTTTCATCCAGAATCAGTTCAATATCTTTAACTATCAATGTCGGACCAACATTATCAACAGCATTAATTTCTGCACGTCCAACAGAACTGCAGCCATTTACATCTGAAACAACAACCTCATATATTCCCGGAAATAAGCCACTTACAGAATCTCCGGTGAGGGTATCCACGGACCACTTATAACTACTAACCTCTGATCCACCACTTACCTTAACCGTAATTGTACCGCTTGGATCATTTTCACAGGAAACATCTGTAGCGATTAGCTCAATATCAAATTCTTGGCAAGGAGCAGCATTCACGGCTTCACTAATTTGAGCCGTACAGCCATTTTTGTCGGTAACAAGCAATGTGTAAATGTCTGGTTCCAGATTGTCAATAGTAGTTGCATCAATATTTTCCACCCCGTTACTCCAGGAATAAAGGTAGGGCATATTTCCTCCGCTTACTATTGCCGTAATTTTCCCATCCTGAGCACCAATGGCGGATTCATTGTCTACTTCTAATTGGATTTTGATGGAATCCGGCTCACCTATTTTGACGGTAGTAACGGCCGCACAGTTTAATTGATCGATCACCTGTACCTCCCAAGTTCCCGCACCTAAATTGTCTACACTCACATCTGTACTTCCATTTGACCATAAATAAGTGTAACCAGGTAGGCCCCCACTTGCTGTAATGGTAGCCTTGCCATCTTCACTGCCTGGGCAAGTCGCGTCTACTTGATCAATTACTTCAATTGAAACTGCCTCGACTCTTTCTATGTTTATTTCTTCAGTTGAAGAACAGCCATTTTCTAAATTAGTAACAGTCAATTTATATTCACCTGCCTGGTTAATTTCCAAAGGATTAATAGATCGGTTAGTGAAAATTGTTTCTCCATCTACTATATGAGACCAATTGATTTCTACCTCAATAAGAGGGCCATAATTCCCAATTAAATTTAGGGTAGGGGTATTGCAATCTAATTGATCTCGAGTTTTAAGGATATTAACATTAGGAGCCTCTGTATTGGCTTCAATGTCTAAAGATTCAGTTTTGATGCATCCATTATCTGTTCTTTTAGCGGTAAGTAAGTACGTTCCAGCCTGATCTATTTGAACAGAGGATAAATTGTCTGCACTTATGATGTTTCCTCCATTAATACTGGCCCACTGATAATTTAGTGAACCAGAAGGTGAAGAAGAGGATGCATCAATGGTTAGAGACTTTATATCACAAGTTAAGTTTGGTTCCGATTGGTCAAAAACTATTGAGGGTTCTTCTGTGTCCGAAATAATTGAAATGGTTTCTGTACTAGAACATCCATTGCTAAGATCAGTCACATTAAGATCGATTAAGCCAGGACTTACTAGTCTAACTGCAGGAGAAAAAGGGTTTCCTGTAACAATAGCACCCTCACGACCTGTCCATTGGTAAGAAAGAGGAGTAGTATTGTTCACTTGTGCTGTCAAATCCAAAGTAGGATTGTTGCAATCAAGCTGTTCTGTACTTTTTAATATGCCTACTTCAGGAGCTTCAGTATCTGACTGTATATCAATTGATTCTGTTCTTACACAACCATTATCGATTCTACTTGCTGTTAGAAGGTAAGTACCAGCTTGGTTGATATTTATAGCAGAAGTGTTTTGCCCACTTATGATATTTCCCCCGTTTATGGCAAACCATTCATAGTTTAATGCACCTGTTGGAGTAGATGCAAGGGCATCTATTGTAAGGGCATCTATTTCACAGTTTAAATTAGGGTTGGACTGAGTAAATACAATATTAGGTTCTTCAAGATTGGCCTCAATGTCAATGGATTTTGTAGTGGAACAGCCGTTGCTTAAATCCGTCACATTTAACTGGATCGTTCCTGCATTAACGATTCTGACAGTGTTACTTCTAGGGTTCCCCGTTAAAATAGCTCCATCACGTTCCAACCATTCAAAAGAAATGGGGTTGGCAGTAACAACATCTGCATTTAGATCCAAAAAGGTATTCCTGCAATCCAATTGATCTTGACTTTTAAAAATGCCTACTTCGGGTGCAATGGTATCTGAAGCAATATCAACGGTATCTACACTGGAACAACCATTATCCCTTCGAGTTGCCTGTAGGAAATAGCTCCCTGGTTGATCTATCTGTATCGCGTTTGTATTTGTAGGACTTATTATATTCCCTCCATCTGAACTTGACCACTGATAATCCAAGTCAGCAGAGTTCGATGAAAGGGCTTCGATATCAATAATATTTAGATCACAAGTTATTTCGAGAGCAGTTTGGTTGAAGGTAAGCTCTGGTTTGTCAACTTTGGCTTCAACTGGAATGGTCTCGGTTATAAAACATCCATTACTTAGATTGGTAACTTTTAAATCTACAAAACCAGCGCTAATGGCTGTTACCATATTAGAAAGAGGGTTACCTGTAAGAGTAGCTCCATCGCGTCCAGACCATTCATAGGATAGATTGCTACCTGAATTTGACAGGACAGACAAATCCATTGTGGTATTTATACAATCAATAACTTCCTGACTTTTTTCGACACTTACTTCAGGTCTGGTACCATCAGAACTAATTTGTATGGACTTTGAGGAAGAACAATTATTATCATTGCGAATGATTGTGACAGTATAAGTTCCTTCTTTATTTACTTGAACAGAAGAACTCGTTAAATCAGAGTCATCCGTAAAAGCACCCCCGTCAGAAGCATCCCAAAGATATTGTACATCATTTGTTGGGTTTGGGTTTGCAGATAAGGTAAGAGCACTTATATCACAAGTAAGGACTTCGTCACTTTTGATAATATCTACAGTAGGAGGATCTATGAAGGAGGTAACGGAGACTAAGTCTCTATCTATACAACCATTGGACTTTTTGGTCGTAGTAACCAAATAAGTGCCTGGTTCATCTATTCTTATCTGGGAAGAATTATCACCTGTGAGAATATTACCACCATTTAAAGCCTGCCATGAAAAATCAATCTCATCAGGTAAAGACATTGATGCATCCAGGGTTATTATAGAATTTAAACAAGTTAAAGTGCCAAAGTTTTTATCAATAATGGCAATGGGGGGGACGGTATCTCTTTCGACTAAAATGGTCATAGAATTAGAACATCCTTGTTTTTCATCAGTAACTTCGTAGATGTAATTTCCGGGCTCCGTAACAGCGATTTTATCAGTATCAACGGCTAGAACTTCCCCAGTTTGAACATTGATCCATCTGCTTTTGGGAGAAGCTTTGCATAGGGTAAATTTGTTGGATACCTCAATTTCAAACTCTCCTACAAGGGTTACACTAGTATTTGCACAAGTTAATTTTTCCAAATTTTCAACTTCTGCCTTTGTGATTTTAGGCGGCGTACAAACACCACATTGTTGGACGGTGATAAACCTGGGTTCCCCAAACTCATTTACCAATACAACTCTACCTCTTCTCTCCTGAGGCATGTCGTTCGAGTCAACTGTAATTTCGACAGTCCTTTCGTCAATCTTTTTTGCACTTAGCCATGGATACCTTTGCCTGTTAAATGCCCAATTGGAATTGGTGCTTACTGTAATAATTTGTTTTCCTCCACCCACCGGAAAGTCTAAACTGGCAGGAGAAATAAAAAAGCTGGAAGTGTTTTCTGTCCATCTGAGATTAGTAATGGAGGTCCTTTCTCCGGTTTTAAAGACTATTCCCCCCTCCCTTAAATCAGCGTTTATTTCTCTGGGCCCCTTATTATCATTGGAATATATGATTAAAGAATCAGTATTATTGTTTAAAAATCCGCACTTGGCCCCACCAGGTACGTCTTGATATACTTTTATTTGAATCAAATCATCTTCACCTCGATCATATATGTCTTTGCCTGCTTCAACAAAGCTGGAAAACTCATCTTTAAAGCCTATACTAAACAATGTTTTGTCTTCAACATCATACCGTGGATTGATATATGAGGAGGCTAGATTTTGAAATTGAATAATATGGAAGCTGTCTGTAAAAAAACTTCCTTCACCGCAGCCATTGGTATCAAAAAGATTAATAAAGGCATCGATAGCTAGGCCATTGCACTTTAAGGTCAAGTCAAAATTCCCGTTTCCACCAATTGTTTCCTTATCCACGATAAGGTGATATATACCTTTAAATAAAGTGTCTTTCTTTATTGTTGCTACACTATTGAAAGTAGAGCTGAAGTCAAATGACAGTAACTCATTTCCACAATTATCAGAATATAGAAATAAACCCATTGCTTCATTAGTGGAGATTGATGCCTCAAACTCAACATTTTCTTCTATTCGGAACTGAAATACCATATCTTCGCCTGAAAAATTCCGAGATCCTGAATACAAGCTTGAATAAATATCGAAGCCGGTTCCATTTCTTTCAAAATTATTATTCTGACCAGTTACACTAAAGGAATTGGTTTGGCCATCACATTCAACGAAAATGGGTTCTATATCGCACTTATCCATAGGTAGGGTACCTATTTTCGCAGAATCTCCAGGCTCAGCGACCACCAGAATAAAATAATACCCTGGAGCTTGATCCCCGAAGTCTGCAATGCCCCCTTCTTTAGATTGAACGGAACCCAAACAGACCTGTTCTTTGTCACACTCTGTGAGCGCTGGATTTTCTTCCTCAAAACACGGGCATTCAAAAACAAATGCATTGAAATTGTCACTTACCAGATCGTATAAGAGAACGGAGAAGTCTCCTTGAGTTTCATGATGGTAAATGAAGGTTTGAATGACCAAACTGTCGGGGTAGGGACTTCCATAAAAATCCGTTACACAGTCAGCACCTGTTTCTGAAAATTCAGATAACCTGATATCACTAGAAGTAAATTTTACCGGAAAGGTATTGCCTTTGTTAATGAAAGTTCCACCGTAATCACAGATAGTTGGAAATTCCAAAGGGGTAATACAATTTGCAGACAAAGAAAAGTAACCACGTTGATTGGGATTGATACCATCCACCACTATATAGTAAGTGCCAATAGCATTTTCAATATCAATAAACTCTGACGCTCTGCCGGATTTGATGCCCTTGGCAATACAGGTTTCTGCTTCATCACATCGAAAAACGAAAAGATCTAAATTAGTGGTAAGATCCTCTAAGCTCAACTTTAAAGTGCTTTCGGTTTCAAGGGTTATTTTATAGATTAAGTCATTGCCGTTATAAGAGGTCCTGGTGTCATGACAATTTTGGTAGGCAGTCGAAGACACATCATTTCCAGAAGTTAAATTGTTACCTTGAATAACTTGACCACAGCTAAATGGAATAGGGGTGCTGTTACAGACTTGTGGCCTGGGAATACAGTTGGCAGTTATGGTAAACGAACTTCTTTGTTGGCTGTTATATCCGTCTACAGCAATATAATAAAAACCCGAAGCATCATCTATGGTTATACTTTCGGAGTTTCTATTTGGATTGATACTTCGTCTAATACATCTGGCATTTCCTGCTATGCAATTAAAGATAAATAGATCTAAATCAGCAGAAAGCCCGGTCAAAGTTACTTGCAGGTCACTATTTCTTGGTACGTCTATCCGATAAAGTACATCATTGCCACTAAAAGGATTTTGAGGGCTTGGAGCTAAACAGGAAGCATAGGTAGAGGAGTTAAAACGATTTCTTGTATTTACATTACTGCCTCTTTTAGATTCCCCACAACTAAGGGTTACGTAGGAGCTGTCACAAATGTCTTCTGCCTCCTCTCCGCAGATGGCTGAAATGATAAATGAACTTCGCTGGTCTGAATTGTAACCATCAATCACAATGTAATATATTCCTAAAGCATTTTCAATGACTTCTTCTTCTGGACTGTTGTTCGATTCTGCACTACCACCAATACATTGATTAGATTGTTGAAAAGCAGGCTCAACAGAACAGGTAAATACAAAAAAGTCTAAATCGGCAGTAAGCCCTGTAAGTCGGATGGTTAAATCTGTTCTTACTGGAACATCTATTCGATAGACCACATCGTTTCCATTAAAACTGGTTTCTGTATTAAAGCATTGAGAATAGGTAGAACTTGTGAAATTATTTCCGCTAAAAAAGTTGTTCCCTGTTTTCGATTGACCACATGATAAAGATATCCAATTGCTGGTACATACATTTTGCCCATTCAGATTTAAACTGAAAAGGACGGATAATATGAATAGTAAAAAGATTTTTGGGAAAAAAGGAAAAGAGAAAATACGGATATTTTTCCTTGAGAAGGAAATGGGCTTTAGGGGTTTCATTCTGTCTGTGATTTTAGATGTCAAAAATTATATCTGCTTAAATATAATAATAAAATTTATAATGAAAAGCTGGGTAGTTGAGGACAGACAAAGACCAGGATTTTTAGGCGATAAAATTCATGTTTTTGGACAAAGAATATAAATTAAACCTACAATATGCTTGAAGTTTTGACATTAAAGTAGATCTTTGCGGCGCAAAACCAAATTTCTTATTTTAAACTGTAAAGGCAAAAAATAACAGCCTACTAACTAAATAAAATCAAATTCCAAATGTCCGCGCAAATTTATGAAAATGGCCTCAAAAATTGGATTGAGGACGAAAAAGCAGCCCTCGAGCTAATTACCGTAATTGGTAGGTTATGGTTCGAGAAATCTATTGAATTACTTTTGTTTCGAAATCAGATGGTTGAAAAGAGTTCTTCCGAGCTACTCAACCTTCATCATTATGCTCGTGAAGTGGTTAAACAGCCCATCTCCATTCACGACACATTGAAGCTTTCAAAAGCCATTTTGGATTCCCAAATCGCTCCCTCCCGACTAGACATAGGACGGATAAATGTAGAGTGGTTGAATGAAAAGGAAGACCATAAGGATGAAATGGATTTTATTTCCAGCAAGCTGAAGGAATTTTTGGGCAAAGACAAACTCAGTTTACAACCTAAGGATGTCGTTTTATATGGTTTTGGCCGAATAGGTCGAATAGTTGCTCGTGAACTTATTGTTCAAGCAGGTAAAGGGGAACAATTGCGCTTAAGAGCAGTTGTTACAAGGGATAAGAAACCTGAGGATATTATTAAACGAGCCAACCTTTTAATGACTGATTCCGTACACGGTAATTTTCAAGGAACAGTGATAACGGATGTAGAAAACCAGTGCCTGTTCATTAATGGCCATAAAGTTCATTTCATTTCTGCAGCCCAGCCTGAAGATCTGGATTATACTGAATATGGAATAAAGGATGCACTTATTATCGATAATACTGGTGTATGGCGCGATCGAAAGGGATTGGGACGTCACCTTCAGGCTAAGGGCGTTTCAAAAGTATTGTTGACTGCTCCAGGAAAAGAAGATATACCAAATATTGTTTATGGAGTAAACAGCAATAATTTTGATGTCAATGGCGAAGATATATGGTCAGCGGCCAGTTGTACCACCAATGCCATTCTTCCAGTCTTGGCAATCGTGAATCAAACTTTGGGTATAGAAACAGGGCATGTTGAGACCGTTCATTCCTATACTAACGATCAAAACCTCTTAGATAATTACCACAAAAAGCACAGAAGAGGGCGTTCTGCAGCCCTTAATATGGTTATTACTGAAACTGGAGCTGCTAATGCCATTGCCAAAGTTCTGCCTGAGTTAAGTGGTAAATTTACAGGTAATGCCATTCGGGTGCCAACACCCAATGTTTCTTTGGCAGTATTGAATTTACAGGTCCAGAAAGAAACCAGTAAAGAAGGTGTAAATGAAATCATGCGCCAGGCTGCCTTAAATGGAGATTTGGTAGAGCAAATTAAATATTCATTCTACGATGAATTGGTCTCTAGTGATCTGGTAGGAACTTCAACTCCTTCTATTTTCGATTCTCCATCCACTATTGTTTCGAAAGACGGAAAGAGCATCGTTTTATATGTTTGGTATGATAATGAATACGGCTATACAAGACAGGTTATTCGATTAGCTAAGCGATTGGCTGGGGTGAGAAGATTGCGGTATTATTAAAACATACAAATGTCATAATATAAATATAGGTCATCCCGAATTTTAGGGAAGTATGCACTTTTTAGGTCATCGGCCTAAAAAGTGCGAAATATAGTAGAGATAAAGTTGTTTTAAGCATAAGGACAATATATTTCTACCTTACTTCGCCCCGCATGGCGGGACTTAATTCAATATATTTCCCTAGATTTTAACTAAGCTAATATTATTTGCTGGTCTTCAAAATTCCGGGATGACTCTTGTTTTACACCTGAAAAGGACTCGATTGTCCCCATTTTATGGAAAAAAAATTTAGATTAACTACTTTAATAAGTAGTTTTTGTTAAATATTCTACTTCATTCTAAATTTTTAACCAATTGGCTGGGAACATTTGAACATAGAAAAAGAAATACTAAAAACCTTTAACTGGAAAAGTTTCATCATTGCGGTCTCCCTTATATCCATTTCCTATTCGGTTGTTAAAACCTTTAATTATAATTTGATCAGGTTAATTGATCAGAAAGTAGTCTACTGGGGACATGGATTTGTATACAGTTTTAGTGCAGGAATAGTCTGGATTATCCTTATTCCAGTAATTTTTTTGTTATCACTCAAGATATTTTTTAATAAGGGCTCCTGGATAAAAAAATGTTTTAAGCATCTTTTGGCAATAATCATTATTGCCCCCACTCATGCCATTTTATTCCTCTCGATCAATTATTATATACAATCTTCCTTCAAACTTTGGATTCCAGGAGAAGAAAAAAACTATGCAGAATATTTTCCAAGGGCTTTTCCAAATCTATCTGCTGATTCAGCTTTGTTCTACGTAATTATTGTTGGCCTTTTGACGGGTTATATTATCTATTTAAAAAACATCAGAGATTCACAGCATAAGGCTTTGATGGAAGCAGATTTGACTGAATCGAAATTGAAAAATTTACAATACCAATTACAGCCACATTTTCTATTCAATAGCTTGCAAACGATTTCCAATCTCATGTATTTAGATACCAAAGTTGCAGACGAGGCTATTGCTAGTTTGAGTGATATTTTGAGATTTTCCATTAATAATTTGAATAAAAACCTTATTTCCTTGCAGGAGGAGGTTGATATCACCAGGAAATATCTCGATTTTCAGAAACTTCGCTTTAAAGATAAGGTTACCTATGACATTATTTTTGATGGGAGCCTTCAGAATATTTCCGTTCCTTCATTGATATTACAACCAATTGTAGAGAATTCAATAAAGCACAGTTTAGAAAGTGAAGACACTTCGGTTTCCATTAATATAAAAGTTTACAAATCAGAATCAGGGATAATTTTTGAAATTTTGGACACTGGCCCAGGGTTTGATTCCAATTTTCATCAGAAAAAGGATGAGGGTGGGATGAAAAACTTAGAAAAACGATTGAATTATTTTTATCAGAATGACTATAAATTGGAGGTCAAAAATTTATCCAAAGGAGGGGCAGTCGTTAGCATTGAAATTCCTAAGTAGTATGTCATCACATAGATATAGTGTAATAATAGCAGAAGATGAACCTCTGACCAGAGACCGGATAGTTAATCTTTTAGTTAAGCTTACCAATTTTGAAATCATTGCAGCTGTTTCTAATGGAGTGGAAGCAGTTAATGCCATACGGATTCACAAGCCAGACATTATTTTTCTCGATATTAAAATGCCTCTGTTAGACGGTTTTGATGTTTTAAAAGAAATTAGAATTGAAGATTACAAATTATTGGTCTTTATTACAGCTTATGACCAATATGCTGTTCGTGCTTTTGATAGAGAAGCTTTGGATTATCTATTAAAACCTTTTGACCAGAAGAGATTCATGAAACTGATTGCAAGAATAGAAAAGTATTTCAACAATATAAACCCAAGAGATGATGAAGTATTGGTTATTAAAGAAAAGGGAGAAGTTTTTAGATTAAATACCAGTGAAATAATTTTTGTAAAAGCAGAAAATAATTACGTAAATATTTATTTGGAAGAAAAGTGCTTTAAAAAACGGATACCCATTTTTAAAATACTGGAAATGCTCAACTCCAATTTTTTAAGGGTTCATCGATCTTTTTTAATTAATAAAAAGAAGATTGTAAAAATGAAACATGTAAAGGGTGGGGATTATCTTATAAAAATGTCTAATGGAAAGAGTATTATTTCTTCTAAAAATTATCGTGATTCCATAAAATCATTGGTAAAATAGTTAATACCTCCCCTAATTGTCCCAAATGCAATTGTGGACATTCAAAGCTCTTTTGGTTAAAATATTACCTATTGAGAAAAACTAAAGCTTGAGTTTTTTTCCTGTTTATTTTATTGGATGAGGTGTAAACGAAATGAGGAATTGAGTAAATTTCCTTAGGTCGTTCGTATTTCTCCAATTCCCGATCAAAAATATTATACCAGTTTTTGTCTATGCTGGTGGTTTCCACTAATAAAATAATTTTCTCTCCCAGCAATGGATCAGGAAAAGTAGCAATAAAAAAGGGAAAGGGAATATGAGATACTAATTTTGCTTCTATTGATTCGGGACTCATTTTGATCCCCCCAGAATTAATCAAATTATCGAACCTGCCTTTCCAAATAAATCCATTATTTCCCACCAATTCTACAAGGTCGCGTGTGGAAATGAAGTTTGAAGAAATCCAGGGCACAAGAACCTGGAGACAGCCATTTTGATCTACTTTTAACTTAATTCTTTCTAAAGCTCTATATTCTGAAGTGTTATTAGGCCCATTAATTTTTTTGATTGCAAAGTGTGTCAGGGTTTCTGCCATTCCAAAACTGGCATAATAAGAATTATTCTCTTGTTGGATTAATTGCTCAAGCTCCGAATCCAGGGCTCCTCCTCCTACTAAAATTTTTGAGGTGTTTCGTAAAGCATCAATACTAGAGGGACTTTGAAAAATAGACTTTAATTGATAGGGGACTAAGGGGACAAATGCAAATTTGGGGAAATTGTTTCCTTTGAATGGATCTGAAGAAGGTTTAACATAAAAGAGATCCAATTTAGAAACAAATGCTCTGACAACCATCATTTTTGCAGCTATATAGAATATGTCAAGAGCCAGCAATACGGGATCATTTTCAGAATAGTTAAAGAAGTTTTTACTGGCCAAGGCAGATGCCAGCATCTGTTTTTTTAAAAATTGAATGGTCTTTGCCTTTCCAGTACTACCACTCGTACTTACATTGACCTTATCAGAGGGATGCAACCATTCAAGGATGAACCAAAAGATATTTTTTTCCCAAGCTTCAGTTTTTTGATCCTGAATCTTGCTTATGGCTAACTTTATCAATTCAGATGATTGATGTTTTTTTCCAAAAAGACTTAAAGATTGATATTTTTTGAAATCATTAACCATGTGATGATTCTAAAAGACTGTAATCCCAATTACCAGATTCATTAAATTTTATATACTCACTCTCCAAAAATAAAGGAGATGGTATGTTATTATCATACAATGAGCCGGTTCCGAGGCCCTGAGGCATTTCTATCTCTTGACCAAAAGTGAATTGAGCGATGGCATTTAAGCCAATATTACTTTCCAGACATGAAGTAATCCAATAGCCAATTTTCCTTTCTTTTGCTAAAGAAATCCATTGGCTACTGGCCTGAAACCCTCCTAATAAAGAAGGTTTCAGGATAATATACTGAGGTCTGATTTCATCTAGTAATTCTTTTTGTCGACTCTCTTCTAAGACTCCGATTAATTCTTCGTCTAGTGCAATGGGTACGGGGGTGTTTTTACAAAGATCATGCATTTCTTTCCATTGCTTTACTGCAATAGGCTGTTCAATACTATGGATATCCAGTTTGCTCAATTCATCTAACCTTGACCTTACTTGATCTCCTGCTTTGAAGGCTCCATTAGCATCTACTCTTATTTCAATATCCTTTGCTTTGAATTCATTGCGGATGGATCGTAGAAGGCTTAACTCTTCTTCCCAATTGATGGCCCCTATTTTAATTTTAATGCAAGAATACCCGGCGGCTATTTTTTGCTTTAATTGTTCGATCATGAACTCAAGGGAGGACATCCAAATTAGCCCATTTATTTTTATACCTACTTTCCCCTGAGTAAATATAGAAGGGAAATAAATGGCCTGTTGATCATTTTTTAATTCAAGAAATGCCATTTCAAGACCAAATCTTATGGAAGGCCATTTTAGAAAATGCTCATGAATATTATGAACAAAATCTTGTGGAGACTTACAAAGAGCCTGGACAGCATCTTCAAAGCCGGGCCTGTCATCGATACTAAGTTTTCTTAAAATTCCGCATTCCCCCCAGGCAAATTTTCCAGAATTGCTATCTGTCACTTTTAAGAAAACGGATTGCTTCTGATGGAGAACACCTCTTGAGGTGCCGCCTGGCCGGATAAAGTTTAGAAAATGACTTTTTGACTCGATTGAAAGGGCCGACTTATCAAGCATAGAGGATTTATGGTTTTAAATATTTAAAATAGTTTTTCAGGATTTGTTCATTATCATGCCCTCCTGTGTTGACTACCAGAAATGAATAGTCATTATTTGAAAATAATTCCCTTAGGCTATGCTCTAGGGATGCCATATCATCTGCGACCAGTGCTTTTTTTCCCATTGATTCAATAAATGGTTTGAGATTTACATGGTGAGG
Source organism: Saprospiraceae bacterium (assembly GCA_028285545.1). GTDB lineage: Bacteria > Bacteroidota > Bacteroidia > Chitinophagales > Saprospiraceae > JANQPA01. The sequence goes on along the minus strand of JANQPA010000018.1, from coordinate 199,029 downwards.
TGTAACAAAGTATTCTTCTACCTTTTCATGGGTTTGGGGCCCGGCAATGAATTTGAAAATAGAACCCCCACCATTATTCATGATGATGATCTTAAGATTGTCAGGCATAATTCCACTCCATAAGGCATTACTATCATATAAAAAGCTGAGGTCTCCAGTGATAAATGTGCAAATTCCATCAAAATTGGAGGCTGCTCCCATAGCCGTTGAAGTTGATCCGTCAATTCCTGAAGTCCCTCGATTAGAAAAATATTGTAGGTCAGATCGTTTATCAAAAAGAAGACTATATCTTACAACTGTACTATTTCCCAATTGCAGCATGCCGGCTGGGATGTTTTGCATTAAATATCTGAATACGCTCAAATCACAGTAGGGGAGGGTTGATAAATAAATGGAATGACGTTCCTTTGCACACTGTTCCTGGAATTGCCACTTACTTTGATAAGGTTTTGCTGAGATTTTTGATTCCGGAAGGAGTAAACTACAAAAATGATGAGCTTTTGTCTGAATGGTTTCGTTCAAAGCCATATACCGATCCACCTCTACTACTTCATCTGCCACATGCCAATGTTCCAAAGGACGGAGACGACGCATTAAAAATCGGAATTTTTTGGACACCACTGCATCTCCAAGGGTAAGTAATAGGTCAGGTTTAAATTCATCCCATTTATTCTCATCAACACTTTCAATGAAGCGATCCACACAAGACAATTGATTTTTGATATGGACATTTGAAAGATTTTCTGTCCAAACTACAACATCATCTTGATTTTGAAGGAGGTCTAATATTTGAGACAACTCTTTATCAGGGGCCTGAGAAGCACAAAATATCATCTTCCGGTTGGCCTTATGCCATCTATTAAGCAACTTCTCTGAGCGGCTATTTTCAAGCTCGAGCTTTGCTTTATTGATGTTCTGAATTTTCGGAGAAATGTTTGTTGGATAAATTCGATTGTACAAGGGCTCAGCTAAGGGGATATTAATATGTACTGGCCCTTTTATTGGGAAGGCCATTTTGTTTATGGCTTCATTTACAATCCGATTGCTGTACCAAAGACTTTTACTTTCTTCTTCAACAATCTGAGGTAAAGTATAGGATCCCCTTATGAAGTTGGCATATACATTTTGCTGACGAATACTTTGTCCGGCACCTTGATCAATCCATTCGGTAGGCCTGTCTGCACTTAAAATGAGTAAAGGAATTCTTTGATAATAAGCTTCTGCAACTGCAGGTCCATAATTCAGCAAAGCAGAACCTGAGGTGCAAATCAGGATTACTCCAGTTTTATTTTGCTGAGCCTTTCCTAGTGCATAAAAAGCTGCTGATCGTTCATCAACCACCACCTTAATATTGAAGGTGCCTTTTGCATCAAAAGCAATAACGAGAGGTGCATTTCGACTACCAGGAGAAAGAACAACTTCTCTTAGACCTTTTTGATGACAAATCTCAACAAGGTGTTGAATGTGAATTTTATCCGTTGTTTTTGACATGTACGAAAGTAAATCTTTCCAGTAAAAATTTCAAAACTTCAAATGCCTGTTAAACCAACAGGCGAATTGAATTTTATTATTTGCCACTGCTTTATTCTTTTATTATATCTAAAATGGCTTTGCTTTTTAATTCAGTTTCTGTCCATTCTTTTTCAGGATTAGAATCTTGCATGATGCCACCTCCCACATAAACATAAAGATTTTTATCAGAATACTTGGCGCATCTTATATTGATCCAGGAACTTTTCAAATTGCCAAGTTGATAGGCAAAATAGCCTGTATAATACTCCCGATTGTGAGCTTCGAGCTCATAAATGAACTCAATTGCTTTTTCTTTAGGATATCCACTGATAGCCGGACCTGGATGAAATTCTTGGGTCAGAGCTTCTAGGTCTTTCTCATTCTCTATCCGGAAGTAAAAATCCTGAGCCAAATGGCTTATCAAACCGAGATCCTTTGTATATACTTCGTCTTTTTGAAAAGGAATTCCCCTTCTTACCATACAATCACTAATATAGTTGGCTACAACTGCATGTTCATCAATTTCTTTTGAACTCCATTTCAAATCTTTTTCTGAGGGTAATGTGCCTGCTAAAGCAATGGTTTGATATTGGCCATTTGAATAGTCCACTAACTTTTCGGGACTGGCTCCAAACCAAACACTTTTGCCTGGAATGTTGACCAAATAGATACAGGCCATAGAATACTTTTTACCTAATTTTTCAAAAATCGACCAATAGTTAATAGATTTCAGCTCCTTTGCAATTATCCGACTTAGGACAATCTTACTGATCTCTTTTTGCTTAATCAATTGGACGCCTCTTTGAATGATTTCTACATATGTTTCTTTATCAACGATTGATTCTTCATTTTGTTCAGAAATAATTGAAAGTTTAGAACTAATATTCTCCAATTCTGGATAATTTTGATCGGAGGATAAATCGATCACATAATCGGCACGAATATTTACAGCTTCAAGCTTTTCCCTGGAGCTAAATGGATAAAAATTAAAACCATCATTCAAAGTGGTATTTTGATTGGATTGGGAATCAGATTGAATTACAAGTAGGGGAGCATGTCCGGGGGGTCTTAAAATGGCAAAGGGAATGGCTTTTTTGATTAGACTGTCAATATAGTGTTCAATTCTCATATTTAGCATTCAGTAAACGGACGGCGAAACAAGTATGTTTATTAATTTACGGCAAATGTACATAATCAATAAAATTCATTGATAAGACAGGAACATAAATCTAGAATTATGTAAATACAAATTTTTAGCTTTGGTTTTCTTAAATACCTTGTAATTTAAATTAATAATTAATTTATATGTTTTTCAAACATTTTGGAGGAAAGGTAACCAGGGAAGTTGCTCCTCTTAAAAAAAATACTTTTTCAGTTCTATTTAAGAGTAATAATTTCATTTGCCATAGACATTCCGATGTAATACAGGGAAGGGAGAGCAAGACTTTGTTATTCCATCCCATGTTAGAGTCATATACTTCACCTAAAGTTCATTTCCCTACCAAGCCTCTTCAGGAAAAAACATTATGCATACATAATAGATGATTTACCAGGAATTGATGTTGCTATATTCAGCGTATAACAACTTGGCCCTATTTTCCCAGAATTAAGGAAGATTCTAATTGACTATTGCTTCCATATCACCTATGCCGATAAAAGCAGCCCAAAAAAAGGGATGAGCATCCCAACCTTTATTTTTCTCCAAATAATCTATTTTGGCTTGATGAAGAGAATAATCTTTGGTAAGGTTTGACGCCAAATTAATATAAAACTTTTGCATTAAATAATTGGTTTCTTCGTCATCTACTTTCCAAAGAGTTGGAAAAACACTTTTGGCTCCTGAATAAGTAAAGGCTCTAGTTAATCCGATGATACCTTCTCCACGTTTTAGTTCCCCTATTCCGGTTTCACAAGCGCTTAAGACTACCATTTCGGCTCTGAGTGGAATATTATAAATATCACTAACGTATAATTTTTCAAATTCATTTATGCTGTCTTTTGAATTGAAGGCTAAGTATGCAAAATCTCCAAGTCTATCATCCACCTTTGCATGAGTCGAGAGATGTAAAAACCGATAATTGGGTGCAAAATTCCGAAATACTTCAGAGGTTACTTTTTTCCCCAATAGAATATTGCTTTTTTCGCCAAAAATTTTCCCTAAAACTAAAACTTCCTCTCCACTGTATTCTAATGGGGATAAACTATTCCTAGAAAGGATAGGCCAATTTTCCTTTTCGAGTATAATAGATACCGAATCAATATCTTTATAGAAAAAGGGTGCTACCGCAAACACACTATTAATTTTGGCCTTTTCTTGTTTTCTATTCCTGATTTGGTTTAATAAAGTGGCAGATAAATTATAGCTTATTGTGTGGTATTTAACGAGATAATCATAGGTGTGAAAGCGTTCAATTTTATCCGGCTTTCTTATAAGCAAGGCTTCAAAGGGAATGTATTCGAGTTCTCCATCTCGTAGTATTACTAAGTTAGGGTGAAGTAGGTATTCTATAGGCTGAATAAGGTTGATGTATAGTTTATTTGAGGCTTCTATATATTGATTGGTAAGAATACTAAAGCTGTCAGTTGGAATTTCAGGAGAGCTAAAAAAATGAGTTAGACCATAGTACATGTCCTTTGCTGTTTCATTTACTGAAAAATTATTCTCTATCTTTTTTAAAGTGGCATTTTCTTCATTTATTACAAGAATGTAAATGGCACTATCACCAAGAAAATAAGACAGCATACTTTGATCAGGATTCAGAAGGTCATCTTGTATTTCTTTTAAAGAGATCGTGCTTAAATCATATTTTAGCTCATAGTAATTTGGGTAGGACTGTTCAAGCTCTTTTTTTAGAACTTCTTGTTCTTCTTCAAGTTCTAAAAGTTTATTGCCAATATTTAAAACCGTAGTGTCTGTTTCATTGAAACCCTCTAAGAGTTTTTGAAAACGGATCTTTTCGTAGTAGGAAATGTCGATTCTCAAATCATACTCTTTTTGGACTACATTTAGAGGAATGCCTGAATAATTAAGAGCTCTAGATTCCTGGATTGTTTGATTTAAGATAAAGGCTTTGGAGTGTTCCATTAGAGCAAGGGATTCTTCAATATATTTAAGACTATCTGTGAATTGAAATAGATCAAAATTGGTAGATAATCCTCCTTCAAATAAAGAGCGAGTGGTTTCTGAAAGAAGATATTTTGATTTTATGCTCAGGAATTTGTGTTGGGTAACTAATATACTTAATGCTTGTTTAAATGCACTATGAGCTGAATAAAGGTGGTTAATATTTGGATCAAATTTATACCATTCCTTTTCAAACTTACCTATGTTTGTATATAAATCAATTGATTTATTTGTTAAATTCCCAATGCTGAATCTAGAAGGATTCTTAACATAGTCATTTAATAATTCCAAGGCCTTATGATAATGATTATTTGCTATTTCGAATTCCCCCTTTTTGAGAAAAAGAACAGCAAAATTTTGCTCAAGGTTAATTAAATCGCTAGCTTCCATATAGGGTATTTTATCACCCATTTCTTTTGCGAGAATTAACATTTCATATGCTTTATCATATGATCCGCTTTCAATATAACAAGAGCTGAGATTGCTAAGGATGTTTACTGCATCAACATGAACGCTATCAGTTATATGTAAAATGATTTCTAATGCATCCTGGTAAAATTCTGCTGCCTTTTCATAATTCTTTTGCTCATGTTTTATTGCAGCAAGGCTTCCTATTGTTATTGCTAAATGATGATGATTAGGAGATAATTTTTTTTGGATCATTAGAGCCTTCTCCAGATAAATCAAAGCTTTATCAAGTTCTCCAATTTGGGTATAACTGCTTCCTAAATTAGTATAAGTAGCGGCAATCTCAGGATGATTTTCCGTCTTCATAGCCCTTATTTGCAAGATTAGAGACCTTTCCATGTAGGGAATTGCTTTTTCATAATCACCTAATGTTTGTAATGGTAAAGCAAGGTTTTGATAGGTTGTAGCCAAGAGCATATCATTATTAAACTCTTTTGCTTTAAGTCGAATTTCCAATGCTTTTTCAAGGGAATTGATAGAATTTATCTCGTCACCTAAAAAATGTTGAATGATACCAATATTATTATAAATATTGGCACACATATAGTGATCTTCACCATATATTTCAACCCATATACTTAAGGCTTTTTCAAAGTCGATTATAGCTTTTTTTATGTTTCCCTTTTGATAATTAATATAGCCTATATTTAAATAAGATTGCCCAACCTTACTGTTGTTAGGACCAAAAAAATCGATGCGACTTTGGAGACTTTCTTTATGGAAATTAAGAGCTTTATTTAATTCACCCATATAGCCATAATTAACTCCTAAATTATTTTGGAGATCAGAAATCTTTGGATGATTGGGCTTAAGTATACCTCTACGAATATCTAAAGCCTTTTTAAAAGCAATAATACAACTATCATATACTCCATTATAAGAATATGCAAGACCTTCAAGTTGAGAGGCATCAGCTATTTTAAGTAGAAGAGAATCTGTTAATTTTTCATACTCCTTTCGAGCTTTTTTACTAAAAATTAGTGCGTTGTTAAAGTCGGAAGAATCCAAGGAAACTTGGGCTTCTTTGAGGTAGCTGTAGGCAATAGTTGTATCATTTTCTTGACCATGTACCTTAATTAAGATAAGTAAGATAAAGTAGGTTAGCCATAGTTTTCTTTTCATTTTAATGTGGTATGAATATGTTATAGAAATATATGAAAATAAAATGTCGGATTAATTAGAATGAATATAGTATTTGGAGGGCTTGCCCTCCAAATACTATATTTATTTTTGCCAAATTAGGCATACATCTAGATTTTCATAATTTTGAAACTTAACAAAGTTAATTGTTATTAAAATAAGCTTTGATCTTTAGTTCTGGTAGTTTTATACCATTTTTTTGGTATTTATATTTTAAAAAAATCGCAATAATATTTCATTTTTTTAACTTTGATTTTATGCAGACCTTAAGCCATATAATAAATAATGTAAATTAGAAATGAATACAAATTGAATTTATTATAAGGATAATAAACTATTAAACATTTAATTGACTAGCTATAAATTTGTATTTATTAGGTGATTTTTTGAATATTCTCAATGATTAATTTTATTTAATGCGAGAAAAAAGATTAATTAAAAAACTACAAAACCCTTCTTCAAAGGAATACAACTCTGCAATTTTATGGATAGAAGATAATTGGTTTCAAGATGCACTTAGAGTGATGAAATCAATCGGAGTAGAAAGGCATTTGGCAGAGGAAATATTCTGGGAATCATTAACCAATTTATACCAATCGGTCAAAGAAAAAAAGTTTGAAGGAAAAGGAACGCTTAAAAGCTATCTATTAGGTATATGTAGATACAAAAGCTTAGATAGACTAAAAAGGGAAGGGAAATCAATTATTTCATATGTTGCCGAACTTCCTGTTGATGAGTATACTAGAAAAAAGGAAGATGACGATATTATAATTAGCGAAGAGATTGTGGAATTATTTTATGAAATACTCAATAAACTTGATGAAAAATGTAAGAAAGTATTAACATTGGCTGTCCAAGGATATTCAATGGCCAAAATTGCAAAAAGCTTTAAATTCGACAGAAACCAATCAGCTGCTACTCTGAATTATAGGTGTCGGAATAAACTTAGGGAAATGGTTGAGTCTGACCAATTTATTTTGAATAAATTAAAGAAATTATTATGAAATACTATGAAAAAATAAATCGGTACCTAGGGAAAGAAATGTCAGAGGATGAGCAAAAAGAATTTAAAGAAGAACTCTATAATAATTCTGATCTAAAATTGGAGTTTTTAATGCAAAAAAGTGAAACACTTGCTATAGAAAAACTTGCCGCAAAAGATCTTAAAAATAAGGTAAGGGAATTTCGCAACAGAAACGCACAAAGAAGAAAGAAATTACTAATCCTATTTCTGCTTTTAGTAGGATTAAGTACATTAATAGGGGCTTTGCTAATTATTACTGGAAAGCCAAAAGCAGAAATCATTGAATCAAATACTTCTGACCAGAATGTGATTAATAGTGATAATTCAAGTGAAACCCCTATATCGACAGATACAATAATTGATAATCAGGAAACTTTAGAAAATACTGATGAAGAACTTAATCCAGAAAATGAGAGAAAATCGCCCCCAGATACGCAACAAACTAAAGATCAACCACCTTCCCATCAAGTCGTTGCGATGAATACATTTTTGGAAACGGAGCGTTCGATTAACCTCAAAGGAGATGATACTAATACTAGGGATAAGTCACTCAGTAGAGCCTATACTGCTTATGAAAATAAACTATGGAATAATGTTATAGAATTTGCTGAACCATTTAGGAATGATTCTATTTGGTCCTTAAATGCACTTGAGCTTATTGGGAAGGCTGCTTTTCAAGATTTCCAATTTACAAAAGCAGCCGATACGTTTTTTGAATTAGTGAATAAAGAGGATCTCTTGTATGGAGATAGGTGGGAGTGGTATTTGTTGTTAAGTTATGCAGCAATCCTAAATGAGAGAAAAGATGACTTTGATCAATTATCCAATATTATTCTGGGAGATCCAGATCATAGCTATTTTTTAAAAGTTGATAAGCTAAAAAATGATTTAAATTTTCTCTGAACGGATTTAATATTGAAATAGTACATTTCAATTCATTCATCTTTTATAGGCCTCATATCTCCAATGCCAATGAAGGCGGCCCAATAAAAAGGGTAGGCATTTAGGCCCTTGAATTCATCATTATGGAGGAAATCAAGTTTTGACTGTCGAAGAGATTGACTTTTTGAAAATCCTTCATTTAGATAATAATAAAATCGTTCCATTAAATAGTTTGTACTTTGTTGATCAACTTGCCAAAGGGAAGTAACTACACTTCTAGATCCAGCAAAAGTAAAGGCTCGTGCAACACTCATCAGTCCTTCTCCACTTCTTAATTTACCTTTAGCACTTTCGCAAGAGCTTAAAACAACCATTTCACTTTTAAGCTCCATATTGTATATGTCTTTTATGTATAATTTATTATAAAATAGGCTGTCGGAAGACGATATTAATGCCAAAAAGGCGTATTCCCCAATTCGATCATCTGCAAAACTATGAGTTGAAATGTGTAAAAGATTATATTTTTTGGCCATCTCTTTTAGGTTTTTTATTGAGGCTTCCTTCCCGATCAGGGTGGTACTTCTACCTCCTATGAGATTAACTATTTCTGATACTTCCTGTGCACTAAACTCTAATGTATTAAGTGTATCTCTTTTATCTGGGAAGGAGCTGTTCAAACCCTTGTAAACTATCTTCTTTTTGTCCTTAAGATAAAAAGGAGCTACAGCCAATATCCCATGGATATTAGGTTTCGAGTTTTTCAAATTTGTAATTTTAGAGTATAAAGAGGCAGAGTAATTGTAACTTATAGTATATTCCTTAAGCAAATAATCGTATTGATGAAAACGGTTTATTTCTTCTGGTATTTTTGTTAATAAAACCTCAAATGGAAGGTATCTTAAAACTCCATCCTGGATTATTATTATCTCTTTTTTTAAAGAAGCTATAAGGGGTTCGATTAATTTTTTGTAAAGCTGAAAGGAGGACTTGGTGTATTTTTGAATTAAAGGACGAAATTTTGTTAAAGCCTGATTATTTTGAGTATGAAAAGCAGTTAGCCCTTCTAAAATATTTGATACTGTCTCTTCTAAAGGAAAATCCTTTTTGATTTTTCTGAAAATAAAGCCATCATTATTTATCGCATATGCATATATGAAATTACTACCTATGAAATAAGATATCATAGTTTGGTCTTTGGTTAGTAAACTCTTTTGTATTTCTTTAATTGAAGTAACCTCAAGATTATATCTTAGATCAAAATATTTAGGGTAATCAGTTTTAAAAACATTTTTTATTGCATCTAACTCTTTCCGAGCTTGAAAAAGCTTTTCATTAATATAAAGTAGAGTGCTATCTGTTTCTTTAAACCCACTATTTAAAACATTAGATGTATTTATTTCTAAAGAAGAAACTTGCAACCTAATTTCTTTTTCTTTTTCTAATATCTTTTGAGGAATAATAGAAGAAGAAGATGCTTTAACTTCATTTATAGCTTTTCGCAGTACTAATGACTTATTCCTTTCCATTGCATTAAATAAGGATTCATGATCTGAAATTTTCATTTCCTCAAAGGAATAGGTTTCCATTGCTTGATTGAAAACTGGATGTGAATTTTCAATTAAATCAAGAATGGAATTTTCAAATGAATAATTTATTGATTGGTATTCAATATGGCTTATTGATTCTTTAATAAGTTTTTTGGATTCATCTAAATACCTATAATCTCTTGTTTTTTTGAAGAGCTCATTTAGAACTATACATTTTGAATTTAGGATTAGAGAAATTTTCTTTGAATAATTTGGCCCTAAAGATTTTTGATCATAGTTAGGTTGGTAACCCAATATTAACAATGAGGAGTCAAGCATAATCAATGCTTCTTTAAAATTTTTTTGCTCAGTTAAAATATTGCCCTTATGAAAATAATACAAGCCAATATCAGGATGATGTGGTCCTGATATGAATTTTCGAATTCTAATTGCCTGATCAATTTTTTCAACGGCTTGATCATATGCTGAAAATTTAAAATCAAGTATACCTAAATTAAAATAGGTTATGGCAATATCGGGATGTTTTGGCCCTTTGACCTTCTGTTCAATTTTTAGGCTTTTTAAATAGTAAGCTTTGGCTAATTCCAAACTGTCTAAAAACTCATATATAACACCAATATCAGAAAAAGCTTCAGCAATCTGGTCTTGATAAAACTCACCATTAGAAGAAATGCTAAGAAGCAATTCTAGCCCTTTGAATTGATACTCTAAGGCTTTTAATCCATCTTTTTTTTCCAGAAAACATTCACTTATACTCTGATATTGCTGAGCAACTATCGGATTATTATTTGCAGTTGTTTTTAGTAAGATCCTTAAGCTCTCCATATGATAATTCAAGGATTTATCTTCATCTCCTAACGCAGAAAAAGCATATCCAAGGGATTGATAAATTCTTGCAACATTTGGATGTTCATTACCTTGAAATGCTATAAAAATTTGTTCTGCCCTTTGAAAATAATCAATAGAAAGAATAATTCTACCTAATTTAAGATTAACAAGTCCTAAGTTAGAATATGTTGATCCTAATGAAAAATGATCCTTTCCAAATTCCTTTTTCTTTATGGTTAGTGCCTTTTTATGCATTTCTAAGGCTTCTATGAATTTACCTTTTTGGTAGAGAGTGGACCCCAGATTGGAATAAGATCGAGCTACTTCTTTATGTTGCTCGCCAAATATTTCTATTAATATTTCATGTGACTTTCTGGTATATATATAAGAGGAATCCAATTTCCCTAAATAGGAAAAGGCTACTCCAATATTATTGTAGCTGTCCACTGTTTTTTTGTGTTTTTCACCAAAAAAACTAAGCCTGTAGGTTAAACTCTTTCTAAAAATGTTTAAGGCTTTTGGTATGTTACCAAGTTGAATAAAACAATTTCCCATTATTTCATATGCGTCAGCAATGAAGGGATGGCTATTTATTTTTGTACTATCAAACCAACTAATGAATTTGGTAGTTCGCACAATTGAACTATCATATTGCTTATAGTACATTAACCTTGTTGCTGAAAGAAGATATTGTTGTGGATAGTTAAGCTTGTTAACTTTTAAATCTTTGATGGTATCTATAAAAACATAATTTAATGTATCGATACTCTGACTCTTTCCAAATGATACCAAAAAGAGCAAAATCCCTAAGGAAATAAACGGTTTAAATGACATTATTTATTTTTTTTTAAAAAAATACCATTTGCTGAGTATAATCATCCAAGTTTGGAAGACTATATAAGAAACTGGAATGATGTTAAAATTGGATTTATATACTTCTAATATCCAAAAAATGTAAGACAGAATTAGTTAAAACATCTTAATAATTTCTTGAATACCAAAAAAATGGTATATCAATATAACAGTTAGTTTACGTGTTGTTTGGTGATATTCAATCACTTCTATCCTATAGTAGAGATCTCAGGATAGCTGGGATTCCTATCAGATAACCAATGCCTTCAGCCATGGATGAAGCAATGGTTAAGAATATCTCCTACTGTATGGAAAGGACATTATTTCTAGTTCAGATGACCTGGACGAAAGGAAGCCACATGTCTCATTAATTCCTGCAGTAGTTCAATCAGATTTCTTAATTATTAAATCATTTAATATGGCTAATTTTCAAGGTAGCCCAGGTCAACTTATGCCTGGTCAAGAGCTTAATTTTTTGTCAAAAAAAAACGATCATTTACAACAGCCGCAAGAACCTCAAGGAGTAATAACTACTTGGATTATTGACATTATTGTTGGTACAATTGTGGGAACTGACGATATATTTGGTATCTGATCATTAGGCTTTGAACTGACTCATAAGTTTAACTATTTGTGGGTCAGTTTGGTTAATTTGAGTTGTTTAGAGGATTAAACCTGAAGGATTTTATTTTTGATCCAAAAGCCGCCAAAGACAGCCTTTTTGTCATTATAGAAATCCTTAATTCTGGGCCTAATATTTTTAACAGGATTTTCTCGTTGTTCAATCATCAATTTAATTAAGTGAACAAATGACTTTATTGCTTCCCTTTTATTGGCTGCAGGTGTATCCTTTCTTTCTAAATATTTTTTAAATTTTGTTATATGACTGATTAAGGTATTTACAGGAAGTGCTCCTTTTATGAATAGTTCATAGTATGTTCGAAGATAAAGTGTTTCAATTTGGATATGAAATGCAGTATGTTCTCTTTTGATTATATTCAATTTATCCAGGACATCTTGATGCCTCTTTTCCCAAAAAAGGATATAGCTATTTGCTAGATCGATCGTATCACCTTGGGAATTAGGTGGTAGGAATTTGGAATAATTAGCAATAAATTGCTTGGCCCATTGGACATTAGAGGTTTTGTTCATTTCGGCCGCCGATGTGGCTATAGCTACATTAAGGAATGTCATTTCATTTATCATATTATTGTAAGTCAATAAATCAAGCTTTTCTGCGATTTTGTAGATATTAAATAGTTTATCGAGATACTTTAGATTTTTTCGTTCATAATAATGATAGGCAAGATTACTTAATTTGGATAAAACATTTTGCCTGTCAAAATAAGAGATTTCTTCAGCATAATTGTTAAGTTCATTCAAAGTTTCATCAAAATTATCGGATGGTGTTTTACTTTCTAATAATTTTTTTAAACTATTGTATATATGTAGAATAGGATAGTCATATTTTTTACAATATTGTTTTAAATCATTGCTTGAAGGGATTTCAATTTTATCAGGTAATAAATTTTTTCTGAGTAAGAGCTCTGTGATTAATCGAAATTTTAAAAGGGCGAAGGCTTTTTCTTTAAATTCAAGGATTTGGTGAAGATTATTAAACTGATGCCGGTTTGTTTGAGGATGGTAAAACAATGACCAATTAATGTCTGTCAAATGATCCAATTCTTCAATTGATAAATATTGCCTGTACCTAAAATCTGAGTTAATCTCTAGAACTTTCCCACGAAATTTTTCATAATCAAAATGGTAAAGAAAATCAATCTCCATCTTCTCCTTTAAGATTTTTGATTGATCTATTTTTTTGAAAGAGAAATACTTTTCTAACAATTTGACTAGAGCAGTTTGTTTTTTACTAAGTTTATTAAGACTGGAATCCAAACTTTTCATTGGAAATAGCTTTTCTGCAACTTTCTCCTTTACAAGTTTTTTCGATTCAAAATCAGGGGAAAAATTTATTAGATAGTTAAAAAAATCTAATAAGTTCCGCTCTTTATTAAAGTAAGGAGAGTTAATAAAATCTCTGAATTTATCATACTCTTCAGGTGGTAATCTTTCTAAATATTTAATGATTTTCTTCCCATGCATTTGGTATAAGAAATTTAAAAGAGCTACTAATTATTTAAGCTTACAAGCACTTCGAGTAGAATTTTTAATATACAGCTAATTTGTTGATTTACAGTTGTATATATGCCTTTACTGCTGTTGTAAAATGTTTGTTATATAGAATTTTTGGGTAAAAATGTCTCTAACATATTCCAAAGTAATCTACTAATTTTATTTATGAATTAGAGATTAATAACTATCAATTTAATATTAATAATTATTATTTTGAAATGAAAGATGAGGATATAAGGTTATTGGGACAAAATGAAGAATTACCTATATTATCTAAGGTGAAATTTCATCCAAAGGGTATTGTTGATTTTATTTTCGCCTTTGATGTAAAAAGACTCTCTATCTGTGATGAAGAGGGCTTCCTTGAGTATTTGGGGTATTCAAGAAAAGACCAAAAACAGAACTACTTGCAAGATTATCTTCACCCTGATGAACAAAAAAGAATTGTAAGATTTATTCACCAAATCAAAAACTACTGCAATTCTGGGGATATAAACGGTAGTATATGTGTCGTTTTGTCGCATAACATTAAAACCAGCAATGGACATTATTTAAGAATACTTAATCATATAAATATAAAGGTGGTAAAGTGGACGGAGAACAACACCTTATTATTTGTTTGCTGGTGTCAAGATGTGAGCGCACATAAATTCAACGACGATCTTTCCTTCGATATTAAGACCATTGGAAATTCTATCCCTTTGCAAGTTTTGACTTTGAAAAAACTTAAGTCTATTTTATTAGATCCTCATTTGAAACTTACCAAGCGTGAATTAGAAGTATTAAGGGTCTGGAGTTTAAATGATACTTCTTCTGCTGCGGCTGAGCAACTGGGAATAAAACCAGCTACCCTAACAGTACATTTACGAAATATTAGGAAGAAAACAGGCGGGGTTAAGCGGACAATGGATTCAGTACTCATTGCCAAACGAAAAGGGTGGATTTAAGGAATTGGAGATTTAGAAAGAAAACGGATTTTATCACTTCTATTATAAAGTTTTTTACTATGAAACTTAAACAGTGTATTCCAATTATTACTTCCTTACTCTTACTTATTATTTTAAGTAAGTGTAACATTGAAGAAGAGCCGGGACTAATTGACCCTTCAAATGCAAATGCGTTATCAGAAGTTTTAATTATTACTGATGAAAACCAAAGGAAGCTAGGCAATTTGACTACTCCTTCCCAAATACCAGAAGCTCCTCAACTCAGTTATAATGGTTTAAATTTAATTTCTTCTAATGGGAGTACAATACCCCTAGCTCTCAATTATGATAATGTTCAGGATAATGTTGGAGGGTGTATTCTACAAGTTGTTGGGGCAGATTCATATTTTATTATTCCTTATAATAAGGTAAACAATTCGTCAGGAATAATTTCAGTGCCTGTAGGTATCCCAACAAATGTCGACCAAGGAATCTTTTCTTTAGCCATCCAAATTTTTGATTTATCTGGTATTTACAGTAATACTCAAGAGGTTGAGATCGAAGTGTTAAGATTAGGCACAGGTGCTTTACAAATTAGTCTCTCCTGGGATACCAATACCGATCAGGATCTTCGTGTGATTGATCCGAGTGGTGTTGAGATATATTTTGGCAATAAGAATTCGGAAACAGGTGGGCAACTTGATCGCGATGATACAGACGGCTTTGGTCCTGAAAATATCTACTGGCACTCGAATGCACCAAATGGTGAATATCTGGTCAAAGTAGATGATTTTGAATTCTCTTCTTCTCCAAATACTATTTACGTCACGATAAGTACTGCTGATAGATCAAAATCCTTTACTGCTACCACACAAAACGGGAAAGAAATAGAAATAACAACCATAATTAAAAATGGAAACAAATTTGAATTTTAATAATAGTTAAATCATGAAAAAAATAACATTATTTTTGCTTCTAACTTCATTTTCATTTGTTAAAGCAATAGCAATTGATGGAGACCCTGAGGTTGGTTTAAAACCTCAATTTAAAATTATTGCTAGCAATAATACTTTGCAATTTCTAGATTCAGAATATACTAAATTTACTACAATTGGAATAGGTTTTGGTGATTTAGGGGGCTTTTATGATCTATCCATTCCTGCTATTGGAATTTCTTTTGAACGGCAATTTTTACCCAATGTACTTGATGTAAGTTATGTTAGAGCAGGAGGATATATTGGGTATGCCCAATACGGCTTAGATTTTTTATCCTCTTCTGATTATTCTCTAAATGAAGTCACATTAGGAACAAGATGGGGCATTTCAGTTTCAAGCTTATTAAATGAAACTGCTAATACTAATATCCTCGAAAAATTTGACCTATACTCTTATCTATTGTTTGGTTACAGGTTTTACTTCGATGGAAGTAATGATTTTTCTTCAGTGGATTCTGTATCTGCAGGAACCTATTTTGGGTTCCTTGTAGGCGCTCACATCCAAATGGGGAAAGTGGGTTTTTTCGGAGAATTAGGTGATACAGAGGCGGGGGTAATTAGATTTGGTATTTCATTTGCAAAATAACCTTTCTAAAAAGCTAAACCAAAACAGGAACTTGAGCTTGTTGGGGAAATATTTAGTTGAGGAGATAAAATTGAAAGTGTCGTATTATCCCAGGCAAGCTTTTTAGTTTCATTATTCAATTTCCCAATCAAGTAAATTAAAATGATTGAAACCACCTATTAATATTCTCTTTTTGATGGTATGAATATGGAGATTGGTGATTCAATTTGTCCGTCTCAAATCCTCTTAAAATTAATTCATGAAAACAAGTTTATTTGTTAAGTCAGCCCATTTATTTCTTTTTCTTTTCATTTTGATTGTATACCCAATCCAAGAACTTCCAGCAAATTCCGAATCTAATATAACTTTCAATATCCCAACCTGCAATTTAACTAATGAAAATGAGTTGCCATCATTTAACTTTTGCTCTGAAGCAATTGAAATTGCCATAGGTCAAACTCTAAATGGAAATACTTCCACTGGCTCTATTGAGGGTGCTCCGAACTTTTGTGGTACGGCTCTTGACCAAGCTCCGGGAATTTGGTATACATTTATAGGTTCTGGTGAAACCCTAATTGCGAGTTTATGTAATTCTGAATTTGATACAAAAATCGGGGTTTTCTCTGGCAATTGTGATAATTTGACTTGTATTGCTGGGAACGATGATGAGTGTAGTTTACAATCCAGGGTCGTATTTAATTCATCACCTAATATAAGATATTATATTTATGTAACCGGTTACGACAACCTTAGAGGAAATTTTCATCTTACTTTAGACTCTTGTGCAATTGCTCAAAGTATTTCCATTCAATCTGTTGGTTATTCTCATTTTTCTTTTTCATGGGATTCTTCTCCTGGGGCGAACCAGTACCAATCTAGAATTCGAAGATTAGGCAATACTGAATGGATAGAAGGAAATTGGAGAAGCTCTCCAGAAGCATTATGGGGTAATGCCCCACCTTGTACGACCTATGAAATACAAGTTCGGAATAACTGTGGTTTTGGAGATGATTTCAGTGAAACATTTCTATTGACAACACTAGGTTGTAATGATCCATACTGTTTTGCCTACGGTAACAGTTTTGATTACTGGATTGAGAGGGTCATCTTTAATGAAATAGACAACAATTCAGGAAACGATGTTAGCTATGCTAATTTTACCAATCAGCAAACCACAGTGAAAAGAGGTGAGGAATATTCTATTTCTCTCAAATCAGAGACTGATGAATCACGGTCTACAGTTTTTTGGACGGTCTGGATTGATTTTAATCAAGATGAAGATTTTTTTGATGAAGGTGAACAAGTATTAACTGAAACAAGCTTTAGTTCGAATACCTTAAACGGAGAGATTCGTATTCCATCAGATGCCCTGATAGGTGAGACAAGAATGAGAGTTGCTTTGGGAGTCAATGCCTTTAGAGACTCTTGTGAAACCGCTGGCTTTGGGGATGTAGAAGATTATAAGATAATAATTGATGGGGGTAGTAACTTGGATTTTGATTTGGAAGTGAAAAATTTAACTAAACCACAAAGTGATTGCGGTTTAGGTCTTGCGGAACCAATTTCACTAGAACTTTACAATAATGGCAATCGAAATATTCAGACAAATGTAAAGTTAACTTATACAATCAATGAATCAATTACTTTTTCCGAGACCATTTTCTTGGATATCCCTTCTAGAGCGGATTATTTTCACATCTTTTCCCAGCCTGCAAATTTATCAAATGTCCAAGTTTATGATATTATATTATTAGCAGAATTTTCGGAAGATCAAAATACTGCTAATAATGAAATTCACGTCCAGGTTGAGCATTTTGCCCTACCTGAGGTTTCAATATTTGGAAACGAACAAATTTGCCAAGGAGAGATAGGGATTCTTAACGTGGAGGGAGGTCTAGAATATTTATGGAGTAATGGCTTAAGATTTCCCTCGATTTATGTTTCACCGCAAACTACTACCACATACTACGTCACGGTAACTGATCAAAATGGATGCCAGAACTACGATTCATTCACGTTGGAAGTTGTTCCCTTACCCCCTAAACCTGAGATTATTCTTCCCGAGGGCAATCAAATTTGTCCAAATGGAACCCTTGCTTTAAAAACAGATATTAATCATAACATTTTTTGGTCCAATGGTCAATTTGGAAATGAAATTACAATTTCCGAACCTGGGCATTACTCCGCGGTCTCTATTGATCCAATTACAGGTTGTCAATCTCAAGCAGCTAGTGTTTTTATCTCTCAACCTAGAGAGCTTAAAATATCATTTGGAGGAAACGGAAGTATTTGTATGGATGGAAGTGAAACGCTTAGTGTTCCAGGAGCTACATCTACCCAATGGTCAACTGGTGCAACCTCAAATTCCATTGAAGTTAGTCCTGCAGTTACCACCAAATATCGGGTAACAGCAACCGATGGGAATGAGTGTGTTTTTATAGATGAAGCCGAGGTTAAACTTATCGCTGATGATAAAATAGGTTTGGTTAGCAATATGTTGCCATTAGATAACTCAGTAAATATTCCAACCCCAACCACTTTATCTTGGACACCAGCTAAAAATGCATTATCATACGATGTTTATGTTTGGGAAGAAGGGAGAGCAGAACCAACTACTCCATTATATTCCAATATTTCTAATATACAAATAAAAGTATTCGGACTTACAATTGGAACAACCTACAATTGGTATATTTTTTCAAAAAACCCCTGCCGGGAAGGAACTCGCGGTCCAACCCAAAGTTTTAGGATAGCTGAATTACCGGATTTAACAGTTGCTGATTTACAAGTTCCAACTGAAGTATTTTCAGGCAGTGAAATTGAGGTGCGTTGGAAAATAACTAATTCAGGGCTTGCTTCAACAAAAGATTCACGGTGGCAAGATTTTGCCTACTTATCAAATGATGAAAAATTAGATTTCTCCGATATCTTTATAGGAAGCAGATCTAGTCAACTTACTCTTGAACCAGGACAAACTTATCAAAGCAACCAGACTTTTCAACTACCACCTTGTATTAGTGGCGAATATTACCTAATCGTACAAACAGATGCCTATAATGTACTGCCAGAGTCAGATAATTCCAATAATATAAAAACAAGCACACGTACTGTTAACATTAGCTTATCGCCACGTTCAGATCTTAGAATACTTAGTATGGTTCCTCCAGGGGTAAGTAATCTAATGCAAGAGGGAGAGACTTATGAAATTTCTTGGACTGTAACCAATCAAGGACTCGATACAACCCGGACAAATGGATGGTACGATAGGGTTTTTGCAAATAGATTACCTTTTGATAATCCCAATACTAGAATCCCATTAGGTTTTGTATATCAAAACCGGACTTTACCACCCCAAGCAGGAGAGAAAAGTACCTATACGGACACTTTATCCTTTACACTTCCCAAAGGACTAACAGATACGGTTTATTTCTATGTGTTAACTGATTTTTCAGATTTGGAAGAAGAATGTCTTTTTGAAGAAAATAATAGAAGTAGAACTAATGCCACCAGGATAATTCCCGACTTAAGACCGAATTTTAAATTAGTAAAAATTCAGTTGCCAGTTCAAGCAAGTAATAATGAGGAGGTAGAAATGAATTGGATGATTTTGAACCAAGGAATTCCCTTTACTGGCAGCATTTCGGCAGATTTATATGTGGGTGACTCACCAGGTAGTCAAAATGGTAATTATTTGACTTCAATAAACTTAAATGGAAATTTCCACACAAATCAGATTGTGAATGGTTCCACCCAGGTGATGATTCCAGATCGTGTTTCTGGATTGAAGTATCTTACTCTATTGTTGAATCCTAGGAACAGAATTGATGAAGGTAAGTTCTTTGATTTTGAGAATGAAAATTCGGATTCAATATCTATCCTAACACCAAATTTAACTTTAGCAAATATCACTCTTGATAAAGATACTTTAATTGCTGGGGAGGCACTAAGGGTTGATTGGAATGTACTTAATTTAGGACCAGGAAATTTAATTAACAGGAGAATTATTAACGATATCCGAATCCAAGGTATAAATTTAAAAAATACCTTTAGGACTAGTTTGACGTTACAAGCCGGCCAATCTACCAAACTTTCAAAACTAATTGACATCCCTCCTTCTATCTTCCCAGGGACATATAATCTATTTATTGAGACAAATCGTGGCAACCTAATCTATGAAGCAGGACAGGTTGAAGACAATTTAAGAATGTCAGAAGCTCAAATAACAATTCAAGCACCATTAAAGCCGGATCTATATACTGACACTATTTTTTCATCAACGAATAATTATGTCGTAGGAGAAAAAATGAAAATATCCTATATCGTAAAAAATATAGGAGAGACCTCAACTAAGGAAAATTGGAAAGACTATATATATTTATCGTTAGATCCTACTTTTTCACTTAGTTCCAGCCAGTTATTAAAAATCCAAAATCAAGCACAGGTTCTAGGAGCGAATGAAGAATATGAAGAAACAGTGTTAGTTAACCTTCCTCGAAACATTGAAGAAGGGGATTATTATTTACATTTAATTACTGATGCAAATAACAAAATCTTTGAAATTAATGAAACTAATAATAGGAATTTTGGAGAATTAATAACAATTCAAAGTCTTCCTTCCGAATCCTATATCGATCTTAAATTAGAAAATATAATTTCGCCAGAAGTTATTGAAACAGGAAGACCTACACGATTGTCTTGGGGAACTCGAAATACTGGAAATATCACTACATTGGCCAATCGATGGTCGGATCAGTTATACCTTTCGAAAAATCCTACCTTCGAACCAACAGAGGATATTTTAATTAAAAGCTGGGAGCACTCAGGCGCATTAAGGGTAGGACAAGCATATACTAGATTTGAAAGTTTTACTTTACCAAATGATCTAGGAGAAGGTAGCTATTTCCTCATTTTGATAACAGATGCTGAATTCCTTACTCTAGATAATAACCTTTCAAACAATGCTGTTGTGATTAGTTCTAAAGGAAGCAGTAGACCAATTGTTTTAATGTCACAACCAAAATCTGATCTAAAAGTAAGCATAGAGGAAGCTCCTGAAACAGCTATTGCAGGACAACCATTTAGGCTTACCTACACTGTTACTAATAAAGGAGAAGGTATTGCATACCCAAAATGGCTGGATAAATTTGTTCTATCTATTGATGAACGATTAGATCCCACTGATCAAACAATTTCTAATCAAGTAAATGGCACTCAATTGATTCCTGGTGAAGGATATCAAAAGCAAATGAGTGGGTTCATTCCTGTTAGTGCAGAAGGGAATTATCTTATTGTTTTAGGCACAGATATACAGGATAACTTATCTGAGCATAATGAAGAAAACAATTCAGTTTCAAAATACCTTTCAGTTGTTAGCCCTCCTCCAGGTGATTTAGTTGTTCGCAAAATCAACACCGTTCCTATGGCATATATAAATGATACTATAGAGGTTAAATGGGAACTTGAAAATATCGGCCTTAATCCAATAGCTGGATACCTAGAACAAACTTTATATATATCTAATGATACTTCTTGGAGTATTGAAGATATTGAAGTGGGGCGTTGGCGAGGTAATGCTGATCTTGGAACAGGGCAATCTGCACATTACAGTACAGAAATATGTTTGACAGATATTGTTGATGGTAAATATTATATCATTGTTAGAACCGATGTTTTAGATAATATCCGTGAGAATAACGATCTGAATAATGAAGGGTTTAGTATTACTTCATTGACTATTAATATCCCAAAATTATTTCTGGATACACCTGAAGATTTTATGTTGCCTCTACAAAAACCTAAATTTTTTAAATTGGAAGTAGATGAATCCTTAGTTGGTGAAACTATTTTATTATCTCTTACAAGTAGGGATCAGGAAGCAGTCAATGAATTGTATGTAAGTTATGATCAAATTCCTAATAGGACAATATTTGATTATTCATTTGATACACCATTTGAGGAAGATCAATCCATTATTCTATCAGAAATTAAGGAAGGCACTTACTATATTATGTCATATAGTTTATCTGGGCAATTTTCTCAGCCAGTAAACTTACTAGCTGAAATTGTTCCTTTTGAGATAAATACAATCAATACTAATAGAGGAGGGAATACAGGTGAAGTTACTACAGAAATAATAGGTACCCGCTTTTCTGAAGGAATGAAAATTTTGTTGAAAAGGGGGGAAATTGAAATATTTGCAGCTAAAATTCAGGTTGTAAATTCTGTAAAAGTATTTGCAACCTTTGATTTAAGAGATCTACCCTTTGGGTTTTATGATGTTTTGGCAATAAGTAGTGATGGTTCAGATGAGTCAATTTTAGAAAATGGCTTTTTAATAGAGAATGGGACAGCCCCTAAACCAGGCTTATCGGTTGCTTGTGACTTTGGCAGAACAACAGTTTCTTCATTTACCGCTTTAGATGATCAAAACGCTGGGAGTCCGTTAGAGTTAGAACGAATATTTCCTGCTACAGCAAGACCAAATCAAATGGTAACCATAACTTTCCGATATGTTAACAATGGTAATATCAATGTAAATGCTCCTCAAATCTTGCTTTCCAGTTTGGGTGGAGCTCCTCTCAGTAATAGGCCTAATAATTTTGAAGATAACGAATTGGAAATTAACCTGAAATTCCTAGAAGAGGATGGACCTTTAGATATTCTTCGTCCGGGAGGAGTCGCACAAGTGACTGTTTATACCCTTGCTATTAATGAATTAAGATTTAGGCTTTTTTAACTTATTAAATCATCTTAATCAGATCCAAAGTTATGAGAAATAAGTATGCTCTTATTTGGGCTATTTTAATTTTTTGTTTACAAAATTTAATTGGACAAAATATCCCACATGTAAATTTTATTGGTCCTTACGATATTCAAGTGAATACATATAATGGAAACCTTTATATTGAACGTTCAGATTTTGTGATTCCCAATCCAGATTTATCTATTGATTTTTCCTTTCATTTTAATAGTTTATTGGATACAATTGACATTGGTTATGGGAAAGGTTGGCGTCATAGTTATTCTATTCGATGTGAACCTTATGAACAAGGCATGGTTATCGAAAGAGCAAATGGTAGAAGAGATTCATTCCCCCTTATTAATACTCAATATAAGGAACCTCCAGGGATACATGATAGATTGTTCAAGAATGTAGATGGTTATTTCAATTTAGAAACGAAGTTTGGTGTGGTTTATAGATTTCTTGATTCGATTCATCATTTTGTGACAGAGATAGAAACTCCAAATGGTATTCTTCTTCGACTTTCTTATAGTGATTCTTTACTACATTTTATTACAGATAATTCTGGTAGAATAGTTGGATTGAGTTATTCAGATGGCCTTCTAATAAGAATCATGGATAATAACTTTCCAGGAGGAAGGAATTGGGATTTCAATTACAATTCAGAAAGACTTCTAACTTGTGTAACCAATCCAATGGGTGATTGTAAGACTTATGAATATGGCGTAGATGGAAAAATGAGTGCTTTTTATGATGAACTTGGGAACCAAGTGGTAATTAATTATGATGAAAAAAAAAGGGTAGCTGCCCTCGAAACTTGCTTGAGCAGCGCGGCATTTTTCTATAACCCCGAACAGTTTCGAACCACGGTAATTGAAAAAAATGCGTTTGGAGATCAAACAACAACTTATGTTTATAATGAGGAAGGAAAGTTAATACAGAAAACGGGTAGTTGCTGTGAATATGATATGTCGTTTACCTATGATAGTGACAATAATCTAAGTGAACTAATTGATGCTAATGGAAATGTTAGTCTATTTACGTACGATGTATTTGGAAATGCTGTTATAACCCAAGATGCACTTTCTAATAAACAGGAAATGACCTTTGGTCCTTTCAACCGAATAAGCAGTTTTATTGATAAGAATGGAAACCAAACGCTTTTTGAATATGACAAGAATGGAAACTTGCAATCGATGAAGCAACCTCTTGGCATTGAAATGAACTTTGAACATGACAAGAATGGAAACCTTACAAGGATAACGGATGGGGAAGGCAATGTAACTAATATTAGTTATAATGACAAAAATGAAGTAATAGATATCAATTATCCTGTGGGAAATGAAGAATATGATTATGATGAAGTTGGTAATCTTATTACCCTTACAGATGCAAACGGGTTATCTGTAAATATGGAGTATGATAAATTAAATCGGGTAGTAAAATTAACAAATTCATTAGGTGATGTAATTCAATATAATTATGATCCAGCTTCCAATCTTAAGCAAGAAATCGATGCAAAAGGAAATATCAAAAATTATGATTATGATGCTCATAACCGCCTTGAGAGAGTAGTAACTCCTATTGGGGAAACGAGCTATCAGTATGATGCTTTAGACAATTTGACCCACCTTACTAATGCAGAGGGAAATACTTCTTTTTTTAAATATGATACTCGTAGCAGATTGGTTAGCGAAGAAGATGCTATAGGGCAAAAAACGTTTTACGAATATGACAACAATGGTAATGTGGTTAGAAAGATCGACGCAAATTTTCATGAAACAAAGTATGAATTTGATAGCCAAAATAGACTTATTAGGAGGGAATATGACGGCAATATTGAAAATTTTGCCTATGATGCAAATGGTAATATTATCCTTTGCAACAATAAGGATATAACTTATTCTTTCATCTATGATCCTTTAAATCGTTTGATACAAAAAAAGATTGAGAATTGGGGGTTAGAGGTGAGATATGAATATGACAGAATGGGTAATCGAACTAGGATGATAGACCCGAAAGGAGGTGTCACAGAATATTTATATGATCCAAATTATAGATTAGTAGCGATTAAGAATCCCTTTGGAGAACAAACGACATTTGAATATGATATGGCTGGAAGAGTAATAAGAAAACAAAACCACAATGGTACCTATACTAGATATATTTATGATGAAGCCAACCGCCTAAAGGCAATATTTAACAGAAAAATGGACAACGGTATCTTATCCAGTTATGAATATGAATATGATGCAAATGGTCTGCGTATTTCCATGAAAGATCATAGTGGTGGTACAGCTAGTTATTCCTATGATGAAGAAAATCGGCTTACTGAAGTTACTTATACTGATGGTTCCCAAGAGACTTATTCTTTTGATAAAGCTGGGAATCGATTAATGCTAACCAAAAATGGAGAAACAAACCAATACCAATATGATGCTGCAAACCAAATAAAAAGTTCAAGAGGCATTTCATTTGATTTCGATGACAATGGAAACTGTATTAGAAAAATGGATTCCCTAGGAAATACTCTTTATCATTATGATGGAGATAATAAATTAATTATGGTTGAATTACCCGGAGGGGAAAAAATCAATTATAGTTATGACCCTTTTGGAAATCGGATAAGCAGAAACCACAATGAAGAAGTTACCCGTTTTTTTTTGGATGGAGATAATGTGTTAATGGAGCTAGATAAGGATAATGAAATTCTTGTACATTTCACTGCTGGGTTGATTTTAGATAGTTGGATCAGCATGCGTCAAAATGGGGAATCGTTCTATTATCATAAAGATGCACTCAGGAGTATTACAGGTTTGAGCAATGGTAATCAAGACCTGGTAAATTCTTATGAATATGATATTTATGGTAAATGTAAGAAAGCTAAAGAGGAAATATATAACCCTTATCAGTTTACTGGAAGAGAATTAGAAAGCATGACAAACATGTACTACATTCGTACAAGATGGTATGAGCCAGAAACTGGAAGATTTTTAATCAAAGATGATTTTTATGGTGCGATAGGAAGACCAGTTTCACTTAATCAATACATTTATGTGGAAAACTCACCTGTTAACTATCTAGATCCATCAGGAAAATTCATTTGGAATTCTGCATTTGGCTTGCTTTTGGAATTAATTTCTCAGACAAGTGGGAATATAAATAATTTTGGAACTAATTTATCTTGTTATAAATATAAGTTTACCTGGTTAGATATAATTGGGGGAGGGAAAAAATTATATGATAAAATTAAAATTAAGCATATAAAAAAGGGAATTAAATCCCTTGAAGAACAAATTGAAAAGATGCATGAGTTCTTTAGCCCAGGAATAGGAATTCATATCCGACGATTTGCAAAAAAAGTTAGTTCATTAAGGGCGGAAATAGAAAAACTAGAAAGCCAGACTAAAAACTTAAAGAATGCATCTGATTTAATCGAAAAACTTACAGAAATAAATGGTATTAGTATAGATGCAATTGAATTTGAATTTGGAGGAGAGAATTGTGATGAATTACCTAAAGATAATTCTGGTGCACAAGAGGATTACGAGAATGAAGAAGAAATTCCTGATGACCTTCCACCCGGAGAAGTACCTAAGGATCCGCGAATAATTTGTATCCCAATTATCCGTTCTTTTGATCCTAATGAAATTATTGGACCAGAAGGAGTTGGTAGAGATAAATGGGTAAAACAGACAGCAACTTTGCCTTACACCATTTTGTTTGAGAATGATCCAGATTTTGCTACAGCAGCAGCACAAAAGGTGGTTATAACTCATGTTTTTGATGAAATAGCTGATCGAACAAGCTTTAGGCTGGGTGATTTTGGTTTTAGTAATTTTTATTTTAAAGTTCCTAAAAACCTTAGTTATTATGATACTCAAATTGATTTAAGAGATTCTTTAGGAATATTCCTAAATGTAATAGCTGGAATTGATCCAGATCTAAACCAGGCTTTTTGGGTATTTGAAAGTATTGATCCTGCTACTGGTTTGAGTACAACACTACCTGCAACGGCTGGATTTTTACCAGTCAATGATAGCCTATCTAGAGTAGGAGAAGGATTTGTTAACTTTACTATTAAACCAAGAGGGAATTCAAATACTGGGGAAATTATTGAAGCTCAAGCATCTATTATTTTTGACGATAATCCTCTAATAGCGACTAATATTACTATCAATACAATTGATAGTAATCAACCAGAGAGTACTTTAGTAGGAATTGATACTCTTGGGGAGGGAGAGTATAATTTGACATGGAAAGGAAGTGATATAGGTTCTGGATTGGCTGATTACATTATATTTATCTC
Source organism: Saprospiraceae bacterium (assembly GCA_028285545.1). Taxonomy (GTDB): domain Bacteria; phylum Bacteroidota; class Bacteroidia; order Chitinophagales; family Saprospiraceae; genus JANQPA01. The sequence goes on along the minus strand of JANQPA010000018.1, from coordinate 171,979 downwards.
TAAAAATGGTAGTTCGTTTGAACCAATAGAAGAACTTTTTTCCCCTACTACCAATTCTTACACATTTAATGGCGACCCTGAGAGTACTTATCGGTTCTTTTCTTTAGCTCGTGATAGCGTTGGATATTTGGAACAACAAAAAGCTTTCGGGGAACCTTCTTGTATGATTGTAAGCGTGGACTCTATAGTCAATCCAAATGGGAATGGAAGTAATGGTTTGATAATATTAAAAGTAGAGGGTAATAAAGGGCCTGTATTTTATGAATGGTTTCATGACCCAAACCTTTACACCGGATCTGCAGAGGGCTTATCTGCAGGAAATTATCGGGTAATTGTTCGAGATTCAATTGGATGTGAGGTTGGAGCAAACATAAATCTCCAATTGCTTACAAGTGTTACAAATTACCCAGAAGAAGTTGTTCTTTTTTCTATCTTTCCTGTTCCGGCAAGAGATCAGATTCATATCCAGTTCCAAACGGAACACTCTGAAGTATTTTTAGGAATATATGATATGCAAGGGAGGAATGTGCAAAATCAACAATTTAGAGTTAATGGAAATGCAACAAAAACCTTAACTGTAGACCTATTAGATATGCCTCCAGGTATATATCTATTGAAATTACAAAGTAAGAGTGGATATGTTACAGGTATATTTACAAAACTTTAATTGCTAGAGGCATTAAATGTTTTATTCATTGGTCTTCCTGTCAAAATGGTAAGATCAATGAATAAAATATTTTCAATCTGGATTGCCTAAAATCTGTTGAAACTTAGAGATCAATATATATATATATAGATCTAACTATAAAAAGGAAAACCACTAACAAACAAATGCTAGTGGTTTTATAATTGATGAGCGGTGACGGCGAGATTCGAACTCGCGATACCCCTTTCAGAGTATGCCGGTTTAGCAAACCGGTGGTTTCAGCCACTCACCCACGTCACCGAATGGCTAAATTTATAAAAAATAAAGACCAAATAATGGTCGGGGTGGCAGGATTCGAACCTGCGGCCCCCTGCTCCCAAAGCAGGTGCGCTAACCGGACTGCGCCACACCCCGAACTCGCTCTTTTGCGAAGCGATTGCAAAGGTAAAATTCTATTTTGTACTATGCAAGAGTAGGGAAGAATTTTTTAATGAAAAATAAGTGCTTTACCACTTATTTTTCATTAAGACTCAATTTTATCTTTTTCTCCAAATCATTTACGGTATCCTTAAATACAATATCTGTCTCCATCAAATCCTGAACTGTTCGGCAGGAATAGATCACCGTTGAGTGATCCCGGCCCCCGAAAGTTTCACCAATTGCCTTTAGGGATTTATCGGTAAGATTTTTTGCCAAATACATTGATAATTGCCTGGCAATTACAATGGAACGTTTTCTGGTTTTTCCTTGAAGGTTTTCAACAGCCACATCAAAATGATCAGCCACTAATTTTTGAATGAATTCAACGGTTATTTCTTTATTGATCTCTACAACAAAATTCTTAACGACCTCTTTGGCCAGATCAATATCTATTTCACGTCGGTTTAATGAGGATTGAGCAATCAAACTTACAAGAACACCTTCTAGTTCACGAATATTACTTTTTATGTTATAGCAGATGAATTCTACCACATCCTGAGGAAGATTTACTCCTTCCATTATCATCTTATGGGCCATAATTGCCATTCTAGTCTCTAAATCAGGAGACTGCAAATCGGCAGAGAGCCCCCACTTAAATCTAGAGATTAAACGTTCTTCCATGCCGTCAAGATCTTTGGGAGGACGATCAGAGGTTAGCACAATTTGCTTCCCGTTTTGATGCAATTGATTAAAAATATGGAAGAAAATCTCTTGGGTTTTTTGCTTGTTTGCCAAAAACTGAATGTCGTCAACTATAAGTACATCAATTAATTGATAAAAATTGACAAAATCATTGACCGCATTGTTCCTTATAGAATGAATAATTTGATTAGTAAATTTTTCAGAAGAAACATATAGTACCGTCTTTCCTGGAAATGACTCCAGTACTTGATGCCCTATTGCTTGGGCAAGATGAGTTTTACCCAAACCAACATCTCCAAAAATAACCAGTGGATTGAAGGAAGTTTTTCCTGGCTTCCGGGCAATCGCCATTCCAGCTGAACGAGCCAGGCGGTTACAATCCCCCTCAATGTAGTTTCCAAATGTGTAGTCTGAATTAAGCTGCGGGTCAACTTTGAGTTTTTTAATCCCAGGTATTACGAACGGATTTTTTATAGTACTCGTATCGACTGCTCCAGGAAAGCTGATATCTTCATCCTCCCTATGCTTACCATTTCCATTGCGACCATTCCGATGGTTTCGCTCCAAACCAGTTGCCATCAGAATTTGATACTCAAGGCGGCCTCTATCCCCTAATTCCTTTCGGATGGTTGTTTTTAATAAAGAAACATAATGCTCTTCTAACCATTCATAAAAGAATTTATTGGGAACCTGTATGGTAAGGGCATTATTCTCCAGACGAACCGCTCTGATGGGCTCAAACCAGGTCTTATAGCTCTGCTGCGGCACGTTTCGGCGAATAGTTTGCAGACAGTTATCCCAGACTGTAGCATGATCTTTTACCATTCCCAGTTTAGTTAAAAAATTGTTATTCTAATAAAATGAAATCCTATTGACTTTGTTTCAAGTCAATGACTATCAGTAAGCTAGAGAGCTAGGTCTCACAAAAAAATAAAATAGTGGAATCCCCGTAGATTAAAGTTGTACTGCTTTTTGACTGTGCTTGCTGTCAAGTGAGAATACAAATATGTGAAAAATGTCTAACTTTTAAAAGCAAGCTTCTCTTTTTCTATGAATTTTTTTTTGGGTAATGCATAACTACCTCAGAAAAACAAAAATTGCTAAATATGAAAATTATTGATAATCTGTTTTTGACGGTTTCTCTATCAAAAATTGATCATAATTTCGTCAAATAAAAATTCTAAAATAACAGCAAGCCTCTTTAGCTTTTTATTAAAAAATACTGTTCAAACTTATTCCTATTGAATAGCATCGTTTTTCCAATCCTTAAATTTGGTGATACAGGCAATAAGCACAGCGAATTTGTCGTGTTATTTTAAACCTGTATGATAAATAAAATAAATCGTTAGACTCTATCAGTATTCAATAATCAGGTGAGAATTGCAATCAAAGCAAGTTGAATTTGTTTGACTTAAGTACTAATTTTCCAATTACCTGCGAGTATGCAAATTAATTTTTTCAGAATAATTATCTGGAATCACAACTTTTTCGCCAAACAATTCATCTATTCTTTACGAGAAGAAAGACTTTAAGTTTGGGAATTCCTCTATTTTTTATAAAAAATTGTTTCCTTTTTAATAATATGGAGTTATGTTAATTGAGAACCCTTTTTATATGACTCTTCAGTTTTTAAATGGCTTTATTGAAAAAATAAATGCCTTAAAATTAAAAACACCTCGCTGCTTTATTTTAATTTGCAACAAACAACCACTCCAACTGTTATGAAAAAATTCATCTTTCCTATTGCAATCATAGGCATACTCGGCATAGGCGCCTATTTTTTACTTCAGCCTGCAAATCAAAAAAAAGAGCAAGTTGAAGATTTATCCACCACTGTTAAAAAGGGGGATTTTATGGTCAGCGTCACTGCAACTGGTGAGCTTAATGCCAAAAATTCAGTTCAAGTCCGTGGCCCCCAGGGGATGAGAGCAGCCGGTATTTATGAAACCACCATCACGGATTTGATCCCTGAAGGAACCATTGTAAAAAAAGGAGATTATGTGGCGGCCTTGGATCGAACTGAACTGGCGGGGAAAATGAGTAATGTTCAAACTGAATTAGACAAAATTCAAACCCAACTGGAGCAAGCTAAAATTGATACCACTATTGAATTGAAAGGCTTGAGGGATGAGATTATCAATATGGCTTTCACGAAAAAAGAAAAGGAACTTAAACTTGAAGAAAATAGATATGAAGCTCAGTCAATAGTCCAGGCCACTCAATTGGAATTAGAACGAACGGAAAGAGATTATAAGCAGCTTGAGAATAAATATGAACTCAAAAAGATTCAGGCCAAGGCAAAAATTGAAGAGATTCGAACCTTGCAACGACAAAATCAAATGAAAATGGATCAGTTGTCAGGTTTATCTGATAAATTTTCCATTAATGCTCCTGAAGATGGAATGCTAATATATGCTCGTACCTGGCGTTCGAAAAAAGAACCAGGCTCTCGTGTTTCAGCCTGGGATCCCGTAGTAGCTGAACTTCCAGATCTTACAGATATGATTTCTAAAACTTATGTCAATGAAGTAGACATCAGCAAAATCTTACAGGGACAAGATGTGAAGGTGAAAATCGATGCCTTTCCTGACAGTGAGTATACCGGAAAAGTTCTTAAGGTAGCAAATATAGGAGAACAACTTCGTGGGTATGATACTAAAGTTTTTGAGGTAATTGTACAGGTCAATGAAGTTGATTCCATAATGAGACCTGCTATGACAACCAGTGTAGAAGTTATTACTGACATATATTCTGATGCAATGTTCATTCCACTTGAAGCTTTATACAATGACAGCCTTTCTTTTGTATATAAAAAATCAGGAAATAAAGTATTCAAACAGGAGGTCATTACCGGTGCTTCCAATGAAACAGAAATCATCATTGATTATGGCCTTGACGGAGATGAGGAGATTCTGCTTACCGTTCCAGAAAATGCCGAGGATCTGGAGTTTCAATTTATTGATCCGAATATGAAAAAACAAATCCTGGAAGAGCAGGCCCAAGTTGCCATGAAAAAACAACAGGAGGCCAGGAAAAGAAAAGAGGCAATGAAAGATGTGAACCTTCCAAATAATCGAAAAGCAAGTGGTGGCGGATTTGTGATCATCAATTAGTTATTGGTTAATCGTTTTTCGTTGATAGGATACTTATTTAATGGTTATTCTTAATCCACATTAATTACAGTAACTCTAATCTGCCAATATCGATTAACGAAAAACGATTAACCAATAACCAATCTCGATAACCAATTCCTAGCCATCAATAACAATATCTTAGATCCATGCTTAAAAGACTCACTTTTAACTTTATTTTAGCCATTGAAGGAGTTAACGATAATAAATTGCGGTCCATTCTAACTGCCCTTGGAATTGTTTTTGGAGTAGGTGCGGTGATTGCCATGCTGGCCATAGGTTCTGGAGCCAAGAAGGCCATTTTGGATCAAATGAAATTAATCGGAACGAATAACATTGTCATTAACACTTTTGTCCCTTCTGAACGAGACACAGGGGAAGAGGAAGAAGAAGAAGCAACAACTGGTGGTAATTCCAACCAAAATACCAAGTGGGCCTATTCACCAGGCCTGACCATGGAAGACCTGCAAGCCCTGGAAAGAGTATTGCCAAATGTAGAGAGAATCAGTCCTGAAGTAGTTTTGCCCACCAATATTGTACGCTCAGCCAAGATGAGTGGGGGACGAGTAATCGGGGTAACCAATGCCTTTTTCGAATTGAATAGGTTAAATGTTCGAACAGGTAAAGAATTTCATCCTAAACATTTAGAAGAGGGCTACCCTGTCTGCATTATTGGGAAAAATATTCAATCAAAATTTTTTAGTGAAGAAGATCCCATTGGACAAAGAATCAAATGTGGGAATACCTGGTTGACGGTAATCGGAATTTTGGAAAAACGGCTGGCCAGCCGGGAAAATTTAAGCAGTTTGGGGATCAGAGATTATAATTCTGACATTTATATTCCGGTGAGTACAGCTTTAATCCGCTTTAAGAACCGGTCGATTATTAATAAAGGGGATATCGGCAGAGGAAGTAATAATAACAATCAGAAGCAAGAAAATTACCACCAACTGGATCGCACTGTTATCCGAGTTGCCGATTCTCGTCAATTGCAAGCCACTGCAGATGTAGTAGCCAGAACATTATTGCGCAGGCATAGAGAAATTGTAGATTTTGAAATAGAAATCCCTGAGCTTTTGTTAGAGCAAGAGCAAAAAACACAAGATACTTTTAATCTGGTCTTGGCGGTTATTGCCGGAATTTCGCTGTTAGTAGGCGGGATTGGTATTATGAATATTATGTTAGCCTCGGTTATGGAGAGAATTAAGGAAATAGGAGTTAGAAGATCTTTAGGGGCTACCCAGATGGATATTATTTATCAATTTTTATTTGAAGCTATTTTTATCAGTTTGATCGGAGGGGCCTTGGGAGTTTTAATAGGCCTTGGTTCAGCACGTACCATCGCAGCTTATGCAGAAATCCCTACAGTAGTATCTGCCTGGTCTGTGTTTTTATCTTTTGGGGTGGCAGCAAGTGTTGGCCTTGTTTTTGGCTTGTTTCCAGCTCAAAAGGCAGCTAGATTGGACCCGATAAAAGCGCTAAGATCTGATTAAAAAATGAAGCTTGGGGGCATCCTGTTTCAAAGTATAGAAATTAATTGTAAATTGAGGGTCCTTAATATTGATGAGCAAAGTAGTAAGAAAGGATTTGTTAAAATTGATTAATACTATTTTGTCTCCTCTTCTATTTTATTGACCGAGTGATTTCCAAGATTTTATGATTAACCTTTAGAAAAGGGATGCTCAATCTATGCCAACTCTTTGTAGGCTTAATTAGGTTAGCAAGCCATTTTCGTGAAAACTTTTCAAAAAACGACTGGAAATGAACCGAATTTTTCTTTTTCTTTTTGCCTTGTCCCTTTATTTTAGCTCGACTGCTCAAATTGATACCCTGACCTTAAGTTTAGAAGATGTAATAGCTATGGCTCATGGGGATTCCCCAAATTCAAGAATAGCCGAAACCCGGCTGAGCAATAATTATTGGATTTATCAGTCTTTTTTGGGAAACTATAAACCGCAAATTGATCTTTCCGCCACTTTTCCGGATATCAACCGTGCCATTAATGCCATTACTCAGCCAGATGGGAGTATCCTATATATTCCACAATCATTTATGAGAAATGAATTGGATATAGCTTTACGGCAAGATATAGCTTTGACCGGAGGACAATTATTCTTCCGAACTGGCCTGCGAAGGATTGACATTTTTTCCACGGAATCCAGAGACTATGAATTGTCTTATTTATCTTCTCCGGTATCCCTTGATTTTTTCCAACCTCTTTTTGCTTTTAACCAATTGCGCTGGGATAAAATCATTCAGCCATTGCGATTTGATGAAGCTAAGCGTCAATTCTCGGAAGATATGGAAGAAGTGGCCTATACTACCTCTCAATTGTTTTTTGATGTTTTGATTGCCCAACTTAATCAACAAGCTGCCATTCGAGATAAAACCAATGCTGATACTCTGCTGGGGATTTCAAGAGGGCGTTTTGAAGTAGGTAGAATTGCAGAGACTGAGCTATTAAACATTGAACTGAATGCTATGAATGCCGATGCTGATTTGGCCAGCCAAACTTTGAACCTGCAAACCAGTACAGAGCGTTTAAGAGATTTTCTAGGCATACAAAGAGCAGTCTATTTTAAGTTGTTGCCACCAGATGAAATACCAGGTTTTTTGATTGATGCTGATAGAGCTCTTGAGTTTGCCATAAAAAACCGCAGCGAAACGATTCAGTTTTCAAGGCGTCTAGCAGAGGCGGACCAAAACGTAGCAAGAGCTAAGGCACAAAGATCACCTGATATTACCATTAACGGTTCATTTGGGCTTTCCCAAACCGCAAATAGTTTGAGCGGTGCTTTTGATGATCTCCTTGATCAGGAACGGATTAGGATAGGGATGAATATTCCTATTGCCGATTGGGGCAAGGCTAAGGCAAGATTAGAGATTGCTCAATCAAATTCGGACCTTACCCGTATGCAGGTAGATAGAGACCGGATTACTTTCGAAAGAGATATTTTGGTTAAGGTACAGCAATTTGGTTTGGTAAGAGATCAGGTGCGCTTAGCTTTTCGAGCTTATGAAGTGGCACAAAAAAGGCTCAGTATCACCCGGCAGAGGTATCGTATTGGAAAATTATTGGTTACGGATTTAAACATAGCCATCACCGAGGAAGCCAATTCCAGACGCAGTTACATCAATGCTCTGCGAGACTTTTGGTTGGCTTATTATGATTTGAGAAGACTGACCCTTTATGATTTTATGAACGATAAGTCTTTAAAAAGACCGGTTTATAATGAGTAATGTTTTCCTAAAAAAGCTCATGAGGTAGACTTTTTCTTCTTCGAAGATCACAACTGCCTCATGAATTTGAAATTCCATTCTATGGAGAAATAAACTGGTCGAAAGATCTTTCAGAAACATTTACTTGGCATGGGACTTGGATTATCTCTAGACCAGGCAAAAAAGCTTTAGCTACCATTTTTTTATCATTAGAAAAAAAATAATACCCATTTGGACTATTACTATGCCCCGATTTTATATCATTCAGATTAAATTTTATTTGTTGATAAGGAGTGTAATACGAATGTGGATCAGCATTTATATTTGCAGACTGGTTAGAATCTAATAAATCATATTTAAAACATAATCTCCATCGTGCTTTAATCGTAAATGTGAGGTCGCCAGTTTTTTTTCCTGATTGCAAAAATTTACAGGCCTTTTCTTTTCTCACCACTTTAACCACGGTTCGGGGATCTCTGTGGTAATAGGAATAGAACCAGCCTTTCTCTGTAGTTTTCCCATTTGAAATTTCATATTGGAGTACCGCTATCCTAGATAAAGCATCATCCATATCTTGAATGAATGTTGTCTTTTGGGGTGGAGTATTTCGATAGGTATTAATAATAAGACCCTGTCTTAAGATTAGTACAGAGTTAAATAGGTCATTGAAATGTTTATTGGTCCATAAATCAATAACTACTCTTTGGGCAGCTGAGCCAAGACCTATTTCCAGAAAATAGGGGTCTTCTATCCATCCATCATTTTTACGCATTTTAAGGTATTCGTTTATGGCATTGATCAATTTGGGACGAACATCCTGGATCAATTCCAAGTCTTGAGTAAAAGGAGGAACAAGAAGATCAGTAATTGGCATTAAATTTCTTTGTAATTGGACAGCTCCAAAAGGATCAGGTGTTCCTCCTTCTGACATCGTACCATATGAGTTTTCTGTAGTATCTTCTTCTTTGGTTAAATTAACTACATCATCAGAAATGGATTTGGCTGTGTTATTTTCCCTTTCTGTGCTTTCCTGATAACTTCCTCCAATATTGAACATATTGAGGAAATTAGCCGAACCACTCATTTCCATGGAATAACCTGATTTATGCCCTATGGTACTGCCGCTTTCCAGTAGTTTTTGAATTACTGACTGATTAAAGGTGTGCTTTCGTTCTCCTTTTGCCCCATACCTTGCAGAGGTAACGAAATGAGTACCATATTTGTCGATAAACTCCTGAAAATCTTCTTTGGAGCCTGTTTTAAGAAAAAACAAATCGGAAAAAAATCTGGAGGAAGGGTCCATTGAAAAATCCTGATCGTATTTTGTGAATTGACCATCAAATATCAAATTATGCTTGTTGAGGACTAAGTCATGGCTTATGGAGGTCCAATTCATAATAGAATAAAACTCTTGTTTTTCAGCCATTTCCACAAGCCTATTATTGAGAGAACTGTTTAATTCGGTAGAATACCCTAGTTTCATATCCATTCCGCCCCCACCGTATCCAGGTATTGATATCCCTTCTGAGAACCCATAATTGGAGGTACTTTTCCAGCTATTTCCTCGCATAGAGGTTTTTTCCAGCGTAGACTTGGATGTTACAAAAGTAGAGTGAGAAGTGGAATGGTGTTCGGATCTGGGGACGTATAAAATACCGAAGGGCAAGCCAAAACCCTGGTCTACCTTTACTTCGCGACTTATATTGGATGGGGAACGAAAAATAGGACTTTTAATCCCTTCATTACTAATTTTAAACAAATTTATTTCAGTAACGTCTACGCCACGGTACATATGATCAAGCTGGGGAAGCCTATGGAGAAACAGATTCCCATAATTAGTCCCTTCTTCAGAAACCATTTCACTTTTAGGGATATTATAATGACCATCAGGAATATCTATATTTTGAGCATCAAATAATGAAATTCGTTTAATGGTAAGCAGTCTTTCACCACCTTTTCGGTTAGGAAGCCTTTGGAGAGTAGTCAGATCTTTGATTTTGCATTGACTAGAACCGTCTTTGGATCTAAAAAGGAAATATTCTTTTTTCCTTTCAACCAATTGCAGGCAAATACCTCGATCCGTTATTAGGTATTTATGGTTTGGTTGTTTAATAATGCTTATGTATCTAGCTTCCTCATATATGCAATGATCGGAATCGGCTATATTTTCAATTTTTAATTGATTAATCCCACCTCCATAATATTCGGAATTGCTATTTACCCAAGAGCCTAAAATGGTAGTACTGTGGTCATTAATTAACAATTTGGCTTGTGTGGGTTTCAAGTATGCTATGAGTAAATCTTCTGTATCCGGGATGGCATTAAATCCATTCTTCTGGTAAGGAGGAAGTTCCAGGTGATCCCACTCTGCTAAAGCTTGAAGGGATTTAGAAATAATGTAAGAATTCCAAAGCCGAAAGCAAGACAACTTTCCAGGAAATTTCTGTTCCATCTTAGAATTCAATCCAAGAAATAAGGAGTGGAGTTTAAATTTGGAATGGTGCTCGGGAATGAGTTGATCAAAAAGCAATTCTTTATCTCCATTAATAAGCAAACTGATTTTTTGAAAACTATGGAAAAAGTTAAGTGTGAAATGATAAAACTTTCCTTTTGAAAACTCCAGATTTTCAATTTTCATTTTCTCGCCAAAAAAACTGAGGATCATCGTTTTTTTATCTGCCGATATGGATAAATTGAGTGCTTCTATCTCTGATTTCTTAGCTGAATCCTGACTCGTAAAAGAAAAAAGGGCTTTTTCTGCTCCCTGAGCAGGCTCCCAATCCAAAGAAACTCCAAACTCGATCATGGCCAGATGATCGAAATCAATATCAAATTCCATTTGAATTTGGCCATTACTAATGGGGAGGTTCTTGAACTTTTTAGGTGAATACATAGGTGAAATTAATAATTGTTAGACCGTCAGTAGTTTATAATTATTGGGTGGTGTGTGAATCTCAGAAAATTCGTAAACGGTTTATCTTACTTCCTTTTCTTTCTCCTTTTTATCTTCTTCCTTTCTTTCTTTTTCTCTGTTTTCCAGAATATTATTTAGAGCTGATTCAGAAATTTCCCCGCTTTTTCTAAATTCTTCCTTTTCCTTATCAGTTTGGGATTCCAGCTTATCATTCAATTCCTTTAAACTGCGAGATTTTGTCAATTCTGATAATTCAATTAGTCTATTGCTAGCATCTAAAGGGAGCTTTTCTTCAGCTGACTCAGTCGCATCGACTTCATCAATTGGCATTTCTGGCATTGGAATATAATCTTCTAATTCTTGGGGAATTTCTTGATAGTTCTCATCAATTGGTTTTTCTGGCATTAGGATGTAATCCTCAGAAATTTCAGGAATTGGTGAATAGGGATGGAAATTATTTCGGTAAAATCTAACAGCCTGCTTCCACTCATTTTCCAATAATGTTCCTAAATCTGTTTCTGAAAGAGAAGAATGTGTTCCTTCTCTTGCCATATTAAGCAGGGCTTCCACCAATTTTTTGTTAGCAAACTCTTTTTCTATCAAGGACACATTAATAGTATCTACCTTTTCAAGTCCTGCTAGCTTTTCCGAATGTAAGATGATCCGGCGTTGTTGCTCAGATAAAGGCTTTATTACTTCCTGTATTTCAAGATTTTCCTCAATTCTTGGTAAAAGTTCAGTTAGGCTTAAGTTTTTATACGATTCTTTAAACAAATCCCCTGATGCGTAATTAATTTTAATCAAAGTCAGCATTAGATCCTGTAGACCGTCTAGATGCCCAGTAGCTTCAATACTTTGGCCAGTGAATTGAATGATTTTTGATCTAACATAAGAAGGGCCACTTTTGGGTGATAACATTACTTTTTGAAGATAAGGGGCAGAAAATAAAGTCTCTACATGCTTCCAAAGCATGTTTGTGTCAGAGCCTTCTCTACGCCTGTTCTTCTCTGAATCTGGGATGTTCAGGGAATTTCTAATAGCCTTTTCATAAGCGGGAATCATTTTTCGGTGTAGGGATAATCTGCTTTTAATAATAGCAAATTCATTTTGTTTGAGTAGGCGAAAAATAGGGTTATCGAAAGGCATTATGGCTAGAAATTTTATTAATATGAAATTAATTCAATATAATAAAAAAATAAGAACCCGCCTGATGTCTTAAATTATGAGTGACTTATTTTATACTCATAGCATTGGCCACCCACTGATATACAAATATTCCAATTCCAAAAAGTATGGCTACAATATTAAAGGTGGCGGGGTTAAATAAACCGGAGACAATCCCAATAATGCCTATTCCAGCTAGTCCTAAGGTATAGAGAATGAGGGTTTTCTTTTTACTTTCCTTGGAGGGATTAAACATGGAACCGGTAGGAATCATCATAACAATTCCAAATATAAAAAGAGCAATAGCAGAAAGATGACCTGTAACCACGGCCAAAATTCCACCTATTACGGCCAAAGACAAGGACAAACCAACAAAATTAGAAGCCATTATTTCTTCCTTGTCAAGAGCATATCTGCCATAAGGGTTTAAACGAAGCATCAAATTGGATAAAGGCATGATGAACCAGCTCGATAATGCAAAGATGAGATAAAGAATTACTATAGGGCCAATTATTAACCCTAAAAATTCATTTTGATCAGCCAGGCTTCGCAAAATTCTGATAATTACATACAAGCCTATAATAAAAGCCCATTGATTTCGACTGCTGAGGCGAGACATCCAGAAAGCATATTTTAAAAACTGGCGGTAGAACCAATATTTAGCCTTCATCGTTTCAACCAAACCAGACTTGGCGGCCTCAGAATTTGGGTTAAGTCGGAGTGCCTCACTAAAATGGACCAATGCTTCTTTATGCTTACCCCTTTCCAATTGACTCCAGCCGATATTAACATGTGTGTATTCATTTTCAGGATCTTTTTCCAGGGCTTTTTCAATAGCTAGAAAAGCCTCGTCTTTGCGCTTTAGTTTAAGGAGAGCAGTAGATCTCATATTAAGGCAAAGAATATTTTCTGATTCAAGGGCCAAGCCTTTTTCCGCATATTCAAGTGCTAGCTTAAAATTTTTTCTCTGTAAAAAAATACTGGCTAATAATCCAAAATAATCAGGTTCATTTGGTTGAAAATGAATGGCTTGTCTTAAAAACTCTTCTGCCTTTTTATAATCCTCCTGGTACAATTTAACTTTAGCCTGAATATATAAGGCATAATCATTGTCAGGCTCCTCGTGAATGGCTCTTTGAATAACCTGATCAGCTTCATCAATTTTATCTTGTTCCATCAAACAAATGGCAAGAAGGAGCATGAGATGGGCATTTTCTGGATCTAAAGCCAGAGCTGTCCTCAGCTCGCGTTCGGCATCCGGGTAGCGTCTTTGTTGTAACAAAATGGTAGCCCTGTAATGATTCATATCTGGCATATCAAATTATTTGGATATGTTCAGGTAGTCCAGAATATCATCATAGAGGCCAGAGTCATTGGCATAAAGAGCATAATTTCGAGCTGAAGAAAACCATTCTTCCGTTGTAGGTTTGAGTTTTTTACTTGCTTTGAGAAGGTCTTTTGTGGTCATGGGAGTAGGAATTCCGGTTTTAAATGAGTCTTGTAATTTTTCTTCGATACATATATCAATAAGGGCCTGAAGATCCGCACCTGAAAATTTTTTAGTTTTTTTGGCAATCGTCGCAAAATCAATTTTCTCTATTGGTTTATCTTTTAATAAGATGGCCAAAATTCTTTCTCTGCTTTCCTGGTCAGGTGGAGCAACAAAAATGATTCTGTCAAAACGCCCAGGTCTTCTAAAGGCTGCATCCAGGTGCCAGGGTGCGTTTGTGGCCCCCAAAATTAGAATTCCTTCATTAGTACTTTGCATACCATCCAGTTCTGATAAAAATTGATTGATCAGATGCCGGCCTACTGTTTTTCGCATATCTGATCGGCTAGCCCCAAGGGCATCAATTTCATCAAAAAAAAGTACACAGGGTTTATTTTTTCGTGCCTTCTCAAAAACCTCGTGAAGTTTGCGCTCACTATTCCCATGATACATATCCAGGATGTCATTAATGCCAATATTCATGAATTTGGCATTGACCTGACCGGCAGTGGCCCTAGCTAAATGTGTTTTTCCGCATCCCGGAGGACCATATAATAAAATCCCTCCTCCAATTTTTTTGCCGTAAGCCTTATATAGATCTGGGTGTTCCAAGGGCTTGATGATCTTTAATTCGATCTCTGCTTTTACTCTATTCATCCCGCCTACATCCTCAAAAGTAATGATTGGTTTTTCAAGCCTTTCATCTGTTATGTTCTCTTCATGTTGGGGTATTTCTCCGGATCCAAGTTGTTTTATTCTAAATTGATCATCTAATTGATCATCCTTATAGTTTTGATCGATATCAATAATTCTTTGATAAATTTCCCCTGATTTTTCAAAGGATCCTTCTTCAAATAAGGCGCGGCTATAATAGACTAACAGTTCTTTAGTTTCTTGACCTTCCTCTAATAATTGTTCTAGTATGACAATAGCCGTAGAATGCTTTTTCAAATAATAACTGGTCTTAGCTAGACCTAATCTTGCTTTAATATGGCTTGGAGAAGCTTTTAGTATCGTTTTAAATTGTTCTTCTGCAGGTTCATATGATTCTGTTTGAGACAACATTTCAGCCAGCTGCAATCGTAGAGGGATATTTTCCGGAGAAAAAGTCAGTGCTTCTTGTAAACTTTTGATGATATCATTCAGGTCCATAGTAATTTTATTTCAACCATACCTTGAAGGAAGAAACTCAAAAATAGACTTAATTATTATGTCTTGCAATGGGTGCTGCCTTTCATTGGTCGGTAAAGAAATGGTAATTGTATAATAGGATCTATTTAGGCCTTCAAGGCCTCCACCTCATCAATGGTTTTAGCAATAGGCTCTCCCAATATCTGGAAACCATCCTTTGTGACTAATACATCATCCTCTATTCTAATTCCACCAAAATCGCGATATGAATTTAAAGAAGAATAATTGATGAACGATTCGCAATGTTTTCGGGCCTCCCATTGATCAATCAACTCAGGTATAAAATAAATACCAGGCTCGACAGTAGCTACGAAGCCTTCTTTGAGTTCTTTTGCCAACCTTAGTGATTTTAATCCAAATTGGGTGCTACGTGAATAGTGTGAGCCGTAGCCAACATGATTTTCTCCAAAATCTTCCATATCATGAACATCTAAACCGATCATATGTCCCAATCCATGTGGAAAAAATAGAGCATGAGCACCTTCCTGAACTGCCTCCTCAGGGTCCCCTTTCATAATTCCTAAATCTTTCAATCCTTGCACAATATTTTTTGCTGCATTTAGGTGAACCTCTTTAAAACTCAGTCCTGGTTTTAGTGAGGCGATGGCTGAGTTTTCGGAATCAAGGACTATTTGGTAAATCTCCTTTTGTTGTTTGCTGAATCTTTTGCTTACCGGACAGGTACGGGTAATATCACCTGCATATTGCATTAGGGAAGCGGCGCCAAAATCACCCAGAAGTAATTGTCCTTCTTTCATGGTGTTATGATAACTGTGATTATGGAGTGTTTGACCATTGATCGTAAGGATAGGAGTATAAGCAAGCAGACTATCAGATGCAGAAGCAATTTCATGGAGGATTCCTACCATATCAGACTCCTTTAAACCTGCTCTGGCATATTTCATAACTCCTTCATGCATTCTTTTGCTGAGGCTTACCGCTTTAGACATTTCAATAATCTCTTCGGGGCCTTTTACTTCTCTTTGAGCAATAACAGCATGGACTAAAGGAAGAGAAAATCCGCTTTCGATTTGATCAATGTGCATCCCCAGCAGACGACTCAGCCTTATTTTATTCAAGCCACGATAGGGGGGGAGGTAATGTATTTTTTGCCCTTTAGCCTGAGCTTCATCGATTTTTTGTTTCAATCTGGAATAAGATTCGGTCTCTTGGATTCCAACCTGTGCAGCTAAATCTTTAACTGAAGGTTGAGGTCCCATCCAGACTATATGATCAATGGTAGGATCCTCTCCAAAAAGTGTGGCTTGGTTTTGGCTTGAATCCAAGAGTAGAGCAAAGTGGGGCATTCCTAATCCTGCATAATACAGAAAGGAACTATCTTGACGGAATGGGTAATAATTGTCTTCATAATTAATGGGACTATTTTCATTACCAAGAATAAGGATGAGATCATCCTCAAATTGATCCATTAATTTTTGTCTTCTTCCGATGTAGATATTAGAATCAAAAAGGTGGAGCGCTTTTGACATATATAGGGTAAATTGCTTGGTTAGAGAATTTTTTTATAGTTGAGAAGTGATTTGAAATAGGTGATTGAAAATTCACTTCCTCTTATTTATCTCGTCGCGAATTTCTGCTGCTCGCTCATAATTTTCATCAGCTAGGGCTTTCTCTAACATTTCTTCAAGCCGATCTACAGAGGTAGAAGCCAGGGAAGATTTGTTTGCCGGGGATGATTGAGGTTTATCTTTTGTACCTCCTTGCCAGGAAACTCCTGCTTTTTCAAGAATAAATTCATAGGTATAAATAGGACAACCAAAACGCACAGCGAGGGCAAGGGCATCACTTGTTCGTGAATCGATTTCAATGGTGTCACCATTAACGTCTATGCAAACAAGAGTAGCAAAAAATATTCCATCCCTTAAATCTGAAATGACGACCTCCTTCAGGTTAATTCCAATTTGTTCCAGAGTGTTTTTTACCAAATCATGGGTAAGAGGCCGGTTGGGATTGACTCCTTCAATAGCCACGGCAATGGCTTGTGCTTCAAAGGCACCAATAACAACCGGAAGCCTTCTATTGCCTCCATCTTCTTTCAAAAGCACAATATAGCTGCCTTGCTGGGTATCATTCTGAGCCAGAGCCATGATATTTATCGGAAGTTTTCGCATTGATAAACATTTTTTCTATTTCTTACCTAAACAGGTGTACGCTTTAACGATGTAAAAAAAGGATAATTCTTTATTACCGGAAATAAATATTTAAATTGATTAAACCCAAACAAAAGTTAAGTTTATTTTTTTAAAACCTGCAAACAATTCAACTTAATCATATAAATTTATTAGGCTTCTAAAAGTTGTATGCCTACCAAAAAATTGTAAAATCTTTTTTTTTAAAATTTACCCCAAAATCTCAAAATCAGGAAATTTACCTAGCAAAAACTAAATTTTCATGCTTAATCTATATATTCTATCTAGCAAATCAAAATAAAATGAAATTTGGCCAGCAAAGAGCAAAATTTAAATTGTCTGGAATTTCCTAAATCGATGTTAAAACAGGCATTTTTTTATCAATGGATACCCTCTTTTTATTATCATCGACCTCCTAAATTAAGAAAGTATAAGAGGTCTTTTTTAAGATATACCTAATTGTCAATTGGAGATCACCAAAATTAAACTAATCAATCATGAAACTAAAGTTATCTATCCTGATTTGTCTGTTATTTTCCCTCCTGTTGGAATCACAGTCAAATATTCAACTTTTAAGATTCCCTTCATTAAGTCCGGATGGCCAGCAAATATCCTTTTCCTATCAAGGGGATATCTGGACAGTCGCCGCTACTGGAGGGGATGCTCGAAGATTAACCATCCACGAAAGTTATGAAAGTAACCCACAATGGAGTCCAAACGGACAGGAATTGTTGTTCACATCCAACAGATATGGAAACAGTGATTTATATGTTATGTCCTCAAATGGAGGTACTCCTTCCCGTCTGACCTATTTCACGGGTACTGATGGTAGTGTAAAATGGAGAAGTAGTAATCAAATAATCTTTACTACTCGACGTTCCTTTGCCGCGGTAGAAAGAGAACAGGAAATTTATCAAATAGGTAGCAAAGGTGGTACCCCCTTTCGTATGATGGATGCATTAGGGCTTTCTCCTTCTGTTTCTCCTGATGGAAGATATGTAGCTTTTGTCAAAGGGAGCTGTCGAGTAGATCGAGAGGCTTATGTTGGTCCTGCTAATCGAAATATATGGTTGTATGATATGCAGACCAACCAATATACTCAGATAACCAACTTTGAAGGTCAGGATATTATGCCTGATTGGGGAGCTAGCAACCAATTATATTATCTGAGTGCGCAAAATGGAAGATATAATGTTCATACAGTGACCATTTCTAATGGTGCCGCCACTGGTAAGGCTAAACCTCTAACTAATTTCAGAGATGAGGGAATCCGTCATTTTGATGTTAGTCATAATGGACAAAAGATAAGTTTTGAACGTAAAACGGGCATTTACCTGATGAATGCTGATGGCAAGGGACGCCCAAGTGAAGTTAAAGTTAATTTGACTGGCGACTATCGTTTTGATCCTGTAGAAAAAATGACTATGCGCAGCAATGCCAGTGAATATACTATTTCACCTAATGGGAAATATGTTGCCTTTGGGATACGAGGAGATTTGTTTTTAATGCCAGAAGATTCCGAAAAATCAAGAGCAGTTAAACTAGATGCTCATCCAGCAAGGGATCAGCAAATGACATTTTTGAATGATAGTACCATAATTTTTATTTCTGATCGGACGGGGAATAATGACATTTACTTATTAAAATCTTCTGACGCTGATGAGCCAAATTTGTATAAGACTTTCAAAAAGGAAGTTATAGCTCTTACCAATACCAGTTCAGAAGAAGGAAGCTTAAGACTTTCTCCCGATGGCAAAAAAATAAGCTTTACCAGGGGTAGAGGGCAATTAATCGTTGCTGATATTTCTTCTGATGGAAGTTTGAGTAATGAAATTATCTTACAAAACGGTTGGGATTCTGGAGGAAATGTTAGCTGGAGCCCTGATAGTAAGTGGTTGGCTTATGATATGCCTAATTTAGATTTTAATCGAGAGGTTTATATTCATGCAGTAGACAATAGTTCTGGCCCTGTTAATGTAAGTATGCATCCTAGATCTGATTCTCGCCCTATTTGGAGTGCTGATGGAAGTAAATTAGGATTCATATCTAATAGAAATGCTCAGAATAATGACATTTGGTTTGTATGGCTGAAAAAAGAGGATTGGGAAAAGACTCAACGTGATTGGGAAGAGGATGAAGAAGAAAAGCCTGCTAAAAAAGATAAAAAATCGGAAATGGTGGTGGAAATTGATTTTGAAAATATTCATTACCGCTTGCAGCAGGTTTCTAGATTACCAGGTAATGAAGGTAACTTAATGATTTCCAAGGATGGGAAGACCTTCTATTTTACAAGTAATAGTGGCAGCCGCCAAGGCTCCGAAGGAACACCATCTTTCTACAGTATTAACTGGGATGGTAGTGAACAAAAAGAACTACTTCCCAGAAGCCGCATGTTTGATTTACAATGGGATAAAAGCGGGAAAAATATTTACAATAGGGTATTTGGAGGAAGGATTAGTAAATTGAATTTAGCAAGTAAACGACCTAAAACATTAGGCTTTGAGGCTAAAATGGAAATTGATTACAGAGCTGAAAGGGAACAGATTTTTGATGATGCCTGGAGAGCCATGAAAGCAGGATTTTATGATCCTAATTTCCATGGTCAGGATTGGGAAATTTTAAAAAATCAATACCGTCCAAGAGCTTTGGCTGCCTCTACAACCCAGGATTTTAGGGATATGTTTAATGACATGCTTGGTCAGCTTAATGCCAGTCATATGGGCTTAAGAGGAGGAAATCCGGAAGAAACCCAAAGAGACCGCTCCGGACTTTTGGGAATAGAAGTAAAACCATCTGACCAAGGACTAGAAATCAAAAGAGTAGTTCCAGGATCTCCAGCTGATCGTACAGACTCTAAGATTAATGTTGGAGAATTTATAAGTGCTGTGAATGGAGAACAAATTACCAATACCAGCAATTTGTATGAGCTCTTGGAAGGGCAATCCAATGAAAGGGTATTACTGGATATTCGGAATGCCGAAGGCCAAAATCGAGAAGTTTTAATCCGCCCAAGTACTAGTATTAGAACTAATCTTTATGAAGAATGGGTCCAACAAAGAAGAGAGTTAACCGAAAAATATTCCAATGGAAGACTTGGTTATATCCACATCCAGGGTATGAATTGGCCTAGTTTTGAACGCTTTGAAAGAGAATTGACTGCCAGTGGCCTCGGAAAGGAAGGAATAGTAATTGATGTAAGATTTAATGGTGGAGGATGGACTACTGATATGTTAATGACTGTTCTAAATGTTCGCCAACATTCTTACACCATTCCAAGAGGCGCTGCCAAAAATTTAGACAAGGAAAATAAAAAGTTTGCAGGACATTACCCTTATGGTGAACGTTTGCCATTATCTTCATGGACTAAAGCTTCTGTAGCCCTTTGTAATCATACCAGTTATTCTAATGCAGAAATATTTTCCCATGCTTATAAAACTTTAGGCATTGGGACACTTGTAGGAGAACCGACCTTTGGTGCTGTTATTTCTACCGGAGGCTATGGATTGAAGGATGGATCTTTTATCAGAATGCCTTATAGAGCCTGGTATGTTAAGGCAACAGGAGAGAACATGGAACACGGTCCAGCTGTACCTGATGTTACGGTATTAAATAATCCAGATAGTAAGGCTAAAGGAGAAGACCCACAACTGAAAAAAGCAGTGGAAGTTCTTTTGCAGCAATTAGACGGAAACGTTAAGGAAGAAGAATAAAATTCTAGAGTACAAAGGCTGATTCCAAAGCCTTTGTACTCTAAAAAAAACTATTGATTTGTGCCTGCTCTCTTAGAATCTGTAGCAAAACGGTCTCCAGGCTATTTTCATTAAATCCGGCCCCAAGACTTACTTTCAGGTAATCGTCAATTTTGGAATTGTACAATTCTATAGCTTGCTTTAAAACTCCTCTTTTATATTGGTTTTGAATAATGGTTTTCCGCAAGTTTTCCAGACTCATTTTTTGATAAAAAGAGGGGAGAAGTTGGGGTTGAACTTTATTTAATGTATCTGGATTTTCTTCAAACAATTCTATCAAATCGGGGTTGTTGGGATCGGAAGGATTGTTAATTAAAAACATTACTCTATCCCTGTAAAAAATATTCCCCATTTTTTTTACAGACTGATCTTGATATTCCATTCTTCTGGTTCTTTCTTCGGTTTCCTGACCATAGGGTATGAGGGTGGCTTTAAATTGATGGTATAATTGTGCAATTTTAGAGTCAAAGGGGGTATCCATTTGCTCATTGGCAAGGTGTTGGTTGATGTTGGCGTATAATCCTCCTGTCAGTAAGGCAGCTTTTTGCCAATGCAATTCTACACCAGATTTGTAGCTTCCACAAAAAATGGTATTTAGCAAGATGTTTTTCTTTTCTAAGACATTACATACTTCTTCAATAGAAAGATTTCCTTGGTCAAAGGCTTCATTACCAGCAATAATGATAACTTTCATGTCTTCTTCATTTTCAGACCAATCAAGACTATCCGCTGCCAATTGCAGGGCTTCTGCACAATGTTCCTGACTTCCGCGAGCAGATAATTGAAATAATCGCTCTGCCAATCGATCTAAATCAGATACTAAAGGGGATTCCAGGTTAATGGCAGTTTGCTTTTCAAACTCTAGGCCACCATAGGAGATCAGTGCTAATTCTACAATGGGTATTTTGCCATTTTTTTCTAGCTGAGATAAATAATTGGCCATTTTCCACAATTGCCCCTGGGTCTGTGATATCAGTCCATCCATACTCCCACTAATATCGATAAGCAAGGCAACCTGAATTTTATAGGTCAATGATGATTTTTCAAGACTTTCTACTTGACTAATTCCATGAATAGAATAGATCAAAAAAAGGATCAACAGGCTTAGTTTTATCTTTTTCATATGTCAGTGAATTAATACTAATCTGTTAATTTGTGTTCAAGTGTTCAAGTGTTCAAGCCTGTCTACCGACAGGTAGATGTTCAGGTTGTCTACATATAGGAGAATGACTATGACCAGAGAAGTAAATTCCGAATATGCCTATTTACTCATCAAAAAATCATAGAATCACAAAATTATAGCAACGAGTTATTTGCACATTTACTAATTTGCAAATTCTCATATCTGTTATTCATTAATTTCAAACAAAGTTCCTGCCTGGCCTGGAGGCATAATACCAAGGTGCTGATAAGCTTTAGAGGTAGCTTCTCTTCCTCTCGGAGTACGCTGTAGGAATCCCTCCATTATTAAGAAGGGTTCATGAACTTCTTCAATCGTTCCGGCCTCTTCACCCACTGCCGTCGCAATAGTTGTTATTCCAACAGGTCCACCTTTAAATTTATGAATGATAGAGGATAAGATTTTGTTGTCCATTTCGTCCAAACCGTATCCATCTACGTTTAAGGCAGTTAAACCGATTTTTGCAATCTCCTCATCAATGGTACCATTTCCTTTAATTTGGGCAAAATCTCTTACTCTTCGAAGTAAGGCGTTGGCGATCCTGGGGGTACCTCGGCTACGTCGGGCGATTTCAATAGCACCCTGATCTGTAATGGGAACTTGTAAAATCCCTGCTGAGCGTTTGATGATTCTTTCCAGGACTTGGGCATTATAATAATCCAGGTGGCAATTAATCCCAAATCGTGCACGCATAGGTGCAGTCAATAATCCCATTCTGGTAGTTGCTCCAATCAAAGTAAAGGGATTTAGGGTAATTTGAATACTCCTGGCATTGGGCCCGGAATCAATCATAATATCAATTCTGTAATCCTCCATGGCAGAATACAAATATTCTTCAACTACTGTGTTCAGACGGTGGATTTCATCAATAAAAAGAACATCTCCCTCTTCCAGGTTGGTTAGCAGCCCTGCTAGATCTCCAGGTTTTTCGAGTACAGGGCCCGAAGTCATTTTTAATTCGGCCCCTAATTCGTTGGAAATAATGTGGGAAAGGGTGGTTTTGCCAAGGCCGGGAGGGCCATGTAAAAGAACATGGTCTAAAGATTCCTCTCTTTGTTTGGCAGCCTGAATGAATACCATTAGGTTTTCCACAATTTTGGGTTGACCAAAAAACTCAGACATTGCCTGGGGGCGCAATGTTTTTTCAACTTCCTGTTCCTGCTGACTCAACTGAACTTTTCTAGGATCCAAATTTGGATTTTGATTCATAGTTTATGGTTTACGACGCTATAATCGGTCGTTTTTTTTAATTATACTAAAAAGATCTTTGTTTTTGCAAAAAAAACCTGCCTGGAAACAGGGATAATAGCTTAGTAGTTAAGCAAATCCATAAATAAATTACTACATTTGTCGGACTTTTAAAACCATATATTTTTTGAGGGAAAAAATCAGAAAGCAAATTGAAAATTCCTCTTTTTTCTGATCACCTTTCCTACCCATTTTTTTAAAAAAATAAAAAACAATATAACAAATGAGTGGATCAAAAGTAACCATTGAAAATGGAAAATTACAAGTTCCAAATGATCCCATCATTCCCTTTATTGAGGGTGATGGAATTGGACCAGATATTTGGGCTGCATCGGTAAGAGTCTTTGATGCTGCAGTAGAAAAAGCATATGGCGGAAGCAAAAAAATTCATTGGAAAGAAGTTTTGTGTGGACAAAAAGCATTTGATCAGACAGGGGAGTGGTTGCCTGGTGAAACACTAGAATCAATAAAAGAATATCTTATTGCTATTAAGGGACCATTGACCACCCCTGTGGGCGGAGGAATACGTTCCCTAAATGTGGCTTTGCGTCAAAAACTTGATTTGTATGCTTGTGTTCGACCTGTCCGTTATTTCAATGGTGTTCCTTCACCTGTTAAGAAGCCTGAACTAGTTGATATGGTCATTTTCAGAGAAAATACCGAGGACATATACGCAGGAATAGAGTATCTGAATGGTACAGATGAGCTTGAAAAATTGAAAAAATTCCTTATTGATGAAATGGGCGTTACCCAAATTCGTTTTCCTGACACTGTTTCTTTAGGCGTGAAGCCCGTATCTGTAGAAGGAACCGAACGTTTAGTGCGTTCATCTATTGAATATGCTCTTGAAAATAATTTATCCTCAGTTACCTTAGTTCATAAGGGCAATATCATGAAATTTACTGAAGGTAAATTTAAGCAGTGGGGCTATGAACTAGCAGAGCGTGAATATGGAGATAAGGTATTTACTTGGGCTCAGTATGATCGCATAGCAGATGCAGAAGGAAAAGACGCAGCAAATGCCGCTCAAAAAGCAGCATTAGATGGGGGGGCTCTTTTAATTAAAGATGCTATTGCAGATGCATTCTTGCAGCAAATATTGACTCGCCCAGCTGAATATTCCGTTATCGCTACTTTGAACTTGAATGGAGATTATGTTTCTGATGCCCTGGCAGCTAATGTTGGGGGTATTGGAATTGCTCCTGGTGCCAACATTAATTATGAGACAGGTCGTGCCATCTTTGAAGCTACTCATGGAACCGCTCCTAAATATACAGGCCTTGATAAAGTAAATCCAAGCTCCGTAATTCTTTCCGGTGAAATGATGCTTCGTTATATGGGATGGAAAGAAGCTGCTGATCTAGTCGTTAAAGGAATTGAAGGAGCTATTGGCAGCAAGAGAGTAACTTATGATTTTCACCGATTAATGGATGGAGCTACTTTATTAAAGTGCTCAGAATTTGGTACAGAGATCATTAAAAATATGTAATATTAACAATCGTGCCGGCTACTGGCCGGCATGATTATATATATTTTCCAATACCCCAATACCCCAATACCCCAATACCCTAATACCCTAATACCCCATAATCATCACCTTCACAGTATTACTTCCCATATCACTGGATATCCTTAAAAAATAAAGACCATTGCTTAATTGGTCGACTGGCAAATCTATGGTAATTTGGGAATCGGCTTCAATTTCCTTACGAATACCTTCTAACACTATCCTTCCCTGTATATCATTTAGGGTGAAATTAAAGGAATTAATGGCTTCATCGACTTCTATAAATATTTCATCTTTGGCCGGATTAGGATATACCTTTATTTCCGGATTGAAAATCACTTCCGGGTCAAAAAATTTAAAAGTTGAACAGGTGCTTATTCGTTTGAAATCTTTATAGGAGATAGAACCTACCCCAGGGGCTATGAGACCTTTTACAATACCTCTATCTACTTCTAAATAATTGATTCCACATATAGAAAGAAAGTAATCTTGATGGTTTTCGCGTCCTCGGTTGTGGGCTTCATGCAGAGCAAGAATTAGGGTCTGTCCCTTTCGAAAATTGTCAGTATTCTCACCGCAATCTCCTCCATTGCCCTTTACAATAAAAATGGATAAATTATCTTCTGTTCCATAAAGGCGCTCTGCAATCAGAACTTCCATGCCATTGCTGTTCTTTTCAACGACCGTTCCTAGAATGATAAGATCATGGTAAATTGTATCGGAAAAGCCAAGTGTTTCGCAGAAGGTCTCGATGTATATACAAGAGCATGCATTGACCCTTGAATGCCCAATCAGTACCAAGAAGAGTAAAAAAAGTATAGGTTTATGCATTGCTTTTATTTTGTTAAGACAGTATGCATAGGAATAAGGGTTGGGCTGGATAAGCAAGTAATATAAATTTAATTGTAACAGGTTTCTTTAGTTCTAGATTAGAATCTATGGTTTAGTTTACCTAAGAATACAGGTAGTACTAATAATTAGAGCCTATTTGGGCACGCAGATATCGCTAATTTCGCAATTGCATATCTGCTGAATTAGCGATATCTGCGTGCAGAAATAAGCAACTATACTTTCAATAAAACTATTCTTAACATGAACACATGAACACATGA
The DNA here is from genome assembly GCA_028285545.1 of Saprospiraceae bacterium. Classification (GTDB taxonomy): domain Bacteria; phylum Bacteroidota; class Bacteroidia; order Chitinophagales; family Saprospiraceae; genus JANQPA01. Next base: position 146,157 of record JANQPA010000018.1, on the reverse strand, counting down.
ACACATGAACACATGAACACTTCAACTCAATTCTCCTCCTTCAATACCTCCAGAACAGATAACAACATATTCCCACTCATCCTCTTTTTGTAATTAGGATTGACATATTCAAAAAGAATTTCTCCACTTGTGTTTAGGACAAAAACTGAAGGTACAGGCAGAAAACCATTATTTTTTCCATCAGAAACCCTAAAAAGTCTTTTTTCATAACGCTCTGGTGCTTTAAAGGCGATACCAATGGCTTTTGAAAACTCACCATCTGCATCAGATAGCAATTGATATTTAATTTCATTTTTTGCACCTGTGGCTTCTAATCCGGTAACAGCATCGGGACTGATGGCCAGGATTTTATAACCCAGGTCCAAAATTTCTTTTTCAATCTCTCCCAATTCAGCCAAATGCTGATTACAATAGGGACACCAACCACCACGATAAAAAACCAAAACCGTATTTTTTTCTTTAATTTGACTATAGAAAGAGACACTTTCACCCTCCGTATTTTCCAGATTTAAATTGGGGATACTTTCTCCGATAAGGAGGGGAGAAATATCTTCGGCCACTTCTGGAATTTGGGCCTGGAGGTTTAAAAAGAAAAATAGATTGAAGAAAACTGTGATTAGTGTGACTTTGTTCATTTTGTGCTTTTTTTTTATTTTAAAACTCCATCATAAACTCATTTAAATGGATTTCGGTGTCCAATTCCATTTTCTTTCTCAATCGATACCTACTGATTTCGACACCACGCACAGAAATGTTCATGAGTGGTGCGATTTCCTTGGAGGACAAATTCATCCTTAGGTAGGCACACATTTTTTGATCTTTGGCAGTAAGCTGGGGGAACTTTCCTCGAAGACGTTTAAAAAAATCACTATGGACCTGATCAAAATGAACGAAAAACTGCTCCCACTCATTATCTAGTTGAGTGTCATCTCTTAAAATTCCCATGATGCGTTTTAATTCTTTTTTTGCATCAAGATCTTTGGTGGATAAAGTAATCCTGTCTAATTCTGTTTTTAGTTTTTGAATCAACTCACTTTTCTGCAAAAGATGCATGGTTGTGGAAGCCAGCTCTTTATTTTTATGGTTAATTTCAGCATTGAGTTTTTCATTTTTTACAACCATTAGCTCTTCTTTGGATTGCTGCGCATAGGCTTTCTGCTCTGCCACTTCCTGCTCTTTTTCTCTTTCCAGGATGGCTTTCTCCTTTTCAAATTTTTGCTTTGGAATCCAAACTAAACCAGCAATAGTGACAATAAATAGTAAGCCATAAATGCTGTAGGAAAAGGGATTGGCATACCAGGGATGATTTATATAAAAGGTGAAATGGGCCGTATTGCTGGTATACACATCTGGTATTCCGGATTTTACCTTAAATGTATATTGCCCAGGAGGAAGGTTGGTATATTCACGGATATCTGTATTTGTCCATCCAGACCATCCCTGATCATATCCTTCTAATTTGTATTGGTACTGTGATTTATTGAAAGGGCTGAAATTGGTAGAGGAATATTTAAACCGAAATGAATTGGTCTTATTAGGAAATCTTATCAAAATGCTATCTGGGTTATTATGATTGATTTGATTAAGAAATAATAAGCTATCGGTATCACCAATGGCAAATATTTCATTTAGGATGGTCTGGAAATGAAATTCTTGATTAAATAATTTCTTTGGATTGATGTGGATCATTCCTTTTTCTGCCCCTAAAAAAACATTACTTGAGTCAAAAGGGTAGATTAATTCAAAACCTCCGACCATCATATCATGGATACCTTTTAATTCAAAATTGCTTACTTCTTTATTCAGACCTCTATCTGTAATATTTATAAACCCTACTTTATCATCAGTAATGTACCAGAGATTTTGTTTCTGATCCTTAAATATCCTTCTAATTACAGCATCTGCCCCTAAAATATCATTGAGTGGGAGATAGGGTTGAAATTGATCAAGCCTAGGTTCATATTTAAATATTCCCTTTTCACCTGAAACAAGAACTTCATCCCAGACCTGGTAGGCCAAATTTCCTGTTTCCGTAGGCAAGCCCTGATCCGTACCATAAGATTTGGGATATATGTTTTTTGATTGCGGATCAATTTTTATTTTAAACAAACCTCGATAGGGGTGAGAAATCCAGTAATCACCCGACGAGGATTTTATCAGGAAACGACTGGATTCCTGAAACCCATTATAATGCCCTTCATATTGCCAGTTTCCTTTGGAATCTTTTTTGAATTGACTAAGGCCCAAATAAGAACCTGCAATAATTGAAGAATCTGTTTGTACTTCATTTGAGAAAATCCAATATCCTGTATTGATGTCGAGTTTTTCAACTGAATTGGAATTTACTATAAAGGAACCTTCATTATGGCCAAGAAAAAGATCACCATTAATATTATTTAAACCCCATACTTGTCCTTCGGTACCTGGTATTTTTTCAAAAAAGGAATTTGATTGTAATGGATTATAATAATCATGCCAGGGTGCTTTATACAAGCCATTTGAAGTTCCTATAAAAATTTCATTTTCTAAAATTTTAACGGCATAACTGGTACCTTCCAAATCTCCATCTGGAAAAAGAAAGGAGATAGGATCTGCCAGAGCTAACATATCTATTCCATTATCAAGACCTAACCAAAGGTTGTGATCTCTATCTTCAAAAAGACTTCTCACCATATTATTTTGTAAGCCATCTTTCTTATCAATCCAGTATAATGGATAACCCTGGGAGTTTAAAATTAATAAACCACTAAGAGCAGTAGCCAATGCTATTGACCCATCGTATAGTACTTCGATCCTGTTTAGCCGGTGTGTTTTGATAAAATCATCAACCTGATTTGGCCAGGGGCTTATTCCTAATCCTGGTTGGTAATAGAAAAGCCCCTCTTTTTCAGTGCCAAAAATGATTTGATCCCCTAATTTTGTGGCACTAATAATTTGATAGGAGAGTATGCCTATGGTTTCGAATTCAAATTCCTGTTGAATGATAAATACCTCCCCTTTCTTGTTTTGAGAAATGATTAGTTCGTCTGCTGCACCCAGAAAATAAAATTGACCACGATTGGGATGCATTTTAACAGTATCATTAGAAAAATGGAATAAACTGAATTCTGAAATGAAATAGGCCCCTTTATCATCTGGAATAATACCCCAAACATCAGTAAAGGTTCTATTAGACAATGGAATTTTTGGTTTAATGGAGTGATATTCTAATAATCCAATGCTATTTTTTTTGAAAAAGCCTACTTCATCCTGCCCACCTACATAAATTTTGTCATTTTGAATACCTAATGACCTTACTATAGTTTTATTTGGCAAAGGAAATACCTCCCATGAAGTCCCGTCATAGGCCAATAATCCTTCATTATTAGCCAAATAAATTATGCCATTCTCATCCTGTGCAGATGCCCAATTTTGAGTGCCAGCATTGTATTCCTGCTTGGAAAAGTTCTGGATAAATGGAGAACCTAAGTTCGGTTTGAACTGTGCCTGCATAGAATTTGCAAGAAGGAGGAAAATAGTTAACCCCATTAACTGTTGATGTAGCACCATAATCACAAAATTAGCAAAAAGATTGGGTTTGATGTAGTGATGATGTAGTGTATTTCCTTATTTGATGTAGTGGTTGCACTTAAATTTTTAGTTGATGTGTTCAAGCTGTACTAAAATAATTTGGTAATGGAACCTATTTAACTAGGTTTGTTTCAGTGGATAACCATAAACCAGAAATAATGTTTTGAATTTCCACATTTATTGAGACCAATAGACTTGTATTACTGAAATTGTCGAAAAACTTTAAAACTGGCTGGCGAAAACATATTGATGTATTGATGAATCCAGACAGATGATTAAAAGAACACAATTTTTAAAACCATTAATGTTATGAAACTTAAGATTTACCTAGCAGTATGCTGCTTGCTATTATCCTGCATAATAGTTTATGGACAAGGGCGGACCATTACAGGTACCGTATTGTCAGCCGAAGATGGCCTACCTGTTATTGGAGGAAACATCCTCATCAAAGGTACTAGTAATGGAACGGTTACAGATTTTGATGGCAAATACGAAATTGCCGTAGATAATGATGAAGCTATTCTGGTATTTTCTTACACAGGGCTGGAAAGCCAGGAGGTTGCAGTAGGAAGCCAAAGTGTTATTGATGTGACGCTACAAACAAATACCGAGTTATTAGATGAAGTAGTTGTTATTGGATATGGTACTCAGAAAAAGAGTGTTGTAACAGGCGCCATTGCCTCTGTAACAGCCGAAGAAATTGCACAAACACCAGTGCTAAGAGTAGAACAAGCTCTACAAGGACGTACTGCCGGGGTACAAGTAACCAGCAGCTCAGGTCAACCAGGGGATGCCTTAACGGTTCGAATTAGAGGAGCTGGTACAACAGGTAGTGCTGATCCACTTTATGTTGTAGATGGTTTGCCGGTAGGTGGTATTGACTATCTGAATCCAGGAGATATTGAATCTATTGAAGTATTAAAGGATGCTGCTTCTGCCGCTATTTATGGTGCAAGAGCGGCCAATGGGGTAGTACTTATTACTACTAAATCCGGTAAAGAAGGAACAATTCAAGTTGGTTATGATGGGTATTATGGTACTCAAGATCCATGGCGCAAACTAGCAGTACTAAATGCTAGAGAATACGCAATTATCCAAAATGAAGCTGCGGCTGCGTCTGGATTTGCTGTTCCCTTTGAAAATCCAGAAGCCTTTGGAGAGGGAACCAACTGGCAAGATCTGCTCTTCAACGAAAATGCCCCCATTATGAACCATCAGCTTTCTATTACTGGTGGAAATGATAAGTCTACCTTTGCAGGGACACTTTCTTACTTTTCTCAAGAAGGTATCGTTGGAGGTGATAAATCGCAGTTTGATAGATATACTGCCAGGGTAAACTCCTCCCACAAGGTAAGCGATCGTTTTACCTTTGGTGAGAATTTATCCTATACTCATATTGGAAGAAGATCAATTGATGGGAACAATGAATTTGGTGGTCCTTTGATGAGTACATTAAATATTGATCCAATCACTTCACTATTTGAAACGGATCCTACACGTCTTGCTTCTTATGACCCAAGGGCAGTAAGAGATGCAGATGGTAATGTTTATGGGATCTCCCAATTTGCTACTCAGGAAGTGGTGAACCCATTGGCACGTTTGGAAGTAACCAATGGCCGGTACGAATTAGATAAGATTGTAGGTAATGTATTTGGTGAATATGAATTTGTGGAAGGCCTGAAATTAAGAACCAGCTTTGGTATTGATTTAGCCTATGGAACCAATAATACTTTCCGCCCTGAATTCTTCTTAAATGCTGCTCAAATCAGCAATGAATCACGGATTGATAAAAGCGTGGATCGTTGGTTTAACTGGATTTGGGAAACTACTCTGGCTTATAATAAAGACTTTGGAGCTCATAATCTGGGCTTATTAGTAGGTAATACCGCTCAGGAATTTAATTACCAAAATATTGCCGGAGGGAAATCAGACTTAGTATTTACCGATTTTGATAATGCTTTTTTAAGTACAGCTGTTAATGAAGAGTCAGCCACTATTGGAGGAGGAGCTAATGAATCTGCTTTGCTTTCATACTTTGGTCGATTAACCTATGACTTTGAGGATAAGTACTTGTTTACTGCCACTTTTAGATTTGATGGTTCTTCCCGGTTTGGAGAAAATAACCGCTTTGGTTTCTTCCCCTCTTTCTCAGCTGGATGGGTATTAACTCAAGAATCCTTTATGCAGGATGTGGATTTTATTGATTTCTTGAAAATTAGAGCCAGCTGGGGGCAGAATGGTAACCAGGAAATTGGAAACTACAGTTGGGCTTCTACCATTGCCACAGGAGCTGGATATAGTTTTGGTGATGGCACTGTATTTACAAGTGGTTCTCTTCCTTCTGCTGTTTCTAATCCAGATTTAGAGTGGGAAACATCTGAACAAACTGATATTGGATTGGACGTACGGTTTTTGGAAGGACGTTTAACTCTGACAACAGATTATTATATCAAAGAAACTAAGGGGCTTCTTATTGCAGCACCGATTCCTGGAATCGTTGGTAACAACGCGCCTACTGTAAATGGGGGTAATGTAGAAAATAGAGGTATTGAATTCGGTATTGGATATAGAAACAGAGCGAGTGATTTCAATTATAATGTAAGTTTTAATGCCTCCTATAACAAAAATGAAGTTACAGCCATCAATAATGCAGAAGGTGTTCTATTTGGAGCAGGATTCTCTACTTATGGCACCGTTTCCAGAGCTGAGGTTGGTTTTCCTATAGCCTATTTCTGGGGCTTACGAACCAATGGACTATTTCAGAATGAAGGAGAAGTAGAAAGTTATACGGGACCAGGAGGTGGATTAATCCAACCAGATGCTTCACCTGGCGATATCCGCTTTGTGGACTTAAACGGAGACGGATCCATTGATGATGCTGACCGCACAATTATAGGTAATCCAACTCCTGACTGGACATTTGGTTTCAACTTGGGAGCTGATTATAAAGGCTTTGATTTGAACTTATTCATTCAGGGAGCAAGTGGAAATGATATTTTTAATGGTACACGTCGTCATGATTTAACAACGGCTAACATGCCCGCCAGATTTTTGGACAGATGGACCGGAGAAGGAACTTCCAACTCTATTCCAAGATCTACTTTATCTGATCCCAACGGAAATTTCTCAAAAATCTCTGATTTCTATATTGAAGATGGATCTTTCTTAAGAATCAAAGATCTTCAAGTTGGATATACTCTTTCAGATAGTGCTCTTAGCTTTTTGAAAATGACCAAAGTACGTTTGTATGTAGCTGCTCAGAACCTTTTAACCTTTACTGATTATAATGGTTTTGATCCAGAGATTGGAGCAGCCGGTTCATTGAACATTGGAATTGACAGGGGGATTTATCCTCAAGCCAGATCTTATAGATTCGGTATGAACGTAATCTTTTAATCAAATAAAAACCAGCACAGAAATGTTACGCAACATATATTTTAAAGGCCTGATGTTTGCTGCAGTTATTCTTTTAGCTACATCATGCGAAGATTTTCTTGATAGACAGCCTTTAGATCTTAGAGTAGAATCTAACTTTTATCAAACACAACAAGACGCTGAAGAAGCGTTGATCGCAATGTACGATGCTTTGGGATGGCATACAGTAGTAGGATTCCATCCACTGCCTATGTTTATGGATATTGCATCCGATGACTCTTATGCAGGAGGAGCCAGTCGTAATGATGCTCCCAATATTATTGAGGTAGATCAATTCAGAATCAGAACCACCAATGGTGAAGTACTGGGTTTATGGAGAAAGTACTATATCCTGATTTACCGAGCTAATTTGTATTTGGAAAAAGTAGAAGGCTTGGATATTGATCCTGCTTTTAAAACCAGAACCATTGCAGAAGCTAAATTTTTGAGAGCATATGCATACCTGGACTTATTAAGACTATTTGAAAATGTGCCCTTATTGACAGCTACTCTAAAAAGTCAGTCTGAATACAGCCAACCGCAAGCTAGCCCTCAGGATGTAGCTAATCAAATTGCAACTGACCTTGTTGAAGCTGCAGCTGGATTACCAGAAATGATTCCTGCAACTGAAAATGGTAGAGTAAGCAAATGGGCTGCCAAGGCTCTTTTAGCCCGTGCTTATTTATATGTGAATGGTGTTTATGGTACCGATCTAAGTGCCGGCGGAACCACTATCAACCAGGCGGCAGCATTAGCAGAAGTAGAGGATGTTATTGCAAATAGCGGCCATGCTTTATTGGCTAATTTTTCCGATAATTTCACCAAAGCCAACGAATTTAGTGTTGAGTCTGTACTGGAAATCTCTTATTCTGATGCACGTCCATGGTATGACTGGGGATACATCCAGGGAGGAGAAGGAAATATGGCTGCCCAAATGCAGGGACCAAGAGTTGATGAGCCTGGACAAGAAGCCTATGACAGAGGATGGTCTTTTGCTCCTGTTACTCAAAGCTTGTACGATGCTTATGACGATGCTGATGCTAGAAGAACAGCTACTATTCTTCATGAAAGTGAATTTAATGCTGGTCTTACCATTGGTTATCAGCATACAGGAATGTTTTCCAAAAAATATACCACTATCAGAGAATATGCTGGAAGTGATGGACAAGCAGAATTGAACTGGGGCAATAATTACAGAGTGATTCGCTATGCTGACGTTCTTTTGATGGCTGCTGAATTAGGAAGTGCTAGTGCACAGACTTACTTGGATGAAGTAAGAGCTAGAGCAGGAATGCCTTCTGTACCAGCAACTTTAGAAAATATTTTAAATGAAAGAAGGCTGGAGCTGGCTCTTGAAGGTCATCGTTATTGGGATTTGATTAGAACAGGAAGTGCAGATCAAAATATTTCTATTACTGATCAATTAGGCCCTTTATATCAAGGTGAGCCTGTGGAATTTAATGTCAGCTTTAATGCTGCAACTAAGGGATTATTCCCAATTCCACAATCTGAGGTAGATATTTCGAATGGTCTATATCAGCAAAATGCTGGGTATTAGTATAGTACTGGGTACTGAGTACTGAGTAATGAGAAGAAGGAAGTACCCATTGCTATAAAACAATTCTTTTAAATAAGCTTGTTAAAAAGAAAATCATGAAATCATTTAATATATTTTATTTATTCCTTCTGGTTTTAGGACTAAGCCTGACCGGCTGTGACCCTGAAATTGATGATAAGTCAGAATTGGGTCCACCGCCCACTGCTTCTGATGTAACTTTTACTTTTGAGCCAGATGCGGCTAATGATAATATTATTCACTTTACTAACACTTCCTCTGGATTTATTTTAAAATGGGATTTAGGAAATGGTGCTGTTGCTGAGGGAAATAATGTAAAAGGAACCTATCCTTTGAAAGGAGAATATACCGTTACCTTAACCGCTTTTACTCGTTCAGGAAGTGCAACCAACTCACAAGTAATTACGATTGCGCAGACGGATCCTTCTCTTTTGGATGTGCCGGAGTTTAATTTGTTGACTGGTGGTGTTGACCAATTAGAAGGAAAAACCTGGGTAATCGACAAAAACAACCCTGGTCACATGGGAGTAGGTCCTAATGATGGAGGCCCAGATTCTCAATCTCCAGTTTGGTGGCAAGCACCTCCCCTTGATAAAGATGGACTAGGAATCTATGATGACGAAATGACCTTTAAGCTTTTAGACTTTGTTTATGAGCATAAAAATAATGGCGACGTGTTTGTGAATGGTGCAAGTGCTGGTGATTTTGGGTTAGACCCTGCAGGAGGTGATCAAAGAGCCGAATATAGCCCCGATCCTGCCATTAATAATTGGTCCATTTCAGATGAAGGAGATAAAAAATTCTTGTCCATTACTAATGGAGGATTCTTCGGATTTTATACTGGTGTTTCCAAGTATCAGATTTTGAAACTAGAGGAAAACGAACTATATGTAAGATTCACGGATTCTAAAGACCCAGCTTTGGCATGGTATCACCGATTAATCCCTAAAGGATTTACTCCACCACCGCCACCACCACCAGCAACTATTGATGTATTAAAGATAGATTTTGAAGGAGATGATCCTGCCTTTGGAACTTTTGGAGGCCAAACATACGCACAGGTTGATAATCCTGATCCTTCTGGAATCAATACAAGTGCCAAAGTAGGAGAAACGGTACATGGAAATGAACCTTGGGCTGGAGTTTCCTATAATATCGGATCTACTCTTGATTTTTCAACAAAAAGTGCCTTCAAAATGAAGGTATGGACTCCGGTTGAAGGGGTGGCCAAATTAAAACTAGAAAATTCTAATAACCCAAATGAGGCAGTTGAGGTAGATGTTAACATGACTGCTACTAATCAATGGACAGAATTGCTATTTGATTTCGAAGGAGCAACCACTGAGTTATACGATGTGATCGCCATTTTCTTCGATTTTGGAAATACCAATCCTAATACCTTCTATTTTGATGATGTAGAATTTGTGGAGTTAAATGCACCAGTTACAGAATTGACGATTGATTTAGAAGATGGAGGTCCAGAGTTTTTCACTTTCGGTGGACAAGCTTATCAGTCCATAGCTAATCCTGATCAATCAGGAATTAATACTAGTGCTACTGTTGGGGAAACCGTTCATGGTTTTGAGCCTTGGGCTGGTTTAGGAACTACCATTGACGGAAAATTAGACTTCTCCAGAAATACTGCTTTCAAAGTAAAGGTTTGGTCTCCAGTAATTGGAACCATGAAACTAAAGCTGGAGAATTCCGCCAATGCGCAGGAAGAATTTATGGAAATCGACGTGACCAATACCAAGACAAATGAATGGGAAGAATTGGAATGGAATTTCGAAGGAGCTCCATCAGATGTTTATAATAACATAGTCTTGTTTTTTGATTTTGGAAACACTACTGCCAATACCTTCTATTTTGATGATATTACTTTTACTACTCCTACAGCCGAATTTAATCTGGATGCGCTTACTGGCGGTGGTTCCAAGGCCTGGAAATTAAATCCGGTTGCCGGAGCATTGGGCGTGGGTCCTGCAAAAGGAAGTGGAGAATGGTTTGCTACTAGTGATGATGATGTTACCAATATCAGACCTTGTTTATTCAATGATGAATTCATCTTTGGAAGCGATGGTTCTTATACTTATGATACAAAAGGAGACATTTTTGCTGAAGGATATATGGGCGTAGATAGTGATGGATGCATTGCGGAAGGAGACATCCCTGCAGATGCCCAGGCTTGGGGAAGTGGAAATCATGCCTTTGTTTTCAATCCTGCTTCAGGTGATCAGCCTGCAACTATTACCGTTACAGGTACTGGAGCATTTATTGCTTTGCCGAAAGCATTTAATGGTGGGGAATATGGTGCAGGGCCTCCAGCAGCAGATGCCTCTGTCACTTATGAAGTATTAAGTTACGAGATTATCGGTGGCAAAGAAGTCTTGACCTTAACGATTGATATTAGTGAAGGACAAGCAGGAGGAGCATTCTGGAATTTTGTATTGACTCCTGCTGAATAAATTAAGTAGAAAGGAATAAGTAGAAAGTAGAAAGATTAGTCCTTCTACTTTCTACCTTAAACCTTTTACCAATTATTGATTTTTCAAAAAATGAAGCCTCATTATGAAAAATAGATATATCCTAATCATCGGGGCCGCCATTTTATTTTCATCAAGCTATTTCTTACATGCTCAGGAAGAATGTAGGGTTTTGATTTGGTCTGATGAGTTTAATAATGCTGGTGCTCCAAATAACCAAAATTGGACCTATGACCTTGGAAATGGTGACGGAGGATGGGGAAATAGGGAAGTTCAATTTTATACCAATAATAGTGAAAATGTAAGAGTAGAAGATGGCAACCTGGTCATTAATGCCATAAAAAATAATGGTGGCCAGTGGACTTCTGCCAGAATAAAATCACAAGGACTTCAAAGCTTTCAATATGGACGCCTTGAATTTAGAGCAAAACTACCTGTTGGTTCCGGTACATGGCCTGCATTGTGGCTGCTTGGGGAAAGTTTTTCACAAGTAGGCTGGCCTGCCTGTGGTGAAATTGATGTGATGGAGCATGTAGGGAAAGAACCTGGAAAAATCCATGGATCCTTGCATACTACTTCGAGTTCCGGAAATACACAGAATACTGGATCTACAATTATTAGCACCTTTGGCACTGAATATCATATATATAGTGTGGATTGGACACCTCAATCCATCACCTTTAAAGTAGATGACATTACTTATTACGTTTATGCTCCTAATCCAAAGGATGCGGACAATTGGCCATTTAATGATAAATTCTTTTTTATCATGAATATTGCCATGGGAGGGAATTTTGGAAGTGACCCGCAGTATGAAACAGGAGGGGCACGAAATGGGATAGACCCAAATCTGGATTTTGCTGAAATGTTAGTGGATTATGTTAGAGTGTATCAGGAATTGACAGAAGCACCCCCTATAACAGGTGATTCCATCGTAGAATCTTTTGCAAAGGGCTTGAAATACTCTGTACCAATAGAAGGAGGCTCTTTTAACTGGTCTGTTCCTGAAGGAGCGACCATAACTGAAGGACAAGGTACTAGCTCAATTACTGTAGATTGGGGAGATACTGCTGGAGAAGTTAGTGTGATTATTGGAGGTGATTGTGGAATTTTTAATACTTCACTGTCTGTCCAAAAAAAACTAACCCCTATAGGACCAAGCATCGTTTTTGATAATTTTGAGGACGGGGATTTTAGCAGATGGACCTCAGAGGCAGGTAACGGGAATTCTTTTGAATTAAGTGAAGAAAATGGAGAACTCAGGATTATTTACAATGTAAGTGATCCCGGACAGAATCCAAGATTGGTATTTGATTTGGGGCAACCGGTGGATGTCACTACCTTAAGTCAAATGGAAATTACTGCCAAAACTAATAATACCAGTGGCACAGTTAATATGCGCCTTGATTTAATTGATGCAACTGGCATAGAAACCAATGCAACACCAGTTTTTAAGCTAGAACCATTGGTTGATAATGGGGAATACCATACCTACACCTTTAACTTCAAGGGTAATTATGGCTCAAGTTCACCAAATGCCGGAGCTTTTGCAGATTCTACTGCAATCCAGGGATTTAAGCTATTTATTGACTATGGCTTCTTTGGCTCTCCCGGATTAGATACAATCTGGTTGGATCTGGTAGAAATGCTTAATCCTTTAGCAACAAACACAAATGAATTATTAAATGGAGGCAGGATTAATATTTTTCCGAACCCTGCAAGAGATGTGGTGAATATCCTGATTGATGGACCTATGGAGCTTAAAGGGAATAATTGGCAGCTTGACTTATTCAATATTCAAGGTAAAAGAATGCTGACAGAACGGCTAAATAATGGAGTAATGAGAAAGGAATTGGATGTCTCCATATTAGAACCAGGTTTATATCTTTTGAAAGTGTCAAATGAAACTAATCAATTTGTAACTAAGAAATTACTGATTGAATAAAAACTAATTACCCCAGCAAGTAATTGAAAATTGTTAGTTTCATACATTACTAATTTGGTTTCAGGGCCAGAATCTATTATGATTTTGGCCCATTTTTATTTCTTAGTATTCCAAAATGAATTTAGAAAGATTTTGTCCTTGGGCCAACCGTAACTTTTTGCGTAATCGATAGCGAGCTACTTCCACACCTCTTAGGGATATGCCCATAAGATTAGCAATCTCTTTTGAATTTAGGTTTAAACGTAAAAATACACACAGCTTTTGTTCATTAGGACTTAGATCAATAAACTCATTTCTAAGTCGAGTAGAAAAATCTCCGTGAACCTGATCAAAGTGATGTTCAAATTGACTCCAGTCTTCTTGAAGTCTTAAGGTGGTGTCTATTTCTTTTACAATTTGATCCAGAGATTGTTTGGTGGCCATATTTTTCCCATTGCGCTTTACCTCATTTAGTTTTTCTTTGATATTCTCAATAAACTCATTTTTGACCACTAAATTCATAGTTGAAGCTGCCAATAGGTTGTTGATATGCCGCAGCTCACTTTTCATTTTTTCTTCCTCTAAAATTTTCAGCTCTTCTTCTTTTTGCTGCTCTATTTCAATGAGTTTTTCTTGTTTTTTGGCCAATTCATATTGTTTGGTTTTCTCTATTTCTTTTGCTTTTTGTTTATAGCGTCCTCTTTGAAATCTAGAGGCCGAAAGAAGTGCTAAAAAACCAAAAACAACATAGAATATTTTGGCTAGGAGACTTCTGTGAAGAGGAGGTTTAACTTTTATTAAAACAGGACTGCTGCTGGTAATCTCACCAAGATGATTCTTCGTGTTTACGACAAATTCATAATTGCCCTCTCTTAAATTCGTATATTCCTTGTTTGTGGTGCTGGACCACTCTCCAAAATCTTCATCAAAACCTTTTAGGAAGAACTGGAATTGCCTGTTGCTCATATCCTGAAATTGAAAGGATTCTACCTGAAACTGCAGTACTTTTGATTTTGGGCTAATATTAAAGGATAAGGTATTGTCCTGTACTCCCAGAAAAGGGGGCCTATGGAACAAAACGCTATCTTCGGCAACACTATAAATTTTATTGACCAAAAGAGGTTTTTTTACAGCTACCCGATTTTCTAAATCTGGGTCGTAGTGAATAAATCCCTCATTGGCATTTAAAAGGACTCCATTATTGACATTTACGGAAACATTTAAGAGATCATTATTAAATGAATAGCGTAATTGTGATAAAGAAGAGGGTAAAAACAAGTAATTATTGGCACTAATCTGTTTGAAAAATCCAACCTTGTTTTCGGCAAAGAGAAATACATTATTTTGTTGATCCTGGACGAAAAGATAAACGGGTTGTTTCCCAATATCTTTAGAAAACTCTTTAGCTTCTGTTATTTTATCAGTGCTTTGATCTATTTTATAAAGACCTTCATCTGTAGCCAGATACAATTCATTATTTACTCTACTGAGCAGAACCTGATCTACCTTGGGGAAATCATTTTCATCGGACATCTTTTTGACTGTTGCCTCCCTTAACTCTTCCGATAAACTTAATTGATATAATCCTTTATAAAATTGACCGACCCAAATTCTACCTTTTTGATCTTCCTCGAAAAAACGACTAGATTCATTGAAACCACTAATTTCCCTAATGGCTTGTAATCTCCTCCCGCCATTTATCTTGAATAGATATAAGCCGGAATAGGTACCGCCAATGGCAAATCCAGGTTTTGATCTTAAGGCTTTAATATGCCAAAGTCCATTTGTACTGGCAATTCGCTCCGCCAGGCCGTTTTCAAGGAGAAATAATCCTGTATGATGCCCTGCGTAAATTTTTCCATTAATTTCCTGCATACTATATGCTGGGCCTTCTGTTCCTTTAAGAAAAACACTTTGACTATTGTTTTTTGCCAAAAAATAGATGCCATTGGAAGTTGTGAAATAGCTTCCTTCCTGAGCCTCATAAGCTTCATAACCACTTCCCTGAAGATCAATTTCCTGGTTGATCAACCGCATGGGGGAGTTAATATTAATCAGGGCTATCCCATTTTGCATGCCTACCCACAAATTCCCCGTAAAGTCTTGAAATGTGCGTAAACAAGCATTGGTCAGTAGGCCATCTCTAGTCGTAATATTGTCAATGGTCTGATTTTGAAGATCGTACAAATATATTCCTGATGTTTGAGTGGAAATAGCCAACCTTGTATCAGAAAGTTGTAAGACATGATTGACATATTTACCCCTCAAGGCATTGATTAAGGCATCATATTTAGAAATAATGCTAAATGAATTTGAAAATTCAATATTTCCAGAATCATAAAAGATTAAGAAACCTTCATTTTCCGGGACAATCCCCCTTACTACTTGATTTTTTTGACTCAAATTGAAAGTAGGAATCAACTGATCTTCTTTTATTTCAAATAGAACACCTTTTTGAGTTTGGACGAAAAGTTTTTCTTTGACTTGAAAAGATCGATCGAAACCATCTTTATGATCTATGACTTTGATGGACTGACCATCATATACATAAATAGCTTGGAAGGTGCAGAAATAGGCCCTTGAGTTGGAAAGGAAAACGTCCCAGACTTCGTCAAAATCCTGCGAAGGCTTTGGAACCAATTCTTTCAAAGAAATATAATTCCAATTATCCTGAAAAAAGCCAAATTCGCCCTGTGATCCCACATATAAACGATTCGTACTTTCATCGAATGCCAGTGACCTTTGTTTTTTTCCAGTATTGGAATTGTGCAAATTCCAAGCCTCACCATTAAATGACAATACACCTAAGTTATTGGCCACAAAAAGGGACATATCTCTGTTTTGTGCAAAGTCAATATTCTGAATTCCTGCCTTATAGTCTTTGGTAGAGAAATTTTGAATGGAGTATTTACCTGTCCATGCTGAAATACCTTGTACCAACAAAAGGAAAGTAGCTAAGCTTAAAAAGTATTTCATTTTTCTCATACAATATACATGTGCAGGTTTGTAAAAAACAAAAATACTTAATTATCAGACATTTAGGCTATTTCTGTAGTAGTATTTGACGTAGTGAAAATTACAATTGATGAAATAATTGATGAGGTGTATTTTTTTTTAGCCCTTAAATTTCGCCCTATTTTTGTTTTAAAGAAGGAACCTTTTAAAAAAATAATGATTACTGAGCTGTGATTCCTGCAAAATATTAATAGGGTGATGCCAAATTTTCATTCTAATTATTTTGAATCAATAATTCAAAATAACGAAAACCATTCGATCAAAAAACCAATGCGAAAACAAAAATATAAAGGAAGTATGAAAAGGAGAATGTAAAATCCTTTTCCTAGCACCTTTAATTTGTATCTAAACAGCATAACCAAATAAAACTCAACAAGTTCATAAACCATATTAAAAATGAAGAACTTATTACTCCAACTATTTCTTTTCTTTTTTGCAACTTCCCTTTTTGCTCAGGCAGACCAAGTATCAGTTGTAAAGAATAATGAAGGAATGTCTTTGATGGTTAACGGAGAACCGTTAATGGTCAACGGTATTAACTGGGATTATTTTCCTATTGGTACCAACTTTTCGTACAGTTTATGGAATCAGCCAGATGACATCATCAGGGCTGCTCTCGATTCAGAAATGTCCATGCTTAGAAACATGGGTGTAAATACCATTCGGGCATATACCGGAATCCAACCTAAATGGGTAAAGTATATCTATGAAAAATATGGGATCTACACCATGCTTAATCACACATTTGGTCGCTACGGCCTGACGCTTGATGGAGAATGGGTTGGAAACACCGAATATGCTGACCCCCGGGCAAGAGATCTCCTCCTCTCTGAGGTAAGGCAAATGGTTGAAGACTACAAGAATACTCCTGGAATATTATTGTACATGCTCGGGAATGAAAACAATTACGGTCTATTCTGGGAAGGAGCTGAAACGGAGGACATACCTGTTGAAGATAGAAAGTCAACTGCACGTGCGCGAGCTATGTACAAACTGTTCAATGATGCAACAGTTTTAATGAAAGGAATTGATAGTAACCATCCGGTAGCCATGTGTAATGGTGATTTGCAATTTATTGATATCATCGCAGAAGAATGTAAAGATGTTGATATATTCGGAACCAATGTGTACCGAGGAATTTCCTTTGGAGATGCCTTCGATAGAGTTAGAGATGAATTAAATTTGCCTATCCTCTTTGCTGAATTTGGAGCCGATGCCTTTAATGCTATAGCAAATGAAGAGGATCAGTATAATCAAGCCTATTATAATTTAGGCAATTGGAAAGAAATTTATGAGAATGCAGCAGGACTTGGAAAAGCTGGAAATTCTATTGGTGGTTTTACTTTCCAATTTAGTGATGGCTGGTGGAAATACGGACAAACTAAAAACCTAAGCTTTCACGATAATAATGCTTCCTGGGGAAATGGTGGTTATACTCATGACCACGAAGAAGGGGAAGATAATATGAACGAGGAATGGTTTGGTATTTGTGCTAAGGGACCCACTAATCCAAGAGGTCTATATCAATTATTTCCACGAGCTTCATATTACGCTCTAAAAGAGGCCCACAGTATTAACCCTTATGCGGATGGTGTTGATTTAGAAGCCTTAGATAATCATTTTTCCAATATTCAATTAATGGATGCTGTTATACAGGCTCGTGGTGACAAAGCAGCCTTGGCAACAGAAGAGCTAAAAAAAGTGAGCATAAGCGGAATGAGAGCCGAAATCACTACTTTTAGTACTGGTGGAAACTTGATTTCAACGCCTGAAGATAAAGATCCGACTCAAAGAGTCTTTCCAGATGAACTAGGTTTCGATCATATGCAATCCTATTTTGTAGATATTGAAGCTAACCCGACACCTGGTGTAAGAGCTACCGTTTCTTTTAACGTTTTAGGAAATGTAGCAGAGAATCCAATCAACGAGATTTTCTACGAAAACCGAGGCCGCCCCATCACGCTAAATAGTGATAATGGCAATGTAGGTATCGGAGATCCTAATCGATTACAAGTTTATGGTGCTGATTTCACCTGGAATGCCAAACATTTCAACTTAACTGGATTTTATCGTACAGGACATTACCACTGGGGATATGAAGGAGACTTCTTTGGACTATATCCAGAGGCTAATTATGGCCCTAACATTGATATATATAATGGTACCGCTCCATTTGGTTTTGAAGTAGAAGGTAAAAGATCGTTACAAGGATTAAAGGTTGCTTTCGGTCCGGAACTTTGGTGGGGAGCCAACCCAGCTGTTCTTTTGAAGTATTCCAAAAAATTGGGAGCCTTTGATGTGACGGGTATCTTTCATGAAGATTTAGATAAGCCAGGAGCTGCTGTGAGTTCTATTGCTGTTCCTTCACCTCAAACTAGAAGAGCTACCCTTCATATCAAAACCGATGTAGGACCATTGGGAATAGAGCTTGGAGGAATTTGGGGTGGCCAGCCACTAGTTGGACGTGACTTCCAACTGGTAGAGGAAGTAGAAGGACAAACTGCCGTTTTCCAAGATCAAATTCAGGCTAAAGATACCTGGGGTGGTAAAGTTAAAGTGACTTACTCTTCCGGACCGCTTAACTGGTATGCACAGGCAGCTGCCATGGGCTTAGTTGCAGGCGGTGGTGCTGATTATACCCGAACCTTTACTGGATGGAGGTTAAAGGATAGTGGCAGTGGCAACCAGTTTAACTTTTTGACGGGTTTTACTTATGGAATCGGGAATCTACAAATTGCTCCTAATTTCTTGTGGCAAAGACCTGTTGTTGGACCAATTCCAGGAGATGTTATTGCCCCTGGAAGACCTAGAAATATCCTTGATGACCCATTTGCTGTTAGAGGAAACCGCGAAACTATAGCAGGGGAGCTTTTACTTACTTTCGATCCTACTCCTGGCACCTGGATGTATGATTGGGATAATGACATTTCTGAAGATGCAGAATTTGCAGTAAGTGCTGGTTTTGTATATCGTCACCTTCCAACTACGCAGGATGCAGCCATTGGTATTTTTCCTGATGGCCGTACCTTATTTGCTTTTCCTGGTGCGGTACCTGCTCAGGATCTTTGGGAAGTTAATTCTCGTATTGTATCCAAATTAAGTTCAGATTTTGGAATCATTGCTAATATATATGGTGGAAATGCACAAGCAAATGGTAGTGATCCTCGCTTAATTGAGCGTTTTGGTACAGATCTTAGAATGATTTATAAGAAAGTAAAGGTAAGAGCTTCTGTACAAGTTGATGATTGGGGACCTTTCGATTACCATAGAGATTTCAACTTAACCTTCCCACTTCAGTTGATGGCTGACATATCTACCTCAGTAGCTAAACCTGATTGGTTTGATCTTCCTGACACTAGAATTGGAGCCCGTTTTACCTGGCGTTCTTTGGATGAATATTCACCACGCTATTGTCCTACTACTGCCTTTGGTGCCAACGGATCTGTCGTTTGTGATCCTACTGCCCCAGGTTTTGACAATGGTACAGAATGGGAAATTAGAACATATGTGCATTTTAATATTGGTAAGTAATTAAAAATGAAGAGAGAAATGACTAGCAATATAAAATATAACTATTCAAGGCTTGCCATATTTATGGCCTTAATCATTGGTACTGCCATAAGCTGCTCTAGAGAGCTAAATGAGCTAGAGCCAGCAAGTTATCCAACTACTAGTGAAGTCTTTATCGATGGCTTTAGTGCAGGCCTTTTCTACGTGGCTTTTGGAAACTCAAAGCCTACTGCCTTTGTCGTAGATCAAGATGTAAAATACGCCGGATCTGCTTCTATGAAATTTGCAGTTCCTGATTTTGAAGACCCTGAAGGGGCTTTTGCCGGCGGTGCCTTTGCCACTGAAGTCGGTCGGGATTTAACAGGTTATGATGCCTTAACCTTTTGGGTCAGGGCTACTAAAGCCGCAACAATCGATGTTATTGGCTTTGGTAATGACCTTGGAGAAGCTAAACACCAAACCACCATTTTGGATTTACCTGTAAATACGAATTGGCGAAAAGTTATTCTTCCATTGCCTGATCCTTCCAAACTGACCGTTGAAAAGGGAATGTTGTTTTATTCCGAAGCACCTGAAGAAGGAAAAGGTTATACTTTTTGGATTGATGAAGTGAAATTTGAAAAATTGGGTACCATTGCCCATCCTAAAGCTTACATTTTAGAAGGGCAGGACCAGACAGTCAGTGCCGAAACAGGAAATAAACTAAATATAGGAGGTCTGTTTGCCACCTTTAATTTACCTTCTGGGGTGGACCAAAGAGTAGAACTGGCCAACGGGTATTATAACTTTTCTTCTTCAGATATGTCAGTAGCTACTGTCAATGGAAATGGGGAAGTTACTGTTTTAGATGCGGGTACCTCTGTAATAAAAGCCACTTTTGGTGATGAGGATGCTATTGGATCTATGACGGTCGAATCATCAGGAGAACCTTTACTACCACCTGAACCAGCACCAACACCTACCGTTAGTCCTGATAGTGTAATTTCTATGTTCAGTAACGCTTATAATGATGTACTAGTTGATACCTGGAATCCATTCTGGGAATTTTCAACAACTCAATTGGCAGATGTTAAGATCGGTGATGATGATGTGAAAAAATACAATATGCTTAATTTTGTGGGTATCCTGACCGAAGCTGAGAAGATTAATGCTTCTGAAATGACCCATTTTCATATGGATATCTGGACTCCTGATCCAACCGATGCTAAAGCATTCAGAATTTTGCTTCGTGATTATGGTGCTGATGGCAATTTTGATGGTGGTGATGACTCTTTCCATGAAGTTACCATTTCAAGTCCACCACTAGCCACCGAAACCTGGGTAAGCCTTGATATTCCATTACTAGATTTTGCGGGCTTAGTTAACAAAGGAAATATTGCTCAGTTAGTACTATCAGGAGACATACCAAATGTATTTGTAGATAATGTCTATTACTATAATGCAGGAGAAGTCAAAATTGATGGACCAGAAGCACCAGCTCCAACGCCAACTGCAGCAGCAGAGGATGTAATTTCAATATACAGTAATGCTTATGATGATGTGCCAGTTGATACCTATTCTGCCGAATGGGGACAAGCAGCAGTATCTGATGAGCAGATTGATGGGAATGATGTGAAATTGTATAGAGGTTTGAACTTTACTGGAATTGAGTTTACTTCCCAAACCGTTAACATCTCTTCAATGGAACGTTTCCACATGGATATTTGGACACCGGATCCAAGTGCTCCACCAGCAGCCTTTAGAGTTAAATTGGTAGATTTTGGACCCGATAATGCTTTCCAAGGTGGTGATGATACAGACCATGAAATTGTTATTGATGCCAATACCAATCCGGCATTAGCAACAGAATCTTGGGTAAGTATTGATTTACCTTTATCTGATTTTGCTGGCTTGACGGGAAAGGGGAACCTTGCACAGATCGTCATATCTGGTGATCCCAATACTGTATTTGTAGATAATATTTATTTCTATAAAGGAGGTGGAGGAAGCGGTGGTGCTACAGAACCTACGATTGCAGCTCCTACTCCTACCCAAAATGAGGCTGATGTCATTTCCTTATTTAGTGATGCTTATAATGATGTGCCTGTAGATACCTGGAGAACAGACTGGTCAAATGCTGTATTTGAGGATGTTACAGTGGATGGAAATGCAACGAAGAAGTATTCTGCTCTTGAGTTTGCCGGTATTGAAACGGTAGCCAATACCTTAGATGTTAGTGGAATGACTCATTTGCATATTGATGTATGGTCACCGGATTTTGAGCTATTTGCCATAAATCTGGTAGATTTTGGAGCTGACAATGCCTTTGGCGGTGGTGATGATGTGAACCATCAAGTTGAATACCAAACGCCTGCTCAAGGCCAATGGATCAGCTATGATATCCCCTTGAGTGATTTTACTGGCCTGGTTACCAAGCAAAATTTGGCTCAGTATATATTGGTTGGCCGACCTTTGGCAGCCACGACTGTTTTTGTCGACAATATCTATTTCTATAATGCTGACGGTGGTGGTAGTGCTACTGAACCTACGATTGCAGCGCCTGCTCCAACACAAAACGAAGCTGATGTAATCTCCTTATTTAGCGATGCTTACACGGATGTACCAGTAGATACATGGAAAACAGACTGGTCAAATGCTACCTTTGAAGATGTGACCGTAGATGGAAATGCAACGAAGAAGTATTCTGCGCTTGAGTTTGCGGGTATTGAAACGGTAGCCAATACCTTAGATGTTAGTGGAATGACTCATTTGCACATTGATGTATGGTCCTCCGATTTTGAGCTATTTGCCATAAATCTGGTAGATTTTGGAGCTGATGGTGCATTTGGCGGTGGTGATGATGTAAACCATCAAGTTGAATACCAAACTCCTGCTCAGGGCCAATGGATCAGCTATGATATCCCCTTGAGTGATTTTACTGGCCTGGTTACCAAACAAAATTTGGCTCAGTACATCTTGGTTGGTCGACCTTTGGCAGCCACGACTATTTTTGTAGATAATATCTATTTTTATAATGCCGACGGTGGCGGCGGTGGCGGTTCTACTGAACCTTCTATAGCAGCCCCTGCACCGACCCGAGATGAGGCCAATGTAATCTCCTTATTCAGTGATGCTTACACGGATGTACCAGTAGATACCTGGAAAACAGACTGGTCAAATGCTACTTTTGAAGATGTGACCGTAGATGGAAATGCAACCAAGAAGTATTCTGCGCTTGAGTTTGCCGGCATTGAAACGGTAGCCAATACCCTTGATATCAGTGATATGACTCATATCCATATTGATGTATGGTCGCCAGATTTCGAGCTATTTGCCATAAATCTGGTAGATTTTGGAGCCGATGGCGCATTCGGTGGTGGTGATGATGTGAATCATCAGGTCGAGTTCCAAACTCCTGCTCAGGGCCAATGGATCAGCTATGATATTCCATTGAGTGATTTTACCGGCCTGGTTACCAAGCAAAACATGGCACAGTACATATTAGTTGGTCGACCTTTGGCAGCCACGACTATTTGGGTAGATAACATCTATTTCTACAAAGAGTAAGAACGATTTTATAAATGTGCATTTTGCAAAAACAATATTTTGAACATGGAATTTTTAAATATAAATAAGAACAATTATTTCATTTTAAGTGGCCTACTTTTGGCATTCGTATTCATTGCACTTCCAAGTTGTAATGATGAGGAAAACTTTGTTAAAGATCGAGAATGGCAATTGGTATGGGAAGATAATTTCGAAGGGACTGCTGGTACTGCTCTTGACCCGGCAAATTGGGCCTTTGATGTGGGTGCTGGCTGTGACCGACCTGCAGGATGTGGATGGGGAAATATGGAATTACAGTACTATACTGACCGCACAGAAAATGTATCCTTAGATGGCAATGGTAATTTAGCCATCACGGCCCTACGGGAGAGTTTTGCCGGTTCGCCCTTTACCTCTGGAAGAATCACTACAAAAGGACTTTTTGAACAAGCCTACGGACGATTCGAGGCTCGTATTAAATTGCCTTGGGGGCCTGGCATTTGGCCAGCCTTTTGGTTGCTGGGAGCTAATGAAGATGTAGCTACCTGGCCTCAGAATGGAGAAATTGATATCATGGAATATCGTGGTCAGGAGCCAAATATTATTCATGGATCACTGCATGGCCCTGGTTATTCGGGTGGTTCGCCTATTACTAAAAGCTTTGGCTTTGAAAATGACCGATTTGATACTGATTTTCACGTCTTTGCAGTAGAGTGGGGAGAGGGTTTTATACACTTTTACGTGGATGATGTGCTTTACCAGGAAGTTACGCCTGATGATGCACCTGGGCAATGGGTTTATGACCATTCTTTCTATATCCTTTTAAATGTAGCAGTGGGAGGTAATTATGTTGGTTTTCCAACAAGTCAGACCAATTTTCCACAATCGATGCTAGTAGACTATGTGCGTGTATTTAGAGAAGTCAATAATTAATTAATAAAATAACCAGAGTCATCCCTCTTATTCAAGAAGCATGTAAATCCTGATGTGGAGGGATGACTCTAGCTTTTGTCAAGGAAGATTAATGGAAAATACTATTCAAACAACAAAAAGCATAGACATAAGCCAGGTTCAAATTGCGAACGAGCGCTTCTATAAGATTTCCAATTACGATGGCATGCGCCCATTTTTTATGAGCATCGTAAGTG
This sequence comes from Saprospiraceae bacterium, assembly GCA_028285545.1. Taxonomy (GTDB): domain Bacteria; phylum Bacteroidota; class Bacteroidia; order Chitinophagales; family Saprospiraceae; genus JANQPA01. Next base: position 121,992 of record JANQPA010000018.1, on the reverse strand, counting down.
ATTCTAATCATTGGATGTTTATCTCAAGCAATGGAGGTTTGAGTGCAGGTCGTAAAAACTCAGATAACTCTTTATTTCCTTATTATACTGATGATAAGATAACAGAGTCAGTAGAAGTTACAGGAAGTAAATCTATATTTTGGGTCTATAAAAATGGTTATAAACCTCAATTATGGGAGCCTTTTTCAGATCGTTTTGATGGAATGTATGAGGTAAGTAGAAATCTTTATAAAAATGAGTATGGCAACAAAATACTCTTTGAAGAAGTGAACCACGATTTAGATCTTACCTATAGATATCAGTGGAATTCAAGTGATGCATATGGCTTTGTCAAAATGTCTGCTCTGATTAATCAGTCCCAGGATGCAGTGAAAATTTCTGTTGTAGACGGTATCCAAAATATCTTACCGGCTGGGGTAGGCCAGGATTTGCAAAATTCGACAAGTAATCTGGTGGATGCCTATAAAAGAAGTGAACTGGTTTCAGAAATTGGCCTTGGAATTTATGCTTTAAGTGCCATTATCGTTGACAAAGCTGAGCCTAGTGAAGCATTGAAGGCCAATGTGGCCTGGTCATTAGGCTTTAATGACCCACTTTACCTTTTATCTTCCTTCCAGCTCAAAAAATTCCGAAACAGATTCCCTCTTAATCAAGAGGAAGATGTAAAAGCAGAAAAAGGAGCCTATTTTATCCATTCCCAAATTGATTTAAACCCGCAGACACAAAAAGAATGGATGATTGTAGCTGATATAAATAAAAATCATGCTGCCATTGCCGAAATTTCTGAAATGCTCAAGGCTGAAGATCAGTTATGGGGAAAAGTATTACAAGACATTAACCTGGGTACCCAACGGTTAATTCAGTTGAATGCTGCTTCTGATGGATTGCAGCTAAGTGCAGATAAATTCAGAGATACTCGTCATTTTTCTAATACGCTGTTTAATATCATGCGTGGGGGAATTTTTGATAATAATTATCAAATCGAAAAGTGGGATTTTAGAGATTATTTACAAAAAGCAAACAAGGAAGTATTTAAAGCGCATTACCATCTCATTGATGATCTAACGGAAGTTTTTACTCTTTCAAAATTAGAGCAAATAGCCTATCAGGTTGAAGATGAAAGTTTTAAACGCTTATGCCTGGAGTATATGCCCCTTAAATTTAGTAGAAGACATGGCGATCCTAGTAGGCCCTGGAATAAATTTTCTATCAATACACGCAGTGAAGTAGATGGCTCTAAAATTCTGGATTATGAAGGAAATTGGAGAGATATTTTCCAGAATTGGGAAGCTCTTGTTCATTCCTACCCGGATTTTATTGAAAGTATGATCCACAAGTTTTTGAATGCTACTACATTTGATGGCTACAATCCATACAGAGTTACCAAAGATGGTTTTGACTGGGAAATAATAGAGCCTGATGACCCATGGTCTTACATCGGCTATTGGGGAGATCATCAGATTATTTATTTATTAAAACTATTGGAATTTTCAGAAAACCACTTACCTGGTCATCTGCTGAGCAATTGCGAAGATGAAATATTTGTATATGCCAATGTACCTTATAAAATTAAAAGCCATCAGGACATCCTGAATAACCCAAAGGATACTATTGAGTTTGACGAGGAATTGGATCACAAAGTCCGTAAAATGAGAGAAGAATTAGGGGCTGACGGAGCACTTTTAAGAACCAAAGAGAATGCCATCCATAAGGCTAATTTTATGGAAAAAATATTGGCAACTGTCTTGGCTAAACTCTCTAATTTTATCCCTGAGGGAGGTATTTGGATGAACACCCAACGCCCGGAATGGAATGATGCAAATAATGCCTTAGTCGGGAATGGTGTTTCTATGGTAACACTGTATTACCTGAGGAGGTTTTTGAATTTTTTCAAAGAAATTCTATCAGATACAGAAATTGAAGAAGTAAGCATTTCGAAAGAATTACTTGTATTTTATCATCAAATAGTTAGAACTTTTGAACAATACCTTCCTCTATTATCTGGTAAAATTAATGACGAAGACCGGAAAACCATTCTTGATGAACTAGGACAAGCAGCCAGCAATTATCGATTGCAAATTTATCAGCAATCATTCTCAGGTAAAAAGAAAAATATATCCCTAAAAGATTTGAGTCATTTTATTGATTTGAGCCTACAGTTCCTGGAACATTCTATTAAAGCTAATAAACGAGAAGACCACCTTTACCATGCCTATAATTTAATGACCCAAACCAGCGAAGATGATATTTCCATCTCCTATCTGAGTGAAATGCTGGAAGGTCAGGTAGCTGTTCTTAGTTCTGGTTATTTATCCTCAAAGGAGGCATTGAATGTCTTGGATGGCTTGAAGCAGAGTAAGCTCTTTCGCGAAGATCAATATAGTTACTTGCTTTATCCAAATAAAGAATTACCTCTTTTCAGAGAAAAAAATAACATTCCTGAACAGGAAGTTGCCGAATCTGAATTATTGGCACAGCTATTAAAGGATGGAAATTTGCAAATAATAGAAAAGGATATAAATAATCGGTATCACTTTAATGGCAATTTTAAAAATGCCAATGATGTTGAGGCTGCTTTAAAAGGTCTAGAGTCCACAAACTATGCCCAATTAGCAATAAAAGAAAGAAAATTGATCCTGCAGATCTTTGAACAGGTATTTAATCACAAAGCTTTTACAGGTCGATCGGGAACATTTTTTGGCTATGAAGGCTTGGGATCTATTTATTGGCATATGGTTTCAAAACTGCAACTTGCAGTTCAAGAGTGCTGTTTAAGGGCAGTTCATAACAAGGAAAGTGAAGAAACTGTTGGACGCCTTTTGGAACATTACTATGAAATTAATGCCGGAATCGGAGTTCATAAGTCTCCCTCTTTATATGGTGCATTTCCTACTGATCCTTATTCGCATACTCCAGCAGGAAAGGGCGCACAGCAGCCCGGTATGACTGGACAGGTAAAAGAAGATATATTAAGCAGGTTTGGAGAATTAGGGGTATTTGTTAAAGAGGGGCAGTTGATCTTGAATCCATGCTTATTGAAGAGGGAAGAATTCCTTTTGGAGCCGCAGGTCTTTAAATATTTTGATGTTCACTCAGAACAGAAAGAGATTCATTTAAATAGAGATTCCCTTTGTTTTACTTATTGCCAGGTTCCCATAGTTTACCAATTAGCCAGCCACAATAGTTTGAAAGTAGTATCCAGCGATAATACTACTGCAGAGTATCAATCTTTGACCTTAGATGCAACGATTAGCCGGCAGATATTTGAAAGAACAGGCAATGTTGCCCAGATTTTTGTCACTTTAAATGAATCAGAATTGAAGTAAAATGTTTGTAAAACCTTCAATACTAACAGCAGGACTAATGCTTCTGGGCATATGTGTCCTATTCTCCTGCCAAGTTAATGATTCAGAGGATCATAAATCGTTGACCAATAATTTTGAGTTGAAAAAAGCACTTGCTATAGAAAGAAAAGTGGATTCCCTGTTGGCAATAATGACCATAGAGGAAAAAATTGGGCAGATGTCTCAGGTGCGGCATTTCTATGATATTGAGCAAGGAGATGTGGCCAAAAAATTGATTGGTTCCGTTATTCATACTCAGGGATTATTGCCAGGAGAGGATGCTATTGAGTGGCAGCAAAAATTTATAGGACTTCAAAAGGAAGCGCTCAGTACAAGATTAGGGATACCCTTATTATTTGGAGTAGATGCAGTGCATGGGCAAAACACCTATAATGGAGCTACCATATTTCCACATAACATTGGTTTGGGTGCAAGCCGAAATCCTGAGCTAGTCGAAAAAGCAGCGGAGATTACAGCTAAAGAAGTACAAGCCACTGGATTTAATTGGGTGTTTTCTCCTTGTATTGCTTTACCATATAATGAAAAATGGGGTAGGGTCTATGAAGCATTTGCTGAGAGTAGCGAGCTTACTGCTCAGATGGCCAGAGCATCAATCAGAGGACACCAAGGGAATTTATCGGATAAAAAAAGAGTTTTAGCAACCTCTAAGCACTACATCGGAGATGGTGCCACGGATTATGGAGTAGAAGGTGGACTTACCTCCATTGGTGCTCAGGAGCTCAACGACTCTTTATTGTTACCCTATAAGGCTTCAGTGGAGGAAGGGGTGGGGGCAATCATGGCCTCATTCAATACTTATGAAGGTATTCCCATGCATGCCCATAAAGCATTGATAACTGATACCTTAAAAAAATCCCTAAAGTTTGATGGGATTATGCTTTCTGATTGGAAGGGATATTCAAGGTTTGGGGAAAGGGACATTATTAATGCGGGAATAGATATGGTTATGGCTGTGGATGGAGATCTTGATTTTTTTCAAGAAGATTTAAAAAATGCTGTGGATAGTGGCTTTGTGGCACAAAGTAGAATAGATGATGCAGTAAAACGAATTTTACGACAAAAATACAGGCTGGGATTGTTCGAAAATCCTTTCCCCGATACCACTTTAGTCAATATAATTGGTGCTGGGGAACACCGGGAAGTTGCCCGACAGGCAGTCAGGGAATCTTTAGTTTTACTAAAAAATGAAGACGATATTCTCCCTCTTGATAAAAAAACGGCCAAAATTGTAGTGGTTGGCGAACATGCAGATAATTCAGGTTTGCAGTCGGGAGGTTGGACCGTCAATTGGCAAGGAACTCAGGAAAATTACCAAGGGGCGACCACTATTCTTCAGGGGATTAAAAAGCTTTCACAAGGAGATGTCCTGTATGACAAAAATGCCACCGAAAAACATGCAAATGCAGAGGTGGCCATCATTGTAGTTGGGGAAACTCCATATGCTGAGTTTTTTGGAGATATAGGACATGAATCGAACAATTTACAGTTAACACTCACTCAAAAACATCAAGATTATATAAGTACCTATACCGATTTAGGTCTCAAAGTAATTGTGATTCTGATTTCTGGTAGGCCCTTGGTAACTACTGCTCAAATAGAGCAATCTAATGCTTTTATCGCGGCTTGGTTACCTGGTTCAGAAGGGCAGGGAATAGGTGAAGTGCTTTTTGGTGATTTCAATTTTAAAGGAAAACTGCCGCATTCCTGGCCAAAATCTGTGGAAGATTTAAATGGGAAATACGGCCCAAATTTTTGGACGGATGATATTGCTCCTTTATTCCCCTTCGGTTTTGGCTTGCAATATTAAAATAAAAGGGATGGATTATGACTCTGCATCATTATAAATCAAACACAAAGATCATGAAAACAGGACTTAAGGTTTTTATACTATTATTGTGGTTCTCATTAAGTTTTTCATGTAATAATAATCAGGTTAAAAAACAAGAAAACGAATTGCCATTGAGAAAAGAACTAACTGCTAAAGAAATTTTAGGAAATCCCGATTATTTAGCCATATCCTATGGTGGGTATCGTGAAAATACAAGGGACAATCAACCTACAATTGAACAATTGAAAGAGGACATGAAAATCCTTGCTGCTCTCAATATTAAAATACTGCGAACTTATAATGTTCATTTTCCTCATGCTGCCAATGTGTTGGAAGCCATTCACCAATTAAAAAAGGAAGACCCTGATTTTGAGATGTATGTCATGCTAGGTGCCTGGATTGATTGTGAAAATCCCCGAACTGACAATCCTAATCATGAGGGAGAGGATGTAGAAGCCAACACCGCTGAAATTCAAAAGGCCATCGAACTGACTAATAAGTATTCTGATATCGTAAAGATTATTGCGGTTGGTAATGAAGCTATGGTCAAATGGGCGGCTAGCTATTTCGTACAGCCTTGGGTTATTTTAAAATACGTGAATCAATTGCAAGAATTGAAAAAATCAGGAGGTCTACCTGAAGATCTATGGATTACCAGTTCTGATAATTTTGCTTCCTGGGGAGGTGGTGGAGATGAATATCATACCGAAGATTTAGAAAAACTGATAAATGCAGTTGACTATGTTTCATTGCATACCTATCCAATGCATGATACTCACTATAATCCTGACTTCTGGGGAACATTTAATGGAGAAGAAGATCTATCTGATTTGGAAAAAATAGATAAGGCAATGGAGCGAGCTAAAGATTATGCTAAGACGCAGTACCAAAACGTGGCAAATTATATTGCAGGTTTAGGAATAGAAAAATCAATTCATATAGGAGAAACCGGTTGGGCTACTTATTCCAATGGCTTCTATGGGGATGAAGGTTCAAAAGCTACCGATGAATATAAAGCCGGCCGCTATTATCAATACATGCGAGATTGGACTAATGAAGCAGGAATTGCCTGTTTTTATTTTGAAGCATTTGATGAAAATTGGAAAGATGCTGGGAATCCCGGAGGTTCTGAAAACCACTTCGGATTATTTACCATTGATGGAAAGGCTAAATATGTGGTTTGGGATCAAGTAGATGAAGGTCTATTTGAAGGCCTTGGCCGAGGAGACAACCCAATAACCAAAACCTATGATGGGGATAAAGATGCCTTACTTTCCAAGGTCTTGGTGCCTCTTGTAAAAGAAGGTTCACCTATTAACGAATAATGAATAACCAGTGACGAGTGACGTGTAATGAGTGATGAAAACTTTAAAACCTATTAAGATGATTAAGAAATTTTGTATCCTAATAATTGGGCTTATGACACTTAATGCCTGCACTACCGAAAATAAGCTGGAAGTTGAAGTATTTGAGACTTCAGCCCAAGGAAATCAACTAGAAAAATTAACGGAATTTACCAGTTCTGGTGAAACTTCTACTGTTAAGTTAATGCCAGAAGAGAAATTCCAAACCATTACAGGTTTTGGTGGCTCTTTTACAGAAGCCTCTGCTTCCTTGCTTAACAGACTTAGTAAGGAAAATCGAGATAAAATCCTTGAAGCTTATTTTGGTGAAAATGGAGCAAGATATTCTTTGACTCGTACTCATATGAATTCTTGTGATTTTTCTTTAAGCAATTATTCCTACGCTCCGGTTGAAGGGGATATGGAATTAGAAAACTTTTCCATTGAGGAGGATCGTGATGACATTATCCCAATGATTAAAGAAGCAATGGCCATTTCAAAAGACGGTTTTAAGATTCTTTCTTCCCCCTGGACCGCTCCCCCCTGGATGAAAGACAATAAAGATTGGAGAGGTGGGAAATTACTCCCTGAATATTACGATACCTGGGCTTTGTTTTTCTCAAAATATTACGAAGCCTATAAAGCAGAAGGAATTGATATCTGGGGTTTTACGGTTGAAAATGAACCTTTAGGAAATAATAACAACTGGGAAAGCATGCATTATACTCCTCAGGAAATGACTGATTTTGTGAAAAACCACCTTGGGCCCAAATTAGAATCCGATGGACATGATGTGATTATCCTGGGCTATGATCAAAATAGGGGAGAGGAGCTGAAATCTTGGGTGGATAATATGTATCAGGATGAAGCATCTGCTAAATATTTTGATGGAACAGCTGTCCACTGGTATGCCAGTACTTTTGATTGGTTTCCTGAATCATTAGAATATGCTCATAATGCTGCTCCTAACAAATACTTGATCCAATCTGAAGCCTGTGTTGATGCAGAAGTGCCAAAATGGAAAGATGACCAATGGTATTGGTCGAAGGAAGCCACAGACTGGGGCTGGGATTGGGCAGCGGAAGAAGATAAAAAATATCATCCCAAATATGTACCAGTATATCGTTATGCCAGAGATATTATTGGCTGTCTAAACAGTTGGGTTGATGGCTGGGTAGATTGGAATATGGTTCTGGATCGACAGGGTGGTCCAAATTGGTTTGAAAACTGGTGTGTTGCTCCTGTAATTGTCGACCCAGATCAGGATGAGGTATATTTTACCCCTATCTATTATTCATTAAGCCATTTTAGTAGATACATCAGACCTGGAGCAAAACGAATTGGATTTGAAAGCTCTGACGATACTCTTATGGTCACCGCAATAGAAAATCCTGATGGATCAATTGCTGTAGTGGTTCTTAATCAAGATATGGAGGCAAAAAGCTTTAGCCTTTCACTAGGGGAAGCCTCTACAGAGATCAATATAGATGCCCAGGCAATTCAGACTATTTTAATTTCTGGAAACAGCTAAATCACAAATCCTAATCCCTAATACATTTAAAATCTATTATCATGAGTAAATACAAAACTGCTGCCAAGGATAGAGTACCTGTAGTACAAAAGGCGGCCTTTGGTGCCGGACACCTTGTTAATAACCTTTTACCCGGGGCTTTGGGAATATTTATGTTTTTCCTTCTTACGGCCTTTGGGATGGACCCCTTTTTGGCTGGTTTATTAGGCGGTTTGCCTAGAATATTTGATGCCATTACAGATCCAATAATGGGGTTTATTTCTGATAATACAAATTCAAGATATGGGCGTCGAAGACCTTATATTTTTGTAGGTGCTATTTTGAGTGGTATTCTGTTCGCTGTTTTGTGGCAGTTGGATGCTGATAACTCACCAATGTATAATTTCTGGTACTTTCTTATTCTTTCATTAGTGTATTTAATTGGTAATACCATCTTTTCAACCCCTTTAATTGGTCTGGGTTATGAAATGACTTCCGATTATAATGAACGAACCCGATTAATGGCTTTTTCCCAAACAATGGGTCAAATTGCCTGGATGGTGGTTCCTTGGTTTTGGGTACTTATTGCTAATCCCAATTTGTTTGAAACCCAAGCAGAAGGAGTCCGAAAGCTATCGATAGTGGTGGGTGCTGTTTGTATTGTTCTGGGCGTATTACCTGCTATTTTTTGCAGAGGGATTGATGCCTCTAATATGGAAAATAGAAAACAAATTACCTTTTCCAGTTTATTTTCGAACCTGAGAGAACTTTTTAAGGGTATTGTTCAGGTATCCAGAAATAAGCCATTTATGAGGTTGTGTGGAGCTACCTTTTTGGTTTTCAATGGGTTTCAAATGGTTGCTTCTTTCAGTTATTTTATTATAGTTTTTTATATGTTTAATGGCGATTATGGTTTAGCTGGGAACTGGCCTGCTTGGTTCTCGACCGTAAGTGCCTTTATCACCGCTTTCTTAGTAATTCCCGTCATTTCCTGGATGGCCAATAAATATGGCAAAAGAAAAGCATTCATTTATTCCACTGCAATTTCAATTGTTGGGTATCTCCTCAAATGGTGGGGCTTCAGTCCAGGTAATCCTTGGTTGATTTTTATGCCACTTCCTTTAATGGCCTTTGGAATAGGTGGCCTATTTACCTTAATGATGAGTATGACCGCGGATGTTTGTGATTTAGATGAATTAGAAAATGGAATGCCTCGTAAAGAAGGTACTTTTGGAGCCATTTACTGGTGGATGGTTAAGCTAGGACAAGCTATTGCACTAGTTTTAGGAGGCTTGGTATTAAAGGTTGTTGGATTTGATCAAAATGCAGCAGTACAAACAGTAGAAACTTTAACCCGATTACGAATTGCGGATATTATCGTACCAGCCTTCACAGCCGGACTAGCCGTATGGGTAATGTGGGGCTATACCTTAACAGAAGAAAGAGCTCGTCAAATAAAAGCAGAACTGGTAGAACGTAGAGGAGAATTATAAATTAACAGAATAATTAAATATGTCATACAGAGACAAAAAACTGATGTCTTTGGCTGGAATAGATTATTCCAATAAGACCTTAGATGAACTTAAAGCCTTATTTAGAAAAGTATTAGACAACGGGATGCATGGTCTTTGTTTTAGTCTTTATGAAGAAGGACAAAAACCAGGGGATATCATATCCGAGCAACAAGTTAGGAGAAGAATGGAAATCATAAAGCCCTATACTTCATGGGTGAGAACCTTTTCTTGCACAGATGGAAACGAATTTATACCTAAAGTGGCTCGGGAATTAGGAATAAAAACGTTAGTGGGGGCCTGGTTAGGGGACGACCCCGAAATAAATGAAAGAGAAGTGGCAGGCCTAATCCAATTGGCCAAAGAGGGCTTTGTGGATATAGCTGCAGTTGGCAATGAAGTTCTATATCGTGGTGATCTTTCCGAAGATGAGTTATTGGATTTTATGGCCAGAGTTAAAAAGGAGATTCCCGATGTTCCAATGGGAACAGTAGATGCTTATTATGAATTTTCGAATCGACCCAGGCTTGGAGAGGCTAGTGATGTGATTTTAGCCAATTGCTATCCCTATTGGGAGGGATGCGGCTTTGAGTATTCATTGGTTTACATCAAACAAATGTATTATCAGGCGATGCATGCTGGAAGAGGGAAAAAAGTTATTATTACCGAAACTGGTTGGCCTAGTCAGGGAGAAAGCCTGAAGGATGCTCATCCATCTGTAGAAAATGCCATGAAGTATTTTATCAATATTCAAAAATGGGCTTCTCAGGACGATATTGAAAGCTTTTATTTTTCTTCATTTGATGAATCCTGGAAAGTAGGTGCAGAAGGAGATGTGGGGGCTTATTGGGGAATTTGGGATAAAAATGAAAAACTTAAGTACTAGTATCCCTTGTATTTAGGATTTCTTTTAACTGACTATATACCTGAAAAACCGGCAAACCCATGATATTAGAAAAGGTGCCTTCAATGCGATAGGAACGGCATAAGCCTATCCATTCCTGAATAGCATAAGAACCAGCCTTATCAAAAGGTTGAAAATTTTCTATGTAAAAATCAATTTCGGCTTCTGAAAATGGAGCAAAATAAACATCAGAAACCCCAGTGAATGTCATTTTTTGATCCTTTGTTAAAATGCAAACGCCGGTATATACAGTATGCTTGTTGCCAGAAAGTAATTTAAGCATTTCTCTGGCTTCCGGAGCATCAGCAGGTTTGTTTAAGATGATATCTTCCATTACAACAGTACTATCTGCGGTGAGGAGGATATCATCTTTATCTACAATAAAATGCTGGGCTGCTTCTGCTTTTTGTTCCGCAAGGTAAGCAGCAACCTGATCTTTGGGCATATCCTCAGGAAAAATTTCGTCAATGGATTTTGTTTTGACGATAAAAGGGATTCCTGCTTCTTTTAGTAATATTTGCCTTCTCGGGGATTTAGAGGCTAAAATGATTGGCTTTTTTAATGAGAGCATCAATAGATGATTGTCAGATTTAAAAAAAAAGTAGTAGTAATAATCCCAATACCATAATTCCCTTCCACAATTGACTTAGCCGATTAAAATCCAGTGAATTTTTGGATCGGATAAGCAAAATCGCTGCTATGGCAATCGGTAAAATTATGCCAAAACATAGATAGGCTAGGGTGCTTTTCCCAAAAATATTGTCGAATGTCCAGGCAAAATACCCCAAAATCAAGAATAAGAGAATTGAAAATATGTATACCAAAAGTTTACTTCTTTTTAGACCCCAGGCTACTGGCATTGTGTTCAGGCCTAATTCCTGATCTCCATTTCGGTCCTCCAAATCTTTCACAATCTCTCGTATCAGGGTGCTAAAAAAAGCAAAGATCATATACCAGACTACTAATGAGAGACTGAGTCTGTAAGAATGGGGGTTTGCCAGGAATAAATCATCCAAAGCTGGCTTTTCGGCAATCCAAAGGATTCCTGCCACTCCTGCACAATAGCAGGCAATGATAATATTACCAATTAGGGGAGTGGCCTTCCATCGAAGATTGTAACCTAATAAACCCATAACTGCAAGAGGAAATAAAAAAAGATAGGGCAAACGATCCAGTTTCATGGCCAGGTAAAAGGAAATCAAAAACCCTACCAATAGCATAAAGCCTGCTGACCAGTAAGCAATTTGAAGAGGAATCTTTTTGACGAGAACAACCTTTTGGGGTTTATTGATCTGGTCAACTTTTAGATCCACGATGTCATTAAAAATATAACCACTGGCCGTTATTAATACTGTAATTAGGGAAAGTAAACCCATATGCACATCATCTAAAAGCGCGGATATATCCGATGCTTTTAATACTCGCCGAATAACAAAATAGTATAGCAAGTACTGGGTCAACACCACGATAACCAGATTAGGCAACCTGATGAGCCTGAAAAATGACATGCGATTATGGATTTGTATGTGTGAGGACTGATCAAAGGGAAATCAATTCCCAGATCAATCCCATTTATTATTCAATTTAAGGACTTTTTCAATTACATCACGTGCACATCCTTCACCACCATTGTATTGGGACACGTATTGGGCAATTGATAATATTTCTGGGGCGGCGTTTTTCGGGCAACAAGCAAGGCCAACTTTTTCCATGATGGGAAGGTCTGGTAAATCATCTCCCATATAAAGAATACCTTGCGGATCCAGGTCATAGGTATAAATGAATTCTTCAAAAGCGTCCATCTTATCCGACTGGCCCAGGTAAATGTGTTGAACTCCCAGGTTTTGTAGCCGAATTTTTACTCCTTCGGATTTTCCTCCTGTTATGATGCAAAGTTGAAAAGATTCTTCTATCGCCCTTTTGATGGCAAAGCCATCTCGGATATTCATTTTGCGCAGTAATTTCCCGTCTTCAAGGACCAAAACCTCACTATTGGTCAGAACCCCATCTACATCAAAGATGAATGTATGGATTTCTTTGAATTTTTCTAATTGGTTCATTCATTTTATTTTAACCTTCTCTTCCACTTTTATTAATTAGGGTGGCAGAAGCTTGCTGAGTACCCATCATTAATACATCCTGAACATTTACATGAGTTGGGCGGGTTGCAATAAAATAAACGGTTTCGGCAACATCTTTAGATGTAAGTGGCCTGAATTCTTCATAAATTTTGGCCTTGTCTGAATTTCCGTCAAAACGAACCAATGCAAACTCTGTTTCCTCCACATGTCCCGGTGCCACCTGACTAACCCTAATGTTGAATTTATGTAAATCAATACGCATAGCCTTGGTCAAAGCTTCTACTGCAAATTTGGTTGCACAATAAACGTTTCCATTGGGATATACTTCTTTCCCTGCAATGGAACTTACGTTGATTATGTGCCCACTTTTCCGACGGGCCATAAAAGGAGCAACTGCTCTAGTCAAATAAAGTAAACCTTTAATATTGGTATCGATCATTTCTTCCCAATGATCCAATTGACCTTCGTGAATAGGAGAAAATCCTTTAGCTTTTCCAGCATTATTAAATAGAATATCAATGTTTTGCCACTCTTCAGGTAATGAATCAATTGAAGCTTTAATTGAATTGGTATCCCGTACATCAAAGGGGAGCAACAAAATATCAGATTCAAATTCTGACTCAAATTGGTTTTTAAGAGCTTCCAATCGAGCTATTCTTCTACCATTTAAGATTAAGCGATGACCATGTGATGCAAAAATTTCAGCTGTGGCCTTGCCAATACCAGAAGTTGCTCCTGAAATAAAAACGGTTTTCACGCTTACGTCTTGTGGTTTCCTTGAAAGAACTCTTTGTTCAGTTTGTGTCATCAATATTTCTTCCAACCTTCTGATATTGGCTTTAAGAGCCTCTATCGTGTCTTGCTCCATGACGACAACATTTTCCTGATTTTCATCAGGCTGACCATTTAGTTCAGAGAATTCTTCCTCTACAAATTGTTCCGCCAATTCGGAAGAATTGTCCACTCCAACTAATTCTGAAGCCACCGGTTCAAGCACTGGTTCTGGCTCCGGTTCTGGTTCTGAATGTGAAAAAACCAGATCATTCTCTGCTGTTTGCAATTCTGGATTTACTTTTATTGCATCTTGATAGGCTTGCCATGCTTCCTCCTTTTTATTAAGTTGATGATACAATAAGGCCAGATCATAGTTAGCAAATGGATGGTCAGCTTGTTCAAGAAGGGTCCTTTTGAAGTACTTAATTGCTTTTTTGGGCTTCTCTAATTTTTCACCCAATAAAAGTGCATACTGATAAACTGCATCGACATTTGCGGGGTTTTTCTTAATGGCTTTTTTGAAATATTTTGCTGCTTGTTTTGTAGAGTTTTCGAAATATTTCGAAAAGACAATCCCAAGGCGATAAAATACATCTAAATAATCTGGATTATTGCTGGCTACTTCCTGATAATAATGTACTGCCTGGGTGTAATCGCCTTTCATTTCTTCCAGCTCACCCATCAAGAAATTAGCATCGTCATTTTCCGGGTCATTTTTTAATGTTATTTGAAGATTCTCCATTGCTTCCTCAATTTCACTACCATCCTGCGCCAATAACAAAGCGTATCTGTATCTTAATTCATCATGAGCTGGATATACTTCAATTTTTTCTTTTAATAATTGCAAACTTTCCTTGAACTGGCCCTGATCCATTAAATTCATCGCCTGAGTAAGGATATTTCTAACTTCCAAATTAACTAAGTATTCTTCCTCCTCCTTCTCCTCTTCTTCCTCTTCTTCAGAAGGAAGGGTAAGATCTATTAAATTGCTCTCTTCTTCCTTAGAAACGATTGATTCTTGATCTTCCTCTTCCTCTAAAAGATTTTCGTCAACTGGATTCTCCTCTGAAGCATTCTCTTCTTCCTCAGTTGTTGGTTCTGGAGATTCAATAGGGTCCTGTTTCTTTTGTTCAATAATCTTGCTGATATTTTCCTTGCCTTCCAACAAGGAAATTCCAGGAATATCTTCTAAATCAATTTCGATCTCTTCCTCATTTGGCTCCTCCTCATTTACTATTGGAGGGGGAGGAGTAGGGATTTCTCGTGATTCAGGAGGTAGCTCATCTTTGGAGTTGTCTTGTTCCTCGGGAAAGGGGCTGGATTTTACTAGGGGGACTTCTTTAAAATGATCCCAATCATCAAGGTTGTCTAAAATTTCAAAAAACGCTTTATAATGATGATCCTGAAACTCATTTAGAGTGACATAGTCCATATTTCTAAGTAATCGAAGAAACTCTCCAGCTTCACTAGATATTTCACGCATCACTTTTAAATGTAGGCTTAATTCCTCTTCATTTAATTCTTCCCTCAATTGTCTTTTTTGACGCCTCAAATCGAGATATTGATCTTGCCAATAATTAATATATTGGATGATGTCACTAACCCTTTCAAAATTTGTTTCAACCTTCATAAGATCTCCACTCTCTTCATTTCTTTTTGTACCTGGAGAAATAATGGGAATGATCAAGTCGCCTTTTTCCTGAATTAGATCAAGGCTTTGATTCATACACTGGGCTGATTTAAGGAAATTATCACTTATCATCAATAATATTGGCCCTTCATGAGCACTCATCTGTTCATTGAGGGAAGGTTCTGAGGTGGTTTTTTTACCATAATAATGCTCAAATCTGTATCCCGATTGACTGAGGTTCTGGTCTATTTCTTCAGCAGTATGAATATTGTCAATACAGTAAGCAAGCGCAATGTTTTTTTGACTCATAACTAGTTAATCATTTGGTATAAATCAGAATATTTAAATCGGTCGAAAATAGTTTTAGGTCATCTTAACTAGACTATACGGAATTAGTCCGCAATTAGTTCGCCAATAATTGTTTCAAATTTTTGTTTAAATTCATCATACCCACTGGTAGCTGGCCCTTTAAACCCTGTATGTATCCACTTAATTTCATTGTTCTCATCCAAAACAATAAGCGTTGGGTAGGATAATATGTGATTGAGCATGGGCAGTGAATTCAAAGCTTCTTTTTTATTATAGTAGCCAGCTAATAAAATAGGATAAGGAATGTTAAGCTCTTCTTTAAAATTTTTAATGGTCAATAAAGCCTGATCATTTTCGCGGTATTTTTCAAAAGCCAGAGAGATAACTTGGAGCTTATCACTAGGGTTGTTTTTTAAATATTCCAAAAGGTAATTCGTTTCGTCCCTACAATTTGGACACCAGGTTCCCATAATTTGAACGACCTTAACCTTCCCTTCAAACTCCTTATCCTCTAAATTGGTCAGTATCCCTTCTGTGTTTGGAAATTCAAAGGCTAGGCCCTCATAACCCTCTTTTATGTAGGTGAGTGTGTCTGGATCCCCTAATTCAAAATAAGGATTTCTTTTTGCTTCCCAGGTTGTTTTGTAATGAGAACCGGATCGAAAGGTGCCAATCATGGTACTGTCTTCCCTAATTTTGGCTTCAAATAAAAAGGCATGCGCTCCATCAAAGGTGGATAAATAAGCCTTATCAGCCTGGACAGTCCCTTCAAGATATCTGTAATCTCCTGTTTCTGTTAGAAAGGTGCCTGTTAGGTGGTTTCCATTCTGAACAAATTCCCCGATAGCTTTATAGGGAGAATCTGTTTCTATTTCGAAATAAGCCTCCCATTTTCCGCTAATATCCATCAAAGGTTCTTTCCTAAGACTGGTAAATCTATGATCTTTTCCGTGGTAAGCAACAAAAGGAATGGAATAATTCCCTCGGTTAGGTACAATCCACCGACCCTCGATTACATTTTCCTCATAATAAGCAACAATATAGGAGTCAAAAACAGGAAAATCTATGCGGACCGTATCTCTTGCCCTGCTGGGAGTTCTTCCCATGCTTATTTCATCAATGTATATTCTTTCTTCACCGTGAATGAATTCAATGTGATAATCTTCCTTAGTATCATAAATAACTTCAAAATTGAAGGGTAATTCCCCTTCCATTACTTCTTCAAATTGCATGTTTACCTTTTCAGGCATGGGTTTTGCATCTGGGTTAGGTATGACTGGTCTTGGCTCTAATTTTAATACTGCTCTCCATGGACCAGGTGGTAAGCCAGAATATTGTTCTGGAACTACTATACAGGCCTTAAAGGACAGACATATGATAAGTAAAGGGAAAAAGGTGCTTAGTTTCTTGATCCTTAAAGGAGTTATATAATCTTTGAAATTCATTGAAGTCGGTTTATTAGAAAAATCCTGCTATGAGGTAAAAAAGCCACCTAGTTTAAAGGTCGTAATTTAATTCAAATAAATGAAACCGGATGCTATCTTAATTAGTTTAAGAATAGAATCAAAAAAATCCTAAAAACTATTTAGACTCCCCTTTAAAATGGTCTTCTTTATATCGAAACAGTACATTGAATGTGGTAAGACTTCCATAGATCCTGGTAATATATTGCTGCAAATTGATTTTTTCCTCATCAGAAAGATTGGAGCTGCTGTTAACTCTTTGCTCCATAACCCTTAGACGATCTCTAACCATAACTATTTTATGAAAAAATGTATCGATGGGTATTTCTTTTGATTTAAGATCGGGGTCATTAGGCTGTAAAATTAATTTTCCATCTTTCCATTTTTCTCCTAGAGGAACTTCTTCTGTGATGTCCGAAAAATGGCGTAATATTTTGATTAAAGATTTTTCTATACCCGAAAATGAATCTTCAGCTACATGTGGTATATGCTCAATAACCTCCCATTTTTCGTAATCTATCCCAAATTCTTTTATGCCGTACATCATAAAACAAACTTCATAAGCAGCCTTAAATACCTTAATGACTGCCCCTTTACCATAAGCAGGGTGTTTAACTCTGGAGCCCACCCCTAGGACCTTCTGATTTGCATCCATTGGTTTTCAATTAATTTGTCTGTTAAAAATATAGGGAGATGGTGACCACCTCCCTATAAAGTTGAGTAAGAGTACTCTAGAAAACAAGTTTATTATTAAAATTCCCAGTTAATTTTACTCTGCTGGTTTTAAATCTCCAACTGAAGTATCTAATTCTCCTTCTGATTTAGCAATAATAGATGAAACGGTAGCATCACCCGTAACATTTACTACGGTTCTAATCATGTCAAGGATTCGATCAACAGGGAATATTATGGCAATCCAGGCTGGATTTAATCCCACTGACTGCAAAACTACAATCAACATTACCAACCCAGCACTAGGAACTGCAGCTGAACCAATGGAAGCAAGGGTTGCGGTCAATACAATGGTTAGTTGTTGGGCCGCAGTCAAATCTACCAAATGTATTTGAGCCAGGAAAACTACTGCTACAGCTTGATATAGGCTGGTACCATCCATGTTCACTGTTGCTCCAATGGGCAATACAAAGTTGGTCACATTTTTAGATACTCCAAGATTATCCCTTACACATTCCATAGTGACAGGAAGAGTAGCAGCAGAAGAGCTTGTTGAAAATGCAAGAAATTGAGCGGGGCTTATCCTTCGGAAGAAATCTGAATATCCAATTTTTCGGATGATTAGTAATATTAGTCCGGGATAGAATACAAATATCATAAACAATAAGCCGATAACCACCACTATAGAATAACTTGCCAGGCCTTTAAAAATTTCAATAACCCCTTCGATGGTATCGGTCATTTCAGCAATCACACCCGCCATGAGCGCAAACACAAAGAAGGGCGCTGCCTCCATGATAATTTCCACCATCTTTAGAAAAACCTCATTTGTACCATTGACAAAATCCTTCACAGTATGGGTTAGCTCATTTGGCAACAGCAAGAGAACTATCCCAAAGAAAATACCAAAAAAGATAACCTGCAGCATTTTCTTACCATCAGAAAGGGCAGAAAATATATTGTCTGGTACAAAATCTACAATGAACTGTAGTGGACCTGCATCTTTCATAGATTGTGCATCAGCCATTCTGGCTTCCACATCTGCGTTACTCAATTCTTGTTGTAAATCGGCAGTAGCAGCACTTACCAAATCAGCATACTCAGGATTGGTGAGATAGCTTTGGTTATCCAATATTTCTACATCGCTGGTTTGCTGTGTCCATAATTCATATTTTAGCCTATTTCGCACCCTCTGATCCTCAGATACATATTTTCCTGGTTGTAATGTATTTACTACCAGAAGTCCTACACTAACTGCAGTGACGGTAGTGACTATATAGGCTACAAGGGTTTTTGCACCCATCCTTCCAAGCCTGGAAGGGTCCGGAAGGGCGGATACTCCTCCAATAATTGAAAATAATACCAATGGAACTGCAATAAATTTCAGAAGACGAATGAAAATTTCTCCAAAGGGATCTATCCAATCAAGAGTAAATTTATTCCATCCAAAGTAAACAGATATAAAGGAGTAAATAATTCCTAACAGCAATCCAATAATGATTCGCCAGTGCAGAGGTAGCTTCTTTCTTTTCATCAATTAGGTGTGATTTTTATTGAACAGAGGCCAAAATATGTAAAAATATCCAGGTTTTATAAGACTACTATTCGCATAAGAAGTCGTCAAGTAATTAATTACAGTATTTTATTTTACTCAGTTAAAAAATTCTTGTAATTGTTTTGCAATATTAATAATCTCATTAGAAAATAGGTTTTGTAGATCCTAAATAATTTCTATCATTGCCAAATGAAAATTCAGAACGATTTATTGCTTAGAACCATTAGGGGAGAGAAGGTGGAAAGACCCCCCGTGTGGTTAATGAGACAAGCTGGAAGAATTCTTCCACAATATAGGGCAGTTCGTGCATCTCTTTCTTCTTTTAAAGAACTGGTAGCCAATCCCGAATTAGCTGCGGAGGTAACGATTCAGCCAATTGATGAGTTAGGGGTAGATGCGGCCATTATTTTTTCTGATATTTTGGTCATTCCAGAGGCTATGGGACTTGATTATGAGTTAGTGGAAAAAAAGGGTCCTGTTTTTCCCAAAGTAATACAGCGTAAAGAGGATATTGATGTTTTGGTGACCGGTGAAGATGCTGCTTCTAGATTAGGTTATGTTTATGAGGCTTTAGAATGTACCATCAAAGAGTTGAATGGTAGAGTGCCGTTGATCGGTTTTTCTGGAGCTCCCTGGACTCTTTTGGCCTATATGTTAGAGGGTTCTGGTAGCAAAACCTTTTCTAAGGCGAAAAAATTCCTTTACCAGGAACCCATCCTGGCCCATCAATTATTGGAAAAAATTACCCATGCTATTATTTCTTACCTGACAGCAAAAATTAAAGCAGGGGTAGATGTAGTTCAAATTTTTGACTCCTGGGCTGGACTCTTAAGCCCTGATCAATATAGAACATTTGCACTTCCCTATATAAAAACGATCTGCCAGGCAATTGATGAAGTTCCTATTACTGTATTTTCAAAAGGTGCCTGGTTTATATTAGAAGATTTAAAAGAAGTTTCTTGTCATACAATAGGACTGGATTGGACCACTTCAGTAGAATATGCCCGGGAGTGTTTAGGGGATACAAAAATCTTACAGGGAAATTTAGACCCTTGTCAGTTGTATGCTCCTCATGATCGAATCAAAAAGGAAGCGGAGAATATGATCCGTGCATTTGGTGCTGGCTATATTGTCAATCTGGGACATGGAGTCTATCCTGATACCCCACTTGATGGAGTAAAAGCTTTTGTGAATCATGTAAAATCCTTTAGATATTAGACAATTATCAAAACTGGATTGCAAAGCGAAAAATTCTAAATAATTCTTTTTGCATTCAGTCTTCTTCTTTCTGCCAATAAAACCTAACTTTGTCAATCCTAACATAAAATTATTGAAAAAACTATGGGTTGGTTTAAAAGACTAAAAGACGGAATCCAAACAGCAACAAGAAATAAAAAAGAGGCACCTGAAGGATTATGGTATAAATGCAGACGATGTAAAGAAACCAGCACAATGAAGGAAATGAAGGACAATTTCCTTAAATGTCCGAAATGTAATTATCATGCCAGAATAGGTTCCTACGATTACTTTGATATTATTTTTGATGGTTCTTATACTGAATTATTTGGAGATCTACGTTCTAAAGATCCCTTAGAATTTTCTGATTTGAAGCCTTATACAAAAAGACTGGAAGAGGCTTACAAAAAAAATGACGTTTCCGATGCCATTACCGTAGCCACTGGAAAAGTAAACAGAAAATCATTGACGGTTGCTGCCATGGATTTTAAATTTATTGGTGGTTCAATGGGATCAGTGGTGGGACAACGAATCGCGAATGCTATTGATTATTGCATTGAAAATCGCACTCCCTTATTAATTATCTCCAAATCTGGAGGGGCAAGGATGATGGAAGCTGCTTTTTCCCTTATGCAGTTAGCGAAAACTTCGGCAAAACTTTCTTTACTTGCCAAGCATAAAATCCCTTATTTTTCCTTGATGACGGATCCCACAACCGGAGGAGTGACTGCCTCTTTTGCGATGTTAGGTGACATTAACCTGGCTGAACCTGAAGCTCTTATTGGTTTTGCTGGACCTCGTGTTATTAAAGAAACCATTAAAAAAGACCTTCCTGAAGGTTTCCAAACTTCTGAATTTTTGCTAGAGCATGGTTTCCTTGATTTTATAGTGGATCGAAAGGATCTAAAAGAAAAACTCAGTGACTTGCTTTATTTTTTTGATGAAAACAGAACAACTGCAGTATCTTAATTTAAAATTTGCTTAAGTATAATCTACTGGTTTAAACCAAAAGCTATTTGTCAATAGGAATAGGCAAATAGCTTTTTGTTTTTTAAATGCGGACATCATTATACGACAAATAGCTCTTTCAAAAAAATCAGAGTGACTCATAATTTTTGGCTATTTTAGGCATCGTTTGAAACCTATTTATTCTCAAATGATACGCCTATGAAATTTAAACTAGTATTTTTCGGATTAATTTGCATTTTATTTGCTTCTTGTAATGCTCCTTCAGAGGATACAACTGATAACAAGGATGTCTCTTCGGCACAAATAAACAATGAAAATACCAATATGATAGAAGATAAACTCAAAGAAATGGGAGTGGACCTTCCCACTCCTTCGGCCCCTGTGGCTAATTATGTTAATGCGGTTAGGGTTGGAAATTTATTGTTTTTAGCCGGGAAAGGCCCTACTAAACCGGAAGGTGGTTACGTTGCTGGTAAAGTGGGTGAGGATTTAAGCATCGAAGAAGGTTATGAAGCGGCCAAATTGGCGGCCATTCAACACCTGGGAGTTCTTAAAGCCGAATTGGGAAGCTTGGATAAAGTAAAAAGGTTAGTAAAAGTATTGGGAATGGTTAATTGTACACCTGATTTTACAAGTCAACCGGAGGTGATCAATGGCTATTCTGATTTCATGGTGGAAGTGTTTGGTGATAAAGGAAAACATGCAAGAGCTGCTGTTGGAATGGGTTCCCTGCCAAGAGGTATTGCAGTTGAGGTTGAAGTAATTGTGGAAGTGGAGGATTAATGAAGTTAGAAAGTGTTCATGTGTTCACGTGAACACATGAACATAAACACAAAAATTTAAATCAAACATTTATGCGTACCATATTCCTATTAATTATTTTCTCCGTTTGTCTTAATGCTCAGGAAAACATCAATTTAGACCTGCAAGGATTAGAAAAGCCTGTAGAAATATTGGTTGATCAATGGGGAGTGCCTCACATATATGCTGAAACAGAGTATGATTTATTTTTTGCTCAGGGATTTTATGCCGCTCGTGATCGATTATTTCAATTTGAGATTTGGAGAAGACAAGCAAGTGGGACAGTGGCTGAAATATTAGGCTCCAGAGAGCTCAAAAGAGATATAGGCACAAGGCTTTTTATGTTTAGAGGAGATATAGAAAAGGAAATGAATCATTACCATCCAAGAGGAGCGAGTATCATTACCGCTTTTGTGGATGGGGTCAATGCCTATATTGATCAGACGGAAGAGAACCCCGAGTTGCTAAGCCAGGAATTCAAATTATTGGGAATTAAGCCTGGAAAATGGACACCTGAAATTGTCATTTCAAGACACCAGGGGCTATTGGGGAATATTACCCGAGAATTAAGAATTGGCCGGGCAGTAGCCAAACTGGGAGCGGATAGAATAAAGGAATTGACATGGATGCATCCAAAAGAAGCTGTTTTGGATTTGGATCCATCTATTGATAAGGAGCTTTTGTTTGAGGATGTTTTAGGACTATATAATGCTTTCCGTAGACCAGTTCGATTCCGACCTGAAGACCTGGTTGCCGAAGTCCAAAATAGAAATAAGAAAGACTTTTTAGAACGTTATAAAAAACAAGAAGAAGAATGGGCCACCCTGCAAATGGAAGAATCTAGTGTGATTGGAAGTAATAATTGGATTGTAAGCGGGGAACATACACAAAGTGGGTATCCAATTATGGCTAATGATCCACACAGGAGTATTTCAGCCCCCTCTTTACGGTATATGGCCCATTTGATTGGGCCAGGCTGGAACGTAATTGGTGGCGGAGAGCCCGAAATTCCTGGGATTTCAATAGGACATAATGAACACGGCGCCTGGGGATTGACGGTTTATCGAACGGATGCTGAGGATCTATACATCTATAAAACCAACCCTGATAATCCCAATCAATATTGGTATGAAGGGCATTGGGAAGAAATGCGAATCATTAAGGACACAATAAATGTAAAACGATCCAATCCTGAAATAGTGGAGTTGAAATATACTAGGCATGGACCGGTTGTTTTCGAAGACAAAAATAAAAATGCGGCTTGCGCTGTACGTTGTGGCTGGATGGAAATAGGAGGATCTCCTTACCTTGCAAGTCTAAGAATGGATCAATCCACCACCTTTGAGGAGTTTAGAGAAGCTTGTAATTACAGTCACATTCCTGGTGAAAATATGATTTGGGCTGATCGAGAAGGAAATATCGGTTGGCAATCAGTAGGAATTGCACCCATCAGAAGAAATTGGAGTGGGATGGTGCCCGTTCCTGGTGATGGATCTCACGAATGGGATGGATACTTACCTATTATTGCTAAACCCAATATCTATAATCCAGAAAATGGGATTTTTGTAACTGCGAATGAAAACGTAACTCCACTAGACTATGAACACTGGGATGCTGTTGGCCATGATTGGGCGGACCCCTACCGTGGAGATCGAGTAAAAGAGTTTTTGAATTCAGGTAGAATTTTCTCGGTTCAAGATATGGCAGACTTGCAAACTGATTATTTGTCTATACCTGCTCGTACATTGGTGAGTTTATTAAAAAGAGTAGATGTTTCTGAGCATGAGAAAGCACAAAAAGCAAAAGATTATTTGATGGATTGGGATTTTAAGATGGAACCCAATTCAATTGCTGCAGGGATATACCAAGCTTGGGAAAGAATAATACGAGCTGTTATGGAGCATCAGGTGATGCCGCCAGCTGCTGCTGAATATCTTAATTTGCAGATGAAACAGGTGATGGATATGTTAATTTTTCCAGATGGAAAATTTGGATCGGATGCCGTTCAGGGGCGGAATGAATTTTTAAAAGCTACTTTAATTGAAGCCATTGCAAGCCTCGAAAGGAAGCTAGGAACAGAAATGAATAAATGGCAGTACGGCCAGGAAAATTATAAGCACGTTATTATTCGTCATCCACTTAGCTCAGCCCTAAATGAGGAATGGCGGAAAAAATTTGATGTTGGGCCTCATCCAAGAGGAGGCAATGGATTTACAGCTAATGTGACTGGACATGGAGATAATCAAACCCATGGAGGTACCTTCAGAATCATTGTTGATACAGGCAATTGGGATCACAGTTTGGCAACTAATTCACCTGGCCAATCGGGTAATGTAGATCATCCTCATTATAGGAATCTTTTTCCTATCTGGGCTAAAGATCAGTTTTTTCCTCTATATTATTCCCGATCAAAAATTGAATCAGTCACTAATTACAAAATAAAATTACAACCTAAATGAGTATGACAATTTGTAAGCAATTGCCGACTTTAATTGCAATGTTGTGCTTTAGCTTTGCATTGATAGCGCAAAGCGAAGCACCACCTGAATCTGATTCCAGATTATATGATATTGCCAATGCACCTTCACCACAACGCCTTGAGCAGGATATCCAGAAACTGGTTAGTTTTGGTACCAGGAATACCATGTCTGATACGACCTCTGAAACCAGAGGGATAGGAGCAGCAAGAAGATGGATAAAAGCAGAGTTTGATAAAATTTCTGCCGATTGTGGTGGTTGCCTAGAAGTTTATTACCAAAGAACTCTGGTGGAAGCTTTGGAGCGCTCACGCATAAAGGAGGACACTTGGGTGGTTAATGTAATTGCAATTCAGAGAGGCACCAAATTTCCTAATCGCTATGTCATAATGTCTGGCGATATTGACTCAAGAGCCTCTAGTGCTACAGATGCTACAACGGATGCGCCTGGAGCGAATGATAATGCCACAGGGATGGCAGGAGCAATTGAAGCGGCAAGAGTACTCACAAAATACCAATTCCCTAGCTCAATTGTTTACACAGGACTTTCTGGTGAAGAACAGGGATTATTTGGTGGAAGACATATGGCAGAAATGGCCAGAGATGAGGAATGGGATATCATTGGAATATTAAATAATGATATGATTGGAAATATTGAAGGAATTGACGGAGTTATAGATAATACGACTTTTAGAGTCTTTTCTGAGCCTACACCTGTAACAGAAACTCAGAGAGATCGCAACCGCCGCCGATTTTATGGCGGAGAAGTGGATGGTCCTTCCCGCCAATTGGCACGATATGTGGACCGTCTTACTGATAAATATTGTACCAACCTTAATGCTATGATGATTTACAGGCTTGACCGTTTTGGGAGGGGAGGACATCACCGTCCATTCAACGATATGGGATTTGCTGGGGTTCGTATTATGGAAACTCATGAAAACTATGATCGTCAGCATCAGGATATAAGAGAAGAAAACGGAATTAAATACGGTGATGTCATTGAAAAAGTAAACTTTGAATACGCGGCTAAGCTTACTGGGGTCAATGCTATTGCGATGGCTGGATTGGCCTGGGCACCACCAGCTCCGTCTAATGTTCAAATTGGAGGTGCTGTTCGCCCTTCTACACGCCTGCTTTGGGAAGCTGTTGAAGATGATAATCTTGCAGGCTATAAGGTTTATTGGAGAGAAACCACTGCCCCCCAGTGGCAATATTCACGTTTCGTTGATAAAGACACTACTGATTATACATTGAAAAACATAGTTATTGACAACTTTTTGTTCGGAGTGGCATCTGTAGGTAAAGATGGAAATGAAAGTGTAGTTGTTTTTCCTGGATCCTTAATTCCAAGAGGAAGATAATAACACTTTATACAATAATGGAGCCTTTCAAAATCATAAAGTTTATTGAAAGGCTCCTGAAAATCAATTTCTTATGAAAAAACTACTCCTCCTGTTCGCTGTTCTGTTATTTGCTTCCAGTGGGATTCAGGCAGCCACAACCGTTTTAAAGGGTAAAATTTACAATCATAAAGATTCCCTTGATTTTGCCAGAATAAAAATTGTAACTACTGGCTTCACGGGCATGAAGCAGTACGAATGGTATTCTGATATTGAAGAGGATGGTTCTTTTAAGATAGAATTGGAAACAGAATATGCTATCGAAATATACTTTTTCTTTAAACATAAATACATTCCTTTATTGCTTTATCCAAATAGCGAAATTATTTTAAAATTTAATGCTAAAACCTTTTTGGAAGCAAGAAAACCAGAAACTACTGTGGTTCAAGAGGGTAGGGGTGCTCAAGTAAATAAATGGTTGCATGATTTTTTAAATCAATACAATTTAAAATTCCCCTCCTGGGAAGAAAAAAACAGAAGGGAGGAAATGAGCGCTCCCAATTATTTGGAATATAAAAAATCAGAATTAGAAGCTAAGCTGCAATTTGCTGAAAAATACAGGAAAGGGAGGTGGATAAATGATCCAGTTTTCCAGGAATGGATGGAACAGCATATTAAGTTGATTTCAGTAAGGGATTTTTTAAGCTTTAATTTTGTTAATAATAAAAAAACAGGTGCAGGCCCCTATTCAATGATGGGTAGCGATTATTATTATTTCTGGGATTCCTACTCACAGGAATTTCCGAAAAAAATAATCAGTTTTGCCTATAAACGATTCGTAGCCACCTACGTCAATTATGATATGCTTTTTATCCAGCAACAGTCTTCCGATCAGAAAAAAGCCTCCAAAAAAGAACAATTGAAGGACATGATCGAAAAACTAAATGCCGATATTAGTGGCCATTCCAGAGAAGCTGCAATGGGAATATTATTAGGTGTGCATCTAGACTTGCCCGATTTAAAACAATTAATAGATGCAGATTTGGTAAGAGAAGTAGAAGATGAAGAAATCCATTTTCAGCTATTGGAAAAATTTAAAAGGGTCAATGGGATAGTTCCTGAACTTAAAAAAAATATTAGCAGAATTGATCTCAATGAAGATGAAAGAGATGTAATGGGGGTTATTCGAGAAAAATTTCCTGATAAAGTGATACTTATTGATGTTTGGGCCACCTGGTGTGGCAGTTGTATAAGAACCATGAAGGAAAAATATCCCTCCTTCGTTAGGCAATTTAAGCCAGAAGATGTTGCATTTGTATTTATTTGTGTAGGCTCTGTAGAAAATACCTGGGCCCAAAGGGTAAACGAACTATCTTTTGCGGCACATCATTTAATTGTTAGCGAAGACCAGTTCCGAAGAACCCAGAGAGGTTTTAATATTCAAGGACTGCCACGGTACATTTTGTTAAACAAAAAGGGACGGGTAGAACTTGCCAATGCTCCGGGACCCGGTTTGGAATTAAGAAATAAAATTACTTCTCTTTTAGGGGAGTAAATTTAAATCAGCAAATGAATAAATCAGCAAATGAGTAATAAAGAAAGACGCCTGGCAGCCATTATGTTTACTGATATCGTTGGATATTCTTCTATGATGCAAAAGGATGAAGAATATGCCAATAAGATGCGTATTCGGCATCGACAAATTTTTGATCGATGGCACAAACAATTTAAAGGGAAAGTGCTCCAATATTATGGTGACGGTACCTTGAGCATTTTTAACAGCACAACCGATGCCGTTGAGTGTGCTGTTGCTATTCAGCAGTCTTTAAAGAGTAATCCGAAAGTCCCCTTACGCATTGGTATCCACATCGGTGATATTACCTATAGTGATAATGAGGTATATGGTGACGGAGTGAATATAGCTTCCAGGATTGAATCACTTTGTGTACCTGGAGGGGTCTTTATTTCTGGTAAAACTTACGATGACATCAAAAGTCACCCTAGGCTAAAAGCTAAAGCTATGGGGACTTTCCCGCTTAAAAATATTCATCAGCAAATAGAAATTTATGCCATAAATAATGATGGTATAAACGTTCCGGAATATGAATGGAAACCGGTCAGTTTGCCTGCCAAAACTCAGAAGCCGAAAGGAAAAAAGGGGCAAAAAAAATCTAGAAAAACAAAGAAAGGAGGTAAAAAGAGCAAATGGATAGCAGCAATTTTAGCTTTCTTCTTCGGAATATTTGGTGTTCATAGGTTTTACCTGGATCAAAAATTTTACGGCATTATATATGTTGGACTTTTCTTTCTGGCTATGTTTGGTGAATTTGAGGAATTGGCAGCTATCCCTGCTATTTTAGGTTTTATAGATTTTATTTCTTTTCTGGCCATGCCCAGGGATAGTTTCAATGCAAAATACAATCCCGACTTGGTAATTGAACAAGAACAGGAACTGGAGCAAGAAATACGAGCGGTTGAACAGGAGATTAACCATCCGAAAAAAATGTTGAACCAACAATTTGAAAAGTACTACCGAAAGGCTAAGGAGGAATATAAAGAGTATGATTATGATAATGCTATTAAGTTTCTTGAAAAAGCTATAGAGATTAAATATGATCATCCAGAAGCACAATTTCTTCTTGCCAGATGCTACTCCATTAATGAAGATGCCCAGAATGCTATTGCCCATCTGGAGGCTGCAGTAGCCTTTGGGCTTTCAATAGACAGGATCAGAGAAAACGATGATTTGGCTTATTTAAGAATTCAACCCAGTTTTGAGGCTTTCGAGGCTAATAATTATGTTA
This sequence comes from Saprospiraceae bacterium, assembly GCA_028285545.1. Taxonomy (GTDB): domain Bacteria; phylum Bacteroidota; class Bacteroidia; order Chitinophagales; family Saprospiraceae; genus JANQPA01. The sequence continues at coordinate 93,417 of JANQPA010000018.1, read as the reverse complement.
CTCCACAGGAGTTACCTGCTCCATCAGAAATGTTTGAACTTAAAAAACCTACTCCAGAACTCCTGGAGCAATTAAACCAATTACAAAAAGACTGGGAAGCTGGCCGACTGTCAGATGAAGAATTCGAATTAAAACAAAAAGAGTTGAAATCTCGCAAATAAAGACAACTGAACTAATCACAATTGAAAATAAAAATAAAAACCATGCGCTTAACAATTTTGTTACTCCTGCTGGTTGTAGCCTTATTACAGGCTTGTAACAATTCGGAATCTGCTCTTTTAAATGAGCCTTTTCGTGTAGCAGTTTTAAGATACCAACATGAAACCTGTACCTTTTGCCCTGGAGGAGATGCTGATATAGAAGCTTGGACAAAAGTTCGTCCTGTATTAAAAGGCAAGGAAGTACTCGAAGCGGGTTCCTATATCAGGGGATTTGTCAAACGAGCAAAGGATTATGAAGATATAGAATTGATTGGAATTAGCTCACCCTATACAGTTTTTGGTGGATCATCAAGAGCTTGGAATACGGAGGAAAGTTTCGATCATTTTATGGGGAAAATGATTCAGGAGATTAAATCTCAAATGCCCCTCGATGGGGTATACCTTGCTTTGCACGGTGCTATGGCAGTAAGAAACATCCCGCGGCCAGAAGCCGAAATTGCCAAAAGAATAAGAGCTGTAGTAGGTGAAAATGTTCCTATCGTAGGTACTTTTGACCTGCATGGAAATGAGGATGAGGAGTTTTTAAAATGGGCCGACGGAGCTTTTGTTACCAAAAGATATCCTCATTATGACGCATTCCTGCAAGGAGAACGAGCTGCTCATTATATAAGACAAATAATGAGAGGAGATTACGAACCAACTAAAGCAAGTCGAAAGCCTCCAATTTTAACTCCTACCGTTGTGCAGTGGACAGGGCAGTCTCCATCAATGGATATTATGGAGCGGGCACGCCGCTGGGAATCCAGGCATCCAGATGTTTTTGTTAGCGTCTTTTATGGTTTTCCTTGGTCTGACGTGCCAGATGTAGGAATAGCTGTTCATGTCATGACCAATAATGACCAGGTATTAGCTGATAGTATTGCAGATGATATGCAGGATTATATTTGGAGAATTCGTGAACCGCTTGTAAATCGAGGGTACCCAATGCCTGGAGAGGCTGTTGATTTATCAGTCTCTGCCATTGTTCAGGGAAAAACTCCAGTGGTGTTAGGTGATTATTCAGACCGGCCAGGGGATGCCACCTGGATTTTGCAAGAACTTATTAATAAAGGGGTTTCAAAAATTCTTTACGGTACCCTCAGAGATGAAAATGCATTGGATTTGTTAACCAAACAAAATGCACAAGTTGGAGATGAATTCGATATGGCGGTTGGCGGTTTCACAGGAGAACAAGCTGGTTCACCAGTAAGAATTCAAGGAACTATAAGGTATTTTGGCCCCAAATGGGGATATGATAAAATTGCAGCTATTGAATGGGGTGATGAAAATATGCTCATTTTAACTCCTGCCTACGAACAAGTTACGACCCCCGGTCAACTTAGATTTGCTGACATTGAGCCTAATGATTATGAGGTGTTTGTTGTGAAATCCAGAGTTCATTTTCGCCGTGGTTTCGATGAAACTGGCTATGCTAAAACCATACATGTCGTTGATGCTCCCGGGCCTTGGTTTGGTACCATCAGGTTAGATGCACTTGATTATCAGTATGCACCGATTGATAAATTGTATCCTTACCAGAATAAATTGGACCAGTAAATTTGCAAATTCGTAAATGTGCAGATTTGTAAATATGAAAATTATTTTCTAATCTGCACACCTACATATCTTTCAATCTGCAAATCTTTAAAAATGGCATATTTTCAAAACAAAAATGATATAGAAGAAAAGGAGTTGGTACCTGGTATTTTTGTAAGAATGGTTCATATGGAGGGGACAACCGTTATGCATGTACGAATTGAGAAAGGGGCGGTTTTGCCAGAACATCACCATCCCCATGAACAAGTGACTAATATATTAGATGGAGATTTAGAAATGACCATTGGAGGAGAAACTAAATTATGTAAAAAAGGGGATATTGTGACAATTCCCGGCAATGTACCTCATTCGGCAGTTTCTCATAGTGGTTGTTATGCTATAGATGTTTTTCAACCAGTCAGAGAGGATTACAAAAAACTATAATAAATGAATAGAGCCTTCGCATTGATAAAAGTGCGAAGGCTCTGTTAAAACCTAATTCCTTTGTCTTCTAGGAGGAGGACCTTGACCTGGCCTTCTTCCTGGCGGTGGCCCCATCCTTCTTTTCTCTTCAAATTCACCCATGAGGCAACGACCAACATAAGGATATTCATCTGTTACCAAATAAAGATATTCACCATTTATTTCGATTCCATTGCACTCGTCCAAATCACCCAATCCACTTACAAATTCCCAATCAGAGATATAAGTCCCATCAGATTTAGAACCATTAATATTTATGTTTTTCTCTTTTTTAGGGGTCCAATAGATACAATCTGTGCCAGTGCGAGTAGCCTCTGATAATCTATAACTTGGTTTGTAGGCCCCGCTCTTTGAATAATATATTGGAAAGCCATCCAAAGCGAAACCTATATGTACTAAATCTTCGCCTGAATCAAAGGCCTTTACTACTTCTGTAGGTACACCATGATAATGATAAGCTCCTGTTGGTTGAACATGGGCATTGTTAAAATCTAATCCCAGGTCAATTAAATCTTGAATGGCTTCCACTCTAAAATTTTCACCACTTTCACATCTAATTACTTCTGCAGTCTGAGGATCAAATTTTACTCCATTCAAAGCTACTCCAGGTTCTTTTGCCCACTTCGCTTTTCCTGTGTAAATGGGGTTGGTAGGGAAAGTATATTCCAGCTTCTGGGAGGAAATTTTATTAGGGTTATTGCGGTTTGGAAACGACCCAGTTTCGTGGTTAGGAATCGCATTGGTTTGCATAAGGCGTTTATCTCCCTTAATAATAACTCGTGTTTTCGTCCCATAATTTTTATCTATTAAAGAATAGGAACTGAAATAGTCTTGTGGCTCGAAGTTTAAATTAGCATCTATTTCTGAGCTATCATTAGTATTTGTTTTATCCTGATTAATAAATCCCAGAGAAAGGCCTATAGCTACTATACCGAAAATGATAAAGCTTGCCTTTACTTTAAAGGGTTTTAATTTTTCAAGGTAGTATTTTGAAAAAATCACTGAACCCAGAACCATAGCTAAAATTATGAAAGATAAAAAAGGAAACTCTGTAGATGTTTTATGATCAGCCAATTCGGAAACTGTTAATTCTGGATGGTGCGCCTGAACCAATTTTGCACAAGAGATCAGACAAAGGAGAATAATCCATTTTTTCATGGTATCAAATTTAGATTCAATAGAATTTTTAGGTTTAGATGCCACAAAAAGACAAACCTTGTTCAGTTTGAGAAATTTTTTTTGACGGTTAAAATTTTCGATTCTATTCTTAGAAATAAAACTGCCTCCACCGAATAAAACGGAAGAGGCAGCTGAGGTTTAACTATTATTTATGGATATTGTTATTTTCTCTTGATGGCTCTGAAATTAGTAACAACATAATTAACCTTTACATCTTCGAGGTCACCATTCTTGTAGGTATATGCATCACCACCGTTTTTGCCCACGTCGGTCAATTTGTAACAATTGTTCTTTTGCTTTTTGAAGGACTTGTTCACACCTTCTCTTTCTGAAAATACAGTGATGTGATTACTATTGGGTTCTTCGAAATAAAGAGCTATTGCGGGAATTCTGATGGGCTCTGTTCTAGAACTTACCTTACCACTTTTGTTGATCTCATATTTTCCTCCTAACCATTTGATTTTGGTATCATCCTTCAATTTTCCATTTTTATATACTTTGACATGTGACCAATGCAGTATGCCATTTTTTAAAAGGCAATCCAAGGTATAAGAAACATTGCTTTCTCCCAGGATTTTTATGGTAACATCGGATTGGGCTTGGTAACGAACAGTATTTCCTTTGGTCGTTTTAGATACCTGAAACTTACCAATCTGACCTTTTCCAACGAATAGGTCGTAGTGAAGTTGAGAAACCTTAGCTGAACTTGTATGGGAAACTTCCTCCATCACATTATTAAGATCATTGGAGGCTAGTTGGGCGAATGCATGCATAGAGATGCAACATAGCATAAGGAGAATAGAATGTTTCATGGGACGCAATTTAATGTTCAGGTTTGACATAATTGTAGAATTTTAGGTTCAAAAATTAATGGCAAACTAACCCTTTAAATGACCTGAAAATTCGCAATCTGTCAAATTATATATTTTGTTTGACGCACTTTCCGCAAAAAAGTTACTTATAATTAACCAAATTCCAATTTTTTATTAAATTTTATTTAAGATTAGTACAAAAAAAATAAAATTCCCTCGCAACGAGGTTCCAGGTACAAACATAATATGTATGGCCAGGGATTTTCTATTGGCCTTGGTGTGAAAACATTTCCAGGAGTCAGAGAAGCAATTGGACAGGGAGATTATCAGGAGGTACAAGAGAAGTTGATTTTTTAGAAGAAGCACTTACAGGATTTTCTAAAGAAATCCCTAAAACAACGGAGTGGTTAAAAAAAATAGGCACTGGGGCAGTTTGTTTTATGGTTATTCGTTATTTTACTTTCTAACGAATAACCAATAACCAATAACCAATAACAGTTAACGAGCAATCCCAAACGAAACTCCCAAACTAACTTGCCAATTCTGGTTATAGGTTTCAGGAGCACCTTCATCTATATCAATCAATCCTCGTATGTATCTGGCATCTGCATTTAGCCAAACTCCCTTAGAAGAAAGCCTATAATGAAATCCTAAACCACCAGTGGCAGCAATATCAAATTCTTTATAATTGTCTGTGACTTCGGTCGAACCTCTTTCAGCGTTTAGCAGTAATCCGGGAACGGCGCCTATGTATGCCTTGGGTCGAAAATTTTCTCCAAGCTGACCAAAGAAATACTGATACATGATGGGTAATCGAAGGTAGTTTAGATTTAAATCCACATTGGTTCCAATTTCTGTTCCTTCAACTGAATACAGTAAATCCACTCCAACTCCACTTTTTTCATTGATGCTATAAGTAGAGGTTATTCCAGCCACTAATCCTAATTTTGATTTTGTAGAAGTGCTGCCATCTGTAAGGCTTGCAAAATTAACACCTACTCTAGGTCCAAGAGACAAATTTTGTGCATTTAGGTTCAATCCAAACGCGAGAAAGCAGGCCATACATAGGGCAAATGATAACTTTTTCATAATTCTTAAGATTGTTTTTTGTGTAATTTGTTACCTCTTTAACCTTAGCTTTGAACAGGATGTTCGGTGGATTCTGTAAAATTAAGATTGACAAGACCCTGTTCTAATAAATTTACCAAATGCTCTATGGGCTTCATCAACAGCCTTACCTTTAAGAAAGACTTATTACATTTAAGGGCGATCTAAGGAGAGAAATCGCTCAAAATGAAGAAGTTTGGTTTATAGTTATTCTTTCCCTATCCCTACGGTTTTCATTATACCCGCTTGCTTAGCATCCATTTGCTAACCTTTGGTTTGGCTTTATTAACTCCTTTATTTTTTGCCTATAAGTATGATTTTAAGAGAAAGAGGTATTTAACTTTTCTTAGTCTTTTATTTCTTATACCTGTGGACTTAATCTTTAAAGATTTTGATACAGATGCTGTTGTTATGGTAATCCTCTCAAGTTTATTCTGTCTGGGGATAATTCTGTGGGCTTTTTACCGTAAAAAAAGACATGTATTGCTTGATGTACTTGGTATATTGACTTTTATCTGTTTTTTGTTTTTTAATAAAAACCTGGCTTACATAGGCTATACAGCTTTGATTCTCAGTAACCTGGTAATATTAAGCCAACTGATTTTAGAAAAAGATAGAGCGATACAGGCAGCCTTACTGAAAGCTAAGAAGTTAGAATTAAGTTTGCTTAAGAAACATATTCAGCCTCATTTTTTACTAAATACCTTAAGCTCTTTGATAGCCTGGATTGAAGAATCTCCAAAGGTAGGAATACAAATGATCGAAGAACTGGCTAATGAATTTAGTATTTTAATGAATATTTCAGATCGACAATTGATACTACTATCTGAGGAAATTCAATTGTGCCGGGCTCACCTCCAGATTATGAATCGCAGGAAAAGAATTCAATATCGATTGGATTATGCTAACCTGGATCTCAATAGAGAGATTCCTCCCGCTCTTTTTTTGACTGTAATTGAAAATGGCATCACCCACAATCAAGCCTCAAAAGGCACAATGCTTTTTGAAATAAGCGAGAAACAAGACCAAGCAAATATTATCTATGAAGTCAAAGCCTACTCTAAATCTAAACCTGATTTTTTCAAAAAAGAAGGTACAGGATTTAAATACATTGTCAAAACTAATTAATCATCAATAAAAACTACCATGCCCTCTACTAAAGGATCTAAATGATCTTTCAGGGTTTGAAAGAAAAATGGACCATCCTTTAGGTAGAAATTCATGAAGTTATGCTTTCTCTCCTGGAGGCCATTTTTGGGAAAGAGTTCTTTTTTGATGTATCGAATGTCTTCAATTTGCTCTGCAAATTTTTTCTTTTCAGCCCGCATGAGGCGTTTTTGAAGATCCACCAATTGATTTTGGTATTTTTTTCCTATGGCCCTTGCTTTTGGATCAAGGGTTGGATCTACCTTATTGGCTTTTTTAGCATAGCCATCGATGAGTGTAGCCAAATGACTGATTTCTGCATCGAGGTTTAATTCATTTTGAGATTGCCGAGATACATATTTTTTGATCAGACTTTCTGGTTCCTCAAATATTTCCAGCAAATCAAGCCCCAGTTTGTTGATTTTTTTAACCAGCTTTTTAGTGATCCATACGGCTGAATTCCTTCTAATGAGCATTGGAAAGTTCAGCCCAAAATGTTCGAACTGTGTTTTTCGTTCCAACCAATAAGCCAGTTCTCCACCTCCACCAATATAAGCCAGATTGGGAAGGATTAGCTCTTGGAAAACAGGTCGCATTACCACATTGGGGCTGAAACGCTCAGGATATTGATGTAATTCTTCCCGGAGTGATTCTTTGGTAAATTGAAGATCACTATCCAGCACTCTATAGGATCCATCTTCTTCTAAAACAATTCGCGAACGGTCATTTGGAAGCAAATAGAATAGATTAATGTCCCGAGCATAAGCCTGTTGAGAAAACCCTACCTTTTCTAATTTTTGCTGGGTTGCCTGAACCAATGGGGAGGACACCTGATCAAAAATCTCTTGTTCCATGTAGGGGATAAATAATTTTTTCAGTTCCTTACCACTCATATCCACTACCACTACACCATAATCTTTAAATAAAGTATTTACCAGTTGATTGGTTGCTTTACCATAGGTTTCATTCTGTGTATAAGCTTCTTCTATCGAGGAATAACAGAAATCAGCCCAAGGGGAATCACCGAGAGTGCTTTTAAGTTCTTTCAAGGCAGCTGTCAAAGTGTTGGTTGACATCTTTCCAACTGCACCTCCCTCATTATTATTCCAAACCAATAGGCGATCATTTAATAAAGTATGGTTAACTTCTTCAAAGTCATGATCTTCAGCACCATTCACAAAAACAGGAACAAAATGATATTCCGGATATTCTTCCTTTAAGCGTTCAGCTAAATTTATGGTTGAAAAAATCTTTAAGATGTAGTATAAAGGGCCAGTAAATAGAGAGGGCTGATGGGCAGTAGTAACAGTAAAAGTCTTATTGTCTAAAAGGGAATCGATGTTTTTTTTGACTAATTTGCTGGTTGTAAGGTTTTTATATTGTTCTTTTAAGGAGTTAACCAAGGCATGCCGATCGGTATTGTCATTATCTTTGTCATTGATAACTTGCTGGAAGCTTTCAATTTTTACGGCATATTTATAAAAAGAACTTAACTCAGGAGCAGCGGTTGCATAGGCAATGTCCTTAAAAGAAAATTGTGGTACTTGTTTAAAGGCGATTCTTTTTACTTGCATTGGTTTAGATGATTTGATGCTAGAGCCAATTATTGTTCTAAAATGCTTAAAAGGGCATAATAGTTTAGAGGGCGAAGTTAATATTTCGTTTTTGAGTTTTTTCCTAAGAAGTTCTTAATGTTAAAAATTATAGAGGAGTAAAACGAGTGACGAGTAACGAGTGATGAGTCAATCTGGAGATTCTAGATTTAAGAAAAAGCTAAAATAAACACCTTAAGCTCAAATTACGCAAACCTTAAACTTGAACACTAGAACACTCGATAACTCTATTTCTCCACAGAAAGCGTAAATTCACTCAAAGTAACCACAATAGTAAAGTTGGCAAAAAACTCTTGTTCTGGTTTGTATTTTAGGATGCGAGTGGAAGGATCGTTACTGGCCTCAAGGGTATTAAAATTCATTTGATCAGGCAAATTTAAATCTGAATCTTTAGCTTCTATATTATAGGCAAATCGGCTGGGGTCATTACTCACCAGATGGATTTTTGTGTTATTGGCCGTAAGCTTTAGATCGGCTACATTGGGTTCGGCAAATATATTCAATGTACCATAATATGTACGTACGTCAAATTTCCCTTTGAGCTCGCGAAGGGTAATATCGGTACGTCGTGCATCAACAAACATGGTGCCATCTATAAATTTTCCGTCCAAATCACCGAATCTGGAAGTTATATCTATTAAACCCTGAATATTTTCCAGTCCTATATTGGTAAACTGGCTATTAAGTTTTACTTCATTTGCCAAATCTTTGATTCTAACCATCCCAAACTTTGACTTTAAATATACCGGGCAATCGGAGGGAACTTTGATAAGATATTTAGCCTTAAGGGTGGCTTCTGCTTTGGGTTTTCCAGAAGGAATCTTTAAATAATTTCTTAGATAGATTTTATTTTGAACTTTATCTGCCTGGTATTGGATATATTCAAGGTCTCTTTTGGCAATACTTTTATCATAATGTTGGGAAGAAAAAACAATACTAATGTCGATAACATTCTTATCCCAGCTTTCAACCTGTACATCTGCTTTTTCGCCTTCAATATTTAATTCATAACCATCCTTATAATTGAATTGCTTTTCAACCGTTTTTGTGATTAGCTGAAGCGGAGTCTGACCAAAAATAAAATTATATGTCAGTAGGCTAATGAAAAATGAAAAAATGAAAAAAGTCCTTTTCATTATGCTTCTAATTTAATTTGGGTTTTTTAGATAAATCTTGCCATTTTCATGACTATATCCGTTCTTGATCTTTCAATATCTGCTAATTCTTTAATCATTTGGGGATCCTCCTCGCCATAGTTTTGCATCATCTCCAAAATGGCGCTTTTAGCCATATTTAATTCATTTAAATTATCCATTAGGCTTTGATAATTACTTTGGGATTGGGCCAGGGGGCTTCTTTCAAAGGCATCACTAACCTGAATGATCATGGGTTCATCCTCTTGGAAATTTATGTCATATGGTACTACCTCTATGGTAGAGCTTGCATAGCTTACCTTTTCTGCACTACCCATATTTATAGCTGAATATATAATCCAGCTTGCCGTCAGCAACAAGGCTATAGAAGCTGCAATCAACCAACCCCTTCTGATAGGAAACTGAATCAGTTTGGTTTTGGTTTCTTGCAAAGATTCCTGCTCCAAAGCTCCCTGAATACCTTCCCAGATCTGAGTTGGAGGACGGTAGCTTGGAAGGTTTGCAAGAGCTGAAGACAAATCTTGATTTGAATCCTTGCCTAACTCCTTTTCAATTCCATGCCACAAATCCTCCGGTGGATGATAGGAGGGAAGGGCAAGCAGTGCCTTTTTTAGTATAGCTTTATTTTGCTCTTTCTCCATTTCTTACAATTCAAATTGATGATTGTTCGCTATTAAATTTTGAGTAATGATTCTATGGTTTTTCTCAGCCTTTTTTTTGCATAAAATAATTGCGATTTTGAAGTGCCGATCGAAATATTTAATAAATCAGCTACTTCTTTATGTGCATATCCTTCAATCTCAATCAAAGTAAATACTACTCGATAACCCTCAGGAAGAGCCTGAATGGCCTTTTCTAAGTATTCAACATCCAAATGATGACCCCAATTTAGACTTTCTTTAATATGCTTAGCTTCTAAACTTTCTACTATCGGCTCTTTCTTAATTTTAGATAAGGCTGTTCTTACCACTATGGTTTTTATCCAAGCACCCAAGGTGGATTCCCTGCGAAACTTGGATAAATTTCGGAATACTTTAATAAATGCATCCTGTAAGACATCATTGGCCATTTCGAAATCATTGGTGATTCGGTAAGCCAGCGTATACATTGCACTATTGTAGCGCTCGTACAATTCCTTTTGAGCAAGTCGATCGTTTCTCAGACAAGCTTGTATAAGTTCAGATTCAGTCATGCATAGAGTATGAGCCATTGGCACTCTTATTCAAGGTTTAATCTAAAGAGATGACCAATGAAAAATTGGTTGTATGTGAAGATAAAATAAAGCTCCTACTTAACAAATGCTACTGTATTTGGGTTTATTCTATTTTTGGTCCCCAAAATGATTTTCCGATTGTCAAATTGAATTATGATAATCAGAAAAATGAAGAAATATGAAAGATCTATGGCCTTATGAAACCTACCTGATTTTAATGCTGTATTCCATGATTTTTATTGCCTGTGAAAAAACTGAAAATCTTGAATTTCCTGTGACCAAATCCATCCTTACTGTTCATAATTATTTCGGCCAAGAAGTAATGGATCCCTTTGAATGGATGGAATCCCTAAATTCTAAAGAGCTGAAAAACTGGACCGAGACCCAGACCCAATTATTAGAGAAGTTTCTGGAACCTGTAGATTCTACTACTATTGCTGAAAGAATAGGAAAATATTTATCAATAGATAGATATCGATCTCCAATTCAAACAAAAAATGGTTTGCTTTATTCTCTTTTTAAAAATGGTAAAGCCCAGCCAGAAATTCAGCTTGAGATAAATGGGGAGAGACAAACTTTATTTAATCCTGAAAATCACCTTGAATCAAATGAAACTTTTACCGGTTTCATCTTTCCTAATGCAGATGTTTCAATCCTGGCCTTGTTGATAACTCAGGGACCTACACGATGGGGAAAGTTAAAATTCTTTGACCTTCAAAAGAGAGAGCTATTAGATGATGAAATTAAAAATGTTTATTGGGGTAGGACAGGAGTGGCTTGGAATCTTGATAATAAAAGTTTATTTGTCACTCAATTTAATGATCCAAAAAACTCAAGTGACCCTGCCAGTTTTTCAAAAATAATTTATCATGAAATAGGAAATGACAAAGGCAAGCAACAGCTGATTTTTGATAATAAAAAACCAACAGATCTATACAGGCCTTATGTTACCTCTGATTCCCAATATATTTTGGTTATGGAAATTAGTCAAAATGTAAAAACTCTTTTTGCCAAAAAACTAGGAACTTCAGGAAGTTTTAAACAATTACACTCAGGAAAAAACCTAAGCCTTATTGGAAATAAAGGAACTAAAGCCCTGCTAATTTCCTATGATGCTTATGATAAAGGAGAAGTCATTCAATTAGATTTTAAAAATAGCGCAAAACAAACATTGATTTCTGCTTCAGACAAATTAATTACAGGAGCTAATCAAATTGGAGATCTACTATTATTAAACTATAAAAAGGACATGAAATCCACCTTTGAGGTGTATAATTTGGCAGGAAATATTGTTAGTGAGGCTGAATTACCTTATCCGGGAACCATTTTAGGGCTAATAAATACTACTCGGCAGCCTGTTATTCATTTTGTATTGAATTCCTTTACCGATCCGGGATTTATTCATCAACTGGATTTGAAGACTGGAGAGATAAAAAAGGCTACTGGCCCTGACACTCAAATTGTTCCGGAAAATTATATGGTCAAGCAAGTATTTTATTCCAGTAAAGATGGTACTCGGGTTCCCATGCTGATATGCCATAAAAAGGGATTGTCGATAACTGGTAAAAACAAGGTATTGGTTTATGCCTATGGTGCTTTTAACTCCTCTGTGACTCCGTTTTTTTCTGCTCGGACCATGGCCTGGATCGATGCAGGGAATATTTATGCCATTCCCGGAGTAAGAGGGGGAGGAGAGTATGGAAAATCCTGGCATGAATCCGGGATAGGCATCAATAAACAAAATGGCATTGACGATTACTTAAGTGCTGTAAAATGGTTGATCGAAGAAGGTTATTGTGAAAAAGGGAGTATTGTAGCCAATGGAGGAAGTGCAAGTGGACCTCTGGTAGGGGCAGCATTGGTACAAGAACCTGCTCTTTTTGGTGCTGCTCTGTTAGATATACCTGTATTGGATATGCTCAAATACCACAAAGAAGGAAACGCTGCTAATTGGACCTCCGATTTTGGAACCTCAGAAAAGAAAGAAGAATTTCATGTCCTTAATTCTTATTCACCATATCATAATATTTCTAAGGAAAAGCAATTTCCACCTGTCTTAATAACTGTGGGAGAAAAGGATGCCACGGCTCTGCCTTATCATGGATATAAATTTGTAGCGAGGCTTCAATCTTTTAAGCACCCCGGGTTTTTAATTAATGTTAAAGGTGCAGGTCACTCTTTCGGGAATACAGCTCAACAACGGCAAGCTACCTATACCAAGCATATTAGATTCTTAGAAAGAGTATTTGAATAATTTTGAAAATAGGATTTGACCTTTTTTTTTAATGATCATAATTTTATAAATAGCAGTCATTCGAATCATGAAATAAATTTTAATTAAAATCTTGAATTGAGGCCTTAGCTTCTCATGACCAAAATTGCTTCAGGGAAGCATGATATTCTTAAAGAGGAAATTTTAACAAAGAAAAGCTCCAGCGGAGCATAATGTAGGCCAAACATTTTTCACATTACGCTCCGCTGGAGCTTTTCTTTGTTTTCATTCACGCAGCTAACAATATTTTAGCTCTTCCAGGGCTTTGAATCATATTTTACAATAAGAAGCCCACGGATAACATCAATCGGGAAGGAGAGTCATCAAACTGATATTCCTGCCCTGCAAAACGTATATGGGTACCAAATTTTGTGAAATTGCCCTGGAACCTTAAATCTATCATGATTTTAGAGATGTCAACACCGAGACCGCCCTGCCATCCCAAAGTAAAAGCATCGAAATTTTGATCATAATTTTCAAAATCAAAAAGATCCGAGGTGCTGTTTAGAAAAACATGCCCTTCAAGTCCCAGCATGAGCCTTAGAAATCCTGTTTTGTAACCAACCATAACTGGAATATCCAGGTATTGATATCTTTCTTTTCTAACAGTGGTAATCACATTTCCTGGACTAGAAAGATCATCTACAGAATAATCCACTCCATTTGATGAAAAGACCAATTCAGGTTGAATAAAAAAATCGTCTAACATGATGCGTACTAAAAAGCCTCCAAAAATATTGAACTTGGCATCATCAATTGCTAATCCAAGAGCTTCCCTGCCGTCTTGAGAAAATAGAGTTAAATCAGTTGGACTTATATCCGTAGTTCCAAGACCAGCCCTAAAACCAAATTGAATTTGCGAAAAACCGGTTGTGCATAAAGCGAAAAAGAGACAAATAAATAATAATTTTCTCATCATTTTTGGGTTATGAATGAATAAATATGAATTTTACTTAGGTGATCTTTATTATTTTACAAAAAGAATATTAGGCTAAACAATTGATATTTTAATAAGGGTTTGTGAAGGGAGGATGTCTGAATGCTCAAATATAGATTTATTTTTTCTTAATATATAATGTCAATAGAAAATTTATGATTTAGATAAGACCTTAATGCCTCTTTGCAATAATAGGGTGCTATTGACATATTTACTATATTCGCCTTCAAACAATTATTTCACCAACGATATTTAAGTGCAAATTCAAAGTGTAGAATACAGAGGAAGTTTTCCCGAAGTTGCCCTTTGTCCAAAGGATGACCGGCCTGAATTTGCGTTTATTGGCAGGTCAAATGTTGGAAAATCTTCGCTCATTAATGCCCTTACCGAAAGGAAAGAAATTGCCCATACCTCTAAAAAGCCTGGAAAGACTCAGCTGATAAATTATTTTCTGGTTAATCATAATTGGTATTTGGTAGACCTACCTGGTTATGGTTATGCCAAAATTTCCAAAAGAAAAAGAAAAGAGTGGGAGAAAATGATTGAAGCTTACTTAATGAAGAGATACTCCTTGCAATGTGCCCTCGTTCTGATCGATGCCAATGTGCCACCTCAAAAAATAGACGTGGAATTTATAAATTGGCTGGGTGAAAGAAGAATTCCATTTGTAATTGTTTACACTAAAACAGACAAAAGTAAACCACATGAAATTGAAGAAAACATTGAATTAATTCGTCAGGAGTTATATAAATATTGGCATGATTTACCGCAAGAATTTTTCACTTCCTCAAGAAATAAGGAAGGAACACAAAAATTGCTGGATTTTATCGAAGAAATTATCAGTAATACCGAACCCAATTCTGTTTCATGAAAAAAAGGAATAAAACCTATCCGCATCATGTTTTTCAAAATATTGAAGACTGGCCAATTTATAAATTACACCAGGATAGGAAAAATTTTGTAAAAGATATAGAAGATCATACTCTGGACCGCCTGATGCAAAAACATGGCCTGGGAGTTTTGGATATCATCGCCAAAACCATCTACATGGAACGTATCAGAATCAAGGAAGAAGTTTGGAAAGTAGACCCCCCCAATGAAAAACAATTTTGGAAAAAAATCAGGGGTCGTCTTCTAAAGATTGAACCAACAAACCAGGGCGAAGCCGAAGTTAAATCTTCTAGCGAAGAATTATTGCAGAAGATAATTCATCGATATTCAGAAGAAATTGTTGGTACTTTCCGAATCAAGACCTTTCTATTTGCCAGAAAATTCCTGACCCTGTTTTTTAATAGTCTTCTTTATTCTTCCATTAGCTTAAAATCATTTTGGTGGGTGAGGGCAGGGCAGGCAAAGGCACAAGATCGTCTTTTGGTCAAAGGATATATAGATCAGGTTAAAAACTTGATGAAAAAAGGGACAGTGGTAATGGTCCCCACCCATTTTAGCAATCTGGATTCCATCCTGATTGGATATGGAATGGATTTAATCGGTCTTCCTTCCTTTACTTATGGAGCAGGCCTTAATTTATACAACACAGGTTATACTGCCTATTTTATGAATCGCCTGGGCACTTATCGGGTGGATAGGCGTAAAAAAAATCCCATCTACCTGGAGACATTAAAAACAATGTCCAAATTGTCGATAGAAAGAGGAACCAATAATTTGTTTTTCCCTGGCGGCACCCGCTCCAGAGCAGGCACTTTGGAAAACCGCTTAAAACTTGGTTTATTGAGTACGGTTATTGAGGCTCAGCGAGCCATTTATAAAAAGGGAGAAGAATCCAAAATTTTTGTGGTACCTGTGATCCTAAGTTATCATTTTGTTTTGGAAGCTCAATACTTAGTAGAACAACATCTACGCCGGATGGGTAGGGAGCGCTATCTTAAAGCAAAAGACGGATTTCTGAGCTTCAGGAAAATTTTGAAGTTTGCCTGGCAAGTGATTTCTGAAGGGAATGAAATTATTATCTCATTAGGACAGCCCATGGATGTAGTTGGAAACCCGGTAGATTTTGACGGAAACAGCTTTGACAAGTTTGGCAACAAGCTTAGGATGAAAGATTATTTTACCTTAAATAATAAGATAAGTAAAGATAGACAACGAGAATCTGAATATACCAAAATATTATCTGAAGCCATCGTAGATCGATATCACAAAGATAATATTGTACTTACTAGCCATATTGTTGCTTTTGCCGCCTTCGAGTTTTTGAAAAACCGGAATTCTAAACTCGATTTATACGGAATTTTAAGGCTCCCTGCTAGTGATTATGTATTTCCTGCTGATGGTTTGCGTGATGTGGTGGGGCAGTTACAGGAAGTTCTCTTTGAAATGGAAGAAAAGGGAGAAATAAAATTATCAGAGCAGATTCATAGGGAATTAGATACCATTATTGATGATGGAATCAAAAGACTGGGTAATTTTCACCTGGCAAAACCATTAAAACTCAATAAAAAAGGAAAGATCATCAGTGAAAATTTTAAGCTTTTGTATTTTTATCACAATCGGCTTGAAAATTATGGCTTAGACAAAAAAATTCGCTGGAAATCTTACGAATTAGAAGTGATTTAAAATGTTGAAGAACCTCTTCCTGGATGAACGTAAAGTGATGATTGCCATTTTGGTCAATACCATCGTTTTATTTCTTATATATTTCCCTCAGTTTGCCGGTAATCCCTACTTAGAATTAATAGACCAGTTATTTATCCTGTATTTTGTTATTGAGGCTGTAGTGAAGATATCCATTTACAAGCCCAAAGGGTATTTTGGTAGTAGTTGGAATCGATTTGACTTTATCATTGTGGTATTGAGTTTGCCTTCCATACTGGTTCATATAATTCCTGTTCCGGATACTTCTTTGTTAATTTTACTGAGGTTGTTCCGCCTAATTCGTCTGATTCGATTTATTCGATTTATTCCAAACCTTACCCAGGTGATGTCAGGCTTGGGCCGAGCTTTACAGGCTTCCGTATTTGTTCTTTTGGCATTGGTGATCATTAATTTTCTTTTGGCCTTATTCACCTGCCATCTTTATGCCAGAATTGCTCCTGAGTATTTTGGTAATCCCCTTGTTTCGGCCTATTCGATTTTTCAGATGTTTACCATAGAAGGGTGGAATGAAATCCCCAATGTGATTGCATCCAGAACAGATAATAATTGGATAATTGGCCTTACCAGGGTGTATTTTGTAATTATAGTGTTGGTAGGCGGAATCTTCGGTATGTCTCTTGCCAATGCAGTATTTGTTGATGAAATGACCATTGACAATAACAGAGTTTTAGAAGAAAAAATTGATGTTCTTCAAAAAGAAATACAAGAACTGAAAGAAATGATAAAAAATAAATCCACCTAGACTGGGAATTATTTGGAAGAAAGGAAACAAATCTTCTTTAAATTAAGTTAATATTTTACATTCTATTTTCACCTCTCATACTACGTGCACGTGAAATTTATAATCTACGACTTGGAGGCTACCTGCTGGGCACAAAAAAATGACAGTCAGGTACAAGAAATAATTGAAATTGGAGCTCTTCTTATTAATCGATTTGGAGAAGTGGAATCCAGCTTTAATTCATTTATCAAACCTATTGTAAATCCTTTCCTATCTGCTTTTTGTACCGAGCTGACCTCTATAAGACAAGTTGATGTAGAACGTGCTCCTTACTTTTCTGAAGTCATCGAAGATTTTTTAGATTGGATTGGTTATTATGATGATGAAGATTATTTACTGGCATCCTGGGGTAATTTTGATAAAAAAATGCTTATTCAGGACTGTGAACTTCATGATCTGGAATACGATTGGGTAGATCCTCATATCAATTTAAAGCGTCAATATCAGGAAATTAAACGCCTAAGACGTCCCAGAGGGCTTCGCAAAGCTGTAAAAACGGAAGGTTTTGAGTTTACAGGTACTGCTCACCGCGGTATTGATGATGCAGAGAATCTTGCTAAAGTTTTTGCTAAGTATTTGGATGAATGGAAATACTAGTTTGGGTAGTGAGTATTGAGTAATGGGTAGAGGGATTAGTAGTGCTAAATTTTAGATTTTCCATTTATTTGAGCATTTTTTTCAGGCAACCACCTCCGGTCGTCAGGGATTTCGCAAATATCGCAGATAAGCATTAGCGGAATCAGCGATATCTGCGTGCCAAAAAAAGACTCAAATAAGCAACTATACCTATAGTAAAGGACTCCCTAAACAACGGGAACACGGGAACACGGGAACTAAACATTAAACCTAAAATGCATCACATCCCCATCTAAAACCACATACTCTTTACCTTCTACGCCTAATTTTCCAGCCTCCTTGACTGCAGTTTCAGAGCCCAATTCTACATAATCGTGATATTTTATAACCTCTGCCCGAATGAATCCTTTTTCAAAATCAGAATGGATGACACCTGCAGCGCCCGGGGCTTTTGTCCCTTCCGTTATGGTCCAGGCTCTAACCTCTTTTTCTCCAGCAGTAAAATAGGTGATTAAACGCAACAGCTTGTAGGTGGCACGAATGAGTTTATTGACACCAGGTTCTTTTAAACCCATATCTTCCAAAAACTCTTGTCTTTCTTCCAGAGTATCCAAACCTGCAATATCTGCTTCTATATCTGCGCTAATAAGAATGACTTCTGCGGTTTCACCAGAAACGGCTTCTTTAAATTTTTTAGTGTGTTCATTTCCTTCATTGACAGAATCCTCATCCACATTGCAAACGTATAGAATGGGCTTACTGGAAAGCAATAACAAGTCGTGGTATAAAGCATATTCATCGTCATCAAGAGGGCAGGAGCGCCCTGGCTGACCTGTTTCTAGATGGGCTTTTATTTTTTCGGCCGTTTCTACAGCCCGAATAGCTTCCTTATCTGCACTTTTTGCCTGCTTGCGCAATTTTTCCAATTTTTTTTCAACAGTATCCAGATCTTTCAATATTAATTCAGTATCAATAATTTCTTTATCCCTGACCGGATCAACATTGCCATCAACATGAATAACATTGTCATTTTCAAAACAACGAACCACATGGATGATCGCATCTACTTCACGGATATTGGCAAGAAATTGATTACCAAGTCCCTCTCCCTGGCTTGCTCCTTTAATAAGCCCGGCAATATCCACGATCTCTACCGTAGTAGGAATAACTTTTTGAGGATTTACCAAGTCTTTTAATTTATCCAATCGAGTATCTGGAACGGTGATGATACCTACGTTTGGATCTTTTGTTGCAAAAGGGTAATTAGCAGCAAGAGCCTTGCCTGAAGTTAATGCATTAAAAAGAGTAGATTTTCCCACATTGGGAAGCCCAACTATGCCTGCCTGTAATGCCATTTTTATATAGGATTAAATATTATTTCTCAAAATTTGGCGCAAATATAGTAAAACCTTATCAAAGATATTCCTAACAATTCATTAAGCTGAGAAACTATATTTAGATTCCGAGTGTTTGTTTTCACAATAATCCTTTTACTTTCGGATTTAACTACTTAAACTGTACTTTCGGGTTCTTAAGTGATCGTGAAATTTTTTCTAAATGAACTTTTTAGCACATGTATTCCTTTCTGGTAAAGATGAAGAAACCATTGTAGGTAATTTCATCGCTGATATGATTAGCAACAAGGAATTATCCTTTTACTCAGAAGGAATTAAGCGGGGAGTGCAATTACATAGGAAAATTGATCATTACACGGATGGCCATCCTGTCGTTTTGAAGGGTGTTCGCCGATTGTATTCCAAACACCGAAAGTACGCCCCGGCAATAATAGATGTTTATTACGATTATCTTTTAGCAAACCACTGGAAGGAGTATGCTGACGAACCAATAGAGGAATTTACCCAACAGGTATATACCATTTTAATGGATCACCTCGATCTTATGCCAGACTCTTGGAGGAGAAGCCTGCCAAATATGATCGCCGATAATTGGCTGGTGAGATATAGAGAAATATATGGCATGAAAAGAGCTTTTGGTGGAATGCGTCGAAGAGTTAGCAAACCTGAATGGCTGGAAGGAGTCGAAGATACCCTTAATGAACAGCTTCCCGACCTCACAAAAGAATTCCATTTGTTTTTTCCTGAAGTCATTCAATTCGTAAATACTGAACTGAAAAACCTAAAATCAAATTAAATTTTTCATCTTCTTCCAACTTCCCCCTTCGAACTTCCTCCTTGGAACTTCCCCCTTCCTATCCTTCAAAATGAAGAGAAATGGTAAAGGTTCGGGATAATAATTTTTCCAGTACAGTAGATTCCTCTAAAGATGAATTAAAAATCAATGTATTCCCTATGCCTTGGGATATTTTGAATTCCGGTGAAAAAATGAAAAATGGGAAGAAAAATTGTATTCCAGCCCCATATTCAACAGAAAAATCACTTGGTGATATTTTAAGCAGGCTTTCGGCCTGTTTGGTTCGTGAGTCACTGGCCACATCAAAAGAATATTTGATTCCAGCAATTAAAAACAATCGAATATCATTAAAAGGAGCAGATTTGTATCGAAATTGAAAAGGCATTTCTACCAGAACCGATTCGATCTGTCTTTGAGAAATTGGACCGATTCGTCGATCTCTTGAAAATTCAATCCGTCGTTCGGCAAAGGATAAAGTTGGCAAAAACCGAAAGTCAAAGTAATTTCCAATTTTCAGGTTGGTTACTATACCCAGATTAAACCCTGGGCCATTTACCCCTTCAATGGCCAGAATGCTGTCATTTTGGATAAATTCAGAAGAACGAAATGGGGTGAAGCTTGAACTATTAATCCCAAGAGTAATCCCGAAATAATAGGGTTTCTGTTGAAAATCCAAAAAATTGTAATTACCGTTTCCACCAAATTTTTGTGCAAAAGAAATTTGAACAGTTAATAAAAAAGCCAGTAATAACAATGTTCTACCAATTAAGGAATTAGTTTTCAAGTACATGTGTGATGTTATTTTTCTCCGTAGTAGATGGAACAAACGCCAAATGTTAATGGTATCCACTTTTCAGCGCGATATCCTGATTGATCTAAAAGGTTTAAAAATTCATTTCCTGATGGAAAAGCCTGCACAGAATCATATAGATATTGGTAGGCTCTTGCATCTTTGGAGATTAAACGTCCAATTTGCGGTAAAATGTATTTGAAATAAAAATTAAATATTCCCTTAAAGAATTTTGACCTGGTTTTTGAAAATTCCAGAACGATCAATTGCCCTCCCGGCTTGAGCACCCGATTCATTTCTTTGAGACCTTTTAGTGGTGTCTCAAAATTGCGTACTCCAAATGCAACAGTGATGGCATCAAAGCTATTGTCTTGGAAAGGGAGGTTTTCTGCATCACCTTCAATAAACGAAATAGATTCTGACATTCCTTTTTTTTGTGCCTTTTGCCGGCCAATTTCCAGCATCTGGGGTGCCAGGTCCAAACCAATTACTTTAGCTTTTGGTAAGGCCTGCCCCAATTCAAGGGCCAAATCACCAGTGCCAGTGGCGATATCCAGTATATTTAGAGATTCCTTTTTCTTTATTAGAGCGATTACCTTTTTACGCCATCCTTTATCAATTCCCATTGACAGCAAACGGTTAAGGAAATCGTATCTGAAAGCAATATTATTGAACATCTGACGAACCTGATTCTTTTTACTTTCCTCTGTTTTATATGGTGTCACTTGTTTCGGCATGTGGAGTATTTTGTTTATCTTTATATATTATTTAATACAAAAATTTTTATAAAAAAGCAGGCGATCTGCTAACATTGGTACTGATATAAACTTTGGCAATAACAACTGAGATTAAGCTTTGTTTGTTGCCGCAAGGTAATTGTTTTAGACCTTCTTTTCAGATCGCTTTCGACTGTTAGCAACAAGACTGCAATTTTTACAAAAAAGATTCAATTTTTGTTATCTTTGCATGCCTTTCTGAAAAGTAAAAAATATGTCATTGAATCAAAGAATTATTCCCATTAGCATTACCGATGAGATGAAATCGGCATACATTGATTATTCTATGTCGGTTATTGTTTCAAGGGCCTTGCCAGATGTAAGAGATGGTTTGAAACCAGTCCACCGCAGAGTGCTCTATGGAATGTATGAATTAGGGCTTACCTATAATAAACCTTTTAAAAAGTCTGCTCGTATAGTGGGAGAGGTGCTTGGTAAATTTCACCCTCATGGTGACTCCTCTGTTTATGATACCATGGTAAGATTAGCTCAACCCTGGTCTATGCGATATCCCTTGGTTGACAAGCAAGGGAACTTTGGATCTGTAGATGGTGATAGTCCTGCCGCAATGAGGTATACGGAGGCCCGTCTAAAGAAGATTAGTGAGGAAATACTAGCAGATATAAAAAAGGAAACGGTTGATTTTGCCTTGAATTTTGATGATTCACTGGAGGAACCAACAGTTTTACCTACGCGTTTACCAAATTTGCTGATTAATGGAGCAAGTGGCATAGCTGTAGGGATGGCTACAAATATGTTGCCACATAACCTTTCTGAAGTTGTAGATGGAATAATTGCCACTATTGACCAGCCAGAAATCACTACTGATGAATTGATGCAATATATTAAAGCCCCAGATTTTCCTACCGGAGGTATTATCTATGGCTTGTCTGGTGTTAGGGAGGCCTTCCACACAGGTAGAGGTAGAGTAGTCGTTAGGGGAAGAGCAAATATAGAACAAACACCTTCCGGCCGTGAGGTCATAATAATCAATGAAATTCCTTATCAGTTAAATAAATCTTCGCTAGTAGCTAAGATTGCTGAATTAATGGCCGATAAGAAAATTCCTGGTATTAGTGATGTTAGAGATGAATCCGATAGAAACGGGATGCGCATCGTGGTAGAAGTGAAACGGGATGCCATGGCCCAGATTGTTTTGAGCCAGTTATATAAATACACCGCTCTTCAATCTTCTTTCGGAGTAAATAATGTTGCTTTAGTAAATGGAAGACCTAAGATTTTAGGCCTGAAAGAAATTATTGAGCATTTTATTAATTTCAGAATAGAGGTCATTGTTCGCAGAACTCAATATGATCTGAGAAAAGCTGAAGAGAGGGCCCACATTTTGGAAGGCTTGCTCATTGCCCTAGACCACCTTGATGAAGTCATAAAACTTATTCGGGCTTCTAAAACGGTTGAAGAAGCACGAAATGGATTAATGCAGGAGTTTCAACTTTCTGAAATTCAGGCAAGAGCCATCTTGGATATGAGACTTCAAAAGCTGACTGGCCTGGAGCGCGAAAAAATCAAGGAAGAATATGAGGAGATTAAAAAGTTGATCGGAGAACTTAAAGCCATCCTGGCCAGCGATGAACTTCAAAGGAACATTATTAAAGAGGAATTACTTGAGATTAAGGACACCTATGGCGATGAAAGACGCACCGACATTACTGCTGCAGAGGGCGATATTAGCATAGAAGACATGATCAAAGATGAAGAGGTTGTCATTACGATTTCTCATCTTGGCTATATCAAAAGAACTCCTGCAACCGAATACCGAACTCAGGGTAGGGGAGGCAGAGGTTCCAAAGGAAGTAAAACCAGAGATACAGATTTTATCGAACACTTATTTGTTGCTACCAACCACAACTATTTACTCTTGTTTACAGAGCAAGGTCGTTGTCATTGGCTGAGAGTTTATCAAATTCCTGAGGCTGCTAAGACAGCCGGAGGAAGGGTGATCCAAAATCTTCTACAAATTCCTAAGGGGGATAAGGTGAAAGCATATATTAAAATTAAGGACCTGAGGGAAAAAGAATTTTTGGATAATCACTATATCATTTTCTGTACTCGCAAAGGAATGGTAAAAAAGACCTCAGTGGAAGCTTTTTCACGACCTCGAAGCAATGGAATTAATGCTATTACGATAAATGAAGGTGACCAATTGCTAGAAGCACGTCTAAGTAATGGAGAGAATGAGATATTTTTGGCAGCTAAAAATGGCAATGCCATCCGATTCAATGAGGGTAAAGTTCGCCCTATGGGAAGGAATGCAGCCGGGGTTAAGGGAATATCTCTAAATAATGATGGGTCAGATGCTGTGGTCGGCATGGTATCTATAGGCTCTGAGGAAAAAGAAAGCCACACCATTCTTGTTCTTTCCGAAAAAGGATATGGAAAACGCTCTCCCATAGAGGAATACAGATTAACCAACAGAGGAGGAAAGGGAGTAAAAACGCTTCAAGTAACCGCAAAAAATGGACCAGTAGTAGCCATTAAATCAGTTACAGATTCTGATGATCTGATGATTACTACCAAACAGGGTATTGTGATACGTACCCCTGTGGAAACGGTATCCGTTCTGGGTCGTGCCACCCAGGGGGTAAGAATTATTCGTTTGGATAAAGATGAAATTGCTGACGTTACTATTATTCCAGAAAACGATAATGGTGATGAAACCAATGAAACTGAAACACAAACTGAAGGAACTGACGAAAATCAATCTTAATACGTTAAAAACAAGTTATTTTTAACCATAGCAACATTTTTTATTGTAATATGCTTAGTAAATTCGTTGCTATAAACAAACTTTTATTCTAAAACAAAATAGCTCAGCACAATGAAAAAATTGCTTCTATTCATTCCTCTAATGCTAATTTTAGCAATAAATGTCGATGCCCAGGAAATGGGAAAAGACACTAAAAAAGAATTAAAGCAGGCGAGCCGATCCTTAAATGCCTTTAAAGTTAATAATAGTGACAAAAGTAAATTAAAGGATGCAGTAACTCAGGTTGATGCCGTAATGGGAAAATCTGATGCACAAGGAGCCGCTGAAGCCTGGATGGTAAAAGGAGATGTTTATTCTGAGGTTGCCACTCAGTATATTACCATCAAACAGCTTGGAATTGGATCTACCGATGACCTTCCTTCTCCTGATGGAAAGGCTATTGCGGCTATGAACGCCTATGTTAAGGCACATGGTATGGTCGAAAAAGGTTCCGATAAGAAAAAAGCACTCGATGGCCTCCGTGCAGTACAAAATAGCATGAGCCAATTAGGTGTTTACCAGTATGAGGCCGGGAATTACGAAAAGGCTTTTAATTCTTTTAACGGAGTTATCAGAGCCCATGATATACTTTCTGAAAATAATGTGGAAAGCGCCTTGGCTAAGGAAGAAGACTATAACAATCAACTTTATATTACTGGCCTATCAGCTATGAATGCCAATAAAATGCCTTCCGCTGCAGTTTATTTTCAAAAGCTTTACGAAAAAAGTTATGATAAACCTCTTGTATATGAAGCCATGTACAAAATTAAATCTGCTGATGATTCTGAGGCTGGATATGAATATCTTGAAAAAGGTAGAGAGTTATATCCAGAAGATTTAGGTTTATTATTTGCCGAAATAAACCACTTTTTGCGAACTGGTAAAACAGAGGTATTAGTAGAGAAACTTAAACTGGCCATTGAAAAAGAATCAGGTAATAAGTCATTGCATTTTACATTAGGAAATGTTTATGATCAGTTTTATCAAAAGGCATTCAAAGATGGAGATACTGAAAATGAAAAGAAATACTTTGATTTGGCCATGCAAACCTATGATGAAGCCTTGAAGTTGGACCCAGAATATATTGATGCAATTTATGGTAAAGGAGCATTACATTATAATAAGGCTGCAGGTTTAACCCAACAACTTCAAAAATTAGCAGATGATTATTCTGCAGATGGAATTAAGAAGTATGAGGCTAAAAAGCAAGAAGTATTTACTGAATTTGATAAAGCACTCCCTTTTTTCAAAAAGGCAGAATCAATGAATCCGAATGATATCAATACCTTAATTGCGCTTAAAGAGATTTTTGCAAGAAAGGATGATATCGAAACTTCTAATGAAATTAAGAAACGTCTTGAGACTGTTCAAGGAGGAGGAAAAAATGAATCTTCTTTCTTTAATGAATAGTAATACCACCAAATAATGAATATTTTTTCAGGCATTTCGACTCGATCGAGGTGCCTGAAATTATTTTATGGTAAAATAGTTTTTTTTAGCCTTACTCATCTTTTTCACCAACCAAAACGAACCAACAAAAATGAACAAAATTGCAGTTATAGGTGCCGGAACCATGGGAAATGGTATCGCCCATGTTTTTGCCATGAAGGGGCATAAGGTTTCTTTAATTGACATTAATCAGGAAGCCTTAGAAAAAGCCCTGGCCACTATTGGTAAAAACTTAGATCGGATGATCAAAAAAGAAAAAATCACCGAGTCAGAAAAAAGAAGTACACTCAGCAATATCCAAATTTTCACCGACACAAAAAGTGGAGTAGAAAATGCTGATCTGATTATTGAAGCAGCTACTGAAAATCCTACCATAAAGAAATCCATTTTTAAATTATTAGATGAACATGCTGCTGCTTCTGCCATTCTAGCTACCAATACCTCTTCTATTTCCATTACCGAGATTGCTACTGTAACCAATCGTCCTGATAAAGTAATTGGTATGCATTTTATGAATCCTGTGCCAGTCATGAAATTGGTAGAGGTCATTCGTGGGTACGCCACCTCGGATGAAGTATGCCAACAAATTATGGATCTTTCAAAGGCAATTGGCAAAGTACCTGTAGAGGTTAATGATTATCCTGGATTTGTAGCTAATCGAATTTTGATGCCTATGATTAATGAAGCCATCATTACTCTTTTTGAAGGAGTGGCTGGGGTTGAGGAAATCGATACAGTTATGAAATTGGGAATGGCTCATCCAATGGGGCCGTTACAGTTGGCAGATTTTATTGGCTTGGATGTTTGCTTGTCCATTATGAGGGTATTATTTGAGGGATTTGGGAATCCCAAATATGCACCCTGTCCATTATTGGTGAATATGGTTACTGCAGGCAAGCTAGGTCGTAAATCAGGAGAAGGGTTTTATGATTATAGTCATGGAGGAAAGGAGCTGGTAATTTCTAAAAGTTTTGCTTAAGCAAGAAAGTTAAACAATAGTCTTTTTCTCCAGCAAATAATATGCACAAGTACTTAAAAAATCTCTGATAAAAGGGATGGGAGTAATGATATCTGATTGCCTTCTCGGCTTGAGGTTAAATTTATATTTGTAAATGGGATTGAAAAAGAACAGCTCCCTTTTTACGATATGATAACTGTTTCGCGAAATCTTTTCAAACCTTTCTATAGAAATCCCAGTTGTTTTTATTTCTTCAAGATCTTTTTGAACGGATTGGGGTTCACCAAATGCTTTTAAAATTCCTTTATACACAGGCATAGGAAGCAAGTGGTAATAGGGGAGTTTGGATAGTATTTTGCTTCTACACAGCTGCTGATGCCCCCCAAAAGGCATATACCATGGAGGAAAGGCAAAAAAAACTTTCCCATCCGGTTCCAGGAAATCCAATAATTTTTCAATAAAGACTCCTTGTTTGGGGATGTGTTCAATGACATCTTTTAGTAAGATAAGATCAAACTTATAACCTATATCTTTTTCAAGGTCAATGTCATATATGTTCTTATTAATAAAAGATATCAGTCCCTTTTCCATCTCATCAGCCATAAATGTTCTTGCTAGCTCCAATCTTCCTTCCATTAATTCGATTCCAAGGCATTGATGCCCTTGCTCTGTAAAGGCTTTTAAAACACCTGCTTCTGCACAACCAATTTCTAATACTTTCAAAGGCTTATTCTCATCCAAATGGGGGCTCAGAAAAGGAACAATATAATCCCTGGAAGTAAAGTATTGGTAATCAAAATACCTTTTTTTATCCTTATGAAAATCGAACATTTAACTGCAAAATTATTTGAGTTGCAATATTAATTATTTTAAAAATGTTGAGTCAATAAAACCATTAATATTTTGAAAAAATAGAGGCCTTCTTTTCTAACTCTTTATTCATTTGACTTCTCAATTGATTAAGGTGAGGAAGCACTTGATAAACTTATTAAAAAGTCTAATCTTCATTTTATTAAGTCTTTTTTGCCAATCGCCAGGCTCTTACCAACATAATCACACGGTTATAATTAAGCACTCCTTCTTTAATACCTTGCGATTTCAAATAGGCATCGTAGGCATAGTTTCTGAATTTTGGCATAATATCAGGATACTTCCTTAGCGTATCAAAAATTGCCTCTATATCTGCTTTATTGGTTTCATTCAACAGGTCTCGAACAGAGGCATAGTCTTCAGGAGCATAACGCCGATAGTTTCTAGCCAGGGTTATCCAATAATTTAGGTAGGCTGAATAGGCAAAAAAAGCATTGTCAGATTCTGTACAGGCAATAAAGGACAAAAAACTACAGGTTCCTTCATCTCCAAAACCATATCCATGTGATAATTCATGTGCCATGGTATATGGGTGATCCAGTACATGGAGCCCAGGATCTATATGCCCTTCTCCAGTGAGTGGAAAGTACAGACCGGCAGAACTAAATCGCAAAAAAATCCCTTTGGGGTATAGCCAACGCCCTCGAACCCGCCCAAGGGTAGAGAATCCTCTCAAATCAAGCCAAGATTCTAGAGAATTTCTAAGTTGATCTTCTGTTTTTCTAGGCAGTTCTAATTCATAAGGGTTTTTACTGTAATGAAGAGACAACTCTTCTCTTAATTTCACTACTTTTTCACTCACCCATTGCAATTCTTCTTTTAACTCTTTTACGCTTAAGGGTTTTACATCCAAATTTAACTGCTGCTCAATGGGTTGTCGAGCATAATTAAAACCCCAAAGGAAAAAAAAGAAAAACATCGTTCCCCCAATAAAGGCCAAAATGGAAAGAAGGCTTTGGACTAATTTAACAGTCCATTTATTTTTTGATTTGATGAATTTTCGGATGCTAAAAAAAAGCCAAAGGGAGAGGATGAAGAAGAAAAAATAAATCAGGGGAATGGGAATCCAACCTAACATATAATCGATAGTCCACCTGACAAGTGGAAAAATCCCTCTACTATAATATTGCTCAACAAATTCAGGCTGATAGCTTAAAATAGTTCTTAAAAGTAAGGCAAACACGCCCAGACCTATCCAAATTAATTTTTTCCTAATCATCATCAATGGGCTAAAATAATTGCTATTTAAAAAGGCTTAAATATAGCTTAAGAGGCATCTCCTTGGAACCATACAGCTATTATTTAATGTTGTTTTAACATTTAAGTAATGCTAGGGTTGTGTGAAAAGGCCGCCGGCCTTTTCACACAACCTATTTCTCATTAATTAGAGTCAAAATCCGTAAAAAGTATCAAATAGTTGTCCCATTTGGGACAAATCATTCGAATCATTTGACTATTTTTACAACTTCATAGACAAAAAGTTGTTTCTAAACTTGGAATTAATTCAATAACATAGCTAAAATCTTAAACAATGGCATTTGAATTCACAGATGCGAATTTCCAGGAAAAGGCATTAGATGACCCTGGTGTAAAGGTAATTGACTTCTGGGCAGAATGGTGTGGACCATGTAGAATGATCGGCCCAATTATTGAAGAATTATCTGTAGACTACAAAGATAAAGCCTTCGTTGGAAAGGTAAACGTTGACCATAACCCTAATGTAGCCATGAAATATGGTATCCGTAGTATTCCTACAATTCTTATTTTGAAGGATGGAGAGGTAGTGCATAAGCATGTTGGAACAACTACAAAGGCGGTTTTGGCCGATAAAATAGAATCGTATCTTTAATTATTTATAAAAATTAGGTACATTAAGCTCTTATTCCCCTTAAAAAGGAATAAGAGCTTTTTATTTGTGTTCGTACATTCAACTACACCCGCATAAAATAAATATTGATATGGATCTACTCGATAATATTCAGGTAAGAGATTTTGGAAATTTAGAACTGCTGGCCCGTCAGGTGGTTGAAGGCTTTATTATCGGTTTGCATAAAAGTCCCTTTCATGGCTTTTCAGTAGAATTTGCCGAACATCGCCTATATAATCAGGGGGAATCCACTAAAAATGTTGATTGGAAAGTATTTGCTCGAACAGACAAACTTTTTACCAAACGTTTTGAGGAAGAGACCAACCTGAGATGTCAGATCATTATCGATACCTCTTCCAGTATGTATTTTCCTGAAGTTACCAAAAGCTCTAAGGAGTACATCAATAAATTAAGGTTTTCTGCTCTTTCTGCTGCAGCCCTTATGAATCTTTTACAAAAACAGCGTGATGCATTTGGCTTAAGTTTATTTGAAGATGAAGTGAAAATTCATACCAGAGTCAAAAGTAGTACTTCGCATTATCGACTGATGCTTACTTATTTGGATCAGGTCATCAATAATCCAGAACGGAATAAAAGTACAGCAGCAGCTCAAGCACTACACCAAATTGCAGACAGTATTCACCGACGTTCTTTGGTGATCATTTTTAGTGATATGTTAGAACAAATGGAGGACAGTGAGCACCTCTTTTCTGCCTTGCAACACCTCAAACACAATAAACATGAAGTGGTCCTATTTCATGTAGTAGATAAATCTAAAGAGGTAGATTTTAATTTCGAAAATCGCCCATATCTTTTCGTTGATATGGAGACAGGTGAGAAAATAAAACTACAATCCAAGCAGGTGAAAGACCACTATGTCAAGCAAATGGCCGACTTTAAAAATGCTTTAAGAATGAGGTGCCTTCAATA
The DNA here is from genome assembly GCA_028285545.1 of Saprospiraceae bacterium. Classification (GTDB taxonomy): domain Bacteria; phylum Bacteroidota; class Bacteroidia; order Chitinophagales; family Saprospiraceae; genus JANQPA01. The sequence goes on along the minus strand of JANQPA010000018.1, from coordinate 63,237 downwards.
CCAAATTGATTTCATCGAGGCCGATATTCATGAAGGATTTAGACCTATTTTGCAATCCTATCTTGTGAAAAGAAGTAAAATGAATTAATTACTTTTAAAAATATAGATTGTGCGCTGTCAGCGCACAATCTATATTTTTAATTTTGTATAATACCTTATGATAAAACTCAAAGACTATTCTAGTGATGCTCCTGCTCACTTAAACAAAGGAGAAGTTAAAGATCTTACCAAAGAGATGGTTGAGGAAATCGGAAAATTACAAGATATCCTCTATGCCCAAAAAAAGTATAGCCTATTAATTGTCTATCAGGGAATGGATGCCAGTGGAAAAGATGGAGCCACCGAAAAAGTTTTTAAAGATTGCCACCCTTCCGGCCTTAATGTTATTTCTTTTAAAAAACCTACCGAAGAGGAATTTGCCCATGATTTTTTATGGAGAATTCATAAAAATACTCCGGCTCAGGGCATGATCCATATTTTTAATAGATCTCATTATGAAGATGTCCTCATTCAACGTGTTCACGGGTGGATCGACGAAGAAAGAGTAGATCGAAGAATTAAATCCATTAATGCTTTCGAGGAATTACTTCAATATGATGCCAATACCATCATTTTAAAATTCTACCTGCACATTTCTCATGATCAACAAAAAATAGAGCTTCAGGAACGAATAGATGAGGCCGATAAGCATTGGAAGCATAATGATAATGACTGGAAAGAGCGTGAGCACTGGGACAAGTATATGGAGGCCTATGAAGATGTGTTCAATCGCTCTACAATACCCTGGCACATCATTCCTGTGGATCAAAGATGGTATAGAGATTATGTACTAGCTAAAATCGTACTAGATGCCCTAAAAAAATTGCCATTGGAATATCCGCCGCTGGAAAGAGGATGATGCTTATTCAATTTTTTAATTGATATTGAACTATTTCCTTTAAAAAATTATTCTAACATAACATGACTCGCCCCTAAGACGTTGGGATTAGACATGATGTCATTCTTAATCATCAAAAAACGAGAGACAAATAGAGACAGGTAACTGCCTTCGGCAGTCATGGAAATAAGTAGGGATAAATAGCTTTTTATATTGATGAATTTCCAAGACTGGATGAATCAAGCCATAATTTTCTGAACATTTCAAGCAATTAGTAAATAGTTAAAACAATATGCCTCCATATATCTCAATTTATCTCCCAAACTGCCGAAGGCAGCTATATGTCTCTTATCAGAGATCACTTTTTGTTAAAAAAATTAGAAAATTCGGGATGAGCCATGTTTAATTTTGTTTCCATAAGAATTTTTTATGATAAAAAAAGTAAGAGTAGATAAATGGCTATGGAGCGTCCGGATCTTCAAGTCAAGGACTATGGCAACGGCAGCTTGCAAAAGTGGGAAGGTAAAGATTAATGGTATGAATGTAAAACCGTCTTATCTTCTCCAAAGAGGAGAATTGTTAGAAGTAAAAAAGGAAGGTTTTAACCTTAGTTTCAAGGTGATCGATTTGCTTCAAAAGAGGGTAGGGGCTCCCATCGCTCAGGCTTGCTATGAAAATCTGACTTCTGATGAGGAAATGAATAAATTTAATGAGTGGTTTGTTGGCAAGGCAAGGCCTGAAATCAGAGAAAAAGGAGTTGGTCGTCCAACTAAAAAGGAGAGAAGGAATATTGACACCTTTAAAAATAAACGATTTGACTAGATGGAGTATTGAGTAATGCCTGTCTACCGTCAGGTAGAAGTATTGAGAGCATGCTTCTGTTCGTTGCGATTTCCAAATCGCCGTACGTATTTTAAGGCCAGTTTCCTAACTGGCGATGAAGGTTTTTACCTTCAAGCTAGATTGGTCAAATACCACATTTCATGTACTATGGGGGTTGTGTAAAAACTAAAATTTTTAAAAATTTTAGTTTTTACACAACCCCAAACTGCCACGAGCAAAGCGGACTTATATTCAATGTCCGACAGGTATCTTTATATAGCTTGAATATGTTGGTGAATGATGAACACTGATTTTGGCTTCTTTGGCATCTTCTTTTGTCTCTAGGGAAACATCCTTTCCCGAATTGTAATTTTTTTGGTTGTAAGGAGTATTAAGATTCTTGACTGACAAAATAAATCTACTTCCTTTTTCTACCTCAAGAGCCGTGATAAATGGAGTATCAAATTTGCAAAAGAATATCTCCTCAGGTACAGCAAGTTTTGGACGATCCAATCCATTGCGATACCTTAATCTAAGCGCTTCGGAACCGATGTAGGTAGTTTCCCCAACTTGATTAATCGCATATAGCTCCACCATTAAATCCGTATCAGGTACATTTAATGATAAATATAACCCAACTTCAAATCGTCCGACAATTGGTGTGTCAGCATCCAGTGCATTTGAAATATAGATTATTCGCCCTTTTTCTTCAACCGGTATAGGAGCCTTGTAATAATCTGCTCCCTGATAATAGGTCACAGCTGATGTGTCTAAAGGATCATAAATAATGATGTCAACGTCAGCGACAGGTGATTTTTGAGAGTTTAACTGTCCTGGGTTTATTAATAATTTTGAATCAGAATTAGGACTAGATAGATGGTAATTCAGGGTATCCTTGGTCATGTTTTCGAATTGACTGGTGTACTTCCATTTATTTTGATCCATCATATAATAGCTTACCTGATCATGTAAAAACTCAGGTTTTTTGCCATTCTTAAGCGTCCAATTGAACCAATCCAAATGGAACTTATTCATATCCAGTTTTGAATCACTTCCAAATGTAAGACCTCCTAATTTAGTAACGGGATTTCGGGTGCCGGCATGAGACCAAGGTCCTATAACCAAGTAATGATTTGATTTCCCTTCTGGATTTCCGTGTTTCATATGCTGTTCATAATAAGTCATTGCTCCTGGTTGATCTGCATCGAAATACCCTGTAATCGTAAGAATAGGAATATTGAATGATTGGTAGTCTTTGGGGGAGGGATAAAAATTTTGCCAATATTCATCAAAATCGGGATGCGATATCCAGGTTTGAAAATTTGGATTTCGTTCATTGAGCGCTAATAGATCCCAATCCTTAAAAGGTATAAATTCTTTATACTTTTTATTGGCTTTACTTTGCCAGAAAGCACCATTTCCAAACAGTTTATCGTTCCGGCTTTGTCCACCAGTAAAATTCAGCCACTGTAGCGCATAATTATTGAAAATACCGCCAGACTTTGGAAAGTCAAGCCCTGGCCCCACCGCAGCAGTAGGAACAATCGTTTTAAGGGCCTCTGGCTTGTTTTTTAAAGTCATCCATTGAACCATCCCTCTATAGGAACCACCCATCATACCAATATTACCATTGCACCAAGACTGTTGACTTATCCAATTAATGGCATCATAACCATCAATTCCATCCTTTTCAAATGGCCGGTATTCTCCCTCCGAATTTCCTCTGCCTCGTAAGTCTAGTGAAATAAAGACATAACCTTCCTTGGCAAAATACATTCCTCTGTCAACTGCTTCATCATTGACATAGGGGGTGTAGATAAGAATGACTGGATAGGATGTTTCATCACTTCCAGGGATATAGATATTTGCGGATAGTTTGATACCATCCCTCATCGGTACTTTTTGATAGAGTTTTATGTCTACTTCTTGTGCATGGAGGATTGGCCAACTTAGGAATAATAATGTTAGGGTGACGATCAATTGTTTCATTGAATTTTAATTTAGTTCGGCGATTTGAAAATCGCCACAAGCGTATTAGGTATTGATTCTTATAATTTATTCTAAGTATACTGGTTTTGGGAATTTTCTAAGTTTGGAATATCTTTTATAACTATCAAATATTTCTTTATCCGGCCCTACAACCCGAGGATCATGGGTTAATTTTAAATTTTCAGTGAGTTTCTCTTTTAAATAGGTTTCAATTGACCCATAATCTTTATTACCTGTAAGATTATTTAAGCAAAAAGGATCGTCTTTAACATTGTATAATTCAAACTCCGGTCTTTTCCCATGAGCAAGCTCAAAAAAAAATGAAACTTCAGGGTTTGTATGATTTTCAATTATATACCTTTTGGAGGGACAATCATCAATATCAGTAAAAGCTCCTCCTTCCATGTATTTTCCCTCTTCATTGAGGCCATAAATTGGATATGAGCTGGTAGAATCGTTAGGATGAAAACGCTGGGGAGCACCTGCGGGCCATCGTTCTGACCTAAGGTTCCATATATAAATAAAATCCTTGCTGCGAATCATCCGTTGAGGATATCCCCAATTTAAGTAGCGAGAACTTGAATGTCTTTCACGACCTGCAAGTGCAAATGATTTTGTTTCGTCAACATTACCCTGTTTTTTGCTTCGAAGAATATTCAGGATGCTTTTACCAGAGATAGGCAACATCCCTTCTGTGCTTGTACCAGTAAGTTCAAGAATTGTTGGTGCGAAGTCTGTAAAACTTATAGGGTCATCCACTATCCTTTTTCCAGGAAATTCTTTTGGGTAACGAACGGCAAAAGGAACATGAACTCCATACTCAAAACAATTAGCTTTAGCACGTGGAAAAGGCATACCGTTATCTGAAGTGACTATTACAATGGTGTTATCTAACTCGCCAATGCTTTCGAGATAATCCAACATGCGTTGTAGATGAAGGTCGAACCATTCAATTTCCACGGCATAGTCAAGTAGGTCACCTCGGATTTCATCTGTATCAGGAAGAAAGCCCGGAACTTGTTTAATGTCATCTAATTTTTTACCCATACGTTTCCAGGAGTCTTTCTCATATCGACGGTGAGGCTCAGATGCTCCATACCAAAAGAAAAAAGGTTTAGAGCCCTTTATATTATCAACAAAGTATTTAAAATTTTCAAAATAATTAAGATTCTTGATGCCTTGAGCAAAGCGTTCATCTTGTTCATTGACATAAGAAATGTCGCTATAAGTGTTCCCCGCAGCATTGCCTTTTCTCCAGAGCGAGTCCTTTTCACTTTGAGAATAGCGAAAAGGAGAGACCCCTTTACCCGTTCGGCCGGTAGCATATCCATTATTTTCAAGTAAATCAATAAAGGGAACATGCTTTTTCATCCAAGAGGAGGCATGTTGCCCCGACTGCTCGTTTTGCCAAGGGTAGCGCCCTGTCACAATGCTACTCCTTGAGGGTGCACAACCTGGCGAACCAGCATAACAATTTGAAAAGTAAATACCTTCATTTGCTATCTTGTCAAAAGCAGGGGTGTTTACAAAATTACAACCTGCAAAACTGGTATGTTGAAAAGACTGGTCATCACTGATTGCAAACAAAATATTTGGTCTATTCTGCTCGGAAGGTTTTTGTGTACAGCTTAATAGGAAAACAACTGATATTGCATATATTATGGTACATCTATTCATTTCTATTTGTTATTTCACCAAAACAGGATCTTTATATCTAAATAAAAATTAATCTCAATACCCACTACCCAATACCCACTACCCAATACCCAATACTCACTACCAACTAGCCTCCTGCCTTCTTAGTATTTCTATATCCTTCTTTTAATAAAAGTTCAACGACCTTTTCACGTTGATTACCTTGAATGATAATTTCTCCATCTTTGACAGAGCCTCCCACGCCACATTTTGATTTGAGTAATTTCCCCAAATTTTTAAGATCATCAGAATTACCAACAAAACCAGTGACCAGTGTAACCTCTTTTCCCTTACGTTGTTTTCGGTCAATAAATACCCGCAACTTTTGCTCTGATGGATCTAAAGTTGTTTCTTCTTCCTGTTCTTCATAAGAATAATTGTAATCGGGATCCGTTGAAAAAACAACTCCTCTTCTTCCTTTTTTATTTTTTTTACTCATTTTTCGATATTATGTAAGTATATAGAATTAGAATAGATTTTATTAAAAATAGACTAAAACAGTGAAAGTCTTTGACAGTCTGTGTACGAAGTCTGTGTCAAAAAAATGAATAAGAATTAATACTAATCATTACTCTTCTCTCTTCTTTGGCGATTTCACAAAAAAAATATTTATTGCTAGATTAATTCTTTTGTAACATGTACTACAACTCAAAGGTCTATATAATATTAACAAGCTGCAAAGTATTAATATTTGATTTTATTCTTTAAATTCAGATAGTTAGTTTATTCACCCAATAATTATTGTTATGCAAAAGTATCTTTGGCCGTCCGGACTACTACTCGCCTTTCTCTGTTTTTCAAGTCTAGCACTTATAAACCCTTCTGAAAAAAATATTGAAGCAAAGATTGACAATTTTGCACTCTTAGATCAGAATGGGAAAAATCATGAATTATACTACTATTCTGATGCAAAAGCAATCGTTTTATATATCCAAGGCAATGGCTGTCCAATAGTTCGAAATGGGCTTAGTGAATTGAAAAAAATTCGAGATAAGTATCAAAAGAAAGGAATTGTCTTTTTAATGTTGAATGCCAATTTGCAGGATAATAGGGAAAGTATTAAAAAGGAAGCTACTGAATTTGAAATAGACCTCCCCATTTTAATAGATGAAACTCAATTGATCGCTGAATCCTTAAATATTGCCCGAACGGCGGAGGCGATCGTTATAGATCCTAAAAATTGGAATATTTTTTACAGAGGCCCTGTTGATGATCGGCTTGGATATGAGAGCCAAAAGCAGCAGGCTAATAGAGATTATTTGATTGAGGCTTTAGAGGCAAAACTAAAAAATAAAGACTTAGAAGAGAAGGTGGTTGCTGGAAAGGGATGTTTAGTGGCCTTGCCAAATAAATCGAAACTTGCTTCTAGTTCCATTTCCTATTCTGTAGATATTGCCCCTATAATTAAAGAAAAATGCGCCACTTGTCATCAAGAAGGAGGAATAGCTCCTTTCGCTTTGGATAGTTATGAGCAGGTTGTGGGTTGGTCATCTATGATGAGAGAAGTGATTCGAACTCGGAGAATGCCTCCTTGGCAGGCAGATCCACACTACGGTAAATTTAGTAATGATCTGTCCTTAAGCAAGGAAGAAACTCAAAAAATAGTGCATTGGATTGAGGCAGGAACACCTCGAGGCGAGGGAACAGATACAGATCCGCTCAAAGAAGTAAAAGGCCAGGATTCTGAATGGAAATTGGGTACTCCGGATATGGAGATAAAACTCAATAGACAAGCTATACCGGCTACAGGAGTATTGGATTATCGCTATGATCAAAAAAGATTGAAACTGGATAAGGATATGTGGGCATCTGCGGTAGAGTTTATTCCTGGTAATCGAAAAGTACTCCACCATATATTGATTATGGTTGAATACCCTAGAAATGTAAAACCACCCATAGAAACGGAATATAATTGGCTGGATGGAGTTTTTGCAGTATATGTACCCGGGATGGATCCAGAAATCTTCCCTTTTGAGACGGGAAGGTACTTACCAAAAGGGACAGAATTGATCTTCCAAATTCACTATACTACCTATGGACGCAAAACTTCAGACGCAAGCCGGGTTGGCATTCATTTGACGGATCAAAAACCGGAAAAAGAGTTTTTAATAGTAGGGGCATTTAATGCAGATTTTAGTATTCCTCCTCATGATAAAAATTATAAAGTCAGAGCTAGCAGGACCTTTTACAGGGAGGTTAGTCTTTATGGTTTGTTCCCACATATGCACTATCGAGGAAAAAGCTTTAAGTATACTGCCAAATATCCTGATGGTACTCAGAAGGTCTTATTAAATGTGCCGGATTATAATTTTAATTGGCAGCGCTTTTATTTGTTTGATGATCCTTTAGTCTTGCCTGCTGGTACGAGGATCGCATGTGAGGCTGTCTTTGATAATTCTGCTCAAAATGACTTCAATCCTTTTCCAAACAAAAGAATTACGTGGGGTGAACAAAGCTTTGAAGAGATGATGATTGGTTATATGAGTATTCATTACGGAAAACCCAAAACTGCCAGCTTGGGAACAAATAAATAAATTGCTTCCTTTTTCAGTTTTAAGATTCAAAAATCCTGATAACTTTGCAGCGGTTTTAAATTAATTCAAAAAATAATTGGATGTGCCTGGGCGCATCCAATTATTTTCATTGAAATTTTAATTAACAAATCGTGAAAAAAAAACAAATTACCAATCATATTTTGATGGTTAGGCCTTATTTATTCGGATTTAATCCAGAAACTGCGGCCGATAATGCCTTTCAACAAGATGATGGAAGCCTAAGTACAGACCAAGTGCAGGAAAGAGCCTTACAGGAATTTGACCAACTTGCAGAAAAATTGAGTGCTGCCGGAATTGATATAATTATCGTTGAAGACACCGAAAAACCACATACACCCGATTCCATCTTCCCAAATAACTGGATAACTTTCCATCAAAGAGGAATGGTGGTCACCTATCCTATGTTTTCTAATATTCGAAGAAAGGAACGACGTGAAGATATCATTAATCTGATCAGCGAACGATTCCCATTTAGAGATCGAATTCATTTTGAACATTTGGAAGCTAAGAACTTATTCCTGGAGGGTACCGGAAGCCTAATTTTGGATAGAATAAATAAAATTGCTTATGCCTGTCTGAGTGAACGTACTCGAATAGATGCCCTTAATGAGTTTTGTAAATGGATGACTTATAAGCCTGTTTCGTTTACTGCAACAGATTTAAATGGACAAAAGATCTATCATACCAATGTGATGATGGCTTTGGGAGAAAACTTTGCTGTGATTTGTTTGGATTCAATAAATAATTCTGTGGAAAAAGAGAAAGTGATGAATAGTCTTGAAACTACCGGAAAAGAAGTAATCTCCATTTCACATGAGCAAATGAACGCTTTTGCTGGGAATATGCTTCAAGTAAGTGCTAAAGATGGAAAAACCTATTTGGTGATGTCTGATCAGGCAAAAGACTCGCTTAGCCAAGAGCAAATTGATCAAATCCAAAAATATACCAACATTCTATCCAGCCCAATATCGACTATTGAAACTTACGGAGGAGGCAGTGTAAGATGTATGATGGCAGAGGTTTTTCCTCCCCTTTAGTTTAGTAGAAGGTAGAAAGTAGAAAGTAGAAGGTAGAAGGTAGAAGGTAGAAGGTAGAAGGTAGAAGGATAATTTAGTCTTTCTACCTTCTACCTTCTACTTTTTACTCTTTACTTCTTTCCAACTAACTTCAAAGCCCGGTAATATTTGCTATTCTTAGAAAGTAAGGGTTGCAAAACCTTTGATGCCTCAATTGGCCTGTCTGTGGCAATAATATCTCCTCCTTTTTCAATGCACTCTTTGTAAATGGTATCCTTTCCAGAAGCCTGTGCAGAGCGATCTAGATTGCCCATAGTGCCTATAATAACAGGTATCTCTTTTTCGTGTAATTTTTGGTAGAGCTCAGGTTTTAAGTCTCTGGTGCCAGTGAAAGCCACCATGTTATCGGCAGGAATACCTGAATTCATCATTCGATTTAATTCCTCCATATTCCTTATGCTCACAGATATTTGTAAAGCTGGATTCAGGCGATATACCTTCTGAGCATCTTCAACACTATAAGTGATGATGATAACATAGTCTTCCATTTTTCTTTTTTCAATAGCTTCAATGACTCTTTCGAAGGGTACTCCTCTTTTCACATCAACCGATAAGATGGCTTTTTTTCTTCCCCACTTAAGGGTTTCATGAAAAGTTGGAACTTGAAAAATGGTTGCATTTTCAAAATCGTCCTTAAGCTTTTGATCCTGTATATATTCCCAATTTAAGTCTTTCACCTTACCAGTCCCTGTGGTCGTTCTATCAATAGAGTTGTCATGCATTAGAATCAAGACACTGTCCTTGGTCATGTTGACATCTAATTCAATGATGGCTGGCGTTTTTGATAGGGTGTATTTAAAAACTTGCAAGGAATTTTCGGGATACCCTTTTATATATCTACCACCTCGGTGTGCACTAACAAGAGGTAGACGGTCTGGTCCTGGATCTAAAAATGATTCTAATTCACCTTTGGGAATTTTGATTCGGTTCAAAGCTTGTGACAATAAACCGGAACTTGATAAGGATACAAAAAGCAGTAGAAGAAATAGATATAGTTTGGTATTCATTTATGTGATAAAATTTTACTCAGTTAAAAAATTCTCATTGAATTATTTTCAAAATAACAATTAAACACTAATTCATTATTAGTGAACAAAGTACATTGGGAATATCGTCTTTTTAGAGTTCACTTTTTATACATTCTGGCTTTAGATTTCTTACTATAATTTTCTCAATACATATTCCTGTCTGTAGACAGGCATTTTCCAATACACATAACTAAAATAAGAAAGGACCCGCATTGCTGCGAGTCCTTTCGAGTATTCATTGGATTGAAAATATTTCAAATGATGGTCGATTATCTTCCAAAAGTATAGCGAAGACCCATTTGAGCTTGCCAGATAGAAGAACGAAGTCCATTATTGTCAAAACCACCTTGAGTTACTGGATCAACACCTCTGATGATATTGGCATCTACAGAGTATTCAGGAGTATCTGTTCCATCTCTAAGGTCATTTTGAAGATCAAGAATACCAAAGTTAGTACTAAGAGGAACTCTTACATGTCCCCATTTGCTATTTACTAAATTGGTAAAGTTGAAAATGTCAAAAGTAAAGGTTAATGTATTGCGCTTGCCATTAGGAAGTGCAAGGTAAAAATCCTGAGAAAAACGTAAATCAACTGTGAAGTTGAATGGTCCGGTATCACCATTACGCTCTGCATAATTTCCTCTGCGGCTGCTTAGGTAATTGTTATTATCAATGAACTGATCAAGAATCGCCCACTGCTCTTCAGGAGAATAAGTAACACCACTAACCGTTGTTTCTACTAATGGAATTTCGTTCAAAGATCTTGGTACATAGATCAATTCTCTGTCATCAAAACCGATATCGTTAACAAAATCTTCAACGTCAGCATCTACAACATAGCTGATAAATCCTCTGGTCTCAGCATTAAATGCCAAAGAAAGATTTGTTCTGAAGTGATCCGCATAATCAAGACCATAGGATACAAATCCAAATACACGATGTCCTTGAGCGAAAGAAGATCTTTGAGGATCACCTAATTCATAAACACCGTTTATTAGTTGTCCATTTCTACTTCCGTTAAAACCTCCGATCTCAAGTGGTGGGTGGTACCCTCTTTGCTGAGAAGAGTTCTGTGAGGAAGTTCCATCATAGATAGAATAAGAATCGCCATATGAGTAGGATAAGGAAGCAGTAAATCCATTGTCAAATGGTTTGGTCAAAGAAGCAACCAGGTTATAAGCATATCCTTTTTTAGTGTTACTAGCCAAGAAAATACCGCGTCCATAAGTAGGATCAATTAGATCACCATCTAAGATCTCACGATTATCAGGACCTGCACCAGTAAGTCTACGAGTAGGAGGTACAAGGTTTAGACTTTGGTAGCGAACAGCATTAACATTCTTTGTATAGATACCTTCTAAAGTACCGATTAATCCCCAGAATGGTAATTTTTTGTCAATTGCCAGGTTCAACTTGAATACCTGAGGCAACTTGAAGTCCTCAGCAAACAAATCGATTTGTCCGGAAGGAGTTGGGTTATTCACGTCAACTTGGAAAATAGGATTACCATTATCATCAAAACCGACAGGCTGCCCGTTTGGATCAGCAATAAATTCTACATCTGATCTTCTGAAACCACCAAGGTTGAAACCATAGTTATTGTATGCACCACCAGGCCATACTAAAGGAATACGGCTGGTGAAAATTCCTAAACCACCACGTACCTGAGTTTCTTGATTACCGTTTACATCCCAGTTAAAGCTCAAACGAGGAGCAAAAGCTATTGAAGAACCGATGAAACCGCCTGTTCTAGCTCCTAGTAAATCATATCCTTGAGCTTCTAAATCTGGTATGGTCTCGTTATTAAAGTCATTATTGATGGGTACATCTGTAGGCCAGATAGGGAAGTCAAAACGAAGTCCCCCAGTTAATTTGAAATTATCACTCACCTGGAATTCATCCTGTAGATAAAAACCAAATAGCATCTGCTCGAAGGAGGCAATTGCCTGAGAATCATCTCCTGTTACATTATCTACTTGTGAGAAGGTACGATCCAAACGGGAAGCTGGCATACCAGCTAGGAAGCGCTCAACACCGGTCATTCCATCATCATTGAACCATCTATAATATCCAAAGTTCTCACGGATGAATAAGTTACCAGCATTAAAGTATTCAAAGTTAACACCGATTACTGCATTATGGCGTCCTTTAAAGATGCTGAAGTCATTGGTAATGGTTAATACATCCTGGTCTAATAAGTTAGCAGATGAGAAACGCTCTCCACCAATGGTAAAGTCTGCTCCACCTGAACCATCATCGATATCTAGCTGAGGGAAGTTAGGACCAAATGGATCACGATCATCTCTTACCGTCTTCCAACCAATGTTCAAACGGTTAGTAGTATTATTTGCAAAAATAGAATTTAACTCTATAGCCGTTGAATTGGTTTTGGAAACAAAATACTCAGACCCATTCAAGAAAGCAAGGTCATTATTATCAGAGCTACGTGCTTCCAGGTTTTCAGCTTCTGTGTAGGCATGGCGAATAGATAAAGAATGTTTGTTACTTAAAGTCCAATCAAGCTTACCTAATAATTTCAAACCTTCCAAGGTAGCCGTGTTATTCTCAAAACCACCTGGATCATAACCATAATTATTCCTTAGGAGATCCACAACCTGATTCACCTGATTGATATCAGAATCACCTACATAATTGACAAAGTCAAAGGGCTGAGGAGTTTCATCATCCTGGATCTCTGCATTGACGAAGAAGAATAATTTATTTTTAATAATAGGACCTCCTAAACGGAAACCATAGGTTTTGGAAGAGAAATCAGATAATTTGTCTCCCACTTCATCATCTGAGATGATTCTCTTACCTGCCAGGCTTTCATTTCTAAATAGGTAATAAGCTGAACCTTCAAAATTGTTGGTACCTGAACGGGTGACAGCATTTACGGCTCCACCGGCGAATCCAGACTGACGGATGTCAAATGGTGCAGCTGCAATGGTAAATTGCTCAATAGCATCCAAAGAAATTGGAGAAATACCTGTCTGACCTCCATCTGTACCTGATCCGGCCAAACCAAAGGCATCATTAGATACCGTACCATCAAAGTAGATAGAGTTAAAACGGTTGTTCTGTCCACCAATATTAAACGCAAATCCATCATTACCTTCAGTTACAGAAGCAAGCGGATTAAAACGTGCAAAATCTGCAATAGAACGTGAAAGGGTAGGAACCGCATTGATGGTTTTTTCATCCACTGTCGTAGATTGGCCGTCACGACCACCGTCGATAATGGAACTTGCAGAAGCCACCACTGTAATTCCTTCTAATACTACAGCTGATTCGCTCATTGTAGCATTAAGACTGTAAGTTTGACCCAAACCAAGAGTTACGTTTTCGCGAACAAAATCTTCATAACCAGTATATGATATGGTTACTTTGTAGGGGCCACCTACTTTCATGTACGGAATACGGAAGATACCATCCAGGTTGGTGGCAGCACCATATGTTGTTCCAGTAGGTTGGTGAACGGCTACAACGTTTGCTCCAATAAGGGCTTCACCATTATTGTCTCTAATTGTTCCGTCCATGGATGAGGTGGTTACACCTTGTGCAAATGCCATCCCATTAAACGCAATTACTAAAGCCATTACAAAAAGGCCGCGTAATAGGTTAGATAATTTCATAAACTAGCGAATTTTGATTTACTTAATCTAAAATGAAATTCAGATATCAGGACAAAAGTAATTCATCACTGTTAAACAGATGTTAAATTAAGTTTAGATTTGATATCCTATAAGCCACTGAAATTGAATTATTTAATTTTATATAAATAGGGAAAAGGCTTGATAACAGAATATTATTTTACCAAGCAAGTTTTTTTTTACCTAAAATATGGTTCATGGATTCGGTGAAATTAATAAATTTTTTACCTATAGACAATATTTATTTAACAATATGCAATAATTGAGGGCCAAAAAAGTTAAAAAAAAATTAAAAATAAGTGTACGTGGTGTTATATATTTATTTCTTTAAACTAATTATCCCATTTATTTTATTTTTATTTGCCTACATGAATAAGATTGCTTCCCAGAAATTAAAAATTGGCCTTGCTTTATCAGGGGGAGGAGCAAGAGGTTGTGCTCATATTGGCGTTCTGCAGGCCCTGGAAGAACAAAATATTGATTGCAAAATCATTTCAGGGACTAGCGCAGGGGCCATCATTGGTGCCTTGTATGCCTCCGGACTTTCCCCCAAGGATATGCTCGGCTTTGTAAAAGATGCCAGCATTTTCAAAATTTTTAAAGTTACCATCCCGGATAGAGGCTTCACCAAATTAACTTATCTGAAAGAAAGATTAGGAAAATTTATCGCCAAGGATTCCTTTGACCACCTGGACAAAAAGTTATACATCGCTCTTTCTAACCTCAGTTCAGGTTCTACTGAATTTCGTTCGACCGGACCTTTATTTGATGTAGTCATGGCCTCTTCCTCCATACCGCTTGTATTTAAACCTGTTGAAATTGACAAACAATTTTATGTTGATGGAGGGCTCACCGAAAACCTTCCTTTAAGCCAGGATTTTATCGATGAGACAGATTTTATCCTTGGTGTCAATGTCATGCCAAGTGTGTCCATGGTTGATCGAAACTTTAGTACCGTCATTAGTGTGGCCTTAAGATGTTTTGATCTCTCGGTTTATGGCAATTCTAAAGCTTCTATGAAACAGTGTGATGTTTTAATCGAACCCGATAAGGTAAATAAATACAATATTTTTCAATTCAATAAATACAAGGATTTATACAAGATTGGCTATGAATCCACCATGGAAAAAATGCCCGAAATTTTGGAAAAACTTAAAGCTGTTGATGTTTAAATATGCAGATGTGCAAATTTGTAAATGTGCAGATTGTTTGATATCAAAATTCTATGATGTTTTGATTGTGTGATGGGTAAATGTGAACATGGAACACGGAACTACTCAAGATACACCGCCATTTTACCTTCCTTTTTGATATGAACATTAATATTTTCCATTAAGGTAGTGGCCAAAGAGATGCCTACATAATTTACTTCTATGGGGAAAGACTTATGCGTTCGGTTGACAAGAACTACAGTTTCAAGCTTTTTAGGGAGTGTTTCTAAAATAGGTTTGCAGGCATAAAATAAAGTGCGACCGGTACTTGCCACATCATCAACTACAATAATGGTCTGGTTTTTTAATTCCTGGATGGGGGTCTGAAAAACAATATCTGAACCTAAGGGATTGGCAGGGTTCAGACGAATGTGTGAAGAGATGATATTAATATTTGATATCCTTTTAAGTTCTTCTTCCAGCATTTTTGCCACCAAAGCTCCAGTATTATTCACCCCAGCCAAATAAATTGACTTTTCATCATAATTGTTTTCTATGATTTCTATGGCTAATCGTTTAATTTTTTGATTTATTTGTTTTTCATTGAGTATTTCCATGTTATTAGTGGTCTGGTATTTTAGTAGTCTAGTAGTCTGGTTGTGTGATAAAATAATTATTAGGGGAGTTTGGTTATCCCTTCAAAATCAAATTTAAGTATTTAAACTCATTTGTTTCTATTCAAAGATTAGCTTCATGAAACAAAATTCTTTTTAATACCCAAGACTACCAGACTACTAGACTACCAGACCACCAAAAACTATACTACTATTCCCCTAAGCTTTGTATATTGGCGAATATTCGCACAAAAAATGCCTTATGATTCAACAAATAGCCTTTCTCTTAGTCAGTATTGCTGCTCTGGGCTTCGCTACCAAACAGTTTTTAACCATTCGACGAAATATTTTTCTGGGTAAAGAAGAAAAAATATCTGGCAATTCCGGTAAAAGATGGAGGAATGTGTTTTTAGTGGCTTTTGGCCAATCAAAAATGTTTAAAAGGTGGATTCCCGCCCTATTTCACTTTTTTATTTATGCAGCTTTTGTGATTACTCAAATTGAGCTGATAGAAATTTTCATAGATGGGATAAGTGGAGTTCATCGCTTCTTTTGGCCTTCATTAGGGATATTTTACACCTTTTTAATCAGTTTTATTGAAGTATTGTCTGTACTGGCTCTTATAGCCACAATAATTTTCCTGATTCGGAGAAATATTCTGAAAACCAGCCGCTTTGAAAAACCAGAAATGAAAGGATGGCCCAAAAGGGATGCGAATATTATATTATATCTTGAGTTTTTACTGATTTTTTTCATATTCCTTATGAACAGCGCCGACATGGCTTCCCATAATAACGAATATGGTTTTGCCCTTAGCCAGTGGCTTTCTCCCATATGGGCAGGAACTTCTGATGGGACCTTGCATCTATTGGAGCGCATTGGCTGGTGGGGACATGTATTGGTGGTATTTGCCTTTTTGAATTATTTGCCAGTTTCTAAACATCTCCACATACTGCTTGCTTTCCCCAATACTTATTATGCTAAGTTGAATTCCAGGGGAGAAATGGAGAACATGCCGGAAATTATGAATGAAGTAAAATCCATGATGGGGCTTACTGAAGGAGGGGAGGAGATGAACATGGAGGAGGAATTACCGGAATTTGGAGCAAAAGACATATTTGAATTGAGTTGGAAAAATGTTCTGGATGCCTATTCTTGTACAGAATGCGGACGTTGTACTTCCGTTTGCCCGGCAAATATTACCGGCAAAAAATTATCTCCACGGAAAATTTTGATGGACATACGTGACAGGGCTCATGAAGTAGGATTGAAATTGGATAGTGGTAATCTTGAATATGTGCGTGAAGATCTTAAGGCCGAGGCGAAGAAACTAACCAGGGATAATTTTGATGATGGCAAAACCCTGTTCGATGCTATTTCCAAAGAAGAATTGCATGCTTGTACGACATGTAATGCTTGTGTGGAAGCATGTCCGGTCTTGATTGATCCCTTAGATCCTATTTTGAAATTGCGGCGTTATGAGATTCTTACTCTTTCTGAAGGGCCTTCCGATTGGTTGCCTATGTTTAATGCCATAGAAAATAGCGGTGCTGTTTGGTCTATGCCAGTGGAGAGAGATGCCTGGACTAAAGACCTAACGGACTAGGAAAGTATTACTAGAAAATAGAAACACAATTAAAATTTATACAGCATTAACATAATAATGAGATGAAAGTACCAACTATGGCAGAACTTACAGCCGAAGGAAAGACTCCCGAAATACTTTTTTGGGTAGGTTGTGCTGGAAGTTTTGATGCAAGAGCACAAAAAGTTACCCTTGCATTTTGTAAGATATTAAACGAAGTTGGAATTAACTATGCTATTCTGGGCAATGAAGAAAGCTGCACAGGAGATCCTGCCAGAAGGGCCGGAAATGAATTTATATTCCAAATGTCAGCCTTGCAAAACATTGAAATATTAAATGGATACCAGATTAAAAAGATTGTTACTGCCTGTCCGCATTGCTTTAACACTCTTAAAAATGAGTACCCTGCTTTAGGAGGAAATTATGAAGTGGTTCATCATACTCAATTATTGCAAGAGTTAATTGATGGGGGTAGAATAAAAATGAAAGAAGGAGGAGTCTTTGAAGGCAAAAAAATAACCTATCATGATTCTTGCTATCTGGGACGCATTAATGGAGTCTATGAAGCCCCCAGAAAAATATTAGAAACTCTGGACAATGAGCTAGTGGAAATGAAACGCTGCAAAACCAAAGGACTTTGCTGTGGTGCTGGTGGTGCACAAATGTTTAAGGAAGATGAACCCGGAGACAAAAGAATAAATATCGAAAGGGTAGAGGAGGCGCTAGATACTAAAGCTGGAATAATTGCTGCCAATTGCCCCTTCTGTTTGACTATGTTGCAAGACGGAATCAAAGGTAAAGATCAACAGGAGAATGTAATGGTTTATGATTTAGCAGAATTGATTGTGAATAATAACCAACTTTGATGAGTAAATGAGTAGATGGGTAGATCTGCAAATTGATTGATCCTATAATTCTGTGATCCTATGATATTTTGATAATTAAATTTGCTTAAGCTGCAAAATTCATGACTAAGGCAGGCAGTAGCGCGTAAAAGACTCAAATAAGCAACTATGCTTTCAAAAATACAATCCCTAAACGTGAACACTTGAACACTTGAACACTTGAACACTTGAACACTTGAACACCTGAACACACCAAATCAACCCAAAGCCCAGGAATATTGTTAAAAAAGAAATACAAAAACAAACCTATGCTTGCCACTTACGAAATTCTTCCAGAAACCACCCGAGTGTGGATTTACCAGGCTAATCAACCTTTTCAAGAATCCCAGGCTTCTACAGTAAAAGAAGAAATCAATGCTTTTGTCGAAAGCTGGACCAGTCATAATCGAAATCTCAAGGCTTATGGGGATCTTTTACATGATCGCTTTGTTATTTTAATGGTGGATGAAAGCATGGCCGGAGCCAGTGGATGTTCGATTGATAAATCGGTCTATTTTTTGAAAAACCTGCAGGCTAAATATGGAGTAGATCTGTTTGACCGGATGAATTTTTCTTTTCAAAAAGAAGGACAGGTTTTTACTCTTGATAGAAACAGTTTTTCTCAGGCTTATAAAAATGGGGAAATTGATGACAACACCCTCGTTTTTGACACCTTAGTTAAAAATAAAGCGGAATTTGATAAAGCCTGGGTGAAACCCCTTAAAGACAGCTGGCATAAACGAATGGTGGGCATTTAGTTGATAGTTGCTGGATAATCGTTCTTCGTCAATAAGTTAAATTACGAATAAGGATTATCCAATAACCGATAACCAAATAATAATACTATGTTTGGACGAATTAAAAACTATTTTGGAATTGAAGGTGTAAAGGTGGAGTTAGTACTTCCGCCTGAAGTGAAAGAACGAAGTGGAAAAATTGAAGGTAGCTTAAGATTTACCTCCATGAATACTCAGACGGTAACCCAGCTGCGTGTAAAATTAATTGAACGCTATTTTCGTGGTAGAGGAAAAGAAAAGCTGGTGGATGAATATAAGCTTGGCGAAATATATATGGATAATAGTTTTGAGGTACCCTCTGATCAACCTATAGAGATTGATTTTGCCCTACCTTTTGAAATGGTCCATTCTGATTTCGATCAGATGGAACGAAAAAACGTTTTGAGCGGAGGATTGGCTAAACTTGCCAAATATGCTTACAAAGTGAAATCTGTATACCGTGTAGAAGTTGAGGCAAAGGTCAAGGGAACAGCATTAAATCCTTTTGATAAAAAAGAAATTAAGATAAAATAATATAGGTCACTCATCACTTTCTACTTTGTTTTTTTCCTCAAATTGCTTAATTATTTCTTCATCTGGAACACCTAAATTATCCAATAAAAATTGGGTGGTTTCCGCAAATTCGGCTTCCGGATATTTTTCCAAATAAGACTCATATAAAATTTTTGCCTCATCAAATCTCTTTAATTCATTGTCAAGAATGTAAGCTGTAATAAATAAGGCTTCAGATGCCTTTTCATGATTAGGGTATTCCAAATAAAACCATTCTAATAGATCCAAGGCCTGGTTAAAAGTACGAGTATCATGAGCCAACTGTCCAGCTTCAAGGAGTAAATCAGCGGATCGATCATTTTTAGGGACCACCATTGCCCGGATGGCGCATGAGTTAAGGAAGTTATTTACAGCGCTATAATTTATTTGATGAGTACTTGTATCAACTACTTCTTTTTTGAGCTGTTGAATTCTGTCTTCAAAGGGAACCCATTTTGGGGATATATATTTTGAGAGTGTATCATTTTGGGGATATTGAATTTGAGCAGATTGAAAGACGGCAGCACTCAATACTTCATTTTTTAAATCATTTTGATAAATGTTTCCTAGCGAAATAATGTTGTCAAGAGTATTATCCGCTGAATAATGATCTTTAATGGCAATACTTAAAAGCTCTATGGATCTGGGAAATTGGTCTAAAGCTGCTGCCAGCATAGCTCCTTTCCTTAAATAAGTGGCATTTTGATCATTCCTATCGGGATAGGTTGATACGTAATTTTGATAGTTTTTGATTAATTCATTGACTTTTTCAACTGAGTAAGGAGGAACTGTTTTTTTTTCCAGATCAGCTA
The DNA here is from genome assembly GCA_028285545.1 of Saprospiraceae bacterium. Classification (GTDB taxonomy): domain Bacteria; phylum Bacteroidota; class Bacteroidia; order Chitinophagales; family Saprospiraceae; genus JANQPA01. The sequence goes on along the minus strand of JANQPA010000018.1, from coordinate 43,168 downwards.
TTATTGCTTCTAATCCTTCTGTTTTTTGCTGGCAGGAAGAAGCTAAGAGAATAATTATTAAAATAGAGCTAAATGCTTTAACTAAGCCTTTCATTTTTTTGTTCTGTTTTTTGATGCGAAAAATACCATCTGAAATTGGATCAAACACATTTTAATAACTAAATATTGTAAACAATATTACCATTGGCCTGTTGGAGCAGGTAAATTTTAGCTTTTTAAAGTATTGGAATGGCTAGTAAAGAAAAAGTCAACATATTCTGGCACCGTAGAGACCTTCGTTTTTTTGATAATGCTGGTCTTTTCCAGGCTTTAAAAAATGGTCATCCAGTGCTTTCATTATTTATTTTTGATAAAAATATTCTTGATGATCTAGAAGACAAAAGAGACCTCAGGGTAAATTTCATTTATAATACACTAATTGAAATGAAATCTACTCTAGAAAAGGAGGGGAGCAGTTTAATGGTCAAATATGGCTATCCTGAACAAGTATGGCCGCATTTAATTAAAGAATATCCCATTAATGCCGTTTTTACCAACCGAGATTATGAACCTTACGCCAAAAAAAGAGATAGTGAGGTTACTCAATTGCTTCAAGAGCACAACATTCCATTCCACACCTATAAGGATCAGATCATTTTCGAAAACCATGAAGTAGTCAAAGAGGATGGAAATCCTTATGTTGTTTTTACCCCCTATAGCCGAAAATGGAAGGCTAAACTACTGGAAAATACTTCTTCACTGGATACCCTTTCTCATCATTTGGATTCCTTCCCATCTCAGGAATATTTGAACTCCTTCATAAAATGTGCCCCCTTGTCAATGCCTAAACTTTCTGACCTTGGGTTTGAGGCTTCTACCATTCCCATTCCTGAAAATACAGTTACCAGAGGCCTGATCAGAAAATATAGTGAAACCCGAGATTTTCCTGCCATAAAGGGCACCAGCAGGTTGGGAGTACACTTTCGTTTTGGTACTATTAGCATCCGTCAAAAAGTTAGAGATGCCATCCCATTAAATGAAACCTTTCTAAATGAATTAATTTGGCGAGACTTTTATAGTCAAATATTGGCTCATTTTCCCAGGGTGGTGAAAGAGTCTTTTCGGCCAGAATATGATCATATAGATTGGGAAAATGACCCTGAGCTCTTCCAAAAATGGTGTGATGGACAAACAGGATACCCGATTGTGGATGCAGGCATGCGTGAATTGAATCAAACCGGTTATATGCATAATCGAGTTCGAATGGTAACTGCTAGTTTTTTGACCAAACATCTATTGATCGATTGGCGTTGGGGGGAGGCTTATTTTGCCAAAAAACTATTGGATTTTGATCTGGCCAGCAATAATGGGGGATGGCAATGGGCAGCAGGTTGTGGCACAGATGCAGCACCCTATTTTAGGATCTTCAACCCAGAAAGCCAGCAGAAAAAATTTGATGAAAAGTTTGAGTACATAAAAAAGTGGATACCTGAATTTGGAACGGACACTTACCCCGCACCAATTATTGATCACAAATATGCTCGCCAACGCTGCCTGGAAAGGTATAAAACAGGCATTGAAAAGGGTAGGCAATTATTAAAAAAATAAATTACTTTTTAACCTTAATGGGAGGATGTTTTTGTAAAAATTCAAGAACTTCCTTCGGCTCATCTGTAATGTGTAATAAAGGGGCATAGGCACGATCCCAAGCCAGTTGTTTTAGCAGAGGATAGATCATGGTTTTAATTTCATATCGTTCTCTGCCCAGAAAGACCATCGGACTGTAATAATTAAAAGTCCCATAGTGGTTTTGGGTGGCATCCATAAATATTTCCTGAGTGGTCCCAGCGCTACCGGGAGCAAATACAATACCATACAGACTGATGGCCAGCAAGGTGTCTTCTCTTATGCTGTTGGAAAAATATTTGGCTATGTGAGAAGCAAAAAGGTTACTGGGTTCATGGCCATAAAACCAGGTGGGAATGGCTAAATTCTCCATTCCTTCCGGAAATAAATTCAATACTTCTAATGCATGTTCATGGTATTGATCATCAGTGTATTTAGGAGCTTTAGCCAAGATATTTAGTGCTTTATTTAAATCCTCCTGGGAATAGCCTGCCATATAAGCCCCCAGGTTAGCAGCTTCCATAATTCCAGGTCCCCCTCCAGAAGTAATAAAATATCCACTTTCTGCCAATAGCTTACTGGTATGGGCTGAGCGTTTAAAAAACGAATGATCTCTGCCAACACTATGTCCACCCATAAACCCTACACATTTTTTTTGAGTCATTCCTTCATCATCAAAGTCTAATAAATCCCTAAGTGCATCGTCAATGGCATGATCATGTATTCTTTGCCACAAAGCTTCATTGATGGGAGTATTAAATTTTGTGTCAGAAAAATGTTGATAGATCTCCAAATCCACACTCCGATTTTCATTGGACGATTTCATTAGCTCTTGCCAACTGTATAAATCCCTCCGGAATGGCTTATAGGGAAGGGAATCTGGCGCATGATAAAGATAAGCTCCCATTTTGACCAACTGCAATTCTTCTTCCATATGAAATTTGCAGCCAAGAAAGGTTGTATCATCGATGATAAATTTCGGCCAATCAATATTCTCATTTCGAAAATCAATCCCCTGAAAAGTGCAATGGCTTATGTTAAAACGTTCAGTCTTAATGAGCTTATGGAACACTTTTAATTCAGTAATCTTTTGTTCTGTGGGCTTTTCAAATTTCATTTAGCTGTTTCAGTTGTTGGTGAATTTTAATGACCTGCTGGATGAGAGATTGCTTCCCATTATTGTAAATTACATAGTCGGAAAGCGCTATTTTTTTTTCTTCTGGCATTTGTTTGTCGATCCTGGATTTAATAGCTTCTCTTGTACTATTATCTCGCTTCATTACTCTTTCTATCCTTAAGTATTCAGGAGCATAAACGGTTATTACTTTGTCCAACTGCTTATAACTTCCACTTTCAAAAATAAGGGCTGCCTCTTTTAGAGCATAAGGTACATTTTTTTGTTCCTGTTCCTTCATCCAGGCGATACCGTCTTCCCCTACAGCGGGATGAACAATGGCATTTAATTCTTTAAGAATTTCAGGATTACTAAAGGCGATTTTGGCAATGTGTCCTCTGTTAAGCTGTCCACTTTCATCATAAGCTTCTTCGCCAAAGAGTTCTGAAATTTTAGATTTTAAATCAGCCTGGTTTGCCATTAACCACTTTGCTCGGTCATCCGCATAATAAACCGGAATACCTAATGATTCAAATATTTTACAGACGGTTGTTTTTCCACTGCCAATTCCTCCTGTAATACCTATTTTGAGCATTTAATATTTGACATTATCAGTTGAAAAAATAGTATTTTGGCCAAAGCAAGAACAAATTGTTTGTTAAATTTACTTCCGCGACAATATATAATAAATTGAGCTTGTCAAAAAATCATTCTAATGGCTAAATTCAGAAGTAATCATACTAAGCAAGGAGGGAAAAGTGGAGAGACCATTGTTAGAGTTGGGCTTTTTGCGGCTATTGCAGGTGGTTTGTTTTACCTATTCAACCTATTTGCTGGAAAAGAGTTGCCAGATTGGAATAATAAATCTTCAAGGACCGACCCGGTTATTACTGATGAGTATTATTATTTGCCAAGTTCGACTACTGGAAAAATAATCGAACACAAATATTTTACCTTATCTTATGATGAAGATCATGAACAGGCAGAGTGGGTTGCTTATGTGCTAAAAGGGGAAGAAGTTGAAATGCCCTGGGTAGAACGGCCCGATCGTTTTAATAAAGACCCTAAAGTTAAGACAGGATCTGCAGAATGGTCAGATTATACCCATTCAGGTTATGATCGTGGGCATTTAATTCCTGCTGCCGATCGAGCTTTTAGTGAAGAGGCTATAACTGAAACCTTTTTTATGAGCAACATAAGCCCACAATCTCGTAATTTTAACAAAGGAATATGGCGGGAATTAGAAGAAACAACCAGAAGCTGGGCAAAAAAATATAAAAAATTGTATGTTGTGACTGGCCCTATTCTTGAAGATGGAGGCAAAGGTAGCATTGGAAAGAACAATGAAGTGACTATTCCCACGGCTTTTTATAAGGTATTATTGGATCTTTCAGAGCCTGGACTAAAGGGAATTGCCTTTGTAATCCCCAACCAAATTAGTTATGAACCGCTTTATCAATATGCAACAACCATTGATAAAGTAGAAGAGGCCACAGGAATTAATTTTTATGAAGAGCTGATGGAAGAAGAATTGGAGGAAGAATTGGAATCTGCCTTTAACATTGACCTGTGGGAATTTAATAAGGCCAAATACGATTTAAGAATTAACAAATGGAATAAATAATATTTTAGGATGTCGAAAAAAGAAAACTTCAAACAACTCATTTACGATAAATACACATTTGAAGGGGATTCGTTAACCTTGGGTGGGGCTATGCTGGATGGAGAATGCCAAACTTATTCCCTGGTAAAAGTTCCCTTGGAAACCCTTAACAGACATGGCTTGATAAGTGGAGCTACCGGAACAGGTAAGACCAAAACGCTACAAATTATCGCCGAACAAATGTCTATCCAGGGTATCCCAACTCTCCTTATGGATATAAAAGGAGACCTAAGTGGAATCGCAGTGCCAAGCGATGGCCATCCTAAAATTGATGAACGACATGAAGCAATAGGATTTCCTTTTGAAGCGGGGGCTAGCCCTGTTGAATTTTTAAGCTTATCTGATGAAAAAGGAGCAAGATTAAGAGCTACCGTTACCGAATTCGGCCCTGTTTTGTTTTCCAGAATGTTAGACTTGAATGAGACTCAGGCAGGAATAATAGCAGTGGTCTTTAAATATTGTGACGATAATGACCTGCCTTTGTTAGATCTTAATGACCTGAGAAAGACGCTTCAATTTATGACTAATGAAGGTAAAAAAGAGGTGGAGGAGATCTATGGTCGTATGTCTACAGCTTCAGTTGGGGCCATCCTAAGGCGGATAGTTGAACTGGAGCAGCAAGGTGCAGAAGTCTTTTTTGGAGAACGCTCCTTTGATGTAGATGATCTATGCCGATTTGATGATATGGGGCGTGGTATGGTTTCTATTGTAAGATTGACAGATCTTCAGGACCGACCTAAATTGTTTTCTACTTTTATGCTACAGATGTTAGCCGAGATATATGCTACTTTTCCGGAGGAAGGAGATTTGGATCGCCCCAAGCTTTGCATTTTTATTGATGAAGCACATCTTGTTTTTGATCAAGCCTCGGATGCTTTACTGGACCAAATAGAGATCATCATCAAATTGATTAGATCAAAAGGAGTTGGTATCTTTTTCGTTACTCAAAATCCCGTTGACATTCCAGATGCAGTTCTAAGTCAGCTTGGGCTTAAGGTACAACATGCTCTGCGGGCTTTTACTGCTAAGGATAGGAAAGCCATCAAATTGGCAGCGCAAAATTTCCCAATCACTGAATATTATGATATTGAGCAATTATTGACTCAATTAGGAATAGGGGAGGCCCTGATTACTGCATTAAATGAGAAAGGAATTCCTACTCCTCTAGTCCATACAATGCTTCGAGCCCCTCAATCCCGAATGGATGTATTAACTAAAAAAGAGATTGATTCGATACTACGTAAATCGAGAATTCTGCATAAATATAATGAAGATATTGACCGCGATAGTGCCTATGAAATATTAAAAGAGAAAATAGAAATTGCCAGAGAAGAGGAGCATCAGGCTGAATTGAAAGCTCAGCAGGAAAAAGCCAGGAAGGTATCAAGCCGTAGTAGAAGAAGAGAAAAATCGATGGTGGAACAAATTTTGTCTAGTTCTGCATCAAGACAAGTAGGGCGTACAGTAGCCAGGGAGTTAACAAGAGGTTTGTTGTCTGCTTTGGGAGTAAGAACAACAACTCGCCGTCGCAGAAGATGAATCATGGAATAAAGTAAAAGGTAGAAAGTGAAGGACTGTTTTAGTCTTTTTACTTTCTACCTTTTACTTTTTACCTTTTACTTTCTACCAATCAATGATCATCTGCATTTTGATGGAAACTTGATCGATATCGTTTCTGGTAAAGCGACCAGGGGGTTTTCATATAAGAATCAGTAGCAAAATAACTGGTGATGACTTCAAATTGAGCGGCAGATTTAAAGCCTACAATAGCTTGTATGACATTTAACTCTTCATCCAGGAAAACAATGGTAGGGTAACTCATTCGTCCGCCGAGAATTTCTGCTGCCAATTCATGGTATCCCATCATACCGTTTTTCACATAACGATAGGTTTTGTTTTGATAAACAATATCTTCTTTAAATTGAGCATCAAATTTAACAGGATAAAAATTGGCATTAATATAAGCGGCGAGTTCAGTTTTACTGAATGTTTGCTCATCCATTCGCTTACACCAGGTACATCTTTGAGTATAAACCTCAAGTAGAATCTTCTTTTTTGCTGTTTTGGTTTTTTCTATAGCCTCCTCCCAACTTATCCAATCTACTTTTATAGAATCCTCAGAGTAGTCTTGTTGTGTATAAGCTGCTGGACTCATAAACAAACCAGCCAGAAAAACACTGGTTAATACGAGGTTCGTCAACTTCATTGCTTGCTTGATTTTAGTCTTAAATTTTATCGACACCTAAAAAACAAATAATTTAATTATTATGTGTTGCTTGATCGATATTTTAATGCAAGTTTAACTTTTATAAAATAATACTAAGTCTTCTTTAGCAATTTTTTTTCTAAAAAATGTTTTCTCGGGGATCTCAGGTGCGTCTTGACCTTCTTTCCAATGTACATTTCCAATGAGCACTCTTGCTTCATCCCATAAGCCTTGCTCAATAAATGAATTGATTAATTGTATTCCACCTTCTACCATCAAAGTTCCAATATTTTGGCTTAATAAATGTTTAAGAATGCGCCGTAATAGCCGATCATGAAAAGGTAATTCTAAAAGACTTAAATTCTGGTTTTTATATGCTGGCAGCTGCTTTGGAATTTTTTCGGTTACAATGATTGTTGGATGGTTATCATGAAATAAATTTAAATCTGGAGCTAAGCTTAGTTTCCGGTCAAGAACCAATCGAACAGGGGAGGAGCCATAGTACAGACGATTGGTTAAGCTGGGGTTATCAGAAAGAGCAGTATTGGTACCCACCATTATCGAATCTACTTCAGATCTCCACTTGTGAACCAGGCGTTTTGTCAAACTGGAAGTGATCCATTTTTGATGCTTATCTAAAGTTGCAAATTTCCCATTGAGCGTTTGGGCATATTTTAAAATTACATAAGGACGCTTTTTTTCAACAATTACAGACCGCTGTCGACTGATGTTTTTTCCTTGTTCCTCTAAAAAACCAGTAATGACTTCTACACCAGCCTTTTTTAAAATTTCTACACCTTTGCCGGCCACTTCCGGGGTATTGTCCAGGCAGCTGATAACTACTCTTGAAATTTTATGATCTAATATTAAGGAAGTGCAGGCGGGAGTTTTCCCATGAAAGCAACAAGGCTCTAGAGACACGTATAACGTAGATTTGGGAATGAGATGTTTAGATGATTCAGCAACAGAGTGGATGGCATTTACTTCTGCATGCGCATGTCCAAAACGCTCGTGAAACCCCTCTCCGATAATTATATTATTGTGTACCAATACAGCACCTACCATTGGATTTGGAGCAACAAAGCCCTTTCCTAGTAAGGCAAGCTGGAAACATCTGTACATGAAATCTTCATTTAAATCTGAATAATTCATTGTTCATCTATTAATTTTATTGATACGTGTATTTTTTTTTAATAAAACTGAACAAGGCTTGCACGCTAGATGCTAAACTATTAATTTAGCAAAGTTCCAGTCTCTCAGAATAATAATTTCCGTACCTCGTCTTTGAAAAACTTTCATTTTAAATCGAAAAAAATTCTTTAACCCAAAACTCTAAAAAGCGTGTTATACAAGGTTAAATTAAAAAACTCCGACGATGACGTTTTGTTGGATGACAAGGTATATGAATATCTTACCTCTGACCCTTATTTAGTAAGAGTTGATTTTGTCAATAACCTCAGAAAGCACTCAAGCGGCTGCGCTGTTTTTCAGAAAACCTGGAAAAAAGCAGATGGAGGTTATAAAACTGAAACAATTTATCTTCACAAATTAGTTGCCGAAAAATTCATTTCCCACACCAAATCTAATAATAAAAAACTGGTGGGAGCCCGAAATGGTAATAAACTTGATTGTAGGGTGGATAACCTGATTTATCGCAGTCGATCTGTGGCAAGCCGTAAAAGAAAGACAAGCAGTAAGGTTGGCTATACTGGTGTTTATAAGGAAAACAATCGCTATCGTGCTGTTATTTCTATTGATCGTAAATCAGTTCACATCGGCATGTTCTCTACAGCAGAAGAGGCAGCACTGGCATACAATAAAAAATCAAGAGAATTATATGGGGATGATGGCAAAATTAATGTGATAAAACCTAGAAAAGCAAAAGAAGAATTTTAATTATTGGGGTTTTATTCCTTTTGTCATTTCGCGTTTTCCTGGAGGGCCTGGCAGGCTCTCTACGGTGAACCCTATACTCTTAAGTCTTCTTTTAACCAGACCCTTGGCACAGTAAGTAACCATAATCCCTCCGGGCACCAATGCATCATACATTTTTTGCAAAAGATCTTCTTCCCATAATTCAGGCTGAGCTGAAGGGGCAAAAGCATCGAAATATATCACATCAAAAGAGGATTGATAATCGATGTCCTCAAAATGCTTTAAATGCTTAATAAAAGTGAATTGAGGGTCAATGACTATTGATTTGCCCCATTCTGATGTATGAAGTTGTAGAAATTGATTTTTAAAATGGGGAGTCTCCAGTAATTCGGGATAATTTAAGTGATGATATTGCTCTTCGGATATTGGATAGGCCTCTATGCCTACATAATTAAGCTTTAGCTTTTTAGTATTGGCTTCAATAAAACTAAGAAAAGCGTTCAAACCTGTTCCAAAACCAATCTCAAGAATGGATATCACCTCTTTTTCACGAATCTTTGGAAAGAGACCAGCCGAAATAAATACATGCTTGGATTCTGTAATGGCGCCATACTTTGAATGATAACTCACACCATATTTATGTGAAAGAATGGAATGGGATCCATCTTGGGTTTCTATGATTTGGTCTAAGTGCATTCAAACTACATTAGCAATAATAAATACCAATCCCAGGTTTAACTTTTAAACGGAGGGGAGAGATCCAAACAACAAAATTAAAGAATATTAACCGAGAGTCAGACTATTATTTCTCTAGAATTAAAATAATATCTGTGCGATGCCAGTTTGCAATACCTGTGCCATACCTTGTACAATTGGTCCAAGAATATCTGCTACATCTAAAGAAAAATTACTGGGACAACCAACTCCACGGTTACAAGAAGAGAAGGAACCAAAGCAAACAATTAAAAGGGCGGCGTACAATACTTTTTTCACGGATTGAGTCTTCATTTCAATAATTTTAAATAATTCTTACCGCAACGGAACGCTAAAATGAACTTGAATATTTTTGTAGATGCCTCCAAAATGAGTAAGAATCTTAATTTTCTACAAATATATGGAAATAATTACTTTAGGATGAATTAATTCCTATCGTTTTGTAGGGTAACAAAATTAGAAAATGTAAGTTTTTGATGGTTTATTTTTAAGACGATTTTAAGAGGAGAAGTCACAATTGGATCTGGTTAAGCCTGGCAAAATCATGATTTGATCATTGAGGAAATGCAAAATTGGTGCTTTTTCACCATAAACTCTTTCCGGCCACAGTGACATTAATTTTTGGAGGGAATACTGCTTACTCTATATTTAATATGAACGTTTTAATTTTATCACTATAGGATCTACTTACTTTTAGTATGTCTCCATTTGTCAAGGTTAGGTTATATTCTGAATTTTTATGAGTCACTATCTGTTTGATGTATTTAGTATTTACAATTGTTGACTTATGGATTCTTAAAAAAATACTGCTGGGTAATCTTAATTCCATATTCTTTAAGCTTTCTCTTATAACATAGGTTTCGTTAATCGTATGAATTTTTATATAATAATCAAAAGCTTCAATCCATTCAATATCTTCAAGGTTAACGAGTATAATTTTCTTTCCTGAAGTTTTAATAATAATTCTTTTGTCAATATTCTCAGCTGTTCTGACGAGGTCATGAAGATTTTCAGAATGACTTATTTTTGACTGAAATTCAAGCAGCAATTTTTCTAGTTTACTTTTATTTTCGTGTATATTTTTATCTAATATGCTCTTTTTTGCATGTGCTAATGCTTCATAAAAGCGCTCATCGGTAAAAGGTTTGAGTATATAATCCAATGCATGATATTCAAAGGCTTTTAAGGCGTATTGATCATAAGCGGTTACAAAAATGACAAAAGGCATTTGAGAAGGATGGATGGAGTTTAATACATCAAAGCCATCAATTCCGGGCATTTGAATGTCAAGAAAGGCTAGATCTACCTTATTTTTATTGATGAACTCAATGGCTTGAATACCGTTGAGAGATACGCTTACAATATCAACCAAAGGATCCTTCTGAAGCATTTTTAATAGACCTTCTCTCGCCTTTTTTTCATCGTCAATAATAACCGTTTTCAGTTTATTCATTTAAGGGGATGTAAAAGGAAGCTAAAACGCCGTTATTAAAATTTTCAAGTTTAAATTTCGCTCTATGAGAATAAAGCTGGTTTAATCTTTTTCTTGTATTCATGAGTCCAACTCCTCCATGCCTATCATGTAAATAGTTTACTTTCAAATGCGGTCCGTTGTTAAAGATAGAAATCAATAAATAGTCGTTTTCTATTGAAGCTTTGATTTCTAATTTTGAAAGGCCTATATAATTTGAAAAACCATGCTTGAAAGCATTTTCAACAATCGGTTGTAAAATGAGTGCGGGAATCCTACATGATAAAGTTTTTGAATCTACCTTATAAGAAACTTCGAGCGTGTCTTCAAATCGTTGTTCTTCAATATATAAATACTTTTTAAGTAACTCCAATTCTTCCTTTAAAGAGACAAATTGCTTATCGTCTTTTTGTAGCGAAACTCGAAGTAGGTCACTAAGTCCTGAGATCATTTCTATGGCTGAATCATATTTTTTAGTGCGTATCATCATTGTTATGATGTTATGCGCATTAAATAAAAAATGAGGGCGTAGTTGCATTTTCAGTACTTGCAATTTAGACTGTGAGAGCTGTGCTTCTAAAAGGGATGCTTCAATAGATTTTTCTCTGAATTTTATATTAAGCTCATAACTATAAAATATGATAAAAATAATCCAAACAACAATTATGGCTTCTACATAGTAAAATGGTCTTACTGTTGAGATGTGTTCTAAGAAAGGCTTTTCAACCCCAATAAAAATATATCTTAGAAAATAGTGGATAATTTTGTTTAAAGTATGTTTTGAGATCCCAATAACAAATCCCAAAAGCAATAGAAGCCCAAATCTGTAATAAATGTTGAATTTTGCAGAATACCTGAATAATAAGTAAAGTGGATAAGTTAATAAAATCCACAAAATGAAGCCAGGAAAATAAAAATAGTAGATGTATCCTGAATCAAGAGTGAATACAGATTTTTTAATTATATCCAAAATGAGGTAGAGCCCCCAAAGAAATAATACAATAAGTATTCTTGGAAAAGTCAAAGGCCATTTTTTCATAAATGAAATGAGTATTGTCTAATTATCTCAAGTTACGATACAACTTTGGCGTAGAATGTAAAAAGTGAAAAATATTTCTACTTTCTACTTTCTACTTTCTACTTTCTACTTTTCTCCTTTGACACGATTTTTTATGGTTGAAACTTTTGCAATTTGATCAGACCATTTTTTTGATCAATCTTAAAATTGTAATGTCTTAAAAAAGCCATCCCGATATTTACATGTCCAACTATATCTGAAAACACACCGGTAAGCCTCGGCAAGGTATTATTTGCTATAGATATTTTATCGGTAATAGTACCTATTGAGTAAGTAAAGGTGGTATAAGCACTCCGAGCCCTTCCAACTTCTCTAAGCCCAGTAACATTGAATTCTTTCGTATACTTCGTAGGAAAAAGTATGGTAAAAGGCGAGCCGGTATCAAGATGTCCCTCAAAGTCAATTTCTCCAACTTTAAAGGGAATGATAAAACTTCTTTTATAACTAACGGTATTAGTGTCTTCTTTAGAAAGTGGAGTATCAGAAAAGATGATTTTTTTTCGCTCAAAATCTACTTCCATCACATAATCCTGCCAGAACCGTTGGCCAATTATACCGTAATTACGATCTTTTCCTGGGTTTGCTCGCCGATTTAGGTTTCTGGAATATAGAGCAACATTTTCAAAGCTAATTCCAGCAAAACTAATTTGCTCTATCATCACCTGGTCTATAGTTCCCCGATTGGTACCATCAAAATTAGTATCAGAACCTGTGATAGGGATTTTTTCATCAGCAACAAAGGCAGAATCAATTCTTCCATATCCGGTTACTCCGGTATCCACAAGAAAGCGGTATGGTTTACCGTTAACATTCACCTCAACGTACATTTTACTGTCTAGTTCTTCAAATGGTACTTCTTGATAAAATGATTGAGCATGCGTTATTGAAGAGATTGGGAATAAGAGTAATATATAGAGATGGTTAAGAATACAAGTTTTCATATTAAATTAAAATTTGAAATGTTTGTTTTTTACATAGCAAAACACTTATCATTTCAAATGTATACACCACCTGATTTTTGAACAATTATTTTCAGTTAAGCGAAAGAATTTTGAAGTAAGTTGAGATAAAAAGAATAAAAAAAAGGCTCCAGGAGAGGGTGGAGGGAACAGCCTTAGAAATGAATCTTTAGTCTAGATTGCTCAAACCTGAGATTTGAGAAGGAGATAATTTGGATGGTATTGAGTACTGGGTATTGTGAAATTTATCTCAATACTCACCACCCAATACCCACTACTCAACTAGTGTAGGCGACTTCCTTAACCGCTTTGATAATCTTTTCAGCATTTGGCAAATAGGCCTCAACAAGGGTTGGGGCATAGGGTAGGGAAGTATCTGCTGCATTAACTCTGGTAACCGGAGCATCCAGGTAATCAAAAGCATATTTTTGTACTTCGTAGGCTACTTCTGCAGAAATTCCGGCAAAAGGCCAGGATTCGTCTATAACAACCAGTCTATTGGTTTTTTTCACTGAATCTACGATCGTATGATGATCTAATGGTCGGATGGTTCTAAGGTCAATAACCTCAGCTGAAATCCCTTCTTTAGCAAGTGCTTCAGCTGCTTCTAAAGTGGGTAACATCATTTTATTAAAGGAAACAAGAGTAACATCTGTTCCACTTCTTCTTACTGCCGCTACCCCAATAGGCACGGTATAATCTCCGTCTGGAACTTCTCCTTTAAAACCATATAGCATCTCAGATTCCATGACACAAACCGGATCATCATCTCTGATGGCAGACTTAAGCAAGCCCTTTGCATCGGCTGGGTCAATACAGGAGATAACTTTTAAGCCAGGTACATTGCCTAACCAGCTCTCGAAAGTCTGGGAATGCTGCTGGGCCAGCTGTCCAGCAGAACCTGAAGGGCCCCTAAAAACAATAGGACATTTAAATTGACCTGCAGATTGAGAAAGGGTTTTTGCTGCATTATTTACGATTTGATCAAATGCCAGGACAGCAAAGTTCCAGGTCATAAATTCTACGATAGGACGCAAACCGTTCATAGCCGCTCCTACACCTATGCCCGCAAATCCCAACTCAGCAATAGGAGTATCTATTACTCTTTTGGGACCAAATTCATCGAGCATACCTTTACTAACTTTGTACGCGCCATTGTATTCTGCAACTTCCTCGCCCATAAGGAATACGGTGTCATCTCTTCTCATCTCCTCTGTCATGGCCTCCCGAAGGGCATCTCTTAATGCTAATTCTCTTGCCATAATGATGTGTCTATATTTGGCTTTGTGATTGTTCTTAATTTTCAATTATGCAAAAATAGCAAATCTAGTCATTCAAACAAGAGTTATAGGATTTGGTTGTCGATTAATGGAATTAAGAAACATGAGCCATCCCATAAATTTCAAGATTAGTCTCGATTTTGTTCTTAATCATCAGAAAATGAGAGATAATTGGAGATAATTAGAAAATAAGTAGAGATAGATAGTTTTTTATATTAACGAATTTCAAGAACGGAACGAACTATGTCCTAATTTTCTGGCTATTTCATACAAATAGTTGATGGATAAAACAATTTATCTCCATATATCTCCATTTGTCTCTATCTGCCTCTGTTATGAGACCACTTTTGGAGAATAATTTAAAAAAATTAGGAATGATTCATGTTTCAATTACTAAGTTTTTTTAGATAAAATTTGATTATCGAAACAGCTTCTGTTCATAGCTGGCTTCAAAAACCAGGGAATCTATGTCTAATTTGACTTTCATGAATCGAGCTTGATTGTTTCTGGGAAAAAATACCGTTCCTCGCATTTTATAACCTGGCTTTAGACTGGTTTTTCTTAGGGCATAACCAGACCAGTATCTTCTTTGGTCATCAAGTGATTGCAAGCGTATTTCTCGATCAATTTCACTGTTTTCGTAATCCTGTCGTCTTTCTGCACGATCTGCTTGCTCTTGAGCTTGTACCTCAGGATCCTTTTCTTGTCCTATACTGGCAATATCAGAGGCAATATCCAAAGTCTGACCAATAAGTTCCAGAGCTGCATCATTACTGGCCTCCGCCTGTTCTCTTGACTTTTGGAGGTCCATTCTTAATATTTGACTTTCCGGATCGAAAGCAAAAAGAGGTGTACCCGAAGGTGTCAAAGTATCTAATGATAGTAATTGAATAGAAAAGCGACTGGGGTCAACATAAACTTTTTGATCAGATCGATTTGTGATTCCTACTTCAAATAACAATTGATTAGAAGTGCTTTGGATAAATTGTAATTCTACCTCTATTCCTTCATTTGCTGGAAAAATCATGTTCTCTGTACCATTCAACCAATCGTAATTTTCGCCAAGGGGGGACAAGCGTGCTACAGGTTGGGGCACTGCGCAAGATTGAATAATAATCAAGACCCCCATAGAAAATAGAGCTAAATTTAGTTTAGATTGTTTCATTGTCGTGCGGATGATTTTTTATTCTCGAAAATTGGAGAATCTTTATTTTTGCTAAAGAGCTCTTAATTTCAAATAATGAAAACATAAATTCCACTAAGGAAATCTTAAAGGCTGAAAATTTAGACGAGGATCATGAAATATTTCATTAATAGATACCATTCTTATAGTATATTGCTAAGTACTTATATCACATCTTTACACATGAAGGTCAGAATTTTCTTTTTCCTCCTTTTCTCTTTTTTAATGCCATGGGTATTAAATGCACAAAACCTTTCCTTTTATCCCGAAAAACCAAGCCCTGGAGATTCAATCATTATAGAATATAATCCTGCTAAGACGGTTTTGAAGGGTTCTGAAAAAATAAATGCCACCATATATTTTTTGGAGGATGGGTACCCTGAGGAAAATAGCTTTCAAATTCCTGTCCCCAAACCCAGATTTTTAAATATTCCTTTGAAAAAAGAAGGTAAAATTTTCCGTGGAGTAATTCACAGCACCTCAAAGACGAAACTGCTCAAAGTGCTGTTTTCTAATAATCAAAAACGAATGGATGCTTTTAACCGAAAAGGTTACAGCATTATGACTTACCGGCCTGACAAAGAAGAAGTGGTTCAGGGAGCAATGGGACAAAAAGGACTTAGTAAAATCACTCATGCTTTTTATATGGGCTTAAGTCATAGTGGAGAACAGGCTTTTGAGGCCTTTAAAGAGGAATTCCGCCTATATCCCGAGTCCCAAAATAATTTCGTGTATTTTCTCACTTTTACAAGCTTGGCCTTGCAATTGGGAGATTTGGAGGCTTTGGATGAAGCCAGGGCTCACCTTAAAGAACTGTCGGAAAAAGAAAATCCACGGGAAATGGAACTTAACCTGGCTTATTCTTTAGCAGAATTATTAAAAAAGGAAGAAACGGCGGATCTGATTTTGAAAAAAATCGAAAAATCTTTCCCCTCTAGTTTTGTTATGGAATATAAAATCCAGCAGCAATTCTATGAATCATCCAGCTTAAAGGAAAAAGAAAAAATATTCAATCGACTGCAAAAGGATTTTAACCAGACCGAGTCTCAGAAATTTGCTTTAAAAGATGCTGCCCTGGTAATGGCAAATGCTTATTTGCCCAATGATGCGGACAAGTTTTTCCATTATGCCAAAATCTCAAAAAATCGTTCTAACCTGGCCAGCCAGGCTAATGTTATGGCCTGGGAATTGGTAGGAGGTGGGGTAGATTTCCCTGCTAAAAACCTAAAACAAGCTAAAGAATGGGCCATCATTGCCAAAGAGGTTATTGAATTGGAAATTGAGAATCCTTCTTTTAATGCTTCAAAATATCCTCAAGAAAAGGAAAAGTTGAATTCCAATTTAGCCGCAATCCTGGATACTTATGCTCTTGTGGAATATAAACTAGGCAATAAAAAAGAGGCGCTGGAATATCAGGAATTGGCTCTGCAAAATGAACCTCGCCCCAAATTGGAGATAATCGATCGGTATACCCTCTATTTTGATTTGCAATTCAACGAAGAAGAGACCAAACGCATCCTTGCCTCAATGATTAAAAATAATCGAGCTACCCAAAGGATGAAAGACAGGTATAAAGAATTAGCAGGACAGCAAGAGCTAGAACTGCTACTAAGAAAATCCAATGAACACCTCTATGAATCGCTAAGAAACAAGATGATTAACAAAGCTGCGCCAGAATTTAGCTTGATGAACCTGGATGGAGAAAAAGTAAATTTAGCAGATCTAAAAGGTAAGGTGGTTATCCTCGACTTTTGGGCTACCTGGTGCTCTCCTTGCCTGGCAGCCTTTCCAGGGATGCAGCAGGTAGTGGATCAATATGAGGATGATTTGGAAGTAGAATTTTTGTTTATTAATGCCTGGGAATCCGAATCGGAAACGGTTTCTTCCCTAAGTGAATTCTTAGCCACAGAAGAATATTCCTTCCATGTTTTATTAGACCAGAAAAATGAAGTAGCCAAAAAATTTGGCGTTGATGGTATACCCGCCAAGTTTGTATTGGATAAGAACGGCCAAATCCGTTTTAAAGATGAAGGCTTTAAAGGCATTAAGCATTTGGTGGAGGACCTCAGTGCAAAGATTGAAATATTAAAAGGAGAGTAAATCCGATATTATGAAGGTGAAATATTTACTGTTTTTTTACATCACATTATTTTCTGCAAAATCAATCCTTGCCCAGGAAAAACTCCAGTTTTTTCCCGAAAAACCTCTAGCTGGAGAAGAATTGCGGTTCAGCTATGAACTGGAAGGATCTACCTTAGAATCTTCCACTTCCTTTCAAATTACAGCCTACCTTGTAGAAGAAAGCGGCCAATATGCTAAAACCATTAAATGGCAGAGAAATGGCAGTAAATTACATGGTGTTCTTTCCAGTAGACCCAATACAAAAATTTTATTTTTAAAGATTCAAAACCAAGATGGCTCCATTATAGATAATAACCAAGATAAGGGATATTCTACCTTCATTTATGCTAAGAATGATTCTGACATACAGGTTGGGTCCTTGTTTTGGAAAGGAATGGCTTATTACAGTTATTATAGAATGCTGGGATTAGAAAGAGACATTGAATTGGGGATGGAATTGATGAAAAAGGAGTTTCAGGAATTTCCTAAATCCCAATCAAATCCTCAATACGCTTCGATATTTGGATCAGCGGCTGCTCGATATCAAAACAAAGAAGCTTTGGAATTGGTAAAGGGAATGGCTGATGAATTCAGCAAAAAGAGAAGAAGTGATAAAAGCCTTACCACCGCCTATTTTCTGTATGGTTATTTACTGGATCGGGAATCAGCTGCCAAACTGGAAAAAAGAATTCTGAAAAAATTTCCCAATGGCCAGTTAGCAAAACAAGAACTGAGGAGATCCTTCTTCCAAACAGGAGGGGACCTGGATAAGATGGAGCAAATTTTTGCAAAGTTGGAACGAATTGTAGACCCTTCCAAGGATTCAGATATTCAAATGCTGAGCTTGATGGCTAATCAACTGGCTTTGGCTTACGGTAAAAACGAAAAATGGGAAAAATTTGATAAGTACAATAAGGTTACAAATGATATTGAACAAATAGCAGAAACTTCCCATGTTATTGCTATGCATTTGGCAGGTAATGGCCTAGATAGCAAGAGTAAAAACTTAGAAGCAGCTGCAGCCCTTTGCCGCAATGCTCTGGAATTTAAAAAATCTCAGTTAGATAATCTAAACTATTACAAGCCCATCCATTTAACCCCATCTCAATGGGAAGAAAAATTAAAGGATCAATACGGTATGATGGCTGATTCTTATGCCATGATCCAATATAAGTCCGGGAATTTTCAAGAGGCTTTAAAATATTCGGAGCTATCACTGCAAAATTTGTCTGTCATTGCTCCAGATCGATATGAAAGACATGTCACTTACCTGGAAAAAAATGGACAGTCCGAAACGGCTGAGTCTTTAATCGCGAAATTAATTCAGGAAAACAAAGCCACTCCTGACATGAAAAAGGCTTATAAACGATTGTTCCTAGCCAATAACACACTAGAGTCAGCTTACCATAAGCACATTGCTCTTTTAGAAAAGGAAAATTTAAAAGCCTACCAAAAGGAATTAAAAGAGAAAATGATTGATGAGCCCGCACCTGATTTTTCTCTAGTCAATCAAAAAGGGGAAACCGTCAAACTCAGTGATCTTAAGGGTAGGGTAGTGGTCATCGATTTTTGGGCTACCTGGTGTAAACCTTGCATTGGACTTTTCCCAAGTATGCAAAAGTTAGTGGATAAGTATAAAGAAGATGATACTGTCAGTTTCTTGTTCATTAACACATGGGAAAATGCAAGCGATAAAAAGCAGTTGGTGAATAAATTTTTAAGCCAAAATAATTACAATTTTAATGTTCCCCTAGATCTGGATGCTAAGGTGGTGGAGTCCTTCGGCGTTCAAGGCATTCCTGCAAAATTTGTAATTGATGCCAGGGGACATGTCCGGTTTTTTGGAATGGGCTTCGACGGGAATTCAGAGGATACCATCAAAGAATTAGCTGCAATGATTGAATTGGTGAAATAGGTAATAGTAGTCTAGTAATTGTTGGATGACATAGAGTTATAGACAAAAAGTGACCTTAAGTTGTGGACACATTCTATTTACAAAACTCTGTGGGTGTCGCAGCTACGCCGCTGGATGAGTTATTGACTAAAAAACCTTGGGTTAGCTCCCAAGGTTGATGTTTATCGCCGCCATGCGGCTTAATATCAGCAAAATAAAACCGCGTAGCGGTGTCAAGTATAAGCCTTGGGTGCTAACCCAAGGCAGGAAAATAGGCAAAAATGAGCGGCGTAGCTGCGACACAAAGACCTAATTATAAGGCCAATAAGTTATTGTCTAAATTTGAAAAAGTTTACACAACTTAATGCCATACGACAACTACCAGACTGCAATTAACCAATTCATCCATTATTTTTCCATTTTCACTTAACTCTCCTTTTCATCCATTTCATTTAACCTTATCTTTGGGACAACAATCACCAAAAAACTAAAAATCTGATGTTGTATTCATTGAGAAAACCGCTTTTCTATGGAATATTAATGGCAATGGGCCTTTCCTTATCTTTTTCCATTCAGGCACAAGAAAAACAAGGTAGGAAGAAAAGAATCGCAGTGTTGATGTTTAATGATCAATCTAGTAGCAATTACCGATGGGCTAGCTACAAAACAGTAGGAGAGGGAGTTATGGAAATGGTCATTACAGAATTGGTTAAAACTGGAAACTACCGAGTAATGGAGCGCTCCAAAATCGATGCCATCATCCAGGAGCAAGGATTTCAACAAAGCGGAGCGGTAACACAAGAAACGGCTGTTGCGGTAGGTAAGCTTCTTGGGGTTGAATTGGCTGTATTCGGAGTGGTATCGGAATTTGGATATAGCCGAAATAATAAAAATGTCAGGCTTCCAGGAGCACGTCTCAAAGTTGGCAATAATAAGGCCACGGTTGCTATTGATTTAAGAATAGTAAGCGTCACTACAGGAGAGATTTTGACTGCTGACGATGTACGAGAGGAAAAGGCCGCTACTTCCCTGGGTGTCAATACGCGCAAATATAATTTTTCAGATCAAAAAAGTTTTGATCAATCCATCGTAGGAAAAGCGGCCCGTAAAGCCGTGGAAAGCGTTATAAAATTGATTGATAAAGATGCAGAACGTATTCCCTGGCAAGCCAAGGTGGTCATTATGCAGGGAGACAAGGTCTACATCAACAGTGGTGCAGATGACGGAGTGAAAATAGGCGATACTTTTAAAGTCTTCCGACCAGGAGAGAAATTAATAGATCCAGATACCGGCCTTGAATTGGGCACCATTGATAAAGAAATTGGTCAAATCAAAGTAGCTGACAATACCGTAGGGGATGGCAAAGCCGCCATTTGTACAGTTGTTTCGGGGGCTGATTTTAAGAAGGGGGATGTGGTGAAGGATCAGTGAATCGGTAATCATAGTTCTGGATGTAAATCTTTTTCATCCAGAGCTAAACAATTCTTTGCTTTTTGTATCTTTCTTCAAAAAAATGAAGATACAAATCCTATTCTCAGTTCTCTTATTCACCTCCATCTCAATCTTTGCTCAAAAGCCAGAAGCCAAATCCCTGGATGGCCGTAAGCTTTACCCTATGAAGCTGAGTGCAAGTACCCAGGCCAAATACGATCAAAAACTGGAAGAAGCACAGAAAAATTTTGCCGATGATCCGGATGATTTGGACAATATCATCTGGCTGGGCAGACGTACTGCCTATCTTGGAAACTACAAAAAGGCCATCAAAATATTTTCGATAGGAATTAAAAAGCACCCTGACTCTCCTGAATTGTATCGCCATCGCGGACATCGTTACATTTCCATCCGAAAATTTGATAAGGCCATTAAAGATTTTCGCAAAGCCGCCGATCTGGCCCAAAATCGAGGCATTGAAATTGAACCTGATGGCTTGCCCAATAAAATAAACAAACCTCTTGGTAACCTGCATTTCAACATCTATTATCACTGGGCATTGGCTCATTATTTGAAGGGAGAATTTAATGCCGCCCTCCCCATTTACAAAAACTGCATGAAGTACTCAGATAATAATGATCTACTGGTCGCCACCTCTGATTGGATGTACATGAGTTATAGAAGGATAGGGGAGAAGACCAAAGCCAATGAGCTGCTAAAAAAGATTTCTGCCGACATGGAAATCATAGAAAATGATGCCTATTTCAAACGCCTCCTGATGTATAAAGGAGAAATTAAACCTACAGAATTGCTAAATCTGGAAAATGAAGATCCTGATGAACTTTTAAACTTAGTAACCCAGGGCTATGGAGTAGCCAACTGGCATTATTATAATGGAGATAGAGAAAAAGCCAAAATGATTTTTGAGAAAATAGTCGGTACTTCTTACTGGTCCGCCTTTGGATACATTGCTGCAGAAGCCGATTGGGTACGACTTTGAGTTTTTTCTTTCGTTGCTTTATGTTTTGTAAATTAAGACTGAGGACAAAAGGAGGATAGTAGGCCAAATTTTCAATTAACACCCGCTGATTATGAAAAAAATAGATCTGATTTTTCTTTCCTGTCTTTTATTAATATTGATGAATGCTTGTCTGAAAAAAACTGAAATTGACGAACCTTCATCACAGCCTTTTGAACTTACATTAGACCAGCAAAACATTGTTGATGATGTAAATGAATATGCATCTCTAATCAGTGGGGCTGAACATAACTTAGCCAAAGATGAATTAAGTCCTTTAAATAAATTAGGAGAAGCACGTATTGTTGGATTTGGAGAAGCTACTCATGGGACCAAGGAATTCTTTCAAATGAAACATCGCTTGTTCCGATATCTGGTCGAAGAACATGGTTTTAAAGCCATCGCCTTTGAGATGGATTTTGCGGAAGCCATGATTTTTAATGAATATGTATTGACTGGAAAGGGGGATCTTGAAAAGCTGATGAGAGATAAGATGCTCTTTTGGACCTGGCGTACTACTGAAGTAAGGGATCTTTTGGAATGGATGAAAGAGTATAATGAGAGTAGGGTGGATGAGGCGAAGATTCAGTTTTGGGGTGTTGATACACAATTTAACACTTATAATGCTCCATTTTTAATAGAAAAATTAGAAGGGATTGATTCCATCCTCCATCGGCAGGCAAAAATCCTTACCTCTTCTTTTCAATTATTGGAATTTGGTTATTACAGGGATAAAACGGAGGAATTTAGAAATGGAATAAAAAATGATGTAGAAAGCTTACTCCAATTAATTGAAGACCAGCAGCAATTGATCATCCAAAAGACTTCTGAAAAAGAATATCAACTCATCCGGCAATTGGCCTACAACATTATTCAAGCAGAAGCAACTATTTACGATCAGAATATACCGGAAAGTGTTAATTTAAGAGATCAGTATATGGCCGAAAATCAACTCTGGTTATTAGACTATTTAGGTCCGGATACCCGAATTTGTTCCTGGGCGCATAACTCCCATGTGGCTAATAATATTTATTTTGGCAAAGGAGGGAGCATGGGCTATAATCTGAGACAAAATTTAGGCGACGAGTATCAAATTATTGCTTTTAGCTTTAGTAAGGGAGCATTTACAGCCTTTAATAATTTCCGCCTGGTAAGAAATGTTATTTCTGAGGACCCTGTTCTGAACTCTTTCAATTTTTATTTTTACCATGCTGATTTTGACAACTTTATTCTAGACCTATCGACCTTACCCAGATTATCCGATTTAGGTAAATTAATTAATAAAAAAACTCGATTTCTTGGAATAGGTGCCACCTTCGATGGAGAACCCCTCAACTATTATGCCCTGATTGAGCTTAAACGGTATTACAACATTATTATTCACTTCGATAAAACAGAGGATTCGGATTTGCTTTAGCCTTGTCTTTAGAAATTTTATCAAAAAAAGGATTGAGTTTGATTGGACTGTCACAGCAACTTTTATCCATAATTTGAGCAGTTGATGTATTAATTATTGATTAAAAATGAAGTTTGCCATAGTTTAAATTTTAAGATCTATGATGAACAGAATACACCCACTTATTATGAAAAAATCAAAATTAATCCTGACAAGCTGTGTTTTGTCCCTAATGTTAACGTCCTGTCTCGAAAGACCCGATAATAAATCTGACATTTTTGGACCGGAACCGGTTGAACTTACAGTTAATCAACAAAATGTAGTCAATGACATCAATGATTATGCTTTTCCACTAAGTGGGTCTAATCCCAATCTTCCCTTTGATGAATTGAGTTCATTAAATCAATTAGGAGAAGCACGTATCGTTGGCCTGGGAGAAGCGACCCACGGCACCAAGGAGTTTTTTGAGATGAAGGATCGAATTTTCCGCTATTTAGTTGAAGAACACGGATTTAAGGCCATTGCCTTTGAAATGGATTTTGCGGAAGCCTTAATTTTTAATGATTATGTGTTGACAGGGGAGGGCAATCTTGAAAAATTAATGAAGGAAAAAATGTTTTTTTGGACCTGGCAAACCTCTGAGGTGAGGGATTTGCTGGAGTGGATGAAAAACTATAATCTGGACAAGGCTGAAGAGGATAAAATTCAGTTTTGGGGTTATGATACTCAAATCATTTTCAATAATGCTCCAATTTTATTAGAAAAATTGACCTCCGTTGATGCCAACTTAAAAGATGAAGTAGGCCGCCTATTAACCGGTTATCAAAATTTAGATCCTGATTATTATCGACAAGTAGCAGGAGCTTATCGCGAGGGAATAAAAAAGAGTGTAGACTCAAGTTATGCCCTAATTGAAAATGAAAAAGAGTTGATCATTCAAAATTCTTCCGAAAAGGAATTTCAACTCATCCTTCAACTGGCCAGAAATATTGTCCAAACAGAGGAGGTCCGCTTTTCAAACTCTGATCCCAGTAGCAGAAATCTAAGAGACCAATTTATGGCAGAAAACCAACTTTGGCTTTTGGATTACCTGGGCACTACTACCCAAATTGCCTCCTGGGCACATAATAATCATGTGGCCAACAATATTAATTACGGATTGGGAGGAGCTATGGGGTTCCATCTGAAAAATAAATTAGGAGAAGCCTACCAAATTATTGGCTTCAGTTTTGGCAAAGGTGCTTTTACGGCTTTTAGCAATAGACTAGGAAGGAATGTGATCACGCAGGATCCCTTAGTAAACTCTCTCAATTTCTACTTTTATCATGCTGATCCAGATAATTTCATACTCGATTTATCAAGCCTGGAAGGGGGCTCAGCCTTAAATGCTGTGATTATTACCAATACCAATTTTTTAAATATTGGCTCTGTTTTTGTGGGCAACCCTGAGAATTACTATTATGAATTGAGGTTGAAAACACATTACGACATCATCATTCACTTTGATGAAACAGAAGAGTCGGATCTACTTTAGTTCCTGAAAACCGATTTGAGTTCAGCGTTCAGCGTTCAGAGCTTAGCTTAGTATACCCTGAACTCAAAACCCAAAACGCTGAACCCACCTACTTAATAATCCTTACTAGCTTCAATAAGGAGCTCTAGAATGGCTTTATAATCGGACCAGCTTGTTCGTCTGCCATATATAGATTTAGTTTTGAAGGCAACCACCATATCCAATTTTGGAATAACCGTTATGTAGTTTCCCCAGGCTCCGCGAGCACAATAGGCACCTTCCAGCGCAGGGGGGACTTCATCTCCATCCCAAACCCACCACATGTAGCCATAGCCAAATTCGCCATTTTTTAGGGAAGCAGGATTCATGTCTTCAGAAGGAGTATATACTTCAACTATTTCCTTTGCCCAATCTGAAGGTATGATTTGTTTGTCCCCCCATTTGCCTTCTCGAAGCATCAAAAGACCAAGCCTGGCTAAATCTCTGGTTGAAAAATGCATATGGTAGGCTGGGTATCTGGATCGGGATAAGTCACCTGATTTTCGGTGCATGGATCTGTCAAAATCCTGCATTTGAAGGGGCTTTACCAGATCTTTTTCCACTGCATCAAAAATATTGAGTCCTGTTTCTTTTTCAAAAGCAGCTCCGGCAGCATTAAAATCCCAATTATTGTACAAATAATAACTACCAGGTTTTTGAGAGCCCCTTTCGGGGGCATCGGCCTGGTTGTCTCCAGGATTGGAGGCTTTGTGATAAATTCCAGAGCGAGCAGTTATTAAATCGAGTATGCTGGCCCCTTTTTCAATGTCCAAGAGCCCATCATTGTCATCCATGCCCAGGTCTGATAGCGTATTTTTTAGATTTATTTTTCCACTTTTTACATAATTACCATAAGTCATAGCTAAAACACTTTTTCGAACCGAAGCCACATAACTCAATTCTTCAATGTCGCCATAAGAGACTAGAATTTTGCCGCCTACTACCGCGCATAGTCCGGTTCCATTAGAATTATCTCGAAAATAACTCCACCCTTCTCTTAGTTTATCATCTTCCCAACCTCCAAGAGCTCTTTCTTCTGGACTCATCTCTTCCCAACTTTCTCCAGGAATTATTCCAGATTGGGCACTAATGCATGCATTTAAGCAAACAATAATTAAAATAGATAATAGTAATTGGTATTTTTTCATTGCAGATGATTTTAAATGATTGGAAGTATAGTTATTCTCTCCAAAATAAGCATAAGCATCTTTGAGAAGGAATTTATTGGAAAAATCTATCCATTTTTGGCAGTATTTCCCTAAAAACACTAAATCTGCTGCGGAATTCCCTTTCAATTTGTATTCTATAA
The DNA here is from genome assembly GCA_028285545.1 of Saprospiraceae bacterium. Taxonomy (GTDB): domain Bacteria; phylum Bacteroidota; class Bacteroidia; order Chitinophagales; family Saprospiraceae; genus JANQPA01. The sequence goes on along the minus strand of JANQPA010000018.1, from coordinate 17,299 downwards.
AATTCGGCATGCATATTAATCTACTTTGGCAACATAAGCTTAGTATTTATTCGTATTTTTTATGGATCATAAACTCTATTATCACATATAAATGTCTGTCATGAAAGTTCAATCTTGCATAATTCTTTTGATAAGTCTTATGGTCGGGGTTTCCATCTCTGCTCAGAATAAATATGATTTGATCATTAAGAATGGTAAAATTATTAATGGAACGGGCAATCCCTGGTATTATGGAGATATAGGAATCTATAATGGAAAGATTGCGAGGATTGGTCAACTAAATAATGCAGAGGCGGATGAAGTTATTGACGCAAAGGGTAGGGTAGTGGCTCCCGGATTTATTGATGTCCATGGACATATTGAGAGCAGCATATTAGAGTTCCCCGAGGCGAAAAACTTAGTGTACGATGGAGTGACTACTATGATTACAGGAAATTGTGGTGGTTCCAGATCAAATCTCCAAGAATTTTTTGAAGAGATAAAGAAGAAAAAACCATCAATAAATGTAGCTTCTCTGATTGGCCATAATACGGTTAGGAGAACTGTTATGGGGAATGATAATAGAGCACCGAGTGTTGAAGAGCTAGAGCAAATGAAAGAGATGGTTCGCAAAGCAATGGAGGACGGTGCAGTTGGGTTTTCTACAGGATTACTTTATATCCCCGGTACTTTTGCCAAAACAGATGAAATCGTAGAACTTGCCAAAGAAATAGCTCCTTTTGATGGTATTTATACCTCTCACATTAGATTTCAGGATGGTAGAGTGTTCGAATCTATTGCTGAAGCTGTTGATATAGGTAAGCAAGCTGGAATTGGAGTTGAAATCTCTCACATTAAAATAAAAGGAAAAAAATCGTGGGGAGGAAGTTTGAAAATGTTGGAACAAATAAGAGGTTTTCGGGAGGAAGGAGTAGATGTGACAATTGACCAGTATCCATATACTGCTGCAAGTACCAGATTAGGAGTTACCATTCCGCGATGGGCTCAGGCCGGCGGAATGGATTCCCTAAAGATTCGTTTGAAAGATGCTGATACAAGAAAAAGGATAATTAAAGGGATGGAAGAATTACAGGCAAATCTTGCCTTTACGGATTACAGCTATGCTTATGTAGCAGAATGTCCCTGGAATCCAGCTTATAATGGAAAGAACATTAGCGAAATTAATAAACTCAAAGGACGGGCAGCAGGGCAGGAGCAAGAGATTCAGACCATTCTTGAACTAATGGAAAAGGGGCAGAAGGTACAAATGATTTATCACTATATGAGTGAAGAGGATGTTCAAAATTTAATGAAATATGAAGGAACTATGATTGCTTCAGATGGTGGAATTCCAGAGTTCGGTAAAGATAATCCTCACCCCAGGTCTTATGGTACCAATGCCAGAGTATTGGCTCGATATACCAGAGACCAAAAACTCTTTTCTTTAGTAGCAGCTATTAGGAAAATGACGGGCTTACCGGCACAACGCTTTCATCTTAATGATAGAGGTTTGCTTTTACCAAACTTCGCAGCCGACCTGGTTATTTTTGATCCTCAAAAGGTTCAGGATATTGCGAGTTTTGAGCAGCCTCACGCCTATTCTGAAGGTTTAGATTATGTGATTGTTAATGGAAAAGTTAGCATCAAGGAAGGAAAATATCTCTCTTCCAGGTCTGGACAAGTGTTAAAAGGACCCTACTCGAGATGATATTGTAGGCATATAAAATTACTTTTATATAGTTATTTATTACTCAGATAAAATTTTCTATCTAGATTATTTTTATCACAATTAAAACTCATCCAATAACAATTTATCAAATTGGAAATAGTTCAATTCTTCTCTAAAAAGCAAAATTAAAGGAAAAGGTAAATGATTGTTTTTCAAACTTTTACTCTTTTTGGATTGGGTCAATGATGGAGGAATAATTAACTACGATAAAAAATAAGCAGACATTTTAGGAAGCTCACTAGAAAAGAGTAGGGTAGAGGTGAGGCAAAAAACAATATTCTTACGAGTGTCCAGAACATTAAGGAATTTTAACAAATTAATATCCTACATTTGCCTTGATTTTTTCCACTTAAATCAAATGCATTATGACATTAAGAAAATTATACCTTAGCGTTTGCTTACTATTTGTAGCAGTATTTTATATGACTGCTCAGGACTTAGAATTCCCAGCTATTGATCCAAGTCCAATGGATGCAGCTCATTATCCACCCGAAGCTGCCTACAGAAATTACTTAGAAGGGGATGCTAAAAACACTCGCGAGCTAATTAAAGTGCTTTACTCACGTCCACAAAAAAAAGAAAGAGAAATTTTTGGTGGTTTAGTGCCTTATGGCCAAACCTGGAGGCTAGGGGCCAATGAAGGAACCGAAATTACATTTTATGGTCCTGTTGAAATTAACAACACCATGATCAATCCTGGTACTTATACTGTACTAGCGGATATTTATCCAGAAAAATGGATCATTAGATTAACCACTGAATTAGGAAGAGCAGGTCATCAAAACAGAGACATGTCTAAAGAAGTCCTAGCTGCTACCGTTCCTGTAACCAACGTACCAAACAGTAGAGAAGCTTTCACCATTGGTTTTCAGAAAGTAAATGACAACAAATGTAAGTTGGTCGTTGAGTGGGATAGAACCCGCGTTTCACTACCAATCAATCTAAGCCCTGCTAACTTACCTCCATTAGATGTAAGTCCTATGGATCTAGCTCAGTATCCGAGCATGTCAAGATTTAGAAACTTCATCGAAAATGAAGAAGAATTGGCTGCAGCAGTAGCAAAAGTTAGAGTGGTGTACAGCAGACCACAGAAGAAAGGCCGAAAAGTCTTTGGTGAACTGATTAAATATGGATCTACCTGGAGATTTGGCGCCAACGAAGCTTCTACCATCACTTTTTTCGAGGATGTTAAGATTGGCGACAAAGAGGTAAAGGCTGGAACTTATGGTATTTTGGCTAAGATAAATGAGGGTAACTGGGAATTTATTATCCATAAAGGAATTCCTTCCTGGGGAGCTTTTGGACATGATGATAAAAACAATGTGGCTACCTTCAGTGCTTCAACTGAGAGAACTAGCAAGGAAGTAGAGGCCTTTTCCATGATGTTTGAAGAAAAAGATGATAACACTGTTCATTTAATCGCAGCCTGGGAAAACACTATGGCCAGATTGCCGATTACTTTGAAATAATTCTATGATTCCAGAATTTTAGAATTCTGATAAAAAACGCTTCCTCATAGTTTGGGGAAGCGTTTTTTTATGGAGAAAGTTTGATTTACCAATACTACAATTAGGAATTAACATAGAAATCATCTATATTGCAACACTACAAATAGGAATTAACTTCCTTTTTTATTGATGCGAGAAAATAATGACAATGTTAACCATGGCTAAAACATGCTCTAAAAATGCATCAAAGTCCTAATAGATATGCTCTTAAATTATTTAAATGGTTCTGCAAGAAGGAATATCATCTTGATATAGAAGGAGACCTGATAGAGCATTTTGAGAATAGATTAGAAACAAAAGGGGAGTATTATGCCCAGTTAATGCTTCTCCTGGATGTCTTATTACTTTTTAGGCCATCCTTGTTGAAGTCATTTACCATTTTTCCATCTATAAAACACCCGACGATGATCAAGCATAATCTTTTAATTAGCTGGCGAATTCTAAAAAAGAATAAGATTTACTCCATCATTAATGTAGCAGGGCTTGGGCTTGGTATGGCAGTGGCTATGCTAATTAGTTTATGGATAAAAGATGAGATAAATTTCGACGGATTTCATGATAAGCTTGATCAGTTAGCCATCGTTAAAAGGCATGTTTATACCGGTACCCAGGTAATGGAAACTTCTGAATATGTTACCTGGAATATTGCAGAGGTATTAAAGAATGACTATCCAGAAGTAGAAGATGTAACAATTATTACTGGAACTCAGAATCTAGTGGTAAGGATTGATGATCGTCCTTTTCGCGAAAAGGGCATTTTTGCCACCCCCAGTTTTTTTGACATGTTTTCATGGAATTTGATTCAGGGTAACTCCAAAAAATTATTAGACACCCCCAACTCAATCGTGATTTCATCTACCCTGGCAAAAAAATATTTTGGTCCTGATGCAATTGAACAGGGTGAGGTTGTAGGACAAACAATCGATCATAATTTCAATGGCTTTCCACCGCTTAAGGTGAGTGGTGTGTTTGAAGACTTTAATTCGCAATCATCGCTCCAATTCGATTTCGTTATGCCAATGATCGTATATCAGCAACGAAATAGTTGGTTGACAAACTGGAATAATAGTGGTATTCGGATATTTGCCCAAATTGCAGACGGAACGGATTTAGAGGTTTTGAGTCAAAAAATTGTAGACGTTCAAAATGAGCATATTGATGATTTTAGAAGTGATCTATTCCTTCAAGCCTATTCAGACCATCATTTGCATTCCAATTATAAGGATGGATTGCAGGCAGGAGGTAGAATTCAGTATGTCAAGATATTTGCTCTAATTGCCATCTTTTTAATTCTTATAGCCAGCATCAATTTCATGAACCTTTCAACTGCTAGCTCCTTGCAGCGGCTAAAGGAGATCCAAGTGAGAAAGGCCATTGGAGCAGAGCGGAAAATGCTGATTAGCCAATTTTTAAGTGAATCATTCTTCTTGATAATAATTTCCTTTTTATTATCTCTGAGTCTAGTTTTATTGGCGCTTCCCCTTTTCAATAATATTGCGGGTAAATCTCTGACTATTAATGAATTGGGTAGAGATTCCATTACAATATTTCTTGCGATAGGGATGATAACTACTTTATTAGCAAGTATTTACCCAGCTTTATATCTTTCTTCATTTTACCCCGCAAGAAAAATACAGGCATCCACAAAGAAACTCTTTGGGCATGCTAATATTCGACAGAGTTTAGTGGTTTTTCAATTTATAATGTCTATTTCTTTAATTGTAGGGGCTTTAACCATCTTCCAGCAAATCAAATACATCCAATCCAAAAACCTTGGCCTGGATAAGGAAAATGTAGTTTTCCTTCGCTTGGATGGAGACTTGAGGAACAATTATAGTTCATTAAAAGAAGAATTATTGCGTTCTCCCGCCATTCAAGCTGTTACAACTTCCAATGAAAGTCCAATAGATATTAGTTCTAATACTCATTCTGTCAATTGGCAAACTAAAGATCCTACTAACCAGGTTTCTTTTAGAATTATCGATGTCAATTTTGATTTTATTGATGTGATGAAAATGGAATTAATCGAAGGAAGAAACTTTGACCAGGATTTTGGTACAGACTCCACCAATTTTATCATTAATGAAGCTGCCCTGAAAATTATGGGTTTTGAGGACCCGATCGGGCAAAGACTCAACTTTTGGGGTAGAACTGGAATAATTGTTGGCATGGTAAAAGATTTCCACATGGCCTCCTTGCACACTACAATTGAACCAGCCATAATAAGACTACGCCCCCGGAGCACATCACGCTTATTTTTACGCACTGAAAGCGGGCGAACAGAGGAGGCCATTGCGACTCTGCAAGGTGTCTATAAAAGAATTAATCCTGATTATCCATTTCAATATGAGTTTTTAGATGAGAGCTTTCAGGAAAGTTATGAAAACGAACAAACGGTTAGTACTCTTTCTTATTACTTCACACTTTTTGCTCTCTTTATAGCATGTTTGGGTTTAATAGGTTTGGCAGTGTATACAGGCCAACGTCGATTAAAAGAAGTAAGCATAAGGAAGGTTCTGGGAGCCTCCCTTAGCAATTTAATCATTTTACTTTCGAGGGATTTTCTTATCCTGGTTCTCATTGCCTTTTTAATTGCTAGTCCTTTAGCTTATTATCTGGTACAAGGCTGGCTTGATAATTTTGCTTATCGCATTAACATCGGGATTGGTTTATTCTTAATCGCCGGTGGTGCCACCCTTTTGGTAACCTTATGCACCGTAGGGTTTTATGCTGCTAAGATAGCCATCAGTAATCCGGTAGAGGCTTTGAAATCGGAATAATGAATGGTTCTGAGTTCAGTGTTTTGAGTACAGCGCTACTAGCTATAACTCAGATCACTGAACCCAAAACGCTGAACTATTTTCTTTTTTCAATAATCTCAAAAATGTTGCCATAGGGTCCTTTGAAGGCAATCTGATTAGGATTTGTTTTTATTGTTTCGATATCTAAGTCTTCAATTTGCTTTTTGACCTTTTTCAGATTGTCAACTTCGAAAACAACATTTGTCTGTGCAGTTTTTAAATCAAGAACCCCGGCTGGACCAACTTCTTTTTTGTGAAGGATGATGGCAAAACTCTTATCTGTATGATTGAGGGGTAGGTTGTCGGGTAAAAAGTTTTCAGAACGAACTTCAAATCCAAGTTTTTTAGTGTAAAAAGGTCGGGCTCCATCAATGCTGGGGATAACAATACCCATATTGTAAATTCTGGGTTCCTTAAACCTTGGAACGGGATATTTATCCTGCTCCAAAATGGAAAAAACATTACCAGAAGGATCTCTAACAGGGATGGAGTGACCGACACCATTTTCTTGAACATCCGTCAAAACATTCAAACCCTTTTCTTTGTAGACAGCATAAATGCTATCGAGATTATTGGTTTGAATACTTAAGGAGGTACGACTTTCTACACCATACTGAATTTCTCTTACCTCATCCACCTTTTGCAACCAGAATTTCATGCCTTTATTTTCAAGTTCTACTAAATTGGGGTACTTACTGCGGTCTTTTATCGGAAAGCCAATAATCTCATTATAGAATTCAATAGCTTTATCCATATCTGTAACCCGAATTTTGACACCCCGGGTGGTTAAACTTAAAGGGGTGGGAGAGGGGGCACCTGATGCAATTTTCCTTAATTCTATACTTCCTCCGTATTTAATATGAGGATTAGATTGAGCTATTTCCAAAGCTTCTTGATCACTTTCAGCTTCAATCAAGAAGAAGCCACTAATCCAATCACTTTGACTATTTTCTTTTCCAGCCCATTGAATGTTTCGAAGCAGCCTTTCACCTAAAGCTTGGGGATACTCATTCTTTACTATATTGAACCATTGGGCATATTCAGCTACATTAACCGCTTCGCCTTTTCCGAAATTTTCATCCTGATGTAGAAGCAGTACGTATCGATCTTTTTTTAGGTTGGTAGTTGTTGCTTTGCTTTCTGTGAAAGAATTAAAAAAATAGCCTAAGCCAAACAAAACAATGGCCACTGCAATTCTAGGCAGCCAGGTATTAAATGTATTTCTATTGTTGATCATACCTTCAGATTTTAACTGTTGGACAATTTTATTTTCAAGAAATAGAGGAGTCTGCATCTCTTTAGGGAGATTTTTTAAATCCTTTAATTCTTCTGAATTCCTATTTTCTGATTCATTCATATCGTTTTCTTTTTTGGCGAGTATTCAGATAAAAACTTCTTCATTTTCTTTCGAGCCTGAAAAAGCTGACTCTTACTGTTACCAATGGACATATTGAGCATTTCTGCTATTTCTTTGTGGGTGAATCCTTCTATATCGTGTAGCAGTAATATCCTTTTACAACCCTGCGGTAGTTGAGCAATGGCTTTTTCCAAGTCCATTTTCTCTTGTATGTTTTCCTTTTTTTGTTCTTCAACATGGATGACCTTGAGTTTTTTTCGGGTTTTATTTTGCCTGTTTCTTTCCAAGTCTGCATTTATCAAAATCCTTGTCAGCCAGGTTTTTAGACTGGATTTCCATTGAAAATCGGGAAGCTTTCTAATGGCTCTCATCCACATCTCTTGAATTAGGTCATTGGCATAGGTTTCCTGATGTCCACTAAGCCTCAAGGCAAGGGGATATAATTTGGGCGTAATAGCCCGGTATAATTTTCGAAAAGCCTTTTCTGATCGAGTTTTTAAAAAATGGTGTACTAATTGCTGGTCATCCGGCATGGACTAAAGTTTTTTTACAGAAAGTTTGGCTATTGGTGACAATTAAGGACTAAATGGTTGTAATTATTCTGAAAATATTTGAGATTAAAATTTATAAAATAGCCTGGAGGTCTATATTTATGTTTTAAATCAATCTCAAATTAGATGAACAGAAAAGAGTTTATAAAAATATGTGGGATTCTTGGAGTTTCATTGCCCTTCCATTCCGCCATTAATGCATGTAATGATAAGGCTACTCAAAAGCCTCTGGGTACCAATGATAGGGTTCTTATTATTGGCGCGGGTCCTGCCGGTATGTCAGCGGGTTATTTACTGGCACAGCAAGGCATTGATTTTCAAATTTTAGAAGCCTTACCTACTTATGGTGGCCGAATTAAACATACGCGAAGTTTTACTGATTTTCCGATTTCTCTGGGTGGAGAATGGATTCATGTAGCAAATACCATATTGCCTGAAATTATAAATGATTCTTCTGTTTCTATTACGGTACCAACACAAGGGTATGATCTTCAAAATGATCCTTCTGGTTATTTTAACGGCACCTCCTTAGAGTTAGACACTCTTGGTAATCATTTTGGAAGTGATTTTGCTGATTTAAAATTTGTTGGTTCCAGTTGGCTCGACTTTTTTGAAACCTATGTTTTACCTGACATCCAATCAAAAATCACTTACAATATTCCAATTACTGCAATTGATTATTCGACTGACGATATTGTTGTTACGGCACAAAATGGCCAAACTTTTACGGCAAATAAAGTTATTGTAGCTGTACCTGTAAAAATTCTTCAAAATGGAATGATAAACTTTACACCAAATCTTCCGAACAATAAACAAAAAGCCATTCGAAATATTAATGTGTGGAGTGGCTTTAAAGCATTTTTTAAATTTAGAACAAAGTTTTATCCAGCCTATCTGAGTTTTCCAAATAGTGCAACTCCTAGAGGTCAACTTCAATATTATGATGCTGCCTATGCTCAGAATACTGCTGATAACATATTGGGCTTATTTTCAACGGGGCAACCAGCAGAAGTTTATCAAAATCTTTCTGGTAATGCCCAACGAGATTATATTTTAAATGAATTGGATACTGTTTTTGGAAATAATGTAGCTTCCTTAAATTATATAGAACATATCGTACAGAATTGGAACGCAGAACCTTATGCAAACGGTGCATATATTACGGCCTATGAAGATTCGCGACAAGTACGAATACTTGGCCAGTCGCTTGACAACAAACTTTTTTTTGCTGGTGATGCCTACACCACTGGAAATGATTGGAGTAGTGTACATGCAGCAGCTCGTTCAGCTAAACGAGCAGTTGAGGAATTAGTTGGATGAATTACATACTAAGCGGCACTTTCCTTTCTAAATTTAATGTGTATTATTATTATTTTTAAGAAAGGAGTCAAGTATAAGATACACCTAACTTTTGAAGATAAAGGGTGACCATGAATAAATTAAAGTCTATTATCGCTTTATCCATTATTGTTATCATTCCTTTTGGACTGATGTTATGGGTTAGAAACCATCAGTCTACTGGCTTTGCAAGTATTGAACTTATCACTTATCCTTTACTTTTTGGTGGATTAAGTATTGCCGTTCTGGTATTAATCAAAAAATATTTTCTAAAAGAGAAACTCAAAGACTTCAATTCTGAAGAAGGAAAATGGACAACGGATATTGCCTGGGGATTTTTTTTAACTATTATCTACTTCATCCTATTCTATATAGAACGATTAACGTTATCTGGTATCCTACAATTTAATTCCAACTTGGAGTTATTAGGATTAATGCTTGATCTGAGAGAAAACCCGATTCTCCTGCTCATATGGTTTGGACCAGTCCTATGGATTGGTATTGCTTTATATGAGGAGTCGATAAGAGTATTTATATTGACAAGTCTTTGGAAGTGGTCTGAAAGTTATATTTGGGTAATTGCAGTAATCCTTGTTTCATCTATAATTATTGGTTTGGTTCATTGGAGTCAAGGACCTTACGGAATGGTAACTATAGGTATTAAATCTTTGGTAAGTGGCTACTTTTTTTTCAAAAAGAAAAGGTTAATGCCCCTTGTTTATGCTCATGTTCTTTACGATGGAATTCAGGTGGCCTTGTTGTTACTGACTTATCCTGATCAATAAAGAGGATCAATACTATCAGGAATGGATTGACTAAAGAATTATGCTCCCGACAATTTTATTAGCCATAGGGTTTATCAATGGGCTCACCCTTGGTGGTGTATTATTAAGCCTTAAAAGTGCAAAACCAAAACAAACAAGGTTATTTGCCTGGATTGTAATTTTGTTTTCCTTAATAATAGGGCAGGAGTTTATAGAAATCCTTAATGTTCATTTTTTATTCCCACATATCCTTAGTTCCACAGATGGATTAGTATTATTGATTTTCCCCTTGCTTTATCTTTATATGTTGTTCATCACAGGAAAGAGGACAGAATTGAAATGGAATGATCTATTCCATATTGTGCCATTCCTTATTATAAGTATCTCCATGTTACCTTATTTCGCCTTGAATGGTGAAATAAAATTGAAAACCCCAACTAATTTTGAATGGATGGGATATTTTAAGGCAGTCGTTATGATCATTTATTTTTTTCTGATTGGAAGAGGGATAAATAAGGCTTATCGACATCAAAAAAATAACTCCGCATTAAAATGGTTTAGGCGTTTCATTTTATCATTAATGGTCATTGGAGTGTTTACTTTAGTTCATTTTGCACTTGAAAATCAAGGATTCCAATTTTATCTTAATTCAGATGCTCTGTCTGGAATTTTGTTAGCAATAATTATTTACAGCTACTCCTTTCTATTGATTAAAAAGCCTCAAATTATTTGGGGAAATATTATGAGCCAAACTCAAGGAGTAAATAATAGTAAAATTGATCCCATTCGTTACCGCAATTCTCCACTTTCAGAAATAGAGCAGAAACAATACCTTGACAAATTGATATCGATTATGAAAACAGAGAAGCCTTTTTTAGATCCTAATCTTACAGCGCTTCAACTGTCTAACATTTCCAATATCAAACCACATTATGTTTCTCAAATCATTAATGAAAAATTGGGTCAAAACTTTTATGAATTTGTGAATACTTTTAGAGTTGAAGAGGTGAAGCGATTGATGCTAGAGCCTGACCAAGAATTCAAAACACTGCTCGCACTAGGCCTCGAATCGGGTTTTAATAGTAAATCATCTTTTAACCGGGTTTTTAAACAACAAACAGGATTGACGCCTACTCAATACAAAAAACGGATTAGTCAGCAATAGGTCCCACTCGACTTAATAAGACGCTTTTTGAAACTAGAAATCTAAATATTCATCCAGACCTTTTTTTTTAATCTTAAAATCGATTGTTGGATGAATGTACAATTTAAGTTTATTGTATACGGATTTTTACTCCTTGTTTATGGAGCTCTATCTAGCTGTAATAAAAAGGAGGAAGTGTTCTCAGGTTCTGGTGTCTACAAAACCATGGCAGATGGCAATGTCATAGAAGGAGAACTTTTTTTACCTCCTGGCAGTGGTCCTTTTCCCGTGTTAATCGCAGTACCTGGCTCTGGCTCGGATCCAAGGCAAAATTCACAACCTATTGTTGACTTATTTAATCCTCTGGGGATAGCAATATACCTATATGATAAACGGGGTATTGGTGGCTCTACGGGATCTTACCCGCTTGAAACACCCGCTTCTCAACCAGAGTTTCTTGGAGCACGAGCGAATGATGTTTTGAGTATCATAAAATTAATGGAGGATCATATCGACATTGATAATAGTAAAATAGGATTGCTTGGTTCCAGTCAGGGGGCTTGGGTGAATTCCCTTGTTTTTAACCAATCAAATAGGGTTTCTTTTATTGTTATGACCAGTTGTGGGGTGGCTTCAACAGGTTTAGAAAATTATTATTCTGAATTAACTGATGATCCCAATGTGACTTTAGAAGAAGCATATGCCCAGTTAGGAAGTTTTAGTGGCGAATCTGGATTCGACCCTTTGCCAATTATTCAAACCATGAGTATTCCTGTTATGTGGATATTCGGGGCAGAGGATAGAAGTTATCCGGCAAGATATTCTGTGCCGATCTTAAATGACCTGAAGAAATCAAACTTTAATGTTACATTATTTCAAAATACCAATCACGATTTGGTGGATATTAACACAGGTGAGTTGCATGCTCGATTAATCCCTGATTTCAACCTTTGGTTTAGAGAAAATATTCCATAAAACTTGGAAAAAGTGAAAAAAGAATAAGTGCAAGATCGAATTTATTTGAAGTGCCTTTTATCTTCTAAATCTTTTATTTAACAAGGGGCTCAATCGAACCATAACAATTGTTTTTAGTTTCATCGAGCCCCTTACCTAAATATATCTTTATTATTATTTTATGTCTAAAATAAATTCAGATTCAATTACACCATTTTTGCAAAATTTTGTTCGAGTGTTTTTGGAGAACTAAAGAATAGAGTTCCTACTTGTTGAGACATTGGGTCTGGAAAAATATCTTCCACACCGTTTTCTACGTCCTTTAGGATATTCTGAGCCACAGTGATTGTATCTGCTTTATCTAAATCCCAACCATCTGTCATATCAGTATCTAAAGGCCCAGGGTAAACACCAAATACTTGGGTATTTTTAGAAGCCATTTCCCCACGCATACCTTGTGTGATGCTATGTATTGCAGCTTTACTTACTGAGTAGGTTCCAAGGGAAGGCATATTGGCGAATCCAGCCACTGAGATTATATTTACAATCGCAGTTAGATTTTCATCCAAAAAATGATGTCGAACTGCATTGGATAATTTTAATGGGCCCCATACATTCACATCCATATTCTCCTTTAAGCTATTGATCGCCTCATTTGACAATAAAGTACCAGTTGACATCCTTCCTGCATTATTGATCAACACATCCAACCGATCAATTTGTCTGGCAACCCTATCTATGGATTCATCACTGGTGACATCCAATTCAACGGGAACAATTTTGTTCCCATATTTAGCTGCCAGTTCTTCCAGGCTTTCTATATTTCTCGATCCAGCATATATTTTCGCTGCACCTTTTTCAATCAATTGTTCAACAATTGCTTTACCTAATCCTCTATTAGCACCGCTAACAAGAACAACTTTTTTATCCAGCTTTATTTTTTGCATTATTCTATAATTTCAATTGAAAAAAAATCTTATGATGTTTTAAAAATATTTACACCACAAATTTCTTATCAATTGAACTCAATAAAAATGAACTAGGACAGGAAATAATCTTGAACTAGTTCAAGATTTCTTTATTGGGCGAGACCGGATTTTACTTAGAAACTCTGCAGAAATCCCTAAATAGGACGCAATTACATATTGAGGAACTCGGTTAACAATTTGCGGATATTTTTTTGCATACTCCCAATATCTTTCTTCTGAAGTCTTACTAATATTGGCTACAATTCTTTTTCTGGAATTCGCATATGCTTTTTCAATAATAAATCTAAAATATTGGCAGAAGGAATGGCTTTCTGAGCAAAGTTTTTCAATATCGTCATACTTCATTTGAAAGATAATTGAATCTTCTAAGGCTTCAGCGAAGTATGTTGCAGGTTGTTGATAGGTATAACTGTAAAGATCTGTAAAAAACCAATCTTCAATTCCGATGCTCACTGTATGCTCTTTTCCATGATCATCTAAGTAAAAAAGACGAACTGCACCTTTTACTATGTAGTTGCGATATTCACATTTATATCCTGGTTGGATTACGAACTGTCTTTTCTTTATACGAGTAGTCTTTATTATGGAAATAAACTTTTGTTTTTCATCATCTGATAATTCAACATAACGAGCAACATTGCTCAATATACTTTCATACTTTTCCATTTTATTTATTTTTTGTAAACTACTCAAGTCTATACCTCACTGGAATAATAATTTTAACCCAACTCACTGGTCTTCAGAGTAAGCAAGATAGGAGTATTACCAATGGATTTATATCAAACCGAAGAGTATTTTGAGGTTTAAAAATTCTGATAACTGTTTGCAAAAAATTATTTTAAAGGTAGTATTATCTATTTATTAGAGCATGAAAAAAATTATAGTCCTTGGAAGTTCAAGAAATGATGGAGATACCGCAGCTCTAGCTGACGAACTACTTAAAAAGACCAAATGGGATTTAATTAATCTAAACGATTATCATTTTAGTTATTACGATTACAAGCATGAAAACCGGAGCGATGATTATTTGACCCTAATGCATCAAATTATCGAAAATTATGATACGCTGATTTTTGCCACACCCGTTTATTGGTATTCCATGAGTGGAATTATGAAGGTTTTTTTTGATAGAATTACCGACTTGTTAACCATTGAAAAAGAACTTGGAAGAAAATTGCGTGGGAAAAAAATGGCTGTGATAAGCTGCTCTGCTGGAGACAATCTTGGGGATTATTTTTGGCTTCCTTTTTCCGAAACCGCAAAATATTTAGGGCTGGAATACCTCGGAAATGTTCATACAATTTCAGGAAAATACAACAATTCGATAATAGAGGAATTTATTACATTGATTGAGAAATAATTGGAGAAAACAACAAATTTGTCTACATTATTTAAGTAAATGGTACGATAATCGAACAAAATGGTCTAAAAAAGAGTCTGAATATTTAAAATAGTGCACATATTGTGCAACAATTGGTGATGAAACTAAGTCCATCCTTTATATAAATAGTTTAGTAAATCTGAAAAATATTATGGGTGAATCAGAAGTCGAAAAAAGAATCCGCAAAATGAAAGAGGAGTGGGCACTTCAAGCTGAAGAACAGCGTATGAAAGAACTTGCCAAAAATCCCTCAAATGATCGCAAAATTGAAAAGAGTGAGAAATTTCCTCTTTTTCACAGGATCAAAACTTTGTTTAATAATCTAATTAAATAAAAGTTCCCTTTCATTTTTAAAATGAATTAGCTTTTTCTTATTTCCTCAAATGTTGAATAGGAGAGTGCCTGGTCGCTAGATCGACAGCTATCTGCTGGGTATTCAACCAGAATCATTAAGCAGGATACGAAAGAGAATCTGGTCGAATAAAAACAAACATTAGACCCAGATCTTATTACGTTAATATGTCTATTTTCCTTTCTTAACCCAAGTCAATGAACGGTATTTGAGTTGCTCCTACCTTTGTAAAACTAAATTAGTTTAAACAAAAATCAATCCATTATGAGAGCTGTCAAATTTGCTGCAGGCTTGGCCTGCGGACTTATAATCCTATTGCTTACACTGACTTTTAGCCTCGAAAATCCCGAAAAGGCATTGTACCAAAAAACAGTTGAATTGTTGATGAAACAGGAAGGATTGGTCACTAACCAAGAAGCGGAGGAACACTTTCCCATATTAATAGACATACAATCTAAGATGAATCGGATTGCAGAACTAAATCAGATTGTTCAAAGTAGAAGACAGGGTCCTTCACCAATACAAAATGGGAATGAAAGCCTGTATTTAGAAGATTGCATTCAAAAAATTCGTCTGCTCCAAAAGGTAGTCAGAATAGAACTGTCGCAGCTAATGGCCGCTTCCAGGGAAGCACAACCTTAATAACGGGTATTCTTTATTGCAGCCTGGATAGGGGAGGAAGCCAATAAATTGCGTCTAGATTAAAAACACTGTTCAATGTCGAACACCTAAGTGTTCATTTCCGAACAGATTTAATTTGAAAAAAGAGATAATTTTAGCTATAAAAGTATGATTATCAATACATTAAACCAGTTGGCACGGTTGTTGTTTATATAGAATCAAAATCACCCGACTTTAATTATTACAGTGTTAAAAAGAAAGCAGCATGATCCAGAATTTTTTCAACAACAGCAGCAACTTAATTGAGGGAGTAAAAAATCCTTTCGCCAAGAGTGTTATCGGTTTATTGGCAGGGTTGGCATGCTCCATGCTGATTTTTGTAGGCATCAAACAATTGAAAGCAGATGCTTATCAAATGGCAACCCAAGAAAACTATGAAGTAAGGGTAGTGACTTTAAAAGAGGGGAGAGGCTGTTCTAAGAAACAGATTAAACATAATTCCTCTGTAAAAGATTCTAATCCGCTTCGTGGAGCTGTTGCACGTCTGGGAGAAGAAATCACAACAGCTGGAAAAGATTTCCTCAAAAAGAATCTATCTGACTTTAGAAGATACATCCAACAAATCTGGATTTCTGAGCCCATTCAAAAAGAGGGGAGTGATAAATGTACCAAGAAGACTAAATGCATAAAGTCATCAAAGAGGAGTGTGGCGCTAAAGGATTTGAAAATGAATTCAGGAATGGTCTAAAAAATTTAAACTATCTACTTAACATAATATAAATTATAGGCAAAACTATAATGAATTCCCGTCGAATAAATTTAAAGCCTTGCAAATATTTTATTAACTCTGTGTCGTTATCTACAGTAAAGACTCTAAGCATGAATAGAAACTTTGGCTACTTTCTCATTCTTATTCTGGTGGTAAATATTCTAGGCGCTTTATGGCTTCTCAATACTATCAATAAATCTAAGCAGCAACAGGAAGAAAAAATAGCCTCCAGGGAGCTTCAAGTCCAAAAATTAAATGATCAGCTGCAAAATATTCAGGATTCACTCCTTGAAGCTTCTATAGACACTATAGAGAAAACAAAAGATAAATTTTTCCCTTTCGCACAAACTGTTTTATTTAAAAACAAATTGTTTGATATTTTTGTTTTAAATACCCGCTCATCTGAAATTGGATTGTTCCTGGATGACGAAAATGGAGCCCCTCTCCTATCCTTTTCCAAACTTAAACAGCTTTTGGCCTCAAGGAATCAAGAATTGACTTTTGCTGCTAACGCAGGCATGTATCAACCTGATTTTTCTCCTCAGGGACTTTTTGTAGCCAATGGCCAGCTCCGACAACCTATAGACCTGAGTGAAGGAAATGGTAATTTTTACCTAAAACCCAACGGAATTTTTTCTATTACAAGAGGTGGGAATGCTCAAGTTATAAGGAGTGAGTATTTCAAAAGAAAACCAAGAAACCTGCTGCTGGCTACTCAATCTGGTCCCATTCTTGTATATGATGGAACTATTCATCCGGCCTTTCGCAAAGGTTCGTCGAATTTAAATATACGCAATGGTGTAGGAGTCATATCTTCTGACCTACTCGTATTTGCCATTTCCAGACAAGAAGTTAATTTTTATGATTTTGCTCAACTGTTCAGAGATCGTCTAAAATGCAATAATGCTCTGTACTTAGATGGGGTGATTTCAAAAATGTATGTCCCTCAGATCGGAAGAAATGAATTGAATGGGCAACTAGGCCCAATGATTGCTGTCTTTAAATCCAAAGCTCAAAATCAGTAATGTAATTTCAATACAGGAAAATATTCGCTGGCTTAAA
>JANQPA010000109.1 GCA_028285545.1 Saprospiraceae bacterium | reverse complement strand
GCCTTATTCGCCAGCCGATATTATTTCTTTGAGGGGTGATTTTTAAGGAAAAATTCCATTTTTCCTTAAAAATCACCCCTCAAAAAGAAAATTATTTGGCGGCTCAGAACGAGGAACGAGTTATGAGACGCTCTCTTAAACGCACTACCTCCTCCTTATTCATTCACCACCAACTTTCTACTCACTACTCCCTTTCGTGAAGATAATCTCACCAAATACATGCCTTTAGGCAAATTGGATATATCAATATGACTTCGGTGTGATCCTTGACTTAAGGATAAAGTCTGATTTTCCAGCAAAACCTGTCCATTTAGATTTAATAAACTAATTCTCAAATCAGCGTCTTTTTCCAGGCTCCATTCCAACCAAACTCTATCAGAAGCTGGGTTTGGATAAATGGTGAAGTTGCTCAGGCCAAGGTCTTCTTCTGCTGTGCTCACCAGATTTTGACAAGCATCTCCCTTTAGGTCACCATTACTATCTGCCTGAGTAGGATTGGGTATGGTAGGACAATTATCTTCAATATTTAAAAGGCCATCTCCATCCATATCGTCATCACAAACATCTCCAATGCCATCTCCGTCCAGATCTGCCTGATCTTCATTAGGAGTAAAAAGACAATTGTCTTCTGCATTGACAATTCCGTCGCCATCACCATCTGCATCCGGCTCACAAATATCTCCTATCCCGTTTCCATCCGCATCTTTTTGATCGGGGTTAGCAAAAAACGGGCAATTATCAAGATTATTAGGAATACCGTCTCCGTCAATGTCCTCATCACACACATCCCCAATACCATCTCCATCCAAATCTCTTTGATCAGGGTTAGCGGCGAGTTTACAATTATCTTCAGCATCTGGAATGCCATCATTATCTGCATCAATAATTGGGGGAACGGGACCCGTACTGATAACAAATTTCCAACGTATGGTGTCTGCTATCTTATTTTGATATAAATCACTTACATTCATAAGTTGAACTTCTACCTCCTCTCCTTGATGCGAATTGATATTCCACAAAGGTCGGATAATAAGAGTTCGCTCTGCACAACCTATTTCTACAGGATAGGTAGAACCTGTAGTGTTGCTCCTAAATACAACGTTTTGTGCATTCATTTCAAAGCAATCCAATTGCTCGTCAAAACTGATTGCTATTACTTCGGAAGCATCCAATTCTCCATCTGTTGGTTCCGGCAATCCAAATACTTTAGGTGCCCTACGGTCTATTTTACCAGAAATAATACCTGTAAAAACATCTCCATCTCCATAATCACCTCTTAATCTTATGTCATAATCGCCATCTTCCAAATCGATAACATCCCAGTTAAATACTGTCCCTTCCGGTGCATCTGATAGCTCATCAGGCAGCCATTCTGAACCAATATTCCAGGCAAAGCTTCCTTTAGGTGCATACTGAAGCTGCACTTTCTTTAGTCGATTTTTATCATAGCCCAAAAACCGAAGCAGTAATTTATGGTCATTGGAAGAATTGATAAGCCAGTTATTAAAGGGTTTGGCCAAACTCATCGGTGGGTAACTACTCATAAAATGGGCGGTTAAAGCCACCGTATCTGATATTACCTCATCCTCACAACCTGAAGTCAGAACAAATTGCAAACCTTCATAACTAAACGCCCTGGGTCCACGTTGAATGGTAACCGTAGCATTGCGCTGTGTACCCGCCGCAATGGTAAATGGAATGGGGTTTTGTGCCTCACTACCGCCGATAGTGACAATAGCCCCCTCAGGATTAGTTTCTTGCAAAAACTTAAGGATATAAGTCCTTGGTTCATCACTCTGGCTTATATTACCAAGACTTAACTGATAAACGGCTTTATCATTTTCCGGAATGTTATTTTGAATATAAGAATCCGACTGTAGTTGCAGGGATTCTCTAGGTTGGGTACCAGGCTCCCAAGGGCAACTACTACGGCCACTTACCAAATCAAATACCGGAGTTCCATAGACAGGATCTTTTTTGATATTCACACTAAAGAAATCTCCCGGATCATCATCTTTCAATTCAAATCCTGTTGTGGTTGAAGACAAAACAGAGCCACTGATCGAAGTACCTACCTCTACTCGTAATTTAGTTTCCACCGAACCTTTAACACCCGAACCACCTATATCATAACCTGCCCCTAATACTACACTTTTCTCCATAAATGCTGAGATTTCCAAAGAGACCGACCCTTGTGATGAGCTGGTCACAGAAGAAGCATAGGTTGCACCAGCACTAAAGGAACGGTTTTCTACTAAAGCAGCATCTTTTTTACTCTTATCATTATTTTCTAAAACTTGCTTCCAAACAGCCATCTGATTATCATAAATCGCGGCAGAGTCTGAATTATTCTCTTCATAAAAATTTCTCAAGCCAGCTAGCTGCGGAATCAAAATGTTCCGGATGTGGTCTTCTGTATACATAAACGTAGTCGCAAAACCATCATTTCCCATCACCAGGTCAATATCCAGATCCAGGCTACAGGTACTTGGATTATATGATAAAATATCTGCCTGTGCATAAATTAAATTCATAGCAGCTCCCACATATACATCCCCATCTCCTCCAATAATATCTTGATTATTAGAAGTAGAAAATTCTTCTGTACTGGTTGTAGAGACAATCCATTCCGCATCTCCCGATACACTGGCACCCATACTCAGAGATCCTCCAATAGTTCCCCATTTCTCAAATTTTACGGAATAAAAATCGGGGCCGGTTTCAAAGCGTGTACCTAACTTTACTTCCTTGTTTATGGTCAAGCTACCTGCCGCCTGGCCAAAAACGCGCATGCCTACCTCTGTTGTATTTCCTTCGGAAAAATAACTGTAGCTGGCATCCCCGGGAGGATCATGTAAAATTAAGAGCGGCATCTCTGGAAGAACGGTGGTAAATGTTTGTTCTCTGGGTCGAATACCCGTTACCACTACTGATTCTGACCAAAGGGTTGTTTCCTTATCTACGTGGGCCACAATTTCCAATATTTTCTGATGGGGAGCTATTAAATTAGGCTGGCCAGGAATCATTTCATAAATGGCCATTCCATTTTTCAAATGCAGGGTATCCGCTTTATTGGCTTTATCACTGGCTTCGTCATAGATCAGTAAAAAGCCTTCTTCAACCGGGCAACTAGCCTCTCCAAATGATTCTCTAACTTCAATTT
Organism: Saprospiraceae bacterium; assembly: GCA_028285545.1. GTDB lineage: Bacteria > Bacteroidota > Bacteroidia > Chitinophagales > Saprospiraceae > JANQPA01. The sequence continues at coordinate 62,778 of JANQPA010000109.1, read as the reverse complement.
CTAAATAATAAGTCTCATTTTGTTCTAATATGGCAGCTCCTAGATCCGTGCACTTATCCTGAGGCAAACCATCAACGATGATCTCAGGAGGTCGGCGATACACAAAATCTTCAGTTTGCCCCTCAAAGGTTAGATCAACCTCACGAGTATCAAAATAATTTAGAACTACATCTGGATCAATCGTTAATCCGGGATCTGGGAAAAAGTCAATGACTTCAACCTGATATTTTCTTGCTGGCAAAATTAAATCATAAAATCCTTGTGAATTGGTCACAATCATAGTATCAATACAAGCCTCTCCATCCAAGCTGTATACTCTAACAGCTCCCATACCAATAAATATATCACAACTCCCTTTGATGTTACCTTCTAAAAAGTTGGTTCGGGTATCTTTAAAGTTCACTCCTCGTGTTTCCTTTTCTACTAAAATAGTAGTTTCTGAAGGCTCAAATTCATGTCCGCTAAGTCTAGGTTCAAATGTATATTCCCCACTTTCCTCTACTAATACTTCATAAAAACCGTTTTGATCTGTTTTGACTCCCTTGAACAGCCCATTTTCCCATATTTCAATCCCTTCTATTCCACAATCTACCCCATTAAATGCCTGGGTCACATATCCACTTACGAAAAAGGAAGAGGTATCATTGAAATTTAGATTTAGGCTAGGAAAATCCAGCTCCAGCAACTGATCTTCATAATAAATAGGATCAAAAGCATGATTCTCTTTAGTTGGAACCACCTTAAAAGTAGCATCCGTATTATAGTAAATACGTCGAATATCATAATTTCCAGTAGCATCGGTGGAATCACAATAGGTGGTTCCTTCTGCACTCTGTGCAATATCCTTTTCCAGGATGGCACAAACCTCTACATTGGCAATAGGCAGTTGTGAGTTTTTGGTAGCAATTTTCCCTCTAATTCGCCCATTAGGCTGTGTTGCTCCTCGTGCCGATATCCCAAACTCCACACCACCTTTTATCCAAGTCACTGCATAATCATATAAAAAGCCTGGAATCAGACTGGGATCGCTATCTGTATAAGAAGTATCTGATGCAGTATTGATATTTAGAGTAGTAATTTGCTCTCCATTCCGTCTGATGGTGACTTCATCCGTAATGTCTGAAATATCATCCCAACTTAAAACTACCTTTTTAGGTAAACCAATAGTACCTCTGGCATCGCGGGCTCTGGTAGTACCTTGAGCAAAGCGGTAGCCGGAGGTATGGCCACCCCAGCTATTGGTATGGGTGAAAATATAGTAAGAATAGCGCTTCCCAGGTGCTACATTAAAATCATTAAATGATCTGGCTGTTCCGCTAATAGTAGCAATTATATTTTCGGGATTATCTCTGGCAATTTTATACTGTAGATTTTTATCTGGAATATCACTGCCCTTAGTCCAGGTTAAACGAATAAAATCATCTCCATTGGTGGCCTTGAAATTCAAGGCTCGTTTTATATGACTGGTCTTAACCGTTTTTGTACCAGATCCATTAGATTCACAAGAAGCCACACAATTAAAAATCACCTGACTTCGCCCTTCGATTTTAATCCCTAATAGATATTTATTGGAAACATTAGGTCCTACATTGAAGGTAACAGATCCTTTATTACTAGACCCTGATTTACCACCCATATAATTAGAGGGTAAAAAGTTATTTCGGAATACGGTAAAAATGTATTTATCATTACACTGGCAAGGTCCATCACTATCATAAGTAGCTGTGACTTTATAATCACTTCCTCCAGTAGTTACATTATATCTCCAAGATTGAGCAAAAGAAGTGTTTAAACTAATTAGGAATATAAATAAACTGAATACGGAAAAAAGGCATGTTCTAGTTTTCATAATTCGATATTTTCTATACAGTTATTTGGCGTTCTAAAATTTCAGAGAATAGAAGAACTGAAATTTTATCTCATTTCTAAATTGCCAAGTATAGAATCGAATTACAAAAATCAAGGGTGGACAAAAGGGGGACATTTTTGTAACACCCTATATTACAAACACTTATCATCTAGTCTTTTGCTTCCCCTAGTAGAGATAAAAGTAAAAAGTAACTACCTCCGGTAGTCAGGGAAGGTAGAAAGACTAAATCTTTCTACTTTCTACCTTTTACATTTTACTAATTACTTAATACTTTATCCGGAAAATTTATGAGGTATTCCTGGAGATTAACGTCACTGGACAAATCCAGTTTTTTACGGAGTCGATAACGGGCTTTTTTCACTCCTTCATCACTAATATTTAAAAGAGTTGCAATTTCTTTGCTGGATAAATTCATTTTAAAAAGACAAGAAAGGCGTTGCTCCGCCGGACTTAATTTTTGCGTTTGATTACGCAGTTGGGCCAAAAAATCAGGGTGCACTTTCTCGAATGTTGCCAGGAATTGTTTCCAGTCATCATCAGACTGAATGTCACTACTGATGGTTCGTTCCAGGCGTCTCAAATTAGGTTTATCCGAAGGAGTAGATTGTTTTGACAGTAAAGAAATTTCTTGTTGAAGGGAAGATAATAATTCATTTTTACGACATAATTGCAAAACCTGGCTGGCAAGTTCTCTTTCCAATTGGGATTTTTCAATTTGATTTTTCTCTAATTCCAAAGCCTGACGGCGATGCCGTTCTTCCTGAATTTTCTTTTCTTGTCGTCTCCGGTAATATTGCAGGTAAATGATCAAGGCGGCGATTAAAGATACCCCAAGAATTCCAAAAGTTAAAAGCTGCCTGCGTAGTTTCCCCAGAGCTACATCTTTGGATAAAATTTGGATCTCCTGATCCTTTTTCTCCACTTTGTAAATAATTTGGAGTTCCTCAAACTGCCGGGTTTTTTCAACAGAGTTAAGGCTATCCTTGATGGTGTTATACAATTCAAAAGCCCTGAGAGCCTCCTCTGTTCTACCTAAAGCCTGATATAAATCATAATACCCCTTATAAACATATTTTAAGGTGACTGGAGATCCAATTTGTTGTACAATTACTTCAGCACTTTCTAATTCGCTTCTTGCATTCGTATAATCCTCCTGTTTGATCAGGGATTTAGCGATAGCGATTCGAGAAAGCCCCTCACTAAATCCATCCCCAATTTCCAGGTATATCTTTAAAGCCTGCCTTTGTTGTTGTAAAGCAACTTCATACTGTTCTTCAAAATAAGCCAGTTCTCCCAGGTTGCCGTAGACCTGGGCTAACCCAAACAAATCCTCCAATTTTTGAGAAATTTCAAGAGCTGCCAAATAATTTTCCTTACTCTTATCATATTGTTCCTGCAAAGAAAATGCATACCCTAAATCTCGATAGGCTTGCGACAAATAATATTGATCATCAACTTCCAGGTATATTTTGATGGCTTTTTCCAAATTAAATTCTGCATCTGAATAGTTTCCGGCTGCAGTTTGAGTGGCTCCTAATAGTCGATAGGTATCCGCTAATCTATCAGGCTGATCCAGATCTTCATAAATACGCAAGGCCTCCAAATAATTGCGAGTAGATAGTTCATGTTGTCCACGCAAATGGTAAATGTCCCCTTTCAAGTTCAAAGCATAGGCAATAAAGCCAGAATTTTTGATGGATTCAGCTATAACTTTAAATTTATCTAACCAAACCAGCGAGCTATCATACATACTTAGATCCTTAAAAATAGCAGCATAATTTCCATAAATAATGGCTTGCTCCCTGGGCCAATCAATAAATTGAAGCAAGCTGTCTGTTTTTCTATAATAATGTATTGCTTTTTTAAAATCAGAATTCATCATTGCTGATCCTCCTAATTTATCATAGCAAAGAATAATTCCCCTTTGATCATTTAGAGATTTTGCCAGAGGGAGAGCCTCCCAAATATAAGCCTCTGCTTGCTGTGGCTCATTAAAAGCCAATAGTTCATACAATTGGAAGTAAAGCCTCACTTTATTGGTATCCTCAGGTGATGTTTCCAATACTCTTTTCAAACTATCCAATTGACTAGTTTCCTGAGCAGGAAGCAAAATTCGGAAGCTAAATAATACCATAAACAGCCAAGTTTTTGGGTATGTGGTTGGCATATCTGTATGTAATTAATGCAGTACTTCTTGAAAAGATTTATTCCCTTTTTTGTCAAAAAATAAGATAGGATTTTATTTGACAACAATAAACAAACGTCGAGCATTTCTTTTTCGCCATCGAAAATTCAAAGCATTTTAACAATTTGATGTGTAATTTTGCCACATGAATAGTATTTACTCTCTAAGTTTTGATGAATTTGGTGCACCAGATTGCACCTGGAAGGAAGCCAGGAGCTCCTCAAAGAAATTATATCTAAGCATTTTATATTTTGTCTTAGTGGTTGATGCTATTACGCTTGCAGCAACCTTGCTAAATCCTCCCTATTCTACTTTTGACATTGTACAGATAGTTTTGGAATCATTAGTTCTTATTATCCTTTTACCCAAAGTTATAGGACGAAAAAAAGGAGTGAGAAATTTATCTATACAAGACGGAATTTTAAAAATACAAAGCGGTATTGTTTATCGAAAAAATATAGCTCTAACTGAGTTAGACAAAGTTAGCCTTTCCAAAAAACAATATGGCAACAGAAAATTAGTGCTTCATTATCCTAATGGAAAAAAGGAAGTGACGCGCTTTCAAATGTCACTCCCTTATTTGGAAGATCGCAAACGGATGGTAAAATGGCTAATGGATGTAAATGAAGCAATAAAAAGAAGTAAAATAGAATTATAGTCATCCGTACGGACTCCTGAAGCAGGATAGAATTAAATCGTTTTTCCAAAAACACAAAATACTTCTACCCTACTTCCATTTACTTCTATTTACTTCTATTTACTTCTATTTTACTTCTTCTTATAAAAAGTTCTTATTTTCCTTTTCTATTACTTCTAAAAGTTTTTCCACCAAAAAATCCCCATCCTCCACTTCCTAACAAAAATCCAGCAGCATAACCGATCCCGGTATTATTTTCCGCGAACATGGTGATGTTATCTCTGAAAAGCATACCAATGAAGCTAATTGGAGCAATGAATCCATGCCAAAGACCATGGAGAAAGCCGTATCGTTGTCCTTCAAGACAAGGGTCCAAAACTTCTTTTTGAGCACAGCCTGAAGTAATCAAGGCTAGAACAATAAATAATATCAGAAAGGTAAAAGTGTTAAAACGAAGGTTTGTTTTCATAGTGCATTTTTTAGTTTGTTGTAAACGGAAACTATTCCAAATTCAACGAGCGCACAACTTTTTTCGACAATTTACTTCTAACCAGCTGATAAGATTGTTGAATGTAATGAGTCCATTCTTCCTGGCTCAGCAAATTGATATCGCTGGTCCATACCCATTTATAGCGAGCTAAATATGGGGCTGGAGCCAGCCCTTCCCTGGCTGAAAGTTCTTCAAATTCCTCTGGCTTAACTTTAAAGGAAGCTGTTACCGGACTTTGATCCAGGCCTATGCTAATAAACATTTTTTCTCCAATGCAGTAACAAAGGTGGTTCTCCCATTTAATGTCAGGGGTGGCTGCGGGGAGTGCTTCGCAGATGGCTTGGAGGTCTTCGATGTGCATGGTGGTATTGGGTTTATGTTGGAAAATGTAAGACATGTCATGTCTAGACATGACATGTCCAAATCCAAGATACTTGAATTTAAGCTAAATCGCTGAATAATAGTAGGCTTAGGCGAGGTTTAGGATATGACATATCTAAACATGACATATCCCCAAAATCAGGACATGACATGTCTTAAAAATGACATGTCTCTTGGATTTCCTACTTTTTTTCCAAAAATTAGCCCCTCAAGCCATTTATTTGGTGTTATCAATGCATCAACACCTTTTTTTTCAATTAATCATCAGGAATGAATACCAAAATCATCCAAATTAGTCTTCTTTTAGGAATCTTTTTTGTCGCCAACCTAGATGCCCAAAAATATTTTAACATCCATCGCCCTATGGTTTTGCCCGACAAAAGCCAGGAATCTCTCATTAAACAAAAAATTGGCTACACCGACATCAGCATCAGCTATCACAGCCCAGGAGCCAGAGATCGGGAAATTTGGGGTGGATTGGTCCGCTATGGACAGGTTTGGCGGGCTGGAGCAAATGAGAATACCGTATTTACCATTACCCATGATGCTGAAATTGAGGGCCAACAATTGAAAGCAGGAACCTATGGTTTGCACCTATTACCACAAAAAGATCAATGGACCTTCATTTTTTCCCAAAATCACACCTCCTGGGGAAGTTATTTTTATGAAGATGCTGAAGACATCATCCGAGTGACTGTTCCCGTAGAAGAAGCTCCCGAGTTTCGGGAATGGATGAGTTATGAGTTTCACAATCGCGACCGAGGGGAAGCTTCTGTTATCCTGACCTGGGCAGATAAGCGGGCTGGGTTTAATATCAAGGTAGATATTGATGCTATTGCTCTGGAAAATATACGCTTACAATTGCGCTCTGATGCATACTGGGAATGGTTTAGCTGGTGCCAGGCTGCTGCTTACTGTGCAGAATATGAGATCAATACCGACGAAGCTCTGGAATGGATTGATCGCTCTATAGCCATGCGAGAAAATTTTTCCAATTGGGACGTTAAAGCCGATTTATTAAACCAAAAAGGGGATGAAGCTGGCGCAAAAAAAGCCATAGAACGGGCCATTGAAGTAGGTACCCCTATCTACGTTGAACGCTATGCTCGACGGTTTCTTGGTAAAAAAGAATATCAACAAGCAGTAGCTATCTTTGATAAGGCCCTGGAAAAAGATCCTACTTATTGGCGTGCTTTGATGAATAAGGGGAGAGCATTAGAGGCTTTGAATAAAAAAGCAGATGCTTTGAAATCTTATGAGAAAGCCATGGGTACGGCTCCTGATGGGACTAAGAAGACTTTGAAGACGAGGATTGAGGCATTGAAGAAGTAATACAACTGGACTAAACCTTTTAAGTTGTCTGGATAGACTGGCTTTAGCCGGTCTCTTAATACCTTTTATCAACATAAATGTTGATTTCCAGACACCCTAAAGGGTTTAGTCCAACTATTACCCAAAAGGTTTTAGGCCTTATCCCCAGGCCTGCCCCCCTGGCATGCGATCACTCGGCAAAAGACCAAACCAACCAGGATACTCAAGACTAAGTGCACTCACCGTATCCAGACGATTCATTTCATCTTCTGATAATTTGATATCTACCGCCTTAAGGTTGTCCTCCAACTGATACATTTTTCTGGCGCCAATGATAACGGAAGTAACCCCCTGCTTATGCAACAACCAGGCAAGTGCCACCTGTGCTACGGAAGCGCCATGAGCATCGCCCACCTCCTTCATCACATCAATAATATCATAGGCCTGATCTTTATTGATTGGAGGAAAATCAAAGTTCGTTCTTCTGGAACCTTCTACGCTTTCATTTTCACGGGTATATCTTCCTGTTAAGAAACCACCAGCTAGTGGACTCCAAGGCATAATGGCTACGTTTTGATCTAGTGCCATAGGTACCGTCTCCCTCTCCAACTCACGCCCGGCGATGGAATAATAAACCTGGGCCGACTTAAATTCATTCCACCCATGCTTGCGAGAAATACCTAATGCCTTCATTGCTTGCCAGGCCGTCAGGTTACAATAGCCGATGTAACGAACTTTTCCTTGAGTCACTAAATCATCTAATGCTCTAAGTGTTTCTTCGATATCGGTGATAGGATCAAACGAGTGGATTTGATAAAGGTCGATGTAGTCGGAATTCAGAGCCTTCAAACTCTTCTCCACCTGATTCATAATGTGATGGCGGGTCAAACCCACATTATTGACATTATCATCCATTCTAAAACGCACCTTGGTAGCTACCACTACATCCTTCCGGCGATTCCCCAAAGCTTTTCCCAAAATCTCTTCAGATTCATGGCGGGCATAGGCATCAGCAGTGTCAAAGAAGTTAATCCCTCCTTCCAATGCTTTATTGACCAGGGCATCGGCATCTGATTGCCCCAAGGCTCCAATAGCATCAAAGGATGGTGATCCGGCTCCACCAAAGGTCATTGCTCCCATACAGAGTTCTGAAACCAAGAGGCCGGTGTTTCCAAATTTTCGGTAATTCATGATTATTGTTTTGATTGTTAAATGAATGTTTATTTATTTAAATAGAACCAATTATTTTATAATTAGTTTTATTATTCTGTTCTTTTGTCTTGATACAAAAGAACCATCTGCCTGAGGCGGACGTGGCTGTATTCAAATCTTAACGCTATTTCAGTCCCAGAAAGCTAAAATGAGTAAAACTCCCCCGATTGCTATCGGGGTCAAACACTATTCATTTTTTTACGCTTTCTTAAGTCTGAAATAGCTAATTTGAATAAGGCCGGAAAATTGAGGATTTATTCTTGTAAGCCTTTTTCCTATATATCTTAGCATTAATATCATACCAACTAAGCCGTGAAAGTCTTTTCAGTCTGTGTCTTCTGTGTCAAAAAAACGCCTCGAATTGACTTTCCAATATCCTTATCCTAAGGGAATAGCAACCTAGCCAAATTACCCCAAAACCAAACAGTAAAATCCGTGTAATCCGTGTCTAAAAAAATCCCGCGCTTCGGCTTACCAATCCCTATCGGGCTTAGTAATCCTCACTAAGGCATAAAAGACCGCCAACTACTATCCATCGCCAAGTCAATAGCCTCCCCTTCCGCCTCCAAATGCCCCGCATTCACATTCCTGGCAATAGCCGATAAAGGCGCAAAAAACATAGGAAACAATACCTCTGTAGGCATATCTCGAATCCCCCCTTTTTCCTTTTCTCGGATAAAAAAATCCAGTACCGGCTGAAACTGCCGCATCCCCTCCTCCCTGGAAATATTAGTGATATAGGGGCTATTGGCAAACTGCTCTAAAAACAAATATTCTTTGCTGTACTTCACCAAACTCTCAAACTGATTGCGCCAGATGCGCTTATAGCCCTCCTCCGCACTCATAAAAGGCTTATACCCTTTCACAATATCCCTGGCCACCACCTGCTTCAAATCCATATACAACTGATTCAAAATGGCCTCCGTATTATCAAAATAGACGTAGATGGTCGCCGTGGCTACCCCTGCTCGCTTGGCAATCTTGGCCATCGAAAGTCCATGAAAACCCACCTCAATCACCAGATCGAGGGTGACCTGCATGATCGCGTCGTATTTTTCTTCTGATTTGGGACGAGCCATTGTTGATTTTTTGATGCTGTGATCCTACGATGTTATGATCCTCTAATTCTGCACTAGACAACCCGTGAGTCCGTGAACTCGTGAACTCGTGAATCCGTGATCACAATAATTAAATAAACGATTGTTTAATTAAATTGTTTTAAGCTTAGTCATTTTTTTTTCTTATCCACTATTTTTTTACGACTGGACCGCGGATGGGATGGATGACACAGAAATTCACGGATTACACTTTTTGCATGCATCAAGCGTAATCCGTGAAATTAGGTAATCTGTAAAATCAGTGGTTCGGAGGTTGGGGTAGCAGAAATGAATAAAGAAAAGATCATTACACAACTAAGAGATAACAAAGGTTGGTCGCAAAGCGAACTGGCCAGGAAGATCGAGGTATCCAGAGAGATCGTCGGACGCTATGAACGTAATGACGCAATCCCCTCTATTGATATCGCCAAGCGTATGGCCGATACCTTTGAGATCAGTCTGGATTATCTGGTGGGTAATACGGAAGAAAAACTGGATAAGGCTACCCTGAACCGCATCCTGGAGATCAATAAGCTGCAGCCCAAAGAAAGAGAGATGGTTTTTACTTTCCTAGATGCTTTCCTGCAGAAGACCAAACTACAGCAGATTTTGCAATGAAAAAAGGTCATTCTAAAATACTTACTAGAATGACCTTTCTTAATTTGTAATTTATTGAATAAAACCTCTCCTCATAGCTTCTTTTTTAAGCCAAGGATGTAAGATTTGATTATTTTCCTTTAAAAGATCAATAAAATTTCTCCTGTTATCTAATGAATCAAATTCAAAGCTTACAAATGCCCCTGCTTCAATAATTTCTTCTTCAAAAAAGGTAAAACAACCTGCTTCTGGGAGTCTCTTTAATTGCAATTCTGAATTTTTTTCACCATAATTTACTAGAACATTATTTTCATTGCTATTGAAATTTAAGCAAATTACAATAGTGTCTTTAAAAAAAGTAGAATCTACCGAAGATACATTGACACTACAATTTAGTAATTCCGTGGCTATTAAATTAGAGTTTTCATAATAGTACCCTAGCATATTATCTGAAGTAATATTTAATTGATAGAAATACCATTTTGCTTCTCTAATAATTCCGGATTTTTCCTCATCATATTTGTTTCCCGTGCTACACATACCTATTCCGAATAAAAAGAATAAAAAGATGGTTAGTTTCATAAATTCTATTTTTTAAAGAAACTTTTACTGACCTTAATTTTTGGTTTACCTCTAGCAAACAATGTGATAGCTGTTGGCGATAATATTATGTTATAGCCAAAAGGAACGTTTTTACCTTTCGCTCTTCTATCTGAGTTATCAAAATCTGCTCCTGAAGGTAAACTACCATCTTTTCCTCCAATTGTAAGGTTCCTCCCTGTTACTGAAGATATGCCTCTAATTCCACCCCCATTAGGATGAGTATGGATCATTAACGCATCTCTATAATCAGGACTTTCTGTACCTTTATTTAAGGTTCCTTTTGTTTGCATGTCAACAATAAAGGAATTTCCTTCCTTTTTTATCTTTGCAGATACTTCAGGTTTTAATATCAAAAATTCATTTGTATTAGGATCTAAAATGCGATCCTCTGTTGTTAAAGGTAGAGATTCTCCATACTTTTCTAAATCCTTCATTCCCCCGATCATATAATTTTCACCTAACGATCTTAAACCTTCTATGCTTCCATCCAGTAAAGACATATTTTCGTTAGAAAGCATATTATTTTCTTTCATGTAACTTAATACTGTATTGAAAAAGTTAATATTTTCCTCACTAATTATTGTAATAGCGTCATCTAAACCATCCTCAGCAGATCGGTGTATTTCGTTTCCTTCAGAATCATAAAATATTGTTTTTTCACCATCAGGATCGATAAATACGATTGGATTATTAAGAGCGTAATTATATCCAGAGACTGGATTATATTGTTCTGCCAAAGGATCCACCGCATTCCACCTTCCGATACTGGCATCATACCACCTCGCTCCATAGTCATACCAATCCAGTCCAAAGTCTTGATTTAACTCTTTTCCATTATACTTATACCTCGTCTCCCCCACCCCACTACGCATCCAATTTCCATCCATCTGCATACCAAAGGGATAATAATGGGCTTCGGTTAAGATTTCGTTGATGGCAAGGCTGTCAAATATTTCAATTTTTCCATCACCGTCTTTATCGGTGAAGCTGAGGCGGGTGTTGCCCAGATGGTCAGTGATATTATACTCGTATCGTCTCTGACCAGCGAGGTAGAAGACCCGGCCTTCTGTATGGTAAATCGCCTCTAAGGTATCCTCCAGGTATTCAATTCCTGCTACATAATCCCGCGTTTCTATAGAGGCAGGACTAGGGGCGATTCGGGCAGTAAAATCACTTCCCAATACAGCTTCAAAACCTGGTTTTAGAATAATTTCATCACCTGCTACAAATTCAACGCTTGAACCATTGGCTATAGTGCCTGAAGATTGAATGGTGCCTGCTTGATAAGTACCAGAAGGAATGGGTTGATCATCCATCGCCAGGGTACTTTCTGTGACCTTTTTCTGTAATTTGCCTCCATTGGCATCATACAACCACTCGATCTTATCAGAGGTACTATCTTTTTCTACCTTATAAGGCAAGTTAAGATGATTATAATAAATGGTCAATCCTTTGTAGGGGTCATGGGTTAAATTACCATTAGCATCATAGGTGTAATTGCCAGTTTTACCTTGATTATCGAAGCCAAAGGATTTGCCCTGGCCAGTTGTTTCATCTAAAACTGATAATAATTTATTGGTACCCCCACCAGTCGTATCATAAGCATAAATCAGGCTGTCAATATCTCCAAATTGGAAGCAAGTGCCATCCCAATAAGCGCCATTTCGAATAAGAGTATCGATATTCCCTCTAGGATCATAGGCATAGGAAGTATTAAAACGATCATTCCAGGTAGGAGTATTGGTTCCGTCAGCAATATCACCATATTTAGAATCAATCAGGCGATTCTGATGATCGTATTTAAAGCCATAAGTTTGGCGCTCACGGCCTCTCACCCGCCAGGTAATTTGGGAGATGTTGCCATTGTATTGCGCATAACCCAAACCCAAACTACTGTGCGGTTGATTATATTCCAATTCCAGGTAAAACAGGTCATTTTGTGTTACATCTGAAGGCGCAGCTCCTGGATCAGGCATGGCTGTTGAACAAGCATTGAGCCCTATATTGCTTCCTCCTAAAGTAGCGCCATTAATACTCTTTAAAAAACCATTGTCCATGTAGGTGTAATCCACTTGCTGAAGAAAACTGGCACCTACTTTTCCAAGTTTCTTGGTATTTATTTGATCTTTAGCTGTGTATTCCAGTTCGCTCAATAAAACTTCCGTTTCATTATTTACTTTATGATAATTTTTGATGGCTCTTCCAGAATGATCATAAATCATCCGTTCGGTAATTATTATACTATCTGTTCCATTAGGCTTATGGATACGAATACTTTGGGTGATATTGTCCGCATAATCATAATCAAAGTCGATAACCTCGGCTTGCAGGTTTGTCAGATTAAGATGATTATTACCTTTTTGTTGTAAGATTCGGCCATGTAGATCATAGCTAAAGGAAGTTTTGAGCCAATCGTTGGTGGTTTCCAATATTTTCACCTCCTGCTGGGCTATTTTTCCAAGATTAATTTGATCTACTGGATTCGGTAATCCATAACCATCATAAAAGGTTTTGGTAAGACTTTCAGCAAAATTACTTTTTGCTCCCCCACCTGTGGGGGCGCTGGTAACAAAACCGGATTCGGTTGGACGTCCATAATCATCGTATTGAGTATGCAGCCATTTTGTTTGAGCCGCCATATTTCCATCCTGCATATAGGTCATCAGGTTCCGGATATCATAGAGATAGCTGATGGCATTTTGATCAGGGATTTTTTTAGTCAGAATGTTATCTCTTTCATCATAGGTGTATGTATATATGAGGCCTGCATCTGCAAGACTTGCTCCTGGAGGTAGGATGATTTCTACACGATCCTTATCATCATATACATAGGCAGTAGTATCCGATTTACTTCCATCTAATGATAATCTGATAGAGGCAATTTGTCTGCCTTTTTTGTCTGTATAAATCCTAGTTCTTCCAGTAGTAAGACTAGTTGTAGTTGTTTCCATCAAAGAATTAGCCGGATAACTGACTCCTCCAAATGTAATTGCACTAGAGTTAGAAGAATAAGAAGTGTTTGTTGGAAATAAGTTAGGATCAATTACTGATAATGCTCTATTCAAAGGAGAAGCCTCATAAAGGGTTAAGGTATGAGGGTCACTACCTGAAATTAAATTAAGTGGAATATAATTTCCATTGGAATTGCTACTTTCAAAGGTTTCATACACTTTGAAGGGACGTCCCTGGCCATCGAACTCAATGGCTTTTATAACATCTTTTGGAGTACCATCATCTGAATAAGCTTTTTCCACGGTCTGAATTCCCCTACCCAGGCCATCCAGATATTGAATGGTTGTTCGGGTCGTTAAATCACTTCCAGTTACAGGTTGAAAACTGATGGTCGTTTCTATTGAATTTTGAGTACCCGATCCGGCATAATAAGCATAATTATAAGCTGTGACTATACTGTCTCCTCTGGCCTTTATGGTATCCAGGCGCATGAGTTGGTCATATTGATAATTAACAATCTGGCCATCAATATCAGTGATAGAACTGACCATTCCTGTTCCATTGTAATAGGAATACTGCCAGGTAAAATCTTCAAAAGTCCTCTTTTTGATCAAATCATTGCTGCTATCCCATTGGAGGGATTCTCTTTTCCAACCTCTTTGAGTAAAGGAGATAGGAAAACCATTATTAATGTCAATAGAATCAATAATGCCAATGGTATCCCAGGCGCCTGCTTGAAGGGTACCACTGCTATTCCAGGTTCTTTCGTATTTTTCAAAAAGATAAGGATAAGGCATGGTACCGTTATCAGTACTTGTTGGACTTGCTCCAGTACTAGCATTAAAAAATCGGAATTGAGTACGGGTTCCATTTAATTGATTATCTTCTACCCATGTTATTTGCTCAACAGGAATACCTACCCTATTAGAATCAATCATTACCTCCCAAATATCATTTCCAGATAAAGAATCCAGCATCTCATGGGCATATTTCATCCGCTGGGTGGTAACATCTCCATTACTATTGGTAAAGGAGGTGGCAATAGGGGTAAGGTGCCGATAGTTTGGGTCATAGATAAAATTGGTTTCGGTGCTTACTCCATCCAAGATGTTTATTTGTTTTTGAGGAATATAAAAGCCCTCGCGTAAAGTATAAGGAACAGGATATCCTGTTATATCAACAGGCCCACCTGAATCAGTACATAGAACATGATAGAATAGTTTGTAAGCAGGAGCATTTGATACAGATTGGTTTGACAGTATTCCAACAATACTATCTTTCCTAACCAGATTATTACTTACATCGAGTATTTCCGTTTTTAAAAGTTGTCCATTCTCGAACTTAGGAAGATTGGGTGGGACCGGATAATCATCACTATAAGCACCAATGGTATTAAACTTATACAAATACTCTGATTGACCATTACCTGCAATAGAATCTCTAACATAAGTATATCCAACAGTGGTGCCTTGAAAATCACTTAAAGGAATGGAAGGCTGTGAAAAATAATATTCCCAAGTAGAAACACCATTAGGGACTTCAAAGTCATATTTAGGTTCAACAAATAAGGTACCACTACTTTGGGAGGCATCTTCCTTTCTTGTATAAGAAAAAAAGCGATTGATCTCTTTATCCTCAATGACATCCTTTAGTTTTATCTGTTTTATTCTCAAACCACCAACTATTCGAGGATATTCACTTTGACAGTCTTGCCCATAAATGGTAAAGGTTGCCTTACCATCAAATCCATTAACCCTAAACCGATAGGTGGTCCCTGCTTCAAAATCATAAAGTTCACTTAAATCACCCGTTGCCTCATTATAACAATCTTCCGGGTCCATTTGCTCAAAGTCTTCTTTTACCTCTACTTCATGATTATACTCCATTTGTTTAACATTAACCAAAGAATCCTGACCATTGATATCAATATGTACCTCAAAAATGGTAAGTGTAAACTCTAGGTATTCGTAGCCATTTGATGATGCACAAGAATCTTCTGTTCCACAGTAAATACTTTCTAGTAGCATTGAAAAAGTAGCACCATCCAGTTGAGCAGTACTGAAGGTAAAATCGGTAGTTTTTGCTCCTGATGAAGCACAGGCACAACTTATTCCAACACAGTTGCTAAGAGAAACTAAAGTAGTATCGACACAATTTTGTAAACTATCATCCACTTGATTAGCTTCGAAACTGAATTCAGCATAGCCTCCTGTAGGATAAGTTATTTTTTTGAGGGTACCATATTTCATTGCTTCGGCATCACTATCTCGATCAGCTCCACCAATTACAATGTCCCCACCAAGAGTAGACAATGTAGTAGTAGGAATAAGAAGATCTTTAGCAAGTGTATTGTTGACAGTAGCTTTATTATAATATCCCCAATGATCTACTTCCTTACTAAGTCGATGGGGCATGAATGAAGATCCTTGTGGGGCTGCATAGTATTCAAATACATAGGGAGGAATAACATCTCCTCCAGTACAATTGGTAACATTAACCTGGTTAAGCTTTAATCTCTTGGCATAGGGCTTATCACTAAGTCCAGAACCACTATCAGCCCAATAATCGTAGGAAAAATTGATCTGCTTACAATAGCTACCAGATTGAATCTGAATTTCATCTAGTCTTTTTGCACCAAGAGTCCCATCTCCAGGGGCCAGATCAGTACGTAAAGTATCAGCAATAAATTTAACAGTTGTAGTTTGATTAGAAGTTGTAATACTGTCTAATCTAAAACCATCAACAAATGTTTGTTGATAACCTCCTGGACTACATTGGTATTGCACGTATGGTGTTGACGGACAACTAGGACTAGATGCGCCGATAATTGCTGAACACCACGAGGGATATTTATAGCTATATCCTTCACTAGTATAATGAAAAGAAATGCTGTGTTTTCTATCAAAACTCTCAATTTTTAACAAATACCAAGAAGTAATATGATCTCCCACACCATTTGAAGGATCAGAAGTACCAGAAACTATAATATCCTGAGTAACAGTTTGAGAACCATCATGACCAAAAGTGTAGCGGGTTCCATCGGGAGTTAAAATGGTAAATCCCACCAGGATTCCAAAATTTTTTATGGGTAACACTTTAATATCTTGCTGAGGTACGTAGTGAATGGTGTCCCTTTTATCAAAGAAAAATTTACCGCTATAGCCGTTAAAATTGAAAGAAAAAATATCAGGTTCGGCATCTAATTCTCCTCTTCCTACTTGTTGTATTCCATATATATCAGCAAGAGTAGGTAATGTATCCGGGCCAGAAAAATAGCCTCCATCTCCATCATCAGGAATTCCCATAACCGTTCTACTGACCATCCCAATGCCATTGAGGTTCCACCCAAGGCCTACCCAGCTGGCAGGTTCTGCTAATTTTACTCCAGAAGCGTGATAACTTAAAGAAATAGGATGAGATAAGGGGCCATCCTGAATAACATGAATAGGAATACCTATACTTGGCACCCCTGTGTGGTAACTGACAGGAATATCTACATATTTACCCATTGCAGCGACATCTGGAGGAGGCATTACCACTCCTTGAACCTGATTATTGATGGGTTGTGCTAGTACTCTTTTATTTTTTGAAAAAAGAAACAATACACTTAATAAAATCAATATATGATGCTTGCCAATCATTTTATTAGAATTAAAAAAGATGAAAACTGAGATTAATCAAACTGTCTATTCCAACCATACTAGTCATCCTGACTAATGATCAACTGTTCCGTATACTGTTTTTTGTCATTGAGAAATTGTACAAAATAGATGCCTTCAGGCCAGGAACTTACATCAATGGTTTGCAGCCATCTTCCCTCAACTTGCAATTTGGGAATGGAATAAACGGTTTGTCCTTGTGCATTAATAATTTGGAGAAAAGTAGTTTGTGCTTCTTCAAATCGGATATCTATATTGAGTTCTTGCTTAGTTGGATTTGGATATATTTTAAATAACTCCCCACTTATGAGATCTGAGTTATCCAAAACTTCTTCTCTAAAGCTAAGGTTTTGGAGGTTACATTTGACTTTAGTTTGAGTTAGCCCATATCTTGGTCCTCCTTCTAAAAGCATTGCTCTCATTCTGGCTTTTTGTCCATGAGTGAACATATACAGCGCAGAATCGAGTGTATTATCCATGAAGTTCATGGTCATTTCTACTGTAAACTTAGCTGGATTATTAGGACAGGTACTAAAATGGATATAACCCGGCCAGTTATTATTAGCGGCATTATGAATAGGAGTATCCGCTACCTTATCATC
Source organism: Saprospiraceae bacterium (assembly GCA_028285545.1). Taxonomy (GTDB): domain Bacteria; phylum Bacteroidota; class Bacteroidia; order Chitinophagales; family Saprospiraceae; genus JANQPA01. The sequence continues at coordinate 45,182 of JANQPA010000109.1, read as the reverse complement.
AGCGCATCTATCGTACTGGTTCCATAATTCGTATAATCCAAGGTAAGATCCTACTAAATGGGTTAAGGTTTTTCCCTCATTGTATCGACTTTTTCTTTTATCAAATTGACCAAAGAAACTAAAATCAATGACAATCCCATCTGTTGCAATTGGACCTCCCGGCATTTGAGCATAACCAGAATAATTTTTTTCCAAATTAACTACATAAATATTTAAATAAGAGCTAGGATCCCAAGGTTTTACACCTCCTTTTTCAGGATATTTCATTTCATCCAAAGTATTCCAACTCTCCCTGGTTACTTGGATGTAGTTAATCCCTCTTGGATCTTTGCTTCCAAAAGGATCTTCCTTAGGAAAACAAAAATCGATATCCATTTTAGCAACTCTTTGATTAAATCGTTCTTTAACATCGGCTTGATGTTTATTTTCTGATTTATCTCTGCTAAAATCCCGATTTAAAGCTTCAATCTGGCCTTGAATCAGGTCAACATCAGGGTATTTTTGACCTGCCTGATAAAGGACGTGAAAAACTACAGGAATGGTAATTTTATTATTAAAGGCATTGGACTTATTACTTTCTACAAAGGCTTCAATTTGTTCCAGGCGTTTGTACATTGTAGTATCCTCTTTTAAAAGTCGTTGATGAACCCGTTGGGTTTCATATCTACGATAAATTCTCCGCTCCTGCCCCCAAACATCTCCAATCCCTACCAACAAAATGAGCAACACCAATACTATTTGAATTCGATTATTTAATGGTTTCATGGTTGATCTCCAATTGAGTAAATAAATGAGATTTAATTTTTCTATTGATTATTCACCTTCTCTTTTAAGGCTTTGTTTTCTTGCTTTAGGTCATCTACCTCTTGCCGAAGCTCGATCAGGTGCAAGGTTAACTCTTCTACTTTCTCTAGTAGTTTTCTTTGCATTTCGGACACGAGAACACCCTCTTGTTCAGCAGTTTCTTTGGATGGTATATCCGGCAGGTGGCCGTTCTTTTTAATGAATTGCCCTACTTCTTTTAAGGGCATAAGCTGATAGTCCGACTCAAATACATAGTCTGGCCAGTTGGTGGTATTCACTCGGATTTCTTTGGCTTTGATGGCACCGTCTACGGCCAGTTTGAAGGTGTCGGGATTGGTGGTGCCAATGGCAATGTTGCCAGTGTTGAAGTAGATGCTGGAGTCAATAGCATTCCAATAAGCCCCCTTTCCAAGTGGTAAGGCGGAAGATTTTACTTGCCCTGGTGATACTTTGCTACTAAAATCCTGATTGTCTACCATAACAGACCAGCCGTCATCCCAGTTTGCTATAGAAGAATTATTGTGAGCTACAATTAACTCTGAGACTTCCACTTTTAACCATTTCCAGACATCTGTTATTTCACCAATCCATACCACTCCTTTTCCATTTTCAAAGCCAAAAGAAACCTTATGGTCATTTACTGAGGAAGAGGTTAAGATTTCTGCGCTCGTAAAATGCCACGAATCATTATGAAGATAACCTCCAAACCATGCTGAAAAATTGGTGCTCTGAGCATAGTTGATCACTTCTACTCTAAACCTGATAAGGGTTAATTCATCATCAACAGGCAGTGTAATTTTTATAGCCCCCACATCCGTGTGATTGGCAGGGTGGTTTTGGGCAAAAGTCGCGCCTCGAGGGTATAAAATCCGAGTGATTTCGCTTTCCCTATTTTTGAGAATATCAGGATCAGAGGATTTTAAAAGGGAAGAGCCCTTAGTAGTAGTAACTTGTGAACTAAAGTCTTGATCCTCAATAGAAATTTCCCAGCCATCATCCCAGTCGGCTATATCTGATTCGAGATAACCAACCAAAACTTCGGCCAATTCTACTTGTACATAACTCCAATTGGAAGTGGTTTCACCTATCCACACCACGCATTTTCCATTCTCAGCCCCAAAGCTAACCTTATAATCTGAGCCACTTCCTGAAGTCAACAGCTGAGCAGAAGTTCTTTGCCAAGTATTACTATTCGCAAAGCCACTGATCCACATAGTAAAACTCTTATTATCATAATAATTGTAAACTTCTAGTCGCATTCTTAACATTGTCCTCTCAAAATCGACCGGCAGTTTTATTTTAAGAGCCCCTGTTTCATTTGCTGAACCTTCATAGGTTCCACCGCCAGGATAAAGGATCCTGGAAACATCATTTTCTCTATTTTTTATGGTGGAAGGAATGGCAGCCCTTGGGAGAGATGAGCCCCAACTACTGGTTACTAAAGAACTAAAGTCCTGATTATCTAGAGATATCGACCAGCCACTGTCCCAGTCATTTAAATCCGATTCAAGGTAGGAAACCAGGACTTCGGCCAACTTCACTTTAAGAAAACTCCAATTAGTAGTATGTGTTCCTACCCAAACTATGCACTTTCCATTTTCTGCACCGAAACTTACTTTATAATCAGCGCCATTACTGGAAGTAATAATTTGAGCTGAAGTTTTTTGCCAAGTATTATTATTTGCAAAACCACTAATCCACATCGAAAAACTTTGCCCTCCATTATGGTTATAGACTTCCAGCCTCATCCTCAACATGGTTTTTTCAAAATCTATAGGCAATACTATTTTGATGGCACCTGTTTCATTGCCTGATCCATCATAGGCTCCGCCTCCAGGAAATTCAATTCGAGTTATTCCATTTTGGGTTTGTCCGATAAGTGGTAGGCTTGCTATGGTCATCAGGGTAGTTAGAACTACAAAAAGGTGTGATTGCTTGTTTTTTGCCATGATTCAACTGGTTTTTAGGAAAAATTAGTTTCGACTATTTTTCTTTATTTTGATTTTCTAATGCTTTGATTTTTAATTTTAAGGTCTTATTCTCCATCTCCATCTGTTTAAACTTCTCTTCGAATTCCAGTAGGTAGAGCGTTAACTCTTCAATCTTCTGGAGAAGTTGTTTTTGTAAAGCTCCTACTTGTACACCTTCTTTTTCAGCTTCCTTTTTCTTTGGAATATTCGGCAGATGGCCATGTTCTTCTATAAATTGTCCCACTTCTTTTAATGGCATCAGTTGATAATCCGATTCAAACACATAATCTGGCCAGTTGGTGGTATTCACTCGAATTTCTTTGGCTTTGATGGCGCCGTCTACGGCCAATTTGAAGGTATCAGGGTTGGAAGTGCCGATGGCCACATTACCAGAGCTAAAGAATATATCATCGTTGGTATAACTCCATACTGTCTGAGCACTAGCAAGAGGCAAAGTATTAGAGATAGTCTTAGATACATTGGCACTAAAATCTTGATTATCCAGCGTGATTTCCCATCCATCATCCCAGTTACCCATGGCATACTGGACATGAGAAATCAATACTTCCGCCATTTCAACCTTTAGGTCTTTCCAATTGCTTGTTTGTTCCCCTATCCATATGACCCCAGTACCATTCTCCGAACCATAACGAACTTTATGGTTTTGACCACTATGAGAGGCCAGAAGCTGAGCGGATATTCTAGACCAGGTATCCGCATAAGTGAAGCCACTGATCCACATCGAAAAACTGGTATTATCTAAAAAATTATAGACCTCCAATCGAATTCTCATAGTGGTATACTCATTGCTGTAGGGTAGTTTGATTTTGATAGCCCCGGTTTCATCTCCACTCCCATTATATTCTCCACCTCCAGGATATAAAATCCTCGACATATTTGATTCGCTATTTTTTACTGTTTTGTGAATAGCAGCAAGAGGAAGTGTTGATCCAATTGTTTTATCTACCTGACTACTAAAATCTTGGTTTTCTAAGGATACTTCCCAGCCGTCATCCCAATTACCCATCGCATATTGGACATGAGACACCATTACCTCAGCTATTTGCACCTTTACCGAAGTCCAGGTTTCGGTATGGTTACCTATCCAAATCACTCCTTTTCCTCCTTCTGAGCCATAACTGACCTTATAATTTTTTCCACTATTTGATGCCAGAATCTGGGCGGAAATCCGAGACCAGGAGTTTGAATATATAAAACCGCTGACCCACATGGAAAAGCTGGTATTATCTAAAAAATTATAAACTTCCAAACGAAGTCTTAGTGTGGTATATTCATTATCATAAGGCAGTTTTATTTTAATAGCACCTGTTTCGGTGTTAGAACCATTATACTCTCCACCGCCAGGGTATAATATCCTGGACATGTCTGACTGGCTATTTCTTATTGTACCTTGAATGGGGGATTTTGGTAGTGTTGAACTTATTGTTTTGCTAACCAGACTACTAAAGTCTTGGTTGTCCAATGTAATTTCCCAGCCATCGTCCCAGTCTCCCAGAGTATACCTAATATGTGAAACTTGTACTTCTGCTAATTCAACCTTTACCGATGTCCAGGTATCGGTATGATTGCCAATCCATACCACTCCTTTTCCATTTTCTGCTCCATAACTGACCTTATAATTTTTCCCACTATTTGATGCCAGAATCTGGGCGGAAATCCGAGACCAGGAATCCGAATAAATAAAACCACTAATCCACATCGAAAAACTGGTATTATCTAAAAAATTATAGACCTCCACTCTCATCTTAAGGGTTGAATATTCATTCGAATAGGGTAATTTTATTTTGATTGCTCCTGTTTGTACACTGGTACTGCTATATGCTCCTCCGCCAGGAAAGTCAATACTTGTTACTCCATTTTGAGTTTGCCCAATAAGTTGTATGTGGCCAATAATCAATAGGACAAATAAGGAAATAAGGAAAAATGTTTGCTTGTTTTTTGTCATGGCTAAACTGGTTTTTAGGAAAAATTAGCTTGGATTATTTTTCTTTGTTTTGATTCTCTAATGCTTTGATTTTCGATTTTAAAGCTTGGTTTTCGGTCTCCAATCGCTCCACTTTCTTATTGATCTCAATTAGATAGAGTGTAAACTCTTCCATTTTCTCCAGGAATTTCTTTTGCATTTCACCAATTGGGATGCCTTCCTTTTCAGCCTTGTTTTTATCTGGAATATCAGGTAGGTGTCCATTTTTCTGAATAAATTGATCTAGCTTTTCTAAGGGCATGAGTTGATAGTCCGGCTCAAACACATAATCTGGCCAGTTGGGGGTATTCACTCGGATTTCTTTCGCTTTGATGGCACCGTCTACGGCTAGTTTGAAGGTATCAGGGTTGGTGGTGCCGATGGCGATGTTGCCTTCATCATAATAGAGGTTTGTATCAACTGTTGCTTCTTTCCAATGAATACTGGATCCAACTGGAATGGCTAAGGGTAATACATCTTCTTTATCTACTGTAAAGCTTACTTTAGAACTAAAATCAACTGCATCTAAATCAATCGCCCAACCCTCATACCAGTCTTCTACATCGGAAGTAGTATGACCAACCATTACTTCCGCCACATGTACCTTAAGGTGTTCCCATTGAGTATTGGTTTCTCCAATCCAGATTATTCCTCTTCCATTTTCTTTTCCGTAGTAAACGTTATACTTATGCTTGCTTAAATTGGTAAGTATTTGAGCAGAACAATGGGTCCAGTTTCCTTCTATCATTCCTCCTATCCAAGCTGTAAATCCTTCATTAGACTTATAATTAAAAACTTCTAGTCGAAGCCTCATCATAGATTTATAGGAAGCTAAATCCGGTAGGCTTATTTTGATTGCCCCAGTTCCAGATCCATTGGCATGAAATGTCGCATCATTTGGAAAAGCAATCCGGCTAACTGAGTTTTTATTTTCCCTTAAATGATTGGCTATCTGAGTTTTAGCTAATGGCAAAACTTCGTTTATAGTTACCTGGACTGAAGAACTAAAATCAGAATTGTCCATTTCTATATCCCAGCCATCATCCCAATCACTAATGGAGTAAACATTATGACCTACTGTCAATTCGGCTACATTGAGCTTTAAGTGTTTCCATTTGGTATTAGAATTTCCTATCCAAACTCTGGCAATTCCAGCATTAAATCCAAAATGTACTGGTACATTTTGACTATTATGCGAGGTAAGTATTTGCGCTGAGCACTTTGACCAGCTATTTTCAACAAGCCCACTAGCCCAAACTGTGAAGCTTCTATTATCATAATAATTGTATACTTCTATTCTCATACGAAGCATACTTTTGTAGGAAATATCAGGTAAGGTAATTTTTATAGCTCCCGTGTCATTGCTAGGTCCTTTGTAGGAGGCTGCATCTGGATAAGCTATCCTTGTAATATTATTAAAAGTCTGTGCAGGAAGAGAATGGCAAAAAATAAACAAGGCTATTACTATTATAACTGAAATTGAGTTTTGATTTTTCATAGATTATTTTTAAAGTACTGGTCATACCACAGCATGTCCAGATTCAAAACCGTAATAAACTTTATGTTTTAAGTCATTTTGAGAATTAATTAATTCTGTAGATATATTATTCCAGTTTCCCCCTGTCAAAAATCCACTAATCCACATGGAAGCCCCTTCTCCAAATTGATCAAAAATCTCAACCCTCATTCTAATATTGGCATAGGCCGTTCCTGACACAGAAGGCATTTTTATTTTTATAGCTCCTGTTACAGTAACATTAGCATTGGATCTAAGGCTCGCATTCTCAGGATAACTAATTTTTGTAACCCCATTGATGGATTGACTCTGGAGAGTGTCTGTGTAAAAAACAGTAAGAATAATAAAGGTAAAATACCAGATAGGGTTATAACCAGGATTATACTTCATAATAATTAGTAAAATGGGTGATAAAACAAAACACTTACCTATCCAATTTAAATGAATCACTTAAATTGAACATAAAATCCTGTATTACCTCTATACAAACAGAGATAACACATAGACAAACAAGCAAAAAATATCTAAATTATTGATTTGTTATTAACAAATAGTGAGATTTAAATAAATAATCATTTCTATTTATTTAGATAAAATTGGGAGCAGTGCCAAAACAAGGGAATAAAATCACAAAAAACGTGAAAATTAAAATAATTAGTTATAGTAACTATACCTATACAGTTATTTATAGGTCCAATATATTTTTTATTTTATAAAAATTCAAAATTAATCCAATTTCATTTAAATAAAATACAAAAATTTAACATTTGCTAAATATTTAAATTGTTTTCATCATAAAACACATTTATATTGGCAAAAAGATCTACTCTAAAAGTTTTTAACCATTTTCATTTACCAATTTTTCATTTTATAGATATACTTTTTCTTTAAAACCGATTGACATGAAAAAATTCTCCCTAGTTTTCGCAATATTCTTCTTCTTTATCCATACTAATGCTCAAAATATATTTCCTAGTACGGGGAAAGTAGGTATTGGTGATACCACTAGCCTTACAAGAATACTTAATGTGTTTGGTGGCATTAACATATATGGTAATGGGACTAATGATGTAGGCCTATTTTCATTTCACCCAATTGAAAGTAGTGTATCTAATGAACGTTGGTTTTTACGAGCAGATCTAACAAATAATGCCTCCTATCCTTACCTAACCAATCGAACCCCCAACGGTAAAATAGTTTTTAAATCTGGAGGTTCAACTGCTGGAAGTGAAAATATCCATTTCACCATCGAAGGTGGAGATAATATTGTTAGTACCTATTTTGAAAATGTAAAATTAGGTATTAACCAAACCAGTGATTTAAATGCTACTTTAACGGTAAATGGAGATTTTCATATTCCCAACGGAGCCATTTCCTTCCTAGGAAATGGGAATAATGACTATCCATTGCTTCGCTACAATCCAGTTGAAAACAGCATTTCAACAAGTAGAGCATTTTTAAGAGCTGATATTACTAATAATGCTTCCTACCCTTATCTTACGAATCGTACACCATCTGGAAAGGTGGTTATCAAAACAGGTACAACTGCAGGTGCAGGTGAAAACACCCATTTTACAATTGAAGGAGGAGACAATAGTGTAAATGCATATTTTGAAAATGTCAATCTTGGAATTAATCAAACTAGTAATTTAAACGCCGCTCTTACTGTTAATGGTGATATAGAAGTACCCAATGGTGAAATTATCATTCTTGGTAATGGCAATACAGATTTTCCTATGTTTCGGTTTCCTGCATCTGAGAATGGAAGCACTCTCCATAGGCCTTTCTTTAGAGCTGATATAACTAATAATGCCTCTTATCCTTATCTAACGAATCGTACACCATCTGGAAAAGTGGTTATCAAAACAGGTACGGCGGCTGGTGGAGGAGAAAATACTCATTTCACCATTGAAGGAGGTGATAATGAGGTCAAGGCTTATTTTGAAAATGTAAAGCTGGGAATTGGTACAGCTGCACCAACTGCAAATTTACACATTTATGAAGGAGATACAGGTCCTACTTTAAGGTTAGATGCTGCAACTGATAAAAATCCAAATATTAATTTTAGCGTCAACGGCCAAAATATGGCAAATATTAAAGTGAATGATAGCGGCGACAATCAATTCATGATTCAGGTAGGATCACCCCTAATTGACGCAATGTCAATCACCGAAACTGGCAACGTAGGCATAGGCGTAATCCTCCCCGACTCCAAACTCGTAGTTGACGGCAAAATAAAAAGTGAAGAGATAAAAGTAGAAGTCATCAATGCTCCTGATTATGTGTTTGAAGAGGATTATCCTCTCCGATCCATCGAGGAAACGGATCAATTTATTAAGCAACATAAACATTTACCTGAAATTCCTTCTGCTAAAGAAATGGAATCCAATGGGGTTGAACTAGGTGAAATGAATATGAAATTGCTTAAAAAAGTCGAAGAACTGACTCTCTATTTGATTGAACAGAATAAAGAAATTAAAAGTCTGAAAAAAGAAGTGGAGAACCTGAAAAAGAAAAACAGAAAAGCTCCTAAAATTCAATAATTCTAATTTATTCTTAAATAAAATTTTATGAAAAAAATTATTTTATTTCCTGTCTGTCTAATGTTTATTGTTGCTCACACACAAAATATTGATTTAGGGAAAAATCTAGTTTTATATTTACAATTAAATGAAAATTTAAAGGAAGGAAGTAGCAATAATTTTACGGTGGATACTATAGGAAATCCACTTTTTACAAGTGGAAAATATAACCATAGCCTTGAATTTGATGGAGTTGATGATTATCTAAAAATCACCCACGATTCAATGTTATCTTTTGGATCGGAGGACTTTACAGTTGCTTTTTGGGTGAATAAGAAGGTAGTTTCGTCCTCGTGGAATCATTCTTTTGCTGTTAATAAATGGCATCATGGTTCATCAGGAACAAATAATGAGTGGTCATTTAGTTTAACAGATAACGGGAGTAATAACAGACCATCTTTCTCTATTCGGACTACAGATTCAACCTATACAGTTAAAGCTAGTGGGGAAATTAGTCTTAATACCTGGAATCATATATTGGGGGTCAAGACTAGCAGCAATATAAAATTGTACCTAAATGGAATTTTGCAAGATTCTGTTCAACTTTTTCAAAGCCAAATTCCTAGTACCAATTTAGATCTTTTGGTTGCAGCTAATAATAGAGATACCCCAAGAAAATTTACGAATGCAGCATTCGATGAAATACTTATTTATAAAAAAGCCTTTAATCAAGAAGAAGTAACTGAACTATATAACAATGGGGTCACCTGCCAAAATTCAAATTTATGCCTAAATGAACTTGCTATCAATACTTTATTTCTCCCTACAGACTACAAATTCGCAGTAAAAGGAAAAATTATTACTGAAGAAATAAAGGTCCAACTCCTTAGTTCATGGCCTGATTATGTTTTTCAGGATGAATATGAACTCAAACCCCTTCAAGACCTAAAAGATTTTATCAAAAAGAATAATCATCTTCCTGATATTCCTTCGGCAAAAGAAGTAAAATCCAATGGAGTTGATCTTGGTGAAATGAATATGAAATTATTGAAAAAGATTGAAGAATTGACCCTTTACTTAATAGAACAAAATGATCAACTGAAAAAACAAAGTCTAGAAATTAACAACCTTAAAAGAGAAATCGAAGCCCTGAAAAAACAAAAAAATAAATCTTTCAAATGGGAGGACTGATTAATATTCCTTTTGATATTTCTATCTCAAAGGTCTGAATCACTTATTAAGTCGAATATCATAGATTGTACTGATTTAATTTTGTCAGCGCCTCAAATTCATTCTGTTTAATCAGGTAATCTGTAAAATCAGTGGTTCAGACATTGGGCATAGCAGAAACCATTATTGCCATCCTTAGAAACTTCACTCCTTTCTCCAGATTGGCAATTTTCCCTCATAATTTGACCGATTTCAACCCTCTTCACGGTTATTTAATGCCTACATTTGCTGCAAATGAAAACTATGGATTCACTGCAAATTATGCACCTTAGCCAATGGCTTAAGGGTGCGAGTATTCTTGTTATTCTCATACTTTGTTCTTTCTGTAATGCCCCTAATGTCAGAAAGGTAGCAAATAAAGATGGGGCCATCATTATAAATGGTAGATGGCTAAATGGTGAAGCTTTCGAGCCCAAATCCATGTACGTTATCGACGGCCATTTTTCAGAACGCCCACCACAAAAGATTACCGACACAATTGATGCCCAAAATGGCTTTATTATTCCTCCTTTTGCGGAAACACATAATCATAATATTTTTCCAATTGCTTTAGAAGCTACCATCCAAAATTATATAGACAAAGGAGTTCTTTACAGTATGAGTCAGGGAAATACTTGCTTTAGCAGAGATTCTGTAAATAGTTTTGTAAATACACCGAAGAGTATCGACGTGGCTTTTGCTAATGGTGGCTTTACCTCTAGCAATGGTCATGATGTGGATGTCAACCAGAATCTCTTAAGAAGAGGTGTTTTTAGAAATAAAAAATTAGCAGACCTGGTAAATGATGCTTATTACATTGTTTCTAGTCTGGAAGAACTAGAAAAAACATGGCCCACTTTTCTTAGTTGTAATCCTGATTTTGTTAAAATATTTCTCGGCTATTCCGAGGAGTTTGATCAAAGAAACAACAATCCTGATTTCTTTGGCCACTCCGGTATTAATCCAGATTTGGTTCCCGCAATTGTGAAATTGGCCCACCAACATAATCTGAGAGTGTCTAGTCATGTAGAAACAGCACATGATTTTCACATTGCCGTAAAGTCAGGGGTGGATATGATCGCCCACCTCCCAGGGTATCAGGTAAATGATACAAATGAAAAAGAACGCTTTATCATAAGTGATGAAGATGCCCGAATGGCCAAAAGAAAAGGAATTACCATCATCAGTACCACTCGACTAAATTATTCCTTCCAAAGGAGAGATCAAGTGCTTTTCGATTTTGTCCGCGATGTGTTTAAAACAAATCTAAGTAAACTAAAATCAGCAGGGGCAAAGATTGCCATCGGCTCCGATCGCTTCGGAGAAGTTTCTGTTGAAGAAGCTTTTAATCTTTTGGAAATGAACCTTTTCACTAAAAAAGAAATCCTACACATGTGGACTTATACCAGCCCAAAAACTGTTTTCCCAAATAGAAAAATAGGACAGCTTAAAGAGGGTTACGAAGCCAATTTTATCGCCCTTAAAAATAACCCTCTCCAAGATTTTAATGCGGTAAGAGAAGTAATGTTAAGAGTAAAAAAAGGCCATATTCTGGAATAAAAATAGGCTTTAGTTCTAAATTATTTTCATCCCTCAGTTGACCCTAAAATCATTCAAAATTCAAAATTTATCATTCAAAATTAATCAGTGTCCATTCCCAACTCGCTCCAACATTGGCTGATCAAGCAATAAATGCCATTCATTTCCCCTAAACACCCAGGTGTCTCCAAAAATGTTTTTCCCATCATGACCACCATATAACACAAATCGATCATTCTTTTCATCCCAAACTAAGCCTGAATGATTACGGGCTTCCGGGGCAGGGCTTAAAGTCATTTGTTCCCACTGACTATCCCTAAAAGCCCAGGATTCATTAATTCTACCTTCTCCGTTCCAGCCCCCAAAACGAAGGATGATGCCATTACCGAAGGTTCCGGATGAGTTAAAAATATTGGCAGGCTGATGAATAGGAAGTTTAGTCCATTTTGTACCATCGAAGGTCCAACTCTCCCCAGTATCTTCACCATAATCCCGATTGACAGTGGAGCCTCCAAAAAGAAGAATCTGCTGTAAGTTACCCTCAAAGGAGAGCAGTACACCATGACGTGCAGAAGGCCCCTCAGCATCAATTTGTCGCCAATTATTACCGTCTAATTCCCAGGTATCTCCTAATTTTATATACGCCTCTCCATCGATATAATATCCCCCAAACAAGTAGACTTTCCCACGGACAGGATCATAAACCATGCTGGCTTCTGCTCTAGGTGAAGGTTTGGTTTCCATAGCAATCTTCCGCCATTTCTTATTCTTAAATTCCCAGGTATCGTTTAGTAAATTATCAGCTGAGGTACTTTTTCCAAATAAAACCCTATTACCTCCAAATAAAATTATGCGATCATTTTTTTCATCATATACCATAGCAGGAAAAGTCCTGGCAGTGGGGCCATTTGCTTTTACCTGCTTCCATTTTTCACCTTTCAATTTCCAAAAGTCACTTTTTACCTCTTTTTCATCCGCTCCTCCAAATAGAAATACTTTCTTTGCTTTTTTATGGTAAACCATTGCATGTGCATTCCTTACCCCTAGCTTTTGGCTTTGAGAATAACAATAGAGGCAGCACAGCATATTGAATATTATGAAAAGAAGATGGAATTTTTTGGTAAGCAATAATCTAAATTTCATCGGGTAATTTTTACAAATTAAGAATTTAACTTATCCACTGCTTCAAAACCAACTACCAATTAATAACGATTCAAAAACAGTAAACGATGGCCATTTCCTCCTTCCGCTTTCTACCTTCCGCCTTCGACTCATTCAAAAGGATTATCCGGAAATCGAACAAACACCTCTCTCCTCTTTTTAAAAGCTTCCAGTTTTAACAACCATATACCAATACCGGCAGCCCCCTGCATATAACTTGTTTGTGCCATTAAATTATGGGGCTGGGTACGATTTTCTGCCTGTATCCATCTTCGGCCATCTTCATTGCGATCAGATCGGCGGATTAGGTCTTGGGTCATCATTTCAGAAAAATCAAGGTATTCCTGTTTTCCTGTTTTTGAATAAATTTCAAGATAATACTGGGCCAATCCGGCATTACCACAACATTGACTCACATTATTCCAAAAACCAGAAGTCTGTTTTTCCGGGATACCACAGGTCATGGTTGTTTTGGTAGCCTGATGCAGGTAGTTCATCCATTTTTCATCCCCCGTAATTTCATAAAGTTTAAAATAGAGTCTGGCAGTACCTGCTATACCATGGCACCATCCCAAATAATAGATATCTTGAGCAGAAGGGAATGTTCGATAAATTAGACCTTCCTCATTTATTAGGCTTTCTAAATGTTCAGATCCTTTCAAGGCAGCTTCAAGAAATTGTTGTTGACCTGTCATCTCATACAATCTCAGGAGATAATAACTGACTCCAGCGGTACCATGGGAAAAATTAGGCATGATGTGATTTTCATACCCAGGCCCCATTAGCCAACTGCTACCCTCCTTTTCTTCTTTTTGATTCGCTAGCAGGCCTAATCCTGCTTTGACGGCCCATTCCTTAGCAGGCTGATATTCCATCTCTTGGAAAGCATAAATAAGATATAAGCCTACTCCTGCACTACCATAAACGATTTCATTAACGCCTCCCCATTCTATTCCTTCTCCCTTAGGAGTGGCTGCTTTCATACTTAGGTCTAAATATTTAATAGCGTAATCTCTATATTTTTTCTTTTTGGAGGCTTTGTATACTTGTTCCAAGGTATAACTAATTCCCGTTGTTCCTGTATAAAATCCCACCTGCCAGGCAGAAGGAATGGTATCCGGATAGGTATTAATCAAATGCTGGGCACCTAATTTAGCTTCCTTTAAAAATTTCTTATTGCCAGTAGCAGCATACAATTCCAGGTAAAATAATACTACCCCTGAAGATCCATGATATAAGGTGGTAGGTTGATAATCTTTTAAGTGCAAGCTGTCCGGGCACCAAAGCCAGTTCTTTCCATTTTTCACCTTTTGGGCAGCATTATTTATCCATTTTTCGGTTTCTAAGATAACAGGTAGATAAGAATCTTGCCCGTAAATATTTAGGATAAAAAAAGAATTAAGTAGGATAAAAAGTAGGTATTTCATATTATCGTTTTTTGCCGCGCTTGCCTTTCAAAAGAAATATTGATTACTATTGTTTGGACTAACTGCCTAAAGTAATTATTCTGCTCCTTTATTGAACAATGTCTTTTTCCTTCGTAACTTTGCGTTTTCAAACACTTATGATTTAAAAATAATAAAATAAGAGTAGTAACTAAAAGCTAAATCTTTAATCAACTAATTCCTTCTACCTTTTACTTTCTACCTTCTTCTAATATTTTAAAAATGGGCAATATAGTAGCTATCGTGGGGCGTCCAAACGTGGGCAAATCAACATTATTTAACCGACTGATTGGGGAGCGGCAATCCATTGTAGATGATGAAAGTGGTGTCACCAGAGACCGTCAATATGGAACCAGTTTTTGGAATGGAAAAAATTTTACAGTTGTAGATACCGGTGGTTTTATTCAGAATTCTGAAGATGTATTTGATTCTGCCATTCGATCACAGGTAAAAATAGCTATCGAGGAAGCATCGGTCCTAATCTTCATGGTGGATACAACTACTGGAATTACTGACCTGGATGAAGAATTGGCCAATATTTTACGTCGGTCCAACAAGGAGGTGCTACTAGCCGTGAATAAAGCAGACAATCACCAAAGATTAATGGATGCCAATGAATTTTGGAGCCTTGGTTTTGAAGAAACACACTTTTTGTCTTCCCTTACAGGTAGCGGCACAGGCGAATTATTAGATGCGGTCACTGAAAGAATTGAAGAAGAAGAAGAGATTGAAAGCGATGTCCCAAAGTTTTCCATCGTAGGGCAGCCCAATGTTGGTAAATCCTCTCTCACTAATGCTCTTTTGGGTGTTGAACGAAACATTGTTACAGAAATAGCTGGCACCACCCGGGATTCAATCCATACCAAATACACAAAATTTGGGAAGGAATTTTACATCATCGATACAGCTGGTATTCGGAAAAAAAGCAAGGTGCATGAAAATCTGGAGTTTTACTCCGTGATGAGAGCCATCCGAGCCATTGAAGAATCGGATGTTTGTATTATTATGATTGATGCAACCGCGGGAGTGGAAGCACAAGATCTAAGTATTTTTCGTCTGGCCCAAAAAAGAAATAAGGGAATTGTAATTTTGGTGAATAAATGGGATTTAGTAGAAAAAGAGACCAATACAGCTCGTGATTTTGAAAAAGAAATCAAAGAGCGTTTTGCTCCTTTTAACGATCTACCCATTGTGTTCATTTCAGCCCTTGAAAAACAGCGCATCTTTAAGGCTATTGAATTGGCTTTAGAGGTTTATGAAAACCGAACGCAAAAAATCAAAACGGCCAGGCTTAATGAATTACTCCTGGAATCTATTGAAAAGCACCCTCCTCCATCCTATCGGGGTAAATTAATAAAAATCAAGTACGTTACTCAATTGCCCACCTACTATCCGGCATTTGCCTTTTTTTGCAATTACCCTAAGCATGTCAAACAGGATTATCGAAATTTTTTAGAAAATCAGCTTCGCAAACACTTTAATTTTACCGGCGTCCCCATCGGTATTTTCTTTAGAAAAAAATAAGGTTAATTTTTTATGAAACATGGTAATTTGGCTAAGGCCAAATTACCATGTTCCACAAAATACATGATATAATGCCGTTTACAGATACAGCCATTCCAGGAGTTAAAATATTTGAGCCGCGGGTCTTTGAAGATGAACGCGGATATTTTTTCGAAGCCTTTAATCAAAACAACTTTATTGAAGCTGGAATAGAAATCACTTTTGTTCAGGATAATCAGGCCCGATCCACCTATGGTGTTCTGAGAGGATTACACTATCAAATCCCTCCTTTTGCACAAGCTAAATTAGTACGTGTGATTGAGGGAGAAGTTTTGGATGTAGTAGTAGATTTACGGGAAGATTCCCCTACTTATGGTCATTCTTTAAGCATTGTTTTGAGTGCACAAAATAAAAAGCAGCTTTTTGTACCTCGAGGATTTGCACATGGATATTTGGTACTGAGTCCGACAGCAGAATTTTTCTATAAATGTGATAATTTTTATTCTAAAAAAGATGAGGGGGGACTTTTATATAATGACCCTCAGTTGAATATCGATTGGAAAATACCGGAAAAAGATATTATCATAGCTGAGCGAGATCGCAATTTTCCAAAATTAGGAGAACATCGCAAACCTGTAGTTTAGTAGTAGGTAGAAAGTAAAAAGTAGAAAGACTTTATGACTCATATTTTAGTTACTGGAGCAAACGGACAACTGGGATCTGAAATCAATGCAATTAGCAATGATTATCTTGATTTGAATTTATTCTTTGCTGATCGATCCTCTTTAGATATTACCGATGAACAAGCTATTGAAGAATTCCTGGATCGGCATCCTTTTCAATATTTGATTAATGGGGCAGCCTATACCGCAGTAGATAAAGCAGAATCTGAGCCTGAATTAGCCCACCAGATTAATGTTATTGGTCCCAGCTTATTGGCCGACGCCTGTAAAAAAAGAGGAATTACGCTTTTTCATTACTCTTCTGACTATGTTTACCATACTGAAAAAAATATACCTTATTTAGAGAACAGTGAAACCGCTCCCAAAGGAATTTATGCTAAAACCAAGCTGGAAGGAGATTTGGCGATTATGAAACAAGGAGGCTCAACGATTATCTTTCGCACCTCCTGGGTCTATTCCAGCTTTGGGCATAATTTTGTAAAAACCATGCTCCGATTAGGGAAAGAAAGAGATCAGTTAAGTATTGTTTTTGATCAGATAGGCAGTCCCACCTATGCAAGAGATCTGGCTAAGGCAAGTCTCGATATTATTCAAAAAATTGAAAAAGGAGAAATTCCAAGGAGTCAATTGAATGGTGTCTTTCATTACAGCAATGAAGGTGTTTGCAGCTGGTATGATTTTGCAAAAGCCATCTTTAATGTAGCTCAGATTGATTGTAAGGTAATCCCCATTGAAAGCAAAGACTACCCTACCCCAGCCCAACGACCTCCATTTAGTGTACTCAACAAATCTAAATTCAAAAATACTTTTGGACTGGAAATTCCTTACTGGAGAGATAGTTTGAAAGATTGCTTAGATGTTTTTTGACACGGGTTGGCACGGCTTTATTTTGCGCAAAGTATCCCTTGTTTTCATTAATTAGAATCAAAATATCATCCTCACATCTGCACATCTGCACATCTGCAAATCTGCACATCTACAAATTTACTCATCAAAACATCATACCATTGCAGAATTATAGCATCAACTAATCCATAGAACGATTTAGGAAATCATCAAATGGGAATAAAGCTTCGAAAACCTTTCCGCAATGGGACACAAAATTTTTTGATAGGACCTGTTTTTCCGTACATTGATGAGTAGCCAGGAAACTTTTATGTCTCAATAATGCAATCTCGGGATGATCTTTGGGGTAATCTCTAGGAGCCGTTTTAAGTTTTTCGCCTTCCATCTCTCCAAAATATTTTTTGAAAGAATCGCTATTTAAGATGGCTTTAAATTCTTTGGCATTATAGGCAATCTCCTGTCGGATGGCTTTGAGCCAGGGACCTTGAGGTAAATACGCTCCACCTGCCAGAAAATAATCACCAGGTTCCAGATGGAAATAATATCCGGCTTTAGAATGAATATCGGATTTGTTGAGGGCTGAGGTGATATGGGCCCCAAAATGAGTTTTATAAGGTGATTTATCCTTTGAAAAACGGACATCCCTGTATATTCTGAACACACATTTTTTTGCTTCCTGATGAGCAATACTAGGATCAAAGCTTGCAATCTGAAGAATTAATTCTTGAACAAAGTCAATAAAATTCTCTCTTGCTTCCTGGTATTTAGGTTTGTGTTCATTGAACCAATCACGATTATTATTTTTTTTCAGGTCCTTTAGGAATTGAATGGTGGATAAATTAATAGTGGGCATTTTTTTTCTTAAAAATACAATTTGTTTTTATAAATTAAAACATTTTGTTAAAATCAATAGGCAGTGATATTTATGGAAAACGAGGTCCTTTTCAAACCCAAGTCTAAATTCATATTGTTATAAATACTGAGTTCAAAAAGATAGGTTATCTTCAGCATTGTTAGATGGCTTGCAAACCTTTTGACGGAAACTTATTAAATTGTTATTTTAATACATAGAAGTTGTTTATACTATTCTAATTACACGCATATAAATAAGCTATGCTAAAAAGCTACTCTTATCTAATTCTTGGATTGTTTTTGATCCTTTTTATACCCCAAAGCTGGGCTACACATAACAGAGCCGGTGAAATATCTATTGAACAGGTAGGTGATTGTACCAATAGTTTAACCGTTAAAGCTACTATCATTACCTATACCAAAGCGAGTAGTATCAGAGCCGACCGGGATTCGCTAACCATTTGTTGGGGTGATGGATTTTGCGATCGGGTAGGCAGACTAAATGGACCGGGATCTCCTCCTAAGGGAGAAACGCTTGAAAATGATACCAAAAAGAATATATACATTGCCTTCCATACTTTTCCTGCTCGAGGAACTTTTGCTATATCAATGACAGACCCCAACCGTAATGGCGGCATCTTGAATGTAAACTTTCCTAATTCTGAGCAAATTAAATTTCATATCCAAACCGTATTTACCATTCCCAACCCTCAATTTCAAGGCTGTAATAATACACCCGTTTTATTACAACCCCCCATTGATATAGGCTGTGTTGGTGAGCGTTTTACTCATAATCCCAATGCCTATGATGCAGATGGTGACAGCCTTTCATACGAGTTTATTATTCCTCTTCAAGATGTAGGATTGGATGTAGCTAATTACCAGTTCCCCAATATGATTAACCCAAGCCCCAACAATAATTTAACGATTGATCCGGTTACCGGAGATATAGTTTGGGATGCCCCGCAAAAAGCAGGAGAATATAATCTGGCCATGATCATTGTAGAACACCGTCAGGGTATTCCGATTGATACCATTATTCGAGATATGCAGATTCTGGTAGTGGAATGTGAAAACATGCCTCCGACGGTTGAAGTTCCATTCGAAGAGATTTGTGTGGTAGCAGGTGACACCCTTAGTTTTGATGTTATTGCCGGAGCTCCAGAGATTGAGATTGAACAAAAAGTTAAGCTTACAGCTTTGGGCGGACCTTTTGAAGTTGATGTAAGCCCTGCAACTTTTACTCCTCCCATTTCTGGTTTTTTAGATGATCCTGTCATCAAAACCTTCACCTGGGTAACAGCCTGTGAGCACATTACAAGTCAATATTATTCTGTAGTATTTAGGGCGGTAGATGACTTTTTGGGAGATACCACTGGTTTGGCTACTCTAAAAACAGTCAGAATAAGAGTAGTAGGGCCTCCTCCAAAGGATGTGCAGGCAAGACCTGGTAAAGGTTTTGTTACCGTCAGCTGGGAAAAACCCTACTTCTGTGAAGATGCAGCTAATGATTATTTCAGGGGATTTACCGTTTGGAAAAGAGTAGGCAGTAATAATTTCCCTATTGACACCTGTGAAACTGGCCTTGAAGGTAAAGGTTATGAACAACTTACCACCATTCCGATTACAGATATGGAGGACGGCCGATATGTATATGTTGATGAAAATGTAGAACAAGGTCGAACCTATTGCTATCGGATTGTAGCTAATTTTGCACGGACCACACCTGGAGGTTTGTATACCTACAATCCTGTTGAGAGTTTGCCCTCAGAAGAGGCTTGTGTACAACTGAGTCGGGATCTCCCCATTATTACCAAGGTCAATGTTTTGACTACTGATCCCGATAATGGATTTATGGAAGTATGTTGGACAAAACCTAGTCCTGATGACCTGGACACCCTTTTAAATGGCGGCCCTTATCGCTTTGAGGTTCTACGAGCGGATGGTCAGGTAAGCGATCCTGGTTTATTTCAACCAATCGGAGTAACTTTTGAAAGTGAATACTTCGCAACCGGCCTTGACACCTGCTTTAATGATACTGGTCTTAATACCTCTGGGCAAAGTTATAGTTATTTAGTTCAGTTTTATGTTAATGGTGAAGATCTAATTGGAAATACTAATGCCGCTTCCTCTGTATTTTTAAATACTGGATCTACAGATAGAGCAGTTAATCTAAATTGGCAGGCTGAGGTCCCTTGGGATAATTATGAATATGTAGTTTATCGTAAAAATGATCAGGGAGGCTTTGACTCCATAGCTACTGTAAATACTGCCTCCTATCAAGACGCTGGGCTTAATAATGGTCAGGAGTATTGTTATCGTGTTTTAGCCAAAGGAACTTATGGCATCGAAGGAATCATTTCGCCATTACTCAATTTTTCTCAGGAAAATTGTGCCATTCCCCAAGATGATATCCCTCCATGTGCTCCAATTTTAGAGGTTAGCAATATATGTGATGATAATTTAGGGTGTTCAGATGAAACGATATTATTTAATACCCTGAATTGGGAAGTTTGCCCCGAAGATGATGATATAGCTGCCTATGCAATTTATTTTTCACCAGTAGAAGAGGGAGAACTCACTCGGGTTGATTTTGTCAGTAATCCTAATCTTTCCTCCATCCAACACCAGCCTGAGATTGGTCTGGCAGGTTGTTATGCAATTACAGCCATTGACCGATTAGGCAATGAAAGTGAATTGAGCAATATTGTTTGTGTGGATAATTGTCCAAATTATTCATTACCCAATGCTTTTACTCCTAATGGCGACAATCAAAATGATCTATTTGTCCCTTATCCTTATTGTTTCATTGAGGAAGTAGATTTTAAAGTTTTCAATAGGTGGGGACAGCTGGTTTTCGAAACGTCAGACCCTGACCTAAATTGGGATGGAACCAATCTAAATGGTAATCAACTTCCAGAAGGTGTTTACTATTACAAGTGCAAAATATTCGAGCAAAGGGTAACGGGGACCGTCGAAAGAGAAGATCTTCTAAGTGGATTCATACAATTAGTTAGAACAGCTGAATAAAAAACAACTATCCTCTGTTTTAAACGTTCTTATGGTGTTGAAATGATTTGAATAAAATAATATTTGATCGTTTCAACACCAGAGTAAGTTTAAGCTAGGTTTATGTTACAGCAATTATTTGAAAGTGCTTCTGTATTTGTATTAAGTGCTTTTAACTTATATTATGGCTTCGTTCTAAGTACGACCTACCAACAAGGTTGGGTTGAACAATTTCTCTTAATGAGCGGAGGCTCCTGGTTTGGCATACTTGCCTGTCTATTCTTAGGTGCCAGATTAATAGCTATCTGGAATAACAAAATTGCCAAAAAACCCAAAAAGGATAAAAATGGTGTTGTTAAAACGCCCTTCCTGATGCGAATCTGGAAAAAATATGGCATCTGGGGGCTCGCCTTTTGCACCGGTTTTATTGGAACCATCCCTACTGTAACCATCTCTTTAATTTCCGGACTGAACAGGAATCTAATTCTTTGGTACCTTGGTGGTGCAAAAATAATCTGGGCCATTATCTTTGCACTTATTGGACAGGCAGCAATAGCACAATTTATCAGCGCCTGGTTTTAATGGTACTGGGTAATGAGTATTGGGTATTAAGTAAAACAAATACCCAGTACCCAATACCCAGTACCCAGTACTAATTACTCAATACCCAATAAATGTTTACAGGAATAATTGAATCTTTAGGTCAGGTTAAATCCATCCAAAAAGAAGGCAGTAATATTCATTTTGAAATACAATCCAGTTTAAGTCCTGAATTGAAAATTGACCAAAGTGTATCTCACAATGGAGTGTGTTTGACGGTAGTGGCCTTGTCGAATGACAGTTATACGGTGACTGCTATTGAAGAGACCTTAAAAAAAACGAATTTAGGCCAATTAACAGTTGGAGATCCAGTTAACCTGGAAAGATCTATGAAATCTGATGGTCGCTTAGATGGGCATATTGTCCAAGGACATGTAGATACAGTAGGCTCTTGTGAAGATATTCAGGTTTTGGATGGTAGTTGGTATTTCAAATTTTCCTACCCTGCTGAAAGTCAGTATCTTCTAGTAAATAAAGGATCAATATGTGTTAATGGAGTGAGTTTAACTGTGGTAGATCCCATCGACCATTATTTTTCTGTAGCGATTATCCCCTTTACCTTTGAGCACACTAATTTTCACCAGATTAAGGTAGGCGATAAAATAAACCTGGAATTTGATATTATTGGTAAGTATCTGGCAAAATATGCCAGATTATACATGAAATAAAAAAGGAGGCTCGAGAGCCTCCTTTTTTATATAAACCTTAATCTTCTATTTCCTCGTAGTGTTGAGCTCTTCGTGCTTCGCTTTCTTCATAATCTTCCCGACTCATAACGAATAAGCTTTCATAACGTTTCATTCCGGTACCTGCTGGTATTTTCTTACCAACAATAACATTTTCCTTAAGACCATTCAGGAAGTCTTGCTTAGCTCCAATGGCAGCAGTACTTAGTACTTTAGTAGTCTCCTGGAATGAGGCTGCTGAAATCCAGCTTGTTGTTCCAAGTGATGATTTGGTAATACCCTGAAGTAAAGGACTAGAGGTAGCCGCTACTGCATCACGGAATTTAACCAATTCTCTATCATTTCTACGCAAGAATGAATTTTCTTCTCTAACCTGACGTAAAGTCACCAATTGTCCTGGTCTCAGTTTGTTAGATTCGCCGGAATTGGTGATTACCTTCTTATCAAAGATCCAGTCATTTTGCTCAAGGAAATCATATTTTTCCACTGCTTCTCCTTCTAAGAAGCTAGTATCTCCAGAATCTTCGATTTGTACACGACGCATCATCTGGCGCACGATTACTTCAATATGCTTGTTATTGATGGTAATACCCTGAGATCGATAGACCTCTTGAATTCCATTTACAAGATAAGACTGAACCGCAAATGGTCCTTTGATATTTAAGATATCTCTAGGCGCTACAGAACCATCTGATAAAGCCATACCTGCTCTTACAAAGTCACCATCCTGAACAAGGATGTGTTTTGATAGACCAACCAGGTATTTCCGTCTTTGACCATCCTTAGCAGTGATGATTACTTCGCGATTTCCTCTCTTAATTTTTCCGAAGGAAATAACTCCATCAATTTCTGCCACGGTGGCTGGATTAGAAGGATTACGTGCTTCAAATAGTTCGGTTACTCTTGGAAGACCACCTGTAATATCCTGAATCTTTCCAAGTTTACGCGGTATCTTGGCAATCTTTTGCCCTCCAAGTACCTTTTCATTTTCATCAATCGAGATGTATGAGCCCACCGGAAGGTTGTAGCTCTTAACAATCTCGCCACTCTTATTCACGATATTAATGGTTGGAATCTTACGCTTGTTTTTAGATTCAATGATCACTTTTTCAGCGTAACCAGTCTGGTCATCACGCTCTATCCTATAGGTAACTCCTTCCTCAATGGCATCAAACTTGGCGATTCCTCCAAATTCAGATACAATTACAGCATTAAAAGGATCCCAATCACAAATCAGTTCACCTTTTTTGATTTTCCTTCCTTCTTTAGCATGAAGATTGGCTCCATAAGGTATGTGATGTGTAACATAAACCTTACCTGATTCAGGATCTACTATTCTGACCTCACCTGTACGAGATAATACAATTCGAGTTCCTTCTTCACCTTCTTCAACACTTTCAGTGACTCTCATACTATCAAACTCTACTTTCCCGTCAAACTTGGACACAATCTCTGATTCTGTCTTGGAAAGAGAAGCAATACCCCCAACGTGGAAGGTACGAAGAGTAAGCTGAGTACCCGGTTCACCGATAGATTGAGCAGCAATAATACCTACAGCATCGCCATTTTCAGCAATTCTATTGGTGGCAAGATTTTGCCCATAACATTTGGCACAAACCCCTCTTTTGGTTTCGCAGGTCAACACCGATCTGATGGTAACCATCTCTATGCCTATTTCTTCAATATGATCAGCCATCTCTCCATCTATGAAGTCTCCAGCACTAAGCAGTAAATCTTCAGAAACAGGATGATAAATATCATGTAAGGTATATCGCCCTTCAATTCTTTGAGATAGAGGCTCAACAACCTTTTCATTGTCTTTAAGTGCAGTAGTTTCAATACCACGCAAGGTATTACAATCTTCTTCTAGAATAACCACATCCTGAGATACATCCACCAGACGACGAGTCAAATATCCCGCATCTGCAGTTTTTAATGCAGTATCTGCCAAACCTTTACGCGCACCGTGAGTTGAGATAAAGTACTCAAGTACAGAAAGTCCGTCTACAAAGTTAGCCAGGATCGGGTTTTCAATAACTGCCCCACCGGTATCCCCAGATTTTCTAGGTTTTGCCATTAGTCCACGAAGACCACAAAGCTGTTTAATCTGTTGCTTGGAACCACGAGCTCCTGAATGCAACATCATATATACAGAGTTAAACCCTTGCTTATGCTCTGACAACTCCTTCATAAGGGTTTCAGTGATGCGGTTATCTGCATAGGTCCATTTATCAATGATCTGGTTATAGCGTTCATTGTTGGTAATCAGACCCATATTGTAATTTTCCCATACCTCTTCCACTTCTTCCTGTGCTTCTTCCAGCGTTTTTTGTTTAACCGTGGGAGTAATCAAATCACCCAGGTTAAATGACAATCCTCCTTTGAAGGACCATAGGAAGCCCATGGTTTTTATGTCATCCAAAAATTTTGCTGTTATTGTAAAGTTGGTACGTTTAATTACACTACTAATTACCTTCTTCAGGTTTTTCTTAGTCAACAACTCATTGATATAGGGTACTTCTTCAGGTACATAGCCATTGAAGATTACCCTACCAGTGGTAGTTTCAATTAAGCGGGTCACCAGCTCTCCTTCTTCATTTTCAACTTTTGCTCGTACTTTAATTACCGCATGAAGATCTAATTTGCCTTCATTATAAGCGATGACAACTTCTTCAGGAGAATAAAAACGCATTCCCTCACCACTCACCTTAATATCTTCAGTAGACCTTCGTTCTTTAGTAATGTAGTACAATCCTAATACCATATCCTGTGATGGTAGTGTAATTGGCGTTCCGTTTTGCGGATTCAGCATATTATGGGCAGATAACATAAGTACCTGCGCTTCCAAAATAGCCGCCTGGCTTAAAGGAACATGAACAGCCATTTGGTCACCATCAAAGTCAGCATTGAAGGCACCACATACAAGTGGGTGTAACTGAATGGCTTTCCCTTCAATCAATTTAGGCTGAAAAGCCTGAATTGAAAGACGGTGTAGTGTTGGAGCCCGGTTAAGTAGTACCGGATGCCCTTTCAATATATTTTCAAGGATTTCCCAAATTACAGGATCTTTCCGGTCTACCAGTTTTTTAGCTGATTTAACCGTTTTTACGATACCCCTTTCAATCAATTTTCTGATAACAAAAGGTTTGAACAGCTCGGCTGCCATACCTTTGGGAAGTCCACATTCATGCAGTTTAAGGGTAGGCCCAACCACAATCACTGAACGACCTGAATAATCCACACGCTTACCAAGAAGATTCTGACGAAAACGACCTTGCTTACCTTTAAGAATATCTGACAAAGACTTCAAGGCACGCCCTCCTTCTGCTTTTACAGCATTGGACTTACGAGAATTATCAAATAAAGAATCAACTGCTTCCTGAAGCATTCGTTTTTCATTACGAAGGATTACTTCCGGAGCCTTAATTTCCAATAACCTTTTCAGACGATTATTTCTAATAATTACTCTTCGGTAAAGATCGTTCAAATCCGAACTCGCAAAACGTCCACCATCAAGTGGGACAAGAGGACGTAATTCAGGAGGTACAACAGGCAGGTATTGAATGATAGCCCACTCTGGTCTATTTTCCTGACGAGTCATTCCATCACGAAATGCTTCCACAACTCTAAGGCGTTTCAAAGCCTCAGATTTACGTTGCTGAGAAGTTTCATTTGCAGCCTGGTGGCGTAGATCATATGACAATTGATCCAAATCCAGGCGATTTAAAAGATCTCTAACAGCTTCAGCGCCCATTTTGGCGATAAATTTATTAGGATCAGTATCTTCCAGCATCTGGTTTTCAGGAGGAAGAGTTTCAAGGATTTCCAAATATTCCTCTTCTGTCAAGAGATCCATATTAGAAATACCTTCATCCTCTTTAGGACCTGGCTGGATGACAGCATAGCGCTCATAATAGATAATCGACTCCAATTTTTTGGAGGACAATCCGAGCAAATAGCCAATCTTATTTGGTAATGATTTAAAGAACCATATGTGCACTACAGGGACCACAAGTTTGATGTGTCCCATTCTTTCCCTGCGCACTTTTTTCTCAGTTACCTCTACACCACATCTATCACACACGATTCCTTTATACCGAATGCGTTTGTATTTTCCACAATAGCATTCGTAATCCTTTACGGGTCCAAAGATACGCTCACAAAAAAGGCCATCACGCTCGGGTTTGTAAGAGCGATAATTGATGGTCTCTGGTTTCAGCACTTCCCCGAATGAACGCTCCAGAATATCGTCCGGAGAGGACAAACTGATGGTAATACTGTCAAAATTCTGTTTTTGATGATTACTACTCTTCTTTTTAAAAGGCATAAGCTTTGTCCTATTTTATTGTATGAAGGTAGGGGCTGTGAAAAAATCTGTTGTTACACAGCCCATGACTTCATACGGATTTTAATCGAATTTTACATCTAAGGCCAATCCTCTCAATTCATGCACCAGAACGTTAAATGATTCTGGGATGTTAGGTTCCGGAAGGGTATCTCCTTTAACAATTGCTTCATAAGCCTTGGCTCTACCATTAATATCATCAGATTTGATGGTAAGAAGCTCTTGCAGGATATTGGATGCTCCGAAGGCCTCCAATGCCCAAACTTCCATCTCTCCAAAACGCTGACCACCAAATTGTGCCTTTCCACCCAGAGGCTGCTGAGTAATCAATGAGTAAGGTCCAATTGAACGGGCATGCATTTTATCATCTACCATGTGAGATAATTTCAGCATATAAATAACCCCTACTGTTGCTTGCTGGTGGAATCGATCACCGGTTTCCCCATCGTATAAGTAGGTTTGTCCTAAGCTAGGAAGATTTGCTTTTTGAATAAACTCATCGATTTCTTCTTTGCTGGCTCCATCAAAAATAGGAGTAGCAAATTTTAAACCTAGCTTTTCTCCAGCCCAACCCAGTACTGTTTCAAAGATTTGTCCCAAGTTCATCCTAGAAGGTACCCCTAGTGGATTAAGTACAATATCTACAGGAGTTCCATCTTCGAGGAAAGGCATATCCTCTAATCGAACGATTCTAGAAACAATTCCTTTATTACCATGACGTCCTGCCAACTTATCCCCTACTTTCAGCTTACGCTTTTTGGCCATGTAAACTTTGGCTAGTTTCAATACCCCTGCAGGAAGTTCATCACCAATACTGATATTAAATTTCTCACGCTTATATCGTCCTACCTCTTCATTATACTTAATGCTATAATTGTGCAATAAGCTGGCAATCAGGCTATTGGTATGATCATCATCGGTCCAGTTGCTGTAATCGATGGTTGCATATTCAATTTCGCGAAGTATCTCAGGGCTGAATTTTACTCCCTTGGCTACTAAATCTTCATTATAAATGGAACGAACGCCATTGGAAGTTTTATCCTTAAGAAGCGTCATCAATTTATCTACTAATACGGTAAGTAGTTCGTTGATGGCAATTTTGTGCTGGTCTTCTAATTTGGATAATAATTCTTTTTCCTGTGCCTTTTGTACTTTATCTTTTTTTGCTCTTGCAAATAATTGCTTATTGATGACAATACCCTTTGTAGATGGAGGTGCCTTTAAAGAAGCATCTTTTACATCTCCGGCTTTATCACCAAAAATTGCGCGTAACAATTTTTCTTCGGGTGTGGGATCAGATTCTCCTTTAGGAGTAATTTTCCCGATTAAAATATCTCCCTCTTTCACCCAGGCACCAACTCTAATGATACCATTCTCATCCAAATCTTTGGTAGCCTCTTCACTAACATTAGGAATATCATTGGTCAATTCTTCTTCCCCTAGTTTGGTGTCTCTGACATCCAATTCGAAATGTTCTATATGCAAGGAGGTAAAGATATCTTCTCTAACCACACGTTCTGATAATACAATGGCGTCCTCAAAATTATATCCTTTCCAAGGCATAAAGGCTACTTTAAGGTTCTGTCCCAAGGCCAGTTCTCCTTTTTCAGTAGCATACCCATCACAAAGAATTTGTCCCTTTTCAACGCGCTCGCCTCGCCTTACAATAGGTCGAAGGTTAATACAAGTCCCTTGGTTGGTACGACGGAATTTAATCAATTCATATCGTTTGCGGGCATCTTCAAAAGAAACCAATTGATCTTCTTCTGTTCTATCATAACGGATGATGATCTCCTTGGAGTCAACATATTCCACAATACCATCACCTTCTGCATTAATCAACATACGAGAATCTCTGGCAACTTTTCCTTCCAGGCCGGTTCCAACAACTGGTGAACTTGGTCTAACCAAAGGAACGGCCTGACGCTGCATGTTTGATCCCATCAGGGCTCGGTTGGCATCATCATTTTCCAAGAATGGAATCATGGAAGCAGAAACACCAACAATCTGGTTAGGTGCTACATCCATAAATTCAATTTCATCGGGAGTAAGTACAGGAAAATCACCATGTTCTCTACACTTAATCCGATCTAGTTGGAAGGCACCTGACTCCAAGTCAATAGGAGCATTTGCCTGAGCAATTCTCTTATAATCCTCTCCTTCAGCAGAAAGGTATAATGGATCTTTCTCTACTACTACCCGACCTTCTTCGACTTTGCGGTAGGGTGTTTCCAGGAAGCCCATTTTATTCACTTTAGCATGAACACAAAGAGTAGATATCAGTCCGATATTTGGTCCCTCTGGTGTTTCAATGGTACAAAGACGTCCATAATGTGAATAATGAACATCCCTTACCTCAAAACCTGCACGTTCTCTGGACAGTCCACCTGGTCCAAGAGCTGAAATCCGGCGTTTGTGAGTAATCTCAGAGAGAGGATTTGTTTGATCCAAAAACTGAGATAGCTGACTGGTTCCAAAGAAAGAATTAATTACTGAGGATAAAGTACGAGCATTGATTAAATCAATAGGCGTAAAGACTTCATTATCCCGAACGTTCATTCTTTCTCTAATGGTACGAGCCATACGAGCCAAACCAACACCAAACTGAGCATATAGCTGTTCTCCTACAGTTCTTACACGACGGTTACTCAGGTGATCAATATCATCAATTTCTGCTTTCTGGTTCATCAATTTCACCAGATATTTAACAATAGCAATGATATCTTCTTTGGTTAAAACGAGGGTTTCCTTGTCGGTTGTGAGTTTTAGCTTTCTATTAATTTTATAGCGCCCTACCTCACCAAGGTTATATCGTTTGTCAGAGAAGAACAATTTATCGATAATTCCGCGAGCTGTTTCTTCATCTGGCGGATCGGTACCTCTAAGTTGACGATATATATATTGTACGGCCTCCATTTCTGAGCTGGAGGGATCTTTTTGTAAAGTATTATAGATGATCGAATAATCCTCTTCAATTTCCTCTTTTTGGAGTACAACCACATCATCCGTATCAGCTTCCAGGATTAATTTGATGTTTTCTTCATCCAGGACAACATCACGTTCAAGGATGATTTCATTACGTTCGATGGTAACCACCTCTCCTGTATCTTCATCTACAAAATCTTCGGTCCAGCTTCGGAGTACACGTGCAGCTAATTTTCGACCAATAGATTTCTCTAATTCTTTTTCAGTTGCTTTTACTTCATCAGCCAGGTCAAAGATATCGAGAATAGCCTTATCTGAGTCAAAGCCAATAGCTCTCAATAAAGTAGTAACCGGGAATTTTTTCTTACGATCGATGTAAGCATACATCACCGTATTGATGTCTGTAGCGAATTCCATCCATGCTCCCTTAAAAGGGATAACTCTGGCGGAATAAATCTTTGTGCCATTTGGGTGGAAACTCTGTCCAAAAAACACTCCTGGAGAGCGGTGAAGCTGAGATACAATCACACGTTCTGCACCATTGATTACAAAGGTACCTTTGGGAGTCATATAAGGGATATTGCCAAGGAAAACATCCTGGACAATGGTCTGAAAGTCGACATGTTCTTCGTCATTACAAGACAAGCGTAGCTTGGCTTTTAACGGAACACTGTATGTCAATCCACGCTGCATACATTCTGAGATGGTATAACGCGGCGGATCCACAAAGTAATCCAGAAATTCCAACACGAAGATGTTTCTTGCATCTGTGATGGGGAAGTTTTCCTGGAAAACCCGATATAGCCCTTCATTCATCCTGTTTTCAGGAGTTGTTTCCAACTGAAAGAACTCCATAAAGGATTTGAGTTGTATCTCTAGTAAGTCAGGGTATTGTTTGGCGAGTTTAATTTTTCCGAAGTTAAATCTTTTGTCTTCGGCTTTAAGGACGTTTCCGTTTGATGTCATTGCAACCTTTCTTTAATTTGTTGGGTAGCGGCAAGATCAGTTTTGCACACTACATATAATATACCTCTTGGGCATCTGAAAAGTTCATCCGAACCGGAGCTGTGATATACGACGATAGGCTTAGCCAATTTATGACAATTGGCTAAGCCTTGTTATCGCAAACTTGCTTATTTTCCAGTAATAAAATATACGTTTAATTACTGTAACAGTTACAAGCCTACTTAAGTTCAACTTCAGCACCTACGGCTTCAAGTGCTTTCTTAAGTTCTTCAGCTTCGTCTTTAGATGCACCCTCTTTAATGGCAGAAGGAGCGCTGTCTACCAGTTCTTTAGCTTCTTTAAGTCCAAGTCCAAGAAGGTTTTTCACTTCTTTAACGACTTTAAGCTTTGCTGCGCCAGCAGAATTTAACATTACATCAAATTCTGTTTGTTCAGCAGCACCACCAGCAGCGTCGCCACCTGCACCACCTACAGCAGCTACTGCAACGGGTGCAGCGGCAGCTGGCTTGATGCCATATTCATCTTCTAGTAATTGAGCAAGTTCACTTACTTCCTTGATTGTCAAATTGACAAGAGTTTCTGCTATTTCTTTTAATTCAGCCATTTTAAAAATAATTTAAATTACCGTTTAACTAATAAATAGAATTAAGCTAAATGGTGCGTAACAAAATTTATACATGACGAGTGTCCTGCTCACGAGTCCACTCTGGTGGAAGCCCTTACTTCTCTTTTTGTTCTAGGGCAGTAAGTATACCTGATACGGTATTGCTGCCATAGTTGACCAATCCGGCCAGGGTTTGTTCGCTTGAGGTTAATTGAGCCACCAGGTTCTTTGCAGGGCTCTGCATCAAGGTGATCAATTCTCCAAGCAAATCTTCTTTTGATTTTAGTTTTGTCAGGAATTCAAGTTGATCATCACCGATAATCACATCCTGGTCAATGTATGCAGCTTTGAGGGTTGGTTTTTCACCCTTATCACCACGATACTCCTTAATTACTTTAGCAGGAGTTTTACCCTCTTCTGAAAAGAGGATAGCCGTTGTACCTTTTAAAGAATCGTACAATCCTTCAAAGGCAGTTTCAGAAACGCTTTCCATGGCTTTACGAATAAGGGTATTCTTAACCATTCGCATTTCAACATTATTCTCGAAACATTTTCTTCTAAGGTCAGTTGTAGCCGCAACATTAAGCGTTGAGGGGTCTGTCAGATAGAAGAATTTTGATTCTTTCAATTTTTCGGCCAACTCCTCGATTAACGCTGATTTTTCTGCTTTAGTCATTGCAACATCTTTTTATAGGTTAACGAAGAGATTTTGTATCTACCTTTACACCAGGGCTCATAGTACTAGCAACCGTCACTGATTTCATGTAAGTCCCTTTAGCGGTGGAAGGTTTCATCCGTATTAGTGTAGATAAAAGTTCATTGGCATTATCTGCCAGTTTATTGGGCTCAAATGATACTCTACCAACGGAAGAGTGAATGATACCATATTTATCAACACGGAAAGAAATTTTTCCTTTTTTCACTTCAGCCACGGCATCTGCCACATTAGGAGTAACGGTTCCTGTTTTGGGGTTAGGCATAAGGCCTCTAGGTCCTAAAACACGACCAATGCGTCCGACTTTTGCCATAACCTGAGGCATAGCAATTACCACATCTACATCCGTCCAACCATCTTGTACTTTCTGAATATATTCATCTAATCCGGCATAGTCTGCCCCTGCTGCTTTAGCTTCTTCTTCTTTATCCGGAGTACAGAAAACAAGTACTCTTTTGGTTTTACCAGTTCCGTGGGGTAAAGACACGGTCCCACGCAGTGCCTGGTCAGCTTTACGAGGATCGATCCCCAATCTTATATGCAGATCTACTGATGCATCGAATTTTGCCACATTAACCTCTTTTACCAGGGCCATTGCCTCTTCCAGAGTGTATAATTTGGTATCATCGATCTTTGCATTAGCAGCTGCTCTCTTTTTTCCAACTTTTGCCATCGCAAATTAATTTAAGGTATTAGCGTTTCTGCAAATACAGAAACTCCCTGTTATTTAATAATTAGTTATCACTAGCACTTTCTCCTTCCCAGGGAGGAGTCCCTGTGATGGTAATCCCGGCACTACGGGCAGTTCCAGCCACCATTTTCATGGCAGATTCAACAGTGAAACAGTTAAGGTCTACCATTTTACTTTCTGCGATGGTTCTTACCTGATCCCAAGTGACTTTTCCTACTTTTTTACGGTTGGACTCCTCAGAACCTTTTTTCACTTTGGCGGCTTCCAACAACTGTACGGCTGCAGGAGGTGTTTTTATGATGAATTCAAAAGACTTATCCTTAAAAACAGTAATCACTACGGGTAATAATTTACCTTGTGACTCCTGAGTTCTAGCATTAAATCTTTTGCAAAACTCCATAATATTCAAGCCCTTAGCACCCAATGCCGGTCCTACGGGAGGCGCTGGATTAGCTTGTCCGCCCCGCACCTGAAGTTTTACATAAGTTTCTATTTCCTTTGCCATTTCATTATTTTTTACACTAACACTAACATTGTTGCTTTAGGGAAGCATCCATAAGGAACTAAAGCAAGCTCGATATATTTTGAGCTAGGATGTTTTTTCTACTTGCATAAAGTTTAATTCCACCTCTGTCCCTCTTCCAAAAATCTTCACAATAACCTTTAGCTTTTTCTTCTCTTCATTTACTTCTTGAATATCTCCTATGAACTCACTGAAAGGGCCATCAATAATTTTGACGGTTTCACCAACAATGTATGGTTCGATTAGGGATTCTCCGGAATCTTGAGATTCATCAACTTTTCCGAGCATTCTATTCGCTTCGGCAGCTCTCATCGGAACAGGATTGTTTTTCCCTAAGAAGTGGATCACATTTGGAATATTGGCAATAGAATTAATCATCTCACCAGAAAATTTAGAAGGCAGAGCTTCTATCAGGATATAACCTGGGAGAATATTTCTTTCTGAGATAACTTTCTTGCCGTTTCTTATTTTGTAGACTTTCTCTGTAGGTACCAACACCGAAGTAACAAAATCCTCCCATTTATTGATCTGGATTTCCTTTTCAATACGCTCTCGGATTTTTCGTTCCTTACCACTTATCACTCTAAGAGAATACCACTTCTTTTCTTCAGACATTCAAATTCCTTTTTGATTAAAGGTCATAAATAAAATCAAGCACTCCTTTAGAGATCAGGTCCATCACAAAAATGATAAGAGCAAAAATCAAGGAAGCTATCAAAACTACAATGGTACTGCTGATAAGGCTGGCTCTTGTAGGCCAGGTTACCTTATTGAGTAACTCATTATAACTTTCTTTTACATATAAAACTATTCTGTCCATCACTATTCGAATTATGATTCAGCGGATATATCTCAAGCCGCAATCTTTTAGCACGGGCAGAAGGATTCGAACCCTCGGCCTACGGTTTTGGAGACCGTCGCTCTACCAGCTGAGCTATGCCCGTATAAAGAAGAGGGCGTCTCATCACTTCTACCTGTCGGTAGACAGGCGTTTCTTGTCATGATCCGCCAAATTATTTTTCTTTTGAGGGAAATTTTTCTTGAAAAATTTCCCTCAAAGAAATAATATTGGCTGTGAGCTTATTTAAAAACTAATTTTAAAAAACAGTTTTTATGTAAGTTCACAGCCACTTCTTATTTTATGGCTTAATACAATAATTTGACTATTGTATTAGTGTATTTACTCGATAATCTCAGTAACCTGACCAGCACCTACGGTACGTCCACCTTCACGAATCGCAAAACGCAATCCTTTTTCCATGGCAATAGCGTTAATCAAGCTAACGTTCAATGAAACGTTATCACCAGGCATTACCATTTCTACTCCTTCTGGAAGAGATACATCTCCAGTTACGTCTGTGGTACGGAAGTAAAACTGTGGACGGTATCCATTGAAGAATGGAGTGTGACGACCACCTTCATCTTTACCAAGAACATATACTTCGCACTTGAATTTAGTGTGAGGTGTTACAGAACCAGGCTTACAAATAACCATTCCACGTCTGATAGCATCTTTGTCGATACCACGAAGTAGCAATCCGGCATTATCACCAGCCTCTCCACGATCCAGGATCTTACGGAACATCTCAACACCAGTTACAACTGATGTCAGAGGTTTCTCATCTACTCCCATCATACCAATGATCTCAACTGGGTCACCAGTTTTGATTACACCACGCTCAATACGGCCTGTTGCAACAGTACCACGACC
Source organism: Saprospiraceae bacterium (assembly GCA_028285545.1). Lineage (GTDB taxonomy): Bacteria > Bacteroidota > Bacteroidia > Chitinophagales > Saprospiraceae > JANQPA01. The sequence continues at coordinate 10,373 of JANQPA010000109.1, read as the reverse complement.
TGTGATAGAGAATACATCCTCAATAGGCATCAAAAAGTCTTTATCTACAGCACGAACAGGCTCAGGAATTTGCTCATCAACGGCATCCATCAATTCTTTGATTGCTTGAACTCCTGTTGCATCATCCTCAAGTGCTTTTAAAGCTGATCCTTGAATAACAGCAGAATTATCACCATCAAATTCATACTGATCCAATAATTCACGAACCTCCATTTCAACAAGTTCGAGCATTTCTTCATCATCAACAAGGTCAACCTTGTTCATGAATACAACAATTTTAGGTACACCTACCTGACGAGCAAGCAGGATGTGCTCACGCGTTTGAGGCATAGGACCATCAGTGGCGGCAACTACAAGAATAGCTCCATCCATCTGAGCCGCACCTGTAACCATATTCTTAACATAGTCGGCGTGACCTGGGCAGTCCACGTGTGCGTAGTGACGATTTGCTGTTTCGTATTCTACGTGAGCGGTGTTGATTGTGATCCCTCTTTCCTTCTCTTCAGGAGCTGCATCGATTGAGTCATAATCTTTTTGCTCTGCAAAACCATCCTTAGATAGTACATAAGTGATTGCAGCAGTCAAAGTGGTTTTACCATGGTCAACGTGCCCGATTGTCCCAATGTTAAGGTGAGGTTTATTCCGCTGAAAAGTCTCCTTAGCCATCGATTTTCAATTTTAAATATAAAATGTATATAATCTTATTGATTCTTAAGTTTAATTGATGGAGCCAATGACGAGATTTGAACTCGTGACCCCTTCCTTACCATGGAAGTGCTCTACCCCTGAGCTACATTGGCTTATTAAGCAATTCCGACCCTACCTTCAACGACAAAAGCCGAATCAATAAATGTCGGCTTACCAAAAATGCTTACTTAGTCAGACCTAAAAAGGCCTTTGAATACGCTTAAAAAACTATTGCTTAATTACCGTTCCATAATCCATCCTAAGATGAATAAAATGGAGCGGGAGACGAGACTCGAACCCGCGACCCTCAGCTTGGAAGGCTGATGCTCTACCAACTGAGCTACTCCCGCATTCCAACCACCCCAGCCTTGGCTATGATGGTTTATTTTAAATTTCAAAAATCCACTTCAGCTCATACTTCAGTGGACACTGTGGGGGTGATAGGATTCGAACCTATTCAGTCATAGACACCAGATTTACAGTCTGGCCCGGCTCTCCCACTCCGGCGCACCCCCGAACCTCAATATTTACTTATTTGTTTATTTGGTCATTCTTGGTTGAATGAGCCAAATCACACAATAATTAAATTACAAAATATCATGAGCCAGCAGAGGGATTCGAACCCCCGACCCGCTGATTACAAATCAGCTGCTCTGGCCAACTGAGCTATGCTGGCATTGATTTTTTGATGGTTTTTTTAAACCTGCTTAAGGTCTTTTCCTAAAAGCGATTGCAAAGATATATTAATTGAGATAAAAATCAAACACTTTTTTACTTTTTTTATCCATTTCTGAATGGACAGCGCAAATTTAGAAACTTCCCTCAAATTGTAAGGTTCCTTCACCCTTTTCTCCCTTGCATTTTAGTGAAAAATAAAGTGGTCAATGCATTTTAAGCATTGACCACTTTAAAAAATAAATATCACTATATAAACCATATTATATCCTGGAAAGTTCCTCGGCAATTAGTGGAAAGTAGAAAGTAAAAGGTAAAAAGTAGAAGGACCGTAGGAATGTTTTTGATTTAAAGCCCCTATATTATATAATGCCTTAATAGTCTTTCTACATTCTACATTCTACTTTTTACCTTTTACCTTTTACTTATTAATGGGCATATCTGGCTTTAAACTTTTTCAATTGTCTTCCTAAGGCTTTAACTGCGTCATCGGTGGCAGTCTCAAAAGTTTTACTGATTGACTTTGCAAATAAGTGATCCCCCGGAACATTTAGACTTACCTCTACTACCTTATCTTTAACTTGCCCTGAATTTTCTAAGCGTAGTTTCACCTTTGCAGAAATAATCCGGTCAGACAACTTATCAAGTTTTGCAAGTTTTTCTTCGATATAGTCTATTAATTTAGAATCAGCTTTGAATTGAACGGCTTCAGTAATTACTTTCATATTTTCCTGATTTAAACGTTAGAAAAAGGTTTAAAGAATGCAGAACACCAGGCCCTTTTTAGTTTTTTGAAACCGGGCCTCTTTTAATCCCCCGATTTGGGGTGCGCTTTTTGATAGATTTTTTTGAGTTGCTCTATTGAATTATGTGTATAGATCTGAGTAGCAGCCAGGCTAGAATGGCCCAGCAGGTCTTTTATGGCGTTTAACTCTGCTCCATTATTTGATAAATGAGTCGCAAAGGTATGTCTAAGGGTATGAGGGCTTTTTTTCTCTACAGTAGTAATCAATGATAAATACTTTTTCACTTTGTTGTATACAAATTTTGGATACAAGGGTTTTCCTTTGTCCGTAAGTAAAAGCTCTTTATCATTTACTTCGGGAAATTCATTTTGGCGTAGTTTCAAATATTCTCTGATTAAGGATTTCAAAACCGGACTGACAGGAATGATTCTTTCCTTGTTTCCTTTACCTAATACTTTCAGGTTTAACTCATTCAAAAATATATTCTTGGTTTCAAGACTGATAAGTTCTGCCCTACGCATACCAGTACCATAAAGAAGTAATAACATCAATTGATCTCTGATATCTGGGAAGTTATCTGAAGAAAACAGGCTTAATTTTTCAAAAAGAGAATTTATTTCTTTTTCCTGCAAATAGACTGGTAGCTTTTTGCCCACCTTTGGTGTGGAGATTTTCACCATTGGATTGCTGGAAATATGCCCTTGCCTCAATAGGAATTTAAAATATGTTTTGAGGGTTGCTGTCTTTCGAGCTATGGTTTTAGTAGTCATTCCTTCTCCAATCAACTGGACAAGCCAGGAACGAATATGGAAATGCTCAATCTCCTGAATATCTTTTATTTGGTAACTAAGTTTTAAAAAATTAAAAAACTGCTTGAGGTCACCCAGGTAGGCTGTTAGAGTATGTTTAGATAATCGTTTTTCATATTGTAGGTATCGCTCGAAAGCACTGATTTGCATAGGCAGCAGTTGTTGGATCAAAAATCCTCATTTTGTGTTATATCAAATTAATATTTTACAGCCTAAGATGCAAATAAAAAAAGCTTCTTCCCGGCCGGGAAGAAGCTTTTTTTATTTAAATCCATTCTGGTTAATAGTTTGGATTTTGTACCATTGATGGATTTGTATCTAGTTCTCCCTGTGGAATAGGAAGTACCAGCTGTGGGCTATCAAAAGGAATACCATCAACGGTAGCCCCTATTCTTTTTGCATCATGAATGAAGAAACCTTCAAAGGCTAATTCACGTTCTCTCTCTGTGTGAATGTCCCCCAATGTAATTGAACTAAGCGCAGCAGCGCCGGAACGAGCACGAAGAGCATTAATATCTTCTAAAGGAGTAGCTCCATTGGAAGTTCCTTCTTGTTGATTAGCTTCAGCTCTGATTAAATGCATTTCAGCTAAGCGAATAATGGGCACGTTGCCAAATTGATTCGAGAACTTAGAGGTTAGTCTACCTCCGTTTTGAGGGCTCTCATAGAAAAAGCTGGCTCTTTCATCATTTGGATCATCAAAAAGAGCGACATATTCATCATTCACTGTAATATCTCCACCTCTACCTCCATTTTGTTCGGAAGCATAATAGGTAATTAGAGAATTAGTACCGGTTTGTGAAGTTACCTGGAAGGTAAACAAATCTTCTTCATTATCTGCATCGTGATTAAATGCAGCCGCAAAACTGGAAGATAATGAATGGTCACTATTCTCGATTACATCATTTGCAGCATCTCTGGCGGCGGCATAATTCCCAAGGTATAATTGAACTCTAGCCAATAGGGCTGTAGCCGAATACTTGTCCGCATAAAAACCATTGTCATCTGGCATCAACTGAATAGCTGCTTCTAAATCGCTAACAACCTGCTGATAAACAGCGCTGGTATTGTCCCTTGCTTTTGAAAGGTCTCCTGAGTAGTCCAAAATGCCAGTAAGTCTTAGTGGCACTCCCATATCACCTGAAGAAAAATGCCTGTTTAGATCAAAATAATTTAAAGCTCTTAAAAATCTTGCTTCTCCTTCAATGCGATTTTTCTTTTCGACATCACTTTCTACAACATCTATATTATCAATAACTATGTTAGCCTGGTTAATAACTTCATAGGCATTATCCCAAAAACTTGAAACAAATCCATTATCAGGTAAAATGGTCTTATTGACAATCTCCGCCGGAGAAAGGAAGGTTCCTCCCCAGGTAACCTGATCATCATTTCCCAGCAAATCGGAAATCACTTGTAAGGAGCCGCCATGAGATGCACCCTGTCCTGCCTCATCATAAGTACCAATCAAAATATTTTGAATATTGGATTCAGAGGTAGTAGCAAAATCCCCAGAAATGGATTGTGCAGGCTCTAACTCTAATCTACTTTCACAGCTGAAGCCAATAGCAGCAATCAGCGCAATAATTAATATTTTATTTAAATTCATTTTTGTCAATTTTAGAAAGTTACATTTACACCAAAAGAAATTGTTCTAGGTGCAGGAGCTGAATAAAAAGCCTGACCTCTTGCTGCATTAACACCACTTCCACTATCACTTCTTGACTCAGGGTCATATCCCATATAATCTGTAAATGTCAGCAAATTCAAACCAGTTAAATAAACTCTTAAGCTACTAAGTCCAATAGGCTGTAAAACTCTGGCAGGTAAATTATAACTCAAGGTCACATTCCTTAATCTGATAAAATCAGCATCTTCTAACCAACGAGTTGAGTGTCCATAACCATTAAACCCAAATAAACGAGCCTGTGGTACTTGAGTAATATCGCCGGGATTTTGCCATCTGGTCAACTGGTCTTTAGTTTGGTTATCTTCAAAATTACCATTAGCAGACTGGAATCGACCTCCAGCATTATAGATGCTTGCGCCCCATTCTCCCATAAATGTAAAGCTAAAATCAAATCCTTTGAAGGAAATAGAATTGGTCAATCCAGCAATCCACTCAGGGTTAGGATTACCTGCTACAATTCGCTCAGCCTCTCCAATGCTGTTTGTGGTCTGTCTTCCCGTTCCCTCTCCATTAATATAATAAAGTGCATCACCATTATCTGGATCCACTCCTGCATATTCAGGTAAATAAAATGAGGATACCGCTTCACCTACTCTGTTAATATTTCTGCTAAAAATGATGTCAGCACTACTGTTTGGAAGTGATTTGATCTCATTTTGATTGTAAGATATATTGAAGTTGGTATTCCAGGTAAAATCGTTCGTTTGAACATTATCAGTTTTAAGTACTATTTCTACTCCCTGACTTTCCAATACTCCAATATTTTGGTTAATGGAAGCAGCTCCTGAACTACCAGGAAGGGGAACAGAAAAAATAAGGCCATCTGTTTCTTTATTATAGTAATCAATCTCACCAGAGATGCGATTTTTGGCAAAGCCAAATTCTAATCCTATATCCAACTGTTTTGATTTTTCCCAGGTTAGGTCATTATTACCAGGCTGGGTAGGTGCAATACCTGGAATCTTATTATAAGATACACCACCAAATAGGAATCTTGATGGGAAGTTGCCAATTTCTGAGTTTCCTAATTCTCCGTAACTAATTCTTGCTTTCAGGAATGAAAACAAATTAGAATTTTTCAAGAAATTTTCTTCAGAAATTATCCATCCAATAGAACCTGCAGGGAAGGTACCAAAACGATTATTACTACCAAAGCGTGAAGAACCATCTCTTCTGATACTTGCCTTGATGAAATACCTGTCATTGAAGGTGTAGGTTGCTCTGGCAAAATAAGATAAGAAGTTATAGGCAGTCAGTGTTCCCACCCCAGCAGTAACCTCAGCAGCACTACTAATTGTCTGGAAATCATCAGAAGGAAATTCAATAGCATCTATACTTGTGAATACACGCTCTGAATTGTTAAACTCTAATCCCACAACCACATTTAAATAGCTTGTCGTGTTGAACTCCTTTTCAAAAGTCAGGTAGTTACTAAATACATAGTTTTCAGAGGTTGCATTAGAAGTGTATGCTTCACCATTAGTGGAGTTAAATGGCGTAAGGCTACCTCTAAATTGATCTTCTGTCTGGTAACTTAAATCGTATCCAAAATCTGAGTTAAATTTTAGAAAATCAAATATTTTCAGTTCACCAAAAGCCTTTCCGGTTACCCTTCTTAGCACGGTGGTATAATTTGCATAATCCTGCTCCAATAGAAAGTTAGGATACAAAGTACCAGAAAAAGGAGTACCATCTGCATTTCTTGGGGGAGATATCGGTGCCTGAGCAATCGCTTGAAGTGGAGTTGTAAACTGGTTATCATTAGATACCCTGTCAATGGTTGTGCGAGACATTCCCAGATTAAGGCCTGCAGCAAATTTAGGGCTGAAATTATGTTTTATATTAACCCTTCCGCTCAAACGTTCAAGGTTATTTCCTACAATTATCCCCTCAGTTTGATTGAAAGCACCACCAAAGTAATATACTGTCTTGGCATCACCTCCAGAAATAGAAAAGTCAGCATCCTGTTGTGAACCATCTCTAAATGCAATTTCGTTCCAATCTGTATCTACCTCTCTATTTCTCCAATCGGTGCCATTTGAAAGACCATCAAATAGCCCTTCTATGTAAGACAGCTCATCTGAGTTAATAGCAGCTTCGGTAAATAGTTCGATATACTCATCCGCATTCAACCATTCTACTGTATTCGTCGGAGAACTAACACCTGTGGATAAATTAAGGGATACTTTGGCTTTTCCGGCTTTACCTCGCTTGGTGGTGATCAAAACAACACCATTAGCCCCCCGTGCCCCATAGATAGCAGCAGAACTGGCATCTTTAAGGATGTCAATTGACTCAATTTCACTTGGACTTAAAGAAAGTAAAGGGTTAGTTGGAGCGCCATTACCAGATTCATTTTGATTGATCAAGGGCATTCCATCCAAAACATAAAGAGGATCTGAACCTGCACTAATACTTGCTATCCCTCGAACCTGAATATTAATTCCAGCATCTACCTTTCCATTGATTTGGGTAACCCTGACTCCTGGTGCTTTACCAGACATCGTTCCTTGGAAGTTAGAGATGGGAACATCCGCGATATCTTCGGATGTTAGCTTGGCTACATTATCTGTTAAATTTCTTTTACTTGAAGTTCCATAACCAATTATGATTACTTCATCCAAAGTTTGTGAGGCATCTTCAAGGGTAATACTAAAAACAGTTTGGCCATTAAAAGAAACCTCCTGTGTAGTAAAACCTGTATAACTCACTGTAATGGATTCTGAGTCATCAGATATTACCAGGGAAAAATTCCCATCAATATCTGTAACTGTTCCATTGGCAGTGCCGGTCTCTAAAATTGTAGCTCCTATCAGTGCTTCGCCATCAGAATCGGAGACCTTACCGCTGATTGTTCTCTGCCCAAGGCTTGTACCCAGGACAAAAAGAACCAGTCCAAAAACTAAAGAAAGTTTTTTCATACTAATACTTAATTTAAAAAATGTAAATAAACCTGCTTTTTGTAAAAGCAAGTTTGAACCAATGTGTAAATTCCTAGAGTGCAGAAATCTGCAATGTTAATAAATCCTTAATAACATAACTGCAATATTTGTTTATTCGCTGCTTACAATTTTGGAGAGAAAATGCATTTTATCAGGCAGGGTTGAATAAATTATTCTGAGTAATTTTACTAAGCAACCTAATGATTAGTGTAATTAATAGTTGTTTATCAACAATTTACACGACATATTTTTCATCGCATTAATGACGTAAAACAGAATATTTAAAAAAATAATGTTTTTACTCAAAATGAGCGAACTTTTGTGAGTTTACTAAATCATTTAAAACTTTCGAAAGTATAAACTTTGGCTTTTCCATCTACAATCAAGCCATGCACTCGTTCTTTTCTAGGCAATCGATCATCATCAAAAGTTATCGGATAGGCCAGGTAGTTGTGATTGGTTCTATAATCATCATAGGGATAATTTGTATAATCGAAGCCACCACCACCTTGATTTACAGAAAGAACCTTAGGAAAACGATAGATCTGGCGCCAGGCCTGCCATTTCATTTCAACGAAGGAAAACCTCTTGGCATCAGCTCCTTTTAACTCCCCATTTACGCATTGTGCATCTAGTTGTGTCCAAAGACTTTCAGTGGATCGATCAAAAGGAATTACATTACTATTATATAAAAGACCAGAAACACCAAAGGTGGTCAATTCACCATTTACATTTCTATCCCATACCGTGGCAGTCCCTGTTAGTGGGCAATAAACCAGGGCAAAGGGTGTATCGTCAATCTCATCATTTAGTATCTCGTGCCAATCCAGTACAGAATGAGGATAAGCTCGTGTTTCTCCATTTATGGATAATCCTACCACCAAATCATCATCTCCCACATAAAAGGTTCTGGCTGCGTCCGCTTTAAAATCATAATTCTCAAAAACGGGGTTCTCTAATGATTGGATGGCATCAAAACCAGAACCTCTGAATACAAAGTCTGTAGGAATGAGCCAATCTTCAGCAGCTGGATTGAGGCTAGGCACTTCACCTGGAGTAGCCCCCTGGTGTATTTCGACGCCTGGATACATAGCTCCAAAAGCAAACCAGTATCCCATGCATGATTTTGTTGGATTCAGTTCTTGTCCTATTCGAGGGCCCTTTACAGCTTTGCCAAATAAATCCCATTCATTTCCTTCATTATCTGACATAATAATTGGCAGTTCATCCTGGACTGGAGAAAAACTCAATACCGTACCGTCTTCTAATTTTCTTTCAAAAGAAACGATAAAGCCATGGAACTGACTCCCAGCTAAAACCACCTGCTGGCCATTTACTTCATCTTGCAATAAGGCAAGGCTGCCGGATTCATTATTGTTGTTATTATTTGGAGGATTTGGATCGGGAACTTCCTCACTTCCAGTCGCAGTACAGCTTGAAACCCCTAATATTATTGAAAAAAACAAGAATCGTAATAAGTTCATACCATTCAATTTTTTGAGCCTTTCAACAACCTAGAATTATCTAAAAATTGGCATTTGCAATTATTGATTTAATAGTCCCAAATCCTGATTTGGGACTATGGTATATCTCAAATTAATTCTAATTCTACTTGAAGTAGTCAACTGAGTACCACGAAGATCCCTGTAAAGGGGAATTTCTCCAGTAATCCCAACACCTAGGTTCTGATTTAAGTGGATATCGATTCCAGGCATTAGATGTAACCAATTGCCTCCCGTATTGGCCGAATTCACTCCATTCACTTTATCAATTGCAGTACTTCTGTATCTGAAAAGGATTGAGGGATCTACTACCCATAAGCCAATAAAATAGCTATCCGCAAAGCCGGTGATGAGTTGAAACTCATTGCCAAATTCATATTCCTGAGCACCATTAAATCTGCTGGCAGGAGAGGTAAGTCTGTAGGTCAGTACACTTGTCCAGGATAAGCCTTGTTTTAAAACATTATAAATTACGGTATTGGCTCCAACGAGTTGATCCCAGGCTCCTTGCCCAGGTTGCATATCCGGATGCAAGGGGGTTATTTTAGTAACGGGGTCCAGTCGTTCGGTACTGCCGATGGGTATTGTAAGTCCACCTGCCAGAACAACACTTGCTTTAGGCGAGTTCATTAATCTATATTGCAAAAGAGCCACTGCATCCCCTATTCCTTGGGCAAAGGTAGTGGTTTGCCCCCCAGCAATATTATCAATGACTTCTTCCTGGCGGATGAATGAAAAGACACCCGTTAATGAAAACTTAGGGGCAAAAGCATAACTCATCCTCAGTAAAACGGAATGGGTATTTCGATCTCGGCGATCATCATCCAGCTTTTGGCTTCCAGACACCAATGCTCTTTGCGTATTGTAATCGTAACTTAATTGAAATTCTAATTGCTTATCATCAAGGCCTTGAATACCCAGATTGCTAGACAAAGGAGTTCCTCCGGAGCAACAGGCCTGAGAGAATAAAAAGTTCGAAGATAATAAGAGTGCTAATATGAATAATCCAATTCTCATTTTAAAAAAGTAAAAGGTAAAAAGAGGCTGTCTCACCCGCCTGAGGCGGATTCGCCAGCCAATATTATTTTTTTGAGAGCATTTTTTTAAGGGAAAATTTCATTTTCCCTTAAAAAAATGCTCTCAAAAAGAAAACTATTTGGCGGATCAGAACGAGGAACGAGTTATGAGACGCCCTCTTTCTACATGCAAGCTGCGGTACACCCGTGTATTAATTGGTTATAATTTGTAGGCTAAGCTTTATTTAACATTTACTAAAACAGTGTAAGTCAGTAACAGTCTGTGTGCTTTAGCCAGTGTCAAAA
>JANQPA010000108.1 GCA_028285545.1 Saprospiraceae bacterium | reverse complement strand
CAAAGGAACCATCGTCAATATCAGATGCATTGATGCTAATTTTTTCAGCAGATCCTAAGGGTACAGAGATGTCTTTACACCGTGCATTGGGAGCAGCATCCCCTCCAACAATCACCCACTGAGTCTGAACGCTGGTGTTTCCATTACCATCATCATAATTCCAAAGGATGGCATAGGTTCCTTCCTGATCAAATTCAAGAGGACTGTCAGTAGTAGCCGTAACCTTTCCTGCACAATTATCAGTAGCCGTAGGGAAATGGGTGATCATAACCGAACAAGAACCAGTCAAAGTAGGCAAATTAGCTTGATCAGGCACCGGTGCTTTATTATCTCTGATGACTACTCTTTGAGTTTGGCTGGCCGTATTTCCATTTCCATCATCAAAAGTCCAGGTAATGATGTGGATACCCTGAGTATTATAAGTCAAAGGATCTGTAGTCGTGCCTTCAATCCTTCCAGCACAGCGATCAGTAGCCGTTGGTTTCGTAGAAACCGTAAGTCCACATTGTGCTCTGAGAGTAGGCAGATTATCACGATCCGGAACCGGAGCGATATCGTCTTCAATGATAATCGTTTGATCCTGGCTGGAAGTATTTCCATTGCCATCATCATAGACCCAGGTAACAGTATAGGTTCCTTCCTTATCAAAATACAATGGATCAGACGTAGAGCCAATAACCTGACCAGCACAATTATCGGTAGCAAATGGAGGTTCCAAACCAACTTCACAATTTCCATTTAAAGTAGGAAGGGTAGTCACATCAGGTACAGGAGAAGTGACATCCTTAATGATTACCGTTTGTGTTTGAGTCTCCACATTTCCATTTCCATCATCATATGACCAGGTAATGATGTGAGTTCCCTGGGAGCTGTAGGACAAGGGATCAGTGGTGGTGCCTATTATAGTACCTTCACAGTTATCCGTGGCTGTAGGAGTCTGAGTAACCTCTACAGAGCATTCTGCAGTAATATCTGGCAAAGAATTCAGATCTGGAACTGGAGCAGTAACATCATCAACGATGACAGTTTGCGTTTGCGTTGCTACATTACCATTACCATCATCAAAAGACCAGATGATGATATGGGTCCCTTGAGTGGAATAAGTCAATGGATCGGTGGTAGTGCCTAAAATTTTACCTTCGCAATTGTCTGAAGCGGTAGGAGCTAAAACAATGGCAGCCTCACACTCTCCTCTCACAATTGGAAGCGTCGCCACATCAGGTACTGGCTTAGTAACATCATTTACAATGACATTCTGTGTTTGAGTTTCCACATTCCCATCCACATCCTCATAAGTCCAGGTGATGATATGCGTTCCTACAGTAGTATACGTCAAAGGATCAGTAGTAGTACCCTCAATAATGTTGCTACCACATTCATCTCTAGCAGTAGGTTTAGAGCTAACGGTAACGGAGCATTCTCCTATAATATCTGGCAAAGTTTCCACCTCCGGCTTGGGTTTAGCTAAATTCCTTATGATAACATTTTGCGCTTGAACATAGTAATTGCCATTGCCATCATCATAAGACCAACGGATGAGATAGCCCCCTGGTTCAGAGAAAGTAGTACGATCATTAGTAGTGGCTATCAAGGTTCCGGCACAATTATCCGTAGCAGTTGGAGCAGAGACGGTGACGAAACATTTTGCTGCGATAAGTGGCAAATCTTCAATATCAGGCACCGGATGCGTTACGTCTTTAATAATAACGGTTTGCGTTTGTGAAATAGAATTCCCTTTACCATCATCATATGTCCAGGTAATTTCATATCTGCCTTGCTCAGAATAATAGGTAGGGTCATTAGTGGTGGCGGTAATGGTTCCTCCACAATTATCAGTAGCCGTTGGAGCAAAGACAGTGGCTTCACACTCTGCTCTAATCACTGGCAAAGTAGCAAGATCCGGCACAGGAGCAACTTCACCTGAAACTATAATAGCTGCAGTACAAGTATTTTCATTGCCATTATTGTCCTTAACCGTTAGGGTTACCTCATTATCTGAACAAGAGATGGTGGTTTTATCAAGACTTAATTCCGCTATTCCACAAGCATCGTATGATTTGTTATCTACATCCCAGACCGAAAGAGTCTTCTTACCAATTTCATCTATATCAATATTTATATCTTTGCAACGAGCATCAGGTAATATTTTATCTACAACCATAATGGTGGCATCACATTCAGCAGTATTATCATTATTGGAAGTTACCGTTAATTTCACCTTAATATTTTGACCAACATCCTGGCAGGTAAAATTGGATCTATCCAGACTCCAATCTTTAATACCACATATATCACTAGAGCCATTATCCACCTGGGCAGGCGTAATACTGGCCATACCGTGTTGATCCAGCTCGACGGTCAGGTCTTTGCAAACTGCTGTTGGAGCACCTTCTCCCTCAATCTTAACATTTTTAGTACAGGAAGTTTCATTACCGGCATTATCAAAAACAGAGTAGCTAACGGGAATAGTTTTTCCCAGATCACTGCAATCAAAGTTTAACATCTTCGTTTGAACGGATCTAAAACCACAATTATCAGTTTTGGTCACCAAAATGGCCGAGGTAGGCATAGAGGCTTTCCCATCCTGTAAAGAAATAGTTAAGTCCTGACAGGAGATTTTTGGAGCAATATTATCCTCTACTGTTACGATGGCGGTAGCAGAATTCTTATTGCCATTAGCATCTTCTACTGTGAGGCTTACTGTATTATCACCCAGGTCTGAACAGTTAAAACTGCTTTGATCCAACTCCATAGAAGCAACACCGCAATTATCGCTACTCCCATTATCCACATCCCCGGTTTCAAAGGTAGCTTGACCACTATCGTCTAGCTGGACAGTAATGTTTTGAGTAATTACGGTGGGGAGAATATTATCTACTACATTGATAGTGGCTGAACAAGTACTTTTTGCTGAGCCATCGTCTACCGTAAGTGTTACACTAGTAGTACCTATTGGAAATAGACCTATATAATCAATAGAAAAGGTCAATATATCACTATCAGGATCAGTAGAGCCTCCGTCAAATTCTTCTGCATTAGCTGAATACTGGCAATTAGCATCTGCAAATACGGTAATATCCTTACACTTAGCAACAGGTGGTTGATTACAGGAAGAAGCCTGACCCTGATCAGTAATGGTCCAGCCATAGGTGCCGATCAAAATAGCCCTGGCTGCAGCGCCCAAACAATATTGGCTGCTCCCTGCATGAAATTTTACATTATTTTTTAGAGCGGGCAAACTGCTCCAGCCAATTAGAAGCTTATCATAATAGGCAGTGGAAAGACCAGCGTTTAAAAACATATTTTCCATTAATACTACCTTACTGACGTCCCAATTGCTGATATCCTGATCAAAACTACTGGCACCATTAAACATATTATTCATACTAGTTGCCTTGCTTACGTCCCAATTACCAATATTTTGATTAAAACTATTGGCGCCATTAAACATACTTTGAAAAGAAGTTACGTTGCTTACGCTCCAATTACCGATATCCTGGTTAAAATTACTGGCACCATTAAACATAAGATCCATTCTGTTTACCTTGCTTACGTTCCAATTGCCAATGTCCTGGTTAAAATTACTCGCTCCCGTAAAAATACCCATCATACCAGTTACCTTACTTACGTTCCAATTACCAATGTCCTGGTTAAAACTACTAAGCCCATCAAACATATAGCTCATATTAATAACCTTGCTGACATCCCAATTGCCAATATCCTGGTTGAAACTACTTGCCCTAGAAAACATCCTGAACATATTAATTACCTGACTGACATCCCAATTGCCAATATCCTGGTTAAAGCTAGTGGCGTAATAAAACATAGAATTCATATTGATTACATTACCAACATCCCAATTGCCAATATCTTCGTTAAAGCTACTGGCGTTATAAAACATATAAGTCATATAGTTTACATTACTGACATCCCAGGTATTGAAATTATTGGTGGAAGAAGACAGTTTAGTACAAAACTGAAACATTCTATCCATAGAAGTTACCCTGGATAAATCAGGTTTATCAGTAGCTTCAATAGTCAAATTAATACATCCACTAAAGGCACTCGACATGGAGGTCCAGGCAATATTTCCCCATTGCAATACTTTATAGATTTTGTTGTAACTAGCAGCACCACTAAAAAAGATACGTGGGAAGTCGCCTGATATTTTCACCTGATAGGTGCCGGCAGTGGCATAGATATGGCTAGCATTTCCAGTCTTGCCGGTTTCAATAGTTCCATCTCCCCAATCTATCGAATAATTGTATCTGCGACCGGTGGTGGGGATGGTGATGCTTTCATTATCACTGCTGGTTCGCCATTCGGTAATGAACGCATTAGCATCGCTGCAGGATGGATCTTGTCCTTGATCTGTAATGGTCCAGCCATAAGTGCCCGTCAAGATTGCTCTGGCTTCCGCACCTAAACAATATTGGCTACTTCCTGCATGGAAGTATCTTCCACTCTGAAGAGAAGGTAGGCTGCTCCAGCCAATCAACAGCTTATCATAGTTGTCGGTGGACAAACCTGCATTTTCGAACACACCGACCACATCGGTTACCTGACTGATGTCCCACTTCCCGATATCCTGATCAAAGCTAGTGGCACCTCTAAACATATTACGAATAGTGGTTGCCTTGCTGAGATCCCACTTCCCGATATCCTGATTAAAACTAGTGGCATAGTCAAACATATGATCCAATTTGGTTACGTTGCTGACGTCCCAATTGCTGATATCCTGGTTAAAGCTAGTATTTCGGGAAAACATATTTGCCATATTGGTCACATTGCTGACGTCCCAATTGCTGATATCCTCAATAAAACTATTGGCGCCACCAAACATCCCCCCCATATTAGTTACCTTGTTGATGTCCCAATTGCTGATATCCTGATTAAAACTACTGGCGTTAAGAAACATTCCACCCATATCCGTCACATTACTCACATCCCAATTGCCAACATCCTGATTAAAATTGATTGCCTCCCGAAACATCATTCTCATAGTACTAACCTTGCTGACATCCCAATTGCTGATATCCTGATTAAAACTTCTGGCGTCAAAAAACATTCCACTCATATCCGTCACATTACTCACATCCCAATTGCCGATATCCTCGTTAAAGTTTCTGTTAAACCAAAACATATAACTCATATCAGTGACATTACTGACATCCCAGTTGCCAATGCTCTGATTAAAACTACTGGCGCCATAAAACATATAACTCATATCGGTGACAGTACTCACATCCCAGCTACTAAAATTATTGGTAGAGGAAGATACATTAAAACAATTCTGGAACATGGCTTGCATAGAAGTCACGCTGGATAAATCAGGCTTATCAGTAGCTTCAATGGTCAAATTACTACAACCATCAAAGGCATTCTCCATGGAGGTCCAGGCAATATTCCCCCATTGCAATACTTTTTGGATTATTCTCCTGCTCCCTCTAGCATTAAAATAAATACGAGGAAAGTCACCGAAAATGCGTACTTGGTAAGTACCTGCAGTGGCATAGGTATGACTAGCATCTCCCGTGAGGTCTATTTCAATTGTTCCATCACCCCAGTCTATTGAATAATTGTATCCGCTACCGGTGGTGGGGATGGTGATGCTTTCATTATCACTACTGGTTTGCCATTCGGTGATGAAGGCACCCCTACAGGATGAGGCTCTCCCCTGATCCGAAATGGTCCAGTTATAGGTGCCGATCAAGATAGCTCTGGCTTCTTTGCCTATACAATATTGGCTACTTCCTGCATTGAATTCTACATTATTTTGTAGAGAAGGCAGGCTGCTCCATCCGATCAGCAATTTATCATAATTGGTCGTGGATAGCCCTGCTCTTTCAAACATAAGACTCATATCGGTCACCTGGCTTACATCCCAGCTACCAATATCCTGGTCAAAACTACTAGCATTATAAAACATAAAGCGCATCCGGGTCACCTGACTCACACCCCAGCTGCTAATATCCTGATTAAAACTAGTGGCGTTTCTAAACACATTACGCATATCAATCACCTGACTCACATCCCAGCCACTAATATCTTGATTAAAGCTTTCCGCATCTCGAAACATGGACAACATAACGATTAGCTGACCCACATCCCAGCCACTAATATCTTGATTAAAACTACCTGTATTTTGAAATAAATAACTCATGTCGCTCACATTACTCACATCCCATGCATTGAAATTAGTGGTTGAAGAGGATAGGTTACCACAATCGGTAAACATATATCTCATCTTATCCACCATCGAAAGGTCAGGGCTATCGGTGGCATCGATGCTTAGGTTTCCACATCCCCAAAAGGAATACTCCATAGAGGTCCAGGCAATATTTCCCCATTGCAATACTTTTTGGATTTGATCCTTACTCCCTCCATTTTGAAAAGAAATACGTGGGAAGTCGCCGAAAATGCGTACTTGGTAAGTTCCTGCAGTGGCATAGCTATGGCTAGCATCGCCAGTCTGAGCGGTTTCAAGCATTCCATCTCCCCAATCTATAGTATAATTGTAGCCGTTACCATTGGTGGGGATGGTGATGGTTTCATTATCACTACTAGTTTGCCATTCGGTAATGAATGCATTAGCATCACTACAGGATGGATCTTGTCCCAAATCATTAATCGTCCAGCTATAGGTGTTTGTTAAAATAGCTCTCGATTCAGCACTGATACAATAGATACTATTCCCTGCATCGAATGTTACATCGTTTTGTAAGGTCGGCAGACTGCTCCAGCCTATTAGAAGCTTATCATAGTTGATCGTAGACAAGCCGGTACCCGCAAACATTCCGTTCATGTATACCACCTGACTGACGTTCCAATTACTGATATCTTGATTAAAACTACTAGCATGATTAAACATATTACTCATAGTAGTTACCTTGCTTACGTTCCAATTGCCAATATCTTCATTAAAACTTGATGCATTGATGAACATTCCTGACATATTTTCGACTTGACTGACGATCCAATTACCGATATCTTGATTAAAACTGTTAGCATTGACAAACATACCTATCATAGTAGTCACCTTGCTTACATTCCAATTGCCAATATCTTCATTAAAATTTCCAGCATCTTGAAACATGAAACCCATATCAGTCACCTGACTGACGTCCCAACTGCTAAAATTATTGGTGGAAGAAGATAGATTAGTACAATCCTGGAACATACTTTTCATTGAAGTTGCTCCGGATAAATCAGGGGCATCGGTAGCATCAATGCTTAGATCACTACAACCATAAAAGGCTCTTTCCATAGACGTCCAGGCAATATTTCCCCATTGCAACACTTTTTGGATTTGTTCTTTACTTCCTTCATTATTAAAAAAAATACGTGGGAAGTCACCGAATATTTTCACTTGATAGGTACCTGCAGTTGCATAGCTATGGCTGGCATTCCCGGTCTGGCCAGTTTCGAAAGTTCCATCCCCCCAGTCTATGAAATAATTGTATCCGCTACCGGTGGTAGGGATGTTGATGGTTTCATTATCACTAGTGGTTTGCCATTCTGTGATAAAAACATCTTTAATTGGAAGAACAACGTTGATCGAAAAAGAGCAGGAATTAGAGTTACCGGCGGCATCTTCAGCCGAATAAGTGATTTCGGTTTTGCCTACCGGGAATAAGGAACCAGAAACAGGCCCCAAAACATCGTCACTCACCACTCCACAGTTATCATTTGAACTTAGCGAATAATCGACAATAGTACCATTGATATCAGAGGCCTCTACAACTAATTCTGTGGGACAGTTCAAAGTAGGCTTTTCATCATCCTCTACCGTAATAGTCAAAGAACAAGAGGCCGAATTACCGGCAGCATCCGTTACAGTATAGGTTTCCCTGGTAACTCCTACCGGGAAAGTAGCTCCGCTACCCAATCCTGCGGTCAAAGTAGTGGTGGCTGTACAGTTGTCCGTACCTACAGGCACACTATAACTTACAGTGCTACTACACCTACCTGTTGGGGCAATGACTGACTTACTGTTGGGGCAGGTAATTTCGGGTTGGATGTTGTCTTCTACGGTGACGATGCCGGTACAAGTACTCGTATTACCCGCTTCATCTGTAAGGGATAAGGTAACCGTATTGGGTCCTAGATTCGAACAATCGAAGTTAATTAATGGCCTACCGGGAGGTATGGAACAGTTATCCCAAGATCCATTATCAATCAGACCTGTATCGTCTTGGAAAGTTCCATCATCACCCAATTGAACCTTTACATTCTTGCAGCGGGCAATAGGTGGGATAATGTCAACAAGACTTACAGTAAAATTTTTGGTTTTGATAATGACTAAGTCACCCCCTGGATTGCCGCCTACCAGTCTTCGCTCATAAAATTGAGCAACATAATTACCTGCGGGGAGTCCCGAAAATTCAGAGTCAGGTTGAGGGCCCAAGTTGATTGGTTGCCCACCATTTGCAAAGCCCATTATACCGTATTGATATAAAATCGAACAACCCTCAGGTATATCGACTAATATTTCAACTGTTGCAGTATTAGAGAAGGAACCACATACCCCTTGTGTTTCTACAACCGTAATATCTTCACCAGGGTCACACTGAGCATTCGTAGTGTTTTTAAAAACAAAAAGAAAAAGAATTAGAGTGCTTAAAGTGATAATGAACTTTTTCATAACAAAGAGATTAAATAGGAATGCTTCAATGAAAAATTGGGTGTGTGTGCCTACCGCATTCCGGGTTTAAGTAATTGAGTGTTATTTGATTCAAAATGATATAGTAATCCCCAGGCATGACAAGGGTTGTTTCTTGTATGCTAAGAGGGTGTGAATTTGTTGGAAAAGGGACTATACCCCTGCCTACCGGCAGGCAAGCATTTAGGGTGTCTGGCTATCAGCGTTTACGCTGATAATTCATAAGTATCAACCTAAAGTCTGATAGCCAGACATTGCAAACCCCGCCTGCCGAAGGCAGGAATGTAGTCCAAAGTGCTACTGCAATCGAAAATAGAAAGGTACCCAAACCTTCAATTCCTCCTGATGATTCCTGGGGAGGATTTGTAGGCCTTTCAACACTTTCATAGAGCTACTGATGGCCTTATCCAGAAGGGCATGAGGACTCTTGACTATATTGAATGCTTCGATTTCGCCCGTGGGTCCAATGTTAACTTCTAAAAGAACAGCGCCTTGGATGCAATTATCTATCGCAAGCGATGGGTATTTTACCTTCTGTATTAATAACTGCTTAATCTTTATTGCAGCGTTTTGATGTAATTCAAAGGTCTTCTTTAGAGGGTCTCTGTTTTTGACAGAATCAAATTTTGAGACTTGAGTCAAAGGCTGGTCTATTATTGAAAGTCCTTTATTATTTTGAGCTAATACTTGTCCACTTTTATTTAGAGATTCTGATTGAGCTTTAAGTGTAAAGACACTACTTAATATTATTCCTATTATTAAAATGATGTTTTTCATTGTGTTTATTTTTAAAGATTCAGAAATGATGGTTTAAATAGGATTAATGAATCTTTTTACAGCCGCTGCTAAACGCTGATTAAGCGCTTATTCAGCGTTTTATTTTAGGAGTACTCTTACTTAGTTTTAAAGTCAAACCAAAGATGCTAGGAAAGGGAAAATCAAGTGTGCACTCATGTGTCAAATGTGTGCACTCATGTGCCATGTCTTAAAAAGCATACACAAAAAATTGAAATAAAATATTGATTTTCAGATTTTTACGAGATTCATAAAAAAACTGAGCACTTCGCTAAATGTATAGGAAAATAGATTGATTTTATTTTAATCTACTTCAAAATCAACCTGAAGGACCTTGAAATAACGCTGTTGAAACCATTCTGTGGTCTTTTGAAGACGTAAACTGTGGGTCAAAAATAGATCCCAGACGCTAAGCAATTGCTTAGGTCCAGGATCTCCACTCATTACTTATGACATGTATTACTTTTGCAACAGTACTTTTTTATTCAATACTTCTGCTCCAGTTCTTAACTGAATTAGATACATGCCAGAAGGAATTTGTGCACCACTTTGATTGGTCCCATCCCATTGTTGCCTTATATGCTCACCTTCCTCGACCTGACCTTGGAATAAACTATGTACTCGCTGGCCATGTAAGTTGAATACCTCAATACTCAACTGTCCTTTTTGAACGCTAATGAACTCAATAGTAAGTTGATTACTAAATGGGTTCGGGAAAACCCTTAGATTAAGTCCCCATTTCTTATCTTGAATTTTTTCATTTATTGTTCTATCCACATTATCTGTATAAGCCAGGCTACTTCCTCCTTGAGAACCTCCCAGGTCACAAGAGGTATTCCAATTCCAGCTTACATTCTCTTTTGAGTCTACCTCATTGGCGATGAACAAACCTGTCATATTACTGCCTTTATCTACTTCAAGTTTTTTTCTGGAATATATATTACAAGTAACAGAGCTGTTTTCTTTGATAACGACATCTTCCTTTGCATATATCCATACCTCAAATCCATTATTGATTAAAACCAAATCTTTTTCTCCTTTGAATTCTTTTTTAATCAACAGATTAGTATTTTGGTTAAAGGACACAGCTGCTCCCTCTTTCAGATCTATTTCCTGGATATTAACTGTTGAATGTCCAGAAAAAATAATACTAGCGTTTTTCTCTACCTCGATTTTTCCATAACAAGCTTTGTCTAAGGTGACGGATCGATTTTCGGAAATTTTTATATCGTTTCCACAGGCATTAGCTGTTTTAAAGCTTGGGAGTAGGCTCGAACTTACCTGTCCGGGATAGTATTCTGTAACTTGGCTTCCATCCTTAAGTTTCAGCTTAGGTGCCTTCACAAAGCCGCTTGGTGAAGTGATTTGAGTTCCTTTTTCTAATTCCACTTTTTTACCTGAATTAATAATTCCGACGCCACCGTTTTTAACATTATTATCCTGCATTTTTACACTATTGAAGCCTATAACCGTATAGGCGGAGAGTAGGTCAGGATCGCCTGATCTGATGACTTCCACAGTGAAGGAGCAGCTTGCCTGGTTTCCTGAGGCATCAATCGCAGTGAATTGCTGATTAGTAAGTCCAATTGGGAAAACAGCACCACTATTGATCCCTGCAACCTGTTGGACCTCAGCCGAACAATTATCGGTAGCGAATACATTAAAATCAACGACTACCTCACAGCTACCTGGATCATTATTTACGACAATATTATCCGGGCAAGTGATAGTTGGAGCTTGATTATCCGTAACTGTAATCGTTGCAGAACAAGTTGCTGTGTTGCCATTGTTATCTGTGACAGTAAGCAAGACTGTATTGCTGCCCAGATTAGTACAGTCAAAACTAGTTGTATTCAGAGACGAACTGGCAATGCCACAGGCATCACTAGAGCCATTATCTACTTGAGCAGGGGTAAGGCTGGCCATACCATGGTCATCTAATGCTACCGTCAGATCCTGACAAATGGCGATTGGAGCTTCTTCGTCAACTATCGTTACATTTTTAGTACAGGAAGCTTCATTACCAGATAAATCATATATCGTATGGGTCACCTCGATGGTAGATCCAACATTATTACAATCGAAATTTATCATATTGGCCTCCACCGTTTGGAAGCCACAATTGTCTGATTGGTTTAACAGTATAGCTGAAGTAAGGATAGAAGCTTCCCCGTCTACTAATTGAACTGTTAAATCCTGACAGACGATAACTGGGTCTGAATGATCTTCTACAGTCACAGTGGCGGTTTGAGAACTGGTATTTCCATTCACATCAATTATCGTCAGCGTGACCGTGTTATCTCCAATGTTAGAACAGTCAAAACTACTTGGACTCACTGAGCTAGAAATTATGCGGCAATTATCGGAGCTGCCATTATTGATATCATTTGCGGAAATGCTTGCCTGGCCACTGGCATCCAGCTGGACCGTGATATTTTGAGTAAGCACACTAGGCGCCAGATCATCAACTACGGTCACCATAACAATTTCAGAATTGGTATTGCCATTCACATCGGTTACCGTAAACAAAATTGTGTTTTCACCTACGTGAGAACAATCAAAGCTGCTATAGCTCAATGTTCTCGAAGCAATACCACAATTATCGCTGCTGCCCTTATCTACATCGAAATAGGTAATGTTTGCCTGGCCGCTGGCATCCAGCTGGACCGTAATATTTTCAGTAACAACATTAGGCACCAGATCATCGACTACGGTTACTAAAGCAGTTTTAGAATTGGTATTGCCATTCACATCGGTTACCGTCAAAATAACGAGGTTGTCACCCATGTTAGAACAATCAAAACTACTTGGACTCACTGTCATGGAAGCGATCCCACAATTATCAATACTGCCATTATCGATATTAGAAGCAGAAATCGTCGCCTGACCACTTGCATCTAACAGTACGGGAATATTTTGAGTGGAAACATCAGGTGCATGATTATCTACAACAGTTATAGAAGCGATACAGAGAGCCCCATTTCCTGTGACGTCAGTAATATTGACTTGGACCAGGTTAAGGCCTATATTGGCACAATTAAATTGATCAGCAGATAGATTAATGGATTGGATTCCACAATTGTCTCTGCTTCCTTGTGTGACCAAAAGTGGATCTAAAGTTGCCGATCCGGGTTCGTTCAGTTCAATGGTGAGATCATTACAGATGGCTACAGGAGGTTTGATGTCAACTACGCGGACTATTGCAGTTTGAGAACTGCTATTGCCGTTCACATCGGTTACGGTTAAAGTAACTGTATTCTCACCTATATTGGAACAGTCAAAACTACCAGGGCTTACCTCCATGGAAGCAATGGCACAATTATCGGAGCTACCATTATCAACATCAGAAGCCGATATAGTGGCCTGACCGCTGCCATTTAATTGAGCAACAATATCTTGGGTTGAAACGGTAGGTAAAATATCATCTATAACAGTAACTGTAAATGAGCATCTAGCGGAACTTCCTTCCTGATCACTTGCCCGGAAAGTATTGGTTGTAATTCCAACCGGGAAGGAGGAGCCACTTGGCAAGCCTTGGATTTGGGTCAATAATATTTCTCCAGAACAGCTTCTGCCATCGAAGGTAACCGAATAATCTACTGTGGAATTACAATGATCAGGTTCAAGGATTACTACAATATCAGACGGGCATGTTATGCTTGTGCAAGCAGGATCTTTACCACCATCTGTAATTCTCCATCCATAATTGCTAGCTAATTGGCATCTCGCTTCAGTGCCTTCACAATATCGACTACTTCCTCCATTAAATCTTACATTATTTTGTAGAGAAGGGAGGCTGTTCCAGCCAATTAACAACTTATCATAATTATCAGTTGATAAGCCTGCTCTTCTAAACATATTTGCCATATTTCTAACCTGACTTACATCCCAATTCCCGATATCCTGGTTAAAATTCACAGCATCATCAAACATTTCCATCATACTGGTCACATTGCTTACATCCCAATTCCCGATATCCTGGTTAAAATTTGTAGCACTTGCAAACATAATATCCATATTAGTCACATTGCTTACATCCCAAGTACTGATGTCTTGATTAAAAATCTCAGCACCAGCAAACATTGCAGCCATGATGCTTACTTTACTCACATCCCAGCTACCAATATCTTGGTTAAATTTCACAGCACCAGCGAACATATTAGGCATATTGGTAACATTACTTACATCCCAAGTACTGATATCTTGATTAAAATTCGTGGCACCAACAAACATTCCAGCCATATCGGTTACTTTACTTACATTCCAGCTACCTATATCTTGGTTAAAATTCACAGCACCGACAAACATACCCTCCATTGTGTTTACTTTACTCACATCCCAGCTACCTATATCTTGATTAAAATTGCCGGCATTAAAAAACATGGAATTCATCTTAGTAACGTTGCTAACGTCCCAATTACTGATGTCTTCATTAAAATTAGATGCTCCAAACATATTCGACATATCAGTCACATTACTGACGTCCCATGTGCTTAAATTGTTAGTGGATGAAGTAATTTTACTATCATAAAACATTTTTGACATCGAGGTGACGTTTGACAGATTGGGGCTATCGGTTGCTGCAATATCTAGATTTCTATTATGATAAAATGTCATGTCCATGGATTCCCAGACTTGCTTGCCCCATTGCACCACTTTTTCGATTTGAGCTGCTCTAAAACGTGGAAAGCTACCATGAATTTTCACTTGATAAGTTCCCCTCGAAAGATAATCATGTCTAATGTTTCCGTTACTCTGCCTTATATTAGTTTCAATAGTTCCATCTCCCCAATCTATTGTAAAGTTGTACCCTCCTTCTCGAATAGCCACCCCCCTCGTCATGATTCTGGACGCGATTGTCCACTCGAAGATGAAGGCCTCGTTAAGAGGTAGAACATCGATCGAAAAGGAGCAAGAAGAAGCGTTGCCAGCAGCATCCTCAGCCGTATAAGTAATGTCGGTTGTACCCACCGGGAATATGGAACCGGAGGCAGGACCCGATACATTTTCACTTACTACTCCACAATTATCATCTGAGCTGAGCGTATAGTCGACAATAGCACCTCTGATACTAGCATCTTCAAATACAATGAAGTTGGAGGGGCAAGTTACGGTAGGTGCTACTTCTTCCTCTGCTACTGTAATATTGAAAGAACAGGAAGCCGTATTACCAGCGGCATCCGTGGCGGTATAAGTTTCCGTAGTAATTCCTATCGGAAATGTGGCGCCGCTACCCAATCCCGCAGTCCGGCTTGTCGTTACTGAGCAATTGTCCATACCCGCTGGTGGAATATAGTTAATCACAGTAGGATCACATGCTTGAATAATAATATCGTCAGGACAAGTGATTGTAGGCATTTCAATATCCTCTATTGTAATATTGAAAGAGCAGGAAGCCGTATTACCAGCAGCATCAGTGGCTAGGAAGGTTTGTTTAGTTGTTCCTACCGGGAAATTAACCCCGCTAGCCAAACCATCAGTCTGAGTGATCGTAACTGAACAATTATCTGTAGCTATGGGTAAATTATAATTAACGACTCTACCATTACAATTGCCACCTGAATCATTAACGGTCTTACTATTGGGGCAAGTAATTTCGGGTTGGATGTTATCTTCTACTG
Source organism: Saprospiraceae bacterium (assembly GCA_028285545.1). Classification (GTDB taxonomy): domain Bacteria; phylum Bacteroidota; class Bacteroidia; order Chitinophagales; family Saprospiraceae; genus JANQPA01. The sequence continues at coordinate 106,024 of JANQPA010000108.1, read as the reverse complement.
TGACGATGCCGGTACAAGTACTAGAATTACCCGATTCATCTGACACTGTTAAGGTAACCGTATTAGGGCCCAGATTCGAACAATCGAAATTGATTAGTGGATTACCTTGAAATATAGAACAATTATCGGTAGATCCATTATCAATCAGACCTGCATCGTTTTGGTAAGTACCATCGGAACCCAATTGAACCGTTACATCCTTGCAACGGGCAACAGGTGGAAAAATATCGTTTGGACCCACCGTAAAGTTAAAATTACTTATGACTACCCAGTCCTCAGAAGTACCTGTGTCTTTATCTTCATGCATTATGACCGCATAGCTGCCAGCCGGGACTCCTGAAAAAACAGGACTGGCCTGGCGTGGACGGATGAATGATTCTCCGGGGAATGCCGTACCAATTATGCTGAAATTTATAAAGTCAGTACATATTTCGCTAGATGCATTAGTCTTAACTTCAACAGTTGCTTCATTGGACAGGTTACCACATAGGCCAATGAGTTCTGTAACGCTGACTATATCGTCCGGGATTTCACATTGCTGAGCAATCAGAGAGGATTTAAAAGAAAAAAAACACAGTAATATGGAGCTAAGGATGATAAAAAATTTTTTCATAAGGTAGTGATTTTAGTAATTGAGTGTATATTGATAAAAAGGGATATAGAGATCCCAGGCAATGCAACGGCAATTCGTTGAATGCTAATGGGAAGTATTCGTGCTTGAAAAGGCTTTTTAAGTTTTAATTGTAGGAGTACGTTTATCTTCTTTAAGAAGTCAAAACAAAGATGCGGGGAATGGTGAAATCAAGTGTGCACTCATGTGTCAAATGTGTGCACTCATGTGCCAAAGGTAGGAGAACGGGGATGTAAAATGATTGCAATTGCCTGATATTCAGTTTTTTGTAAAATCTTTAGGAGAAGTGCCAAATTCTTCATTAAATGCGCGAGAAAAATAGGTCCGATTCTGAAAACCTACTTCATAGGCCACTTGAGTGACGTTGAGATCTCCCTGTTGGAGCAATTCTTTGGCCTTATGCAGGCGTATAGAACGGATATAATGGGTGGTAGATCGATTGGTCAATGCTTTAACTTTGCGGTGTAATTGGGAACGACTCATTCCAATAGCTCTACACAGCTCCGGAACGGCAAATTCTTCATTATCCAGATTGGCTTCTATACTTTCTCTTAAGGTTTGCATGAATTCATCCTCTAACTGTGTTAAAACCTGGACCTCCTTTGTAGCATTTGGAGAAGCACCCAAAGTGCTATAACGGGCTTGTAATTGTTGCCTTAATTGATGGAGTTTTTCCAAACGAATGAATAGCTCTTCCTGATTAAACGGTTTGGCCAGGTAGGCATCAGCACCTCTTTTGAGGCCTATGATTCTGGATTCGACACTTGCCTTGGCGGTGAGCAAAACGATGGGTATGTGACTGGTGCGTTGATCATTTTTAAGGGTTTCACATACTTCAAATCCGTTTTTGTATGGCATCATTACATCGCTTATGATCAGGTCAGGAATCTTTTCAAAGGCTAGATCGATACCCTCCTGCCCATCCTTAGCCAGAGTAAGGTGATATTTTTTTTCCAGCAGTGATACCAGATAATGCCTAACATCCGGACTGTCTTCGATGACCAATAAGCTGAGCTGTTGACCATTATCAATGGGAACATTTTCTTCCTCTACAAGCATTTTGGGGCTTATTTCAACCTGTGGCACGGCTATTTGATTCGGGATTTCTGATAAGAAATCCTCTGATTCAGCGAGGGGAGCCTGTCGGCTAATGGGGACTAAAAGTGAGAAGGTAGTTCCTTTACCTGGACTACTGGTCAAATCGATTTGCCCTCCCATTAATGTTACCAACTCTTTAGTTAGCGCTAATCCAATGCCAGTACCTCCACCTGGTCCGCGATATTGGTAATTTTTTCCCTGATTCTTCTCTTTAGGAGAGTCATTAGGGTCATTATCGACCTGGTAAAATCGATCAAAAATAAATTTTTGTTTCTCTTCAGGAATGCCGATTCCTGTATCTCGTACACTGATTTGTACAGCTTCCAAACTCTGGCCTGGGATTTTTTCAATTTCTGATTTGTTCAACTCAAGAAAGATCTCTCCTTCTTTGGGGGTAAACTTTATAGCATTAGATAGGAGATTGGAGATGATCCGAAGTAGTTTTTCCTGATCAAAATCCATGATCAATTCTTTCTCATTCGGGACAAAATGTAATTGGAGTCCTTGTTGTTCGGCCAGGTTTTGGAAAAAATCGATGATATACCGGAGATAAGGCACTATATCTGCCTGGATAAAAATCAATTTCAATTTGCCCAATTCCATTTTTCGCAGATCCAGGATCTGATTGACCAGGTTTAGCAAATTGAGGCTGTTGCGCTTGATCAGTGTTTTGACATTTTCCTGGCCTTCTACCTGTTCTGCCATACCATTGATCACAGTTAGGGGTGTTCTGAATTCATGGGTGATATTAGTATAGAGCTGGTTTTTAAATTCATTTAGGGCACGCAAATTTTCTGTCTCCTGTTTCTCCAGTTGACGTTTGATTTGAAAACGGTATAATGCATAGATAATGGCACCTGCAAATAAAGCATAAATAGTATAAGCCCACCAACTTTTCCACCAGGGAGGAAGGACCTTTAAGTCCAGGAGTTCAATGTGGTCAGAGGCGACCTTATCAATACTGCTTACTCTGGCTTGCAAAGTATAATTGCCCGGAGCAAGATTAGAAAAACTCATTTTCATATCATCTCCCAATGCCATCCATTGCTGGTTGAAGCCCTTTAGCTTGTATTCATATTGAAGGAGCTCGTTTGAATTCCAACTTAAATCGGCAAGTGTAAAGTCTACTATTTGATCCAAATGGGTGAGCACTACTTTTCCACCACTATTACTATTAACAAAATAGTTAAAAACTGATTTAGCCTCCTTGGCTTTGGCATTGAAGGTAGAAATAGAGTGTAGTTTCAGTAAAGGACTAAGGTTGTCAGCAGCTAACAAACCAGGCTCGACTACTATCAATCCATGGGTAGTTCCAAAATATAATTGCCCAGTCTGTTCATTATTAAAATAACCTTTAGGCAAAAATGAAGTGGATTCCAAGCCATCTGCTGAAGTGAATGGCTGAAAGCTAATCTCTCCATTATTGGTAATCATTCGGGCTAGTCCATTATTCGTACTTACCCATAAGTTGTGGTTTTGATCTTCCAACAAGCCATAGATGGCATTGCTAGGTAGACCATCATTTTCATAAAACTGTTGAAATTCCTGCGTCTCAGCATTAAATTTATTCAAGCCGATATTGGTACCCACCCAGAGGTCGCTGTTTCGATCCACATAACTAGTCCAGACTACTTCATTGGAGAGACTGGTAGGGTCATCCGGACGGTGAGCATATTGGGTAAATTCCATAGTTCTGGTGTTCATCCGGGTCAACCCATTTCTTGAACTGATCCATAACATACCGTTTTTGTCCAGATGCAAATCCCGGATTCTTTCATTGCCTGGATAAGTCTCCACTTTTGTGTACTGACCATTTTCGAGATCAATTACATATAATCCTGCAAACCAGGCTCCAACCCAAATTTTACCTGATGGATCGACCGCCAGCGCCCAAATCCGATTGGGATTTAGACTATTAGAGGACGGTCTCCCTGGATCATATGCAAAGGTTTCAAAGTCTCTAGTTTCCGGGTTCATTTTTATGACACCAATTCTATTACTGGCGATCCAAATATTACCTTCTAAATCCCTTGTCAATTTGATAATATCATGATTAGGGAGGCCCTTTGTTTGTCCAGCCTGTTGTTTTATGGTGCTAATTTTTTTTAAAGCCCCTTTGTCATCGACTATGAATTGATCCAATCCAAATTTAAAGACCCCCGCCCACAGATTTCCATCATTATCTATTTCCAAAGCCCGGACCGGTCCTGGAGAAATGGAATAAGGATCTTCCGGGTCGTGTTGGTATAAAGTAAATAGTTTCTTGGATCTTGTTCCTAGTTTTATACCATCCCCTTCGGTAGCTACCCAAACGTTATTTTGCTTGTCGCTATAGAGGTCCATGACGCGATAGGTATTAAGATCAAGATTAGCACCGATTTGAGTATAATCACCTGAATTTAAGTCAATCTGCAATAATTTTCTGTTTGCATCTTTTAAAATATTTACCACAAGCATACCAGGGCCATTCATGACCATAGAAATAATCTCTCCATCAGGAAGGGCTTGATCAGGAGATTTTGGGAAATAGGCTTCGAAAGGGCGAAGTTGGGGATTGGAATCAGTTAGATTAATGAAAAACAGACCAACACCTCCTTTTACCAGGATATTCCCTTGTCCATCAGAAACTGCTGTTCTATTCCCTCTCCATTCAATGTTATTGACCTTGGAGAAAGGAAAATCAAAGTGATCTAATTTCTTGTTTTGTATATTTAACCGGCTTATTCCCCGTTTATTAGTAAGCCAAAAGTTGCCATTCTCTTCCATAATAAAACCATCAACTAAGGCAAGGGGGTCCTCTTTAAGTCGATCATCTTCAAAAGGAAAAGGTACAGCAAAGTAGTTTTGATTTTCACGGTCTTTAGATAGCTTAAAAATATTTTTTTGGCCCTCTATGGGATAGGTAATTATCCAAATATTTTGTTTTGCGTCTTCAAAAATCCCATCTGTTGCAATCCCAACAATCAATGGTTGTCCTTCCAGATCTAAGATGGGTACTCTTTCGAATTTTCCAGTTTCCCGGTCTAAACGATTCAGCCCTCCCCGTGCGCCTACCCATAAATTATGCCGGCTATCTTCATACAAATTACCAATCCAGCTGTTATTGATACTCTGGGTATCCTGCTGATTGTGTCGGAACTTTAAAAAATGGTGACCATCAAAGCGGTTTAGCCCATTTTCTGTCCCTATCCATATGAACCCCTGGTGATCTTGAAAAATATTGGTTACAAAATTATTGGAAAGCCCATCCTTTTGTCTAAAACTTTCAAATATCATTCCTTCCTGAGCCAGTATACCAGAGGAAGTATCCAATATTAAACCCAAAACTAAGAAGTAGTAAGTATATCTCTTCAGAAAAAGCAACAACCTGTATTTAACTATCGACAATAAATATATCATGATTTGCCCAAGTAAACCTCCAGCCCCAATATAGGAATTATCTTATTGAAAAAGAAGGACCTGCTTTTGTCTATAAATCCAAGTTGCCATGTACATGGGAAAATTTCTTTAGAGGGTATAAAATGGTTTGCTGTCGCTGGCCGCAAACCATTTTATACCCTCTATTAAGGAAATTTATTCAATTGTGAGTGAAATCGAATTCAATCTTAGTTGTTCATAAACTCTTTGGGAGATACCCCAAATTCTTCATTAAAGGCCCGGGAAAAGTAAGTTCGACTTTGAAAACCCACCTCAAAGGCCACTTGGGTGACATTGAGATTACCTTGTTGAAGTAACTCTTTGGCCTTATATAGACGAATGGATCGGATATAATGGGTGGTAGATCGACTAGTAAGCGCCTTGATTTTCATATGTAGTTGAGTACGACTCATACCTATGGCCCTGCAAAGTTCTGGAACAGCAAAGTTTTCATTGTCCAAATTGGCTTCTATGTTTTCTCTTAACGATTGCATAAATTCATCTTCAGCTTGTGTTGAGGTCTGAACACTATCTGAAGTAGTAAGTAAGGATTCTTGTGAGCCAAAACCTGGCTCTAAAGATTTATATCGAGTTTGCAATTGAAGTCTTAGCTGATGTAATTTTTCCAGTCGGATAAACAGTTCTTCCTGGTTAAAAGGTTTGGCCAGATAAGCATCCGCCCCTCTTTTGAGTCCGGCAATTCTGGATTCGGCATCCGCTTTTGCGGTGAGTAGTACGATGGGAATATGACTGGTTCGTTGGTCATTTTTGAGGGTTTCACATACCTCAAAACCATCTTTATGGGGCATCATTACATCACTGAGAATCAGGTCAGGAATCTGTTCCAGAGCAATTTCGATGCCCTCTCTGCCATCACGAGCAATTTCCAGGTCATAATGATTTGAAAGTAAGGATTCAAGATATTCCACCAGATCAGGATTATCTTCAATGATCAGCAATGTAGATTTATTGTTCTTAATGGCCGTCTCAATAATCTCTTTTTTACCCTGGGCGGCTATAACCGAAGAATACTCCACATCCTCAACTGCTTTAGTTTCTTCGGGAAGCTCCACAGAAGGAGATTCAACTTGGTTTTGTTCAAGAGATGCATTTCTACTAATGGGCAAATGGACGGTAAATACGGAGCCCTTTTGCTCTTCACTTGTTACCTCTATATGACCATTCATTAATTTGACCAATTCTTTAGTAAGGGACAGGCCAATCCCAGTCCCCTCCCCTTCCCGAGTTGAAGAGTCATCCACCTGATAGAACCGATCAAAAATATGAGGTAGTTTTGCTTCTGGAATACCTATCCCTGTGTCCTTAACCGAAATTTGAAGGATTGATTCAGTAGAATCATTTGTAATTTCTTCTACCGACAAGTAAACATGTCCTTGATCAGGGGTAAATTTAATAGCATTGGAAAGGAGGTTAGAAACAATACGAAGTAGCTTTTCTTTATCATAATCCATCAAGATCAATTCCTTCTTACTTGTAAAATGTAGTCCTATGGTTTTATTTTGAGAAAGTGAATGGAAAGATTCTAGAATATAACGTAAATAAAAAACCACATTCCCTTGAATCAATTCTAATTTAAGGCTTCCAGATTCCAGCTTGCGCAAATCGAGAATTTGATTGACCAGATTCAACAGATTGCTATTATTGCGTTCGATCAATTTGCTCCCTTTCTTCAACCACTTTTGGGGCGATTTTCTAATTTGCTCAATCATTCCCCCAATAATGGTGAGTGGAGTACGGAATTCATGAGAAATATTGGTAAAAAACCGAGATTTCATTTGATCTAATTCTTCCAGTTTCTTTTTTTGCCCCTCCACAATCTCATTTTGTTGAGCTAGCTTATTGTTTAACTGTTGAAGCTGTGTATTGGCTCTTTTTTTAGCCCGGACATTACGATAGGATAGGAAAAGAAAAAGAGCTAAAGAACCTGCAATAATCAGGATGAAGAGTTGGCGGCTACGTGCTTGCTGTCTTTCCTGTTGACGCTCAAATTCCAACTGTTGTTTTTGTTGATCAAATTGACTTTGCACCTCCATTTGGGCAATCTGGGAGATATTCTGTCGGCTAAAAAGAGAGTCCTGCTGATCCCGGAAGCGTTCATGGTACTCGAGAGCCAATCCATCATTACCTAAGTTTTTGTGGATTTCATAAAGCAACTGCAATGCCTTCATGATTAATTCATCCTTGACCTTAAATATAACTTCCCCATTTTCCCTTTCTTCACTTAGGTTAAAGCCTTGTTGGGCATTAGTTAGGGCTAAGTTCAATTTTCCTTCTATTAAATTAATACTGGCTAATCCAAGTAAAGATTCTACAATGTCCTCTTTAGATTTGAATTGAGTGGCATTATTCAAGGCCAGGCCGTAATAAAAACGAGCAGAATCCAGTAAGTCTAGCTTTTCATAACAAGTTCCTATTTTAATAAGGTCTTGAGATTCAAGAAGACTTTCATTTTCCAATTGACCGATTCGACTGCCTTGCAAATACAAATTAAGGGCCTTCCGGAATTCTTTTTTGACTAAATAAATCTCCGCTTTTCGAATTTTTGCAAATCCATTCTGATCTATATTTTCAGCTTTATCATAATAAAAAATAGCCTGATCCAGATCATTTAAAGAAGTATACACCGAACCAAGTTGCATAGACATATCAGCTTGTGCTGCGACGGATCCAATATCTTCTGCAGTTTGCAAGCCCTTTTGGTAAGCCTCAAGAGCTGCTGGGTAATTTCCGTAAACAGAATGGGTATATCCCATATTAGAATAAACGGCAAGAATGGTTGAATAATCCTTCATTTCCTCAGCCACTGCAATAGATTGATTGTAATAATCCATTGCCCTCGGTACTTGATTGGCACGGGCAGCACTATTCCCCAGTATCATCAAAGTTCTAGACTGCTTTTTATTATCTCCCCATTGTATGGATAGATCTAGAGCCTTATGCAAATAAACAAAGACACTATCCACTAAAGAAATGCTGGAATAGACTCTGCCGATCATTTGTAAGGCACCAAATTCTGCCTCTTGATTTTTCAACTGGATAGCTAGTTGTCGGGATTGTTGTAAGAAGTTAATGGACCTCTGTTTTTCTCCATAAGAATTATAGGTAAGACCAAAATTATATAGAATACTCATCAAAAAATCTTCTCTCTCTTGCTGTTCAGCTAAGCGTTTGGCTTCTTCCAGGATCATTAGGGAGGTATCCAGTTTCCAGGCTAATTCATAGGCTCTTCCCAGTTCATTAAGGAGCTCTATTTTTTGGAGGGGAGTTTGGAAGGTATTGAGTGCCAATCGAAAAAGGATAATGGAGCTATCTTCATTGATTCCTCTAACTTTGAGTGCCTCTTCCAAGGTGGTTTGGAAGTTTTCTTCTGAATGCGAATCCTGAGCTGCTAGTGGCCCAGTAGCTAAAAGACTAATTAGTATTAGAGAGAGTAAAATTCGCATTAAAAAAATTATTAAGAATCATGAACTGAGGGGTTTGATGGTCTCCGAACGGATATTGATTACTTTTTTGACACTTCATGCCTTCGGCAGACAGGGGCTATCGCACACTGACTATTAATGACTTACACTGTTTGGGTAGATGCTGAATAAAGCATGCCCAAATTATTATTGCCAATTATTGTACAGTTATATCTGTGCTTAAATATAACCTTTTGTTACGGAATGTCTATACCATCGGTTATGCTGCATAAGCATTTCCCTAAAAAGCATCGAGTGATGAATAAAATATTACTCATCACTCGATACTCATTACTCATTACTCATTACCCAGTACCCAGTACTAGTCAATGACGCTCATTCCACTACTCTTCAATTGAGCTTTCAGTTCTTTAATTTTGGTGACTTGAAACTGTTCAAAATCTTTTTCCAGCTTTTTGACAGCTTCTTCTGCCAGGCTAATGGCCAATTTTCTGTTTTTACTGGGTGTTACCTGTGTACCAGGAATCAATCTTCTAGCGGCCCCAATAATAGATAATACAGCTTTAGGATCTCCATATATGCCCTGGACTTGTTTTCCTCTTATTTTATTTTCAAAATCTTTCAGTCCATTTTTAACGGCCTTTACAGATTTCTCCAGCTTGTCATTAGTATCGCCACTGAGCTTCATTTTATCAGAAATAAAATCCAAAGAAACTTTAGCTGCCCTGATCTCATCCATAACTGCTGTTACTTTTCCAGTTGCTTCATTCATTCTGGCAATTAATCCATCTGTTCCCTTGATGTCATCCATGGTAATTTTTAAGAGTGGGTCTTTGTGAACCACAACAGAGTTAGAGGATTTTGCCCCCTGATAACTTACTTCTACCGTGTAGCTACCTGGCATCACATCATATCCGCCACGGGGAGCTCTTTGTTCAGATGATCTTGCCTGCATAGGGCTTCTTTCTGCATTTCGATCCAACTCCCAGTTTATTCTATTGATCCCTTCCTTTGGATTGCGATAAAGAGTTCTAACAACCTTATTCCTGGAATTTTTGATGGTGATTTTAACTTGCTGATCCAGAGGAAGGCTAGTCAAACTATTATTACCAGCATCTTTTAAATAATAAGTGATCAAAGCTCCATAAGCTCTGTTTTCGCCATTATACAATGCCTCTCCTACTTTACCATGTCTATATCCTAAAGATTCTCCTATAGAAAACATATAGGCATCCGCCATTGGGAAGAGATGGACCTTCTTTTCCTGAACCGTATTTACACCCATTTTTGCCATTTCTCTTAGAGGGCGAATATCATCCAAAATCCAAAAACTACGGCCAAAGGTAGCTACTACCAAATCGTGATCTCTAGGATGAATCACCAAGTCACGGGTTGGCATTGTAGGATAATTATTTGTCCATTGATTCCAATGCTTTCCGGCATCAAAACTCACATACAAACCAAATTCGGTGCCACAGAAATATAAATTGGGTTCAACAGGATCTTGTTCAAAACAGTAGGTATAGGCCCGCACATCACCTTCTTCAGCAATGCGTTCCCAGGATTTTCCATAATTGGTAGTTCTCCAAATATAGGGCTCCCAGTTATTACGGCGGTGGTCATCAACGGTAACAAAAGCTTCTCCTTTTTTATGTTTGGAAGGTTGGACCTGAGCTACCCAACCTCCTTCCGGAAAGCCAGGGATATTTTTGGTGACATTGGTCCAATCTTTTCCCCCATTTTTAGTGATCTGAACATTGCCGTCATCCGTTCCAACCCAGATGACGCCCTCTTCAAGGCCACATGGAGCTATGCTGATGATAGTGGTATGATTCTCAGCTCCGGTGGCATCATAGGTTAATCCCCCTGATTCCAGGAATTTTTGCTTTTCTGGTTCATTATTGGTTAGGTCCGGGCTGATGATTTCCCAGCTCTGCCCATAATCTGAAGATTTGTGAAGATACTGGCTGCCGTAATAGATGGTTTTTTCATCAAAAGGATCTATGCCAATACCTGCATTCCAGTTAAACCGAAGATATTCACCCTCAGGATGTACGGGTTTAATTATTTGCAGCTGTCCACTTGATCTATGATAGCGGTATAAACCTCCAGCTTGCCCCATGCTGTATCCATAATCAGCATCTTTAGGATCTGGAACCACATCAAAACCATCTCCTACGCTGACTCTTTGCCAGTAAAAATTGCGAATGCCGCCTTTAAAACTGACCTGACTTGGGCCTATCCAGGAACCATTGTCCTGTAGGCCTCCATATAAATTATAAGGCAGTTCATTATCTACTCGAACGTGATAAAACTGAGCCAATGGAAGGTTATCGGCAAACCACCAGTTTTTACCTCTATCGTGAGTGATGTTCAAACCACCATCATGACCAACCATGATAAATTCAGGGTCATCCGGATGAATCCAATAGGCATGATGATCGGTGTGAATGCGATTGCCGGGGGCAAAAACCTGCCAACTGCGGCCTCCATCTTCGGTACTGGTTACTTCACTGGCAATGCTGTAAACCCTATTTTCATTTTTAGGATCTACATAAATATCTGCATAATAGAAGGGACGGCCTCCGATATTTCTGTCTTTAGAACGAGAGCGCCGTTCCCAGGAATAGCCCCCATCTGTAGAACGGAAAACGGCATTATCAGAAGATTCAACATAGGCATAGACCCAATTTTTTTTGCTTGGAGCAAAGGCTATTCCGATCCGCCCCAACTCTTCTTTTGGAAGTCCTTTATTGGATTTTTGCCAGCTATCCCCTCCATCATTAGAAATGTAAATAGAGGAACCTTTACCTCCCGATTTAAAAAACCAGGGCCACCTTCTATGTTCCCACATGGCTGCAATAATCTTATTTGGATTAAATGGATCCATTCTAAGGTCTGCTATTCCTGTTTTTTCATCTACATATAATACTTTTTCCCAGCTATGACCACCATCAGTAGATTTATAGACACCTCTTTCCTCGCTTTCTCCCCAGGTTGCTCCTGATACGCCGACTACTACAATATCAGGATTATCTGGATGAACCAGTACTCTATGTATTTGGCGAGTATTTTCCAAACCAAGATGTTTCCAAGACCTTCCTCCATCAATGGATTTGAACATTCCCCAGCCACTATTGTGACTATTTCTCGGATTTCCTTCTCCTGACCCAACGTAAATAATGTTGGGGTTTTTCTGATAAATGGTGATATCTCCTATAGAAGCTGCCTTTTGATCATCAAAAATAGGGGTCCAGGTATGCCCTGCATTTTCAGATTTCCAAACACCTCCAGCGGCTGTTCCTATGTATATATTGTCAACATCTTCTAAGACCACTTCAATATCAGTAACCCGACCACTCATTCCGGCAGGACCAATATTTCTCGGTTTCATGCCATGAAAAATGCTCATATCCACTTCCTGAGCACTCAAAGAACCTATCATAAGAATTAAAAAGGGAAATAAATACCGTTGCATATCCTCTCTGGTTTGTTTAAAAAATTTACTTTTAGAATTATACTATAGACCTAATGAAGATAATAGAGCCTTATTAATTTTCCTTATTTTTCTCAAAAAACCATACCAAGCGGTAATAAATGACTACCTATAAATATCAAATTCAGGCATTCCAGGTTGACTTCCTCCGAAAGGCTACGCTAAGTACCATTGCCAATTACCTTCTTCAAACAGCAGGTCTGGATGCCGATGAAAAAGGATTTGGCCTGGATTATATGCTTCCTAATAACCGAGCCTGGGTATTGGCCCGATTAAGTATTCAGATGAATCAGTATCCTGGACCACAGGAATATATCCAAATTCAAACCTGGATTCATGATATCGGGGCTTTATTGACGACCCGAAAATTTAGCATTTTGAATTTAGAGGGTGAGAAAATTGGGGAAGCCAGTTCATCTTGGGTAGCCATGGATCTCAAAACCCGACGTCCACTACGGCTAAGCAGTTTTCTTAAACAAGATTATATTGTGGATAGGCCAGATCACCACTTAGCTCCCCCTCCAAAGTTGAGCCCACAAAAGGATTATCCAATTATTTATTCTCAAAAGGTGGTATACAGTGATCTTGATTTGAACAGACATGTCTACAGCATTCGCTATATACAATGGATGTTGGATAGCCTTCCATTGGAGCAATTTTCAAATAATACCATCCGTCAATTGGATATTAATTATTTATCCGAAGCTTTTTATGACGAAAAGCTTCAGATTTTATTAGACAGCTCTTCAGAAAACATCCATCATTTTTTAATAAAAAATAATGTCTCAGAGAAAAAAATTGCTGTGGCTCAAATACAGTGGTTAGGAAAGTAATCTAAGTTGGAATGCTAGTCAACTAAAAATCATAAAACCAACTTTTAGCCTCCGTCTTCCGACGCCTAGAAATCGGGATGGTGGATAAGTCTTTCAATAAAAAAGATTCCTTTAGCATATTATCAATATGATGCCTGTTAACGATATAGGAACGATGGCATCTGAAAAATCCTTTCCCCAGAAGGATCTCTTCAAAATGACCAAGTGTTTTTGAAGAAATTTTGGTTTTCCCACTAGACAAATAAAAAGTACTGTAATTTCGATCTCCTTCTATTTTGACGATATCTCGGAGGGCCATCTTGATGCCTCCTTCTTGTGTGGGCAAAAAGAGAACCTGATCCAGTTTGTTCTTTTTGGCCATATTGTCCAGGGCAGTTTTGATTTGCTGTTTTTGTTGCTGAGCATAATCCTGAGAGCGGTAACGGCTAATGGCCTGGGAAAGTTCTTTGGGATTAATGGGTTTTACCAAATAATCTAAAGCATTAAATCGGATGGCCTGGATGGCATAATGACTATGAGCGGTGACAAAAATGGTCTGGAATTCAATCTTCTCCAGAGAAGCAAGCACCTCAAATCCATTCATATCCGGCATCTCCACATCAAGAAATACTAAATCCGGTTTCAGGGTATTAATCTGCCGGATGGCCTCTGCTCCATTTGTGGCGATCCCTTCCACCATTATCTGCCCTTCATTTTCTTTAAGGAGGTCTGAGAGGACTTCTATATTAAAAAGGTTATCATCAACGATTAAACTTCGTATTTTCATAGGGTGCTGGTGCATTTTTCCTGAATAATTTAATCGGTTACAAGAAACTAATATTTCCCGATAAGTATCAACCGATTGATAATTGAGAGTACCGCTTGATAAGTATAAGAGATAGTATAAGGTAATTTGATATTAATTTGTATAGAAAAATTGAGACAGTTCAGGGTTTTGTGTTTAGCGTTCAGAGCAAAACTAAGTATCAATTAATTAGAAATGTTTAGAAACACTTTTTTGAATACTCTCGAAAATTCCAACTAAACCCAAGAATCCCCAATTGAAATTGATATTGAAATTGCCATTGAAATTGAATAAAGATGATGAGAAAAAGAAGACTTCAAATTACATTTTTCCTGCTTGGCTGCTGCCTAAATGGCCTTTTTTCCCAGGGCCAGCAGTCCTATGCTGATTCTTTGTATGCTATTTGGTCTGATACCACCAATAGTGACGAGTTAAGAATTGAGGCTTTTTATCAAAGATTCAACCCGCTTTTAGATGAAGCCCAGAACCCAGAAGTGGTTCGTTGGAGTTACGACATTTTTGATGCGGTAGGAATGGTGAAAGAAAATGGACCCGAAAAATACCTCCCCCGCTTTATGGTTTTGGAAAGCGCCACCTATTTTTTATTCACAGGAGAGCAGGAAAAATGTTGTGCTTTAGTAAAGGAGGCCTTTGAAAAAGCAATAGAATTGGAGGACTATGGAAGTGCCGTCCCAGCGTATACCATATTAAGAACTTGCCAGGTAGAGGGGATCAAATACCAGAAAAGGGATATCAATGAGTTTCAGGGTCAATTAAATGAGATCTTAAGTTTAGATAGCATTCCGAATGATCAGATTCCATTTTATATTGGAATGATCCTTTTCAACTATAATACATCCCAGTTACCAAAAGCGATGAATATTGCTCAAAGAGTTATTGCTATTTCCGAAGAGAATGGTTTGACTCATAAACCTGATTACGCTGAGGCATTAGGATTTTTGGCATCGATACATTATAGGATTGGGAATTTTGAAGAGGCCTTAAAGTATAGTATTAAATCTTTAATTTTTGCAAAAAGGAGAAAGGATAAAAGACAGCAAGGGATTTGTCACATGAGTCAAGCCCAAATTTATAAAAGCCAGGGAAAAACTGATAATGCGATTTCTCACCTAGATTCAGCCCTCCAAATCATGGATAATCAGCCCGATTGCGAGGTCTGCCGAAGGAAGGCACGTCGTATCAAAGCAAGCATTGACATTGCCAAAGGGTATTATGAAAAAGCACTTGCTGAATTACTGCCAATGAGAGCTGCTTATGACAATGCCAGGGGAGAGCTTAATGCTGAAATGGGGGCCTATTATACGGAGTTAGCTAAGGCCTATTTTGGCTTAAAAAAATATAACAAGGCTATTGATATTGCCAAATTTGGGGTTCAAAAAACGGATGAAAACTTATTTACCAACATAGAAAATTATCAAATTATTTATGAAGCCAATAAAGTATTAGGTAATCCTACTGCTGCTTTAGAATATCATGAAAAATACATTGAAACCCGAGATTCTATAACTGTTGTCCTCAATAGTCAAGAAGTAACCAGGCAAGAACTAGATTTTCAGTATCAACAAAAGAGACTGGCGGATAGTCTTCAGTTGGAACAACAAAAATTAGCTCGGGAAATCATTTTTCAAAAAGAATTAAGTGCTCAAAAAAATAGTCGAAACATTCTTTTTGCCCTAGGTTTAATCGCTCTTCTTTTTGCCTTAGGTTTATATTTCAGATATCGCCTTCTACAAAAGACCAAAGAGGAATTGGAGTCCAAGAATAAATTGATTGAAGCCGAAAAGGAAAAGGCTAAATCCTCTGAGCGAGCCAAACATCAGTTTTTGGCCAATATGAGTCATGAAATACGAACTCCGATGAATGCCATTAAGGGCATGACAGACATCTTGCTGCGCCGCAAACCACAAAAACAACAGCTTAACTACCTGAATGCTATTAAGGATTCCTCCAATTCTTTGCTGGTCATCATCAATGACATCCTCGATCTATCAAAAATTGAAGCCGGAAAAATTGATCTGGAAGAAATTCCTTTTTCCATGAAAGAGGTGATAGAAAATGTCCAAACCATCATGCAATTTAAAGCCGAGGAAAAAGGCTTACTCCTAAAAACCAATATCGATAACGGAGAGTCGAATCAGTTTATTGGGGATCCTACTCGATTACATCAAATCCTTTTAAACCTGGTAGGCAATGCCATCAAATTCACCGAAAAAGGCATGGTGACTATCCAATTGAAAACCGAAACATTGGCGGATAACAAGATGATGGCTAAATTTTGTGTATCTGATACCGGCGTCGGTATTGGAGAAGATCGACTAATAAAAATATTTGATTCTTTTGAGCAAGCTTATACCGATACCAGCAGAAAATTTGGAGGGACAGGCTTGGGTCTAAGCATTTCCAAAAAACTAGTGGAATTACAGGAGGGCCAGATTTGGGTGGAAAGTACAAAAGGAAGGGGCAGCCAGTTTTATTTTGACATCCCTTATGTCCTACAAAAGGAAGAAATTGGTCTAGAATCGACTACTAAAGATGCTAGTAATACAAGTATAGGTTCTGAGGTGCTCAAAGGCTTAAGGGTGCTTTTAGTAGAAGATAACCAATTCAATGCCATTGTAGCCCAGGAAGAATTAGAAGATGCTATTGAAGAAGCATTTGTGGAGGTTGCGGATAACGGACTCATTGCCCTGGAAAAGATGAAATCAAATACTTATGATGTGGTACTTATGGATGTGCAGATGCCAGTAATGAATGGATATGAGGCCACAAAGGCCATACGGAAATTAGAAAATGAAAAATGCCAAATACCGATTATTGCTATGACCGCCAATGTTTTGAAAGAAGAAGTAGAGCGTTGCTATGAGGCTGGTATGGATGATTTTATCGGAAAGCCTTTTGATACGCAGGAGTTATTGCAAAAAATCCATCAATTGCTGGTGAATAGTTCTTTTTTTGTTAGGTCTTAAGTTGGATCTCCATTAAAGCTTACCAATCCCTTCATTTCATTTCGGGCTTAGTAATCTTTAAACAGGCTATCAAGACACTTAAACCACTAGATAAGTCAAAAGACCACTAGATAATTGTTTCTTGAATTTCATGGTAGTTAGCTCTAATTTCACAGAAAATATTCATTTTAAATTTCCAAACCATGTCAAATACACCTACTGAAGTTTTTATCGTGGACGATGAGCCATTATTGACAGAAATGTTGAGTGACTACTTACAGGAAAAAGATGGCAACTTTTCCATAAGCTCTTTTCCTACGGGGGAAGCCTGTTTGCAATCGATGGATAAAAAACCTGATGTTGTCGTACTGGATTACTATCTTAATTCAAAAGAAAGAGAGGCTGCTAACGGCATTGATATTTTAAAATCTATTAAGGAGAAAAACAAAGGGTTGCCAGTCATTATGCTTTCTAGTCAAAAGAGCTATGGTACGGCTGCACAAACCATCATGTATGGAGCCATCCACTACGTTATCAAAGGCCAAGATGCCTTCCAGGAAATTTATGAACTAATAAAAGCAAATGCATAATGATTGATTTGTCGTTTTTAGAGCAATTTACAAAAGGGGATAAGAAAAAGATGAAGCGGTATATAAATATTTACCTAAGTATTGCCCCTAAAACCTTCCAGGTAATGAAAAAAAATCTTCAGGAGGAAGATTGGGATCAGTTAAGAATCAATGCCCATTCTTTGAAACCCCAGGCTGATTATATGGGTATTCCCTCCCTCAAAGCAGCACTGGTAAATATTGAAAGCCAGTCAAAAGGAGGCAATAAAACCATACTTCAGAAACTCTTTCAAAATGCGCTGAAGTTCCATAAGGAATCAGAAGCAAGTTTAAAAAGAATTGTAAGCAGGCTGTAATCATCAGAACAAACAGGTGCTAACCCGATTTTCTTTTTTTTTCAAAAGCAGAAATAGATAGAGGCATTTAGAAATAAATAGAAACAAATTGTCAATTGATCTAATAATACCATAGCATAAATATCTATCTAATGATATTTGAATCATTTACAAAAGGAAAACAATGTATCTCTACTTGTTATCAATTTGTCTCTAAATATCTCTCATCTCCATTGGATTAGATTGATATTTTCTAGAATTCTATTCTTAAAGATAAAAGAGGTTTCTTCTATTGTTTAATAGTTTACCAATAAAAAGCAGCTCTCAAACTTGGCAATATAGGCAGTTGCTCCACCTTTTGGTTGGTGACTCGATCCACATAAAAAACATTAGCTCGGTTGTAAGCATTAGTGACACTGGCAGTTACTTCCAGTCGACTATCTCTGGAAAAGAAAAACTGCCTTTTTAAGGAAATGTCTAAGCGGTGGAAATAAGGAAGGCGTCCTCCATTTCTCAAAAGAGATAATAGAACCTCCAGATTACCATTCCCAGTAAGCACATCAGTTTGACCTAGGTCAGAAAAATCTATATCCTGGTAAAAACCCTGGGTTTGGGTAAAAGGAAAGCCGGAACCGAGATTCCAACGACCAGAAATCTCCCATTCCTGATCCGCACCAAATGTGTAACCTGCCAGCCAATTTAGGTTATGCCGGCGGTCAAAAACGGGGGGATACTCCTGCTCGCCATCAAAGCGATTGGCATAAGCCAGGGAATAAGCCAAATAGGTATACAGGCCACTGGGAGAGGAATAATTCAAGGAAATATCTAGTCCATATGCATCGCCAGTTTCGGTGACAAAATCTGGATCAGTGGCTTGCAGCTTATTTCTATTAATTTGAATCAATTGGGTAAAATCTTTGTAGTATCCTTCTACATTGATTTGGATAGCATCTGAAAGATCATATTCAAAACCACCAATTAGGTGCCAGGCTTTTTGCAGGCGATTATCTGTAGCTGTTCTGGTTCCGGCCTTAAAAATGGTCTCTTCCGGGCCTGATAAAAAACCTACAAACAGGTTGACCACATCCTGATCATTGAAGGTGCTGATCAGGTTTTGGGAATAAATTCCACCTGCCATTTTAAATCGGAGGTCCTCTGAAATTTTATACTTCAATGCCAGCCTGGGTTCGATAGAAGCAGTGGCCTGAGAGGCATAATATTGTAGTCGTATTCCTGGCTCCAGAATTAATCGATCCAAATTTTGACTGTATGCCAAAAAAGCACTAATCTCTGTTGTAAAATCCCTTTGTTCAAAAAAAGAGCCTGTGGCATTAGTAAAATTGAAATCGGTATTAAAACCATTGAATTCAAAGCCATAATCCAATTGTTTATTTTTACCATAATTCGTAAATCGCATCAAAGCATTATATGCTGTAATGCCACTACTCCTCGGTCCTCCCCCTCTTTCATTCAAATTTATTTCATAATCAGTATAAGATAAGGTTCCATTAATAACTGTAGTTGAATTTCCAGGAATCAAGGTAAAATTCATACCTCCTCCCCCATTTTGCCATTCCAGATTAGCTAAACCCAATACATCAAACTGATCGCTAAATGAAAATCCAAAAAGATTAAATTTACTACCCGCTGTTCCAACAAAGGAAAGTTTACCATAAAAATCTCCATAGGAATAGGGCAGGCCCAAATCTTCTTCCAAACCACCCAGGCTGGTATCTTGGGCAACAAAAGAAAAGAAGGAAGTATCTACTGCATAACTATACAGTGACTTTGAGGTCTTATCGAGATAACCTAATTTCCCTGTTAACAAAATAGACAAGCTCCCCTGGTCTTTGGAGAATGTTTTTAAAGGACCCTCCACCAGCATTTTAGCCTGGAAAGGACTGGCAGAAGCCATACCACTCCATTTTTTCTTATTCCCCTCTCGGGTTTTTATGTCTACAATTGCAGAAATTCGGCCGCCATGCTGTGCTCCAAATCCTCCGGTAAAAACATCCACACTTCGTAATGCTTCCGTTTCAAAAACAGAAAAGAGCCCAATGGAATGAAAAGGGTTATACAAGGTCATCCCATCAAGAAGTATCTTATTTTGAATGGCACTTCCTCCTCTAATATAAAGCTGTCCTCCCTGCTCCCCTGTACTTACTACTCCAGGCAGCACTGGAAGATATTGAGCAATGTCAGATTCTCCTCCTACTGAAGGTAAAGCGGTAATTTGGGTAGGTGTTAAGGTCACGCTTGAAACCTGAGTGCTATTCTCTGCTTTTTCTTTGATGCCAGAGATATTTACTGTTCTTAGTGTTATCACTGTAGGATTTAGGAAGATTCGCTGATAATTAATGGTATTCTCCTTTATATCTACACTTACTCTTGCTGTATCATAGCCGATAAATGTTACTTTAATGAAATAATTACCACCGGATATATTGGATAGAGAAAAAAATCCCTCGACATCGGTGTCGGTAGCAAGGGTTGTCCCTTCTATTTGAACGGTACAAAAAGGGATCGGTTCCCCAGATTCTTCATCATATATATTTCCTCGCAACAGAGTAGTTTGTCCAATCACAAAACAAGGGGCCAGGACAAGTAGCAGTGTAAGGCACAATCGCATAAAACAAGCATAAGGTTATGTAAAAGCCACAAAGTAATTGATTTTTAGGAAGGAAGCGATAATTAGTGGTTGGGGAAATAGTGTTATTAGGGTCTTTGTCAGATACCAACATATTTGGGTAGTGAGTAGTAGGTATTGAGTAATGGGTAGAAAAGTTTTTCCAAAATACTCAATACCCATTACCCAGTACTCAATACTCCAAATCCCCTGCCCCTACTCTAATCACCTCAGGCAAAACGCCCAGGCAGTTAACTACTGTGGAAGGCTGGTTACCGCCAATCCCCGAGTCGATTACGATGTCTACCAGGTTTTTATAATCCTCATAGATGTCAAAGGGATCGGTAAAATATTCAAGAAATTCATCATCGGATTTGAGCGAAGCTGTAAGTAGCGGCCTCCCCAATTCTTCAACTATCATTAAAGGTATTTTATGATTGGGCACCCTTACTCCGATGGTACGCTTTTTATTTTTGAGTAGTTTTGGAACGGAGTTATTTGATTTGAGAACGAATGTGAAGGGGCCAGGAAGGTTCCTTTTCATCAATCGAAAAATAGTATTATCAATTTGGGCAGAGTATTCGGCAATTTGACTGATATCCTTACAAATAAAAGAAAGCATAGCTTTGGCAGGATTCAGGTTTCGGATGCGGCAGACTTTTTCTACTGCTTTCTGATTAAAAATATCACAACCAATACCATAAACAGTATCTGTTGGATAAATAATAATTCCTCCCTCATTCAGGGACTGGATAACTTGTCTAATCTTTCTTCCTTCAGGATTGTCCGGGTAGATCTTCAATAGCATAAAAAAATATTTAGGCCCTAAAGATCTAAATATAAAAAAATTTATCGGGTGCCTCATTAAAGGCAGGAACTTATGGGCACCCTCCATTTTATTCATCATCAAAAATATCGTCATCTAACATATTGGCCAATAGGTCCCGGAAAGAAAAGCTCGCTTCCATAATGTCTTTATTGATCACATTAAATTCTGCCAGGCCATGAAGAACCAATTCCATATAGGTGTACACTTCATTACCTTTTAATTCGGGCAATGCGGAGGTAACAAATTTTTTAAGGCCGGCCACATTATCGAGCGCGGACTTAAACTCCTTGTCGCTAGAATCATTTAGCAAGTCAATAGTATTGCCTCCCGAAAACCAAGCCCTGATGGTCCCAAAAGGATCTCGCTCCTGTCCTCTTTTCAATTTATCTGGATTAGGAAAATGATCGAGGAACAAGTTTCTAATGGATTTACTCATTAAAGCAATGGCCACATTATAGGGTCCTTCCTGCTCTCCTTCATATACCAGTTCCACCTTCCCAGTAATAGCAGGTACCACGCCCCAAAAATCGATGATACGAGCGATGGTCTTTTTTTCTTTGTTGATTAACATTCTGCGCTCAGCAGTACTCACCAGGTTTTCTAAGCCAGCAATACTTAGTCGGGCAGATACTCCACTCTTTTCATCAATATATTCGCTCTCTCTGGCTTCGAAGGAGATTTGCTCTAATAAAATGCTTAGCAGATCCGGAACTTCCACTCGTTTTTGTTGATCGTCAGAAATACCAGCTTCCTGTTCAGTAATTTGACGGGCAATATCGATGGTTTTTGGATAGTGAGTAAGGATTTGACTTTCAATTCTATCTTTAAGTGGGGTAATGATGCTACCTCTGTTGGTATAATCTTCTGGGTTTGCTGTAAATACAAATTGAATGTCCAGAGGAAGGCGGAGCTTAAAGCCACGGATCTGAATATCACCTTCCTGGAGAATATTAAATAAAGAAACCTGAATTCTAGCTTGCAAATCAGGCAATTCATTAATTACAAAAATTCCACGATGAGCTCTGGGAACCAAACCAAAATGAATAACTCGCTCATCAGAATATGGCAGTTTTAGAGTAGCAGCCTTGATAGGATCGACATCCCCAATAAGATCTGCCACACTTACGTCAGGAGTGGCTAATTTTTCTACATAACGATCATTCCTATGTACCCAATCAATGGGAGTATCATCTCCTTTTTCGGCAATTAAATCTACAGCAAATCTTGAGATGGGGTTAAAAGGATCATCATTTAATTCACTACCGGCTACAATGGGCATGTATTCATCCATTAGATTAACTAGTAACCTGGCAATTCTGGTTTTGGCCTGGCCTCTCAATCCCAAAAGTAAAATATTATGTCTTGAAAGGATTGCTCTTTCAATATCAGGTAAAACAGTATCGTCAAATCCAATAACTCCTTCAAAAACGGTTTCCTTAGATTGTAGTTTATTAACCAGATTTTCACGTAACTCTTCCTTCATGGATCTGGAACGATAGCCACTTTTTTTAAGCTCTCCAAGTGTTTTTATGTCGTTCATCGGTGTACTTTACAAAGTTTTGATAATTGTAATGATCAAAAGTTTTCATTTCAAAGTTCTGCACAAATACATTTAAAGGGCAGTTTTTTAAAAAAAATCACCAAAAAGACGCAAAAAACAACACTATCATTTTGTACCTCCTTGCCTCTTTGTGATGAAGAATAAAAATAACTCATTTGTGCACGGCTCTACAGTGAAACGCATTTGATTCGCAATAGTTTTTTAGGAACGGTAAAATACAAGATATATGTGTTGTTAGAAGAATTAATTTGAGTTTACTATATAATTTTTGTCGACAAGTCCAACTCTTTAGTAGGTTT
The DNA here is from genome assembly GCA_028285545.1 of Saprospiraceae bacterium. GTDB lineage: Bacteria > Bacteroidota > Bacteroidia > Chitinophagales > Saprospiraceae > JANQPA01. The sequence goes on along the minus strand of JANQPA010000108.1, from coordinate 83,137 downwards.
AGAAGGCTTATGATTGCAAAAAACTTTTTGATTGTGCATCTTTAGGTGGAATAATTTTGAATGAGAAATTTTGAATTTTGAATGAGTTAGAGGAATCGAAAACTTAATTAAAAATCAAATCGTTCAATCTTAAATAAAATCCAATAACGTGAATACTTGAACACGTGAATACGTAAAAACCAAAACCTTATGCTAGATAAAATACAAAGAGCTTTTCAAGAAGCCACAGAAGCCATTAAAGAACAAGCCAGTAATATAGGGGACTCAGCTAAGGAAAAAACTTACAGGCTGATAGAAGAATGGTTAAAGATTTTTCCGAAGCTGGAAATATATGGTTTACAAATGACCAGTTTTTCTCTAGGGGTAGCCCTAAGCCCCTCCCTTGAGGTGGAGTTAAAAGGAGATCATCCTAAATTTTCCACTGAACGCCTTAATGAAATCCTTGAAGAGAATAAAGGTAATGCGGCTATGTTTTCAGTTTTTAATACTATAAAAATGGCCTACAGCCTGCACAGAAGAACCTATGCTAATCTTGAAGAACCTCTGATCGTCAAAATAAAAATAAGACTCTCACCTGAGATAAAAGTATACATTGGCAAGCCGATTATTGAATGATTGGAAATCGGAATTCGGAAGGTGGAAGGTGGAAGGTGGAAGGTGGAATAAAAAACAAAAGAAATGAAGCTTGAATTATGGATGATTGGGAAGACCAATAAAGGCTACCTTAAGGAAGGGCTTGCAGAATATGAGAAAAGAGTCAAAAGGTATTTGCCATTTTCCATGGAAGTGTTGCCGGACATAAAAAAGGCAGGGAAGCTCTCAGTAAGTCAGTTGAAAGAAAAGGAGGGGGATCTTCTACTTGAGCGACTTAAGAATGAGGATTGCCTAATTCTTTTGGATGAAAATGGCCAACAATTTAGTTCTGAGGAATTTGCCAGGTACATGGAAAAATTATTGACTCAATCCCATAGAAGAGTTATCTTTCAAATTGGGGGAGCCTATGGTTTTTCTGAAAAAGTATACCAAAAAGCTCAGAAAAAGCTAGCTTTGTCGAAAATGACCTTTTCTCATCAAATGATTCGGTTATTTTTCCTTGAACAGTTGTATAGGGCAATGACGATATTAAAGAATGAGCCTTATCATAATTCATAATAAAATATATTAATTGAGATTTAGTGCGCTGGTCAGCGCACTAAATCTCAATTAATATATTTCAAACTATCCTCTCTATGAGTTTTACACTAATTATTGTAATAATGACCGGGATTATTTCTTACCAGGCATTTAATAATCCTGCCATGCGTCAAAGGTTGATTTTCCATCCCTATTCTGTGAATAAAGCAGGCGAATGGTATCGTTTTTTTAGCCATGGTTTTGTTCATGGAAATTGGACGCACTTATTGATTAACTTATTTGTATTGTATCAATTTGGAGAAGTAATCGAGCAGTTATTTGTCCGGGCGGTCTTTGGTCCCAATTTTGGAAGGTTGGCCTTCCTGCTTTTTTATGTGGGAGCTGTAGTAGTTTCTTCCATTCCAGCCTATTTTAAGCACAGAAATAATACTTATTATGGATCGCTTGGAGCTTCAGGAGCTACCTCTGCCCTTGTTTTTGTCTATATTATGCTAGATCCCTGGCAATGGTTCTTATTTCCGCCTCTGCCCGCAATCATACTCGCTATAGCCTATGTCTGGTACTCCAGCTATATGAGTAAAAGAGGGGGTGATAATATTGCTCATGATGCCCATTTGTATGGAGCAGTATTTGGCCTTGTATTTGCCATCGTATCTTTTGCATTATTTCAACCATTATTGTTAGAAAATTTTATTGTAAAGCTGTTAGCTGGTCCAACAGCACCTAGTTTTATGTGATTCTAAAAAGGGAGTATGTTTTTTATTTTATCGAAGCTACTGTCTTTTTTACTCAGGCCCATTATTTGGGTCTTAATCCTTTTTATCGGTGGACTTTGGACCAAAAAGCCAAAGAGGAAAAAAAAGCTCCTTTTGCTGGCGTTTCTGACCTTTTATTTCTTTTCAAATGCCTTCCTTTTTAACCTGGTGGTTCACTGGTGGGAAACGGATAACCCTGAAGTATTTTTTGCTAAGGAAAACACCTTTGATGTAGCCATTTTATTAGGTGGATATTCTGATATGGGTGTAGAGGTAAAAGGAGGTATCCATCACTTAAGTGGCGCCGGTAATCGTTTTCATCATGCTCTACAATTATATAAAGATGGTAAGTTTAATTATTGGTTATTAACAGGAGGATCAGGACGTTTATTGGGGGCTGAAAAGAAAGAAGCTGACGAAGTTCGAGATTTATTAATACAATTAGGGGTTGAAGAATCCAAAATAATTGTCGAAAACCAATCCCGAAATACCAGGGAAAATGCGATTTATTCCAAAAAAATCCTGGAAGAGCAGTTCCCAGAGCAGGACTACCTCCTCATCAGTTCTGCATGGCATATGCCTCGTGCCCAGGCTTGCTTTGAAAAAATCGGCCTAAAGGTACAACCTTATTCTTCTGATTTTAAAAGCAAAAAAATTGAATTCCGCCCAGAGCCTATATTATTACCCAATGCAGGAACTCTCGCCGACTGGGACCTGCTAATCAAAGAATGGATAGGTTATTTGGTATATAAATTAAAAGGATTTTTATAAAAAAGAAGTAATGTCACAAATGGCCAACCCCTGGACTACCTTAAGCAAAGAAACGGTTTATGAAAACCCTTGGATTAGGGTAAGCCATCGAAATGTTATCACACCAGGTGGAGGGCATGGGATTTATGGGCTTGTTCATTTTAAAAATATTGCTGTCGGGATAGTACCATTGGATGAAAATAATAACACCTGGTTAGTTGGACAATATCGTTATACATTAGAAAAATATTCTTGGGAATTACCGGAAGGCGGTTGTCCCTTTGAGGAAAACCCTATCGAGGCTGCTCAAAGGGAATTATTAGAAGAAACCGGAATCACCGCTGAGGAGTGGACGCCACTTTTGGAGGCAGATATTTCAAATTCTGTTACAGATGAAATCGGCATAGCCTTTGTTGCTAAAGGACTAAGTTTGGGAGCTTCAAGTCCCGAAGAAACAGAAGATTTAAGAATCCGGAAAGTTCCTTTTCAGGAGGCCTTCCAAATGGTTTTATCCGGACAAATTACAGATGCTTTTTCAATGCTTATGATTATGAAAACCCAAATACTATTTAATCAGGGTAAGCTCTAAGGGGCTAAGTAATCGGTATAGAGGTTTTCTAAAAGGCCTTCAATAGACGACATTTCCTGAAAAACAGGCTTCCATCTCTTTTTCCAATTCAATCTAAATTTTTGGGCATCATATCCTTCTTCCTTAGCTCCAGCCATAAAAAAAGGACTTACCACATTAACATAGGTCATGACCTCTCCGATTTCGGCATTAAGTGTGGCAAGCACATCTTGCATGGTATATATCTCCATTAATTTTTTATAGTCAGAATAGTCCAAATACTTTTGAAGTAGACTTCCCTCTGCCAGGGTCCAGGCATAATTTTTTAAAAAAGCAGGCCGAATAACCAGAACGGCACTATCTGGGTTTTCATTGAGTGTTTTGAGTAATTCCAGATGGTATTCTTTCTTAATTGTTACTTCTTTCAAATTTTCCTTCAATTCCAATTCTATCCCTGTGATGAATTCATTTACTTTCTGCTTTTCCTTTCTTTGTTCCGCATAGGCATTTAAACCAAAAGCAATCAATATTCCTATAACGACAGTAACAAACTCAAGCAAGTATTTTTTGACCTTCATCTTTTGTGATACTTTTATGCTTAAAAATTATGATCTTATGATAATTTATGATTTAAGCAATTAGTCTTGTCTTGATTTTTATTGGTTACATTTTTGAATTACTTTTTATGAAGAATCTTGGTTCCACGGTTCCTTGGTCTGATAAAACTAATGAACCAGGAACCATGGAACTGTGGAACCATTTACCCCTCAAAACAACATTTTTTCACTATTTCTAAAAAATTTGTCTGAAAACATTGTGCCATTTGTCTATCAAAAACGTTAATACAGATAAAAGTGTGGGTAAATAAAAAAGTATTGAATAATTTTTGCAACCGAAACTTTTTAAATTGAGTCAATAATTAATACAAAAACTTCGTTTCAAAATTAATTAGCTGGCATATCCACCAAAAACCATGTTTTGAGGAATCAATAATATAAGTAAGGTAGAATACCCAGAACAAAAAAATAAAGAGAGTTAAGATGAGGAATAAAACAGTTGCAGGCATGTTGGCCCTTGTACTTGGAATATTTGGAGTTCACCGCTTTTATCTTGGGAGGCGATTCCAAGGCATCCTTCATATGTTTATTTTCTTTTTCACCTTTATTATTACTATAGAGGAAAATCCCGATTTCCCCTTGTTTTTTATCCCTGCCCTCGTTGGATTTGTAGATGCTGTTTTACTTTTTGCTATGCCACAGGAAGAATTTGATGAGCGATACAATACTCCACTTAAAAGGCGTATTTACAAATCCAGGGAAAAAAATTATGCCTACAAAAATCGAAAAGAATACAACTATCATACCTCAGGCTATTCCAGTCCTAAAAAAGATGGCATCCGATTATTTAGAGCTTATAATTTCGAGGAATCCAGGAATGCATTTTTAGAGGCTTTGGAAATTGACCCCGAAGATCCTGCCATCCATTTTAACCTGGCTTGTACTTATTCCATGTTAGAGGAAGCAGATCGCGCATTTTTTCATATTGAGGAAGCGCTCCACTTTGGGTTTAATGATATTGATCGAATTCATGAGCATGAAGCTTTATCCTATATTCGATCCCTTCCACAATTCGAACAATTTGTCCAAAATGGATATCGGGAAGTAAAACAGCTGAATGCACACACTGAAGATTCTGTTTTAGATCTTAATTCTAAAGACCCAGTAAATAATTTGCTCCAGCAAATTCGTCAATTAGCAGAATTAAGAGATAAGGGAATCCTTACCAATGAAGAATTTACTGATCAAAAACGCAAAATTCTCGATCAGGGCATTAAGTAAATACCACATACAAAATGCTAACAGAGGAAACTTTCTTCTGGAATTCCAGTCAAGGTATTCAAATCCATATAAAAAGAATTGGCCCTGCAAATTCTAAGAGAGAGCATTGTTTTCTCCTTCTTCATGATGCTCTGGGATCTATCCCTCAATGGAAATCTTTCCCACAACAAATCGCTAAGCATTTTAAAGCGGAGGTTTATTTGTATGAACGACAAGGGCATGGAGAATCATCTGCTTTTTCTTCCCCTCTTCCCCTTTCCTTTTTTCATCATCAAGCTCTTGAAGTACTCCCCGAATTGGTTAAGACTTTCCGGCTGGAGAAGGCCATCATTGTTGGACATAGTGACGGAGGCACCATTGCTCTTTTGTATGCAGCTCATTTTAAGCCACCCCACACCATAGCTATTGCCCCTCACATATTTGTAGAAGATATTACCCTGAAGGGGATTCGACAAACTTTGGTACATCAGGACAAGCTGGTTCAAAGTCTACAAAAATACCACGGCGATAAGGCTGAAGCTTTATTCCGGGCCTGGTCAGGGACTTGGCTCGATCCACATTTTAAACAATGGACCATTCAGCAAGAGATAGCCAGTATCAAAAACCCACTTCTGATCATCCAGGGTGAAAATGATGAATATGGCTCAATGGCTCAGATAAGAGGCATTCGAGAAGCTGTTCCTCATTCTCAGATCAGTATCCTGACTGACTCAGGCCATCAGCCACACCTGCAAGCAATGGATGAGGTAATCCTGGCAATAAAAGCCTTTATTTACAATTCCTAAATTTTCTTCCTTTTTATCACCTTCCTTTCGGTCATTCAACGACCTAATAAGCACATTCAACGACCTTATTTAGCAATTAAAAAAATCTGTAATAGCATTGTAGTATCAATCAAAATCAATATTATGAAACGGATTTTTTTGTTGTTTATAATTTTAGCTTTGTGTTTGCAGTCTTGTATCATCTCGATTAATCCTTTGTACACAGATGATGTAATTGTTTATGATAAAAGTCTGGAAGGGAAATGGAAGCAAGGCGAAGGCACGGAAACCCTTACCTGGGAATTTACAAAGGCAAAAAAGGGATATAAACTAAGCCGTTATAATGAAAAAGTTCAATTTTCTTATGAGGCCGTTCTAGTAAAATTAGGGGAACACTATTTTATGGATTTTTACAGGGATGTCCCTGATGACTGCCAGGACGATATTGCCTATCATTTGCCCACCCACAATTTTTTAAAAGTAATTATTGAAAAGGATAAATTTAAAATTGAATATTTTAATGATGATTACCTAAAGAGCTTGTTTAAGGAAAGGAAAATCAGGATTAAACATGAAAAAGTAAAAGGGGATATCGTCTTAACTGCCAATAGTAAAGAATTACAAAAATTTATGCTTAAATATGCAGAAGATGATCGAGCCTTTTCTGGTGAGTATGAAGAGTTAGCAAAAATCTCTGCTAAATGAATTATATAAGGCCAATCATCCAAAACAGAGGACTCCAGCATCTTCTGTTTTGGATTCTTTCTTTTTATGTGCTATTGCGAATTTTTGCTTATGAGTTTCCCCCTCAGAAGGTTGACTATATCTATACCTTCCTTTTTCATTTTTCGATTTGGGCTGGCGTTTATTTCAATTTAATGATTCTAATTCCCTATTTCTTGAAGAGAGCTAATTACCTGGTTTATTTCTTTTCATTCCTTCTGACTTTGATATTAATGGTAATGATCAATATATGGACCTTTAAAGTATTATCTGATTGGCTTTTTCCTGATTATTATTTCATTTCCTATTATAACTTTGGAGACCTTATTCAGTTTTCTCTGGTATTTCTAATCAGTACCAGTTTACTAAAATTATCAAAAGCATGGTTTGAGCTTAATACCAAAAACAAGGTGATCAGGGAATTGGAGGAGCAAAAAGTTAAAGCTGAACTGCAAGCCCTTAAACATCAACTCGACCCTCACTTTTTATTCAATAGTCTAAATACTATTTATAGTATGACCATGGAGGAGAGCACTAAAGCAGGAGAGGCTGTCTTACAACTTTCTGATAATATGAGATATATACTTTACAAAGCTGACGCCGAAGAAATCGAGTTGGCTCTGGAGTTGGAATTTATTGAAAATTATATAGAACTTCAAAAAGCACGCATTGGGGAAAATACAGTTGATATCCAATTTGAGATTGCTCCTGATTTAAATCAAGCTACCAAGGTTGCACCACTTTTGTTTTTACCTTTTATTGAAAATGCATTTAAGCATGGTCTGAAGTATAGTCATGAAAATGCCTACATTAATATAGCATTCCGGCAAAAGGAGCAAGGATTTATTTTTGACTGTCAGAATAGTGTTGGGAAAGATTCTAATCCCAGTGGTCAAAAAGATGGTGGAATTGGCCTCCCAAATGCAAGAAAAAGGCTGCAGGCGATATATCCTGACTCTCACCATCTCGATATTTTATCTACAGATCAAAAATTTTCTGTTTTTTTGAGTTTGGAAATTTATGAGGATGAAACCTGAATGGGTTCACGGATTCACATGTTCTCGGGTTTACGTTAAGTCATTTCTGTGATGTGCAAAGGAGCTATTTATTTGAGGGATTTTTGGCACGCATATTTTGTAAATCATGCAGATAATAATTATAGATCTTTGGAAAACCTGTGGGATAAATTCACTCTAAATGGAAAATGATCTTTAAAATGTAGAACCACTATAACTTGAACACGAGAACACTTGCTAACTTGCTAACTTGCTAACTTGTAACTATGATCTCTTGCATAATTATAGAAGACGAACCTCCTGCCATTGCAGTTCTAAAAAAATACATTGAAAAAATGGGAGGAATAAGAATTGAAGGAATTTTTCAAAATCCTTTGGATGGACTACAAGCCTTAAGAAAAAATACGGTAGACCTGCTCTTTTTAGATATTAATCTTCCTGATTTAAGCGGTATAGAGTTGTTAAAATCTCTTGATAATCCCCCAAAGGTTATTTTCACTACTGCCTATTCAGAATTTGCATTGGAAGGATTTGAGTTAAGAATTACTGATTTTTTATTAAAACCTTATTCATTTAATCGTTTTGTAAAGGCCATTCATAAGGTCTCACAGGAAATAGAAACTGGAAAGAAATTAGAAGATTGGGCACCAAAAAAGGAGAATGAAGTTTTATTGATTAGGGCGGATCGCAAAATTTTTCGAATTCCTTTTGAAGAAATCCTTAGTCTACAAGCCTTTGGTGATTATGTTAAAATTCAAACCTCAGACCGTCAATTAGTGCCAAAGGAAACTTTGCAAAAACTGGAGTCAAAACTCCCCGAAAATCTATTTATGCGTATTCATAGATCTTACATTATTGCTATTAACAAAGTTGAATACATAGAAGGCAATCAGGTCCACATTAAAGGTAAAAACCTACCGATTGGCAAATCATTCCGAGAGGAATTCCTTAAAAGAATACAGGAGAGCTAAATTGGATGTTTTATATTTGTAAAAAGTGTTCAAGTTTACAAGTGTTCAAGTTTACTAGTTTAAATTAGAAACTTGCTAACTTGAACACTTGTAAACTTGAACACCTGATAACTTAAAACATGGATTTCACAGGCAAAACAGTTCTCATTACAGGAGGAACCAAAGGAATAGGAAAAGCTACTGCGATTGCTTTTGCAAAAAGAGGAGCACGTGTAGCTCTCAATTTCAGTAGAGACAATAAAGCAGCTACAGCTACCTATGAAGAATTAGAAGGCGAAGGACATATTCTTCTTAAAGCCAATATCATACATCCTCATGCTGTAAAGCAAATGGTGTCAACCGTTGTGAATGAGATGGGGCAATTAGATATTGTCATCAACAATGCGGGGATCTATAACCCCCACCCTATTGATGACTCTACATTTGAAGATTGGCAAGATTCCTGGCAAAAAACACTAGATGTAAACTTAATTGGGCCTGCTAATCTTTGTTATTGTGCTGCCCAAGCTATGATTAAGCAAAAATCAGGACGGATAGTAAATGTCTCTTCTAGAGGGGCTTTCCGGGGAGAGCCAAACCATCCTGCTTATGGGGCCAGCAAAGCAGGACTTAATTCAATGAGTCAATCTCTAGCCAAAGCACTGGCTCCCTATAATGTCTTTGTAGGAGTGGTGGCGCCAGGTTTTGTACAAACTGATATGGCAGCAGACATTTTGGCCGGTCCTGATGGAGAATCTATAAGAAACCAAAGTCCATTAAATAGAGTAGCTACTCCCGAAGAAGTAGCCTACGCCATCCTGTTTTTAGCCTCCGAAGGAGCTGAATTTACAACAGGAACTATTATTGATGTCAACGGAGCTTCTTATTTAAGATCTTAAAGGTGTCTCTTATTTCAGATTTAATTGCTATTAAGCTATACTTAAAATATTGAATCAGGATTTCATTTCATACTGACTATTTTTATCTAATTCATAAAAATAAATCAACAAATCGCTACCATCCACAGGTTTTAGCTCTACCCTGATTAGATTATTGCTAAGGTTGGCAATTTTACTAAACCCTGCATAGGCCTGGCCCTGTTGGAGTCCAAAAATGAGTAAATGAGCCGGCTCATTTAATGGAAGATTAAAGCTGGTAAATCGCTGTCCGGAAGCGTGCATTTTAACCACCGACCTTCGGTTATCTAAAGAAAGGATGGCCATACTATCATCCAGTTTGCCAGCAGCATTAACATACTTGGCACTGACCATCGATTGAGGAGATCGTTTTGAAGGTTGCGCTCCACAGCCTACCCAATTAAAGTCCAGTAGATAAAAACGATAATACTTTTTGCCATTCCTTTTGCTAATAGGTAGTTTTTTCCTTTCTGATGATTTCCAGTCAAATACTGGAGACTCTCCGAAAGATCGGGTAATACTTGTGCTGCCCTGATACAGCTTCATACCTACAGGATTACGAACCCCCGAAACTGATGGAATATCCACAGGTATGGGTTTGATTAACTTCAATGGCATATGGTTTTTACTGGCCTGAATATAAACCTGCCCTCCCATATCCAACAACTTATCTTCTGAAGTAGTAAACGTTTGGGATAAAACAATTTCTCTTTTCGTAAAAACTTCTAAAAGATGTATTTGTACTTTTTCTGTTACGGGATTATTTGAGAGGTCCACCAGGCTTTGAGGCGGTATGCTAATATGGGTACCATATTTCCCGACAATAGTAGAATGTCGGTTTGGATCGATATTCACGATTTGTGGTGACAAGCCATAATTTGAAAAGAAATCCTCCAGCTTTTCAAAAGGGTGCCCAAAGGTCGTTCTCACTTTTGGAGAAAATTCTGATAACATAGTTTTGTAGTTTTCTCTATTCAATAATTGCTATCAGCATTGACTGATGCTTTAAACAAAGCAGTCATGGTTAGATCGCTTAAGGGATTATGGTTCCGGGCAATCTATTCAGAATTGCTGATGCAATTCCTTGATGAAATTATGGAGGGAGTAATATTTAAGAATAGTTAAGCCAAATATAACTTTTTTCGAAGACAAATAAAAAAATGTGGAAAAATTTATTTTTTTACAGAGACATTATAAAATCAGGATATGAAGCCTCTTGCGGAACGAATGCGTCCTTTAAATTTAGAAGACTATATAGGCCAGCAACAATTAGTTGGGCCAGGATCAGTATTATTCAAAGCCATTGAAGCCGGCACACTACCATCCATTATTTTATGGGGTCCTCCCGGGGTGGGTAAAACAACACTTGCGCAGATAATTGCCAAAAAACTCGAACGCCCTTTCCATATCCTAAGCGCCATTAATTCAGGTGTAAAAGACGTCAGAGAGACCATCCAGAAAGCTCAGAAGCTGCAATTTTTCAATCGCCCAAATCCATTACTATTTATTGATGAAATACATAGATTCAGTAAATCTCAACAAGATTCTCTTTTGGGTGCTGTTGAAAAGGGGATTGTTACCCTGATTGGTGCTACCACTGAAAATCCTTCATTTGAGGTGATTCCTGCCCTACTTTCACGCTGTCAAGTTTACCGTCTTAAACCTTTAGAAAAAGAAGAGTTAATAACCTTAGTAAATAAAGCTTTGGAACAAGATGAGTATCTCCGAGAAAAGGACATCAAAGTGGAAGAGTATGATGGTTTACTTTTGTACTCAGGCGGAGATGCGCGAAAAATGTACAACCTTCTGGAATTGGTTAGCAACTTACCAGATGATGAGGGTATGGTAGTTATCAATAATGGGGTCGTTAAACAAGCCATTCTTGACAATCCAATAGCATATGATAAAGGAGGTGACCAACATTATGATATAGCTTCAGCACTCATAAAATCAATAAGAGGTAGCGATCCTGATGCTGCAGTATATTGGTTAGCCCGGATGATAGAAGGTGGAGAAGACATTAAATTTATTGCCCGAAGGATCATGATATCTGCCTCTGAGGATATTGGCCTGGCCAATCCCAATGCATTATTAATGGCTACTACTTGTTTTCAAGCTATACAGGCGGTAGGGCTTCCTGAAGCTAGAATCATTTTGTCACAAGCTGTAATATATCTTGCAAGCTCCCCTAAAAGCAATGCTGCTTACCTGGCTATAAAAAAAGCACAGAGTCTTGTTCGGGAAACGGGAGCTTTACCGGTTCCTTTACATCTAAGAAATGCCCCAACTCAACTTATGAAGTCCCTAAATTATGGTAAGCATTATAAATATCCTCATGATTTTCCTGACAATTTCACCCCGCAGGACTACCTTCCAGATGAGATAAAAAACCGTAGATTGTTTGAGCCTCAGCAAAATCCCGCCGAACAAAAGATAGAAAAGTTTTTAAAGGACAGATGGAAAGAGAGGTTTTGATAAGAAGAGTTCAGAGTTCCGCCTACCTACGTTTTACTTCGGTAGGTAAAAGTTCAGAGTTTAAGGGACTGTTTTATTGAAAGTATAGTTGCTTATTTGAGCTTTTTTCTCACGCAAATATCGCAGATGACTGAAGTTGGTTGCGTGCCAATCAAGTTTAAAATAACAGATACCCTAAAATTTCGAAAAACTTGACACAGAACCCTGAACCCTGAACATGGAACTATTTACCAGAGTTATTCCTATTAATAATCAAATCTCCTTTAGAGGTTGATAAGTCTTCTCCCTTTCCTCTTAACTGCGGCAAAATTTGTTTGCTAAAATCAACCTCTGAGATGATATCGTAGAAAGTATCGATGTAATCAAACATTCCTGTTTTGGCATCGGGACTAATCATTTTAAAATTGCCTATTATTTTATAGAGTGCTCTCTTTTTATCTAGCAATAATTTAATGTTTTCTTCAAAAATCTGATGGCTAACCTCTCTTCCCAAAAACACTCTATCTTTTATTGAAGTTAAACCATAGTCACTGCTAGGAATAGCGTAGGAAGCGTTGACCATTCCAGAAAAATCAAAATCATAAGGCACAATCAACTTTTTACCATTTTTACCTCTGTTCACAAATTTCAGGTTTCGGTTCATTGTTGAACTCCAATCCGCATTACCGATCATAAACTGAAATAGGGCAGTAAGATTTTCATTTCTTGAATCAATCGAATCCGTAGGTATGTTTAGGCATTTTTCACACTCTTCTCCACCTAATCTCTCAGCCATTTCATCAGTATCTTCGATGAGAAAGGCCCAACGTTTTATCTTCTGGTAATTATTATTAATATCCTTATATGTGACTTTTAACAAGCGAACTCGATAACTATTATCCGTTAGCTCATTGTACAACTGATAAAGAATAAACTCTTTAGCCACATTATCATTTCCAATAAGTTTATCATCGATGCAATGAGTAACCAATTTAAGATCATTATGATCATTTAATCCTCTGGCTCTCAAATCTTTTTTAGGAAATTTAATCATCAGGGGAGGAAACTCGCAAACACGTCTGCGATATTTACCTCTAAGGCTTACTTTTATATCAAAAGACTCTATCTCTTTGTTTGTATTTTTATAGGATAAGGTGGCTTTTTGTGCCTTTTCATTATATCGGTTTTCCATTAAAGGAGCCATATCAAATTCGATGGTAATATCCAAAGCCTCTTTCCCATCACTAAGAAGATCGAAAATAGACTGAGCTTGATTAGTTTCAGTAATAGACGTCAAAGCATTTCCTGACCGCTCTAAACTATTCGCTACAAGACATTGTAGTCCTAAAAAGGACAAAAAAAGACTAAAAATCGTCGTTCTGAAGACCATGCGCTTTAGAAATTTGTAAATCATTTGTAAATTGTGACATTATACCCCTAACTAGTCTTTCATACTACTTTTATAGACGAAAGGCTTTTTATTTAGGTTGCAGAACAAAATTTTAAAACAATGTTAAGGTTTTAAGGTTCAAAAAAAGCCCTAAAATTCGCCACAAAACTACGGGCATACAAAATAAAATTCCACTATACTAGGTTTAAAAATTTGTTAACAGCACATAATTCCAAAATATTAAAAAAATAAAAAATTAAAGTCTGCAATATACGTTTACACGCAATAAGCCATTATTAATTTAGAAGAGTAGAAAATTCATGTGGAAAAGAATTCTCATTGGTTCAATATTCGTTCTTGCTTCCTTAACGTCTTGCAAGGTTAAACAACCAGAATTAATAGGTCAGGTAGACCCTAATGCCGAGGTTAAGAATATTATTTTGATGATTGGTGATGGAATGGGATTACCTCAAATTTCAGCTGCCACCTATGCCGCAAATAATAAAAACCTATCCTTTGAGAATTTTCAGGTAGTGGGTCTTCATAAATCTCACTCAGCAAGTGATCTAATCACTGATTCTGCTGCCGGAGCAACAGCTTTTGCCACAGGCCAGAAAACATATAATGGTGCTGTAGGTATGAGTGTTGACACCCTCCCGTTAAAAACTATTTTAGAAGAATGTGAAGAAAAAGGGCTGGCTACTGGCCTGGTTGCAACAGTGGCCATTACTCATGCAACTCCAGCTGCTTTTATCGCTCACCAACCCAGGCGTGTCATGTATGAACGAATTGCTGCAGACTTTTTAGAAACAGATATTGATTATTTTGTTGGCGGAGGAAAGCAGTACTTTGATAGAAGAAAAGGGGATAATAGGAATTTGTACAATGAATTGATCAAAAAGGGGTATAAGGTTTCTGATTATTTCGAAGCACCTCTGGTACAAACAAAACCTGACGTAAAGCGCCCTTTTGCCTATTTTACTGCCGATAAACACCCCCTTCCGGTTACTGCCGGCAGAAATTATTTGTCTTTTGCCACCATCCAGGCAGTCCAATTTTTAAAAAACAGATCTGAGAAAGGCTTTTTCATCATGATCGAAGGTTCACAAATTGATTGGGGCGGCCATTCTAATGATGGCAACTGGATGCTACAAGAAACCTTGGATTTTGACCGAGCCATTACTGAGGCTCTTCGTTTTGCTCAACAAGATGGCAATACCCTGGTCATCGTTACTGCCGACCATGAATGTGGAGGTCTTTGCATTACCGAAAAATCCAAAATGGGTAGACCTAGGTTTAAATTCTCCACCAATGGTCATACTGCTTCCTTAGTTCCTGTTTTTGCCTATGGTCCCGGATCTGAACTATTCAGAGGTATTTATGAAAATACTGAGATCCACGCTAAAATGAGACAGGCACTTGGCTGGGACGACCCCGTTACCGCTGACAGAGAGTAATTTAATTAGCAGATGGGTAGATTAGTAGATGTGCAAATTTGAAAATTAGTAGATGGGTAGATATTCTCATTTGCATATCTACTCATTTGCATATCTACTCATTTGCATATCTACTAATTGACATTACAATGTTAGCAATTCCTTAAAATTAGTATTGAGAAAACATTATTTTTGCCTTCCTGTTTTCAAATCGTTAAATTGAGACAAAGTAGATTAGTGATACTTTAGACTCAAAATATAGCTCAAATCCAAATAAAAGAACTTATGAATTTAGAAACACTGGATAATCTTCAGTTAATCAAACAAAGTGCCCGAGACTTTGCAGAAACAAATATCCGCCCACATGTTATGGAATGGGACGAATCCCAGCATTTTCCGGTTGACCTTTTTAGAAAAATGGGAGAATATGGATTTATGGGAGTATTAGTACCCGAAATCTATGGAGGTTCTGGTTTAGGATACCATGAATACATAACCGTTATTGAAGAAATAGCTCGGGTTTGTGGCTCTATAGGCCTATCTCTTGCAGCCCATAACTCATTATGTACCAATCATATTTTGTTGTTTGGAAATGAGGAACAAAAGCATCATTTACTACCAAAATTAGCCAGCGGTGAATGGCTTGGAGCCTGGGGACTCACTGAACCCAATACAGGTAGTGATGCCGGAAGAATGCAATGCGTGGCCGAAAAAGATGGAGATTATTTTATCATCAATGGGGCAAAGAATTTCATCACCCACGGGATTTCCGGAGAAGTAGCCGTAGTCATTGCCCGTACCGGTGAATTATTGGACAGTCATGGGATGACCGCCTTTTATGTTGAAAGAGGTACTCCTGGTTTTTCTGCAGGAAAAAAAGAAAACAAGCTGGGGATGAGGGCTTCCGAAACTGCAGAAATGATCTTTGATAATTGCAGAATCCATAAAGATCAAATGCTTGGACAAGAGGGAGAAGGATTCATCCAGTCCATGAAAGTTTTAGACGGTGGCCGTATCTCTATTGCATCTTTATCTTTAGGAATAGCCAAAGGAGCCTATGAGGCTGCTGTCCAATACTCTAAAGAAAGGCATCAATTTGGTAAGCCCATCTCTTCCTTCCAGGGTATTAGCTTCAAATTAGCCGATATGGCTACCAAAATTGAAGCCGCGGAATTATTGACTAGAAAAGCAGGTGAGCTGAAAAATAAGGGAGAAAAATCGACCAAAATCTCAGCAATGGCCAAATATTATGCTTCTGAGGTGGCTGTTAAGGTAGCTGATGATGCCGTCCAAATCCATGGAGGATATGGTTACATTAAAGATTTTCCTGTGGAGAAGTTTTACCGTGATGCGAAATTATGTACCATTGGAGAAGGAACCTCCGAGATTCAGAAGTTAGTTATTAGCAGAGAGGTGTTGAAGGGGAAGTAAAATAGAAATATGGTAGAAGTATATTGTTTTTTAAAAACCATGTACTTCTATCCCCATCCTTTTATTACCTAATACCCTTTTACATGAAATACCTTATCCATATATCTGGCTTATTATTTATCATTTTTTTTTTAGGATGTCAAAATAAAGACTCTCAGTCCCCTCCCTTAGATTCTAATCCACATCCTGAAAAAGAGGAACTTAATGGCATTTTAAAAGACTATTACCAGACCATGTCAGATCGGGATTGGGAAGCTTACCGAGATTTTTTCTGGGAAAAAGCTACTCTTACTACAACCTGGCAAGAGGCAAGTGATAGTGTGGAGAAGGTTTTAGTGAGTACTATTGATGAGTTTATTAGCAAAACACCTGAAGGCCCGGATAGCCAACCCATTTTTGAGGAGAAAATGATAGAATCAAATGTTGATATTCAGTCAGATCTTGCCAGTGCCTGGGTGAAGTATGAAGCAAAATTCGGAACTCAGGAAAATCTTATGGAATGGCAGGGTTTGGATTTGTTTTCCTTTATGAAGCATAAAGGTGAGTGGAAAATTGTTTCATTGGTTTTTAGTGCAGAGTGAGAAATTGGTTTTATTCTTTCTTTTTTGAAATTAAATAATTGAATCAATGAAATTATTAACTACCCGACTTATACTCGTTTTTTTATTCCTTTCTCCACAATTTCTTCCTGCTCAATCCGCTTCTGCCCTTCCTAGCAAAAAAAAAGAAGTTCATCTAGGTTTAATTTGGAAGCAAATAAGAACCAAAAAACTCTTCAACAGTCAACAAAACATCAATATCCTGGAAATCAACCAAAACTATAATTTTAAATTGGCCTATTCTTCAAAAAGCTTAATCCCAACCAGTGTCTTTGCCAAAAATAATAAAGCCGTCGCAGCCATCAACGGAGGGTTTTTTGATTTGAAAACCGGAAATTCGGTCACTTACTTCAAGGTTGAAGGGCAAGAGATTAACAAAACCATTCAGCGCTTTTCAGATGCTCAAAATGAGATTCTGGAAAGTGCGCTTGTAATTGATGATGAAGGTAAATTGTTGATACGCTCTACTGAAAATCTGGATAAATGGAAATCGCAAAAACGATATGCCTCCATTTTAGTTACAGGCCCCTTATTGTTATTTCAAGGCAAAGAAATGCCTTTGGTGGATCGCAGCTTCACTAATAAGCGTCATCCACGTACCTGTGCTTGCACGACTTCAGAAAACAAGACCTTATTAATCACTGTTGATGGGCGACATAAAAAAGCAGAGGGTATGTCTTTGCAGGAGTTGACTGATTTGACCCAAATGTTGGGCTGTAGAAATGCCATTAACCTCGATGGTGGGGGCTCTACCACTATGTATATTAAGGAGGCAACGAAATCGGGAGTGGTAAATCGACCTTCCGATAATGGAAAGTTTGATCATGAAGGGGAAAGGGCTTGTGCCAATGTTTTGTTGGTAGTGGGTAATGAGTAGTGGGTAGTGGGAGTGGTGGTGTTAAATTTTAGGGGATGGTGTTATTTGTAGCTCTTTTTAACACGCAGATATCGCAAATTTCGCAGATGTTACACATCCACTCATTTACAAATGCTCACATATAATTTTCATCACAACATTGCAGAATCATAGCATTACAACATCAAAATCTGCACATCTGCCCATTTTCAAATCTGCTAATCTTAGTATTGCAGAATCACAGAATCATAACATCAAAATCTGCACATCTGCCCATTTACTCATCTACTCATTTTCAGCATCGTTTTTCCCACCAAACCTAAAGGAAACTCCAACATTAACATTAACGAAAGAAACATTTTCGATGACTTCAGGAGCTACATCCTCAGGAAGTACCAGTCCAAAATTAGGTCTGGCATGCGAAAACAAAACACCTAAGCGAACACCCCAGGATCTTTTTTCATTCATAAAATACATCATATCAGAGCCAAGGAAATAGGAAAAATTACCCTTAGAGGCTGATGGGCCACTAGAGGTATAAGTAACAGGACCTTGAGGAGTCTGACTGACTACATTGACATTCAAATCATCTACTCTGCTTGAGAGCAAACCCACTCCTCCCTTAAAAGTCCAGGCAAAACGATCCGTATCGTGCGGATAAAAGCGATAAAAAGGACCAAACATAATTAAAGAGGTGCCATAATTACCAGCTAACAAATCAACACTCGAAGCAAATAAAGCCTGAGAAAAATCACGCTGGAGATCTCTTCGATCAATATCATGTCCTTGAAGAGAAATAGCTCCCTGCACTCCAAAACGCTCGGAGATAAACCAAAAAACATTAACCTCAGCCGCAACTCCTACCTGTGCATAACCTCCTTCATCAAGGCGTTCATTACCATATTGTCCTACTGGTAAGGAAGGTCCCAGAGCAACATGTACTTCCAATTGCGCCTGGGTACTTATTCCGTATAGGATCATCGTCAAGGAAAGCAGTAATTTCTTCATGGTCTTTTTTTATCTGTTAACGGTTATTCGTTATTTGGTTTTTGGTTTTTGGTTATTAGGTTAATCGTATTTACGAAAAAACACAAAACTCTAGGTTAACTTATTCGTATTAGCAATTTACTCTTTAACAAATAAACTTGAACACTTGCTAACTTGAATACTTGTTAACTTGAGTACTTGTTAACTTTTAAGCCTTAAATCGGTCGGAAATTTTGTAGAGATTACGAATGTGATTATTCTGCCAAAAAAGTAAAGCATTTAATTTTTTCTTAAGGCAATAACCTTTAAAGATTCTTTACGTTGAAAATTATGTACAGATAATCTCAAATTGTAGTTTTCCCCTGTTCAAAAATAGATATATTTGGTGATATTTTTTCTTAAAAAGGGAACTTCGCCAGTTCTTTGCACACTAATTGGCAAAATGCCTTCAACTACCCAGTAATAAATATACAATTATTTGTAATAATTTATCTATTTCTAAATATTTGCCAGAATCGATAAACAGTATACATGCTTAAACGTAGGAAAATATTAAAATTTATAAAACGGCTCTCTCTTGTCTTGCTAGCCGTATTTTTCCTACTCCTAATTTTGATCAACTTTCCGGGCGTCCAATCTTTCCTCTCTCGTCAGGTTGCTTCATACTTGAGCAACAAATTAAATACAGAAGTCAGTGTAAAAGGGGTCTATTGGAAATTGCCTAAATATATATCTATAAAAAACGTATACGTAGAAGATCAACAAAAAGATACATTATTGTGGGCAAAAGAAATTCGCTCTGATTTGGGTTTAGGTAAAATTTTCCAAAAGCAGATAGCCATCAAAGATGTATTGGTTAGAGATGTTGACTTAAATGTTCATCCTCTTGCGGAGGGCAGTAACCTGGATTTTGTATTAGAGGCCTTTGCTTCAGATAGTACTAAAGAAGCTTCCACTCCAAAACCTCCAGCCAAAAATCCCTGGCAAATACTATTCCCTGATACAGAATTATTGCTAGAGGATATCAGTGCTTACTATGAAATGAGTGGCCAAACCTTTGATATCCAATTGGGTCAGTTAAAGACCAATGCACAAGATATACAGCTGGATAGTGGAGTTTATCTGATGGATCAGGTAAAAATTGCCAATACACGTGTTTTTATCCGGATGGATAATCCAGATACCACAGAAACGCCACGCCAGGATTCCAGCTCAGCTACTTTCCGTATCGGAGCAAATAATATCACCTTTAACAACATTAATTTTGGCTTGGAAATGCCAGAAATGGAATTGTATACAACTGTAGGAAGTTTGGTTACAGAGTCGGCCAGTATGTACATTGGAGAGCGCATGGATATTGACGCCGCCAGTTTCAAACTTTCCGAAAGTAATTTTTCCTATGATGTACCTGGTACGCCCTCAATTGAGGGCTTTGATCCCAATCATTTCTCACTGAAAGATATAGTAATGGACATCCAGGATGCTACCTATCGAAATCTGGATATTTATGCTACCATTAATCAATTGGCAGCCACGGAACCTAAGGGGATTGAGTTAAAGGAAATGTCAGCACAAGTTCATTATAATTTGGACAGTGCCGAGGTGCAGGATTTAAAAATGGTTACGGCGCGTTCCAATATGGAAGTATCCAATACTTTTGTCACTTTCCCTTTCGTTACCACTGATGCTCCACTAGGGGCTATGCAGATTAAAAGCAATGTTGAAAAAGGAAGTTTTCATCCGGAAGATGCCATCTTTTTTGCACCCTTACTTGGAGATTTATTTTTTGTTAAAGAAAACAGGAATAAACCTCTGGCGGTAAGAGCAAATGTTGATGGTACACTCAACAACCTATTGATCAAACAGCTAGATGTTCGAGGTTGGGATTCGCATGTAAATTTAAGCGGTCGGCTTAGAAACCCTTTAGATCTTGAAAAAACTCAGCTTGATTTTAAAGCTGGAGTCATTGAGATATCGGAAGCAGGAATGATGAATTGGCTGCCACAAAATACGCTTCCTGAATATATGACTTTACCGGCTTCTTCTCTGGCAGATGCCAGTATTAAGGGGCCATTAAAAGAGTTAGATTTTAGCATCAATGTGTTGGCTACTTCCTCTACCGAGCCCATTTCTTCCAGGTTAAAATCCACCGGAAAACTGCTAAATGTGTTGGATACTGAACAATTGCGGTATATCGTCAATATTGATACTTTATACACCAGCAAAGCTGGATTATTAACCTTAATTCCTTCTGATGCCCTACCCTCCTATTTAGACCTACCTCCAGAACTTATTCTCAAGGGAGATTTAGATGGTACTATGGAAAAGATTAACACCGATTTTAAACTATATGCCTTACGGGGAGGTAATTTTAGTTATTTAAATGCTTCTGGTCTGGTTAGTGAATTTGGCGGAGGAAAAAACCCAGAGTTTGACATTACCATCAATGAATTAGATCTAAAACCCGAAGAGATCGTTGCTTTTTTACCTAAGGGCATATTACCTCCATACATTAAATTACCTGCCATCTCGAATGCTACTGGTTTTATAAAGGGTAATCAGAATGATTTTAATTCTGACATCCTTATTTCCACTACTGCCGGACAGTTGAAAGCGAAGGGTTCATTGCGGGACTCTAGTTATGATATGCAGGTTGATTTATCAGCTTTTGACCTGAAAAGTTTGTTTACAGAAGATGAGTATGAAAAAATGATCGGCATCCCGCTCAGTAAATTTGGGGTAAGCTTAAGTATCTCAGGAGCAGGATTAGATCCTCAAAATAATCTTTTGGCCAATTATAAAATCATAATAAAACCGAATAAAGATGATTACGACTGGCAGGAGGGAATTGTATTAGAAGGAGTTATTGATCGGCAATATGTTACAAGTAATATCTCAGTGAATGAAAAGGAGTTTAAGGCACGGGGTAAATCAGTGGCTGATTTTAATGCTCCTAATGAAAAGTTTGATTTTGATTTGAATCTCCAAAAACTAGATTTTAAAAAGCTTCGACTTACTGCTTTGCCATTTGACATGGCAGGTTCTTTCGATATTCATAGCACAGGAAGTAGTTTGGAAAAACTAGATGGTGTCATTAAGGCTGAAAATTGGATCGTACATTATGATAGTTTGAGTGAAACGATGGATAGCATGGTGGTAACTGCTAAGTTGGATACCAGTATGCATAATATTTCTATCGAGTCAGATATCATTTATGGAAATTTGGATGGGAAATTTGAATTTGGAAAAATTGCGGGGCAGTTGCAACAGCAATTCAATAGTTATTTTGACCCCAGGTCAGAAAAATTAGACACCCTTTCCATCGAAGAAAACGCCTATTTTAATTTCCTGCTTGAGATTGACAATCCGGACATTCTGACTATGGGGTATATCCCAGGCCTCAAAGAAATTGCTCCTAGTTTTATGCTCGGTTCCTTTAATGCTCGAGATAAACTTCTCAAATTTTACTCTGAAATTCCTTCCTTGAGATATAGTGATTATGAGATTTTAGATCTGTTCTTCTTTTTTAATAGTACAAGAGATGCTCTGGCTTATGAGTTGAATTTCTCAGATATATTTTTGTTTGATCAATTTCAAATTCACAATGCCAATTTTACCGGGGAAGCCAGAGGAGGACTTCTCACCACTCGACTAAATCAACGAGACAGCAGCTATGTAGAGCGTTTTAACATATTGGCCAATGTCTATAACCTTGAAGACCAATTTAGAATAAAAATTGATCCAAAATTGATTTTGAATTACCAGCCCTGGCTAATCAAAGAATCTAATGAGATTATTTATAAAAAAGATACCATCCAAGCAACGGATTGGAAAATCAGCTATGATGACCAATCCATTGAGTTGCTTTCTGATAAATTGAATACTGACCAATTGGATGTCAGTCTTGAAAAGTTTGACTTAGATTTTATCTCTGATCTGATCAAAAAGGACGCCGGCTATTTTGGAGGCCGCTTAAGTGGCTTGGTTAGTTTAAAGGAGATTTTTGCGGCTATGGCCGTCAATACAGATGTAGGCATTGAAGGCTTAGAGGTCTTTGATGCTCCTTTGGGTAATTTAGATGCTCAAGTAAATTATGGCTCTGATCAACTCACTTATATTAATGCGAAATTACTGGGCAATGAAAATGATTTTCATTTAAGAGGTCAATACAAACCTGATTCTTTGAATGATGATCTGGATTTGGAGTTAACCGCTACTGCTCTTAATCTGAAAAACTTAGAACCTGCCTTAGGTGATTATTTAAGTCTCCTTAGTGGTGATTTGTCGGGCAATATGAGTATTAAGGGAGAAACAGATGCACCTAAAATTAGTGGCAAGCTGAATTTGCGCAATTCCTCTGTCAGGCCTCAAATGCTACAAACTCGTTTTGATATAGACTCTGCCTTTGTTTTTTTCAATGAGGAAGGAATCAGTATTCCAGAATTCAGCTTAAAAGATTCTCTTGGCCAAAATGCTACCTTTTCTGGAGAGATCATCACCTTCAATTATCAGGATTTTGGGATGGTCATGAATTTTGATGCTGAGGATTTTCTATTGCTTAATACCCAAAGAGAAGATAATGACCTTTATCATGGGACTCTTGTGGCCGATCTAAGTACCGAAATTATTGGTGATTTTGAGAATCCAAGCATTAGTGTTGATATCAAAACCGAAAAAGGTTCAGATATAACCTATATCTATTCCTATGGTGGTCTGCAGAGTTTGGAATCAGGTGTGGGAATCGTTGAGTTTGTTACTCGAGATACGCTAGACCAGGAAATTGTAGAAGAAGATTTGTTGCATGAAATCCAATCAGGCTATGGTTTTGATATTGCCATCAATGCAGAAATCACTAATGACTTGGGAATAAAAGTAATCACAGATGAGATTGCCGGAGATAATTTTGTAGGTAAAGGACAAGGAGAATTGTCCATCAGAATGTTCCCTAATAATGATATAGAAATGACTGGCCAAATTGCCTTGACGGAAGGGGAATATTTATTTACCTACTCAGAGGTGTTAAGACGCCGGTTTAATGTAAAAGAAGGAAGTTCAGTAAACTTCCTAGGGGATCCCTATAATCCGCAAATGGGCATTACGGCGACCTATACGACTAAAACTTCAGCCTATCCACTCGTTATTAGCATTTTGGGTGGCGAAGGCAATGTTTCAGAATCCGATCGACAAAACTGGGAGGATCAACTTCAAAATCAGGAAACTTTCATCGCAGAGATTTCTGTAAGTGGCCCCTTAAAAGAAATAGATATCAGTACCAATATTGAATATCCAAGGATCACTTCTAACTCAAATGACCCGAATATTCATGATGCCCTGGGAAGATTAAGAGAAGATCCTAGTCGTACCAATACACAGGCTTTTAGTTTGATTCTTTTTAATGGATTTATTGCTGAAGATATAGGATCTGATAATAATTTCCTCAATGTAGATGTTCAAGGTGGTTTGAGTAATTTGATAACGGGACAATTGAACAACCTGGCTAATAGATATATCAAATTTGTAGATATTGATTTTGGTATAGACTCTGATGCCAGTGGTTCTGGAGGTAGTCTTTTTGAGGAAACTGATTTCAGAGTCAGTTTAAGAAAATCATTTTTAGATGACCGATTAAGCATCAGTGTAGATGGGGTGGCTTCCAATCGTACAGATGCCAATCAAACTTCTCAGGCCTACCTAGACAATATTGCTGTTGAATATTCCCTTACCAAACGAGGGATTTTAAAAGTAAAAGTTTTTAATCAGCGAGAAGTCAACGATGTATTTACCGGGGAGGTCGTCAAATTGGGCGGAGCCTTTGTTTTTTCCAAAGATTTTAATGAGATCAACCTTTTCAGAAAGCGAAACAAATAGCACATGAGTGCCAAAAAGTTACTACTATATTGCTTAATCCTTTTTTTGGGAGTAAATACTTTTTCCTGTTCAACGACAAAAGGCATAAAAAGTGGTGAATACCTTTATACCGGTTCCAGGGTAAAATTTGACACTTCTACTACTAAGGAAGCCAGCCAAAACCTTAGTCCTAAATTAGAAGCTTTATTTTCCCCAAGCCCAAACCGGAAACTTTTAGGCTTTCCAATGCGATTATATTGGCACAATTTTTTTTATACTGAAAAAGAAAAAGGCTTTGGAAATTGGGTACAGGGGATTTTTGGAGAAGAACCTGTTTTACACAATATCGAAATTTCCAATAAGGTTGAGCAATTAATGGAAAATAGGTTGTTCAATAATGGCTATTTTCTCCCTCAGGTGGATGTGGCTTTGGATACCAGCAAAAAAAAGGCAGTCGTAGAATATCAGATAAAACCAGGACCACAATATACCATCCGGACCTTTTCTTATGATATTAAGGATACTTTAGTGAGTCAGATGATGGCCCCTTATTATCCAGGTTCTTTAATAAAACTAGGTGATCCTTATAATTTAGATGTTTTAAAAGCTGAACGAGAAAGAATAAGCCTTCTTCTCAAACGACAAGGTCTTTACTTTTTTGAATCTGATTATCTAAAATTTACGGCTGATACTACTTTGGGGGGCCATGAGATTGATTTGCGAATGGAGTTAAAATCCAATGCCCCTCCCGAAGATTTGGATGTTAACTACATCGATGAAATTACCATTTATACAGATTATCAGATTGGTCGACCTTTAGGTACTGACAGCATCTCCTATGAAGGGCTTAATCTGGTTTATAATGAGTTGGATATTCGACCGATCAGGTTAAGAGATGTTATCTTTTTTAATGAGGGTGAGCGATATAATCCACAAAAACACCAGAATACTTTGCGCAGGCTTACCAATATGGATTATTATAAATTCGTAAGTATGCGATTTGACCGATCGGATAAATCAGACTCTCTTTTAAGTGTTAAAGTTTTTCTTACTCCTAAATTTTTACATTCCATTGAAGGTTCGATAGGATTGGCCTTGATATCCGATCAGTATTTGGGACCAGAGGTGTCTTTGGGGTACCGGAATCGCAATTTATTTCGAGGTGCCGAGCAGTTTCAGATCCGAGCCAGTGGTAATTTTAACTTCCCATTAAGAGATGATGCGGGTAATTTTTTCGAACAGATAAGACTCGAAACCAGTTTTCAAAGACCAGGACTGGGTATCCCTTTTGTGTCCAGCAGAGTGCTCCCTTCTTTAATTAGGGCAAATACTAGGGTACAATTTGCATTTGACAGAGAGCGCATCAACCTAAAGTTGGATAATGACCCAGAATTTTTAGATAATCTATTCTTTTTCGGCTTTGATAATTTGTTGAATGAGTTAGAAATGGATTCAACTTTTGCTCCCTCTCTTTCTGTTGATAAATATGAGTTAAGTTTTGGTTACATCTGGCAACGTCAGCCTACTATCCAAAGTGAGTTATTTCCACTGCGCCTTTCTTTTCAGGATGTACGATATGGAAACCCAGATCTTAAGCCCTTATTGCAGTTTATCTTTTCCTTTGACGAATCGGAAGAATTGCTCCTCAATCTGGAACGCATGTGGGTTTTCCAACCTGATTATATTTTCCAGTATGACTCCAGAAAGATTGGGCTACGAAAAAACAATTACTTCTACAGAGGACGCTTTTCGGTTGCAGGAAACAAAATTCTTGAGGATGAATTAACCTCAATTGATGCTAAAGACTTGGAAAACTTAATTATCCAGGCCGAAAATGATTTTCGATTCTTTTATATCCCAAAACCTAAACATACTGTTGCCTTCCGATTTATCACTAACGTATCCTTTCCATTTGGAGATAAGGTTATCTTTCCTATTACAGATTTATATTCAGTGGGTGGGCCTACAAGTATTCGTGCTTTTTACCCTCGATCTCTTGGTCCGGGAACCACCAATGTAAGTCAACAAGAATTTAGTGTACTACAAGGAAAAGGAGATGTCAAAATAGAATCAAGCTTTGAATATCGCTACATGGCAAATAAGTATGTAGAGATCGCCCTATTTGCTGATGCCGGTAATGTTTGGCGCATTGAAAAAGATGAAGAGGAAAGTATAAGCAAATTTGATTTCAGCACTTTTACCGACCAGATTGCCCTGGGTACCGGACTTGGTTTGCGGCTTAACCTTAGTTATTTAATCTTTCGGCTTGATCTTGCATTTCCTCTCGTCAAACCCTGGCTTCCAGAAGGTCAACGCTGGGTAGGTAATGACATCAGGTTAGGTGATCCAAGTTGGAGACGAGAAAATCTGGTCTTGAATCTTGCTTTTGGGTATCCATTTTAATTATATAGAAGTAATTTGAAGTATAGTCGCTGGCTCCTGAAGTAAAATAGAAATATTTTGTCTCATGACACAACTACATACTTCCACATACTTCCACATACTTCTATATACTTCATTTACTCACTTCCTTTTACAAATGAAAAGCTTTTAGATTCATATTATGTTTCAATAAACTGATGCATTGTTAGATTTATTTTTTATATCTTTATAAACCTTAAAGCCAAGATGAGAACTTTTTTCCAATAAACTTTTAATGTTATAATTTGTCCTATTAGCGTACAAAAGCTACATTTGACGGATTAACAAATTAAAGCTTTATGCTATTACCAAGAAAGATTATCATTTTAGCAATTATAATACACATAGCCACGATTATTGCCTGTGCCTCCCTTCAGCCTGAGGAAGTTGATAATGTTAACGAACAAAGAATGGAGCAGATGGAGGAATCTTCAGAGGAGGTAATAAATAAAGAAGAAGAGGCTGAAATGAAATAATAATTTATTCATTCTACTATAAAAAGGAAAAAGGCAAGGTCTTTTTCCTTTTTTAATTTTGGGGAGATGGCATCAGATGCTCATACACTTTTTGAATTAAATGAATACATCCGCAGGATTTTGGCTTTGAATTTGTCGGAGCCAATTTGGGTGAAATGTGAAATTGCCCAATTTGACATTGCAAAAGTTCATTGTTTTCTTGACCTTGTAGAAAAAGATGAAGAGGGAACTCAGATCATTGCCAGAGCCGGAGCTGTTATTTGGGATCGTACTTATAGAAGTTTAAAGAGAAAATTAGGCAAAGAGCTTCAATCTTTGCTTCAGGAGGGCATGGAGGTCATGTTTTATTGCCAGGTGGATTACCATGAACGGTTTGGATTAAAATTGATTATTCAGGATGTAGACCTTTCATATACCCTGGGAAAGTATGAGCAGCAAAAGCGGTGGACCTTGGACCAACTGCAAAAAGAAAAGCTGCTGTCCCTAAACAAAGAAAAAAAGCTACCCCTGGTTTTACAAAATATTGCTGTTTTATCTTCACAAAATGCTGCCGGACTGCAAGATTTTTTGCATCAAATATCAAACAATCCTTTCCAATTCCATATTAACACACAAATTTTTGATGCGACCCTTCAAGGTGAAAGTGCTGTTCCCTCCATGATGAAAGCCCTAAAAAAGATCAACCTGCAGTCCAAAAAATGGGATTGTCTGGTAATTATTCGAGGAGGCGGAGCTAAATTAGATCTCGCTCCTTTTAATGATTACGATTTGTGTAAATCAATAGCAGAAATGTCCTTGCCTGTACTTACAGGTATAGGACATGAAACCGATGAGACCATTGCTGATTTCGTAGCTCATACAGTTTTAAAAACTCCTACTGCTGCAGCCGATTTCATTCTCAGCAAAAACATGGCTTACGAGAATTCACTATTGGAAATAGAGCAGCAAATCAAATGGATCGTTCGGGCAAAAATTAGTCAGGGCATGTTGGAGTTAAAAGAACAGGAGGAACGTTTACTTTTATTAGTTCAACAGCTTTTTATTAGGCAAGAAGAACGTCTCAAGGCAATCGAAGAGCAGTTTCCTCTCCTTGTCTTTCAAAACCTTAAATCTTTTCACCAAGAATTAAAGCAGCTGGAGGAACTTTCCATTTTGTTAAATGTAGAAAACAGCTTAAAACGAGGTTATTCAATAACTGAATATAATGGGCAAATCCTCACCTCAGTTGATCAAATTGAGGACGGAAGTGAGATAACCACTCATCTTAAACAAGGTATTCTTAAATCTACTATCCATAAAAAAGAATCATGAGCGAGGTAAACTATGAAACGGCTTTAAATGAATTAAAAAGCATTATTCAGGATCTTCAGGAAGGGAATACTTCTGTGGATGAGCTTGCAGAAAAATCTAAACGTGCTGAAGAATTGATCCGCTTTTGCAAAGAAAAGTTAAGGGCTACTGAATCTGTTGTAAAAAATTTGTTTGGAGAATAGCATAAGGTAATCATGAGTTCAGGGGTATACGGATTCACGGGCTCAAGGAGAGGCCTTTCCCGTGAATCCGTGAACACTTGAACCCCTGACTACAACTACCTCACTCTTATCAAAACTCCCGGAGTTCCATCATTATTCTCTGCACGGACAGTACAAGAATCTTTTACCATCTTTACTGTTGCTTTATCACCCTCCACTTTAAAAGAATAAATGGCTGTAATTCCTTTGCAAGGGCTCCCCTCGGTATCATCCCCAATGGAAATATTCGTACCATCCATTGAATATGGTCCACCTACATCTGCCTTACCATCACTTCCAAAATCAACCTCATAAGTCCCATCTTGTTTGAAGGTGATGGTAGACTTAACTTTTTTTCCTTCCGAATTGGTTTCTTCCCATTGCCAGGAGCCAATTACAGATTGTGCGGACATAAAAAAGGGAGTTAATAACATACTTGCTACAAGGAATAAATGCGATACTTTCATCATTAAAGTTTTTTAAGGCTTAATAATTTTTTGATTACGATACAAAGATGGGATGATGGTGCTCAAAAAAATATAGCCTCAGGGTAAGTGGCCAACAATAACTTGCAGTTGGTTAATTATTCTGGATAATTGGAAAACGGAAAATAATTAGGAGTGCTGGAATGAATTATTGTTCTATAAAAAAATGGAGACATTTAGAGATATGTTGAGATATAGTAGAGACAATTTGTCTCCTTATCTCCATTTATCTCTAAATGTCTCTATTAATATATAGGTGCACGTAAAATTATCAAGACCTATATTTGAAACATAAACTTAAATCCTTACCGTATCAAGGTCACATCCCCTTTTAAGGTCTCTACAGTACCCCCTACTAATCCAAGCTGGATTACATAAGCATAAACATCCGAGGGCTGAGCTGTGCCATTAAATCTACCATCCCAACCTTGTTGAGGATTTTCATTATTATAAACTCTTTGGCCCCATCGATTAAATACCTTAAACTCTAAAATTTCCTGAACCGAATCACCCACATCAATAAAATTGAAAAAGTCATTGATGCCATCATTATTTGGAGTAAAGGCATTAGGCACCCCAATATTGATTACATTAATAATAATAGAGCTAATTATGGTATCGCTACAAATTCCTCCAGAAACGTATTCAAGAACATAGGTAGTTGTCGAATCAGGATTAACATTAATAGTAGTTCCTGATTGACTTAGGGGGCTTCCATTGCCACTCCAGCGAATAAAATCGCGATTATTCACACCAGGAGTAATTTGTGCCGTTATCGTAACATTTCTATCTTCACCAGGTCGGATAACTGTTCTGTCAGCACTCAAAACCACGGTGGGGTTTGAACTGGCTACATCCACATTTATTGAAGCCGTAGCTGTTGGACAGCTAGGGTGGTTTGTTACTTCAACAGTGTAGGTGGCATCCTGTCCAGGAGAGACCAAAATGGAATTATCATCAGAACCTCCAAAAGAAGGATCATTAGAAGTCCAGGTATAGGAATTATTGTCATTATCTGGCAAACTACTTATTCTCAATACATCCCCTTCACATATAGTCTGATCTGGGCCTAGATTTGCTTCAGGTAATTCAAATCTTTCAATGGTAAGGTCACCAATGAAATCAGGGCAAGCACCAGGTCGATTTAGTTCAAACGTATAGGTAGTCGTCGTTTGAGGATTTACTGATGGGTTTGTATTTTGTGTTTCATTAAGAAGATTAAAATTATCTGTCCAGCTAAATGTTTCTCCTTCAAATGGAAATGGGGTATACTCTGCATTGATGAAGATTAATTCATCCCCGCAAGCTACTGGTTTTTCTGAAGTCAAAACCGGATCCTGAGCATCAAAAATTTCAATAGTTACCTCAAATTCTACTTCCCCACAATTTGGAACATCCGTTCTAACAGCTGAAAGGAAATAGGTAGTGGTTTCCGTTGGTTTAACAATAGGTCCCGCTTCCATCACCGTACCAAAGTTTGGATCAGTAGAAGTCCAGGTATATTGAACCCTCGGATCACTAATGCTATTCAGCTGCACGGAATCACCAACACAAATAAGGGTACGTGCAGGCCGAATAAAACTCGGATCATTAGCTACTTCTACATTAGCAGTAGCCGAAACCGGACAATCATCAATCATTCCATTAAAGGTGTATTCAGTAGTCATAAACGGAGTAACGTCAGGATTATCACAATCTGTGCAACTCAGGCCACCTGTTTCTTCAGGCATCCACATGATATCTGTGACCTCTTTTTCAGATACAATTTTAAGCGCTATTGTTTCTCCAGCACAAATTATAGTATCAGCCGGCATAATGGAAGGCTGGGGCGGTATTACAACATTAATTACTGCAACTGCAGAATCTCTACATCCATTATTCACAGTCATGCGAATATATTCAATTGTATCTGTTGGAGATACTACCAAATTAAATAGAGAATCTGGTGTTTCCTGTCCTTCCATCGGAGTCCACATATGGGTAATATTGGGATAATCTGCAGGTTCGTAGGCTGGAGTTCTCAACACAATTGGGGTACTAGAACAAATAGTAGTATCTGCGGGCTCTATTGCCAATTCAGGCAGGGAATCCACAACAACCAATACTGAATCTACTCTTCTACATCCCATATTATCAACTATTGCATAATAGGTTATGGAATCCGTAGGAGTGAACGTAAACGATGGAGTATTAATTAAGGTGTCACCAGGAGTTAGGCTCGAGGTCCATCTTAAAGTAGCTCCCTGAGGTTCTACCGCAGCGCTAAAATCCACCTCAGTTCCTTTACACAAAAACAAAGTATCCTCAAAGGGTAATTCTACTGAAATCGGAATAATATCTACATCCACGAGTCCTTGTGAGGTACAAGTTCCTCTGGTAGCTGTCAAATTAAAGGAGCCAGCCCTTTCCGGAAATCCTGTAGCGTTGGGATTGGAAGGATCATCAATCATTCCCGGGCCTACCCAATTATAGGTAACTCCTTCCTCTGGTGTCATATTACCAAGAACGACTGGCGAGCCTTGGCAAACCGTAAGCCCATCAGATACATTAATTACTGGTTTATTAACAACAGTTATCAAAACACTATCTCTTGAAGGTACTGGACAAGTTCCATTTGAAATTTCAACGAAATACATAGTCGTTTCAGTAGGAGAAACGTCTGGATTGGCATTGTTTGAAGCAAATCCTGCCGGACGTGAAGTCCAGGAATAGGTATAGCCTAATTGAGGGGCTCCCCCAATGCTGATGTTATCGCCAAGGCACAATTCACGATCTCCTGCAATGGAATAAGTAGGTGCTTCATTAGATAAAACGGTTA
Organism: Saprospiraceae bacterium; assembly: GCA_028285545.1. Taxonomy (GTDB): domain Bacteria; phylum Bacteroidota; class Bacteroidia; order Chitinophagales; family Saprospiraceae; genus JANQPA01. The sequence goes on along the minus strand of JANQPA010000108.1, from coordinate 51,011 downwards.
AAGTAAATGATTCTTCGGCCGGGCATCCAGGTGCATCTAGAGCTACGGAAATATTATAAGCCCCAGGAGCATCAGTAACAATGGTAGGATTGGGGCAATCAATACAACTTAATTGTACTCCAGGAGGGGCTTGCCATAAATAATCTGCTCGGTCCTCAAAATCGACACCAGCTACAATATTAATAACCTCTCCACGACATACCGTTCGGTTTGGCAAATCATTTAATTCATAAACCTGAACAGTCACATCAGCAGTATCCGTGTAACATTGAGCATTAAATACAACTGTATAGGTAGTGGTTTCCTGAGGGGAGGCTGTAGGATTAGCGCAGTCCGTACAGGACAAACCAGCTGTATTACCAATCCATTCAATATTTTCTAAACCAGGGCCAACATTCAATTCTACGGAGCCGCCAGGACATATGGCTACCGTTTCTTGCATGCCTGGAGCAAGAATTGGGGCAATAACCGCATCATCTGAAGGAGACCAATCGATTAGCATTTCGCCATTTTGGATGTCATTACTCCAATCATTAAGTAAAATGACATATACTTCTCCCTGGTTAACTTGTATGGGTCTAACCAGACCATCACCATCCGCACCAGGAATACCATTGCAATCACTTTCATCAGTTACGGCTTCTCCGGTTAATGGATTTACGCTGGTCAATCCTGTTACTGGAGAATCGGGTGTCCAGGAGGAACGAATGGGTTGATTATTATTGATAAAATCAATTATCGCGTCTTTATCACTACAAACCTGAGCCGCATCAAAGGGTCCCCAGACATTAAAATCAAGATCTGATATCCCATTCGGGCTGGAGGCTAGAAATCCAAATGTACCAGCAGCCTGGGCCTGAATGGTAAACCAATAATAGTCAGCCTCATCTCCATCATTTACCCAACAACCATTATTGACTCCATCAACCAGGGTTATATCTTTAAATCCATCAAGAAAACGAACGCTTTGAGGCATCCCATCCATTGATTCACAACCATTCAATGGATTACATAAAGCCGAACTTAGCGACGGAGGTTCAATGCATTCCGTTTCTTTAATATTTAAGTCGAAATCGGTACATCCCCCAGCATTTCCAACTATTATATAATAGGTACCAGCAGTACGCATATCCGCACTAACCACAAAACCATTTATGCTTTGGGCCACACAATTTACATTTGGAGCCGTAGGAGGCCCATCCAGAACTGCTATACCGGTTCCCGGGAAAGTACTGGAAACGCTGATCTCTGCACAAATACCACCAGGAGAATTATAGGTAAACACGTAATCAGGGCCATTTAGAAAACTTCCCGCCTGACAGGCAGTTTCCGCTATAGTTGCAAGTCCATCACATGATGAGAAGGAACCAGAAAAGGGTAAAGCCCCAATAACTGTTGGGTTATCTTCAGAAGATCCGTCACAGCCACCAGGAACACATTGCCATTGCAACTCAAATCCATCAAAGGTCAACAGATCATCAGAAACAAATTCTATGGTTACAGGCCCTTGTGATTGTACGACAAAATCAGTGCCATTGGATACACCGGTAACAGAGGCCAGCAGCGTACCTGAAGTATTGGTACCCGCATAAAAATTAAGAACATCTCCTAAATTACCCAGTCGATCAAAATCCTCAATTTGATAATCTCCCATTCTTATTTCCAGACAACCATTATTTACCGGAGGATTTAATACAAATGTGAAGCTTTCATTGTCGCCATATTCTCCATCAGCACCACCAGAGTCAAACAAAGTTCCAAAACAAGAGCTGGAGCCAGCATCCTGCCCCATGACAAATGGATCAGTAGATTCAAAAATACAAATATCAAAGTCTCCAGCATTAGAAGCTGCAGTGGAGGAATAATCATTTACTCTTAAGAAATAAGTTGTACCATTAACCAGGTCACTTACATTCAGCATTGTTTCATCAGAACCGTCGCTTGAAGATGCACAGCCTATTTGGGAAAGGCCCTGGCAGGTCCCACGGTAAAGAGCTATTTGAGGATTGGAAATACCATTATTTGACTGGTTATTGCTCCCTACATAGATGTTGGCCGATGTAAAGCCTGCGGTAAACCTAAACCATACATCCCTTTGGGTAGTCCCTCCATTAAAGCAATTGGGACTGTTATTATTCCCAATATTACTAGCAGTAGCTCCTACATTGGAAAATACAGTGTTAAAGCATGAACTAAGAGAGCCCAAATCTATAGCATTAGAACACTCATCATTGGCAGGAGCCTGAGCCCATAAAAATGTTGCAAATGTAGAGGTTAAAAGGGAAAGTAATAATATCCTCATTCGATACCTTTTCTTTTTTGGCAAAATAATTAATCCTGAATTGACCAAAAATAATCAAATTTTGAGATTTTCAATGTTTTTGCTCTTTATTGGATATCAGGACGACAAAATCAGGTTCTAAAGAAATAATATTGGCTGGTGAATCCGTACGGATGAGGTAGCCTCATTATATTTGCCTACTTAATTATTGAATACATTATGAAAAAGGGGGTTCAAGCTGGCATTTTTTTAGGTTTAGGGACCAACATGGGAGATCGTCTTCAAAATTTAGCCCTGGCCAATCAATTTCTTGAAGAAAACGTAGGTACCATAATTCAAAGCTCTTCCATTTACTTAACGGAAGCTTGGGGGCTTAAAGACCAACCTGCTTTTTATAACCAAGTAATTCAAATCGACTCCAGACTGGTTCCTATGGAAATATTGGAGAGGGTTCTCCAAATAGAAAAAGAAATGGGCAGGATTCGAAGACAAAAATGGGATAGAAGAATAATTGATATCGATATTCTTTTTTATGGCCGGGAAATTATACAGACGCCCAAACTTATCGTTCCACATCCCTTTTTCCAGGATCGCAATTTTGTAATGGCTCCTATGGCTGAGATCGCCCCTGAATTTGTTCATCCCAATTTGAAAAAATCCATAGCCGAATTACTATCCTCGTCCAATGATCCCCTTGAATGTATCCCTCTGGATGAAAGCCGCAATAATTTCACTTAAATTGTCTCCAAAGCCCCTACTCTATCTCCCTCCTTAACATTGCTATTGATATTGTCATTGATATTGTCATTGATATTGAAATTGAAATTGTAATTGTAATTGATATTTAATTATACTATATTTCCCGCCTATTTTTAAGCTTTAATTCATATATGACAGATACACCTTTCCCCCATCGTTTCATTGCTATTGAAGGTAATATTGGAGTAGGCAAAACAACCCTATGCCATATGCTTCAGAAAGACTTTGATTGTCATTTAATATTGGAGCAATTTACAGATAACCCATTCCTGCCCTATTTTTATGAAAACCCCGATCGTTACGCTTTCCCAGTAGAGTTATTTTTTATGGCAGAAAGACATAAACAGCTTCAGGGAGATCTTTCTCAGCCTCCCCTATTCCCAAAAACCATCATTGCGGATTATTATTTTATGAAAACCCTCCTTTTTGCCAGGAGCAACCTTAATGCGGAAGAATTTCAACTTTTTCAACGACTATTTAACGTTCTTAATGCCACTTTCCCTAATCCTGATCTACTTGTATACTTGCATCGTCCTATCCCGGAACTAATTAAAAACATTCAAAAAAGAGGGCGCAATATGGAGCAGGAAATATCAAAGGAATATCTCTTTAAAATTCAGCAAGCCTATTTTGACTATTTCAATACCAATCCGTCTATTCCCATCTTAATTCTCAATTTGGAAGATGCTAATTTTTTAAAGCGACCCAATTCCTACCAATGGATATTAGATCTACTAGGAAAAAAATATGAGAAGGGAATTCATAAGCTTGATTTTAGTGATTGATTAATAATCTTTCCTGGTTTTACTTTGTTTAAATTATTACGAAACATCCATAGTTTTATTCTAGCTGAAAAGCTTATAGAAAACAGAAAAACCAAATCAATGAAAATCAACTTGCCCGAAACTGGACAGGAAAGAATCGTTATCATCGGCGGCGGCTTTGCCGGTCTTATGCTTGCTAAAAAACTGGCAGGTACCAATTACCAGGTGGTTTTGCTTGACAAAAATAATTACCACCAGTTTCAACCTCTGTTTTATCAGGTAGCAATGGCCGGTTTGGAGCCCAGTTCCATTGTTTTTCCACTCAGAAAGATTTTTCACAAATCTAAAAACGTATATCTGCGGGTAACGGAAGTATTAGCGGTCAATACTGAGGAAAAATTTCTTAAAACTTCCCTGGGCAGATGTAATTATGATTACCTGGTGGTAGCTACAGGTGCCGATTCTAATTTTTTTGGCAACCAAGACCTGGAGCGATTAACCATCCCAATGAAATCAGTTTCGGAAGCTCTTTATCTCCGGAATAGAATACTGGATGATTACGAAAAAGCTCTGTCTGCCATAGATTATGATCAAAGACAGGGATATATTGATATTGTTATAGTTGGTGGTGGCCCAACAGGTGTAGAGGTTGCCGGGGCATTGGCCGAAATGAAAAAATATATTCTACCTAAGGATTATCCAGAATTAGATGCTACAGAGGTAGATATACACCTAATTCAAGGTGCTCCCATGCTGCTCCCGGGGATGTCAGAAAATGCCTCCAAACAATCACTGAAATTCCTGGAACAACTGGGAGTAAAGGTTAAGCTAGATACTCGAGTCACCAATTATGATGGGGAATATGTTTACATGAGCGATGATACCACCATCCAATCTAAAAAGGTCATATGGGCTGCTGGTGTAACGGGATCTTTAATTGAAGGTTTGCCTGAATCATTAATTGTTAGGGGGAATCGGGTGGAAGTAGATAAGTTTTGTCAATTAAAAGGATCCTCCGACTTATTTGCCATCGGAGACATTGCCTACATGGAAGAGGAAGGATTCCCTGAAGGTCATCCACAAGTTGCTCAGGTAGCCATTCAACATGCCAAACTATTAGCCAAGAATTTCAAGCTAAAAGCCAAAAATAAAGCTCCAAAAGCTTTTTCCTATAAAGATTTAGGCTCCATGGCCACCATCGGTCGGCATCGTGCAGTCGTTGACCTTCCCAATTATAAGTTTAGTGGTGCCATGGCCTGGTTTGTATGGTTATTTGTCCATTTATTTCAAATATTAGGTGCCAAAAATAAATTTTTCGTTTTTATCAATTGGGTTTGGAATTACCTTACCTATGATCAATCCTTAAGGCTGATTATTAAACCTCGTATACCCAGCAAGGAGTTGGAGGTAAAGCAAGATTAAGGATTTAGTATATTTGGGATTAAAATAATATTGACATCAATGGATCAGCCAAAATTATTAATCCTTGACTATTCGACTACCGGTTGGGAAACAGGAGTGATCAAACAGGGTTTAGCTTCTAAGCTTCCTATCTCCTCCATCCATGTAACAACGGAGAATTCTATTCCTGATAACCTTATTCATCAAGGTTTCACTCATGTTATCCACACAGGATCGGTATTGTCTATTAACGATGATGCTTCCTTTACCCCTAAAGCAGTAAAATATATTCAGGATGCCCGGGATAGCGGAATTTGGCAAATGGGAATTTGTTATGGTCACCAGTTGATTTGCAGGGCCTTGTTGGGCAAACAATCTGTTCGAGCAGTACCCTTAGGATTTGAAGCAGGTTGGACAGAGGTTTCATTTATAAACAGTGCCGCTAAACTCTTAAATATCAAGGAAACCGAAAGAGTATGGCAGCATCATTTTGACGAAGTTACAGAATTACCAACAGGTTCTGAATTACTAGCCACCAATGATCATTCTGATGTTCAGGCTTACATTAATTGGGATCAGCGGCTGCTAGGCACACAATTTCACCCGGAATTTGATGAAAAATCAGGGAATGAATATTTTGTCAAGGATCAGAAATTTTTGGAAAAAAATGGCTATCAGCTTGATGAAATCCTTCAACAGCGTCCAAGCTTTGATTCCAGAGCCGTTTTTTTTGGTTTTTTCTTGAAGCAAAATGCGGTTGGAAGTCTTATGAGTTAAGTATCTGAAGCCAGGAAATTAAACCAGATTCGAAAAAAATTAGTAGATTTAGCAAGCCCTTTTTTGCATACCTACAAATGCCTACCACTTTAATTACCACATTTGGTATGCCAATCCAAAGTATTCATGGAAAATGAGTTCACATTTTCCATGTCCCTAAGTGTGATTTATTTAAACAGCATCTTACAAAACGAAAAACGATGAATCTAAATACACCTAAAATTTCATTCCGAGAAAAAGTAGGATATGGACTTGGTGATACTGCTTGTCATTTTGCCTGGGATTTAGCCGGCATGTTTCTCTTTTTTTACTTTACAGATGTGTATGGAATTTCGGCCGCAATGGCAGGAACCATTATGTTGGTTGCAAGGGTTTGGGATGCCATTTCTGATCCGTTAATAGGTATTATTGCGGATAGGACCCAAACCAAACAAGGGAAATTTAGGCCCTATATGATCTGGTTTGCCGTGCCTTTAGGTGCTTCATTGGTTCTATTATTTACGACTCCTAATTTTGAGGAAACAGGAAAAGTCATTTACGCCATGTCAATGTACCTGTTGCTCAGCACAGCTTATACGGCAGTTAACTTACCTTACTCTGCTCTTTCTGGAGTTATGACAGCAGACTCTGCTGAACGAACCCAACTCAACCAATATCGATTTTTCTTAGGATTTATAGGTATGTTCATCGTAAGTTTTACCATGGTTTTCAAGAATAATCTGATTGCAGATGATGTTTTGACTTATGCCCAAAGCATTGATTTGCCACAACAAGCTTTAACTTACATACAAGAACACAATTGGGGGGAAGCTTTATTATTAGAACCTTCTGGTCAATTAAAAGAGGTTATTGTACAAAATGAGCGCTCTGCCTTCCAATTCATTGCTATTGTATTAGCAATTTTGGGAACCATCTTATTGACTGTATCCTTTTATATGACTAAAGAAAGAATCAGTCCCCCCGCCAGTCAAAAACCCAATCTTAAGGAGGACCTCAAAAATGTGTTTGGGGTAAAGGCCTGGGTAATTTTATTCGTTTTGGGAATCATAACCTTTGTTTTAATTAACATACAAGGTGCCGTTATCAATCAGTATTTTAAATATTATGTAGGTAATGAAAATGATTCTACCCTCTTGTATTCAGCCACTACGGTTTCTCTTATCATAGGTGTTTTATTAGCGGCACCATTGACCAAGAGGTTTGAAAAACGAAATGTTTATCTGGTTTGCTCAGCCATTTCAGGATTGTTGACCATTGCACTTTTCATACCCGGGAAAGATGATTTTTATATGCTTCACATCATTAACATTCTTTCAAAAATAGCCATTGCTCCTACCATCCCACTATTGTGGTCCATGATTGCAGATACTGCTGACTTTTCAGAGTGGAAAAATAATCGGCGTGCCACTGGTTTGTTTTTCTCAGCTACTACCTTTGCTCAAAAATTAGGAGGAGGAATTGCTGTTGGTTTGGCAGGATGGTTGTTGACTATAGCCAATTATGATGGTGCAGCAGTTCAACAAACTGAGGAATCCATTCTAGCCATAAAAATGTCTTTTTCTGTTATTCCAGGAGTTCTGTATCTATTGACTGCCGGCCTGCTTTTTTGGTATAAATTAGATGATAAAACTGTTGAGAAAATTAAGCTGGAATTGACCGAACGCCGAGCAATGGAATCATAATTAACCATAACCCTGCGGCACAGGGTTATGTTAAGTTACTAATAGGGACGGCGACCGCCGCCCCTATTAGTTAACTTAAAATCGAAAAAAATCTTCCTAAACATTATTACAATTAATAGGAATGTGTTATATAGCGATATACTAGTTTTCTGATTAGAAACTAGTTCCATCTTTTTCACCAAATTCATAATTGACGGCTTTAAAACATGAACCATCAATCTTAATTATTTGATGGTCTCTCTCCTATTTTAGGAGTATAATTCAATGCATAAAAGTGTAATTATTTAATTAAACAATCTGAATATGGGATTATTTTCATTTATTAAAGGTGCGGGATCCAAATTATTCGGCGGTAAGAAAGAAGAAGAAAAAACCGTTGAATTAACCCGTCAGCAAGCCTTAGCACAAGAAATTAACCGGCTTGGTATTCCGGTTAATAATCTAGAAGTCGATCTTGGTCAATCGGTTATTGTAAGTGGCCAAACAGATACCAATGCCAATCGGGAAAAAATCATTTTAGCCTTGGGAAATGTTGAAGGGGTCTCCAGTGTGGACGACCGCATAGAAGTTACCAACCCAGAGCCTGAAGCAGTCTTTTATGTAGTACAAAAGGGAGATAGTTTATCAAAAATTGCAAAAGAACACTATGGTGACCCCATGAAATATCCGCAGATTTTTGAAGCAAATCGCCCTATGCTTAAAGATCCTAATGAAATCTACCCGGGTCAAACCTTAAGAATACCTCCAGCATAGCCTGACTTTGATGATATGGTGAGTTTTTTGAATAAACTCACCATATCATTGTGATTTTTTATACGGATTACATTGTCCTATTCTCCAATACTTCCTTTCCCCTACCCCATTTTTAGAAACCAAGCTGCTACTCAATACCCAATACTCATTACTTATTACTCATTACTCAAATTAATATTACTACAAATAGGAATTAATCCTAAAAACCTCTATATTGCCCAATATTACTACAAATAGGAATTAATTAAATCATAGGAACGAATGAAAAAACCTATGCCTCCTAAATTTCTACTGCGCTTCTTCAAATGGTTTTGCCATCCAGATTTGCACCCCTATATAGAGGGTGATTTACTGGAATTATACCTTGAGAGGCGAAAAATTAAGGGCAAACGAAAAGCCGACCGAAAGTTCTTTCTGGAAGTAATCCTTCTTTTCAGGCCTGGAATAATAAAACCATTAAAAAGATTAAAACATCTAAATCATATCTCCATGCTCAAAAATTTCATTAAGGTTGGGTTCAGAAATTTACGCAAACACAAAGGCTATGCTGGAATTAATATTTTTGGTCTGGCTATTGGCCTGGCCGTTTCATTTATTACCCTGCTCTTTATTTTTGATGAAATCAGTTATGATAAATTTCATAAAGACGGTGACCGAATTTATCGAATTACCAAAAGGTATTTTAATGGAGATAAAATTGTAGAAACAGTTCCCTTCAGAAGTTATCTTCTTGACAGAATGGAGGAGGAAATTCCAGCCATCGAAAGTATTTGCAATCTCAAACCCTTTGACGACATCCAAATTATCCAATTTGAAGATAAAAGTTACCAGGAAAGCCAGATTGCTTTTGCAGATTCTAATTTCTTCAATTTTTTCACCTTCCCATTATTAGAGGGAGATGCTTCCACTACTCTTAAGGAACCTTATACTGTAAGCATTTCTAAGAGCAAAGCTGCTGAATATTTTCGCGATAAATCTCCTTTAGGTGAAGTCCTTTCCATAGAAAAATCTTACGACAAAACTGGTTTTAAGGCGGTGATCACAGGAGTATTTGAAGATATGCCTGAAAATAGTCATTTCAAGTATGATTTTTTGGTATCCATGAAAACTGGTGAAATTGAAAATGAAAGAATTGGAATCTACAGCTTTCCCTTAAAATATGGTTACTTAAAATTAAATCCCTCTAATACCATAGCTGAAGTATCTGAATTAATTCCTGGTATAGAGGAAAAATATGCCCCTTCCTTTTATGCAGATTATGATATGCATTTGGAGGCTCAGGCTCTGCATAGCATCCATTTAAGATCACATAAAGAGAGGGAATTAAGTAGTAATGGGGACATTAAGCAGGTTTATATTTTCTCTGCCATTACCTTGTTATTGATACTCATAGCCTGCTTCAACTATGTAAACTTAAGCACAGCCGTTGCCATTGAAAAAACAAAAAATATTGGTGTTCGGAAAATAATAGGAGCAAACCGTAGGCAAATAATTTTCCAGGGGCTGGTCGAATCAGGATTAAATTCTTTTTTGGCCCTATTGCTTGCCATTCTTTTGGCTCAAATTCTTCTCCCCTATTTTAATGCTTTTACTGGCAAAGAATTAACAATTTCACTCGGCCATATTCAATTTATCCTGACCTTCCTGGTGGTGGTTTCTCTGGTTAGTATCCTCTCAGGGATTTACCCAGCAATTGTTTTATCTAAAAAGAACTTACAAGAGGCTATAAAGACAAATGGTCAATCTCAGGTCATCCGGAGAGCATTAATCATTTTACAATTTGGCATTTCATCTGTACTGATTATTGCCACTTTAGTTATACATGGGCAGTGGAAGATGTTACATCAACAGGAACATTCCTTTAAATCTGAAGAAATCATAAATGTTCCTGTTAATTCCTTAAAGATTAGGGACAGTTATGCGCTGATTAAGGATGAATTGTTAAGAAATGCTGATGTGAATCTGGTAACTGGGACCAATAAAAATTTCATTTCTGAATTAAAATCATTTAATGGCTTGACCATACCAGGTCGTGAAGGATATATCGATATGTATTATGCTTCCATTGATGCTGACTTTTTTGACATGTATAACAAAAAAATACTGGCAGGCAGGAATTTTATTGACTATTCAACTGATTCTCTGGGGGGTATAATTATAAATGAATCTGCGGCAAAATTAATTGGCAAAAAACCAGAGGAAATAGTCGGGATGAAGGTGGATGCTTATGATGGGTATTCGCCAAAAGTGGTAGGGATCGTCGAAGATTTTCAGTACCAGTCCCTACACAGGAAAATCGTTCCTATGTATTTCCAACTTTTCCATACCAAAGAAGTAAAAGACCATTTGAAGGTTATTTCATTAAAAATAAATACTTCTGACCTCTCTGGTACCTTAGCTAGCGTTGAAGAAATTTTTAAAAAATTTGATAATAGCGTTCCCTTTAACTATTCCTTTCTCGATCAGGATATTGAGCTAGCCTATCAAAAAGAAGCAAAGTTTTCGCAAATACTCATGCTCATGACCATTATCGGTATTTTTATTGCCTGCATGGGAGTATTTGGAATAACCACTGCTGTCACGAATCAACGGCAAAAAGAATTTGGCATCCGAAAGGTTTTGGGAGCCTCTATTTTTAACATAGTTTATATGATTAATAAAGACTTTCTAAGATTGGTACTCTTCGCCAATTTATTGGGTTTTCCTATAGCTTATTGGTTAATGAAAAAATGGCTGCAAAACTTTGCTTATCAGGTAGAAATAAGTTTTTCATTGTTTGTTATCACCATTATTATTTCAATACTAATTGCTACTCTAGGCTCTAGTTATTGGTCGGTGAAAACGGCTATGAGCAATCCTTCGGAATCTATTAAAACTATGTAGAATGTAAAAGGTAATGATTTTTTTCAGTCAAGTTGCTTGGGGGCAAAAAAATAGAAGTAAACTGCAAAACAATTTACTTCTATTGTATTTCTATTGTATTTCTATCTACTTCTGTTTAGTTTACTTAGCCACCAAAGTAACTTTCAAATGAAACTCATCATAGATGGTCTTATCTCCAAGGTTTTCAAAGAAAGATCCTGATCCGTAACGAATATCATATTCAGAGCGATCTACTTCAATTTCTTCAGCAACTCCTACTACTTTTCCTTCTTCCTCCATTACGTTGGCATAAAACTTAATCTGATTTGTATTCCCCTTGATGGTCAAATCACCAGTGATTTTATAATTGCCTTTTGAATCGGTAGCAATGGCTTTAGTAATGGTAAAATTAGCAGTGTTATGTTCTGCAACATTAAAAAAGTCAGCAGAGCTTAAATGTCCTTCCAAATTTTTCTTTCCTTTTCCCTGTAAATCCAATACAGTAATGGTAGTCATATCAATGTTAAAAGATCCTCCTTTAAGAACTCCCTCTTCAAAATCAAGGCTTCCATCTTTAATATTAATAGAACCATTGTGCTTACCCGTTACTTTTCGTGCTACCCACTCCACTTTACTAGCTTCAGTATCAATAGAGTAAGATTTTACAACTTTGTCAGTGTCAATAGTTGTAAATGACATTCCTGCAAAGGCCAAAACAGTCAAAAGAGTTAAAAATAAATTACTTTTCATGGTTTAATGCTTTTAATTAGTTGAATTCTTGCGATTAATAATGATTACTTAACTCCAATTGTGGTTTGCCACAATTATGATTTTTATGCTTTATATGATTGGACAATTACTCAAACGAATTTTATCCAAAATATTATTCAAATCAATTGCTTCTTCTTCCGAAATAGTTTGAAAAATTTGCTCCATCGTCTCTTCCATTTTCCTAGATGCCACGGATAATAACTCCCTACCTTTCTCTGTGAGCCTTACATCCACTCTTCTTCTATCCACCTCACAAGGACTTCTTTCTACCAAACCTTTTTGTCTTAATTTTTCCACCAATCTGGAGGCATTGGACATTTTGTCAATCATCCGCTCTCCCAGAAGGGTCACCGTCGCTGGTTTGGGGTACATTCCTTTTAAGATTCGAAGGATATTAAATTGTTGCCAGGAAATTTTCTGGTCTTTTAAAACATGACCAGATAATTGTTCCATCCAGGAAGCAGTATACAGCAGATTTATCTGTGCTTTTTGAAATTCACTTTTGAACTTTTTTTGCTGTATCGCTTCTTCTATTCGCATAATTTAAAATTGCATGTACCTACATTTAATGTTACAACATTGAGATAACACATAAAGCTATCAAAGGTTTTATTTTTTGAAAAAAAAATTGAAAAAAAAATATCAGGCCCAGTTTTGCTCTTTGAACTGAATTAAACTTATTGGCTGTAGACGAGGCCAATAAGTTTAATTCAGTTTTTTATTTTTTAATGAATATCAAGGATTCTTTGAAGTATTTCATCTGAAAATGGTTATCGCCACTAAATTTTGGCATCTTTGGGGCTTCCAAAAAATACAGAGATGAAAATATTAATTATCGGAGGGGGAAATATGGGTTTAACCTATGCTCAAAGCTTTTTACGGTCTCATATTTGTACCCCTGAAAACATGATGATCCTTGAAAAATCTGAGGAAAAAGCTGCTCAACTGGCTCAAAAGAACATTGGAACCGTATATGGCCATGCAGAAGAATGTCTTGATGGGGCAGATTTGATCATCCTTGCCGTAAAACCGCAGGACGCTCCAACCTTGTTTTCTAGTTTAAAACCCTTGGTTGACCCTCAGCAAGTCTTTTTATCTATAATGGCTGGAGTCAAAATCCAAAGCATCCAGGAAGGACTGGAGGTATCCAAGATCGCACGGGCTATGCCCAATCTTCCTGCTCAGATTGGTCGAGGCATGACTGTTTTTACTTCCTCTGATCAGATCACCCGCATCGAATTGGTAATGGTTCAAAATTTATTAAGTACCACCGGGAAGGCAATTTATGCTGAAAGCGAAGACGCTATTGATGCTGCTACCGCCATATCAGGTAGTGGCCCAGCCTATGTTTGGTATTTTATGAATGCCCTAATGCAATCGGCCCAGGATATGGGATTCAATTATTCGGAATCTGAACTTCTAGTTAGCCAAACAATCCTTGGTGCTATGGAACTATACGCTGCTTCTGATTTTAGCTGTGAAGAATGGATACAAAAAGTGGCTTCCAGAGGTGGTACCACCGAGGCTGCTCTGGCTGCTTTTGAACAAAATAAGCTTTTTGGTAGTATAATAGGGGGTGCACAGGCTGCTTTGGAAAGAGCAGTGGAGTTGGGGAAAACGTGATTACGGGCTCATGTGATCACGGATATACGAAGTTATACATAATTAAAAAGTATGGATTTTAAAAAGTATTTGGAATATCTGGAAACGATTAAAAAGAATTTACCTGTAAATATTTACGAATTTGCAAAGGATGAAAATCGACATAATTTAAGTAGTCCACATTCATTACATGACGCTTGGATATCGAGTATAACAATCAAGGAAAATAGAAATAAGGAAAGACCTTTCAATCCAAAACCATCCATCAAAATCGAATTACTTGGTCCAATGCACGATCGAGATATAATTTTATCATATATGGAAGTAGAATCTTATGAAATCAAAGGAAACAAGAATCGGTTTAACTGGGGCGATACCTTTCATGGAGATATTGACCGTCATGAAATACGTCTATCAGAAAGTATATATGAGCATATAATCTGGTTTCATTCAGATTCGGTATTGAAAATTAAATTTAGAAAATTTGAGATAAGAGAAAATATGTATAACAATGTATAAAAATCAATACGCCCATTCGGTCGCACTGTTTTTATACGAGCCGGTAAATACTTACTTATTTGAGGGGAATGACCCTAAATCTACAAAAAACGTGATCACGTAAACCCATGAACCCGTGAACACGTATACCCGTGAACACGTAAAAAACGTTAACACTTTTGACATTTTTTTTGATATTTAAATTTTGCTTATCAATTCTTTAAGTGCATATTAGTAAATTAAAGCTTTAATTTGGAGCAAAGTACAAATGAATGGAAAAACAAGTTTTCATAAAGAAAGTACAAGGTTTAGTAGGGGAAGCCGAGACGGAGCCCGCATTGGATTTGATGCTGGACTTCCTGGGAAAGGAATCTTCGTACCTGAATTTGTACAACCAGACGCTTCAGGCTAAAGCATTATTCAATAAAACTGAGCGTGATGAAAGCCAGGGCATCATCTCCAAAGAAGATGCTAAAATCAGTTATAACCAGGTCACCAAGCAAATCCTTCAGATCCTTAACAATCTAAACAAGGAGGAACAAGTAGGTCCGGAAAATGACCCCGCCTTGCGTCGAAGAATGACAATTGGGCTGGTATTACTACTTCTCATGTCCGGGGCAGGGTTTATTATTTATAAAGTATGGTCTCAGCCTTCCGGCAACGGGGGCCCCATATCTGGAACTTTCTGCCCGGATTATAATAGTGTGGATACGGCCTTTAAGGTCTTAATCCTTCCTTTTAGACAAAGGGTTACAGGAGATTCCACTATTGTAGATGTCGGTATTGCCGAGGATATTGAAGAGCGTTTGGATGTATTTAAGGTAAAATTTAAGGTCGATATAGGCTTAGGAGTGAAAAAGATTATTGAAGAATATCCTAATACAACTAGTGAAGCAGATAAAGTGGCCAGGGAATGTGCTGCCAATTTAATTATTTGGGGTGCCAGGGAACAAAGCATCCCAGGCGAGGACATCATCACTACCCGCTACAAATTCATTGATATTGAAAATTTCTCGCTCAAACAACTGGTTTTGGCCTCCAGTTCTGACATTGATACCATCTCCTCTCAAACTAGCATCGTAACAGATGGACAGCTTACCGAAGGTATTGAGGAAGTTTTGACTTATATATTTGGAATTATTGCCCACGAAACTGGAAATCAAAATGCTGCGGTAGCTGCACTTATGGAGGTAGAACTGGAAGATACCAGTATGAACATTACCAAAAATATGTTCCTGGCGGATGCCCTATTACAAAATGGCCAGCCGGAAGAGGCAAAAGAACAATATACCAAAGTGTTGGAGGATAAGCCTGACTATTGGCTGGCACGTACCAATCGGGCAGCTCTCAATTACAAGGATAAAGAATATTTGAAGGCGGCTCAGGATTTTACCATCCAGGCATCTGAAGATTCCAGCGTTAATGTGATTATAGGAGAAGGTGTTTCCTTATTTAAAGCCGGGAACTTAGAAGAAGCAAAAGATAAGTTAGAAAAAGTGGCCGAACTTGATCCAAGCTTGCAAAGAATTGTGGATACCATAAAAGTTCAACTCCAAGCTCAGGAGATTAAAAAAAAACCAGACCCTGATAATGACAGGATAAGGCCTAAAACTCCTGAAGCTAATTTGCCCGCTCAACAGCAAAGAAGAGTACTCACAGACTCAGAACTTATAGAACTCATAAAAAGAGATCCAAAAGAAATGGATAATTGGAGTAACCTGCTTCGAAAACTTTATAATCGCAAAGATTATGAGGGAATTCGGAAGCTGGCTAAAAAAGCCAAAGAATTTGGGGTAGAAGAGAGCTTCTACCAGGATCCAATAGCAGAGTGGATCAAAAATCAAAGGAGAAAAGAGAAACTTCAATAGTTTTATATCACAAAATATTGTAACTTCATCACCAAATAGATGATACTTGCAATGAATGATCCCTTATCCTTACTATTTCTAATTCTTGGTTTACTCATTGGCGGCCTGTTGGGTTGGTTGCTCACAAAAATCAGATTACAATCCACCACTATTTCCAAAGAAGAAGTAGAAGACGATTATGTTCAAAAGAAACTCTTTGAGGCCAGTGAGGCTTCCAATGAAAGATTTCGAGGAGAATTGGCCCAACGAGAAAATGAATTAAAGAACATGGCTGCCCAGCTCTCCGCTTCCTATCAATCCACCAAACATTTGGAAGAAAAATTACTTGAACAGAAGGATGAAATGCTGCGCCTACAACAACAATCACGCATTGAGTTTGAAAATATAGCCAATCGCTTATTGGAAGAAAAAAGTCAGAAGTTTAGCCAACAAAACCAAAGCCAGATTCAAACTATCCTCACCCCCCTCAAGGAAAAAATTAAAACATTTGAGGACAGTGTCGAAAAACGATTCTTTGAAGAAACCCGAGACCGCATTTCCCTAAAAAAGGAAATTGAGCATTTGCGATTACTCAATGAACAACTAAGTCAGGATGCCAATAATCTGGCCTCCGCCCTCAAAGGAGACAATAAAACCCAAGGAGATTGGGGAGAAATTCAATTGGAAATGCTTTTAGAAAAGGCAGGTCTGCAAAAAGGGATTCATTATCAGGCTCAATCTTCTTATAAGGATGAAGAGGGTCGCCAAAAACGTCCGGATTTTATCATCAATTTGCCTGACGACAAACATTTGGTCATTGACTCTAAAGTATCCTTAGTGGCCTATGACAATTACTTCAATGCAAATGATGAGCAAGAAAAAAAACAGCACATCAAAGCACACATCACAAGCTTACGTCAACACCTAAAAGACTTGAGTAGCAAAAACTATCAAAATTTATATCAAATTAATTCTCCAGATTACCTGATACTCTTTATTCCAATTGAACCTGCATTTGCATTGGCCATTCAAGAGGACCAAAGGCTTTTTCTGGATGCCCTGGATAAAAATGTGGTTATTGTTACCACCTCTACCCTACTGGCAACCATGCGAACCGTTTCCTACATTTGGAAGCAAGAAAAACAAAAAAGATCCGTTCTGGAAATAGCCCGTCAAAGTGGACTGCTCTATGATAAATTTGTTGCCTTTGTCGAAGATTTAAAGCAAATCGGCCAACGGATTGAACAAACAAAATCCTCCTATAATGATGCTATGAATAAATTGACCGATGCGAAGCGTCATGGAGATACCTTAATAGGGAAGGCACAAAAGATTAAAGAACTCGGTGCCAAGGCTTCCAAATCTCTTCCTAAAGAATTATTGGGAGAAGACTAAATGGGATATTGGGGTATTGGGGTATTGGGAGTCTATGAGATACAAACTTCGTCTGGGTTTTGTAACCTACATTTTAGTCTTTACGTCTAATAATTCGATCAATTTGTAATACTTTAAAGTTATTAGAAGTAATAGAAGTTAAGGAGAAAAGTTTTTTACCATAAAATAAAAAGAGAGGTAGTATCATAACAGGATTTACTATTCTTATACTTTCTATCTTTTCCCCAATACCCCAATACCCCAATATCCCAATACCCTAATACCCAATTTTTGTATTTTGAAAAAATAATGGATTCTTGGCATCCAAAAAACCTTTCAAAGAGGTCTAATAAAATAATAAGCTCATAAATCATCTTTGACATGTTAAAGAACTACCTCAAAATCACTTTCCGTAATTTAATGAAAAACAGAGTATTTGTTTTCATTAATGTTTTAGGACTAGGAACTGCTTTGGCCTGCTGCATTGTAGCTTTCCTAAATTGGGATTATAACACCAAATATGATGCCTATCATGAAGGTACGGACGATATATACCGGGTTAATTTTATCCGTATTACAAATGGAATACCTCGAAAAAATGGCATCAGTCCATTACCTATAGGCAATCAAATTCGAAATTCTATATCTCAGGTAGATAAAGTGATCCGCTATTACCCCACCGGAGGTAACTTTAAAGTTAATAATGAAGTTTTTCGCACTGGTCTTACGGCTGTTGATCCAGAGTTTTTTGAAGTTTTTAATTTTCCAATGATTGTTGGAAATGCAGAAAAGCTGGAGGACAAAAATTCTATTTTTATCAGCTCAGAACTAAAGGAAAAGCATTTCCCTGGTAATCCCAATCCTGTTGGAGAAACTTTAATCTATGTGGAAGGAGATAAAAAAAAGGCCTATCAGGTAGCAGGCGTTTTTGAAAAGCCACCTCAAAATTCCAGTTTTACTGCCGAAGCCTATATCAATTACGATAATTCCTTGGATATGATTGATCGGGAAGAGGATGATTGGTCTGTTTTTAACACTACATTTGTACGCATTCCAAATCCATCTGATCTAGGAGAAGTAGAGAATCAATTGCAGGAATATGTCAGTATCCAAAACCAGGCAAAAGAGGATTATAAAGTATCACAATATTATTTGGACTCTTTTCAGGGAATGGCGGTGCGTGCTGAGAGCGAAGACATTTGGAATCACTGGACACAGGATAGCCTTCCAACTGCTGCCGTAATTGGTCCTAATATTATGGCAATCCTAATTTTGTTGATTGCCTGTTTTAATTTTACCAATACTTCTATTGCCATTGCCAACAGAAGAATTAAAGAAATTGGAATAAGAAAGGTCTTAGGCTCCAATAAAAAACAGTTAATTGCTCAGTTTATGGGCGAAAATATTTTGTTGGTTTTAATGGCTTTGACTTTTGGAATCCTTTTGTCGATATTTTTGGTCCCTGCTTACAGTGCCATGTGGCCCTTTTTGGATATCCAATTGAACTTATTGCAAAACCTTGACTTGTTGGGCTTTTTAACCTTATTACTTTTATTTACTGCTCTTATTGCTGGTAGCTACCCAGCATTTTATGTAAGCAGTTTCCAACCTACTGCCATATTAAGAGGAAAAATGAGGTTTAGTGGTACCAATCCATTGACCCGCATCCTGTTGACCTTACAATTTGGCATTTCCTTAATAGCCATTATTTCTGGTTTTGTATTTAGTCAAAATGCCGAGTATCAAAAAAACTATGACATGGGTTATAACAGCGAAAGCATCGTTTTCGCCTATGTTAATGATGATAAAGGCTATGCCAAAATGAGGAATGAATTGATGGGGTACGACAAAATTAAGGAAATTGCCGGCTCGCGAAGTAGCATTAGCTCCAATTGGTATTCCGATCCTATAAAATATGAAGATCAAGAATTAGATGTAGATATTTTTGATGTTGGAACGGGTTATCTTTCAACGGTAGGTGCTTCTATTATCCAAGGTAGAGATTTTAAGGAAAATAGTCAGACTGATATGGACAACTCTGTTATCATTAATGAAGAATTGGTGAAAATGATGGCCTGGGATGACCCTATTGGCAAGCGAATTGTATTACGTGATACCATTGCCTTAAATGTAATTGGTGTTGTAAAAAATATTTATTTCCAGGGTGGATTATGGGAACCTCTGGACCCAATGTTGATGAGATATGTTGACCAGGAAGATTATCAGTTTTTATCTGTTCGTACCAATGCAGAAGATTTGCTAGAGGTAAAAGCACTGATGGATGAAAAATGGAAAACCGTATTCCCTGATGAGTTATCCACTGTAAATTTTACGGATGGAGAAATGGCTGAAACCTCATTAGTGAATGAAAATATTAAAGTACTTTTTTTGTTCCTAGGAGTAGTTGCCGTATTGCTTTCTGTAATTGGACTGTTCAGCCTGGTATCTCTTAACCTGATCAAACGAATGAAGGAGATAGGCGTTCGCAAAGTACTGGGTGCCTCTGTGGAAAATATAGGCATGCGAGTAAGCAAAGAGTTTATCATTATTCTCGCCTTTGCTTCTATATTAGGTTGTGTCAGCGGATACTTTTTGACCGATATGTTGATGGGGAGTATTTGGGCCTATTATGTCCCCTTACGTCCCTTACCTTTTATACTTTCGGTCATTATAATGTTTGTAGCCAGTATTTTAACTATTGGAAGTAAGGTGATAAAGGCTGCTTCTGTGAATCCTGCCAAAATATTGAGGGATGAATAATATTTTATAAATGAATGGTTTGGCTTTGGCCAAACCATTCATTTATAAAATATTATGTTTTCTTCTCCACCAATACTAACTTAGCCTTTTCCCTCCTAGAAATATCCCTATAAAACTTTCTGAATTTATCATAATCAGAAGCAGGTAAAATGTGTGGGCGAAACTCAACTTCCCGGTGCAAATAAACCTTTCCATTCTCTTCCTTAATTTGGAGCTTATAGCTTGCAAACTCGCTCTCTAGGGTTTCTTCTGGAAAAGGAAGTGCTTCGACAGAAAATCCCTGAGGAAGTTCTATTTCAATATCTAATACCTCAGAATAAGCTCTGCGGTGATAAACAGGATACAATCGATTATCTAGTTTAGAAGGAGCCTCTCCATAAACCGAAATTTGATTGAGAGGAATAAACATACGCTTGCCGGCAGCAGAACCATATTTCATTACTTGAACAGAGTAATTGAATTGTGCTTCGGCTCTATCCTTTTGACAATTGATTTCAAGTTTATTGATATTCATTTTGGTCAGGGCAGAATTTTCCTGAAGCCACTCTTCTTTTTCTTTTGGAGAATAATTGGAAGCTGCATAGCGAAAAAATTCATGCCGGCTGCCCGTTAATTCGCTTTGGTAAGAAATATTTGCGGTACCATTGGAGTTAATTTGGATGCTTGCCTTAATATTTTCTTTATGCGCCTGAGGCTCTACAGCTGGCGTTCTTTTTAATACCCCACCCTCTTTTGTAATCATTAAAGCGGTCCGGGCCATATTTCCTTTACCAATATAATTAGCGGGATAATTATTGCTGGTGCATTCCAGCCAATAATCAATTTCGGGTACATATAAGATCACATGATTAAAACTGGGGTTGGTAAAGTCTTTTGTGATTTGGTAGTTGAGGCTTCCATTTTTTATCAAAACAGGATGGGAGGTAATACCTGCTTTTTTTAACAAAGCCATCATATAATTGGTCAAAGCCTTACAATCGCCATAACTATTTTTGGCAACATAATTGGCATCGAAAGGCTGCCAGCCTCCGATTCCCAATTGAACACTTACATACCGCATTTTTTCTTGCAAAAAACGATAAAGTATTTCAACCTTTTCCTTAGTGTCACTGATCCCTGCAATCCGCTCTCGAATTTCGGCAGTAACTTCATCAGGCAGTTGATCCTTACCCTCAAACAATGAATAAATGAACTGTCCAAAATCTTTCCAGGAGCTCATACTTCCAGAAATATTTTCTACCAAAAAATCTGAGGGTGAAATCAAAAGCATGGGCAAAATCTCTATTGAAGGAGGGCCATAAGCTTCTTTCTTAACCGGCTTAAGATTTTCTACTTCCCAATGATAAACGATGCTCTTGCCCTCATCTGTTTTTGAGCCGTCCAATTCCATATTATGCCATTCAAATTGTGGCTGGATCTCTTTTGGTACAGTCAATGTGTAGCTGGAGGTTTCTATTCCCTGATTAAAGCCTTGGATCATCCAATCCGGATATAAAATAAAATCGATACCTTCCATCGTTTTTTCATATTCCCAAACAATGGTATAGGGATAGGAAGCCTGATTAATTTCAATGAATTGGAGCCTGTCGTCCTGATACAAGGAGTATCCATCTACTGCCGGATAATCTTTTATTTCATCCTTTGCTACTTTTCGAATCAGAGTACCTTTTGCATCATAGATCCGGGCTTCCAGATTTTTAATTTTACTGTCCAGATCATAATAAACGACTAATACATTGGCATCACTTTCCTCATTTAATATTGTGACTACCTCTTTGTGATAATACCTACCCTCCTTAAGAGACTTTACTTCAAAATGCTGGTCAGACAATCGAATTACTTCATTAGCCCCTATAGCCAGTTCAAGAGGCATTTCGGTAATGGACCAATTTGATTCCTTTTGAGAAAATGAAAAAAGAGGAATAAATAGAAGCACCAGGGTTTTTATAATTGCTTTCATGGAAATTTTGTTTGTTATAGTCCTGAAAATTCAAGTCAAAAATTTGTTCTCCTGAAATCGCTAATCTTCAAGTTTCAGTACAATCTGCTCACTTTGCTTTTCTATTATCAGATCAACAAAATTTTGTAAGGAAGCATATTCTTCCGGCTCATATCTCAATTTGTTAAAGGAAACAGAACTAGTCAATTGAAGGAAACTGCCTACTTGTTTCACCTCAAAATGAAAAGAGGCAGCACCATCAGGCATTTTGATCCTCATTGTTTCTGGAAGTTCTTCTACAACATAATCTTCCGGTAATTCCAATTTAAAAATGTAACGCTCACTATTTGGATAGGGCATATCCACAGGATACTGCCTGTTTTTCATTTTAAAAGGATTTTCCTTAAAGGCTTTAATCAATACAGGAGAAATGTAAATAAACTCACCAGTTGAATGGGCAAGGTCAGGGATATTTAAATTTGCAGAATAAGTGAAGGGCTTATCTCTTTGATTTAAGGCCTCTACCTTAACTTCACTAACTTCTGCATCAGGAAATAATTTTGTGAATCCTTCTGATATTTTTTTCTGACAATTTCCAGCATCTAAATCATCTCTTGAATTTGCTGCATTATATCCCTTATGCATTTCTTTAATTTCACCGATTAGCACCCCTTCTTCATCAATTTCAAAATCAGCCAGATATACAGAAGAACCTTTCTGGGCTTTTATTTCTACCCATCTTGGATTAGCAGGATGCACCAACCACCCCATGCTATTCAGGGCATTTATGCGAGGCATACCCATTGGACGGGAATCATCACCTGCATCAAGAATCAGCCATTGTTCTCCTATTTTCACATAAGCCATTGTATGATTAAATTGGCTTAAAATGGGATATATATTGGTCATTTTGCCATTCGTTCGCGTGCTTAACATCATAGGATAGGCAGTAATGCCATTGGATTTTAACAGGGCAATGAGAAGTAAATTCAATTCTCCACTAGCCGCTGATTTTTTAGTGTAACAATCTTTGAGTCTGTCATGAATGTAAGGATAATAATCTCCATCCCATTCAATATTTTTATTGACAAAATCATAGATAATCTGAGTTTTTTCTCTAACATCAGTGACATCAGCAACTAAGGGTTTTACGGCTTTTAAGGCATCCCTAAAATCAGACTCTTTGGTGAGTGGAACACCAAAACTTAAATCTTCCATCAGTCGTTTGGCACTGGTTTTCCAATCTCCCATTACCGGTTTGTAGCTACTAAAATTGGTACCACTTAATTGCATGCGGACACGGGTACGATAATCATCCATGGTGGTGATGAAGCCTTCTTCTTTTAAGGCAGGCAACATGCTGGCTGCAAATCTCATATGATTCACTTCCAGACTTACATTTCCCATTCCTCTACCTTGGAAAGCATTCCCTTGACTGACAGCAAAATTATCCTGAACCCAGTTTTGGGAGGTTATTGCAAACCGTCCTTGCTTCATAGTAACATAGGTATACCACTTTGGAACAAACAACTCATACTCACTCCAAAAAACAGGAATTTCGTGCTGGAAATACCATTCAGGCAAACTAAAGATGGCTTTGGATGATTTTTGATAGGTGTATTCAATTACACTTCCTGCTTGCAGGTCAGGGAAAGTGAATTTTATTTTGGTCCACTTATCATCAATCTTTTCTTCAAAAAAATCCTTTTTACCCAACTTTTTGGAAGAGCCATCAGGATTAAAAATTGTAGCCTTTAAACCCCTTATTGCTTCATATCCTTTTTCTGAGTAATAAGTAATACTCACATCACCATAATCAAAACCACTTCGTTTAAGGATTTTGATCCGTTTGTGCCTTACCAGGACAGTTTTTGGATCAGTGTCTCTAAAATCAAAGTTAAGTTTTCCATAGTCTTGTAATATTATAGCAGATGCAGAAGTGTCCCCTTCATAACTAGTCATTCGCAGATGCTCTGGAGGTATTTCCCCCCATTTTAGGGCGTGGGCCTGCCCACTTAAAGAGATACTAAATAACAGGAATAAAATAATGCCAGGTAGGAACTTGAGCTTAGTCATAATTTAAATGTATATAGTAAAATAATATAACTGAATCATTAATAGCTTTATGCATACTAATTAAAGCATAAGCATAAAAACTTCATTTTTTCTGGCAGACTTGACATTTACATACTATGACACCCGCATTTCTAAATCTTTACGGGCATAAGGGGGCAAGGGATACAAATTAATAACGAATAAAATGTTAATTAATTATTTCATGAATAAAAGATACAAAAAAATCTTTAAAAGTTATCATGGGTTTACGGGTTTACGGGTTTACGGGTTTACGTTTTAGGGATTGTGGAATTGAAAGTAGAGTTGCTTATTTGAGCTTTATTTGGCATGCAAATAACAGAAATCCCTAAATTTCACCAAAGCAAAACCTGGAACTCTAAACTCTGAACCCAGAAATTTTATTCAAACAATCCTTTCACACTTTCAGGTGTTTCAATCCCCTCATTAAGGACGGGATCCGGAATAGGAGCATGGTAAGTTGGAACGATAGGAACCACCCCGGCCCAAATGGGTAATTTATAGTCTTCTTTTTCGTCTCCGGGGTCACCTGTTCGAATCTTGGCTGATGCTTCTTCTATAACAAATTTAAGTACGCTGGTTGCCTTTAATTCTTTGGCATTAGGAAGACGACTTTCATCCCATCTACCTTTTAGAATTTGTTCACTTACGACTTCAAGAGCATGCATCTTCTCCTCCCCTTCTAGTTTGACACAATTACCAAATAATACTGCTGACCGATAATTCATTGAGTGATTAAAAACTGAGCGGGCTAAGACTAAACCATCCAGATGGGTAACCGTTACACAAGCAGGAGCCCCTGTTTCTAAATGTTTTAGCATACGGCTGGTGGATGCACCATGCAAATAAATAGTATCTCCATCTCTACCATAAGCGGTGGGAATCACAAAGGGCTGACCTTCGATAGAAAAGCCAACATGACATAAAAATCCTGCATCTAATACCTCAAATATGGTCTTTTGATCATAGTGGCCTCTTTTGGGAATGCGCTTTACTTTGTTTCGGGAAGTCGGGTTATAATCCATTTGTTTAAAGTTTATAAGTTTTTACGTGTTCGCGTTAAGGAATCATTGAATTGAAGGAATATTTATTTATTGATGCTTTATTGGCAGAATCTGCGTGGGATTAGGAGCTAAAATAAATAACTCCTCTTTCATGCTCAACAGAACTTAACGTGAACATGTAATTCCAAAATCTTAATATAGATACCTCAACCTATTAATTTACCAATCTGCACATTTGCAAATCTGCACATTTGCAAATCTGCACATCAAAATTTCCCTTTTTCCTTCAAAATCAATTCAAAAGCCTCCCGCTCTGTATCCGTCAGAAAAGAGTCTCTAGGAATAATAATGGCCTGGATAGAGCTAATATAAAGTAAATAGCATAATTTGGTAATCTCTACTTTTTTGATCATAGACCAGTGATATTCTGATTTCACCTCCGGTGTTTGCAGCAGGATTTTATCTTCTTCCAAGCTAATGGTTCGTTCGCCGGTCCAAACATTTTGATCCTTATTCCTTTTAAATCTCATTTTAATCAACATAGGCATGATCCCGATCCAAATAACCAAAATGAGCACCATAGGGATTAAATAGGATAATACAGAGGCGGCTGAAATGGCCTCCTTATTATTCATTAATCCCACTACGGTAAGCAGAGCAAAAATAATTAAAAAGATGCCTAAAAATCTACGAAGGGTATGCTTTCGCCAGTGATGAACAGCAAAGTCATTAACATGTTGAAGGGTTTGGGTAAATTTAATTTCCATCATTAGGAGATCATTTTTTTAAAGGCGTCAATAGTTCTTTCTATATCTCTGGGAGAAGTGTAAGCTGAAAGTCCTAAACGAGTCACTCCTCCTTTTTCTAATAATCCTAATACTTCAACCGACCGTAGGGCGTAAAAGTGCCCTGCCCAGGCACAAACATTTTGAGAAGCCAAATATTCACACACCTCTATTGGTGTTTTGCCTTCTACAGTAAGTGCAATTGTTGGCGTTCGATCATCATCTTCTGCTGGAAGGCCATATGCCTTTATTCCATCCAAATTACTTAATTCATTGTACATATGGACAAATAATCTTTGTTCATAAGCACGAATTTTGTGCATGGCATCAGTAATTTGAGATCTTAGCGTTTGACCTTCACCAAATTCGGCTATAAAATCGATGGCTGCACCAACGCCTGCCAAAGCTGCATGGTTTTGAGTTCCGGTTTCAATCTTAAAGGGAGCATGCTGATAGGCAGTACATAAACGATCTGTCGACAGGCGATCCAATAATCCAGGTTTAGTATACAAAAGTCCTACATGAGGGCCATAAAACTTATAAGCTGAACACAATAAAAAATCACAACCTAATTCACTTACATCAACAGGGAAATGGGGTGCATAATGAACCGCGTCTAATAATAACCAGGCCCCAATTTGATAAGTGAGTGCTCTGACTCTTTTTATATCATTCACTGTACCTAAAATGTTAGAAGCCCAGCCCATAGCTACCAGTCGTGTCCGTTCATTCAATTTATTCTCCAAATCCTGATAATCCAATACTCCCTCCCTATTCAGCTTCACTTCTCTTACAATAATTCCTTCTGAACGCAAGGCCAGCCAGGGTCCTCGGTTGGCTTCATGATCTAATTGAGTAATTAGAATTTCATCTCCTGGATCCAGCTTTCGGGCAATGGCTTTACTCAAAGAATAAGTTAGGCTAGTCATATTGGCACCAAAAGAAACGGTATGTGGCCCCGCCGCTCCCAGAAATTGAGCAACCTTAGCTCTGGTGCCATCTACTATTTCATCAGTTTCCTGAGTAGTAATAAAGGCACCATGTAAATTAGCATTTGAGCGTTCATAATAATTAGATATGGCTTTAATAACCTTAGTAGGTACCTGAGTTCCTCCAGGGCCATCTAAAAAAACAAGGGTATCTCCATTATGTATTCGTTGGAGAGCCGGAAATTGTTGTTGGAATTTTTCGTTCATCAAGTCTTTTATTTAACCATGATAATTTTCAATCCATGATCTCCAAATAATTTATTTAATTCTGTTACCTCATTTTTCTTGATGTTATCAATTTGATCTTTATAAGGCTGCAGCATTTTTTTCAAATCTGATAAGCGGTCATACTCCCCTTTAGTTGGAATATCAATCATAGCATTGATCACAGAATATAAATAGGCTATTTGGTCATCTAACATGGATGGATAGTTAATGGGATCTTGTCCACTTTCACTCTTGGTTTGAATCAATTCTTTTTCCAATCCATCCAATTTTTTCATTAAGGTCTTGGCTTTTTCTTTAAATCCCCCCCCAATTTCATGCTTCTCTGCCGCTTTCAAAGCATTTTTTGCCTGCTGTCGAATAGAACGGATATCCCCAATAGCAGCATGACAATCATTAAAGAGTGATTTGGTCTGCATGGCTAATTCATAGCGGGCCATAATATCTTTATCCTTTATATTTTGCCAGCGGGGATCCTTTTTAAGCAACAACTGTTGAGAAGTTGATTCTCCATCTACGTTCAAATCGATGGTATAATTGCCTGTAGGAGCATTAATTCCGCCCATATTGGCCAAAGAAAAAACAGCCCTTGGCTGAATTTCAGGGCGCTCAAACTTCATGTTCCACATCCATCGGTTCAAGCCAGAATGTAAACTCAGGCGTTCTTCCTTTTTCCCTTTTGGCTTATTGGAAAAAGTCCGCCGGACCGTTCCATTCATGTCCTTAATGTGCAGTTTTATGGTCGACGAATCGAGATTAAGATTTTCTGACAAATAAAAATATACTAAAGCTCCATTTGGGGCAGGATCCGGTGCTGAGCCTCCTCGATGATTACTCAACTGACTCCGGTAAGCATCAGAGGGTTTAAATAAATGCGCCGATTTTTGCAGGGTGTTTTCCGTCAAGGCACGCAAAGGAGAAATATCATCCAAAATCCAAAAAGAGCGTCCCTGAGTAGCTATTACCAGATCATCTTCTTTTATCAACATATCAGTAATAGGAGTTATAGGAAGGTTTTTTTGAAAAGTCTGCCAACTTTTTCCTTCATCAAAAGAGATGTACATTCCAAATTCAGTACCTGCAAAAAGAAGTCCTTTTCGGACAGGGTCTTCTCTAACCACTCTTACAAAATGATCCTCAGGGATGCCATTTTTGCCGTCCGTCAATAAAGTCCATCTCTTTCCATAATTTTCCGTCATAAAAATATATGGCTTGAAATCATTATCCCGGTATTTATATACGGACATAAAAGCTCTTCCCTGTCCATGCATAGATAAATCGATGTTATTGACCGTTCCTTCAATGGGCATCTGCCTGGGGGTAATGTTTTCCCATTTTTTACCACCATCTCTGCTGATGTGTACCAGCCCATCATCACTACCAGCCCAAAGTTCGCCCTCTTGATGTGGAGATTCTTCAAAAGCAAAAATGGTAGTATACAATTCAACACCTGTGTGGTCATGTTGGATGGGACCTCCTGGAATGTCCTGATATTCATCCTTATTTGTGGTTAAATCTGGACTGATAATTTCCCAACTATCCCCTCCATCAGTAGTTTTATGAACATATTGAGAACAATGATATACCACTTGAGGGTTATGCTGAGAAATACGGATGGGGGCATTCCATTGAAAGCGATATTTTATATCTCTACCCGCCTGTCCATCATGCATTTGTGGATAGGTGGTTACTCTTTTTGTGTAGCCTGTTTTTCGGTCCATTCTGGTAATTACCCCGATATAAGTACCAGCATAAATAATGTCTGGATCATTAGGATCTACTGCAATATGGCCACTTTCGCCTCCTCCTATTGCATACCATTCCTGAATGGGGTCGATCCCTTCACTGAACTTGCTTGGCACCGTCAAAGTGGAGTTATCCTGTTGAGCTCCATAAATTCGATAAGGAAATTGATTATCCACCGAAACTCTGTAAAATTCGGAGGTAGGTTGATTAAATTGAGTGGTCCAGGTCTTGCCTCCATTCAAAGTGATACAGGCCCCTCCATCATTTCCTTCAATCATAAGGTCGGGCTGATCAGGGTTTATCCATAAGTCATGATTATCGCCATGAGGTGTTCGGATCCGACTGAATGTTTTTCCTCCATCAATGGATTTATGAAAGCTCACATTTACGATAAAACAAGTATTTTCATCCTTTGGATGGGCAAAAATTCGATTGTAATACCAGGCCCGTTGCCTAAGATTATGATCTCTGTTTATCCGACTGAATGTTTTTCCTCCGTCATCGGAACGATACAGTCCTCCCTTTTTTTCATTTTTAGCTTCCTGAAGAACCCAAATTCTTTTTGAATTGACTGGTGATATTGCAATACCAACTCTGCCAACCAGTCCATCGGGTAATCCCCCTTTTAATCGTTCCCAGTTAAAACCTCCATCCGTACTTTTCCATACACCCCCCTCCTCACTTCCATCAATCATAGTCCAGGGTTTACGCTCGGCAGTCCACATACCAGCATAAAGTGTCCTTGAATTATTGGGATCCATTTGCAAATCAATGGCGCCGGTACGATCACTGACGAACAATACTTTTTGCCAGGTTTTGCCGCCATCACTGGATCTGAAGATGCCTCGCTCAGGGTTGGGACCAAAAATATTACCTAAGGCAGCAACAAAAACCACCTCAGGGTTTTCAGGATGGACAACTACTTTGCCAATCTGCCCGGTTTGTTCTAGACCAACAAAGGTCCAGCTTTCTCCTCCATTGGTACTTTTATAGACTCCTTTACCAGGTGATACATTGCCACGTGGGTCTGCCGAGCCCGTACCTACGTAGATAACATTTTGGTCAGATGGGGCTACAGCAATGGCTCCAATAGAGCCCACTTTAAAATACCCATCAGAAACATTTTCCCAATTCAATCCTGCATCAGTAGTACGCCATACCCCTCCTCCTGTTGAGCCCATAAAAAAGGTAAAAGGTTGATTGGGAACACCAGCAACTGCCGTTACCCGTCCGCCTCGAAAGGGCCCAACAAGTCTATATTTCAGGTCATTTAACTTGGAAGCATCAATTTGTGCATCCAAATTCCAACATAAAAGAGCCATTAATAGAGATACAAATGAGAGGAATTGAAATTTCATACCGAAAGTTTGTAATATCTTCAAAAGAATAGTCTAGATAATAAGGTAAAAAGTGTAGTTCCTACACCTATCACAAAGGATAAATATAAGATAGAAGTTGTTAATATTTCTCCATTGTAAAGAAATAATGTACAAGGCCTAAGCTTTTATAGATATATATTTTAAAATATTCATCCTCATCTTTAAAAGTTCCTGAAGTCGTGTTTCAGAAACCTTATCTAATTTTTGTTTTTGTTTTAATTGGCTATTAATTTCTGTGAAAAGGATATAGGACTTGCCAGTCAGATATAATAAGGGGAGCAATAGAAGTAAAAGCCAAAATCCAGTCAGAATAGAGATTAACAGTATTAAAATGCTAAGAACCAGATAAACACCTATTGACATGCCAACAATTACGGGAGAATTATACTCAATTCGCTTTACTCTTTTAGCAACCGTTCTAAGAGATAAAGAGACCAGGGGCTTATTTAGCCAGTAGCCTAAAAAGGCTGGTAAGGCTAATAAAATTAGCCATAGATACCCTCCGCCATTATCTATTTTTTGGTTTAAGAGGGTCTTGTCATCCAATCCGTGTTTTGACAATTGGATTTCATAATGCTGTAATTCTTTTTCTAATGGTGCCATGTCCTCCTTAGACAACTGGTTAACTGCTTTTGCTATGGCCCTTTCTGAATGTAAGGCTTCCAGAAGATTTTCTGAAGAAAAAGACAGAACTGGTTTCCAACGTCTGGATCTGTCTAAATCCAAAAGTTTTTTTCCAATAGCATCCCGACTGGGATCATTAATAATGACCATTTCATTTTTCATTGCTGGTTCCAACATATCAATGATTTCCTTTACCCCTTGGTGAGGTTGTTCTTGGTACTTTTCCCAGTAGTTTTTCATAGGAATAGGCTGGCCAAACTTAATAAGTACATCCGACCGAAATTTCATAGCATCCGTATAGTTTACTCCTACCGGAACAACATATAATTCATCAATTTCAGAGTACTTATCAAAAAAACCCATAGTGATACGCCCCAAGCCTTTTTGTAAAGGCCGCAATCGATATTCCCAAACCGTCATGCCTTCAGGAAATATCATGAGTGTCTTATTTCTTTTTAGAGTTTCATAGCAAGCGTCAAAGGTGGTATAATTTGTTTTTAGCCGGGAGTAATCTCCATCCCTGCGCCTATATACCGGGAGCATATGCAAGGCTCTCAAAAGAAAATTGTAGATCTTTTTGTTGAATAAATCTCCCCTAACTAAATAATATAAGGGTCTATCCAACCAACACGCTAATATGCAAGGCTCCAAAAAAGCAGTGGGATGATTGCATGCTAAAATGACAGGCTTATCTTTGGGGATATTTTCTGTTTGAGAAAGTGATATTTTTCTAAAAAAAATTGAAATCCCTATTTTGGCCAAAGGGCGTACAAAAGCATACAACATAGTTATGTTTTCATCTGTTCCCTGCAAATGTAGTAAAAAGTTGTATAGTAGTCTGGTAGTTTGGTAGTCTGGTAATAAAGTACCAGACTACCAAACTACCAGACTACTATAATACCATAACCAATGTCAAAATCAAAATTTCTCATAGTAATTGGCGGCCCTACGGCAAGTGGGAAGACCGAGTTGAGCATTAAGTTAGCTCAACATTTCAATACAGAGATTTTATCCTGTGACAGTCGTCAGTTTTTTAGAGAAATGAATATTGGTACTGCAAAGCCAACTAAAGAGGAACAAGCTATGGCTCCTCACCATTTTATTGACACACTCAGCGTAGAAGAAGAATATAGTGTAGGAGATTACGAAAGGGATGCCTTAAAGGTTTTGGATCGTATTTATCAAGATAGAAACATTGCAATAATGGTAGGTGGATCAGGACTATATCAAAAAGCGGTATGTGAAGGATTGGATTTTTTTCCTGAAGTTCCAACAGCCATACGTCAAAAAATAGAAGAAGAATATAAAGAATATGGTCTGAGTAGCCTTCAGCAACGATTAAAAGAAATCGATCTGGATTATTACCATCAAGTCGACCTTCAAAACCCGCACCGTCTTATTCGAGCCATTTCAGTTTTTGAAGCCAGCGGGCAAAGCTTCTCTTCTTTTCGAAAAAAACAAAAACAGCATCGTCCTTTTTTTCCAATTTATATTGAAATAGCCTGGGATCGAAAACTACTTTACGAACGCATCGATAGAAGAGTTGACCTGATGATTGAAAAGGGACTCCTAGAAGAGGCTCGTAATCTATTTAACTTGAGAGATAAACCTTCTCTGCAAACTGTTGGTTACCAAGAGCTCTTCAATTATTTTTCAGGGCAGTCAAGTTTAGAGGAAGCCGTAGAACTGATCAAAAGAAATAGCAGGAGATATGCTAAGCGACAATTAACTTGGTCAAGACGCGACGGGTTTTGGAAGCATTTCGATCATGGCGATTGGTCATCAATATTGTCCTACCTTCCAATAGCTATGGAAAAAAAATGCCATCTAAAAAAGATAGCCGTAAGTAAGTCTCTAAAAGAAAAATTTCCGTACCTCGACCATATTCTAGAATTCAAATCTGAAAAGGAGGTTTTGGCTCAATGCCATGTAGATGAAAAAAAACTTAAGAAGTATTATAATTTTAAATTCCATCCAGAATTCCAAACTAGCAAGGAGGTCTATTTTTTTCTTCAAGAGGTTTTTCATCGCCTTCATGAAGGAGATCAATTGATAATCTCTGATCTCATGAAACCATTCTACCTACAAAGGGGTTTAATAGCTTTAGAAAATAATATTTTGGTTAAAAAATAAATATCTACCACCTCTAAATTCCTTAATATTCTATAGTCCTGATGGCAATAAGTGCGGCATTTAACAATTACAGAAAAATTTCTCGCCCTATTCTTAACTTGATAGCAGCTCAGTTTTGCCTGGAAGGAGTGAATACTTCTTTTTTCTTATTGCTGAATTTTTACATGGTACAGGAGGGCTTCACCGACTATCAAGTAGCTAAGGTTTTATCTTATAGATTTCTGGCCGTTTGTGTTTTAGCCTTTCCATTGGGTCTGTACATTAAAGGAAGAAAGCTTAGGCCCTTTTTTATTGCTGCAGCCATTAGCATACCTATATTTTCTCATCTTATCATCATTTCAATTCAGGAACATTGGACTCTGGTTCTGAATTATGCGGCCATGGGCTGGGGAGTAGGATTTACCTGTATGCAAGTCTCGGCCTTACCCTATATACTATTGAATGGCAAACCCGAGAGGCATTCGGAGGCATTTTCCTTATTCTTTTTGGCTTTTAGTGTAACCCTTTGCTCTATTGGGATTAGTTATTTTTTTGCAAATCAACTCAATCCCAGTTTTTTTAATGAGAAGTTCACTTTACAAATAGTATCCACGTTTTCCTTTATGGCATTATTTTTTATAAGGAAAATACCAAGGCATGAACAATTATCCTATAAAATACCCTTTAAAGAGACGCTTCAAAAATATGACTGGTCCTTAGTAATACAGGCTGTAACACCCACATTTATCATTGCCGTTGGGGCAGGTTTTACCATCCCGGTAATCAATTTGTTTTTCCTGAACGTACATGGAATTCCTTCAAAAGTCTTCTCCATTATGGGCTCCGTTACTTTCCTTTTAGTGGCCTTAGTAATGGCTATGATGCCATCTATCAGAAGAAAATTTGGCTATAAAGTTGCCATTACCCTATTTCAAAGTTTATCCGTATTGGCCTTATTTATTATGGCCACTACAGAGTACTATAAAGATTGGTCATTTGCAGTTTATATCGCCATTGCAGCTTATGTTTTACGACAACCTTTGATGGGAGCTGCACGCCCTATGACTACAGAATTAACCATGTATTTTGTTGGAAAACGCAATCAGGAAATCATTAGTGCCCTAAATGCCTCTATATGGTCCGGTAGCTGGTTCATTTCCATGCAATTATTTGGGCTCTTACGCCAGTGGGAATTTCGATATGTAAGCATCTTTTTAATCACAGTTGTGTTCTATATTTTTGGGGTCTCCTGGTATGCTTATTTAATCTATAAATACACAAAACGAACGGGAAATACCGGAAAAGAGAAAATTTAACAGAACTGGATTTAATATTTAAATACATGAATACTATGCTTTGGAAAACCAAACCTAAACTAGATATTTTAAATTCCACCATCCCCAATACCTTAAACGAAAGTATGGGAGTTGAATTTATTGAAGTAGGAGACGACTATATTAAAGCTAGCATGCCTGTTGACAAAAGAACGGTACAACCGATGGGTATTCTACATGGTGGTGCCAATGTGGCTCTTGCAGAAACTTTGGGAAGTGTGGCCTCTCTTTTTTGCATAGAAAATCCTGGCCAAAAGGCACCAGTTGGAGTAGAAATAAATGCCAATCACCTTCGACCTGCTACAAAAGGACAGGTAACAGGTACAGTTAAGGCCATTAGGATTGGCCGTAGTATGCATGTCTGGAATATCGAAATTCATGATGAACAAGGACGTTTAACTTGTGTCAGCCGATTAACAGTAGCGATAGTAGATAGAAGAAAATAATAAAAAACACGTATCTTTCGTCATCTGCCCTGTAACAATCACATCTGGAACCCTGGATTGTGAGATCACAAGAAACACGCGAAATTATGATGAATAAAATTTTACTGTGCGCACTCATTGGTACGCTTGCCTTATCTTCTGTATTTGGACAAAGGAACATGGAATTCGTTTCCCAGATGACCTATGACAACCTTCTTAATGACATTTGGGGATACCAGGCCAGTGATGGTACCGAATACGCTATTGTAGGTCTAAGATCTGGAGTTTCTATTGTTAACCTTTCTCAACCAGACAAACCTACTGAATCAGCTTTTGTGCCAGGTCCCTTTTCTATTTGGAGAGACATTAAAACTTTCAAAGATTTCGCTTATGTGACCACGGACCAGGGCGGAACCAAAGAAGGATTGTTGATCATTGATTTGAGAACCCTTCCAGATTCAGTGAGCTATTATAATTGGAAGCCAGACATTGGTGGACTCCCCCTTCAAAAATGTCATAATTTATATATAGATGATAGAGGAATTGTGTATCTGGCAGGCTGCAATGTTAACGGAGGTGGTGTGGTTATGGCCGATGTGGCATCAGAACCAGGTCAACCCAGATTGATTGGTCCGGCCACCAATGCCTATGCTCATGATGTTTATGTACAAGATGGAGTTTTGTTTGCCTCAGAAATCTATTCTGGTGAGTTAGGTATTTATGATGTTGGAGATGTCAATGCCCCTTCCATAGTTTCCCTTGCTTCCACCCCCTTTTCTTTTACCCATAATGCATGGGCATCTACCGACGGAAAAACAGTCTTTACTACTGATGAGAGAAGTAATGCTCCAGTAGCTGCTTTCGATATTTCCAACCCAGGCAATGCCAGACTTTTGGATGAATTTCGTCCTTTGGAAACCATAGGAACCGGAGTTGTTCCTCATAATGTTCACGTTATCGAAAATTGGCTGGCTATTTCCTATTACACCGATGGTGCTGTAATAGTTGATGCCAGCAGGCCAGACAATTTAATAGAAGTAGGTAATTATGACACCTCTCCTAATTTTCAAACGGGGTTTCATGGGGCCTGGGGAGTGTATCCCTTTTTACCCTCTGGCTTGCTCATAGCTGCAGACATTGAAAACGGTTTATTTGTTCTAAAACCAAAATATGTGAAGGCCTGTTACCTCGAAGGCCTGGTAACTGATAAAAAAAGCGGTGACAATTTAAAAGGGGTTACTGTAAACATCCTGGCTGATCAAATAAATCAGAACTTAACAGACCCATTTGGAAAATATAAAACAGGCCTGGCAGAAGCCGGAACCTACACTGTTGAATTTACTAAAGCAGGTTATTTTACAGAGCGGGTGGAAGTACAGCTTAAAAATGGCATTTTAACTGAATTAGACGTCGCTTTAAGACCAAAAATCTCCTATTCACTGAGTGGGCAGATTGTGGATGGCTTTGAAAAAACAGGCATAGGCGGCGGACAGGTAATGCTACAAAGTGAAGATACCAGTTATGTTTTAACCGCTAATCAAGCCGGCCTTTTTGAAGCCAATAATATTTACGAAGACGAATATAAGATTTATGCCGCCGCCTGGGGTTACCAGCAAAAGATCATCAACACTTTTTCCATATTAAATAATGAAGAATTGACAATCGAGCTGGAGGCTGGCTATGAGGATGACTTCGTCCTGGATCAAGGTTGGCAAGTAAGTGGCAACGCCCTTTCTGGTTTATGGGTCCGGGAAAAGCCAATTGGGACAAAATATCAAAACCGCAGTGCCAATCCAAGCCAGGATATTGAAAATGATTTAGGAGATATGGCCTATATAACAGGTAATAGAGGAGGAAGTGCTGGCACTGATGATGTTGATGATGGCCGTGTTCAATTACAATCTCCTCCTATTGATATCAGTCAATTAAGTAATCCCAAACTCTCATTTTACTATTGGTTTTATAATGGAGGAGGAGAAGTGCCTGTAGATGATACTCTAAAGATATCTATTACAAATACAAAAGAAACTTATACTCTTATTGAAGAAACCGGAACAACCCTTAATCAATGGGTACTGGCCGAATATTCATTGGATAGTTTAATAGCTACCGACCAGCCTTTATTTTTGATTATAGAAACTGGCGATGCGCCTGAAAGTGGTCATATTGTTGAAGCTGGATTTGATGGATTCAGAATCGTTAATGAGAATATTAGCACCTCCACCTCTGATGCTGATCCGGAGCCTTCTGCAATTAAAGGGGTTTATCCAAACCCCTTTAAGAGTCAAGTAAGCTTCATGTTGCAAGCGGCAGCCATTGAGCAGGATCGACGTATCGTTATTTATAATACTCTTGGGCAATCGGTGTTTACACAAGAATTAAATCCACAACGAACTCTGTTTGAGTGGCAAAGTGATCAACCTTCTGGTATTTATTTCGCCCATCTTTTTGATGGCAATAGAGCAGTAGGTAAATACAAACTAATAAAGAGATAAGAAAATTTTATTTTTGGTGCCCCTTAGGATCAGCACTATTATTAACATCACCAGATTTTATGGCCTGAAAATCGAAATCTATTCGATCTTCTTCAAGGTTTTCTACTGTAAATACTTCTGGAAGATTCCCATTAAGAGGATCTTCCGGCATATCTGAAACAAAGCCAGTTGGTAAAAACTGCCATGAAGGTACATCACTAAAAGTTTGATCCAGTCCCATAATTAATTTTTGGATTTTGATGCGATCAATAGTACTTATGGAGCCAGATCTATCTACATCCGAAGCAAGCATTTCAGGCAGTTCTGTCAAGGGATCGATTGCCAGGATGTGTTTTTGAATTACAATCATATCCAGGATGTTTACACCATTAACGGCAAAACCCTCTTTTTCCAATTTTAAACCATATTCTTCACCGGCAATTAATTCTTGAAATTGATAAAAACCTTCCGAGTCGGTAGTATCGATAGCCGATTTAGGTCCCACAAGAGTAACGATCACTCCGGGGAGAGGTTCTCCTTTTAAAGTTTTAACATGTCCACCTAAATTTACTTCTCCGGAGCCTGTATTTTCTGTTCCATCCAGTGTCATCGTTTCTGTCCCCAGAGGATCCAGCCAGTCTTTGAGCCGAGTGGCGGGGGTACCTCCTCCCTCCCAAGCCATGGCCAAGCGACCAAAAAAACCAGTAGTAGTGGAACTACAATCAGATCGGCCACCATGGAGTTGACCAACAAAACGGCCCGCTTTATTAATTAATGCTGCGCCAGAAGAGCCTGGCTGAAAATAACCAGTAGTATAAACCACTCGAAAATGATGATCAGCAGGAGTCTCTACATCATTATCCCATTCTATCGGAAACTCAAAGATTTCAGCTTTTTTATTAATGAGTCCTATCTTTTTAATATCTCCAAAGGGATGATGAATATACATAGAAGTATCTGGCTCTGTGGTTGATCGATCCCATCCTAAATAAAAGGCATCAAACCTTGAAGGAATTGGGGAAATAAGCTGAAGAAGGATAAAATCACTTTCCTGGCGTCCTGCAAGCAATTGGGAGCCTAAAAGTGATTGTGGGATGGGTTCTTCTGTTGGATTGTTGCAATCTATGCTTTCATAATTAAAATCAAATTTCCAAAAATCAAATAAAGGAGTAAATCCATCCTGACAATGAAAGGCCGTCAAAACCAAAGGTTTCCCATCTACACTGGTATTATTAAGTAAATTACCGGTGCAGAAACCTGAACCTTCCTCTACAATTACCATGATCCTAATGCTGCTGCGCTTTTTTTCCTGTACCTCAGGGTCCAAATTACAGTTTATGTTTTCGTGACATTCAAATGAGGTACCAAAACCAGTATCATTATTCACTCCTGCATGCACCTGAAATTCATAGCTATTATCCCTTAGAGCTTCTCTTTTATAGGCATGATCTACTCTAAAAATATGAATTCGTCCCTGGCCCTTTGCAGAGGCAGGCTCAAAATATTCCACTATGGCCTGATCTCCTTTTAGTAAGCCGGTCAGAAACTTATTATTGGGCATGTTACTTTTATTGGTATATGCTCCTAGCATTTGTTTCTTATCCGGACTGTAAACAAACAACTGGCCTCCAGGCGGGATATAAAAATCATCATATAAAATTGAAAGGGCCAAAGCGCCCTTTGATTGGACTTGCAACCTCCATACCCGATCTCCATTTTCCAAATCCGTCCATTGTCCTGAATTATTAAGCCCATAATCCACATTAAGTGGTGCGGCAAAACGGTTAGCCCAAGGACTCTTGCGATCTTCTTCCTGAACCTTTTTTAAATTGAAAGTAGAAATAAGGTGAGGTTTAAGGTTTTCTTTGGCAAAAAATTTACGATTGCTTGGCTTGATGCTAATAGGTATCCCCCCTGAACTAATCTGAGCAACAGCCTGATTGACAAGCAGGCAAAGCACAATGATCTTAGTAAAGTGTTGGATCAGATTATTCATATAGATTATAATTTGTAAATGTTTAAACCAAAGTTTTATCCTGGGGAAAAACCGGATATTATTAAGATACAAATTTAGGGCTTAGAGGTGGTAATAATTGTATCTTAATATACGAAACCAACTTTAAATAGTTACAGGCAAATCAATTCTCAGGATTGAACCTTATCTGCCCTGCAAAAACTCCATAGCCGAGGCAAAAGCATCTGCTGGTAAGACCCTGAAATCAATCCCCTCAACATTGGATTCATACTCCTGAAAAGCTTTGCTGCCAAGGTCTTTTGATTTTTTTGCCTGCCGATGAAGCGCAGCTAAAAGAGTATCTCCCTGATAAAAAAATTGATTCTCAAAATAGTTGGGGCCTTCCCTTCCAACTTCCATTAGACTTACCAGTTTTCGATGTTCCAGATAATACCAGGATTGCTGATTTCCCATCGGAGTTTGTGTATGGATCAATACCGGTTCACCATCTTTATAAGAAACCCTAACTTCATAATTTTGTCCATCTCTGGTAACGGTCAAGGGACCACGACTCTCCAATTGCTGGATTTCTTCATTAATCGTATTAATATAAATTTTAGTATTTGTGAACACAGGGATTTTGTCTTTCATTCCATCCATCATCATATTAATGGCGGCCTCATCGGCATTATTACTTCCTTGACAGGCAAAAACAAGAAAGGTTAGGGCCCCCAAATAAAAGAAAATGGCGGGTTTAATATGTTGCATCATAGTTTCTAGAATTTTTAAGCCTCAAAGATATAAAAAGTAGAAAGTAGAAGGTAAAAGGTAGAAAGACTATTTTACCTTCTAATTTTTACTTTATCACTTCCTTAATATTATGGCAGAATAGGGCTCAATTTTAATATTGCCTTCTAATACTCTTTCCTCATTAGTATTTCTTATCTGATAATTCTGGATTACCGGCATCCACTTTCCATCTGGAAGTACCAGGCTTTGGGAGGTATTATTTGCATTGAAGGCAATGAAAATGTTTTCCCATTCATCCTCGTTAGCATAATTTTTTAACAGGTAAGCAAGCATTAATTCATCCTCAATTGGTAAAAACTCCAGATGCCTTTGAATTTGTTCCGATTCCTTCATTCTAAATGCAGGATGCATCTTCCTTAGTTGAATTAGATCCTGGATATATTTTACCAGATCTTGATGTTCAGTTTTTCTGTCCCAATCAATTTGATTGATAACATCCGGGGATTCAAAGGAGTTTTCCACGCCTTGCTTAGTTCTTAAAAATTCAGATCCGGCATGTAGAAAGGGTACCCCTTGGGAGGTGAGCACTATGGTCAAAGCCAATTGAGCCATTTTTTTACGGTCATCAGAAGAGGCTTCTGGTCTGCTAAGCGCTAGTTTGTCCCACAATGTATTGTTATCATGACAGGAAACATAGCTTATGGTTTTAAGTGGAGAATCAGCATAAGATGCCTTTGAATAATTGACTTTAGAATAATCAATTTGTGGATGCTGGGTGGAAGCGACTACTCCAAATTTAATACTCTCTTTTAATCCTTCATAACCACTTACAAATCCTCCTTGCTCCGGAGTAAAAACATGGCCTTTAATTGCATCTCGGATATCATCACTGAATACCGCTATTTGGTCTAATTGTGCAGCCTGGAATTTAGTAGCTTGCTTTTCCGGTAGAAGAGGACTTCCTCCAGCCTGCCAGCCTTCACCGTAAATAAAAATAGTGGGATCTATATCCTGGGCCATTTTACTGACCTGATTCATGGTTTCTATATCGTGCAGGGCCATTAAATCAAATCGAAAGCCATCAAGATGATATTCCTCTATCCAATGCCTGACTGATTCGATAATAAATTTGCGCATCATGGGACGATCAGAAGCCGTTTCATTCCCACATGCAGATCCGTTAGCAAAATTCCCCATTGTGTCCTGGCGATAGTAATACCTAGGTACCAATTGATTAAAATTTGAGTTTTCAGTAAATCCGGTATGATTATAAACAACGTCTAGAATCACTCTTAATCCTGCGTCATGCAAAGCTTTTACCATTTGTTTAAATTCCCGTATTCGAACGCTGCCATCATAAGGATCAGTAGCATAAATTCCTTCCGGCACATTATAATTTAGGGGGTCGTATCCCCAATTGTATTTATTGTCCTCAGGTCTGG
Source organism: Saprospiraceae bacterium (assembly GCA_028285545.1). GTDB lineage: Bacteria > Bacteroidota > Bacteroidia > Chitinophagales > Saprospiraceae > JANQPA01. The sequence goes on along the minus strand of JANQPA010000108.1, from coordinate 9,604 downwards.
TTTCATCTAATGATCTAAAATCAAAGGCAGGTAATAAATGGACATGAGTAACTCCCATTTCTTTAATATGATCCAAGCCTGTAGTCAATCCAGCTGTGTTAACTGTACCCGTTTCACTTAATCCCAAAAACTTCCCTTTATTCTGAATCCCGGAGCCGGGAGAAATAGACAAATCACGTATATGCAATTCGTAGATTATTATATCTTCAAAACCGGACAAGGGCGGACGATGATCCTCCTCCCATCCCTCAGGATTGGTTTCTGAAAAGTCCACTACCATTCCTCTCTTCCCATTTGCTCCTACCGCCTTTGCATAAGGATCCGGCACTTCTTCTAACCAATGTCCATCAATATTTACTTGAAAAGTATAGAATTTATTTTTTTGATCACCTGGGACTGTAAGCTCCCAAACTCCATTTTCACCAGGACTTAATTTTTGTTTTTCAAGAGGTTCTCCCAAAAGTCCCTCTTCATATAAATTAAGTATTACCTCTGTTGCTGTAGGTGCCCATATTTTAAACTGAGACTTTTGAGCAGTATAAGTTAATCCAAGGTCACCCCCATCATATACTGGGTAATCCTCGAAACTATTATAGATCGTTTTCATTTCCTTATCACAAGCATTGAATAAAATTAATAAGACTCCAAAAAGTAAAAATGGGGAATACCGTTCTTTCATTTTAAATGAATGATAAATTTTAAGATCAAATAAAATTTTACAACAGCAAAGCTCCTAATTCTAAAACACAAAATGAACTAAAATTGACTCCTCTTATGTTAATGACTCAAAAAAAAAGGTATGATATCTAAAAATACTCAATTGGAAACTTCCCGTTTAGTCCTTAAGATACCTTCCTTAGAGGAAGTTCCTTTCATTTTTTCGGCCACCCGATTTGAAGGTTTTAACGATGGAATGTTATGGGATCCGCCAAAAACGGAAGAGCCAATTATTGAAAGTTATCATCGGAATATTAAAGCCTGGGAAGAAGGTAGAGGTTTTTCCTTTTCTTTATATAACAAATCAAATAATGATTTTATTGGTCGAATATCTATTCGGAAAGAGGAAGAAAAAGATCTTTGGAATATTGGATTTTGGACACACCCCGAACAACAAGGAAATGGATATATGACAGAAGCAGTCTCGGCAGTATTAGCATTCGGTTTTGAAAGTCTACATGCCCAAAGAATTGAAGCATGCCATGCTTTATGGAATAAAGCCAGTGAAAAAGTGCTGAAAAAAAATGGGATGACCTTCATTCGCTATATTGAAAAAGGTTTTTTGAAAAAAGAAAAATGGATAGAGGAAAACCTCCTTGGAATTAATCGTTCCAGATGGATGGAAAACACCGGATAATTTCGCTCCTAAATTAATTCATAATAAGCTGCAACTTTGCTGGATAAGAAAAGTCTATATGTTCAACTCAATCTGCCTTTGAAACATATAGACTTTAAAATCAAATTTATGAACCGGCATCTCATCACTCTCTGCTTACCATTTTTATTGTTTACTTGCAATCAAAATTCAAGTACCGAAGAAGAATCCCTTTCAAAGACAGAAGCACCACCAAGCTTTGTCAGAACAGTCAATAATAATGTTCTGGTCTCGGAAGAACTTCCAGCTATCGAGATCAAGGTGGAAGATTCCTTTAAATATATAGGAGACTTCTATTTCGAAATTATTGCTAATTCCGACGAGTATGAAGAGGATCAAATAGGTAAGGCCGTTGCTGCCGGTAATCGATATGTGTTTGCTGATTATGATTCAGATCAAAAGATTAAGAGATTGTTTATCGTTCAGCTAGAGGGATTTCTACCTCAATTTGATTTACAGTACAATTATAATTTTGCCAATGCAGATTTTATTGGCAAGAATAAATACAGACACAATACCTGGTTTTATAACAGCAAAAAAAATGCAGAAGAAAATCCTCAAAACGAAGGAGCAAAAACCAGGGAATTTCTTGAAGAAAAAGGATTTGTCTTGGAAGACGAATTTATGATGTCCAGGTTTGTAGGGCTAGCAAGTGAGGATAGAAAAAATGAAATCATTCTATTTTATCTGGAAATGCTGAAAGAAACTACGGGTTTTACCCTTCAGGAATTAGAAGATTCAGTATCCAAAGAAGAATTTAACACTATTAGACAAGCCTTAATCGAGCGATCAAAAAGGAGTTTTACTATTTTGAAGGATCAAACCCTCAATTATCAGTAAAATGAAATATTTTTCAAGTTTTATCTTTTTGGCTTTGCTTTTCCTTTTGGGCTGTAAAGAATTGGAGAATTCTACTCAAGCTTCACCTGTAGATCAAAAAATACAGCGTTATTTTAAGACGCTGAGTCAAAACCGGGATTTTTCAGGAGTCATTTTGATTGGAGACTATCAAGACATTCTGCATCAGTACTCGTTTGGCTTTGCTAATTTTGAGGAAGAAAAACCTCATACTCCACTAAGCAGATTCGGTATTGCCTCCCTGACCAAAACATTTACTGCCGCTGCTATTTTAAAGTTAAAAGATGAAGGGCTCCTGAATCTCGAAGATAAAATAAGTCGCTTTTTACCAGATTTTCAATATGGAGATGATGTTACTGTTCTCAACTTACTTAGGCACGAATCCGGGCTTAGTAATTTAGAAGAGCGGTTATATGGTTCTCGTTTTTTATCAACTGATGAATTGATAAATGAAATTGGAAACAAACCATTGCTCTTTGAACCAGGAACTGATGGGTCCTATAGCAATTCAGGGTTTTCTATGCTGGCCAGTATTGTGGAAAAGGTAAGCAATCAAAGTTTTGAACAATATTTGGAGGAAAACTTCTTTAACCAACACAGCATGTCAAACTCCGGGGATCGCATCTATCTGAATGAGGAGGAATCCATTTGTACGCCCTATTTTCCCTCTCCACCTCCTGGTTTTGTCAAAAAAATAAGTGGTACCAACCCAAGTCTTTCTCTTGGATCCGGATCATTTTATTCAACGGTTATAGATCTTTGGCAATGGGGAAAAGCCATTGGTCAAAAGGAAATTGTAAATGTATTTGCAGAAGATTATCCCTATGGTTGGGGTAGGGATAGTATTGCGGGTTACTTTTCGCTTAACCAGACAGGTATGCACAAGGGTTATGTTTCTGCCCTTCACATTATTCCGGATCAAGAAATTATTATTATCCTGCTTTCCAATATAGAAAATGGAATGTGGAGTGACTGGGCCAAGGATCTGGCTAGAATTTATTTCAAGCAGGAAAAAGAAGTGTTTTACCCAGAAGAACGCCTCCATTATCAAAAAGAATTTAGCAGAGCAGAAATAGAAGAATTTATAGCCAGATATCGAATGACCCCATCCCGGTTTGTGGATATAAGAAATAAAGGGTCACATCTTTATTTACATTTAAATGCACATCATCAAGGAAATTATTTAGCTCCTCTTTCTCCTCAAACCTTTGATTTAAGATCCTTCAGTGGTCAAATAAAATTTTCCGACAATAAAGACACTCTTTACTGGAATCTCCCTCAATCCTGGGGAGGATCTGTAGAAAAATACATTCGGGAATAAAAATATCCTTTCTAAGAAGAAGAGGATTTGTATATTTGATGTGAAAATAAAAAAGCCTTTTCCAAATCTAAAAAAAACCAAGCCAATTTTGAATAGGAGAATCAATTCAAAAAGTGGCGCGTCGTTCCTAGATTCTCATCTGGACGATTACCATGTTTTATCGCAAGCCAATTTTGTAGTTAAATGATGCAGGCCAATCAATTAATTTTGAGTTACTTTGCCCCGCATTAATCCATTTACCAAAACAATTAATTCAATGAGTTTCAATCTAAGGCAGTATGGTATTGAAGTAGACACAATTCATAGAAATACCAGTGTCCCAATTTTGTATGAATTAGGTTTGCGAAAAGAAAAAGGAACCGCTATCTCTAACGTGGGAGCTCTCCTTGTTTATTCAGGTGAAAAAACAGGCCGTAGTCCCAAAGATAAGCGTGTAGTTCGCAATCCGGAATCTGAAAACAATATTGATTGGGGTGATATCAATATTGAAATGGATGAACACGTATTTATGATCAATAGAGAACGTGCTATGGATTATTTGAACACCCGCGAACGTATTTATGTAGTAGATGCATTTGCAGGATGGGATCCCAAATATCGAATTAAGGTTAGAATAATCTGTACCAGAGCCTATCATGCTCTTTTTATGCAGAATATGCTTATCATGCCTACGGCTGAAGAGCTTGCAGACTTTGGTGAACCAGATTATGTGATCTTTAATGGTGGAGGATTTCCTGCTAACCGCTATACTTCCAGAATGACTTCGAAAACTAGTGTAGGTGTAGACCTGGAACGCAAGGAAATTGTCATTCTTGGTACTGAGTATGCTGGAGAAATGAAAAAGGGTGTTTTCTCTGTGATGAATTATCTTATGCCATTGCAGGACGTCATGCCCATGCACTGCTCTGCCAACGTCGGAGAAGAGGGTGATGTTTCCATCCTTTTCGGCCTTTCAGGAACTGGAAAAACGACTTTGAGTGCAGACCCTAAACGAAAATTGATTGGAGATGATGAGCATTGCTGGACAGATGATGGAGTTTTTAATATCGAAGGAGGTTGTTATGCTAAAGCAATAGATTTATCAGCTGAAAACGAACCTGATATTTTCAATGCCATCCGCTACGGAACGGTCTTGGAAAATGTAGTTTTCAATGAAGATACTCGTGAGGTAGATTATTCTGATGTTTCTATTACTCAAAATACCAGAGCTTCCTACCCTATTCATTACATTGATAATATCCAGATGCCTTGCATGGCTGGGCAGCCTAAAAATATCATCTTCCTAACCTGTGATGCTTTTGGTGTTTTGCCTCCAGTAAGCAAATTGACACCAGAACAAGCCAGCTACCATTTTATCTCTGGATATACTGCCAAAGTAGCCGGTACAGAAATGGGAGTAACTGAACCACAGGCTACCTTTTCAGCATGTTTTGGTGCAGCATTTATGATGTGGCATCCAAATAAGTACGCAGAGCTATTAGCGAAAAAGATGATCGATCATAATACCAATGCCTGGCTGATAAATACTGGCTGGACAGGAGGAGCTCATGGTGTAGGTTCTAGGATAAAACTAAAATATACCAGAGCCATGATAGATGCCATCCATAATAATGATTTTGATGCAGTAGAAACGGTTATAGATGAGGAGTTTGGTTTTGAAATCCCTACTAGCTGTCCAAATGTTCCTTCAGAGGTATTACTTCCAAAGAATACCTGGAGTGACAAAGCAGCATATGATGAAACTAAAGCTAAGTTAATAGGATTATTTACTGATAACTTCAAGCAGTTTGAAGCAGGGGTTAACCCACAAATAATCGCTGCTGGCCCTAAGGTTAAGGTTTAATCTTATTAGATTTTTAATAATTTTTTCAATGGCCTGTATGATGCAATATTATACAGGCCATTTTTTTGTGTAAAAGCCCTAGCTAATGATGCAAAATAAATTTCACATAATACTTTCCTGATTTGACATAATTCCTGGATGAGTTCAGATGAACTTCATTTTCATTTTTTTAATTTAATGGATTGTTATTTTAGTGCTGTGCATGTAAAACAAAACTTTTACCTAATGATCCAAACTCTCAAAACCCTTTTAAAAGAACGGAACAGTCAAAAAGTTGAAGAATTCATAGAAACCAATCCTAAGGTTCTTGATTTAAAAGATGAGAATGGGAGTTCAGGATTTTTTCTCATCATCTATAGCGGAAATCCTGAAAACATCTCCAAAGCCATTTCTTTAAAATCCCAATTTGATTACTATGAAGCCATTGTTTCAGGGAAAATAGAACTGGTAAAATCCAATTTGGATAAAAGCCCTAATCTAATCAATCAATATTCAAGCGATGGTTTTTCTCCGGTATCTCTAGCTGCTTTTTTTAATCAAACCGAAATTGCACAATATCTAATATCCAAAGGGGCCGATCCCAATCTGGCTGCAACTAATCCTTCAAAAGTAAATGCATTGCACTCCGCCATAGCCCGGGAAAATGAAGTTCTTTGTCGCCTTTTTCTTCAAAATGGAGCTCATCCAGATGCTACCCAGACCCAAGGAGTGACTGCTCTTCATTCAGCCGCTCATAGAAATAATTTAAATCTGGTAAACCTTCTATTGGAATTTGGAGCGACTAAAAATCTAAAAATGGACAATGGAGATGATGCCTTAACCATTGCCGAAAGGGAAGGCCATGTAGAGCTTGCTAATATTTTGCGATAATCTGCCTTGAATAATAGGCAAGAAAGTCCATCCTTTAGGCTGAATTTTTTCTATTTTCTAATTTCACTGAGAGCCACCAGAACAGATTTCCAGATCTCAGGATCATCATCTAAAAAATGTCCTTTACCTTCAATGGGATAAAAATTAGAGCGGGGGATTTTTTGAACTAAACCTTTTATCGATTCGAATGGGGCAAGAGTATCCTCCATACCATGCCAGATTTCTACTTCAGCACTTATCGCACTGGGATCAAAATCCCATTTCGAAGAAAGCAAAGCACATTCATTAACTGCCTCTGCAGCATTAAGCCTAAAAGCTTCTTTCATATGCAGGTACATAATATCCGCAACTTCAGCTCCAGACATTACTGCCTGATCGGCTTTACATAGGTGAGCAACATTTTTCCTTATCGACCTTTTGTAAGCTTCCGGATATTTTTCCAAAATTTTTTTCTGATTCCTAAACATCCATTTTAAGAGAAATGGAAAATTTCGGGCGGCAATAAAACTAATCCGATTAGGAAAGCACATTTTTTTTGGCGGCCATCCATTCTTAAACTCATTGATGGTAGAAATCAAGCCAGCCTTATAAATCTTTTTTGGCAAATGATATGCACAAGCTGCTGCATATACGCCACCACCGGAAATGCCTACAACAGAAAACCGATCAATATTTAAATGATCTGCTAATGCCTCCAGGTCATTTGCAAAGTCAAGAATTTTTCTTTTTGGCTGAGGGATCGATAATCCGAATCCAGGCCTGTCTACCGTTATCAGTCGAATGTTTAGCTCTAGTGAAACAGGGTCATCCTCCTCAAACCAAATCCTGGACCCTGGTGTACCATGGAATGCAAAGATTGGGAAACCAGTGTTATCTCCATACTCAGCATAAGCTAAGAATCTTCCATCAGGAAGTTTAGTTCGCTGCTCTGTTTTACTATTTTCAATACCCATTATTAATTTTTATAAACACTAATATTCCCTTTAACTCATCTGCAAATCTACCCATCTGCAAATCTACAAATCGTATATCTATTCCTCCAAAACTAAAAAGGAAGTTTCAATCTAAGAACAGGTCTAATGGGATGCAACTGTTTTTTGTCTTTTTGAAAGGTTCCAGAGAAAAATGAAAAATCCAGTATTTAGTATTATACCAAGAAAGCCGACCTCTGGGCCAAAAATCAAGGTATTTTGCACTCCTAATGCTCCCACTTTTTCCCCAAAAGCAAAAAGTTCATACGCAAAAGCATTCCAAATGGCATGACAAACACTAGAAACGATGACGGAGCCAGAAATCTGCCTTAATAATCCCCAATTAAGTCCCAGCAAGGTGGCATTTATTAGATAGACTGGAACCCTTTGCAGTGGCAAGCCAAAATCAGTACCTGAAACTACAGCTGAAATATGCCAAATTGTAAAAAGAATACTGGTTACGAATAAGGTCTTATTCTGAGACATTCCCTGCTTAGCAAATGTCCCCCAAAGCCACCCTCGAAAAAAACCTTCCTCTGTGATAAGCACCATAATAATGCCAATTGTACATCCAATTGAAATATTAAATGTTGGAAATTTTTCAAATGCAAAATCTCCATATAGATAGGCAGCCAGGGTACATATTCCTATCACAATAGCAGGATAAAGGAGGGCTAAGCCATAATATTTAAGAGCTCCAAACTTCAGGCCCATCTCGGATTTGGAGAGTTTATTAATCAACCAGAAGATTAAAGTAATCCCTATCAGTGGAAAGGCACTAAAAACTATAAGCCCTGTAAAATCCATGACAGTGGTAATAATAATTGCAACTATAGCAGCTAAAAAAGGTAGTTGATATTTATTCATCATTTAAGCGATTTATGAATTATGCTTTTCGAATAAGTTTGATAAGACGACAAATAGAGCAAGCTGGTTTCTTGAAAAGCTTCAACTACCCCCAAATTCAGGTTCATCAAATTGGATGTATCTCTTCTGGAGATTGGATAAAAAGGATTTAATCCTTTATTTTGAATGATAATTGTATCCTAATTCAAATTCCATTTTCCGTTCTAATCCAATTCTTCTATGAAAATGAAAATCTGTATTACTTCGTTTTGTATGTTCTTTTTATTCATCAATCTCTATTCCCAGCAAAGATATTTTTTCAACCCAAATGGAGATCGCTTTTCATTCGGTACTGAAAGCAACAGATCAGCCTCTGTTAGTATTGGAGATATAGATAATGATGGGGATAATGACGTCATTATTGCCAATGGCAGGCACTGGCCAGAACAAAACTATATTTTCTACAATAATGGAGATGGAAGATTTACAGTATCAAAGCCATTGGGACTGGAGCGAGCAACCACTTATGCAGCTGAGTTAGCAGATTTTGATGGTGATGGCGACTTGGACATTGCCACTGGCAATGACTTGGCCCCCAATTGTATATTTCTAAACGATGGGAAGGGTAATTTTTCTAAGTATGGTAATTTCGGTCACCACTATGCATCTACCCGAAATCTTACCGTTACCGATTTAGATTCTGATGGGGACCCTGATATATTGATTACCAATAGAAGACAGGAAAATGAAATATGCCTGAACAACGGCAAAGGAGAATTTAAGGACAATATACCTTTTGGTAATAAAGACGATTCTACCATAGATGTTGAGGCAGTGGATATTGATAAAGATGGAGACTCAGATCTGATTTTAGCGAATAGGGATGGACAGCAAAATTATATTTACCTCAATAACAATATGAATTTCTCAGAAAGGATTCCATTTGGCACGGGATCAGATGAGACTCGTTCTGTGGGGGTAGCAGATTTTAACAAGGACGGGTATCTTGATATTTTAACAGGAAATATTGGAGAAGAAAATCGCCTCTATTTCGGTGACGAGAATAATACTTTCTCAAAGGTAGTTTCTCTTGAAGGAAAATCAAATACCTATTCTGTAGCAATCGGAGATTTAAACAAAGATGGTTGGATGGATATCGTAATTGCCAATTCCGGGCAACCTAACATGTTTTATATAAATCAGAAAGGTACTGGTTTCGAAGGCTTTCAACTAAACCAAAGAGAATTTAACACCTACGATATTATTGTTGGGGATACCAATGGTGATGGTTATGGGGAAATCTTGGAATCTAATTCTGATGCCATGAATGTTTTTTATCAAAATCGATTTCCTCGGTTTAAAAAATAGGTGAAAAAACAAAAAAAAATCACGGATGGTGTTACCAGCCGTGATTTTTTTTGGAAGTATGATTTAGCAGCCCGTAGGGGAATCGAACCCCTGTTTCCAGGATGAAAACCTGGCGTCCTAACCCCTAGACGAACGGGCCATATTTCAATTTTTGC
>JANQPA010000105.1 GCA_028285545.1 Saprospiraceae bacterium | reverse complement strand
CGTTCAGAGTTCTGTGTAAAGTTTTACAAAATTTGAGGAGCTGCAGGCATTTGAATTTTATTTAGGGCACGCAGCCACCTCCGGCCGCCAGGGATTCCGCGAAATACGCTAAAAGTTATCTGCGAAATTGGCGGAATCTGCGTGAGAAAAAAGCTCCACTAAGCAACTATACCTACAGAATAACAATCCCTAAACAACGGGAACACGGGAACACGGGAACACTAGCTTTTAAATCAGAGGTGATAAATATTTAATGATGATTGGTTAATTGTGTCTTGAACTTTCTGACTTGCCTTTTAATTTTATTGGTGGCGGTAGTTAAGGCTTTTTCGAAAGTTTCATCTTCTGCTTCTGCAAAAAAAGTGTGGCCGGGAGCCTCCATTTGAATTTCAACATGTCGACTATCTTTGTGATGATGTCTTTGAATTTCATCTTTTAGAAAAACTTTAATTGTCGTAAATCGCTGGAAAATATTGGTGACTCTTTCGATGTGTTCTTCAATGCGATTTTGTAAAGGCTCACTGATGGAAAAGGGTGCTTGCACTTGGATTTTCATATTTCTGTATTTTCAAGTGAAAAAATGTATTCTTTTAAACTCTGTTTGATAAATTCTGCGTTTTAATAATAATTGGGCTTTTATGATCTTTGATTGTATTGCCAAGATAGCAGATACTCTAAGAGATAACTGTGATTTTTGTCACCTCCTAAAATGATTTCCATCAGATGCGGAGAAAACTACATTCCATTCTCTTTTTTTGTGCCTTTATCCTTTCGTTAAATGCTCAGGATGATTCCTTTACTGGTGATTGGAAAGGGTATATAAGTATTGAAGGCAGGGCCGATACCTTTCAATATGAATTTGCAATTGAGCAGGATAAAACCTCGTTTAGTGGTTTGTCATTTTGTTATACACTTGATTCAAGTGCTTTTGCAAGATTCAATCTAACAGGAGTAATTATTGGTGATAGCCTGATATTCCAGGAAATACAACAATATGAACCTCTTGGTGATAAATGGTGCCATAAGTACATGGTATTGACAAAATCAAGGATTGGCAATAAAGAAAACTTAAGCGGTTACTGGCGAGCGACCAATTGTGCAGGAGGGAAAGTTTTTTTAAGCCGTAACCTGGTCCAGGAAAGGCCTGAGGATGTCCAGGAAGAAGCACCATTTAATATGGAAGGCAAATGGATAGGAACTCTCCAGCAAGAAGATAGAAATACTCTTTTTCGCTTCGAAGTTGACCTGACAAAAAATAAAAAGGGAGTCTCCTATATTATCGGTGGAGAAAAAGCAGGAAGTGCCCGAATGGAATTAATTTGGAATTGGGGACTGGTCAATAATTCATTTAAAATAGTAGAGTCAAAGGTAATTGACAAATCGAATCCGGACTGGCCCTGGTGTATTAAAACAGCCGATTTAAAATTGCGCAAAGACGGGGATAAATTTATCCTGGAAGGTCCATGGCAAGGCTTTATACAGGGATTTACACCTGAAACAGGCCCTTGTGCTTCCGGTAGTCTTTATTTAGAAAAAGTACCCCCATCTGCTTTAAGAGACCTAGCTCCGAAAAGCCCTGCCAAAGCTGAACCTCCTCAAGAAAAAGACCTTCCCAGAAAAATAAAAGTGCAAAAAATTGTAGAAGTACATTCCAAAAACCTTCGACTAAGAGCCTGGGATAGTGGAACAGTGGATGGAGATATTATCACCATCTTCCTCAATGGTGAACAGATCTTATTTCGGCATCGGGTATCTAAAAGGAAATATGCCTTTCCTATTACCTTACAGGAAGATCACAACTTCATGGTAATGTATGCTGATGATATTGGAGATATTACCCCCAATACGGTAGCCGTTTCTATCGACGACGGAATAAAAGAACAGATCATTGTTTTAAGCTCAGACTTAGAAGAGAGTGGGGCTGTTTTGTTGAAGAAGATTGAGATTAAATAATTTGGTTCTGTGTTCAGCGTTCCATGTTCCGAGTCAAGTTTTGCAATTTTTGAGTAATTCCAGTTATTTGATACTTCTTTGGCATCTGCGTGAGAAAAAAGCTATAACAAACAGTTATTTTTTGAATATAACAATCCCTAACGGAACTCGGAACTCGGAACTCATTTCAAAACCTTCGCCAAACCTGTAGTTCCTTCATTAGAGGTGAAATAACTCAAATGATCGCAATCCACCTCTTCAACCGTCACAGTGCACGACCAGGCCTCTGATCCATTAAGTTCTGTTGCACTTGGTTTAGAAACGGCAATATCATTAGCGATTTCGAATAAAAATTTGGTTAAGGCATCATAGGTCATATCGGTAAACCTGGTGGATAATTTGGCTAGCAGGCTTTTTTGAGCTTCCTCCTCGATGTCATCAGCCAAACTGGTATTTCCCATAACTATGGTGTAAGGAATATTTGGATCTGTACCATCATTGAGTTGTTTTAGGAAATCAGAATTTTTAGTATGCATTTGCTGAAGAGTAATGAAGAGACCTTTTCCCAGCTTTTGAAGTAACATTAAAGGTAATATATAGGGCTTAAGAAAAGCAGCTCCATTAATGGCTTTTGACAATAATACACCCGCTAATTCCTGAACATTAGCCCAGGGGGATCCATTATTTGGAGTTCCGCACATGACCAGATGATTAATGAGGTGTTGTCCGTTTTCTTTTTCAATCATCCATCTGGAAACCAATCCTCCCATAGAGTGGGCAATTATTGTTACATTTTTATAATGCCCCTCTCCAAGACCTACTTCTTCAAGTTTTTGTTTGAATGCTCTGGCCGTCTCTTCGATGGGGGTATTTAGATTTTCATAGTCAAAAGTCAGAATGATGTCAAAATGAGGATCAACTTTTTGGCCAATAGAATCAAATAATTGATTCATGGAAGGTGGCATAGCTTTAGTGTTACCAATAATACCATGGATCATAATTCCTATATTGGTGGCCCCTTCAATGGCAGCTTTTATTTTGTCGAGATCCTTTTCGTACTCAAATTCTTCTTCAGAAGTAAAAGTAGCGAGTGCTAGTTGTGGCCAATTGTATTCTATCCCCAAAGGTGCTAAAATAACTTTATGGAAAAATAGTTTGATGGATCTTCCGAGACTCCTTGTTTGGGTTTCTTGTGGAAGTCCTTCAATAAGAATTTCTCCATCCGCATTGGATTGACCCAGTGGATAGTATAGACCAGATTCTGAATCAAATCCCATTGGGATCACAAATTCATTATCGGAAAGTTGTTCGTTAATTTTTAGTTTAATGGGATTTTGAATATCTACCTTGTCGACACCCACCAGGTTTTCCAATTCCAATACACTTAAGCCTGGTTGATTTTGTATTTCTTCTGAAAAAGAATATTCAGTACTCATGTTATCCGTTCCCCATAAATTGGAAATAGCGGTTGAATCAGGCATGGAGGAATCAAACTGCCCAGAAATGGCTCTTTCTGCCTCCTTTTTTCCAGAAAAAGAAACATGAGAAGAGACCCCATCGGGCATACTTATACTAAGTGAATCCCCTAAAAGATTTACCGTTCTTCCTTCTCCTACTTCCTGGCTTTCCAAAGGCCGAACAATATTCATTTCAATTTCTCTGGTTATCCAATCGGGAATTTGTGGTGTGTTTGCTTTTGTTCTTCCAGCTCTTTCAGGAGGCTTCCCTTCTACCAGAACATCCATTTCCAAAGCCTTCTGTTCGTAATCATTCGTGCTAAGGAATGGGTCTGTACTGATAAATATTTTTATAAATTCTTTGGTTTCTGTAATGTTCCAGCTATGCAGTGCATCATATAACTCCAAAGGAATAGTTTTGTAAGCTTCATTTTCAAAAAAATCAATCATCCAAGCTTCTTCAGAGCCAGGGATTAATTCTTTAAAAGGGAGGTATTTATTGGTAATTTCAAAATTAGCTTGTAAAAAAACGGCACTAAAATATAATGTACGTTGACCTTTATTTTTTATTGATAAACGGAAAGCTGGCTGATGCCATTCTCCTCCCTTTTTTTGATAAGAAAATAAGTTAGCGGCTTTGTAGTCAAGTAAATCTGCAGAGGCTGAATCTTCCAGATTACCCGGTTCCGAAATTCGGAATAATTTGATCTCAAATTCCTCCTCTTTTATTGAAGATCTAGGGTTTTTCAATTCCAGCAGATTGTTCCATTTCCCGATAGCATCTGCCTGATCCAGGAAATAATTAGTGGTACTATCGCTAATTGGTTGTACCCTCTTAAATAAAGGATGACTACTCCCCTTAGTAGTCAAGATGAGACTTTCATCCCATTCCCTAATCAAATAGTCAGCTTGATCAGTATCTCCAACAATATTTAAATTGTTAGGTGGAGAATCATTATAGGAAGAGGTTATAATAGTATTGGCTGTACTTGATACAGATTTATCTAAGGCAACATTTAGTTTTTTAAAATTAATTCCTTTAGCAAAAGCGGTATGAGGAGTATTACGATCGACCCCTGGCAAATCTCTAATGATAGATCGATTGGCTTCAACTTTTTCAATGATTACTGGAGTACCATCTTCCAATTCAAGGTAACCTCCTTCATCAGGAATCCCTTGGATAAGGCCGGCATCCATAATCCAATGCTGCCCATCGTAATTAATCGTGTAATAAGGCTCTGCCGCTTTGATGACCCCTCCCAAAAATAAATTATTTCGAAGGTCATTATTATCTGTAATAAGTTGAGGGGTTTGTTTATTGACTTTTGCGCCTACCCGTATTTGTAAGGTGCGAATCAGGTCAGAATAAGTCATCTGAATATTACTCTGTTCCAGTACCTCAATCAAATTATAGGTGAAAATTCCACGTGTTTTTCCTCTGATTTTGAGCTCTTTGGCTGTTTCATCATCTTTGGAAGCGGCCAACTGAATAAATTTACCTACCGGCGGACTTACATTGAGTCCCTGATCTGTTTCAACTTTTTTATAAAATTCGAAGCCATGATAATCCTCCAGTCTGTTGGGAACCGGGCTTGGTTCAGCCATTCTTTCGGTGACTTCCTGATTTACCATTGATGAGAAAACAGCATTCCTAGTGATGGTACCCGAATGGCAGCAATCAAAAACAGCAGTAAAATGTAGATCTTTACTTTTGTTTTTATCCTTATCCCAGGTGGCTTCCCAGAAAAGATAGGAAAGTTCTTTATCCATCAAATCCTTCCCTCCCTGAACCCGACTGTCATAAGCCACTACAGATTCATTCATACGGTCAGGATCTAGATGCCAGAATTCTCTTGGAGCATTAGCTCGGGAGCCATGTCCGGAAAAGTAAAAAACGCAAATGTCACCGTCTTTTGCAGCTTGAAAATGTTCAAATTTTTTGATGATATTTTCTTTGTAAGCTTCCTGGTCGGTAAGGATTTTGATATTGTGCTTAAAATTTTTTTTATCAAAACGGCGCTCTAAAAAAGCTTGAAAAGCATTTCTATCCGCTACACAGCCATTCAATCGATGTCTTTTGATGGGATAATTGTCTATAGCAATAAGCAGGGCGTATAAAGTGGGCCCGTCATTTGAGGTAGTTGGGGTGTTCATAGGATTAGATGAATTTGACTCTTCCTTTGTTTTGGTTTCTGAAGTATGAGAATTAGAATTATTGTTTGATTGTTTTTCTTCAGGAGATGATTTAATCCCCAAAAGGCGCAATATTCGGATAATTAGCTTCTTCATAGGATTCTGGTGGTTTTACAAAATTGTTTGAATTGCTGTCTAAACTTCTGGAGGCTGTTGCATTGGCCTCATAAATAAAGGAACCCCTGGCACTGGAAATGATTCCGGAATTAAGATAACGTTGTGTAACTGTGGCTCTGCGATTAGCATCACTCATAGGTCCGGAATTACCATGTTTGTAGGTCACCCTTACCTGTAGATAAGTATTCAAAACTCTCATCTCTTCTGCTGTTCCCCAATTTCTGGGATTGGTAAGCCCTGTTCTTTGCATGGCCTGTTGAATAGAAGGAGCTACAAATGCTGGTCTATTCACATGATTATCTAGAATTAAGGCTACACCGTATTCGGAAGTGATAATTTGATTAAGCGGTATTCCATTTACTCCCTGGCTTGGCTTCCAGTAAAAGGTCATTAATCGACTTAAGGCATGCTCAATTTCAACAGCCTGAACATTAGGATCCTGTCCAGCCAACCAAAAGCGGAAGGCCCATTTGGGGTCCCTGAATTGTTCTTTTTCTCTTTCTATATCTATTTTATTGCCATTAAGGCTCAGGCTTCCGGTTACAGCGCCGGTGTCTGAGGTAACATCTAATCCATAAATCCCAAATGATCTTTTGAAGGTAGCTGGATAATTATCTTTTACTTTTTTCAAAAGGGCTGCTAATTCTCCAGAACTAAGTGCCCATTGATAAATGCCAAAACTCATAAAGCCTCTGTCATAGCTATTGATGGCGTCTAATCGCCCCTCATTATCTGAAACAGATTTCATTACGTTTACAGCAGAATCGCTTACTCCAAGCCTTTGTAGGACAGATCTGTTCCTGTTAATATACTGCTCAATGGTGACTGAGCCCCAGTAGGCATAACCTGCTGGAGACCGTTTCACTAGCCTGACGCTATTTCGTCCATCTGTAACGAGCAGGCGAGAACCTTCATCACGGAAGGTGAGTTTGTTAGATGGGGGAGGAGAGGTTGTTCCTCCGCCACTTGATCCGCCCCCAGTATTGGTGCCTCCTCCTGGATTGTTGCTTCCACCGCCAGAATTACCGCCTGGGCTTGGGTTAAGGTTATAACCTGTTAAAATAGAGGAACCGAAATAAACAGCAATTTTTTGAATGATTTTAATAGCTAGATTTCGACTGATAGAAAATCCATCTGATGTCATGCCATTTTTGCTTGCAAAATCCCTAAGAGCAGAATTTAGGGGTACATTATTATAGCCTAAAGCATTCATTATAATTCTTAGGCTTTGATTTTGAAAACTTCCCGCATTAACAAGATTGTAGGTGCGGCTTAGGGTGTTATTTGAAGTGGCATTGAGTAATATGCGAAGGTCATCCAATGTTTCGTGTCTTTCCCACATTTTGATGAGCAGGGTAGGGGTGACACTTAGCCCATTGCTGGCCATGTTATTTTTTTTGGAAAAGGCCATGACTGCCCTAATGGTTCCACTGGCATAATACCCATCAGTTTGATATCTATTCCATCCCAATTCGGGGCCAAAACCAAGATCAAAGAGGGCAATTTGGAGGTCTTGGACAAAAGAATTCCTGTTTCCAGCAGTTAAGTATCGGCTTACAGAATTGGTTTGAAGAAGGTTTATCAGGGAATGGTTGAAGGCCATAATTTTTGGGTTTTCATTGATTCCAGCCAGAAGGATGGATTAGGAATGCATCTTCTAGCCTTACCTGTTAAGGTATTTAGGGAATAAAAAAAATCGAAAGTGTAAAATAGGTAAAAAAAGATACTGTTACAAGAGCCTTGATCTGCAATTTCACATCTTTGTAGCCAGGACCATAACCCAGTAGTTATCTTTCTTATAGATTCCTACCTCTTTATAGTCAGGGTTCATCAAATTAAGGCAATGTCCTTTACTTTGTACCCATCCCTGAATGACTCCTTTGATGTCAAGATAGCCAAAGGCTATATTTTCAGCTACGGCCTGCCAGGTGTAACCTGTTTTTGTGACACGCGTGGAAACCGTACTTCCATCCTTACCGGTGTGGTCTAATTTTTGTCTGGAAGCATTATCCAAGGCATGTTTTCTGGCTGCTTCGGTCAATTGTTTGTTCCACCTGAGGGGATGAGTGGGGACCATCCTTTTTGCGCCACACTTGCATCCGCTTTGTCGATAGGCATTAACTTCTTTTAGTATATCAGTTTGAAAAGAGGAAGAATTGGGAGGAGGATCATTGCTAGGCTTATTTTCGATTAAATAATATTGTTGGCCATTGCAACTCAAGATAGGGAGGCAAAAAATTAACAACAAAAAAGTAGGGTATTTCATAGACGTCTTTTGTTAATAAACGTCATTTGTAACAATAATATTTCAAAAAAAAAGTCCTCTTACGGGATGTAAGAGGACTTTTAATATTGATGGTTAAGAATTTATTTTTTCACACCTTCAACAATATTTTTGAAAGTATCAGGATGGTTCATAGCCAGGTCAGCCAAAACCTTCCTATTTAATTCTATATTTTCGGTTTTCAGTAGGTGCATTAATCGGGAATAAGACATACCGTTTTGACGTGCACCGGCATTAATTCTAGCAATCCAAAGGCGACGGAAGGCTCGCTTTTTATTTCTTCTGTCTCTGTAGGCGTATTGCAGTCCTCTTTCAACTGCATTTTTTGCAACTGTGTAAACATTACTTCTTGCGCCAAAATACCCTTTAGCAGCTTTAATAATTTTTTTGCGTCTTCTCCTAGACGCTACTGAATTTACTGAACGTGGCATACCACTATATGTTTTACGCAATACAGGGGTTCATTGAACACTTTAGGCCTGCATGCTTGTTAACAAATAAACTTTTATTTCTTACAAAGTAATTGTAACATTCTTTTCTCGTCTCCCTTGCTGACCAAGGTAGATTTAACGAGGCGAGTCTTTGCTTTCTTACTCTTTTTACGCATCAGGTGAGAACTATTCGCCTGAAAGCGTTTGATCTTTCCAGATCCAGTGATTTTGAATCGCTTCTTTGCACTGGAATGTGTCTTCATCTTAGGCATAGCTAATTATCTTTTTTCAAACGGAATGCAAATGTAGTGATTTTATTGAAAGTGCGCTATTTTTTCTTAGTTTTTTTCGGAGATACGATTACAATCATTCGACGGCCTTCCATTTTGGGGAGGGCTTCAGCGGCTCCATGTTCCTCTAATTCTTTTAAGAATTTTAAAAGAAGTAATTCACCTCTGTCTTTAAAGACAATGGTACGACCTCTGAAATGTACATAAGCTTTTACTTTGGCACCTTCTTCCAGGAATTTTTTCGCATGCCTAAGTTTAAAATCAAAATCGTGGTCATCGGTGTTTGGTCCAAAGCGAATTTCCTTAACTACTGTTTTAACTGCTTTAGCCTTAATTTCCTTTTCCTTTTTCTTTTTGTCGTAAAGGAATTTTTTGTAGTCAATTATTCTGACTACAGGAGGCTTTGCTTTGGGAGAGATCTCCACAAGGTCAAGTTCCATTCCTTCTGCCCATTGTTGGACCATTCTGGTAGGGTAAATGCCGGATTCAACTGCTTTACCGGCCACTTCGCTGACAGCTTCAAGATTATCGCCAACGAGTCTAACTTCAGGAATTCGAATATGCTCATTAATTCGATATTCTTCTCCTTTTCTAACATGTCTTCTATTGTCTCTTTTTCCTCTTTTCGCCAAAAGTTTTTGTTTTAATTAAATAATAGAGTTTACTAAAATGAGCTTCAATATCAATTAAAAATATTTCGCCCACAAAAATTACAATGCGGAACAAGTTTCAAAAGTTCCCATTTTAATATAAATATCAAAAAAATAAATCGCAGCACAAATTAATGTCCATGAATAATATTAAGCTGCTAATTAAAATTAAATATATTCTCAATGCATTCGCTGGTCCATCTGAAAATATGTTTTTAAAAAAATTCTGGCTATTAGGACAGAATTATTGCACTTAATGATCTCCAAGCGTTTATCCGGATATAAAAAAGAAGTACACCCAGTATTGACTGGATGTACTTCTTAAATATTTAAAGGAATTTTATTTCTTAACGTCTGTATTGACTTTTTTACTCAGAATGATTTGCAGGCCATCCCCTTCTTTGTTCAGTTTTGCTTCCAAAACAGATCCCTCGGCAGGCCCTTCGTTAAGGATAAATTCTGCCAGTGGGTCCTCTAAATATTTTTGGATGGCTCGGTGAAGAGGCCGGGCACCAAATTGAGGATCATATCCTTTTTCTGCAACAAACTTTTTAGCTTTTTCTGTAAGAATCAACTGAAAGCTCATTCCTTCCAGGCGTTTCAGTAGATCTTTAAGGCTAATATCAATGATCTTAAAGATATGCTCCTGATCCAGGCTATTGAAAATTACTACATCATCAATCCTATTCAAAAACTCTGGTGAGAATGTTCTTTTCAAGGCATTTGAAATAACGGATTTAGAATGATCTTCGGCAGCTTGTTGACGAGCCTGGGTATTAAACCCTACCCCCTGGCCAAAATCTTTTAGCTGACGCACCCCAATATTTGAGGTCATGATAACCAGTGAGTTTTTAAAGTCTACCTTTCTGCCCAAACCATCTGTTAATTGTCCGTCATCCAGAACTTGTAATAATATATTATATACATCGGGATGGGCTTTTTCAATTTCGTCAAGCAGAATTACAGAATAAGGTTTTCTGCGAACACGCTCAGTCAATTGTCCTCCTTCTTCATATCCTACATATCCTGGAGGAGCTCCAATTAATCGGCTGACGGAGAATTTTTCCATGTATTCACTCATATCGATGCGGATTAAGGCATCATCCGAGTCAAATATATATCTGGCCAGTGCTTTTGCCAATTCCGTTTTACCAACACCTGTAGGTCCCAGGAAGATAAAAGAACCAATAGGCTTAGATGGATCTTTTAATCCCAGGCGGTTTCGTTGTATGGCCTTAGTGATTTTTGTAATGGCTTCGTCCTGGCCGATGATAACCTCTTGCAGGTCGCCATTCATGCCTACCAATTTTTTACTTTCATTCTGGGCTACCCGTCTTACAGGAATTCCTGTCATCATGGACACCACTTCTGCTATTTCTTCATCATTAACAGGGTATCTTTTCGTTTTGGCTTCTTCTTCCCACTGCACTTTAGCAAATTCCAGTTGGCGGACGTGTTTAGATTCCTTATCTCTCAAATCAGCTGCTTTCTCGTATTGCTGATTTTTAACGGCTTGATTTTTTTGTTCTTTAATTTCCTCAATTTTCTTCTCCAACTCCTCAATGTGTTTTGGAACATGGATATTTTTTAGGTGAACACGTGCACCCACTTCATCCAGAACATCGATGGCCTTGTCTGGAAGGAACCGATCACTGATATAACGATCACTTAATTTGACACAAGCTTTTATGGCTTCATCTGAATAAGTGACATTATGGAACTCCTCGTATTTGGGCTTGATGTTCTCCAAAATATTGATGGCTTCTTCAGGAGAAGGTGGATCAACCAGAACCTTTTGGAATCTTCGATCCAGTGCTCCATCTTTTTCGATATGCTGGCGATACTCATCCAAGGTAGAAGCTCCGATACACTGTAATTCTCCTCTGGCAAGAGCTGGCTTAAAGATATTAGATGCATCCAGGGACCCAGTAGCGCCTCCGGCACCAACAATGGTATGGATCTCATCAATAAATAAAATGACGTCTCTTGATTTTTCGAGTTCATTCATGATGGCTTTCATACGCTCCTCGAATTGACCGCGATATTTGGTTCCTGCAACAAGAGCTGCCAAATCCAACATTACGATTCGCTTATTAAAGAGGGTACGTGAAACCTTTTTCTGAACTATTCTTAGTGCGAGGCCTTCAACGATGGCTGTTTTTCCAACACCAGGCTCACCAATGAGAATTGGGTTGTTCTTTTTACGGCGACTCAGGATTTGGGAGACGCGTTCAATTTCGTTTTCTCGGCCAATGATAGGATCTAATTTGTCTTCCTCGGCCAGCTTGGTAACGTCCCTTCCAAAGTTGTCAAGTACTGGAGTGCGGGACTTGGTATTACCTTTACGTTGTTGTTGATAGCCCCGACCTTGATTTTCCTCCTCTTCATATGGATCGTCTTGTTCGGAAGGAGCTTGGGCATAAGGATCAATTTTGGAAGAAAAGTCCTGTTCTTGCCTAACGTATTCTAATTCTGCTTTATAAATATCGTAATCCACATCGTATTGGTTTAAGATTTTGGAAGCAGGGTTGTCTTTGTGTTTCAAGATGGATAGAATTAGGTGTTCGGGGCATATTTCCTCATTTTTGAGCATTTTTGCCTCCAGGAAAGTGACTTTAAGTACCTTTTCAGCTTGCTTATTTAAAGGTAGGTTACCAACATTTAATTTAGTGCTGCTGGAAGGAATTTGCTGAATTGACTCTTCTACCGTTTGCTTCAGATCCGTTGCATCTATATCCAGTGATTCCAATACCTTCACCGCAAGTCCATTCTTTTCTGACATAATGCCAAGCAATAGGTGTTCGGTCCCAATAAAGTCATGACCCAGGCGGATGGCCTCGTCCCGGCTTTTTGAGATCACTTGCTTGACTTTTGGTGAAAATCTTCTATTATTCATAATTTATCCTTTCTCTTATTATCTTTTCCGAGAACCCTGTTGACAGAAAAGAAAATTAATAATTTCGGATCATTTTAAAAATTATTCTTTTTTACTTTGACGTAACTCAAAACACCTGAGTCACATGTTGAATTAATTGTAAAAAACGATCCGGGATGTAGGTTCTGATATTTTTTGCTTCTAGCAGTATGATATTAAAACCTACCTAACAATATTAAATGAATTATTTTAGAAAACAAAGGTTGTACATTCTTAGTTTCAAAAATCTATCTTACAATTTGTCATCTTTATTTAGATAATACATTTCCTCAAAAATTAAGCCAAAAACATTGTTGCTAAATTTGGAATCATAAGAATGTGTTTTTACAACATCCCAAACAGTCTTAGTGTTTATATTTTATAATAAAATGACTTTTTTGTCTATTTTGTTGGTTGCTGTTTTGTTAAATATTCCTGGCTTTATGTCAAAAACTGTGAATGCTCTTAAGGGTAAAGTTTATACATCATTAGGTATACTCCTCTTTAATTGATAGTTTTGCAGCTGCTATTGAATATTCTTATAAATTTGGATAAAAGGAAATTTTTTTACGAGGTTTCAACTGGATAGGCCAAAAGATAGAATTTGATTAATTTTGCAGAATAAAAACAAGATTTTGCTATAAAAAATGAGGCTTGGCAAAATATTTTACCATAATTTTCGTAGAAACCTCTAATAAATCCTTGACCTGAAATATCATGTACCTATGAAATATTCCGTTAATAAAGAAGAAAAATACTCCGTTTTTAAATTGCAGGAAGATAACTTGAATTCCATTCTTGCTCCCAAGCTTAAATCTCAATTAGTTATCCTATCCAATGAAGGTGTTAAAAATTTAATTTTTGATCTGTCAGATGTTAAGTATGTCGATTCGTCAGGTTTGAGTGCAATTTTGACAGCTAACCGACTTTGGAAAGCCTTAGGCTCTTTTGTATTAACAGGGATTACTCATCCCAGTGTAAAAAAGTTAATCGAGATTTCAAGATTAGATACGGTACTCACTATCATACCAACTGTAAAAGAATCTATAGAATTTGTTTTTATGGAGGAATTGGAACGTGAGATAGAATCTGAGGATGAGGATTGAGTGTCTGGATAACTGTAATGATTTTTGAACTTACCTTTCTCGGCACTAATTCTGCTTTGCCTGCACATGGGCGATATCCATCTGCTCAGGTCCTCAATATCCAGGATCAACTCTTTCTAATTGATTGTGGGGAGGGAACCCAATCTCGTATGGTAGAATATGAGATTAGGCAAAGTAAAATAAGCCAGATTTTTATCAGCCATTTGCACGGCGATCATGTATTTGGCTTGATAGGCCTTCTGACCTCCTTGAGCTTGATAGGAAGAAAGCAAAAGATTGATCTTTTTGGGCCAGCAGGAATTAAGGAGATAATAGAAGTTCAATTAAGATATAGTCAAACCAAGCTTGCTTACCCTCTGGAGTTTCATATCACTAATACGGAGACTTTTCAACTCATTTTTGAAAATAATACTGTTGAAGTTTATTCCATCCCCCTGATTCATCGCATCCCTACCAATGGGTTTTTATTCAAAGAAAAAGAAAGGCCATTAAAAATAATCTCAGAAAAGATTGAAGAATATGGATTAAGTATTCCTCAAATCAAAGCGGCAAAGAAAGGTCAGGATGTTCTTTTAGACGATGATCGACTACTTCCGAATCATCTATTGACAAAAGCCTCCTATACTCCCCGGTCCTATGCCTATTGTTCTGACACCCTATATACGGAAACTATTATTCCATATATCCAACATGTTGATTTATTGTATCATGAATCCACATTTTTGAAAGAAAACCAGCAAAGGGCAATAGAAACTATGCATTCTACGGCTGCGGATGCAGCAAAAATTGCCCTCAAAGGAGAAGTAGGGATGTTATTATTAGGACATTATTCTTCAAGGCATAGGGATGTCAACGTTTTTGAAAAGGAAGCACAAACCTTATTTGCTAATAGCGTTGCTGGTCGGGAAGGGATGCGAGTCCAGGTACCTTATTTAGAAGAAATGGCTAAGCCACAAGTCGTTCAATAGTTCGTAATTTAGGATTTTCGAATAAAGCTCCAAGCATGCGGAAAATAATTCATATCGACATGGATGCCTTTTATGCCTCTGTTGAGCAGAGGGATAATCCTGAGTTAAGAGGAAAACCTGTAGCAGTTGGTGGTTCCAGCAAAAGGGGGGTGGTGGCATCGGCCAGCTATGAAGCTCGTCGTTTTGGGGTTCGATCAGCTATGCCCAGCCTTACTGCCCAGCGTCTTTGTCCGGGAATTATTTTTGTGAAATCAAGATTTGGTGTTTACCGTGAAGTTTCCAATCAAATAAGAGCTATTTTTTTTGACTATACAGATTTAGTTGAACCCCTGTCCTTGGATGAGGCTTATTTGGATGTTACAGAGAATAAAAAGAATTTGAAATCTGCCATTTATATTGCTCGAGAAATTCGTAAAAGAATAGAAGCAGAAACTCAGTTAACGGCATCCGCCGGAGTTTCTTTTAATAAATTTTTAGCCAAAGTAGCCTCAGATATCAATAAGCCCAATGGGATAAAAGTGATTCTTCCAGAAGAAGCAGAAACCTTTATCGAAAAATTGCCAGTAGAAAAATTTCATGGCATTGGTAAGGTAACGGCTAAACGCATGAAAAAAATGGGCATCCATAATGGCCTGGATTTAAAAAAAATGAGTGAGCTGGAATTGGTTCGAAGATTTGGAAAATCAGGTCTCCATTATTATAAAATAGTGAGAGCGAGGGATGATCGGATGGTCAACCCTAACCGGATAAGAAAATCCATTGGCGCTGAACGAACCTATTTTGAAGATTTGATGGATTTGAAAGAAATGAAAAACAAGGTCTTATACCTTTGTCAGGTGGTATTTGATTATATGGAGAAAAAAGACAATTATGGTCGGACCTTGACCTTAAAGATTAAATACCATGATTTTAAAGTTATTACCCGTTCCCGTACTTTTGGTGGTGAAATTAGAAAACTCGATGACATGGAAACGGCTGCTATCCAGTTACTACAGGAAAACTTTGTAGAAGGGGATCGGATTAGATTACTTGGATTGGCAGTTTCGAACCTATCAAAAGAACAGATTGGAGGGGGAGGGGTGCAGTTGGAGTTTGATTTTTAGAAGTGTTCATGGGTTCACGTATTCGCGTGTTCACGTTGAGTTTTTGTGAGGATAAAATTTACTAGTACTTATTTTAGGGATTTTAAAGCATGTAATAGCTTAAAGTATTCAAAAATCCCCCAAATTAGGTAGATCATTATTTTCGCGATTTGCGAAATTAGCGTGCCCAAAAAAGAGCATCAATAAAAAACTATACTTTCAATCAAAAACTCCTAAACTTGAACACTTGCAAACTTGAACACTTGCAAACTTATAGGAATGATACTAATAATTTTTGATGTAGACGGTACTCTTACCCATTCTGAAAGCCGAGACAGTCTTTGTTTTGCCAATACCTATGAAAAGGTATTTAAGCGAAAATTTCCCACTATCAACTGGCATAAATACCCACACGTAACGGATACGGTAATTTTTGAAACCGTCATCCAGGAACATTTTAAACGTAAGCCAGGACAAGAGGAATTAGAAGATTTCCATAACCAATATTCCCAAAACCTCATTAATAATCGCAAGGAAAATCCGGAGCATTTTATGGAAGTACCAGGGGCCAGAGAATTGGTAGAGCATATAAATAGCTTGGATGGTTTTCAATTGGCTATAGCCACAGGAGGATGGAAAATACCTGCTGAGATTAAATTAGAGCATATTGGAATATCTCCAAGTCTGATGCCCATAAGTGGCGCCGATGGTCAGTACAACCGAGAGGATATTGTGAATGAAGCAATTCGTCTTACAGGTCAGAAAGCATCTGATTTTCGACGCATGGTTTATATCGGAGATGCAACCTGGGATGTACGAACCACTCGAAACCTGAATATGAATTTTATTGGCATTCGGATGGATAATGATCATGAAGTACTCCAGCAAGCAGGAGCCAGCCATGTGGTGAGCAATTATTTGGACAGGGAGCATTTTATCAATTTGGTACATGAAGCGGTACCACCCATTATGATGGATAATTATTGAGAGAAGGATCTGCAAAATCAGTGCTATCCCTGACTGCCTAAGGTAGTTGCATGCCTAAAAATCATCAAATTATAGCTTGGTTTAAATTTTTGCAAAACTTATAACCGGCTAAAAAAAAAGGTAGGAATAGCCAAAAAACTTAATTCATCAGAAACTATTTAGGCTCACTCTATGTTATGGACATAACTCTTAAAAAAGCTGCCAAAAATAATTTTGATTTTATTCTTGGCATTTTAATAAAAGCCTTTTATATTTGCAACGCCTTTGGAGAAAGGTACTAAGTATTGGGTATTGAGTAGTGAGAAAATTGAAGAATTTTCATACAATATCCAAATAAAAAATAGGTAATTATTAAAGGATTCCGTAGCTCAGCTGGTAGAGCACTTGACTTTTAATCAAGGGGTCCTGGGTTCGAACCCCAGCGGAATCACAACACATTTTGACAAATGACTGTTTATTAGGACTTAATGCTTCAAAACTTTTTAGAAGCGGTCGTTTTGGCAGTCGTTTAAGAAATAAAGTTAGAATTTTGGAAGGTCAGATACTTTTATCTGGCCTTTTGTTATTTAAAGATAATTTGATTTGTTTGATTTCCTAGCAAGAGCAAGAGCTTGTTAATACGCAAGCAAGGAAATATAACAATAAGTTGAGATACTATCCTAAACAGTAATAATTAACATTTCTTTATAGTTTAGGAAAATTGAAGGTAATTTTACATATGTATAAAAGTCATTATTTTATTCAAAAGCTGCTGCAAAATTTGTTTACCCCTTTTTTTATTATTATTACAGCTATTATCATTCCTAAACCCAAATAACCTTGAGATAATTGCAGAGTTTCAGCTATTACTTGAGTTATCCCAACTAATACAGTTGAAGTATCTGTATATTCTTCAACAGAATCTTTCCATTTAGGACAAATAGCTTTCTGAAAAATTAATTTCTTTTCTTCCAGAAACGTTTCAGCCTTTAATCTTAATTTGTTCCGAAGCTTTTTTCCTGTTAATTGTTGGTCGATACCTGATCCTTCCATTTTTAAAATTTCCTCTCCCAATAAAGCCAATAAATAATCTTGATCTTTATGGTACCAATCTAATCCATCATCAATTAGAGCATTAGGAATATTCATAATATTTTTATTATTTTGATAACTTTATTTGGGGATTTCCAATAAGGACATATGAAGCCCAATCAAAAAATTCATATTTCTTCTCTGCATTGCGTGAGGCCTCCTGCATTGCTTCTCCAAGACACTTTCCATTGATAAATGAATTCAGAAAAGTGGTCAAATAATCTACTGCTGCATCGTCGAATATTGGATAAATAGTTCCAATGCAAATAATTTTATTCCGTACAAAAAAACCAGGTAATACTTCATCAACTTCAGGGAAATCAACCTTACCTAAAAATGGCAACCCCGCTGACCTACAAGCATCTAAAAACAAAACTTTTCCATACAAGAATTTTTCAATTGATTTTAACCTTATTTTCTCAGGTGGGATATCAGTTTCCTTTCTTCCTGCTGCATATTCTTGTAGTGCTTCTAAATAAGACCTTTCAGGTTTTGATTCATCCGGATTGAAATGTCCATAATATAATAAAACTTTATTCTTGGAAAAACATTCAATTATTTCGTTTCGGAAAAGGCCAAATCTACCACTCCTCATTGATGCATTATTCTTTCCATCATGAAATTCAATAATAGAATCCAGTTTCTTTTCTTTAATTGCACCACTTAAATCTGTTGCATTCCTTAGATCGCTAGGAGGTCGAGAAATCAATGCTATTCTTGGTTTAATTTCTTTCGGTTTAAGAACATTGTCTATTCCAGAATCAATAGGTACAAAACCAATGATAAATATTCTACTAAATACTTCCCAATTTTTATTTCCGCTATATGTTTGGGAAAGCCACCAAGGAATGATGTATTCATTTGACGAAATAAGTAAAAAGATTTTTTTACCTTTTCCTGCAGACTTTTCAAACCGTAAAAACTTTTTGCCAAAAGGGGTCTTTATTGAAGGCAAAAATTCATTCTTTATAAGCTTGGGGATATCATTTAACCAAGCATTTACTGAGTTTTTATATTCATCATTAGCTCTTATAGGATTTTGAACATATCTAACTCTAAAATCATCTATGTGATTTTGAATTGCCTGTATTGCACTTTTATAAGCATCATATCTTGAATCTTCTATGTGAACAGTAGCTGATAAAAAATCTTTAGATTTGTCATCATATAACGAAAAGTGGTAGGAAAAACCAGAGGCTCCTTCTTTAGGTGCTTTTATAATCTGAAGTTTAACTACCATTTAATTCTGTAATATTGAAAAGATAATATTACTCCTAAAAAATAAGGTAAAATAGCTTACTATCAACTAAATATACATAAAACTGTTAACAACTTAGAATAATTGAAGGCTAGTGAATTTATAGTTCAAAAATTTGTCTTAAAATTTGATTTATCATTTTTTAGATGAGAAAACTCTTTCTTTCCTATGGGATTTACTGCTCGGTAAGATAATACTCACAAAATCATTGCAATCTTTATAATAATAATTTGCTATCAATACTACCTACAATTTAATTCATCTTTGGCCAGATTAATAAATAATTCATCAAAAAGATCTTTAATGGACTTGATAATTTTTCGTTTTTAAAAAGATATAAAAACAAAGACTGAATAGCGGTGAAAATACCTTTTATTTTGTGGAACGTAGAATACAATTTTATTTAACTTTTTGAAAAATACTTTCGATTAGATAGTGCAACAAAATTATTCCCGATATAGCTATTTGTAGGCCAAAATCTTCTAATTGTAATCTCATATCTGGAAATATAGGAATTAATATTAAAGCAAAGGAAGTTGGAATCATGCTAGCTGCAAAAATCCTCATCATCATATCTAACCAGTTCAACTTTTTCTTTTGAGTAATCTTATTAGAAATTGTATAGATTAAGTATACAAATAAGGAACAAAAGATAGATAATTGTAATAATGAGTAATTCCCCAAATCAAAAACCGACATAGTTAATAATTTGAAGGAGTTTGCCTACCACTCAACCTCCAATTATTTAATAATTATTTAGTTCAGTAAACAGAACTCTAGAGAAAAGAAATTCTCTAATCAAATATAAATGTTAATCGATTTTTGGGACAGCCTTTAGGGACCTAGTTGGGAAAAACTCATAAGAGAATATGAGAAGTGGTAGGAATATCAACTAAGTTAAGGATAATGCTGTTTCACACTGAAATTTATTAAAAAAAAAGTAATAATTCAAGAGGTAATAGATTCACAACAATGTTGAAACCTATTTAGAAAAGAAGCATTTCATATCTTTAATTGAAAAATTAAGAAACCTGACAGGTAGGGTTTATGTCCTAGTGGGTCTACAACAAACTCAGCTTACCTTTTAAAAATCAATGCTTTATAGATATTAATTACCTCCGCGTTGACACATGGGTTGACAGTTTTAAGAGTTGTAAAGTTAAGAGAAATCTTCAATTATTTTTACGAATTTTAGAGTGCTTCCCTAATTTTATATGCCCTTTATTATTTGTTCAAACATTACCTCTGGATTTCATTGAAGTTTACTTTTTTGTGAATTAAGATTCTTTATAAGGGTAATATATAACTTTGCCTAAATCTAAAAAGTGTTATGCAAGCAGGATTTCTTTATATTAATAGATAGTTTCCTCATCTCCTAATGATTGAAAATCTAAGGGATCCTTTATAATGTTATCAGGTTTTCTAAATTGTTTGATTGAAGAAAGTTGTTTCCTTAGTATTTTCTTCTCATCTATTCGACTTTTTCTCATTTTATTGTTTGGTAAAATAGTCAACAAAAAAAATGAAATTAGAGGGTCGATTACAAATGAAATAAAAAACCATAATTTTTTTGAATAACCCATCTCCTTCGCAATATTGCCCACCATATTGCATACGCCTAAATGGAAAATAAGTATTATTAACATAGGATAAAATATTAAATAATTTGGGTTTTGGCTAAGGTTAAATTCTCTTCCAAATGAACTAATAGTTTTTGGTTGTTTTTCAAAATGGTCTTATCATATTTAATTGGGTTCCAAACAAAACGGACATCAGTTAATCCTTCTATTACATTTAATTCAATAACTTTTTTTAATCCAGTTTGAGTTCGATAAGAAATTATTAAACGGCCATCAAATGAATTAATTCTATTTGATAGAATTGTTGAGTAGGGTATGGTTAGCATTGATTCGTTAAAAGTTAGTTCTCTAATATAGAACATGGTAAGAATTGGATCTATCCAAAGTTTTAGTCTTTTCCCTACTAAGATTAATGCTATATCTGTTAATAAGATTTTACCTTTACCATAAAAAAACTTATAAAATTCAGCTTCAAATTTCATATTCCTCTAATTTTTAATTTGAGAAATGGTTTTATTTTTTAGGTCATCGAATTCAAAGCAATAACCAATAATTGATAAATAATTGTCACAGACCAAAACACATTCATCGTACAATCCAACTTCATAATAACAGTAAGCTAAGGATAAATTTGCAGGAAAATTATATTCATCGACCTTTAAGATTTGTTTTATCTCAATAATTGCTTCTTCATATAAACCTTGAGTAATAAGAATTTCAACAAGTTTTTGATGTAAATTAACATCCAACCAATTTATTTTTATGAAATTAGTTAGTGCTATAATTATTTTCGGAGTATCCTTGAACGAAGATCTTATAGTCGATATAAAAAAAATTCTATATTCAATTTTTCTGGCTTCAATTAAATTTCGTATCCCTAAATAAATAAAAAAAATAAGAAATATGTCTAAGATATATCCAAGGTCAAGCCAGGAAAATTGAACTAAATAAGGAATTACTAAGTTGCGCCAATATAATCCGATAATCCCAAGAATTACCCCTAAATATAGTTTTACGAATTCTCCCTTTTTTTGTCCATAATAAATTAACCACGCTCCAAGAGGAATGAAAGGATTTAAACTATTTATTGCCCACAAAATAACAGAGGGAATAACTAAAAAATAGAACCTAAAATAAAAATTTTCAATACGTTTTTTTTGTAAATTTTCCCATTGATTGAAAGAAAAAATCTTCTCGGGAGCTTTTACTTTTTGAACGATAAAATTTCCTTTTTTTAGTTCTGAAAGTAATTGTTGTGCAGATAATAATCTATGCGTCAAATGTTTTTCTAGAAGACTAAGAATTATTGATTCAAGTTCGAATTTTAAATCTGTATTAATGAAACTCGGTAAAGTCGGCGTATTATAGGTAATATTTTTAAGTAGTTGATTTTTATTATCACCTACAAATGGATATTCCTTTGTTATTAAAACATAAGCACATACTCCCAAAGACCAAAGATCGGATTGATAGCTAGGTCGACCCCTAATTTGCTCCGGTGCCATGTAAAGGTAAGTTCCACCAGTTAGTTTAGAAAAAATCACACCGCTAGATAATTTGCCAATTCCAAAGTCCGTTAAATAATATTTTAAGACACCATCTCTGGGTTTTTCTAATAGAATATTATTAAGCTTAACATCCCTATGGATAATATTTTTTGAATGTGCATGGTCTAATGCACTTCCTATTTGAATTAAAAAATTTCTTACTTCCGGTTCATTAAAACTTTCTCTATTATCCAAGACAGTTTTAAGATTTTCACCACTTATATATTTCATCACTAAGACCAATTTTCCAGAATAAAGGAAATAATCTTCTAAGGGTACAATATTGGGGTGATCTAATCTTAATAATAAATCTGCTTCCAGTAATATTGAGTCCAATGAAGATGTCTTGTCAACTACTTTTATGGCAAAATCAAGAGAAGGATTATTAGATAAACATCCTTTATATACAGTACTATGGGCTCCTTTACCAATAATTTCCTTGAGCGTATAATTTTTAATATTAAAAGGAAACATTTTAATGGAATTTAGTTATTCAGATATGTTTGTGCGTAAATCTCCTAGGGTTGCTTCAATGAAAAAATTATGCTCCAAATTATCAGGATCATCTATCTTTAGTACTGCACCTAATTTATTCCCAATTAACCTAGATCTTATTATGACTTCTAATGTTAAAATTCCTGAAATTAATAGTCTATCCATTGATACTAAACGAACGGGCACATTATATTTGAGTAATTTTCCATTTAATTTTAATCTGCCATTACTTTTGTCAATTACATAAAACTCTGAATTCATTTGGATGATTTCCAAGTGTTGTCTACTTATCCTCCGGCTTTTAATTTCTGAACCAGGTATTCTAATAACTACATCATTTCCAGGGCTGTTTTTTTTTCTTCTCTGTCGACCGATAGTAATTTTTTCCAAATCTGATGGTGCTTTGTAAGCATAAGGAGTACCTAGGACTCTTAGGTATAACAAAGAATTATTTTCCTGCTTATTGGTTATAATTATTGATTCAAATTCTTTTCCTTTTATGGATTGATTCTCTTGTTTATTTGCCAATTGAAGCAATTTTTTTAGGTCCTGCGCTTCAAGAAATTGCGGATTTAATTTTAATACCTTATTTATTTCAATTAATGCTTTCGCTATTTCACCTTTTTTGGCTATTTCAACAATTCGATCTACATTTTGCTTTAACTTAACCATTAGTATAGTTCTGTCCTCCTGAAACTTATCGAAAATCAATCTTTGTTCAATTCTATATTTTTTAATACGACGGAATTTAAAGTATTTAAATAAATAGATTAGAAGTAAAATTAGAGCTAAATCCAATAGAATAGTAAACAAATGACTAAATCCAACAAAACTGGTGAAGTTCGGCTCTCTAAAATTGGTGGAAAAATTAAATTGATAATAATTCATTCTAAGAGATGAATTTAAAATACTTTTTTCTCCTTTTATTATAAGAATGTCCTTTTTCTTCTTTTGAAGTCTTTCAAAAACGAAAGCAGAATCTATCTCGATTCTATTTCTGAATTCTTTATTTTCCTTACCTACTTGCTTAAAGGGTAGTTTTGTTAGTATTTTTTCAAACTGCGAAGCTAAGTATTGATCATTTGGTGGAACAAGGATTATATCGATTTCCTGTAAATCCGAAAAATTCGGTTTTTTCTTCCAATTATATTCTTCATTTAAATCTGATAAACATTTTGATATAAAATATTCATAAGAACTTAACTTAGAAGTAAAAATAAAATATGAGATGTTTATTAGTGTAAATAATGCAATTGAAAGGCTTATTAAATTGTATTTATATTTCTTTAGGTCAGGAGGAAAAGCAAATGGATCTGGTGCTTGATAATCATTTTCTATTTTAAATTCAATTTGATCTAAATTCCCATCTTCGGTGGGTCCTAATGAAGTTGTAAAAGGAGTACCACAAATTTTACACTCAGTAGCAGAGGGAGGAAAATTTGCCTTACAATTTTGACATTTCAATTCAACAGCCATGCTCTAAATGATTTTTATCTGCAAACTGATTGATTCAAAATTAAAGACTTCTTGATTAATAATCTCTTTGGACATTTTTCCTTTAATTTTTTCAGTATGTTCAACAAAATAAATTCGTTTATCAATACAGGATAATGCCCCTATTGAAGTCTCATGGTTTATTAATGGTAGTTTAAGGTGATTTAAACTATTGCCAATTTTTATATAAGATTTAGGGACAAGACAGTATCTGCCTAATTCCTTGCCTTCCTTAGAATAATATACCAAAGTCCCAACTGAATGGATATCAGAATTATCTTGTTTGAAATGAAATTCTAAATATGACCCTAATCGAACCATTGAGTCAAATTTAATTTTTCTTGGGGAATAAATTTTTTCTCCGTTTAAATATGTCCCATTCGTAGAATCTAAGTCCTCAATTTGGAATTCATTTCTTTCTTGATAATATTTGATTTTTGCATGCCAATTACTTATATCTTTATAACTTTTTTGAAAAGAAAAATCGCAGTATGGCGAACGACCTAATGTAGCTAAGTCCCCAAATACTACATTGGCTTCGAAAGCATGACCTTGGATGATTATTTGAACTATTTTGTTCGGAATATTTTTGTTTGTTCCAATTTCATCAGGAAGCTGATTGATGATGTATAGAAGTGCCTCATTTATTTTAGAAATGGATACATTCAGATCTTCCACCTTTAAGGTCCCACGCAGTCTTGTCTTTATGTATTCGGAATATTTTGCAGATTGCAAAAGAGTTTCCTCAAATAAGAGGTTTAAGCCCCTTTTTTTTGTTATATCTAAAAGAAGATCTAATAGTTCCTGAGTTTTTCCTTTAGTTAAAAGCTCACGAAATCTTTCTTTCAAACCAATGAGATTTAGTTTTTGATTATATTAATAGAATCTTTATGTAATATTCAAACTTATGATAAGGTAGTAGAATTTAAATTAAGACTCAATTACAATTTAATAATTATTCATGTAAGTTGAAAGATAGTAGCTTTATTGGGAATTATTAATGATTCATGGTCCCATCCAGACTCTCCGACCATTCTGAATTCTACTGAAAAACAGTCGTTTAGATTTTTTCAAAATCCACAAGTTGTCGGAATCGTTGTCATTAATTTAATAGGAATAAATTCAAATATTTGATTTTAATCATATTGAATGAGCGTGATGGCACTTTAAATCATTCTTGATTTCTTAATACACTTCCGTGTACTTTTTATTTGTATGTAGACTATTGTATTGAAGACCGGATTAACCATCTAAAGGAACTCAAAGATCTGGTCTATTCGTTTTAACGTCGTATCAATTTTATCATTTAATTTGTTAAAGTAATGATTTCTGCTTTTTCTATCGTACACACTTAAAGAAGTAGAGTGGCTTAAAATATTTTCAAACCATTTTTCCATATAATGGCAAATTCCTTGATCGTAACTAAAAATATAATTTGGAGAAGTAAAAGTGTTGAATAATGCCCTCTGGTTTTCAGCAACAATTAAGATTATATTATCGGGACTAGCTATCTCATTAAAAAATAGATTAAAAGACCCTCCTTGATTATTAGAATCTTCTCCTGGAAGAAATTTTTTACCTTTTTGAGCCATTATTAGAGAATGATTAATGCATTCTCTTACCTCTCCACAAATGGAAATAGGTATTTCTTTATCTTGAAAATTACCAATTTGTGCCATGTACACAATCTGGTTTAATGTTTGTTCAAGTACAGAGATAGGCCAAAGGTTAATACTATCTACCAAGCAATATTTAGAAGTAATATTTTTAGCTTGCTCAAGTTCATTCTTACCAACTATATCAAAGCTAAATTTCCTGTTTTGTAAATATTCAAATTCCCATTCTGTTAAACCAAAAAGATATAATTTAAAGGCCAGAAGTTTAGGGAACATCATAAAAATAAAAAATGGAATCTCTCGAGAAGAGTAGTATACTTTCAAGCCCTGAAGCTGATTTAATGTAGTTACTTGCGAATAAATTTGATCGAGATAATCTTTAAAGCTTGTAATTTCCCGGTCATACTGATTATAAGAAAATAAAATTATATCCTGTTTCCCATGTAATAATTTATCAATAGAGATATCAAAATTCTGAGCAATCGCCTGTACCTCGTCAATATTTAATTGAGTATCTCCCCTTTGTCTGCTATATATAACTTCCGGACTTAATGACAGGATTTCATTAAGTACATGAACCCAATTCCGGCTTCCTTTAAATCGAAATTTAATTTGATTAATTAATTCTTCTTGAAAGTTAAATTGCTGATCCATATTTAGGGGTTTTTCAGAAATTTCATCTACAAATGAAATTCAAAAATGGTCTCTAATCTTTTTTGAAAACGATCAATCTTTTTATATAGTTGGTTGAAATATTTTTTCCTATGCAACTCAGATTGAACACTTAGTGATTCAGATTGTTTAACAAGTTTTTTGAACCAATTCTCAGTAGAATCACCTAATTTTTTATCGTTTGAAAATAAAAAATTAGGATTATCAAATGTATTGAAAACTAATTTTTGTTGATTTGAAATGGCAAGAATGGAGTTATTAAAACTGGCTAGTTCATTATGGAAAAGATGAAATTCACCATAAGAATCAGTAAAATTTCCATTTGGCAAGAATTTCCTCCCCGCTTCGGCCATAGCTTCACAATGCTGAATTACTGAAAGAACTTCATTACAAAGTGTTATGGCAATTTCTTTTTTTTCAAATTTTCCGTCAAAGGCAATATATTCTATTTGGTTGAGAGTCTGTTCAATAATTGAATGAGTCCAAATATGGTAGCTATTAAATGAACAAGAAAGAGTACAGACCTTTTTTGCAATTTGATGTTCTTCATGTTTTACAATGTCGAAATTAAATTTTTGATCTTGAAGATAGTCAAAATACCAGGTCGTTAAACCGTATATATACAATTTGAATGACAGCAAATTTGGAAACATCATGTAAAAAAAGATTGGAATATCCCGTGAAGCGTAATATATTTTGTTTTTTGGGAGCTTACTAAAATAAGTTACATGATGATTAACGGAAAGCAAATAATCTCTAAAGCTTGTGATAGTCTTCTGATGTAAATTGTGACTAAAGAAAGTTTTGTTAGAAACTTTTATTAATAACTCATCTATGGAAATATTATAATGCTGAGCTAATGATTTAATTTCAGCTGCCTTGAGGAGAATTTTGCCATTTTTTCTATTATGAATTCCATCTTTAGCGATGGAGAGTATTTCCATTAATTCTTGTATTGCAACAGATTGATTTGAATATTTTCCCAAAATTTTTTCAAATAATAATCTCTGGAGTTTACTTTGAGTATGCATATTAATTAGTCGATAAAAATTCAAATTTTTGGATTTACAATTTATGGAAATTACAAAATATTAGCTTCAGTAATAGAAAATTTGTACTTGATTTCTGTAAAAATCAAAAAAACAAATTTTTCATTTGCCTTTTTCCCTTCCACACAAATACTATAGTTCACGATATTGCCAAAAAGACTTCGATAGAATTTTTCTTGCTTGCTAAAAGGTGTAGGAAATTAATTCTGAAGATTTCTAATATTCTTTAATAAAGAAAATTGGCATGTTTAATTTCACTTACAAGGATCTCAGAAAACTCTTTAACCTCAACTATTTTGAAGTACCTAAGGATCAATTGATATTTTTTGGCCTTCGTGGATGCCTTCCCGTATCGATGGAAGATTCTGTTCATTTTTCAGATTCACATGAATTAGTGCTATCAGATGTGAACTATAAGTTTTTACGTTGTACACTTGGGCAATGGAAACCAAAAGAAAATACGTTCGCTCTTTTCCCAGGAAGTACGGTTCCACATGAAGACTTTATTAAGAAATCGATTCCATTTAATGGAAATGGAACTAATCAATTAATGACGGGCTTATTCAAAAAATACAAAAAAGGGCGGCATAAGTATCAAGCACCTTCAAGTTACGAAGCCTTTAGAATGGATTTTGCAGCTCCAATCCAGCGCACAGCAGATGATTTAGATTATGATTCTAATGATAGAATCGAATATACATTTCCTTATGACAATATTCATGCTGCCTATTCAATGGGAGCTAATGGCCAAAAATTCTACAGCGCTGGTTGTCAAGTTATAATGGGATACCCAAAGACTAAAAATCCAAATGATAAACATAATCATCATATAGGACCTTGGTCAGTGTTCTTGGGAAATGCATATGGTATTGAGCAAGAAAACTTCTATTATGCTTTGCTAAATGGACGCGATGCTGCAAAGGTTAGTGGTAGTAGAATTGATAAACATGTATTGCCAAGATTAAGATATGGTTCAAATGACAAGTCAATATCTGGAAAGAATGAAGAATATAAGTTGGTAACTATTGTCCAAAGGGGATTAAAAGAACAAGGGTATTATTTAGGTAAAATTGATGGAGATTTTGGACCAGCGACCTTCAAAGCTGTGTGTATTTTTCAATTAGAATATTTTGGACCTGGAGCAAGTGATGGCATTGTAGGTCCTAATACAGCCATTGGTTTAGGAATTGAATGGGAACCTAGAAGGTTTATTTAGGCTTAAATAACAATATGGTTGCGTAATAATTAAAGAGTTCTATTTGAAATATTTTGGCTGTGGATATTTAGAATCAAAAAAATCTGTCAGTAAACTTCTCCAGGAAAAGTTAGACCGGATTTATTTTATGGCATTTGATTCCAAAAACAACGTTCTAGGCCAAACTAAAGTAATAGAAAGTGCTAGTAATAAAGAGAACATAAGCATTACAATAAATCAGCAAAACATAAATTTTATGTCAAATATTAATAAAGTCAATGGAAAGGTAGTTGTAAGAGAAACTGGACAAGGTATTCCAAATTTACTGGTTAGTCTTCATGATTTGGATATCACCAAATTATTAGAAGGAATTTTTCCAAAACAAAATTCTAAAAAAGGGAATTCATCTAAAATAGAAAATTATGATAATGGTGGCAGCTTGAAAAAGCTTGAGGATATAGGAAGCGAACTTTTTAATGACCCTACAAATAATGAGCTTAGAGCTGCATTTTTAGCCATTTTACTTTCAGAGGAAGGCGGTCTATTGAAACTTGAAAATATCACAAAGAATGCATTAGATAACCTTGGTTCCAGAATAACAAATGAAAAGGGCGAATTTCTTTTTCAATTTACAGATGAGGAATTTGCAGATCCTAATTTGAATAATGAATTAATTACTGAAGATCGTCCAGATCTATTGATTGTTGTACATGCACCACTAGATCAAACTGATATTACTAATTATGTATCTTCCTTATTATTTCCTTATTCAACAAACTATTCTAATGGAACTTTATTTTTTAATTTCTTACCAAGATTTGAAGCTGCGAGAGAAGAAGCTTTTTTGATCAGAATTCCATCTGCTATACTTGATAGGAATGAGATTTCCTATCCTGGGAGTAAGGTTCTTACTGATAACAAATCCCTATTCTTAACTACAAAGATTAGAAGAGACGATATTATCACCTCAATTGATAATGATATTGAATTCTGTGATAGAATAAACAATCAATTAAACGAGCGGTATAAACCTAAATACCTTGCCCGAAAAGATTTAATTAAGAAAATTCGAGAAACAAAATTTCAAGAATTTTCACTATCAAATTTCCCTAAGGCACACAGAGTTAAGGACACTTACCTCGGACCAAATGATGATCTTTCATTACAACTAAATAACTTAATTACAAATAATTTAGATAGAGCTAACGGTAAACTTTCAATTATCACTTTAAGTGATGAGCAATTAACAAATGCAGGTTTTACTAAAACAGCTAATGGTGATTGGGAGGGAACAGGAATTCTCCTAGATGAACTCTTAGCACTAAAAGGGATTCAAGGATCTGATTCCATTATTACTGCGGGGGCAACCTTACCAGAAGCCTTTTTGGCAAAAGAAAGAGCTAAAATAATTTTGAATAAAATAATTAATGGCGATGATGATGATTCAAATGAAGAGGAAAGCAGCCCCGCTTCTCAATTTGGGAAAGACAAAATTCCTACTGATCAAATATTAGGAGATCTTCTAGAAAGACAATTATTGGCGATGAATGGACCCGAAAAACTTGTTAGCTTATCGCCTGTTAAATCCCGTAATGATGGAGCCTCTTTAAAAGAGAATATTGACAGCCTAAAATTACATACCGGACCTGCTGATAATGTGTCCTTCCACGATTTTTACAATTTACAGATTGCATTTGAAGACATTTGGACTGAAGTGTTTGATGATTCTATCCGAGCAGTAGGGGAAGAACTCTATGAGGAATATGTTCTTATGGAACATACCTATTCTGGACTAAATGGAGAACCACAATTGGCCCCTGAAAACAATATGTTAAAAATTGAAGCTAGAAAGGATATTGATAATTTAATGAAAAGCATAAATGATACTTTCAAAGCAATTTCAGCAGTTAATCCACCTCCTGAAACTGTAAAAAGATTGGTCCCAGAAATTACATCAGAACAATGGAATGCCCTTTCTCCAGAAGATAGGGCCAGTATTATGGATTTGGCTGATATTCAATAAATATTAAAGTAACTCTAAATGTAATTAAAATGGGAAGAAAAAGAAGGAAAGCAAGAAGAGCAAAAAGAAGACAAAGAAGAAAAGAAAGGAGAAGAAAAGTATTTGGAGGTATAAAAAAGGCAGGTGTAACAGCTGGCAAAGGAATTGCAAAGGCAGTAGAGGTTTCAAAAAAAATTTCGCCTACTGCAATAGTTTCTAGTGCAATCCCAATTATTCCAGAGGCTTTTACCTCAATAAAAGATATCATTTCTGGAGGAAATGGAGAAAATAACCCGATTAATGACTCTGGAATTTCTAAAGAGGAGCTAGCTAGAAGACGAAGCGAGGCAAGACAGATATTGTTAAGTACAAAAGTGGAAGCTGTTTTTTCTGAACCAAGCAGGTTGCAAAACTTATTCGTCGAGCTTGCAGAACAGCTTGCAGAACCTCATCGATTTGATATTTTTGCTCCAAACTCAGTCAATTTTGGAATATTAGTTAACTATAGACAAGAATGGAAACCTGAAGATTATCAGGTCGGAGAAATGGTCGGGAGCATTCCCTTAGCTCCAAAAGAAACGAGGAAATATTCTAAAAAGCGAAAAGTTGTTACTAAACGTAATAGGAAAGAAATTGAGAGTAACCTTTATAATTCTAAAAAGGAAACTCAGGAAACCAGGCGTGCTGATGCCGAAATTGTTAGAAAAGCTGCACAAAAAACTAATTTTAGTATTTCGTCTGAGGGTACTTTTAATTTTAAATTAGGTAGCATTAGAACGAATACTGGATTTGAAAAGGATGATTCAAAAGAGTCTTCCAAGACTAAAAAAACCTTTAGAGAGTCCGTTTTAAAGGCAGCACAAGAGTATAAACAAGAGAGAAAAGTAGAAATTAGTACTGATGAGTTGTTTGAATCAGAATTTACAGAATCAGGAGAAATTTCTAATCCAAACGACGAAATACCTGTAACTTTTCTCTTCTTCGAACTTCAACGAAGATACCGCATAAATGAAAAGATTCATAGTTTGACCCCTGTCATACTAGTTGCCAATGAAGTACCAAAGCCAGAAGAAATCGATGAGGACTGGCTTATTAAGCATGACTGGATTTTAAGGAGAGCTATGCTGGATGATTCATTTATACCTGCATTAGACTTTTTATCCCAAAGCCTAATTGGGGAGGAATTCTCTCTTGACCTTTTGCAAGATCACGCAGAAACTCAAGCAAGTATTGTTGAGGATCTTCGGCAACAAATTACTTCAAGACAAGACTCCTTGGACACCCTTACAAAAAGGATTGAAGAATTAGTTGAAGAAAAAGCCAGAATAAGGGCTCAAAACTCAAATGAAGGACTATTAGAAAAGCTTGACGAAAAATTTTTTGGAGGAGGAGAAGGGGGAGATTTGGAAATAATTAAAGTTCGTGAAAGCTATTTACAATCTTCTTCAGAAAGATTAGAGGATGAGCTTATGGGTATCCAAAGACAGTTAGTACAAGCAAATTCATTACTGGATAAGGCAACCCAAGATCTAGTTATAGCGACTAAAGACCACTTAAATAAGCAAACAGAAATAAACCGATTAAGAATTCATGTGAAAGATAATATTCTGCATTATATGCAAGCGATTTGGGAATATGAACCAACTGATCAAAGGTACTTTCGTCTTTACAATATCGAAGTGCCAAATCTAGAAAAAAGATATACTAAGCAACAGCCAATCAATAAATTCAGAAAATTAGATATAAAAAATCCTTTAGCCTTTTCCGCTGATTTTGAAGGAGTTAATAGAAATGTAAATAGATATGCTTTTGAACTGTCTGCTCCAAAAATCAGTCTTGCAAGAGCAGGAGAAAAATTACCTACAAAAAAGCTGGTTGAAATTTGTGATTTGGATAACCTCATAGGTTTCAAGGGAAATTACATGATGTTCCCTATGAAAGAAGACAATGTCATCACTAAGTTTATGAAAGCTAGTTATGAGGATTATTCTGGAGAACAAGTGAAATTAAGAGATGCAGATCCATTTGGAAATTTCACATTTGAAGAATTTAAGGATTATCTCAAAAAGGTACATGAGATAAATCCAGAATTATTATCTCAAGAAGAAATCAAGGAGGCTGTATGTCATGTTATGACACAAAAACTATTACAACCGGATGATGATGAAAATATTGTCATAGTACCAACAGACTCATTATATATAGAATCATTACCAGGAACCAATCCATTACTTGAAGACTTCAAACTGGTACACAGAGCGATTGATGTTAAGAAGGTTCAGGCTGAAGTTCGTCATATGGAATTAGAGAATATTCGTTTGGCTGCTAGATTAAATGAGGAGGATTTTGAAGATTCTAACATTGAAAAAAGAATCGAAATCCTAAATAAGGATAATCATTCTACCAATATACAAGAATAATCATGTGAAGTAAAATAAATTTTGCAGGATAAGTCTAATAAAAGCTGTTTTTTCCAATACTCAGATCCCAAAACTTATTGTTAGAGTTTGCAGCAGATATTCATAGAGTATAATTTGTTAAATATATTAAAATTGAATTGCATTAGAATTTAATAGTAAATAGGTTCATTTTGCAGTCGCATTTTAGGTTATAGAACTTTAATAGAAATGAATAGTAGTATCCTAACTACAAACGGAGTTCGTAAATTCTAACTTTGGAACATTAAACAATCAATAATAGATTCCAAATTCAGGACCAAAAAATTGTCTTACTCTGAAATATTAAAATAGTCTAAAATTTATAAGGCAATTCAATCTCTCTTCAAATTTATTTATAGTTCTATTTAATAGCATTAAATAATATTTTGAAGTAGATATTCCATTAATAATTCAAAAAGATGGGGAACGGAGATAGATCAATCATAGAACATAAGGGTAATTCAAATAATGGCTTAACTACACAAAATGGTGGAACTATTTTGTCTAAAAGTCAATTCGCAATTGAATACGAACTTCCAAATTTTAGAATTTCTACAATACAAGCTGGAGGTAAATTCAAAATTAATACCAGTCTTGGTGGTAGGTTTACATTG
Organism: Saprospiraceae bacterium; assembly: GCA_028285545.1. Lineage (GTDB taxonomy): Bacteria > Bacteroidota > Bacteroidia > Chitinophagales > Saprospiraceae > JANQPA01. Next base: position 114,522 of record JANQPA010000105.1, on the reverse strand, counting down.
CAAAATAAAAACAACAATCCTCGCTTTAGATATATCTTAAATCGAGGAGTTGTGGAACAAACAATAAATAGTCGTTTAAATTATGTATTAACTAGAGCAGTTTTTGTTAGTTGGGGAGAGAGAATTTTTCAAGCAATCCAATCCTCTATAGAAAGGCGTTCAAGGGAGCAAGGGGACATTGACTTCGAGCAAATGATAATTGAAACAGTTACTGTTCCAGCGGTTTTTACCGAAGGGCAGGTATTAAATATTGAATGGGAATTTGGCCCAACTCCTGGCTTTAGTATTCTACCACCAGCATTGAGTCTAGGGGTTGCTACAATGAGAGCGAATATCTTTGAAAATTCATTTGGTGAATTCACAGTTAGAAACGCTCCAATAGAAATGATTTTCACAGGACAAGTTGTTTTTAATTTTGCTATTTCTCTAGGGGGGTGGAAGTTAATTTTTGATCATTTAGAAAGAAGAATTGGCATTGCTGGTGCAACCCGTGCCTTAAGATTGGTTAGAGTCTTAAGAGTCATCGTGGCTACTAGAGCTGGAGCAGCAACTGGATATTTTTTATTAGGTTTTGTAATCGCATTTGCAATAGCTAAAGTAACTGTAGAGATATTGAGAGCAGAAAGGGCAAGAGGCTACCGGAGAGGTTTTTTTAACATTTATGCGAATGGATTTACTAGGATAATTTGGGGAGAAACTAATCCAAGACCCAATAATACAATGCGACAGGCCAAAGAATATTTTCAAGAGGGAGTTGATGATGCTTTAGAGTTAATCGGTAATAGCATAAGGTTTGTTACAAGATTGGAGTATGATAGAGTTCGAGAAGTTATAAAAGAAAAATTAATTAAAGCATTATTACCAAATGAACCACTTAATAGAGTTGGTAGAGGAAGAGTTGCTTTTCTTTTAGGAGAAAGATTGAATAATGGAATACCTTTGCCCTCTATTATAAACTAAAATTTTATAATGATATTTCATTTTTGAGAAGGTGACTTTGACTTTCACCGAAAAAAGTGGCCTATTGAAAATTAGAAAAACAAGGCAAGTTTTGAAATATAAGAATTTGCCATGAAAAAACTCTAAGAGCCACAATGTTATAAGGCAGTCGCCTCCATAAAAACCACAATCAAATCTGACAAGCCTATTTGATTTTTTTCTTTTTGGAATGCCCTCTAATGGAACTTGTGGGGCGTTTTGATAAGAAAAATGCAGGATGTTACTATCTTTTGTCAAGTCCCATCCAGACCCTCCAACATTTATAAAGGCTATTGAAAAGCAGTGATTTAGATTTTACCAAAATAGATGAGTTGTCGGAATCGTTGTCATATCTGTTTGTATTTATAATTCATTATATTTGAGTTGAATTATTTAAACCGGATATTCCACATTATTTATGTCTAACTTTTCAACCCCTATACGCATCATTAGCATGGAGTCTGAAGCATTCAAAATGCTTGTGAAAGAACTGGCTAAAGAGATTAGGGAAGAAGATCTTGACCCCTGGATTACAGGAGAAGAGGCTAGGATTAGGCAGCTATAGTCCAATTGCTGCAGCTAAACAAGATTCGCTATTGGAAGTGTGTAATAAAAATAACATTTACCTTCAGATGTGTATTTTCCACCATGGCATGTTTTCTCAGACTGTAAATTCTAACTGGTCGGAAAGTCCATATCGTAACTCCAATGGAGGCCCATTAAGTCGTCCGGAAGAATTCTTTTATAATGAAACAGCAAAGAAGTATGCTAAAAAACTCCTGAGGTATATTGTTGCTCGTTGGGGATATGCACCTGAATTGTTTGCCTGGGAATTATTTAATGAAGTACAATGGACCGGGAATTATCCTAATCAATCAAAGAAGTGGAGAGAGGAAGTGATCGAATGGCATGATGAGATTGGCCAGTATCTAAAGTCTATTGATCCTTTTAATCATATTGTAACTACCAGTGCAGATGATCAACAATTAATAGAATTAGCCAATCGTCAAGGTATTGATATGATCCAATATCATACCTATCCTTCTGGTAATATTGTAAACGAATTGGTAAGAAAAGATCAATCATTTTTAGAAGCCATAGCTGAGACAGAGGCAGCAGTAATTTGTGGAGAATATGGCTACTCCGGTGATGGGGATGTGCCCTTCAATGAACAGCGATTGGCCATCTGGTCTGGAATTTTTTCTAGAGTACCTCATTTGATCTGGCGCTGGCAAGTGCATTATGATAAAAATTGGACAGACTTATTTCAAAGTCCATCTTCTTTTGTGGCCTTAGAGGATTTTGTGAAAAACGGAGAAATGGAAGATTGGGAATTCAATGCTCACAATAATGGAGATAATCTTAAAACTCTTGGATTTAAAGTAGAAACCGATCAATATTTTGGTTTGATCTACGATGAAAACTTACCTAATAATATTGAAACTGCAGTGGTCGATTTATCCAAGATAAAGTTTGGTTTATATCAATTAGAAATGCAGGATATTGTTTCAGGTCAAATTTATCTGGAGGAAATAGAAGTAGTCAAACAAACCAATGCTTATGAACTTCCTTTATTTTCACATGCCTTAGCTCTAAAAGCAAAGTTTGTAGGCGAACTAGAATACTTGGTGGCTTTTGCTGGTGAAGATCAAACAATTGGTTTAGGACAGGAATTGAATTTGTCAGCTCTGCGAAGTAATATCCCTTCCGGTACCAACCCAGATCTTGAATGGACCATTATCGAACAACCTGCAGGAAGTATATTAGAATTATCTAATCCTGATTCTCTGGAAATATTGATAATTCCGGATTCGCCAGGGCAATATCAATTCCAGTTAAGATTAAGTGATGGAAGTGAAAACACTTCTTTAGATACTATGTCATTGTTTGTATCAGATAACCCGGTAGCAATTGCAGGAGAGGATGTAGTTGTAGAACCTGGAGACAAAGTTACTCTAAATGGACGAAGTAGTTTTGATCCCGAAGGAGATCGTATTACTTATCAATGGACATTAGTAGAAAAACCAGAATCTAGTCAGGCAGAACTCCAATTTATAAGTTCCTCAAGACCCATTTTACAAACTGATGTAGAAGGAGACTATACGGTAGAGTTAAAAGTATGGGATGGATATAGTTTCAGTATGCCTGATACGGTTATTGTTAGGGCTGCATTGAGTACCTCTATTACTGAATTGGCTTCAGGGCTTAAAATAAAGGCTTTTCCTAACCCTGCAATTGATTATTTACAAATTGATTTGACTGGATTTTCTCATGGAGAAAAACAGATTTTAATTTTTGATTCAAATGGGAAGCTATTAAGTAAGCACAAAATTAATGGGCTTTCAAATATAACTACACATGAATTTGATTTAAAATCATTGGGTTTATCCTCCGGAAACTATGTAATAAGAATTGTGGATAATAAAATTAATATTGGTTTACCCTTCATAGTGGTGAATCGATAGAAAAAATTAATTTTTAATATTATTATCCTTCCTTATTCAAGTCTTTACCTTTATCAAGGCTGCGATCTTTTGATAAGGTTAATATTTTACCTTTTCATAAAAATACCATCAATTTGAGTATTAAGTCCATCGATTCTATTTCCTTATATTTGGTTGTAATTAATTTACAGGATACATTCATCAATCTATATCTGATTTTTCAACCCATATCCCCATCATTTGTTTGGAGTCTGAAGCCTTCTAGGCTTTTGTGAATGAACTTGCTAAAGAAATTCGGGAAGAAGATCTAGATCCTGGGATTACGGGAGAAGAGGCTTTAGGCTTACTTGAAAAAATCAAGAAAATAAAGCTGAATATCCGGAACTTTAAGGCGAATAGCCAGATATAGAGCATTTAGAATGAAAAATATGAAAATAGAATTTATCACATTATTGCTGGTATTGAGCCTATTGCTTTCTTGTAATGGACAGGAAACAAAAAATGATAATTACAGAATAAAACATTTGGAGAAAGCTGAAAACACAAAAAGCATACAAGGAATTGAAGATGTTTTTGACATTAATGCTATTATGTATACCACAGAATTAATGCCCATTAAAGGTAAAACCGGAATTGTTTCTATTTACAAATTTGTTTTTTCTAGAAATGATATTGACAATATTAGCTATGAAGTTGATTCCACAAATGGAACCGAGACACTCTATTATGAATATGGAACACTAACTACTAAAAGATCTAGCCAAAACAGCATTTCTCAACCTTTCAAGGCAGCATTTAAAAAACAAAATAATGAATATAAAATCTTAGAAATTTCTTTCGGTCATGAAGAAATGCTAAAAAAGGATCTTCCTAAAATGCTTACTCCTTCTGGTAAATTCCAAATTGGGCAAAGAACTTTCTTTTATGATAAAAAACAATCCGGTAACGGAAGGTTTCTCTCCTTTCAAATTTGGTATCCGACGAATTCTAAATCAAAAGAAAAGCTACCTTTTAGAACCCAAGATGTCATATCAAGTGTTTCCAATTTCCTTGGATTTCCAGGTTTTTCAATAAGCTATTTCTCTGAGATTGAAAGTCATTCGATCTTAAATGCTCCAGCCATTCCAAATAAAACATTCCCTGTCCTTATCTACAATCATGGATATGGCGGTTATTCTCAGGTATATCAAACTGTTTTTGAAGACTTAGTAAGTCATGGATATATAGTGGTGAGTATTGGACATGAAAACGAATCAGCTCTTTTAATAAAAGAGAGTGGAGCAGTTGTACCTAACTCACCTGACAACGAGTTTTATTTAAAACGAGCGCCTGAATTAATTGGTGCAGAAATTGGAAGATGGCAATCAGCAATTTTAAGCTCTAATAATATTGAGGACAATACTGAAGCCTATCAAAAAATGCTTGAGTTAACTCCATTGCACAATGAGAGTACCAATTTATGGGAGTCAGATACTAGAGCGGCAATTGACAAGTTAGCAGAAATAAATCATAGGGGTAAAAAACTATCTGGAGTTTTTGACCTAAATAGAATTGGAATATTTGGTCATTCTTTAGGTGGAGCAACAGCAGGGCAAATGTGTTTTGGTAATACTCCAATAAAAGCGGGTATAAACTTGGATGGTTTTCAGTTTGGAAATCTATTTGGCAATAAGCTTGAAACCCCTTTTATGTTTGTGTCAAGTAATCAGGAAGGAGATAGATATTTAAGAGCTTCAACATTTATTCAAAATTCCAAGCAAGATTGTTATCAGATTTCAATCAAAGGGTTTTCTCACGACAACTTCACGGATTTAAAGTTCATAACTGAAGGAGATGTGGAAGCAATGGAGTTGCAACGAACCTTGGTGAGAAGTTTTTTCGATAAATACTTAAAGAACAACCCCATTAGCCTAAAAGCTTTGGAAAGGAAATATGAAAAAATCTCCATTGATTTCTCAAATGTAAAAGACAATTAATTAAAAACACTTTACCTATTTATAGTTAAACTCTATTAATAAATTATTCGACATTTCTTATAGATCGAAGAAACTGCCTTCCATAAAACCGATTGGTATCTTTCAAAAGAACAGCTAACTGTGAAACAATAGGGTCACCAAATATTCAGCTTATCTTTTAAAAACCAACGCTTTATATGATGGAAATCATTTCATAAAGAGACTAACTATAGTAATTTGCTTTCAAAAATAAATACATGACATGAGAGCAACATTCTTATCTATCGGCTTGGTGCTACTTTTTGGCTTCTCTTATGGACAAGCAGATAATCAATCATACAAAAACACAAGTGTGGGTTTTGAACTAGATGCATTACCATATTTAACCTGAGGATATTACGGTTCAGTTTGGGTTTACCTGAAGTATCCTTAAAGTTAGGCTGGCATTTCTAATATTAAATGATAAGTCATGAAAAGACGAAAATTTATAACCATTGCCGGAATAGGATTCGTAGCCGCTGGTGGGGCAACCTATTTCATCAACAACAATTACCAAATGAGTAAATATGAGAATCAAGCTGCTACTATTTGGAGTCATTCAACCAAATTTTCTGGATCGGATAACGAGGTGATGAAAGATTTGGTTAGATATGCCACTCTGGCAGCTAATAGTCACAATACGCAACCCTGGCTATTCAAAATCGGACGCCGAAGTATCATCATATCTCCTGATTTAAGCCGAAGGTGTCCGGTTGTTGATCCGGACGACCATCATCTGTATGCCAGCCTTGGATGTGCTACAGAAAACATAGTGCACGCAGCCAAAGCCTTTGGATTAAAGGCAAACGTTTCGGTTCAAAATAATTCAAATAACGTGATCGAAATAAATTTTGAACCCATATCCATTGAGAAAACCAAATTGTTTCAGGCCATACCCAAAAGACAGTGCACAAAAGTCACCTATAACGGAAAAAAAGTAGCTGCCGAAGAACTTAAGAAATTGGAAATGTCCGCTCAAGATGAAGGGATATCTACACAACTATTTACAGATAAAAAGAATATGGAAACTATCCTGAATTATGTAGTTGAAGGAAATACTGCTCAAATGCGCGATGAAGCTTTTATAAAGGAGCTTAAAGAGTGGATAAGATTCAATGCTTCTTCTGCACTCAAACATGGTGATGGCCTTTTCTCTGCAACATCAGGTAACCCAACTGCACCCAATTGGCTGGGAGATCTGATCTTTAATATGGCCTTTACCGAAGAAGCAGAAAATGATAAGTATATGGAACAAATACGAAGTTCTGCTGGCGTGATAGCCTTTATTTCAGAGCAAGATAATGTAGAACATTGGATCAAAGCCGGAAGAAGTTATCAGCGTTTTGCCTTGCAAGCCACGGCTTTAGGGCTGAAGCATGCCTTTATAAATCAACCTGTAGAAGTGCCACAAGTGAGTGCCCAATTTGCAGACTATTTGAATATTGGAGACCGCCGAACCGATTTACTGGTACGATTTGGATATGGTCCTGAAATGCTAAAGACCATGAGACGACCATTGGATCAAGTGATAGTGGGATAAAATTTTTAGTTCGTCAAACTTGGTTCCTAAAATGAAAGAATCTTATCATCCTTTTAAGTCTGAAAAAGCAAAAGAAAAATATCTTGCTTTTTATGATGAACATGCTAAACGCTGGCCTGTTCCATCAAAAAACAAATATATTGAAACTTCTTATGGTCAAACCTTTGTCCGGATAAGTGGCCCAGAAAATAAACCACCTTTAATTCTTTTGCCTGGAGATACTGAAAACTCATTGTCTTGGATGCCTCAGATAAAGGAGTTTTCAAAACATTATAAAACATATGCTTTAGACCACATCTATGATAATGGCCGAAGTATATATTCCCGCCCTTTGAAAGAGCCGAAAGATTTTGTTAACTGGTTAAATGAATTGTTTAACGCGCTAAATTTGAAAAATGAGGTTAACCTGTTGGGGTTCTCATATGGTGGATGGCAAACAAGTATTTATGCGCTTGCGCATCCCGAAAGACTTAATAAAGTTATACTCATCTCTCCACCAGCAACAGTAAGGCGACCAAGAATAGGATATCTATTGTTTGCCATATTGGTTCATTTTATTCCAATTCATTTTCTTGTAAAAAAACTAGTTTTTTGGGAAAGAAAATGTTTAATAAAACAAGGAGGAGTAGGTCTGGCTATTGCAGACCATATGATTGAGGAGGTAGTGTTGGCTGGGAAATGTTTTAAAAAAAGAAAACATGTAAATCCTACGATACTAAAAGATGAAGATTGGAAAAATCTAAAAGTTCCTGTATTATTCCTTGTCGGAGATAAAGAGGTTTTGTACTCCCCTGATAAAGCTGTGCAACGCCTTAATGAAATAGCACCGCAAATAAAGACATTAATGATCCCTGATGCCAGCCATGATATAACTCATTCCCAGGCAGAGTTAGTCAATAGAAAGGTTATTGATTTTTTACAAGAAAAATGAGCCCCTTTATGTAACCCCCAATTTAGGTACTATCTTTAATAAACTAGCTTTTGTCAAAAAGGAATAAGATTGAAGTTTTTTTAAGTGGCAGTTTTCGGAGAAGTGTAATATTGTGAGAAAGTAAAAGCAGGTAAAAATTCCAAAATTTAATAGATGTGCTATTAACAAAGCTACATATTCCAAACCAGCCAAAAAACCTTGTGAACCGCATAAGGCTTTTTGATAAATTAAATGAGGGTTTATATAGAAAGTTAATACTTGTTTCAGCTCCAGCGGGCTATGGAAAAACAACGATCGTTACCCAATGGATTAAGAAGTATAAAATTTCAACTGCTTGGTTTTCGATAGATACAAGAGATAATGTTCCAAATGATTTCTTCACTTTTTTAATAAGCAGTATTCAAACTGTACAAGAAAATGTTGGAAAACAATCATTGGAGCTATTAAACATGCCAGAAACTGTTGGCTTAGATTATATAATTGAGTTGCTGATAAATGATCTCTTAGAAATAGAAAAAGATTTGCTGCTGGTTTTGGATGATTTTCATCTTATTCATAATGAACAGATATTTAAAACTATTTCATTCTTGTTGGAATTTAAACCAAAACATTTTCATGTAGCAATATTGACAAGATCAGATCCTTCCCTTCCCATTGCCAGATTTCGAAGCCAAAATGAAATATTAGAAATTAGATCTTCTGATTTGAGTTTTTCGGAGAATGATGTAATGGAATTATTTAATAAAAAATTAAACCTAGAAATAAGTTCAAATGATATAAAACTTTTGGATAAAAAAATTGAAGGTTGGATTGCTGGTCTTCAACTTGTAGGACTTACCATTCAAGGGAAAAAAAACAAATCAGAATATATAGCAAAAATAGCAGGTGATAATAGATATATTATGGATTACCTCATGGAAGAGGTTCTCAATATCCATAACGATGAAATGCGAACTTTTCTATTGTTTACGTCTATACTTGAAAAACTAAGTGGATCGCTATGTGATTCCTTATTGGGTATTAGCAATAGTCAATCGATGTTAGAGTCTTTGGAGAGGAACAATATGTTTATTATCCCTTTAGATAATGAAAGAAAATGGTATCGCTATCATCATCTTTTTGCTGATTTACTAAAAAAGCGATTAATAATCCGATATAAGGAAGAAATTCTTGAATTACACAAAAAAGCAAGTATTTGGTTTGAAAATAATGGTATGCCTCTATATGCCATTGAACATTCTCTTGCAGCCAAGGATAAGAAAGGGGCTATGCATAAAATTAGCAGGATTATTGATCATTTATGGGAAACGTCCCAATACGCTTCTGTACTTAAGTTTGGAAGTCTTTTTTCAGAAGAAGAAATCCTTTCCTGTAAGAGTTTCGGCATTATTTATGCTTGGTCATTGATTGTTTATGGAGACCTAAAAACTGGCCAAAAATATCTTCATAAGCTTGAAAACAATACAAAAGAAAAAAAATTACTCGGTAGAATTTATGAAACCTTTAATTTGCTTAAAGTATTCTCTGGTGATGTGGAGTCCGCCTTTAAATATTCACTTTTGGCCATTAAAAATATATCAAATGAGGATGTTATTTGGAAAAGTTGGGCTTATATATCCAACGGAGAACTACATCTTCTTAGATTTGAGCTTGATCAATGTATGCAGTCTTTTCAAAAGGCCAGGGAAATTGCTTCCAAAGCAAATAACCCCAATCTGAAATTAGTTGCAGAGTCAAAAACAGCATATGTATTAAGATTAACTGGAAGATACAATGAGGCCTATAAAATTTGTAAAAATTTACTTGATTTCTTTAATGCAGATACCTCCATTGAAGGATTTAGACTTGACGTTTTATCTTCTATCTTATACTCGATAATTGGATTTATTCAGATCGAACAAAACCACATTGAAGAAGGACTAAAAAATGCTTTAAAAGGATTTGAATTATCAAGAAAAGCAACAAGCATATCTTTTAAAGGATATAGTACTTTATTACTTGCAGAATCTTATTATAAAGTGGGAAATTTAAATCAAGCATTAACTATAATTAAAGGACTAGAAGAAATTTTAGATGAAAAAGTTGCTCAGTGGTTGGCAGTATTAGTTTATTCGTTAAAAAGTAAGGTGTTGATTCTACAGGATGAAATGAAAAAGGCCGATATCCTGCACAAACAAGAAATTCAACAAGATAAGAATTATGCATTTGAAAAATATTTTTACCATGTTTCTATCGCAAGGTTTTTAATCGCTAAATTTAAGAGCGAAGAAGCCTTGGTTTTACTTAATAAACTATCAGCAGGATTAAAAAACGACCATGCTATAGAATTATTAATTGAAGTAGAATTGTTGAAGGCTAAAGCCTTTTTATTAATTAATTTCAAGGAAGAAGCACTAAACTCTGTTTTAAGGGCAATTTACTTTGCTCAAACAGAAAACTTAATAAGAGTTTTTATTAATGAAGGTGAAGAGATTGAAAAACTGGTAAAAGATATTTCAAAAGATAAGTTAACCAAAAGTTCAGATTCCCTGGACCTTATATCAAAGGCTTACTTGAACAAACTCAAAACTGCCTTTGAATTTGAAGAAAGACAAATAAAAATGCATTTCGCTGGAGATTTAAGTGACAGGGAAATTGAAGTTTTAAAATTAATATCCAATAAACTTTCAAATAAGGAGATCTCTGAAACTTTGTACATCTCCCTTAGTACTGTAAAAACCCATATCAGTCATATCCTTTCCAAACTTGGAGCAAAGAACCGTCAGGAAGCTGCCGAAATCGCCGTTAAAAAAAGGCTCTTTTAAATTCAATTTTCTATACAGAATCCTTTCTTGTTTTAAGCATATTCCACCTTTATAAATTTGAAAATCATACCTGTAATCATACTCAGGTATGATTTTTTTTTGGTGGTTTGATCTGATCTTTGATCTGGATTGAAAAACATAAAAATGGAGGGTAAAATTCAAATAAAGATCAAAGGTCATCTTGATAAACAATGGGAAGAGATTTTTCATGGGATGAGTTTTTCTTATGAAGAAGACATCACTATTCTTTCGGGTAGTTTAAAAGATGATGCTGAATTGCATGGCATCCTAAATACCATTAGAGACTTAAACCTGAAACTTATTTCAGTTCATACTGAAGAATCAAATTAATTACGAAACATAAAAGGTCATGAAAAAGCTTCATTTAATCGCCATCATTTTTGCCATGTTCTCAACTATGGGAATGAGTCAGGGACTCAAAATGACTAATGCTAAAAACTCTCGTGCAGAGCTGAAGGAGGACTTTGACCAACACTTTATAGGAAGTTCACTTTGGGTAGTATTTGACAAGATTGTTGACGAATCTGCTCACTTTTATCAATTAAACTATGGGTATCAATTTAGCCCCAAAGATGTTCTTCTTGTTGAAGGGATCACTTGGAGGTATAATGAACCTTTGGGTACCTATGGCAATTCCGAAAGAAAATATCCAGGGGAGGTTCGTGCCTATGGTATTGGGCTTGGATATCAACGATTCCATTGGAAAAACTTTTTTACAAGTGTCATTGCTACTCCTTTCTTACAGCAATTTCATGATACTGAAGATGAAAAAATCCAGAATGGTTTCCAATTGTATTTGCAAGGTATTGTAGGCTATCGATTTGAATTTTTTAATCAACGCCTGTTTATTGAGCCTGCCTATGCATTCAAATATTGGCCTGTTAATACCAACTTCCCTGATTCATTTGCTGAAGTTGAGGAAGGAACTCCTAAGCACAATTTTGAGCCTAGTCTGAATTTTGGAATCAAGTTTTGATTCGAAAAAGGGGGAGTAAATATACTTCACTCTTTCACCATCTAGCTACACAAAATATCATCGCATTATCACTCAACGCAAACTACAGAAACCAATTACTTGAAGCATTCGATTGGGCTGATTTTATTGTGAATGCTGCTAGCATCATGAAACAAACGGCCATTACAGTTGAGGCGGTGGTGGCAAGAAAGACTACCTAGATACGCAACCATCTTCCCCGATCAAATTGGACACGGCATATATTGAATTTACCTTTTGAAGTAGAACCCGGTACCCGATTTAACTACAGTAATAGGTCCACTTAAAAACAAGTAAGAATTAGTCATGAAACCAATAAATAAAATTGATGTACATCACCATATTTTTCCAAAAGAATATGTTGATGCGCTAAAAAACGCTGGGGTAAAAAACACCTTGGGCGCAGAATTTCCAGAATGGACTCCCAAGACATCTTTAAAACAAATGGATAAAAATGGGATTAAGATTGCCATATCATCGATTTCTTCACCAGGAGTATATCCTGAAGGGGTGGAATTTCCTGAAGGGTTTTCTGAAAAGCTGGCCCGGACTGCGAATGAAGCTATAGCTTATACCAGAGATGAAAACCCCGGCAGGTTTGGCGGTTTTGCAACAATACCATTGCTAAATCTCGAAAGTGCTTTTGAAGAGCTGGAATATGCCCTTGACACGCTGAAACTAAATGGAGTATGCCTGATGACCAATTACAAAGGAATCTACCTGGGCGATGAACGATTAGAGCCATTTTTCAAAGAACTGAATAGAAGAAAAGCAATTGTTTTTGTTCATCCCACTGACCCTGGCCCGGAATTTGATCCAGGACTTGATGTTCCAAATGCCTTAATTGAGGCTCCTTTTGATACCACCAGGGCGGTGGCCAATATGATGTACAATGGCACCTTAGACAAGTATCCGAATATCACCTATATCCTTGCTCATGGAGGAGGGACTATTCCTTTCCTGGCATGGCGTTTAGCTGGGATTGAATATGGACAAAAGGATAAAAAACCTCCTGTAATGAAGGCCTTATATGATTTTCTTGTAAAGGGAAAACCAGCTAAAGGATTGCGCCATTTGGAAAAGATGTATTACGATACCGCAGTAGTATCCGGAAACTATGCATTGCAAACATTGAAGGCTTTTGCAGGATCAAAAAACATTGTATTTGGTTCAGACCTTAGCATAAATAAACTGGCTTCAATTATTACTAAAAACCTTCACCAGGATGGCGAATTCACAGACGAGGAATACAGCGATCTATCTTTTTATAATTGCCTAAAGTTGTTTCCGGAATTTGAGAAATTCTATTAATTGATGATTCAATCACTATTTGAGAGTATTAGAACAACTCCTTAATCAATAAAATTTAGTAAAATGAAAACCATCGCTCTTTTATTAATAATATTCTGTGCCACATGGTCTTTTTCACAGCCTGAAGACAATATCGATATCTTAATTCAAAGTGAACAAAATGATGATACATATCTTGCGGGAAAAACAATCAAGATAGATGCAGTTGTAAATGGTGATTTAGTTGCTGCCGGACAACAACTTATTATCAGCGATAGTATCTATGGGGATTTAACAGCTGCAGGGGCTAATTTGACAATTAACAAATTTATAGGTGATGATGTAAGAATAGCAGCAGGTAAGATAATTATTGACACCGAAATTGGGGATGATCTGGTTGTTTTTGGAGGAGAAGTGATTATTTCCGAAAATGCAATAATTAAAGGAAACTTGATTTGTTTTGCTAAGGATATTGAACTTAATGGCAAAATAATTGGGAATCTTGAGACTAAAGGTAGTAAGGCCATTATTAATGGCGAAATAAATGGGACTTCAAGAATAATTAGTGAAGATATAATAATTGGGCCTAAGGCTAAATTTCATAAAGATGTTGAGTATTGGAATAGTGCTAAGCAAGTTGATTTTAAAGAATCATTAGTAAATTCTAAAGCTCATTTTAACAAAGAACTCAAAAAAGAAAAATCTGAGCTTTCTTTACGGACCTTCGGGATGACCTCCTTTTCTTCTTGGGTTTTCTATATCTTATCCAGCCTATTAGTTATTCTTGTATTACATGGGCTGTTTAGAAATGCATTTTCGAACGCTGTTGAAGGCTTGGAAAAGAATTATTTAAAGAGTTTTGGCTACGGATTAATTTATCTTGTGGGTGTTCCTTTAGTTATCGCCATTGCTTTTTTGATGGTTATCGGCATTCCTTTAGGCCTCTTCATGACAGGAATATTTCTTTTTAGTCTTTTATTTGGCCATTTAATTGCTGCTCTGATAATAGCGTATTATATCAAGCATAAACAGGAATTGAACTGGAACTTTTGGGGTATTACATTTCTAGCTTTGTTGTTTACGATCGTATTGCGTTTACTTACTAACATACCATTCATTGGAATAGTGATATCTATAGTCATTCTGTCGATTACCTATGGTGCTCTAACTTTAAAGGTTCTTCCAACTAAAAAGGCACCCTCTCAATCATTGGTGTCATGAAAAAACAACAATCTAATATTAAAGTTCTTAAGAGATTTGACCCTACAAATTTGACAGCTACAGCTGAGATTTTAGCAGAAGATTTTGTTTGGCATTATTTTAATCCGGAGCTTCCTGAGATGCAGGGAGACTATTTAGGACTTGAAGGGTTGATTGACTTTTTCAAAGGAATGGCTTCACGTTCTGGTAGCACTTTTAAGGTAAATCCCATATCTAATACTCCTTTTGGAGACGAATTTGTTATCACGCATGTTAAAGACAGCATGATCCTAAATAACAAACAAATGGAAATTGATGCTATCGTAGTTTGGCGTATTATCGATGAAAAAGTTAAAGAAGCATGGGATATACCTGCTGTGTATACTGCAAAAATTATTCAATAAAAAAATAATAATTATAAAAATAGTTGAGGTAATTCCGGAAAATGCAGTAAAAGAAACCTTCTTCTGTATAAAGAATATAAAAAGGCCAGGATTTAATGATAAACTTAATTGGTTTGAAAAGCGCCACAAGGAGGGTCTAAAATAAAGATTCTTAAAACCAATGAAGACAAAATGATTGGATTTATTGAATATGTACCGGCCAAAGAGACCTATAGATGCCGATAATTATATGTTTATTCATTGTACCTATATTTATTCTAAAAAGGAAAGAAGTAAAGGCTATGGCCCAATACTAATTAAAGAAGCCGAAACAGAAGCAAAGGTTAAAGGTATGGATGGTCTATGCGTAATGACCAGTACTGGAGGCTGGCTGGCAAATAAAACACTATTTGAAATGAATTATCCAGGTACAATTTTAAGCCTTTATTAAATTAATCTTCTATATTCATTTGGACTTATCCCAGTTCTATTTTAGAATAGCCATGTGAAATCCTATGGATATTCTAAAATAAAACAGGGTGCACACCACACTTTTAAGTTATTGATCTCAGAATAAATACTAATAATGATAGTTACAAAAGGAATTCGCTTAAGCAGTTTGATCAAATGGACCGCTCCCCATATTATTTGGTTAATGATGTTAATGGGGGTGATAGCAATACTATATCACTACCAAATTATCAGTATTAGTATCCCCTGGTTACCCGTTTCGGTTATCGGTACAGCAGTTGCCTTTTATGTGGGCTTTAAAAATAATCAAGCCTATGACAGGATGTGGGAAGCTCGAAAAATTTGGGGCGGTATTGTAAATGACAGTCGTTCTTGGGGAATGATGATTGACGGATTTGTTTCCAATCTTTTTTCGGATAATAAGGTTGCCGATGATGAAATTTATGCTATAAAAAAACGACTGATTTATCGGCACATTGCCTGGTTATATGCCCATCGTAGCCAATTGTTATTGCCAACTCCCTGGGAGCATGCCAGTCAAAGTGGACATATAGGCAGAACAGCAAAATACTATCAGGATAATTTTGGGGTAGGTTTATTAGGGGATGAAGTCACTCGAACAGAACTCAATTTGTTTTTACCAAAGGATGAACATGATCGATTGATCAATTATAAAAATACGGCAACACAAATCATAAATGAGCAATCCCGAGATTTGCGTGCCTTGAGGGAAAAAGGACTGATCGAAGACTTTCGTCATATGGAGTTAGCTAATCTTTTGAAGAGCTTTTATACATTGCAAGGTAAAAATGAACGGATCAAAAAGTTTCCTTTACCTCGTCAGTATGCTAATATAAGCCGCTATTTTGTGGGTATTTTTATTATCCTTCTTCCATTTAGCATGATACCTGAATTGATGAAATTAGGAGACTGGGGATTTTGGTTATCAATTCCTATTACAGCTCTGATTGGATGGGTATATGTAATGATGGAAATTGTAGGTGATTATTCAGAAAATCCGTTTCAGGGAATGGCAAATGATATCCCTATGTTGTCACTATGTCGAGTCATTGAGATTGATTTAAGGGAAATGCTGGGAGAAACAGATTTACCACCTTCGGTAGAGGCAAAGAATGGGGTGTTGATGTAGAAATGCAATTTGTGTTAATCCTTCTGCAATCTGTGTAATCATTTAAATTTTAGCACCTGCACCTTTGTATTGTGAAAATTATTTGATAACCATCAAAACACAATACAATGACTGCACAGGAAGGCTTCAAGCCTTCACCCCCCTCAGTGCATCTCTCCATACATCTTTTCTCCTGCCGCAATAGCTAAGCCCAGCCTATTCTCCGGAGGAGGAACCGGACAGGTAGCAAAGGCTGAAAAGGCACAAGGCGGATTATAGGCCTTGTTAAAATCAATAAGCATAGAAGGAGTACCTGGCTTGGGAGCATCTAAGGATAAGAACCTTCCGCCTCCATAGGTCGTTTCCCCATTGGTGAGATCACTAAAAATAACCGTCCACACGGGGTCACCATAAAAACTGTCATAAGGATAAAGCTCGTGGCGCTCGCCATTCACCTCAAAAACGATGAGGGCAGGGCATTTTTGCATCCGCTGAGACCCGAGTACAGTTGGAATCATAATGGGAATGGGTTGATCATACCATTCCAGCTGAGCTTCTAGCTGCCAATCTGCCTTAATATCAAAGTTGGGAATATCTTTAAAGTTGACTAAATCAGGATTCTGACTGTCTTTTACCCGAATGGCAATACCTTCTGGACGAGAAATGGCATGAATATTTATACTGCCCATTTGAAGGTAGGTCGTTGTTGGATCCATATCATGCTGAAGTACCATGTCCTTTACTGCTTGTCCTTTATGCAATATGGAAACGCCTTCAGCCACTTGAAGACTTAACACTGAATCTTCAAGGGTAAAGGTACCGGCAAAGGCTGGCGAATGGTCGGGAAAAAGGAGCGTATTGGAAGAATCTGATCCGAAGGTGCTTTCTCCTTCTTCCAACCAATGTAATCCTACTAGATTTAGCCAGGAACTGGTCGTATCTCTCATCTCTTCATTGCGACTTTCCTGCCAGGCTTGGATTGTTTGGATATAGGCCGATTGATCTTCTTGCTCTTGTTCAGAAGGGATGCAGTAGCATAATGAAAACATACTAAGGACTAATAAGATCGACTTAAAGCTATAGTTGGATAGAGTCATAACATTTTTTTACTTATTTACTTCAAGATGCTGTAGAGCTGTCCATTGATTAGCTATAATTAGCCGCTGATGAACACTGTTTATACTAATTTTCGCTGTTAAGTTATGGTGTTGTAAGGAGTGTGGATCAGCTTAATCAGCGTTTAACAGTGGCCATACTAAATAATTAGCATGAATAGTTAATAGATCTAATTTTTTTCAAACCAATAAAATATAATATACAAAAATTTCATTATGTCCTTAGAACAAGTAAACCAAACGTCCCTTCAACAATATTGACCGATTCATTTAAAATCCATCCGAAATACTTTTTGAGATGATTAGATTTTTATTGTTCTCCTTTATTATTTCGCTTCCTTTTCTTCAGGGAATTACCGGTTTGTCAAGCAGCGATAACATTAAAAGTCCAATAGTTGGAAATGATCTCCTCGACAACAAGGATAGGAGATCTAAAATTGGGAACACCAAGACACCATGGGTTAAAAATTCAAAACAATGGGACGAAAACATTTTATATGTCGCACATACTTTCACTGGAAATATCATCATCAATAAGGAAAAGGAAATTGTTTACGCTTTACCTGTTGATAGCATATCTGGCTATGTGTTAAAAGAAAGGTTTGTAGGAAAAACAAATCAGAAAGCTCAGAGAATTCCTTTCGGTGAAAAAAAGAATCCTACAGTTTTTAATTATTTCATTGGCAACGATAAATCTTCATGGAAAACAAATGTACCTGCTTATGAGCTTCTGAATTTGGGAGAAATTTGGGAAGGTATAGGGCTTAAACTCAATGCTTACAATAATAATGTTGAAAAGCTATTTTTTGTAAAACCAAACGTTGATCCCTCATCTATTCAAATAGCAGTAGATGGGGCAGAGCATCTAAAAGTATCCCAAAATGGTCGTTTAATTGCCTTGACTCCAGCCGGGGAAATAGCCTATTCCGCGCCTGTTGCTTACCAATGGATTGACGGTCAAAAACATTTAGTGAATGCCGAATACATAATAAATGAAGAGGAAAAAAATACCTACTCCTTCCAAGTTGAAAATTATGATCCGAATTATGAATTGATTATCGATCCCCTTTTGGCTTCTACCTTTATAGGGGATGGGGGGAATGATTGGGCTAATGCAATTGCAGTTGATGAAAATGGTAATGTGTTTATAACAGGATATTCTTGGTCTGATAACTTTCCTACCACTGCGGGGAGCTATAAAGGTTCTTTTAATGGAGTAAAAGATGCCTATGTATCAAAATTAAGTAATGATCTTTCCACTTTATTGGTTTCAACTTATTTAGGTGGTAGTAGCTGGGAGAGTGGGCTTTCCATCGCCATTGAATCAACAGGAGAGGTAATCATTTCAGGGGCCACCGGATCGACAAACTTTCCAATTGCAGGTCCTTCTTATGACAACACTTATAATGGGGGCAGCAATGATGTTTTTGTTTGCAAATTGGATAATGACCTTTCTTCGATAATCGCCTCCACTTTTATCGGTGGCGATGATGATGATTATGGGTATGACCTGACCCTAGATAATACAGGCAATGTTTTTGTGACTGGAAGAACGGAATCGACAAATTATCCTGCTAATGGTGGATTTGATAATACTTTTAATGGTGGTTTTGAAGATGTCTTTGTTTCAAAACTGAATAATGGACTCTCTGCTTTACTGGCTTCAACCTATATTGGCGGAACTACGGATGAAGGGGCGGATGCCATTGTTACCGATGATTCCGGAAATGTTTTTATTACGGGCTTTACCTACTCCGATGATTTCCCTACCGCCGGAACGTTGCCCTATGATTCAACCCACAATGGTTCCGGGGATATTTATATAGCTAAATTCAACAATGATCTTTCCATGCTTTTGTCTGCTACTTTTATTGGTGGAAGTAACTTTGAAGAAAGCCATGCTATAGCGGTAGACGCAGCGCAAAATGTTTTTATAGCGGGTTATACTGGTTCTTCGGAATATCCAAGTACTCCAGATGTTTATGACAATACCTTTAACCAAAACCATGATGCAATTATTACCAAAATTGATAATAATCTATCCAATATTTTGGCTTCGACTTTTATCGGTGGAGCCAGCGACGATGACTGTTATGGACTGGTTATTGAAAGAGCGGAAAATGTATTCATAACAGGTATAAGTTTTTCAGCAGATTATCCAGTGACGGTAAATGCCTCTGATGATACACATAATGGCAGGAGAGATATTTTTGTATCTCGTTTTTCTTTTGACCTTTCGGAACTGGAGGAGTCAACTTTCATTGGAGGCGGGGATAATGACTGGGCATTGGATCTCGCTATTGACAATGCAGGAAGTGTTTTTGTCGGGGGCGGAACCTATTCTTATGATTTTCCTATAGCAGGCAGTCCATTTGATGATTCGTATAATGGTCGGGAGGATGCCATAATTGCTAAAATCGTAGGTTGCGGAGTTAATGACTTCTGTGATCCCAATAACGCATTCGGCTCCGTTTTTCTGGATATAGAACGAGATATGGTCTGTGTCCAGGGATGTAATGCTACCGCTGGTCCTGTTGCCATAAATGAGGGGGGATGTTTTAATTTCCCCAATGCAACTGTTTGGTACACTTTTACTCCTGAAAGAAACAGGGATTGTATAAAAATTTCGATTAATAGTGAAGATTTGCCGCAACCTCAAATGGCCATTTTTCAAGGGGATTGCCCCGAAATTAGAACTTCTTTGCCCTTTGCATGTGACACCGGTTCCGGCGGGGAATTGGTAATTCGGATGGGGGTAGAAGCCGATATCACCTACTATATTGCGGTATCAGATTTTACAGGAGCAGAGGGCATTTTTGATATATGTATCGAAAACAGCCCAGTTGATGCCATCTCTTTGGAGGTCCTGGCCAATGACCTGCAGTGTTTTGAAAGCAATAATGGAAGCATTGAGTTGATAGTAAATAACAGCACTGGTTTTATTAATTATGATTGGAATGCGGATTCATTAGACGGTATTGCCAATCCCATTGACTTAGCCATCGGTTCTTATCAGGTTACGATTACAGATGAGAATAACTGCACCACTCAAAGCGATTCCATAATTATTTTACAACCGGAGCAATTGCTTGTAGAATTGGAACTAAAATCAGATGATAATACCATCGTATATGGTGATAGTATATTGGTACATGCAATGCCCTCTTCGGACGAAACCGCTATAGTCAGTTCCGTTTGGACCCCTCCAAATATAGTGACGCAGGACCCTGCAAATGATTTATTGGAAAAATATGTATCCCCTCTTTCATCAGGTAAATTAATCGTTATGATTGAAGATACTTCCGGATGTGTAGCTTTAGATACTGTTCAAATATTTGTGAGTAGAAATTTTCCATTTTATGTCCCTAATGTTTTTGCACCTAAAAGCAGCAATGTTGAAAATGCCATTTTCCGTCCTTTTGTTACCAATAAAGTAGAAAAGATAAATTTTCTAAAAATATTCGATCGTTGGGGGAATCTGATTTACGAAAGGAATAACTTTCCTGTAGCCAATGGTTCTGCCGGCTGGGATGGTACCTATAATGGAAAAATGCTCGACGCAGGTGTTTATCTGTATTACTTTGAAGTGGAGTTTATTGATGGATCGGTTGAGGTGTTTTCAGGGGATGTGACACTTGTTAGGTAATAGAATTTATAAATACATAGCTAATAACTCGCCAAATGTATGTGTTTTGTAAAGTTAAAGCAGTTTTAATACTTTTAATTCGCTTTAAGTGTTATCTTTGTATAGATAAAGCAATTTTGATGTTGTTAAATACGCTTTAACTATAAAGGCAGTGAAAAAATCGATCATAGGAAGAAAAAAGGAAACGAAAACCTTGATGACCGCTTTAAATTCCGATCAGCCTGAATTGGTCGCGATTGTTGGAAGAAGGAGGGTTGGAAAAACTTTTTTGGTTAAACAAACTTATCGGGATTCTATTGATTTTGAGCTCACAGGTTTACAGCATGCAAAAAAATCAGAACAGGTGCAGAACTTTCTTTTTGCACTTAGAAATTTTTTCCCTGATTTTGAAATTGAATCAAAGCCAACTTCTTGGCTAGAAGCCTTCTACATGCTAAGCAAAGCATTGGAAGAAATAGGGAAATCAGAAAAAATGGTGGTTTTTCTGGATGAATTACCTTGGTTGGGAACGAAAAGATCGGGCTTTATCATGGGCCTAGGTTGGTTTTGGAATAGTTGGGCCATTAATCAAAACATTGTTTTGGTAATATGTGGTTCAGCTGCCTCCTGGATGATTGATAAAGTCATTAATGACAAAGGAGGCTTGCACAACAGAGTGACTAAGTTGGTATTTCTTTATCCTTTTTCTTTAAAAGAAACGGAAGCATTTTTACAGTCAAGAAACGTACGATTGAGTCGCTACCAAATCACACAGCTCTATCTAACGATGGGGGGAATCCCAATGTATCTTGACCAGGTAAAACCTGGTTTGTCAGCTGTACAGAATATTCAAGAAATATGTTTCAACCTCAGTGGATATTTGCGTAAGGAATTTGACAGACTCTTTGCATCACTTTTTTATCATTCAGAAAATCATGTTGAAATTATAAGAGCTTTGGCCACCAAAAAGATGGGTATGACCCGACAGGAGATCATTAAAAAAACCAAATTTAAAAATGGAGGCATGTTAACATCCGTCATTAGTGAATTAAATCAATCGGGTTTTGTGGATATATACAGTAGTTATGGCAAAAAAAGCAGGCTTAGTTTATATCGGTTGACAGATCCGTACTCTTTGTTTTATCTCACTTTCATTGAATCCTTAGGTACCAATACCAAAATGGATTTCACCAAATTGAGTGATCTGCCAAATTACAAGTCATGGAGCGGTTATGCCTTTGAGAACGTTTGTCTGAAGCATATCGATCAAATACGGAAAGCTTTAGGTATTTCGGGTATTTTTACGACGATATCTTCTTTTATTGCCAAACCTTCTGATGGATTGCCAGGCACTCAAATTGACTTAATCATTGACCGAAGTGACCAATCTATCAACTTATGTGAAATTAAATACAGCATTTCTGATTATGAAATAACAAAAAAGGACGTGACTAATTTAGAAAACAAAAAACGGGTTTTTAAGTATCACACCAAAACGAAAAAACACCTCTTTACCTGCTTAATCACTACCTTTGGAGTCATAGAAAATGCTAACAGAATCAATTATATTGATCAAGTGATAACTTTGGAAGAGCTGTTTACTTAAGCTGGGTTTGTGTAAAAAGCCCTTCCTCGCTTTGACATGATCTCCATCATTCTACCTTAACAATCTTAAACCGCCTAACTAAATCCAACTGCCTTAAGCTCAAAATATAGTAGCCAGAAACAATGGGCAATGAATTTATTTCCAATTCCGTCTCATTTGAGATTGGATTGATCTCTCCTGTTTTTAGTATTTTACCTGAAATATCTCGGATGGAATAATATATAGGGGCACTATGGCAATAAGCGGAAATAATGGCCTTTGATTCTCCTCTAACCGGATTGGGAAATATCTTGGCAGAAAGGCAATCAGCATTTACAGGCTCTTCAGTATCTACAACTAAATCCGACACATTGATCCTTATCTCACTGAAACCAAAACATGAACCACCATGATTAGTCACCCCGGTTATCAAAATATATTGGGCGGAAGTTCCATCAAAGTCATATAAATCGAGCCCTTCATAGGAGGAGGTTCCGTCTGCCATTGGGATTTGAAATTGACCGACTTCTGTCCAGGAAACACCATCATTTGAGATATCAATAACGATATCATTCATTCCTGAAGTCAAATATTCCGGCGCATTCGAATTCCAAATGTGCATTTGAAATAACTCATAAGACTCATTTAGATTATAAAGTATCCAATGCGACTCACTCCGTAAAGGATTTGGGTTCTCAGATGTAGTACACGAAATCCAGCCATCAAACCAGGTGGTATTATGCCTGTCCATATAGCATTGGCCTGAAATATTAGCGCAAGCAATGGTGGTAATTATGGTTATTAATATTGTTTTTCTCATCCTTTGATCATTTTTACAAACTATCATTCCGTCAATCAAATATTCATAAATCCTAAAGGAGACTCCGTAGAACCTGTATCATAAAAATTACCAATATTGGGAAAAAGCGTACTCAAATCTGATGGACTTACACCAAACCACAGTGCTAATTCCGCAAAATATTGATCGTTGGCTGTAGTGGGAATTAGAACACCATTGTGGACTTCTAAGGCCCCTCCTAGAGCCAAAGAAGGGTAGGTTCCAAACATATCACCCCCTTTGATATCGCCGCCCATAACCAATGCGTTGCCACCCCAGGCGTGATCGCTTCCATTACCGTTGGAAGTTAGGGTTCTTCCGAAATCGGAAATGGTAAAGGTGGTCACATTATTAAACATTCCTATTTCATTCAATCCATTGTGAAATTCATTCAAAGCATTATCCACTACGGTGAGGTTTCTTTCGTGTGAATCAATTAATTCTCCATGCATATCCCAACCACCCATCCGTACAAAGAATATTTGACGTTTAAAGCCGAGAATATCACGAGCCTTTATCACCTCGGTTATTCGCTTAAAGCTTTGTGAAATACGATTATTGGAAAAAAAGGTAGCTAAATCACTGATTTGAGCCATCGCTGCTCTGAATTCAATACTTCCGTCAAGACTTCTTTTCAGAATATCAGTATAGGTTTTTTTAAACATATCTGAATGATCTACTCCGAGCAAAAGATCGATTCCATCTGTCCTAGCCTTATTAAAACCCGTGGATAGTGGATTATAGCCGTCAATTCCTGGGCTTCCGTCAAAAGGGTCAATGGCAAATTCAACCAATGTTTGTCCGTATTGAAAAATATTCGTTCCTGCGAGGGAAATATTCATCGATACATTCTTATTGGTATTCATTGAGTTGAGCAAATCTGCCATTCTTCCACCCCAGCCATATAGTGATCGGACGTGTGGCATGCCCGTTTGACAATTTTTTATTTGATCCGAATGAGAAAATAACCCCAATGGTATGGGAGCACTATTATTTCGGTAGGTAATTTTTGTTGTCGGTTCTATCAAAGGGCCCACATTATTAATAAAGGAGACTTTGCCGGTATTGAATAATTGATGGATGTTGTTCATCGCAGGATTCAAACCATATCGTTTTCCGTCGCTGGTTACCGGTGTTATTGGGAGCAGCTCATTTTGCGAAATGGCCAGATCGGATCGAGTCACTGCGTATTCGTCGTATTCTGAATTGCCACGGGGCACCACCATATTAAAGGAGTCATTACCGCCAGCTAAGAAAAAACAAACGATCGCTTTATAATCATTATTTAATAGGTTTGTCGAATTATTAAGATAAGCGGCATTAATGGCTTTTAGCTTTGTAATGGAGGTAGCAGTGGTCACACCCAATGCCCCTAATCCGAATTCTTTAATGAACCTTCTTCTTGATTTTAATTTCATTATTTTAAAATGTTATAATCGGCGCTTATCACCATTAAATAAATAGTCAATTTTACTTTTTCCATCACGTCTTCCATAGGATCTACAATCGTCGTTATTATTTGCCGCGTATCGTCCTTGAGCATTCCATTGGTCAGTAAAATATCTAAATCATTGATGAGGGTTTCAGTATCTTCCGCATACATTAAGATATCATCATAATTGGTGAAAACTACACTTTCAGGATTTTCTCTGGTCCATAAAAGCGTTTCATTGACAGCCCATTCATTAACAAAATTCACAAAGCCGATACTGGTACGAGAATTATATACCTGAAATTCAGGAGCAAAATAACCTTGACCACCGATAGGGCCAATAGGTTGAAAATCAGGCCAATAAAAATTGAATACCGAAGGGGAATACATCGGATGCTGTCCGGCATCATCATTATAATCAAAACCATAATTCCAAAACTTTCCATCCCCACTAAAACCACCTACCGCTCTGGCAAAATGCGTATATCGGATAATCGGTTCTTTGAGCTTTCCCTGAACAGGGTCATTATACCATTTGCAGCTACGGGCTTCTTCATCCAATAAAACAGCCTTGATAACGGCTTTCATATCCCCTCTGACGCCACTGCCATTATCATTAAATGCAGCAGCTACCCGTGAGACATAAGCAGGTGATGGATTGGATTTTATCAATCTTTGTATCAATTGTTGTCCAATAAATGGCCCAACATTTTGGTGATTAAACAGATGTTTGATAGCTGCATTTACATCTTCCATGCCTGTTTGGCCGGCGGGAACCACAAAACCATTCAATAAGAATTTTGCGCCTGGTTCGTGGTATTCATCATACATCACCATCGGTTCTGCCATATCAATGACAGCAATGCCTCTGCCAAAGGCCGGTTCGATGATGGTATCTGGCAGCTGAACGGTAGCTCCTCCGCCAAGCCCTGTAAATATTTTGGCAAACTCCTCAATGTCATCATTATCATAAGTCGGTATGTCCTTGCCTTTATTATCTTGCCTTCTGGTACCATCCTGGTTTAATTCATACAATCCGATAGTGAAAAGCTGCATCATCTCCCTGGCATAATTTTCATCAGGATGAATAAAACGAGATGGATTAGATTTTGGATTATTAAGGTGGGTCAGATAAACCCCCATGCAAGGATGCAAGCTTACATCTATCAAAAGATCTTCGAAATTCCCAAAAGCATTTTCTGCTAGCATATCATAATAACTGGCCACCCCTTCGCCATAATCCTCTAAATCAGGATTAAAGGAGATTACAAAAATTTCGCTTAAGGCAAATGCTACTCTTTGTCTCAAAAGGTCATCATTAGTCATATTGACTTGCCACCAGGCGTAGTCAAAATGCTCATTAGTAGGCCTTTCAGGATAATCCAGGGTATCGCCCCCAGCCGCCAGGTGACGCTGATAGGTCGTATCGTAAATTCCCTGAATAAGCGGTCTGACATAAGTTGGAGGTAAAACAAATTGCTGATCGATCCACTCGCCAAAATTCAATTTCGCAACGGAATCGATAATAGTCCGGTCAACACCCATGGTGGCTTGGGCCAGAAAACGACCGGCATCGATTAGTTTTCCAGTAAGCCCCGAAATGGTCAAGGTGTTGGATCCTTTTGCCACTTGTTCCCACCCATCAGGCTTGAAATCACTACTAGTAGTCACGGTTATTTTTCGGTCATGGCCACCACCAATATAATCGCGATAGGTTTGAGCGGATAATGGAATAGAATTGATGAATAAGAATAATAGGAATAAGATTCTCATGAGGATAATTCTAAATAAATGATAATCGGTTTTTGAATGGAAGCAATGCTATAAGGAGCAATATTGGGATAGGAATGCCATGGAGTAGAAACCATTATAGATATGCTTCATATTTAATAATGTTTTATAAGGGTAATTTATTATGTAGCTGGTTGATATTCCTGAAAATCCATAGATAGTACATTAAAAAGTCCCACTATCATTTTTTTACATCGGGATGGGTATGTAAGGGAATCAATAAGAAAGAGTTGGTAATAAAACAAAGCAACACCTTCTATTGGCCTGATTGTGACCACCGAAGCTCATGCGCTTACATAAGCTATTATTTAGCTCGAATAAATAATATATGGTCTTACATAAAAGCCAAAACTTATTGAGTGAATCAAAATAAATTAGGGCCATATGCGTACAACTTATTTAGTTATATGGCCTCTACTGCTTACTAGCTCTTTTTATTCAAGAGCTCAAAAAAGGAGTGTTACAGTAAAAAAAATAAATCAGGAAATTAATATTGACGGACGACTTGATGAAGGCCTGTGGAAAGATCAAGCATCCTTCAATAATTTCATAAATCAATGGCCTGTTGATTCAGGACTTGCTGTAGCCCAAACTGATGTCAAAATCACTTTTGATGATCAATTTCTATATGTTGGTGCAACGCTTTATGATGTAGGAAATGACCACATTATTCGTACCCTCAAGCGTGATCAGGATGATGAATACTTTGGTAGTGATGGATTAGGCATAATACTCGATCCAATCAATGAAAAAACCAACGGTTTCTTCTTTGGTGTAAATGCCGGTGGAGCGCAAATCGAAGCATTGGCCAGAATTAATGGCTCTGAGACAAGCCTTGATCCTAACTGGGACAACAAATGGTATTCAGAAGTTACAAAAGGTGATTCAATTTGGTTTATAGAAATGGCCATTCCTTTTCGAACTCTCCGATACAATCCTCAAAACACCACCTGGGGGATCAACTTCGTAAGGAATGACATGAAGTCAAATGTATATTCTTCTTGGAATCAAGTACCTGTAAATCTCAATACCATAGACTTAGGCTTTACCGGTCAGATGATTTGGGATTCTCCACCCCCTGCCATTAAGAATGGACTAGTCAATTTAATTCCTTATATAGCCGGAAGCTTAAACAAAGACTATGAGGCCAATCAACCTGATAGGTGGGATGGGAATATTGGAGTAGATGCAAAGATTGCCCTAAATTCTGCTGTAAATTTAGATCTAACAATAAATCCGGACTTTTCAACTGTTGATCTTGATATTCAGCAAACCAACCTAACACGGTTTAGTTTATTTTTTCCTGAAAGAAGAGGGTTTTTTCAAGAAAACAGTGATCTTTTTACTTCATTTGGTCTGCGAACTATAAATCCTTTTTTCTCCAGGAGAATTGGTTTAGATAATGGAGAGGTGATACCCATAATATTTGGTGTAAGATTAACGGGAAATTTGTCAGAAAGGCTCAGGATTGGATTGATGAATGTCCAAACTGCTCGTGGGCAGGGAGTAAATCCTCAGAATTATGGGGTTGCAGCATTCCAACAAAGATTAGGTTCCAGATCATCAATAAATGGATTATTCGTAAACAGGCAATCCACAAAATCTGATGAGAACCAGTTAGAGGAGAATTTTAATCGAGTAGGCGCGCTTCAATTGAATTTGCTTTCAAAGGATGGGAAGCTGGCAGCAGACATTGGCTTCCAAAAATCTTTTAATCCTGGTAAGCTTGAACAGGAGGAATATTTTTCAGGTACATTAAGATATAATTCCAAGCGATTTTTTGTCAGGCTTTCAGCTCACCATATTGGAAGAGACTTTATTTCTGATGTAGGTTTTGTTCCCAGGTTATATAATTATGATGCAGCTCGAGATACTACTATCAGAAGGCAGTTTACTCAATTGGCCAATTTGTTGGTCTACAATTTCTTTCCAAAATCAGGCTCTCTAAATCTTCATGGTCCGAGAGTCTCTTCCACATATGTTCTAAATCCGGATGGATCAATTAATGGCTCCTTTGAGGGATTATTTTATTACTGGAATTTCAAAAATCAAAATGAAATGGAGATGCGGATTACTCTTGATAGAGATAATCTGCCATTTGATTCTTTCATTGCCGGCGATATTCCATTTCCTGCTGCCAACTATACCTACCCCAGTGCTGGATTCTTTTTTAATACCAACCCTAGAAGAAAATTATCTTCCTTTACAAACGTAAGTTATGGTGATTTTTTTTCTGGAAAAAGATTCAGGTTTACAGAACGTTTGAGGTACAGAGTTCAGCCCTGGGGTAACTTCAGTATTTCGTACACCCTAAATGAGATTTCATTGCCGGATGAACTTGACAGCACCACTCTCCACTTGTTGGGTATAACAAGCGAAATATCCTTCTCTAACCGAATGTTTTGGACCACCTTTATTCAATACAATACCCAAATTGAAAATATCAACATTAATAGCAGGTTCCAATGGAGATATAGGCCAATGTCGGATCTTTTTATTGTTTACAGCGAAAATTACTTCTCAAGTAATCTTAAGGTTAAAAATCGTGGAATAGTAATTAAATTAACTTATTGGATATGAGTAGATTAGCAGGTTTTATTAAAAAAACAAAAGGGTATGGACTATTGGTTTTGAGGCTTTGGGTGGGAGGTGCCATGATGTACTATAGTTATGGATATGTATTGACAGCAGGAGGGCTCACGGATTTTGCAAGCTATGCAGGATCACTGGGGATTCCTTTTGCTACAGTTTTGGGGCCAATAGCTAAAATAATTGAGTTTGCAGGTGGAGCCATGATTTTGGCTGGTTTTTACGGAAGAATTGGAGCTCTTTTGATCGCTTTGATACTTTTTGTGGCAGTAGTTTATGCCCATGGTTTTCAAGTTTTTAGTGATGGAGGCATCTCTTTCAATTTGATGATGATGAATCTGCTCCTTGTACTGGAAGGAACTGGCAAGTTTAGTTTGAAACAACTAGGGTAAGCCTAAATAAAACAATATAAATACACCTAAGAATAATATCAATTTACATAATAGTAGCAGCCATTCAAATAGTTTAAGAAAATTTAGATTGCCTTAATGGTACCTTGAATAAGAAAAAAATAATTTAGAGATGGAAAAATACATACCACACCTGTTTTATCTTTTTTTAAGTTTTCTTGTAATAGGAAAAATACAAGCACAGACATCTAATAGTACTGTTGCATTTACAATATCCAAAAATGATCTTTTGCCTGAAAGTGTTGCCTATGATGAAAATACGAAAGCTTTTTATGTAGGCAGCACCAGAAATGGTTCGATTACAAAAATTGATAAACAAGGGAGGCAATCTCAGTTTGTAGAAAGTGGCGAATTTGGTCAATGGATGGTAATAGGAATAAAAATTGACTCTGACAGGAATGAGTTGTGGTTTTGTAGTTCAGGAGGCGGAAACCTTGTAGGATACTCCAAAAAAGATGACAAAGAAGGTCGTCCGGCAGGTATTTTCAGGGTCGACCTCTCTTCTGGCAAGCTTATCAAAAAATACACCCTTGAAAAGGAAGGCGAAGTTCATTTTTTTAATGACCTGGTGATCGCAAGAAATGGAGATGTATATGTAACTCATATGTTTAAAGATCCTGCTATTTACAAGATTGCTCAGGGTTCTGATAAATTGGAATTATTTGTTGAAAGCGACGTCATTAAATATCCAAATGGTATAACCTTGTCTGCCAACCAATCGATATTGTTTGTGGCTCATGCAGAAGGACTGGCCAGATTGGACATTGATACCAAAACAGTGATCAACCTGAGTGTTCCTGAGGGAGAAAAAGTGAAATACCGGGAAAGTATTGATGGTCTGTATTATTATAAATGGTCCTTAATTGGGATTCAGGCCGATCTTAACACAGTGAAAAGATATTATTTAAATCCTGATGGTAATGGCATTCAGGAAGTAAAAACTCTGGATAGTAATCATTTCAAAATGGACCATCCTACCACTGGCGTAATCGTAGGGAGTGAGTTTTACTATGTTGCCAATGCTCAATTTCAAAAAGTAGCTGAGGATGGCTCCATTCAACAAGAACTTAGCACACCCACTATCCTTAAACTGAAACTAAAATGAGGCTCTCTCTAACCTTCACTAAAATATTATTGTTTGATACAGTTTTTAAAATTTAGCATAATGGAAAAGGAATTTGGTAAGTGTTCAATATCTAGAAGAAAAGTATTTCAAACTTCTGCGATAGGACTTCTCGGACTATCCGTACCTTTTGGGAGTTTGGCTATGCCGAACTTTGGAATCGGATCTGATCTGATAATTTCTGGGAAACCTTATCCGGCATATCCTTCCTTGGATCCGGATTTAGTCCAGGAAGTAGTAGGCAAATCCCATTCCGACCTGGATGCTGTTAAGAGTCTGGTCGAAAAACGCCCTGAATTAGCAAGAGCCACCTGGGAGTGGCGATTTGGAGATTTCGAATCCGCCATAGGTGCCGCTTCTCATGTGGGCCGTAGGGATATTGTTCAATATCTTTTGAGCAAAGGAGCTCGCCCTAACCTATTTACTTACACAGTCCTTGGAGCATATGAGGTTGTCAAAAATATGATTGACTTTTCTCCAGGTATTCAAAGAACACTCGGTCCTCACGGAATCAGTTTACTGGATCATGCCTATGCAGGACTAAGGATGAAGAGTTCGATGAGTACTAAGGAAGTCGATAACTGTAAAAAATTGATAGACTATCTGGAATCCCTGGGCGATGCTGGTGGAGAAGAATATCAAGACCTACCTGATGAAGAAAAACAAAAATACCTAGGTGATTATAAATATGGAGATGCAGAGGATGAGGGCTTCACCGTCCAACTCAACATGCGAAAAATGCTTTCATTAGGGGGAATTGGTGAATTTGGTGGCTCACTTTACAAGGTTGGTGATAATGAATTTATTTATAACGGAGCACCTTCCGTCAAAGTATCCTTCCAATGGGAGCTTGATAAGGTTAAATCCTTAATAGTTAAGGAACCTGAAAGATCAATAGTAGCAAAGAAGATATAGTAGTATTTATAATGATCACTGCCTAAGGGACAGCAGTACCTGGATGCATTCCTAAGAGATTAAAAGCTAATTCTATGAGAATATTGTTACTCATCCTAATAGTTTTTTTGATACAAAGTTGTCATATCAATTCAGATTCAGATTTAGGCTCAGTTTTAGACCGCAGCACAGATGCTCATCTGATTTCTAACATTCATATCATTGACATTGAAAATAATAGGATAATTGAAAATCAGTTTGTGGTCATCACGGGGGATAAAATTACTTCCATTACTTCTAATAGACCTTCTGAAGAATTTAGCACAGAATTAAATGGAACCGGAAAGTTTCTAATGCCTGGCTTGATTAATATGTATACCCATGTTAATGAGGACAACCTAATCCTGTATCTGGTCAATGGGCAAACGACAGTAAAAGATGCTCCCAGCCATTTAACTGCTCTTGGTCTTCGCGAAAAAATAAAGGATGGGAAACTTATTGGCCCTCGGATTTTTGCGGTTGGATTAAGAGCAACTGGAATGCCCGCACCTTTTCATAGTCAACAACCCTCCAGAACTCCAAAGGAAGCAATAGAGCAGGTCCGTGAGTCAATGCGATTGGGATATGATGGCATGTTTATATATGGCAGCTGTGACTCTGGTACTTATTCAGCAATTATGGAGGAGGCTAAAAAAAATAACTTTCATATTTCTGGCCATTACCCTCTTGAGGTCCCAATAGAGGAAACGATCAATAAGATTCAAGTTTCTTTTGATAATCTTACTGGTATTACCAGGGGAGGGGAACTGAGATTGGATAAAGAGGAATTAATAAAAGGATTACTCCGTTCGGGCCAAGCTATTACTCCTACACTAACCATTCATAGATTATGGTCATTGAGTAATAAGAATGACAGTATTTATGATGTCATTCCCAAAGAATATATACCCAATAAAATGAAAGCAGGATGGTTACCTATTCAGAATGGAAGCGGGTCTTATCCTTTTGAGAAGGTGAAAATGCTTGTTAAGGAGTTCTACGATCGAGGTGTTCCTCTTTATATTGGCAGTGATGGAGGATACCCCAAGGTGGTCAATGGGTTTGCCTATCATCAAGAGTTGGAAATTTTTGAACAAATGGGTATTCCTATTCCTGATATTTTAAGAATCGCTACAGTCGAATCCGCTCGGTTCCTAGGATTCGATAACCTGGGATTGGTCAAAGAAAACTACTTGGCAGATCTGTTAATTCTGAATAAAAATCCGCTCGACAGTCTTCACCATCTTAAGGATCTTTCTCATGTTTATATAGCCGGGAAATCATTGTCGCAAAAGTACCTGAATGAAGAATTAGAGAATCTTAAAGATAGAATACTTAATCCAGCGAATAGGTTTGCTAAATGGCAACAGCTCATCCAGGAATGGGAAAGTGATAGCCTACTTCATTATTCCTTTCGTGTAAATGATGTAGAGGTGGGAGAGGAAATAATCAATTTCAAGATTGAAGATAAGCGGAATTTTATCCTTGAATCGGTCAACGTAATGGAAGGACCCGATCGAAGAGAGACCTATTATTATGTGAGGATAGCAGACAAAAAGGTGGACTCAATGAGTCTGAAATCGGTCACTCCGGAAGGAAATTATATTGCTAATATTTCAGTTGACCAAACAGATGCGATTATTACAGGTTTTGCACCATTTCATGGGGAGTTCGAATACACTGAACCTATCTACTCCGGAACACTTTTACTTGGCCCTTTTTCAAGTCGGTATTTTGACTTAGATATTGCTTCGAATTATGTTTTAGCGATGTTGATGAAAAGATCTTTGGATGTTGATGAAGCTGACCAATTACCTGTTATTCAAATAGAATTAAACAGTGAAGAATTTGGACGAAATTTAATTATTGACAACTCTGATTATGTTATTTATCGTTCTTCTGAAAATAAATTCAAAATCATTTATCCTGGCTTTTCAGGTTATCGATCGATTACCGCTCCTTCATTCTTATTAAACGTGGACATAAATTCAAATGGAATTCCCGTTCAAATTAAAGGACCAGGGGCCACTACTATACAGTTAAATAACCGAGTGGTCAATGATTACATTGATTCTGTCCTGGAAATATTTTAGCATTAACAATGGGGTTTTTCATTGCCAAATTCAATTTACTTAACAAAGGTCAATACTCTATTTCCAAACAGAATGTATTTAACTACTTTGGTTCTGACTACTTCCTCTGATAATCTATTGAATCTTTAAAGTCATTCATTCAAACCTTCTCAACGAATAAATTCCATTAGCTCTAACAGATATAATCTGACCATCCAATTGAAAATCATATTTTACAAAAACATCATCATCATGCTGGATAAGGCGAAGCGTTTTATTGCTAAGATCCAATTCATAATACCCATCGTAAAAAATTTCCTGATTGGGGTCAAAGGATTGGTAAAGCAGTACCTTGTCACCACTTAGGTCAGGCTGTTTTGGGTAAGTAATGATCCGCCCATCTTGGAAATTATCTTCATAAAATAGATCTCCTTCTTTATATATCTGAATTTTAGAGGTTGGCCCTTGAAACTGATTATGAATAAATGCAAAAGCCAAACTGTAAGGCCCGTCTTCATCATAGTACATGAGACTATTGTTATCAAGAAGGGATAAAGGAGCAAAAAACATCTTTTGCTCGAAGTCAAAGATTTGATTGCCCAAATAAAACTGATTAAAGTATGCATCCAAAGGATAGGCCATATTCCCTTCTAAAATGGTTTTAGTTCCCGAATCCAGGTGCAGCAGACTATAAATGTTAGGACTAAAGCGAGGATTAGGAACAAGCATATAACCATTGATGATCCTAGAATAGCTCTGCCATCGATAAGTGGCATCCTCTATGAGTACTTTTTCACCAGTAACAGGATTTAATCGGATTAGTGCCATAGAATCGCCTTGTAAAGAGCGACCTTCTAATTTTGTGGCACCATAAAGAATTTCTTCATCTGAAATGGCTCGGATCAGATTGCCATTTTCAAAATTTTCATCCAGGATGGTCACCTGACCACTGGTAATGTCCAATTTTTTCAGAATAAAAATATTATTGACAAAATCACAAAAGTAAATGGTCTTTCCGGAGGGGCTAATGTCGAAGTCGGTTAGTATTTGAATGTCTACCAAGGCTTCATATCGAAAAGCCGATAAAAATTGATGCTGGTAATCTTCAATGCGATATTGATAAACAGTGTCTCTTTCCGGTCTGGTTTCCAGGACGAGATCATAAAAAGTATTTTCTTTGAATGGAAAATTCAGGATTGCCTCATAAGAAACAATTTCTTTGGTAAAACTCGTAGAATCTAATGCTTGTCCTTGCCATTCAATCCGCAATTTTCGAAAATCCTTATCAGAAAAGAAAGCGGAAAGCTTTAATTCTGTATCAGAAAGTGGAGCCAGCTTTACATCAAGAGAATTAAGAACCTCAATGGCAGGCAGTTCTTCAAGAGGAGTAGGGGGACTTTCCCTTTGATTACAATTCAACAATAGAAATAGAAAGACCGGAATCCAAAAGCCTAGATTCTTCATGATTGTTTAATAGTTGGTTTGTCTATATAAAACAAAGCCAAACTAAAGGTGGTTCTCGTAAACTAAGGGAGTTAAAATTATTTTTATGTGGTAGTTTTTTAAAGAAAAACTACCACATAAAAAAGTTCCATTCCTTAATCATTCATGCCTAATAGCCTTAATAGGATTTGACCTTGCTGTTTTTATCACCTGATAACTTAGAGAAGCCAAAGCAATACCCAGACTGATTAGGATAGCGATAACAAATAGAGAATAATGAACCTTAGTGCGATATGAAAACTGCTCTAACCAACCGTTTATCACCCACAAGGCAAGGGGCAAGGCAATCAGGTTGGCAATAATTACTAAAATGATAAAATTTCTGGAAAGTAATAGATAGATGTTCATCACAGAAGCCCCCAGGACTTTCCGGATGCCTATTTCTTTTATTCTATAGGTCGAAATGATGGCGATAAGACCATACAGTCCAAGCCCTGCAATAAAAATAGCCAAGCCTCCAAAAAAAGATATAAGCCGTGAAAATTCCTGATCCTTCTCATATTGCCGGTTTAAATCTTCGTCGAGGAAAGTAAAATGGAAAGGCAGGTCAGGAGCGATTTGCATCCAATCCTTTTCCAGTGAGGCAATAAGATTATCCATGTCATTAGTTGGACTAATCCGCAAGATTATGTTTCGCATATAGGTTCGGGGTACAGTAATAACCATTGGGGTAATAGGGGCATGTAATGAATGGAAGTGAAAATCTTTCACCACCCCAATGACTTGTCCATTTATATTGGAATTCACCTGCAATTCCTTTCCTATGGCCTCATCCCAGCCTAATGCACGTTGAGCTGACTCATTAATTATAATTCCGGTTAAAGTATCAATGGGATGCGAAATAGAAAAATCCCGACCCTCTAAAATTTCTAGTCCTAAGGTGGAACAATAATCGAAATAGCCGCCCATCCAATTCATAGCAATTCCTTCTTCTGCACCGGCAGGAGTGATAGGGACGGAGCCGTAGTCGCCATTAATCACATCTCCAGCCGATATGTTTAACACCTGCGGATGACGGCTGAATAATTGTTTACCTAATTGGTATCTTTCCAGGAAATCATCTGTCCTCATTTGTAGAGAAATTACCTGCTCCCTGTCAAATCCCAGATCTTTATTTCGGATGTATTCCATTTGTTGAGAGACCAATAAACTACAAACGATTAAGCCAATGGTTATGGTAAATTGCAAGACTACTAAAACTTTGCGAATGTTCATCTCTGTTGCACCAGACTTAATTTTTCCTTTCAAAACATTAATAGGCTTAAAACCCGACATCAAGATGGCTGGGTATATGGCTGAAAGTATTCCTAAAACAAAAGTGCCTGCTACTAAAAGTGGAATCAAGATCAAATAATCCTGGTATTTAAAATCGAGCTGCCAATTCAGATATTCAAATAGAGGAGTTCGTGATAATTCGAATAGGAGTAAGGCAAAAAGAACACTAATCGTCGAAACGGCCAGGGCTTCACCAGTGAACTGGGTAATTAAATTAATCCTTTTGGCTCCTATGACTTTTCTTACCCCTACTTCTCTGGCTCGCCTGATGGATCGAGCGGTGCTGATGTTCATAAAATTAAAACCAGCTACCAAAAGGATCAGAAAAGCAATGGCCAAAAGACCATAAGTATAGCTAAGATTGCCATGTTTATGTTCCCCGGAATTCATCATTTCCTTTGACCCGAAATAGACGTCAGAAAGTGCTTGCAAACTATAGGTAGCACTTACCGAACGATTGGTATATACATGACGTTTTACAAAGTCTGTCAACTTTTGGTCAACGGTTTGAGGAGTTACTCCTTGGTTCAATAAAACATAGGTATGGAAGGAAATCCATCCCCAACTTTCCAGTGTTACTGGATAACCATACGGCACTGTGAAGGTTTCAAAAGAAATCAGAAAATCAAATTCTAAATGTGTTTTTTTTGGGCTTTCTTCTAATATGCCAGTTACTTGTAAGGAAACCTCTTCATTCATCATAATACTTTTTCCCATGGGGCTCTCATCACCAAAATATTTTTGTGACATTTCAGGAGTCAAAACAATACTGTTTGGCTCTGACAAGGCCGTGACGGGATCCCCTTGAGCCAAAGGGAAGGAAAAAAGGTGGAAAAAGTCCTTATCAACATAGATGACATCATTTTCATAATATTGCTGCTCTTCAGATTTGAACACTACATTCTCGGTGTAGCGTATCCGCACTGCTTTTTCTACCTCAGGAAATTCTTCAGCCAAAGTCGGGGCAAATGGTGGGCCAACAGTTACTAAGAGACGACCAGTTTCTCTGTGTGGCCTTTCATCATTGATTACCCGATAGACTCTATCGCCATTTTCAAAGGAAGTATCTACCTGCAGTTCATGATGAACGTATAAAAGGATCACAAGAGCGCTTACAAAACCCAGGCCCAAACCAATAATATTAATGGAAGCACTTACCTTATCCCTTTTCAGGTTGCGAAAACCAATTTTTAAATAATTTTTTAACATGTCGAGTGAAATTGATATTGGATAACTAAAACGAATTTCTTTAAGGACAGATAGGCGAAACAGTTTTATGACCTCTTTTCGATATTTCCAACGAGCATATATCGAACCCCGATCTACAAAATCCTCCTCTAGCATTTCTTCAAGGTCACCTGCTAATTCCTCATAAAATTCAG
Organism: Saprospiraceae bacterium; assembly: GCA_028285545.1. Taxonomy (GTDB): domain Bacteria; phylum Bacteroidota; class Bacteroidia; order Chitinophagales; family Saprospiraceae; genus JANQPA01. The sequence goes on along the minus strand of JANQPA010000105.1, from coordinate 76,670 downwards.
GATGGCAGAACCACTTAAAAAATTGGTGAAAATATTTAGGAGGCTTTACTTTCTTCATAATCCCTATACCATTTTGAGGGAGAAATTAGGGATGGCCTTCCACAGCTGATCTCTTGATTCTTTGGCTTCTTTCAGGCTAAGTTTTCCTGTGTTGGTCACAGTGTAATAGCGCTTTCTCCTTCCTCCCCGTGTGGCATTAGCACCACCCATTTCAGAAGATATCAGACCCTTTTTCTGCAATCTGGTCAGAGCAGTATGCAAAGCTCCTCTACTGCAATCTCTATTCAATCGTTTTTTTAATTCCTTCTTTATAGTGACGCCATAAGCATTATCCTCCAAAACTAGAATAGTCAGCATAACGATTTCCTGAAATTCTCCCAAATAGTTGTTTTCCATAAGGTTGTTTATTTGGTTCTTCAACGTAGACCTTATAAAAGTAGTATAATTTATGCTAATAAGAAAAAGAAAGAATGTTAATTGTTTTTAACAGACCTGCAACCAAAACACAAACTTTTGTAAACCATTAACTCATCATGCGATGGGATTTACAACTAAGGGAAACAGGCTAAAGTGCGTATACCCTAATTTTTTCACTAGGATCATGGTTTAATTTGGTGACTAAGGGAAGAAATTCAGAGGCAGAATTTGCTAAAAACTGGACTCGATTTATTTTTTTTTATAAATTGATTTAAATTCCTAAACCCTAAATCCTAGTTATAATGCATTTACAATTTAGATTTATTCAAAACCAATTAATGTTAAAGCAATATTTTCTATTGGCTTTATTATTTTTTACCGCACTTGCTTTCTCAAATGCTCAAAATGGTATTGGTTTGAGAGAAGGAGTTATTATTGATACCGAAAACCAATTGATTTATTTTCAGACTGTTGACCGTCAGGTTCAAGCCCTTTCTCTTGACCAGGGACAGGTACTATGGACTACCAATCACCAAGCTAAACCCTTATCCCTTGCCCAAAATCAACTAATTTGTCTATCAGGTGCTTCTACTAATTCTAATCAAATGGAATTGATTAGTTTTGATGCCAGTAAGAGTGGAGAACAAGCTAATCGAATCGATTATCAACTTCCAGAAGGTATAAAGGTCAATCTTGGCCAAACGCTAAATGATGCCTTTTCAATCACCTCATATTATCAAAACGGACAGCTATATTTCTCCTGGCAATATGAGCAAATCGTCAGAAGGGGAATTTTTGAAAGCGAAGAAAATGAAAGCCCTCGGCTTCGACAAGGAGCCTTCCAAATTAGCAGTAATAACACTCCAAGAGCGATTCTCAACGAAGAATTGCCCTCTAGTTTCGCTGGTAAATCCATCATTCCAACACAAGCAACACGTATCCCCGGGCAATCTGGTTTTCAATTTCTTTCAAAAGATGAAAATCATGTTTTAGTTAGCACTAAGGATGCTGATGATGCCAATTTTAATGCCTATAGATGGGAGCTGTATCGAGCAGACAGCAAAGAGAAAATCGGTGAAATTCGCGACTATCGAAGTTATGCTCCATTTTATATTACACCTTCTAATGTATTGATTTATGAAGTAGGACCACATACCCGAACTGTCAATGGGGAAATTGTAGAGACCCCTTTACAACTGCTAGCCATTGATTTAGCATCAGGCAGAGAACTTTGGGTTACCCCTATTTTCGATCCCATCTATCGTGGACCGACACCACCGTAACAAATTTTTGTAAAATTTTTCTGTTGGACTTCTGTAATGAATGTTATTCATTGCTGGAGCTGATCTAATTTGAATTACTAAAAACACCAATTTAAAACCTTAAATACCTTCCAAATGGAAAACCTAAAACCTATTCCAAACTTTGGATACCTATTAATGATATTATTTCATTGTTTAATTTACACCACCACTCAGGCTCAATGGATTCAGCAGGGACCTGGACCAAGTGAATTTGGACAAGTAGAGAATTTACCTACAAATAATGAAGTGGTCGGCGCTGTAAATTGTGTTACCCCTCATCCTTCAAATGCTGATATCCTCTATATCGGGGCAGTCAATGGGGGAGTTTGGCGTACTCTTAATGCAACTGCTAATACCCCAAACTGGGAGTTTATTTCTGCTGATCTTCCGAGTCCTTCAATTGGTGCCTTGGAGTTTGATCCAGCCGATGCCAGCAATCAAACTTTGGTGGTGGGCTTTGGCCGAACTAGCTCATTTCTTAGATTGGGAGTCGGGCCGCGCGGTATTTTTCGAACTACTACAGGTGCTGGTCCTTGGACTAATATTGACCCAGCTGGTACTCTGTCAAACCGAAATATCACAGGTATTGCTGCTCAGGGAGCAACTATTGTTGTGTCCACAGATAATGGAACCTACCGAACTACTAATACTGGAACAACCTGGAATCTAATTTCTGGTGCCGCAGGTACTGGTTTACCTGCCGGAATTGCATATGATCTAGTCCAGGACCCCTCTACTTCAAATACCATATATACCAATGCTGGAACAAATGGTATCTATCAAAGTACCAATATGGGGGCTACTTGGACAGAGATAAGTAATGCTGCAGTAGATGGTGCCTTGGTTGGTGCAGGAAATGTAGAATTGGCTGTGGGCAATGCCAATAACATTTTTATTGCGATCGTAACGAATCGTATCCTTAGTAGCTTGTTTCGATCATCAAATGGAGGAGCAAACTGGACGTCTTTAGATATCCCCCAAACTACGGAGGGGCCACTTACTATGGGGATTCATCCGGGAAGACAAGGTAATATCCATTTATCAATTACAGCTGATCCTAACGATTCAAATGTAGTCTATATAGGTGGGGATCGACAACCGGGAGCCAACGAAACGGACTTTTCAGTTTCACAATTTCCTAATTCATTGGGTGCCCAGAATTATACAGGGCGATTATTTCGTGTGGATGCTTCTTTGGCCACTGGTAGCCAATTCACTGCCATTACTCATGTTGGTACTTCAAGTAATAGTGCGCCACATGCTGACTCCAGAGACATGGATTTTGATGCCAACGGAGAACTGATTGAAGGAGATGATGGTGGAGTCTACAGGCAATCATCTCCTAATAATGCCTCGGGAGACTGGTCCTCATTGAACGGAAATATTAATGTTTCCGAAATTCATAGTAGTGCCTGGGATGCGGTTTCGAATATTATCATATCTGGGCTACAGGATAATGGTGTAAGTGAGCAAAATTTCTCCACCAATAATATTTGGCGTAACAGAAGAGGAGGGGATGGTGGTGATATAGCAGTTGATGATATCAGTTCTGCTATAACTTCGACTCGGTACCTTAGTACACAATTTTTTGGTAGATTTCGAAGAAGGGTTTATAATAGTGCCAATGAATTTCAAAGTCAAAGTAACCCAACTCTAATCAATACTGCCACGGGAATTGGAATTTCGGGATTTAGCTTTGTAAATCCAATTAAGCTCAACAGTCAAAACGGCCAGCGTCTTTTGATATCTACTACGGGTGGTTTGTTTGAATCTTTTGATCAAGGTAATACAGTAACAGCTATCCCTGGTCTTGCAGGTGCAGTGAATAATTTTGGCCAGGATGCAATTGCTTATGGTGCTTCCGATAATGTTGAAATAATTTATGTAGGCTCTGGTACCAATGTATTGATCCGTACCACTGCAGGTGGTTCACTTAGTAATTCAACTAATTATTCTGGAGGAAATGTTCAAGGTGTTACCATTGATCCAGATGATTCTCAATCTGCTTTTGTGATTGATAATGATCAAGTATTCGAAACTGACGATACCGGTTCATCCTGGGATGATATTACAGGTAACTTACAATCACTCAACCCTGGTACCTTGCGTTCAATTGCTTATATTCCAAATAGTAGTAATGATATTTTAGCGGTTGGCTCTGATTTGGGGGTTTACATTTCGCCAGGACCTAATTTCAACACCTGGGCACGTCTAGGGACTAATTTACCTATTGCTGCAGTATATGACTTAGAGTATGACGGTGCTGACGAAATTCTATTGGCTACCACCATGGGGAGAGGTGCCTGGACCTGGAATTTCTCTGAGCGGGACCCTGTGGATGTTATTTTAGCTTTAGATTTTTCTGGTAGCATGCTCAATAATGCTTGTCCCACCTGTGATCCTAAAATAGAAGTTTTAAAAGAAGCCGTTGAGATTTTTATGCAATTATGGAAAGGGCTGGCAGTGACGGATGATCGGATTGGAGTGGTTTATTTCCAAACCAATGTTAGCTCATATGGAGAAGGGAGTGTATTATTCTCAGTCATTGATGAAACGGATGAAATGATCAATGATATTAGGAGTAAAACTACTATCTCTACACAATGGACTGCTATGGGAGGTGCATTACAACGCTCTATCAACTCGCTTACCGATGCTACCCGCCCCAGGAATGTGATCCTCTTCACAGATGGTATGCAAAATGTAAACCCAGGCGTTGTTTTTCCTGGACTTACTATTGAAAATGGAGTTTATTCAACAAACTCTAATGTCAATGCAACCAATCCTCCCACAGATCTAGATGACGATTTAAATATAAATATCAATACCATAGGAGTTGGAACAACACCTGCAGTTGAGTCTCAACTCGAGGATATTGCTAGTGGTACTGAAGGGATAACCAAAATAACCAATGCTCCCGATGAAGATCTTAGGCGGTTTTTCGTGGAGGAATTGGTTGATGTGCTAAGAGATTTTAGTCCACAATTAATGGCTTATCGAAAGAATACCTTAAATGGTTCGCGTTCAGAGGTCTTTAATGTCAATGCAACTGCCCAGGAAATAGTATTTAAAGTTAGTTATGATGTCGGTGATGAAGTAAATATCAATATCCTTAAGGGAAATGAGAATGTGACCCGGCTTGCGGAGATTACCAGTGGTCGTTTTTATCGCATTTACTCCTTTCCCTTTGAACGACTTGTCTTGTTACAGGATTCTAGATTTGATGGGGCATGGCAGATTAATTTGCGAAGTCAAAGAGCAACCAATTATGAAATAGCTTTGATCGTTGATGAGGCAACAATTGATTACAATTTATCTGTTGGAGGGCCGTATGGTGTTGGAGAACCATTACAATTAAGCGCGGATATTCTAATTAACGATTTCTCAACTATTGAGGATATAACAGTTACTGCAAGTATCGATAGGCCAAGAGAAGGACTTGGTACACTCTTGAGTACAATTCCCGTAACAGGTACAGCCCCAGTCTCCCTTGAGCCCAATCAGAAATTGGGAGCACAAAAACTTGCCAGGCTTTATCAAAATCTGGATTTTCTCAGTCGCTTACGCCCTGACAATACCTCTTTAACACTAAGCCCGGGAGCGGACCGTGTGTTTCGGGCTTCCTTCGAAAATACCAATGTGCCTGGGACCTACACAATTACTTATCAGGTTAGTGGGACTCATCCCTTAACCGGGCCTTTTGAAAGGGAGGAAAAACAGTCCGTTACGGTTCGATTTGGATCATTTGATTTTGAATCTTCAGATGTTATTATTAATCGGCGCTTAAATGGAGAATCGATAATTTGGACTTGGAATTTTGTGCCTAAAGATGATTTTGGCAATTATTTAGGGCCCGACTATGCGGATTTGCTGCAAATTAGAAGCTCTAATGGGAACATTCAAAATGTGACAGATAATGGTGATGGTAGCTATAGCTTTGAGGTCGTTTCAAATGCAGGGACGGTTCCCAACGTGAAAATTGGCCTTTATGAGGAAACATGGTTTGATGGGCAAATTCCTGATTCGAGATCTAATCGTTTTTTTCTAAGTGCTCACTTGGGAGTAGGAATACCAAGAGATGCATTGGATGTATTGGTAGATCCAAGCATTTTTGGAAAACTGGATTTAGAATACCGAATTAATAACAATTTGAGTGCGCAACTGATTGGTGGTCTTTATAGTTTCAACAGCGATCTTAATGCAGCATTTGGTGTTTTGCAAGCTAAAGGCTATCTACGAATTCCACCTAAATTAAGACTCTTTGCAGAGGTAGGACCAGGTTTTTATCACCTCTATGGCGGTATAGGTACACGTGGGACCTATGGAGGATATGACCTAGGCGCAGGAATTGAATATCAATTCAAACCAAACTTCCGACTTTCATTGGGAGGCAATTGGGTGCGCCTTCTTGATCATCCTCAGGATTATGAGTGGTTTGGAATTGGTTTGGGTGTTCATATTGGATTGTAGTCTTTCCTGGTTAATTATATGTTTTCTTCGATACTGCAACCAAAACACAAACTTTTGCACGCAATTGAATAACAAATTGCTGGGTTTTGCGCTCATATTTGCCTTATCGGTAGTTGTAAGAATTTAGAATTTTCAAAACGACTACGAGCACAAATCAAATGGTTTTAAAATTTTCTAACAAATTCAATCAAAATGAATATTCAAAAAGTGTTATTAGCTGGAGCAGTAGGTGGGCTGGATGCTTGGTAGAGGAAAATAATATGTTTAATCTACTTCGTTTTGTGCCCTTTAGTTTGAAGGGTGCAAAACTTTATGCTTTGCTGTTTTTTAAATATTAGCTGTTAAATTCACTTTTTTCTCTGGCCATTTATCTACTTTTGAATGATCAGCTTCAGAATAGACCTTAACCTTAAAGGGGCACATGTTTATTCTAATCTACAACTTAGCTAATATAATGACACCCTATCTTAAAAAACGAAGCGCTTTTCCTCCACAAATTACCACTCCTCCAGACCCCAATCTAGGATTGATTGTGACCATTCCAGCTTATGATGAACCCAATTTGCTGGACAGCCTTCAATCGCTCTATCATTGTAGCCTTCCCAAAGACACGGCCGTTGAAGTTATTATTGTAATCAATCAAGCAGAAGATGCACTGGAAGATATTATTGCCCAAAATCAAAATACTTTAAAAGAGGCGGAACGTTGGGCTGCTTCCAACCCGCGCCCGGGTCTACAATTTTTTTTCCTGCACCATTCGCTTCCTGCCCGATTTGCCGGAGTAGGTTTAGCTCGAAAAATAGCCATGGATGAGGCCTGCTGGCGATTGGAAAAAGTAAAGCAATCCAATGGAATTATTGCCTGCTTTGATGCAGACAGCCGTTGTGATGAAAATTACTTTCAAGCAATTGTCCAGCATTTTAATGAAGACCCCAAATGCCCTGCTGTTTCTATCTATTATGAGCATCCGCTTCAGGGCAACGAATATTCTCATGGAGTTTATGAAGCCATCACTTCTTATGAGTTGCACTTGCGTTATTACGTTCAAGCTCAAAGTTGGGCTGGATTTCCACACGCTTTTCATACAGTAGGTTCCAGCATGGCTGTTCGCTGTTCTGCTTACCAAAAACAAGGCGGTATGAATAAGCGAAAAGCCGGTGAAGATTTTTATTTCATTCATAAGTTTACTCCCTTAAAAGGTTTTGCCAATCTGGCAGGCACCAGAGTAATTCCTGCTTCACGCCCCAGCCACAGAGTTCCGTTCGGTACCGGGAAAGCAATACAGGAAATGTTGGACCATCATTCGCCTTACCAGAGCTATCCTCCTGAGTCTTTTATTGAGTTAAAAGATTTTTTGAGCTGCTTACCTGAATTATATAATAAGAATTCAAATTGGGAAAAACTTCAGATTAGTCCCACACTATTGGATTTTCTCAAAAACCAGAATTTTTCTGAAAAACTAGCTGAATTACAACTTCACTCGGCTTCTTATTCCACATTCCTAGATCGATTCTTCCGTTGGTTTAATGCTTTTCAGGTAATGAAATACCTGCATTTTGCTCGTAGTAAAGGAAGAATGGATATACCTGTATCTACGGCCGCATCTTGGCTTTTAAAGGAACGAAACCTTCTACCAAAACAAACTGACGATTTTACTTTATTACTACGATATAGATCATTAGATAGAGGAGAAATCTAATTCAGAAGAAAATAACAAATAATTTTAAAGCAATTAGGTTTAATTAATATATCAATTTTTTGAGGCTTCTTGCCTTCGGCAGACACTGACTGTCGTACACGGAACTCAGAACATGGAACGCGGAACACTTAATACTAATGTAGAGCCGCCCTTATCTCTAACCCATTCACTACCTCTCCCTCCTTTTCTAACCACCAGTTGAGGCGGTCATATACTTTTTCTTGTGGGAAATATTCCAGCGCCATTTTGACATAAATATGCCCATGTTTGGCTTCTGAGGTCCAAAGCATTTTATAAAAACGTTTCAAGGCAGGGTCTTCCAGGGCTTCCTCAATTAGTCGAAAGCGTTCTGCACCCCGAGTTTCAAAAACCGAACCGATCAGCAGGCGATCCAGAAATCGTTCCTCAATTCCAGAATGCATTCTTTTCATAAGGCCCTTGATATAGAGATCTTCCGGCATGGAATGGGTTAAGGGGATTCCGCGCTTTTGCATGAGTTCAAACACCTGTTGGAAGTGCTCTAGTTCTTCAATGGCTGTCTCAATCAGCTCGGGAATAATTTCAGTACGATTGGGATATTTAGCGACCAGACTCATGGCAGCTGCAGAAGCTTTACGTTCACAATCGGCATGATCTTGTAGAAAAGTGTCGAAATCGGCCATTACTGCAGCAATCCATTCCGGTTTACTGGCAACTTGTATATCAAGGTTGAGTTTCATGGCCTAAATGTAGGAATTAATTGGTTAATAGTTATTGGTTATTGGTTATTTGAAAAATTCGAATAACCAATAACCAATAACCAAGTTTACTTTTGCAAAAAAGAGAGCAAATCTGTATGATCTCCAATCATTTTCCATTCTCCTTGTTCCTTACGGAAAGTATGAGTAGCCCGAAGATATACTTCTAGTTTTTCCCCATCTGGACCAATGTTTTGCCCTCTCTCTTCGTTGATAACTACTGAAATTTCAGATCCAATTTGCATATGATAACCAGAGGGCTCCACCTTACCACCTAATTTAAGATCTGCCTGGGCTGACCAGTCTGCCAATACTGCTGGCCAACCAATATGAACCCCACCTGTGGGACCCATATATTGCACGTCATCAGCATGAGACCATACTTTTTTCATAGGTTCAATATCCCCGGTGAACATACTATTGAGGGCTTCATAAAATTTGTCTGTAGCTTCTTTGAGGGCCTGTTCTTCTTTATTCATTTTCTATTGATTAATGCTTGCTAAATCAAATCGGGTTTTCATCTTTGTCAAAGTTAATCCTTACTTAATTTCCTTGTGTTGGCTATTGTTGCAGATAAGTGTGCTATTGTTTCGATTGGAAATTCTTATTCCAAATTATTCTTCCTATTCTCCTAAAATGGTTGTCTATCCCAATAAATTTAGTGGACTACAAAAACTGTAAGCAACTTGTTAATGACCTGCTACTCACCTGTTAAAGAGCTGGTGTTTTGGGGCCAAACTCTGATTTTTTATGAAAATTTATAGGACTTGACAATTGCTTTGCATCTTTTTTTCAATTCTCAGTCTTAGTATTAGACAATCAATCAATAAATGCCTAATCCTAATCACATGCTGAAAAAAATAACAAGAAAATCCACTCTTCAAATCCTTGGACTTTTCGCTGGCCTGGGGGCCATCTTTTGGTGGCTAAAATCTCCCTCCAAACCCAAAAAACGGTTTGTAATGGTAATGGACTTAGAAAAGTGTATTGGTTGTCATGCTTGTACCGTGGCTTGTAAATCTGAAAATGGGGTGGCCATCGGTGGATCCAGAACACGAGTATTGGAACAGGAACACGGCACCTATCCAGAAACAAGCCGATTTTTCCTGCCCATGATGTGTAATCATTGCGAAGATGCACCATGTATTAAGGCCTGCCCAAATAAGGCGATCCTAACAAAAGAAAATGGGATAGTTGATATCAACAAGGATAAATGTATGGGATTTCAGTTTTGCCTTAGTGCCTGCCCTTACGGAGCAATTTACATTAACCCTGATCAAGAACCTGATGATTATGTAAAGGACTACCCAGCCAGAACCCTTTTTAAGGCTGATAAATGCAATTTTTGCGAAGAAAGACTAGAAGTTGGCCTGGACCCCTCCTGTTCAAATACCTGCCCGGCTGATGCCAGGTTATTCGGTGACCTTTCCGATCCTAACAGTAAAGTTTCTCAATTGATAAATGGAGAAAAACTAACTGGACTTCTCATGGAAGAAGGAACTAAACCTCAGGTATACTACAAAGACGGAAGGCCAGATATCTTCAAAGTTTCCAAAGCCATAAATAATAAATAGCCATGAAAAGAAGAGAATTTGTACAAATCGCAACGATTGGATCTGCGGCTATTTTTCAAGCTTGTGAATCCTTAGAAAGTGAACCTGAAAATAAAATAGAGGTTCCTGTAGGGCAAGAAAAAGAAGAAATTGCTTCAGCATGCTGGCAATGTGTATCCAGGTGCTCCATACTTGCTTATAAGAAGAAGGGCCGATTGGTGAAAATTGAAGGGAATCCACTCTCATTGCGCAATGAAGGAAAAGTTTGTGCCAAAGGCCAGGCTGGGATTAATCAAATATATAATCCGGATCGGCTACTATATCCCTTAAGAAGGATAGGGGAGAGGGGTAGCGGAAAGTGGGAAAAAATATCCTGGGAAACAGCACTTGATTTGATTCTAAATGGCGGAGAAATTGAAGGATCAAAAGTAAAAGGCTTAAGAACCATTCACAATGGGGGGAATCCTGAAAAATTTCTATTCCATTATGGTCGAATGGTTGGAACAGATTACACCATTATTATTAATTATTTCCTGCGTGCCTTTGGAACTTCATCAATTGGAAATCACGATTCTATCTGTAGCCGAGCCGGATCAATAGCTAGAATGCTGACGGGAGATGTGACTTCGAGCAAAAAATTTGATGATGTGGATATCATCCTCAATTTTGGCCGGAGTCTAATAGATGCAGGTATTGATCATATCCCAATTATCCGACGCGTATCCAGGATGCGTGCTCGCGGAGTGAAGCTCTACACTTTTGATGTTCGCTTATCAAACACTGCTGCTAAATCTGATAAATGGATACCTGTAAAACCTGGTACAGATCTGGCCGTTGTGCTGGCCCTATGTCACGTGCTTATGCGAGAAGGTCTATACAATAAAGAGGATATTGAACAAACCAGCAATGTCAAAATAGAAGATCTTATCACACACCTAGAACCCTATACTCCTCAGTGGGCCGAGGAAATTTCAGGCGTCCCCGCCAATTTACTTGAAAAGATTGCAATAGAATATGGAAAGGCCAATTCTGGAGCCTGCACTTCCTTCCGTGGTGCCTTTATGCATTTTAATGGTGTTCAGACGCAGAGAGCCATTTATATGTTAGATGTGATTGCCGGAAACATTGGACCAGAAGTTCGAAGAACCAAACGAGCGCAATGGAATTTCCCTTTTCCTATGCCTGAAAGACCGGAAGCAAGGCTCCCTGTATTCAATGGTGATAAAGGACAGTTTGCCGTTCCTGATGGCAGCATTTCTCACCAAATACTGACTCAGATTAAGAAGGGTAGGGGAATACCAGAATTATACCTGGTCTATTGCCACAATCCGGTCTATGCAAATGGAAATTGTAATGAAAATATTGAAATCTATAAGGATACCAGCAAAATACCTTTCCTGGTATCGGTTGATGTAGCAATGAGTGAAACAACTGAGTTGGCTGATTTGATTTTACCAGATGCCTCCTTCCTGGAAAGATGGACCGCTGAAGGTAAAGGAACAGCAGATGGCATACCGGAATATTATTTTCGCCAGCCTGTCCATGATCCCTTGGGGGAATCGAGAAATTTTGTGGATGTAGTCTGTCATTTGGCCAATGAGCTTGATTTGAATTTAGGATTTGACTCTGCCAGAGACTTTATAGAAGAAGCTTGCAAAGCAACTGAGGGAATAGCAGAAGCCGGCGGATTTGAATACATTAAAAAACACGGTATTTGGCATGACAAAACTGCTCAAGTGGAATTTGTCAAAAGAGAAAAAGTGAATCTCTTTTCAGAACGACTAAATAAAAGTGGCCATGCAGGACTTCCTTCCTGGATGTCTCATCCTGATCACAAAAAGCTTAATAATAATGAGCTTATCATGACTACCTTCAAAGTTCCTGTGCACACTCATTCCCGAACACAAAATTGCAAATGGTTGATGGAAATTTACCATGAAAACCCTGCCTGGATAAACGCCGCAACCGCCGATCGATTGGGAATCAAAGAAAATGATTGGATAAAATTGGAATCAAGTATTGGCGAATTGATAACTAAAGCCAGGGTGACTCAGGGAGTTCACCCTAATGCCATTTCGATCTCACATCATTTAGGACACTGGGCTTTTGGTGAATTTGCCTCAGGAGAGAAATCTTTCATCAATATTGAAAACGATTCAGATAGCAAACTGGTATGGTGGGAAAATAACGGAGCACATTTAAACAAGATCATCCCTAATTATGGAGATCCCATTTCTGGAGCCATGTGTTGGAATGATACGGTAGTTTCTGTTACCAAGATATCTTAATAAACATCCAATAATAGTTTAACGAGTTTAGACCAGACTTGTCAGAGGTGAATTTAGATTGTAAATTCATGCGTCTGCTTACCAGGAAAATGAATAAATAGGTTAAGATTGAATTTAGAATTTTGTAAAATTCTTTGAAGTTTTTATTTTCAGAAAAATTTAATCATCAACCCCATTTGTTTATGAAGTCTATTCCCATTTCTTCCGTTGATTCTCCATCATTTTCCTCATTCCGATATAGTCTATTCCTCTGTGTTTTTTGAGACAGATAAATATCCTGCTGACTCAAACAGACCTTAAATTCTATTTATCACTTTCTTGATCTCTGAACCCAAAATTTTTGTAAATGAAAAAAATATTTACCCTGAGTTTAATTGCCTTTTTATTGAATACCAATCTGAATGCCCAGCTTCAAACCGAATACTTTAAATTCTATAATGATAATTTTATCGATACTTTGAGTCGTGCAAACGATTTAATAGGATTAGTCAATGGGGGTTTTGCAATTGCCACTCTTCAGAATAGACCAGGTAAGATCAATTATTCTGTGAATGTAGACTGGATTAATACTGAGGGTACGATTCTTAGTTCTTTTGATTTAGATCCCATTGGTACTTCTACAGTTGCTAAACTTAGTCAGGCACCCGATAGTAGCATTTGGCTTGTCTATAACATTCGGGAAACGGAGCCCACCGTCAGGGAGCGAACGAGAATTGTCCAGTTTTCCCCAAATTTGGATTCAATCTTATCTGAGACCATTTTAGATGTAGTTCCTGATTTAGAAATCCCAATTGGAATTTTAGCAACTGATAGCTTATTGATTGTTTTATCTGTAAGCCTTGTAGGGATTGAAAATTCAGCCTTCGTTGAATTTGATTATGTTTTGACTACTGTAGATATGAATACACTTACCATTAGGCATCAAGTAGATGACGCATTCCCCAGGGGCAGTTATTCAGATTTCAGAGCCATTAATATTTTACAAGTGGAGCCTGACCGAATTGGACTTGGTTTAATAACTCGAGACTCTGCTAAATTTAGAAAGGATTTTTTAATTAGAGAGTTTAAGGTAAATGATCTTTCTCAGACGGACGAATATAAACCTAGGGGAATAGGGGGATTTAATTTTTCCTCAAATCTGGTTTATGTTCCAAACGTAGATGCTTATGCAACCATAGATGGAGGATTAAACACTTATTTATTGAAAAGAGGTACAGGCCATAATCCAATAGTAGATACCATATTTGCACCTCGAGGTCTAAGAGGCTCAAACAATCGATTAAACTATTTAAATAATTCCCTTTATGCGGTGGGAAGGAATGCCTATCGGATTGATTTTACTCATGATGCTTTAGATACAATAGTGGTACTTGAAAACTACGAAAATACTTATAGACTAAGCGAACCTGATCTGGACGGCAACATTTTAGCAGTAAACACCTTTTCCAATTCTTCCTTAGGGATAAGAGCTATAACATATGTGGATTCGACAGCGTCATTTGCCGACACATTAGATTTGACAGGACGAAGTTCAGGAAGGGGGGTATTCAGTTATTATGGAGCTTTTTCTATTCCTTCCTTTAAGGGCACCGAAACCCCCTTATTAAGTTTAAAACAAACTGGAGAAGTTGGAGGTTCCCGACCTACCTGGGGTATGGAATTCGTGAATTCCAAGACAGGAGATCGAAATGGACAAATTCTTAGTTCTTATGAAATTGGCAAATATGCTAGTGATATATCTTCCGCAAATGAATTATCCCAATTAATAAGAGTGACTAATGGGTACATGGGATTTGTAAACCAAAGGGATCGAGTTTCTTTTTTCCGTTTTGATGATAGTCTGAAGGTTTTACAAGCAAGTGAATTGGGTGCTGGAGTTGCCGAATTCAACCCAGCTCCCAGATTTTTAGCAGATGGTTCACAAAAAGTAACTCCAACGAGTTACGGTATTTTAGGAGTAGTAATGGGGGCAGTATTTGATGATGGATTCTATGGGTATCGACCCTATTTGTTTGCTTGCGACACCTCATTTCAGGTTAAGATAGCAAGCAGAATTGATACCATTTCTTTTTATCCTACGGAGCCTTTTTATGTAAATGCTGATTCTCTGGATCGTATTTATTCTGTAGGTCTAAAAGCCTCAGATGATAATATATTTAGGAAATCAAATACAGTCATAATAATCGGTCACGAATCAGATGCCTCCATTCGCTTCCTTAAAAAAGTAGATCTTCCAAAAAATACCGATACAAGCATTGAAAATGTAGTATTAAGCAATGATCAATCGGAATTGCTTATTAGTGGTACTTATCTCGATGATGCCGAAAATGGATATTTTATCAGAGTAAATACAGAGAATGGAAATATAATAGAGTTAAAAATAGTTGAACCTGAGGATTTAGGGTATGAACTAGGGAGAATAATTACATATCAAGCTCTCTATGATAATAAAAGCAATATTGTAATGGCATTAGTAGGTTCGGAACTTAAGCCATTAGCTTACAATGATTATGAAATACGGACCATACAAATAGATTCTACGGGGAAAATCTTAGCGGATGAAGTAATTTACAATATATCTTATATTCTACCTGAGGTAGAACATTTTACACGAATTGGAAAAGATCTTTATCTAAGTGGGGAAATTAAATCTTTATCTGGCATAGAAAAGCATGCATTTATCATTAAACTAAATTCTGGCACCCAAGCAAATCCACAAAAAGAACCTCTGGTTGCATTCAGAAAGTTAGAATTTGAGGCTTACCCAAATCCGACTGTAGATCAAATTACGGTAATTTGGAGAAGCAATAAAGCTGGCAATTATCTTATACAACTTTATGATGGGATGGGCCGCCCAGTTCGGAAATGGTCTGGAACTCAGATGGCGGGAAAAACTCAAACAGACTTAACTCTAGGAGATTTGCCAAAAGGACATTATATAATCCGTCTGGATAATGAGGATGGTTTTTTGCTATGGCCAATTCTTAAGCGGTAATTTTTTATAATTGAAATTGATTAAATATTTCAGGAGACCTAAGGCTATTTATTGAAAAACATGCTTGTTTAATCAAAATTGATATACTTTGTCCTTATATTTTAATCTTTCTGTCATCTGCTTCTAATTGTTTTCATTCACAATGAGTTTGATACAAAAATAATGGTAAAGTTTTCAAGCCTTGAAAGAGAGCATGACCTGGACAAACTTAAATCAACTACCTTTGACTTAATCGTAATTGGCGGAGGTGTAACAGGTTGTGGAATAGCTTTAGATGCAGCTTCTCGGGGAATGAAAACTGCATTAATTGAAAAAAAAGATTTCGCCTCCGGTACAAGCAGCAAATCAACTAAATTGATTCATGGAGGTCTTCGGTATTTGAAACAATTGGAATTTGATCTGGTACACGAATCTGGAAGAGAGCGGGCCATAGTCCATCGATTGGCACCTCACTTGGTTATACCCGAAAAAATGCTGCTCCCAATTATGAAGGGTGGGACCTATGGGAAATGGACTGCTTCCCTTGGAATTCTGATTTATGACTTAATGGCGGGAGTAAAAGGAGAGGATCGTAGAAAAATGCTTGGTAAAAAGAAAACGCTTATAAAAGAACCCCTCCTAGATGAATCTGCTTTAAAAGGAAGCTGTCTCTATGCCGAATATAGAACCGATGATGCTCGATTAACTATAGAATTAATCAAAAGGGCCGTTTGCTATGGTGCAGCTGCACTGAATTATTGCGAAGCAAAGGATTTTATCTATGAAAATGAAATACTTAGTGGAGTACAATGCTTTGATCTTCAGACTAATTCTTTTTTTGAAATAAAAGCCAGGCAAATTGTTTCAGCAGTAGGCCCTTGGGTGGACAAGTTGAGAAATGTAGATGATTCTTTAAATGGAAAAAAACTACATTTAACCAAAGGAGTCCATCTGGTATTTCCACAAAAAATTTTACCATTAAATCACTCTATTTATTTTGATGTGCCGGACGGCCGTATGGTCTTCGCCATACCTCGAGGTAAGGTAACTTATGTAGGTACTACAGATACCAATTATCATGGGAAATTAGATAAAGTACTTCCTACAAAAGCAGATGTTCAATATATATTGCAGGCAATAAATTATGCTTTTCCAAAAATCCAACTAAAGGTATCAGATATTATATCCAGTTGGGCAGGATTGCGCCCACTTATTCATGAAGAGGGGAAATCACCATCTGAATTATCTCGAAAAGATGAAATATTTGAATCCCCCTCAGGATTAATTTCCATTGCCGGAGGCAAATTAACCGGTTATCGGAAAATGGCAAAACGGGTTGTTAATTTAGTGGCAAAACGCCTGGATGGTAATTTTGATAAATGCAAAACTAAGAATATTATATTGACGAATCCCTCCCTTGCTAATACCAAAGCTGTAAGAAGTTATCTTCAAACACTACAAGAAAAAGTGCAGAGTTTTGGTCTAAAACCCTATCATGCCTGGTATTTAACCACTACCTATGGCAGGCAGGCAGACCTCATTTTAGAAAAATTAAATGAATTCAAGGAAAAAGGAGAAATAGGCCTGGCCCGAGCAGAAATTTGGTTTGGCGTGCATTACGAAATGGTGAATAGTTTAGAGGATTATTTTGTTCGTCGATCAGGAAGGCTATTTTTTGATATTGAAAGTATAGCCATTGTTCGGGAAGCAATATTAAAAGACTTGCAGACTTATTTAAACTGGAATTCAGAGCGAATAGCAAAAGAAGAAAAAATGCTTAATGATAGTCTATATTATGCCACTAACTTTTTCGCAAAAGATGCTGATATTACCGTAGAAATGGATTAATTCAAAACTCTTTATGGAGGGGAAAAATAATTTATTTAAAAAATTCTAGATCAATAAAGAATGATATTTCATGGCAAAAAATTATGTGATTGCGCTTGACCAGGGAACGACCAGCTCTCGAGCTCTTCTTATTGATGAGGAGGGGCGAATATGTGGATTAGAACAAATGGAGTTTACTCAGTTTTTCCCGAAATCAGGATGGGTGGAACATGATCCAATGGAAATATGGTATTCTCAATGGGGTGTTTTTCAAAAACTCTTAAAAAACAATACTGTTTCTGCCCGAGATATTATTGCAATTGGAATAACCAACCAGCGGGAAACTACAATTGTTTGGGATAAAGAAACCGGAAAACCCATCTTTAATGCCATTGTTTGGCAGGATCGCCGCACGGCTTCCATTTGTGAAGAAATGAAAAAAGCTGGATTGACTGAATATGTAAGGAAAAATACCGGACTGGTTATTGATTCTTACTTTTCCGGTACAAAAGTCAAATGGATTCTGGATCAGGTGGATGGAGCTCGTAAAATGGCTAAGGAAGGAAAACTTCTTTTTGGAACGGTTGACACCTGGCTGGTTTGGAAAATGACAGCTGGGAAAGCTCATGTGACCGACTATACCAATGCTTCCAGGACACTTCTATTCAATATAAATGAATTAAAATGGGATGATCAATTGCTTGAATTTCTGGACATACCCTCAGAAATGCTTCCCGATGTCCAATCTTCTTCCTCACATTTTGGAGATTTATCTTTAGAAGGACTCAACATCCCTATTTACGGAATTGCTGGTGATCAGCAAGCAGCATTATTTGGGCAAGCTTGCTTTGAGCCTGGAATGGCAAAAAACACTTATGGTACGGGATGTTTTATGCTCTTAAATACTGGGAATAACTTAATCTACTCAGAAAATGGATTGTTGACAACCCTTGCCTGTAGCCTTGGGGATGAGATTCACTATGCTTTGGAAGGCAGTATTTTCATTGCTGGTGCAGCCATCCAATGGCTTCGTGATGGCTTACAGATTATTGACCATGCGGAGGATTCAATGGCTCTGGCCCAGGAAGTAAGTGCCGACGATGAAGTGGTAGTGGTTCCTGCATTTGCCGGATTGGGGGCGCCCTATTGGGATATGTATGCAAGAGGAGCCATATTTGGTCTAACCCGCGGATCTAATCAAAATCACCTCATCAAAGCCACCTTAGAATCCATTGCTTTTCAAACCAGGGATGTTTTGGATGCCATGGTTCAAGATTCAAACCTGCCCTTAGCTGCTTTAAAAGTGGATGGAGGAGCCTCTTCTAATAACTATTTGATGCAATTCCAGGCAGATATCCTAAATGTAGTCGTAGAGCGACCAAAGGTTGTAGAAACAACCGCCCTTGGAGCAGCCTACTTGGCCGGATTAAAAGCAGGGATATGGCATAAATCTGACATCCTGAAATTCCGTGAAATTGATCAGGAATTTAAGCCAAATATGGAGCAGGAGCGGCAGCAATCTTTATACAATAACTGGCTCAAGGCAGTGGATAGAACAAGAAATTGGATTGAAAGATAACTCCACATTATTATCTGTTTATTCTTACAGCACTTCGAAATAGCCGACGTTTTATCCTAGTTGTCAATCCTTCTGAAGTTAAGGTATTTATAAAATGTTTGCCATCCTTGGAAAGGGAAGCTTTCGTTTTTTCCCTAAGGTTTAAATTTACAATTGCCAATAGGATCTTATCACCCAATTCCAGCAATGCCGGTCTAATTTCTGATTGCAGATCTCGGTATTGTAAGTTTGGATCAAAACCTCTGGCTTTCCAATGATCAAACCAGTATTGCTGGATGGTTTTGGCCGCTTTAATTTGCAGCCTGAAAAAACTTTCAGTAAAGACAGGATCTAGTTGATACTCACGAGCTTTTTCAATACTGCTTTGTATAACTTTTCTTTCCCGCACTAAATCTTCAACTGGCAATTGGTTGATCCATTTATAAGCAGCAACATCTTTCATATAAGAGAGCCTTACATTTACCAGGGCGGCCAATTCCTTTACAGTGGAATCTTTCAATGGATAGCCTGGTTTTTGTAAAGTAGAGATTAACATGGGGGGCTCCATTGATTTTTGAACAGCAGATAATGACATAGGATATAAAACGATTAAATTCCCCAGTAGAATCGTCAATAGGGCTTGCCACCAATTCATCCCCTCCCGAATCATACTTCCAGCCAGCATATAAGTTGGAATGCAAACCGCCATACCTATCCAAAGGGAGGCAAAATTCCAGGTCGTCCAATTATGGGCAGAAGGAATGGTTGGTGCAAAATCCTCACTGTAAAGAAACGAATTCGATATCCGAATTTGTTCCTTTAAATTTTGAAATTTAGGTAAGTCAGATGTAGTCATTTGATTAATTCTGTTTCTATGGATAAAATTAGGGTAGAATAGAATTAAAAAAATTCACTATTGTTTCAATTGAGTGGACTATTGTTTCAATAGCTGGGTCGTTTCCACACTCCTCCTTAATAATTATCAATGTTCATTTGCGTCCATACGAACTAATTTTTTTCAAATCTAAAAGGTTTATCCATCAAAAGAAGCGTGATTTGTCAGGGGATTGCTGTACGTAAGAATAATATGAATTAATGTGAATAGAAACAGGAACCCAGAATCAGCAATGTAAAACGACTCACTTTCAGTAGATGAAATAAACAAGAATAAGTATGAATTCTAAATTGCCCTTTAAGTGCCACTTTTTATTATTGTTGTTATTTATGTTTTCAATGACCCTCAATGGACAAGAAGCAAGCCATTCAAATGAAAATTATGCTACCTGGTCTCCAGATGGGAAATCCATTGTATTCCAGTCAGAAAAAAGTGGGATTCAAAAAATTTATACGATTAATATAGATGGTTCTGGTTTGAAAAAGATAACCCATGGAATTTCGCGAGACTTTTATCCTGATTGGTCTCCAGACGGAAAAAGCATACTTTTTCATTCGGATAGAAATGGAAGATATGATCTTGGTACTCAAGATCTGGATATTTATCAATTAAGACTAGATTCCTTAAAGGCCAAGGCACTGGTAAATGATTCTCATAATGACATCATGGGACGCTGGTCTCCTGACGGAAATAAAATTGTATTTGTATCGGATAGGAGAGGGTATAGGGATGTTACCAATATTTATATTTATGATCTCCAAACTAAAAAAACTACTAATGTGACTTCGGGTTTTGAAGAAGCCTATGACCCGGCCTGGTCCCCAGATGGATCAAAAATAGCCTTTTCAGCTCCTACCCAATTTCATGATGGATTGTATGACATCTTTGTAGTTAATGTTGATGGATCCAATTTAATAAACTTAACGAATAACTCTGAGAGACATGATTTTGTCCCAGATTGGTCTCCCGATGGAAAAAAAATACTTTTCCAAGCTGGCTTCAGAAGTCCAGTCCAGATTTACGCCATAGATGTATTTTCAAAGAAGGTAAGTCAAATCACCTCTGGAGAGAAATCTAATGATTTGGCCAGGTGGTCTCCAAATGGCGAGAAAATAATATTTGTCTCCTATAGAAATAAAAATGGTGATATCTACATGATGAATTCCGATGGAAGTAATCAAAAAATGATTGTAGGCTGGTAATTTTATTCTTGCTCTAATTTGATTTTGTGACCTAAAATTATTTTCAGAATTAAATTAAATGGCTAAGCGGTATGGCAAAGAAGATTGTGGCAACTATAAAATATAGCTTTTCCATTGCAGTTCTAATTACCTTACTTTTTGCCTGTACCCCAAAAGAATCTTCCACTTCCTTTGCTACTGAGATGGAAGATAGAAATCCCTGGAACCATCTAAACTTTAAAAATGAATCAGAAATTTTTCGATTTGCTGTCGTTAGTGACCGTACTGCCATTCCCACTCCGGGCGTTTTTGCAGGAGCAATTACTAAGATAAATCTTTTGCAACCCGACTTCGTTATGTCTGTTGGAGACTTGGTTGAAGGATTTACATTTGATGGTAGAATCTCAAATTTAGAACAAATTGATAGTGACTGGAATTATGTCACAAACTTGGTCCAACAATTAGAAATGCCTTTTTTTTATACCGTTGGAAATAATGACATCAATAGCCCAGAGGCCTATCCCTTATGGGAAAAACGCTTTGGGAATCGCACTTACTATCATTTTATATATAAAGATGTTCTTTTTCTCATATTAAATACCGATGACCCGCCTGGCTCTAAAGATGGTGAAATTAGTCCAACTCAACTAAATTGGCTGAACAATACCTTAAAAAATAATGAAGAGGTCAAATGGACCTTTATCTTCATGCATCGTCCGATGTGGGGAGAAAATGCCAATACCCAGAACTGGGCAGCTATAGAATTGCTTTTTCCTAATCCTAGCCGTACAACAGTTTTTGCCGGGCATGTTACTGCTTATAAAAAAGAAAAAAGGAACCACATTAGCTATTACACTCTTTCCAAAACCGGATCTTTTAGTACCGGAAACCGACCTCCTGGGGATGATTTCGATCATATTATGTGGGTGACTATGACAGAATATGAACCCATTATTGCCAATATATTATTAGAGGGTATTTGGGGGGATGATCCTCGGGTTTCCAAAGATTCAATCAAATAGTATATTATTCAAAAAACTAAATTTAAACAGCTTCTTAGTTTTTGTAAAAAATATTTTATTTGACTTATTATTGCATTTTCAAGTATTCAAAACTTTTTCCAAATCCTTGTAAATATCTTCAGGGTCTTCTAGTCCTACCGATAAGCGAAATATTCCCTCACCTGCAAATTTTCGATAATCGGCCAGGTTTTTTCCTCTTAGCTGATAGGAAGACTGTTGAAGATCATCAGTTGGGAGGTAATAGATTAAGGATTTGTGATGTCCAAGTGATACGGCATAATGGATAGTTTGTAACTCTTTTCTCATCCTTTCAGTAATTTGTTTGGGATTCTGTTGTACTTGAAAGCTCATCATTCCTGAAAACAGATTCATTTGTCTTTTAGCCAAATTATGCTGTGGATGCGATAATAAACCTGGATAATTTACTTGTTTTACATTAGGGTGTTTTTCCAATCGCTCTGCAATCATCATTGCATTTTCACTGTGCCTTTTCATTCGGATCGGAAGGGTTGCCAGGCCCCTGTTAATCAGCCATGCATTAAAAGGACTAATAACATTTCCAGCATGAATAACAGCAGTATTTCTAATCAAATTGATGTGTTCTTTTTTTCCGGCAATAACTCCCCCCATTGCATCACCATGCCCATTCATGTATTTGGTTAAAGAATGAATAACCAGATCAACCCCAAGCCCGATAGCCTGTGTGGCAATAGGAGTAGCAAAAGTGGAATCTACCACAGTGGTGATCTTTTGTTCCTTCGCCATACCAACAATAGCCTTCAAATCCGTTAACCTTAGGATTGGATTACAAGGAGATTCCATAAATATTAAATCAGTCGGAACCGACAATGCATTTTCAACTTCCTCTAAATCAGACATATTAATGGCCTCTACATTTATATTAAGATTGGGAAGAGTGGTATTACAAAATTCTCTTACTCCAGGATAACAAATATCACTAACCAATAGTCTATCTCCACTTTTTAATAAACTCAGCATGGTACTTGTACAGGCCCCCATCCCACTACTTAAAGCAAGGGCGGATTCTGCTCCCTCCAGGGCAGCTATTTTTTCTTCCAGGGTATTAATTATTGGATTGGCCCATCTGGTATATAAATAAGGCGAATCATCTTCTAGGTTTTCTGATGAAAATGAAACCTCTTCTTTGCTGAGAAAAGAAGTGGCCATTGAGATGGCTGGAACAGAACTAACTGGTGGTGTTTGTTTGTCTTCACCTGAATGAATAGAAAGGGTGTTAAAATTTGAAGTATCCTTCTTCATAAGCTTATCACAATTTAGATTTATTAATTCTGAACGGACTCAGAAAGAAATTAATCAATTAATGTTATTCTTAAGCTTTGAAAAAAATAAAATAAATGCAATACTGTGAAAAAGCAGATTTAGTACCTCCTATTAATTAATTATCGGGTGTTTGCATGTGATAAAAATACGAATACCAAATTCTGCTTTTCAAATTAAGAATAGGATTGTTTTTCAAATCAGGCATTAAAATTTTTCATGTTAACCTGACCTAAAACTAAATAGTTAATGTCTAGCCTTTATCTCTTCTTTTGGCATAGAGACGATTATAAAACTTCCAGGTCTTCCCGCCATCATAACTCCTTTCCATTTCAAAAGTATAAGAACTTAAGCTGATATCGAAGTATTTATACCTTTCAAGAAATTTTCCACCCCCATCCTCTCCATGCCCAGAGGCATGTAATTCTCCCTCTACCCATTCTTCCTGTAAATAGGTATAACCATTAAGATTAGCCATGGCCCAGTGCACCACCCAATGTTTTGAAGAAGGGACATAAGTACGAATCGTCGTCCCTCGAAAAATAGATCGACCTTGTTTATCAAGAGCAAAATAATCACTTTGAATGGCCCTTCTTTCCAGGATATACCTACCCACAGTGCGGGACACTCCTATTGTTTTATCTTCCTGATTGACTACTTTAATTTCCCATTCTCCTAGAAAAAAATCGACACGATGTGCTTCTTTAGGTAATTGAGCTTTTCCAGGTGTGACCAACATTGGTAGAAATAAAAAACTTAAATAAAGCTTGATTTGCCTTTTCATGGTTTAGATTTATTTTTTATGATGGGCTTAAAAATATTGGCCAAAGCTTGAAAGTTTTCGTTGATCTCGCTTTGAAAAGTATTGATCTATCGAAAAGAACTCATTTCTTGATAGCTGCTCCCGGCAATTTTTGTTTAATGTAGAAGTCTTTCAAAAAATGATAATTTTATTTTCAAAAACATTTTTCTTGTTCGCATGAATTTTTATTTAAGCATATGGTCTCTGATTTTATTAATAGGATGTATCCAGTCCATCCTTTTGAGTATTGGTGCCCTTTTGCATAAAAGAGGACATGTGGTTTCTCACCGGATCCTCTCCTTTTTGTTGTTCATTTTTTCTATTATTTTATTTGATCATAGTTTACGACTTTCAGAACTATACAAAGCTTTCCCTTATGGATTATACATAAGTGATGCTCTTTGGTATTTGATAGCCCCTTTGATTTGGTTGTATATTAAAACGAGGGTTGAAAATCGAAAACTTCTTTCTTCGGATATTTGGCATGTCATACCATTCCTGTTTTTTGCTTATGCTTATAGCAATATGCCTTTTATGGATCCCTCTGAAAAAATGATTATTCTGGAAAAATATCAAGCCGATGATTTTCAATATTCCTTGGTGATTGACCTGTTTATCTTAGTCATGATGGTCCAAATACAGGTATATCTATGGGCTGCCCTATTCTACCTAAAAGAAAAAATCAAATTTTTTAAAAAGGAGGCTTCAGGAAATGAAATAAGTCAACTGCTTGTTCTAAAAAATATGGTAAAAATATTTGCCATTTACTTTTTAATAGAATTCTCCATATCAGCGACTTCAATTTTTCTAGGTATCCCAAATCAATTTATAGAAAGGTGGTCTTTAGTTGTATGGACAATGTTTATCCTTCTTTTAGCCTACCAGTTTATCCAGTACCCCCAACAGATTTTTGGTCATATTAAACGCTCTCCCTCTAAATATGATGGAGACAAAATTCCCGACTTGAAAAGAAATTTGCTAAAAGTAATGGAAGAATCTAAACCCTATCTTAATAGTGATCTTAGTCTTAGGCATCTGGCTAACTTAATTGACTCTAATCCACACCAGCTTTCTTATCTTCTAAACCGAAATATGAATGTTTCATTCTATAACTTTATTAACTCCTATCGTATTCGACATGTAGCAAAACAATTAAAAGCAGGAGAACAACAACAACTATCAATATTTGGTATTGCTCAGGAAAGCGGATTCAAAAGCAAGGCTTCTTTTTATTCTTTTTTTAAGAAAGAATTTGGGATGACCCCTAAAGATTATGCAGCTAGGATAAAAAAGGATGAGTAATTTGTAAGAGATTTAAAATTCAATCAGACATGTCAATTAATTTTTCAAAAATTATTACCACCTCTATTCGTCAACAATATGAAAAAGATGGGATCATCTGCTTACGACAAGTTATTCCCCAAAATTGGCTTGATTTCCTTGATCAGGCTATTGAAGAGGCTATGAATAATCCTGGTCCATATGCTGAAGAATATGTATCGGAAGGAGAGAATGGTCGTTTTTTTGGCGATTTAGAAATGGCCGAACGACTGCCAAAATTTAGAAAGTTTGTTTTAGAATCTCCAGCCGCCGAAATAATAGGCCTGGTAATGGGAGCTCAAAAGGTGAATTTTTTTTATGACCAACTCCTGGTAAAAGAACCTGGAACTTCAAAAAAAACACCCTGGCATCAGGATCAGCCTTATTGGGCAGTAAGTGGTTATCAGGTAGCATCTATTTGGCTTTCATTAGATCCTGTACCCAAAGAAGTTTGTGTAGAGTATATTAAGGGCAGTCATCGGTGGTCAGCATATAATCCCTATCATTTTATGGATGGCACCCCCTATAAAGGAACAGGATTACCGGATTTGCCGGATATTGATGCGAATAGGAATGAATATGATATTGTTTCCTTCAATTTAATGCCAGGTGATTGCCTAGTATTTCATGGGATGATTGTACACGGTGCTCCTGGGAATAGAGGCCTAAATCGTAGAAGAGCCTTATCCACTCGTTGGGCAGGTGATGATGCACGGTACTCTATTCGAGCAGGAGAGGTGGCCATACCTACCCAGAACCCAGGTTTAAAAAATGGAGATCCCTTAGATTCCGATAGGTTTCCAGTCGTCTGGAGAAAATAAAAATACAACCCGACTGCTTTTTAAGTTAACCCCCTGCATTATTCCCCCTTCTCCCTGCAAAACACTGGTGTATATGCATTTGATTATACATTTTTGAGTCAGAAATCACCTGATTCCATTTCTTAAAATTACTCTCAATCAAACTCAAAAGCATGCTCTTGAAAAGAAGACTGTTCATCCCAATTATAGCGCTGTTTTTTGTTACCAATCTATCAGCACAGGAAAAATCCTTAGGGCCTTATGACAGCCCTCATGCAGATGCGCCAGTACAATTAGCAGATTATGCAGATTTAATTGGCAAATGTGAATGTCAAAGTCATAGGAGAAATCCGGATGGCACTTGGAAAGAACCAGTTAAGATGATCTGGCGATTTAAGTATGTCTTAGGCGGCTTCGGAGTCCAGGATGAAAGCTGGAAGGAAGATGGAACTTATGGTGGTAGCTTAAGACAATTTAATGCCGATAGTACTAAATGGGTAGTTACCTATTTTTCTTCTTCTTCAGTTGCTATTCCCACAAGTCATTGGACTGGTGCCCCTAGAAAAGGCAATGAAATTGTACTGTATCGACCTCAGGCAGCCCCTAACGGAATGGATGGTTTCTCTCGACTCAAATTTTATGATATCGAAAAAGATAGTTTTAAGTGGGTAGGGGAGTGGGTAGACAAGAATGAAACAATTACTTACCCATTCTGGAAAATCGATTGCAAGAGAATAAAAAATTAAATAGATTAAAGGAGTGAATTTTTCACCACCACTCCATTAATCTAAATAAAAATTATGTCTTCAAATCCATTCATCTGGGAAGAAAATGTAAAAATTTATGACCATTTAGTTTCCCTCCATCCTGATATTACAAGAAAAGGGAAGGCAAACCCGTATACCTCTGTAAATGGACACATGTTTAGTTTTATCAATAAAGAAGGACAGCTAGGTATTCGACTTTCCAAGGAAGACAGGCTTGCCTTTTTGGAAAAATACAACACGGATTTAATTATTTCCTATAATACTGTGATGAAAGAATATGTACGAATCCCTGATGATATGATGGGAGAAACAGAATTTTTACTGGAAACCCTTGATAAGAGCTTCCAATATGTAAAATCTTTGAAGCCTAAGCCTACTAAGAAATAGTTCCGTGTTCTATGTTCCATGTTCCGTGTTAAGGATTGCCAAAATTGAGGAGTTTCAGTTATTTAAAACTAATTTGACATGCAACCCCCTCCGGTCATCAGGGATACCGCCAATTTTGCAGATTATCATGTAGTGAAATTTGCGATATCAGCGTGAAAAAAAACTCCAATAAGCAACAATATCTCTAGCGAAGCAATCCTTTAAACTCGGAACTCGGAACTCGGAACTCGGAACTCGGAACTCGGAACACATCATTCACTCTTCAAAGCATCCACCGGATTGTGGAGCGCTGCCCTAAAGGCTTCAAAACAAACCGTAATTAAGGCTACTCCCAAAGTAAGCAATCCAGAGAAAATAAAAATCTCTACTCCAAGGGATATTCGATAGGCAAAATCATCAAGCCATATTCTGGTGCCATACCAGGCAATAGGAATGGCAATAAGGATAGCAATAAATACCAAAATCAAAAATTCCTTAGAAAGCAATACCATAATATTGGGAATAGAAGCTCCCAAAACTTTTCGAATACTTATTTCTTTGTACCGTCGTTCAGCCGCGAAAAGAGCCAGTCCAAATAATCCAAGACATGATATAAGTATGGCAATGATGGCAAAATAACTGGCGAGTGTTGCAACAATGTTTTCGCTGGTATAAGAGGCTGCGTAATTTTCATCCAGGAAATCATAAGTGAAAGGAAAGTCAGGATTCATCTCTTTATGAATATCTTCTAAAAATCCGATACCTTCTTCCATTTGTTCAGAAGATAACCTTGCAAAAATAGAGCCTGAGCGTAGGTTGTCTAGTCGAATAACCAATGGTTCAATGGGGTCATACATGGTGCTAAAATGGAAATCTTGTACCATACCAATAATTTTCCCTTCTCTTCCCCACATCCTGATATTCTCACCAACAGGATCCTGCATCCCCATTATCCTGGCAGCAGCTTCATTGATGACTAAATTAGCTGAATCCAGTTTGTATTCCTTTGAGTGCAGCCGCCCTGCTAGTAATTCCATTTTTAGGGTTTCGACATAATCATAGTCTGTTATGGCTACTGCCATTTCAATATCGGCGCTTGGATCACGGCCATCCCATATGACTCCACTGGTTCCTCTTACGATTGCAGTAGGTGGATCTACACAGGCGGTCATTTTTAAAATACTCTCATGTTTTAAGGCTCTTTCCTTAAAAGTCTCATATTTTTGGATCAACTCTCCTTCAAGAGGAAAATAAACCACATTTTCCTTATTAAACCCAAGGTTTTTATTTTTAATATATTGAATCTGTTGATAACAAGTATAGGTGCCAATAATCAAAAAGGTAGACAATACAAATTGTAGGACCACCAGTCCACGCCTCATATTTGAAAACCCCGATTTGGAAGTTTTTGAACCTTTTAGAATTTTATTAATTGGAGAACTAGACAAGAAAAAGGCTGGATAAAGACCTGAGAATAAACCAACAACAAAGAGTAATCCCAACAAGCTTAACCATACAGTAGGATTGCCCCAGTCGATTCGGACCGCTTTATTGGTCAGATTATTGAATGTAGGTAAAAGAAGGACAGAAACCAAAATTGCCAATATCAGGGAAATGGCGGTAGTTATAGTCGACTCTCCGATAAATTGACTGACCAGATCTGATTTTCTGGCACCAATGGTTTTGCGAATCCCTACCTCCTTGGCTCTTACAGAAGAACGAGCGGTGGCCATACTCATATAATTAATGGCAGCTATCAACATAATGAAAATAGCAACAAAGGAAAAAATACGGACATATTCAATCCTCCCGCCTACTACTTGCCCATTCTCATAATCTGAGTAAAGGTGATGATCCAAATAGGCTTGAGCAAAAAGCTCGACCTTCTCATCAGGAATGTGATTGTTAATGATGTCTTTGATTTTGGTATTCAATTCATTAATATCAACATCTGGACGAGTTTTAATAAACATGTGAAATCCATTATTACCCCAATTTTCTACCCATTCATTTTCTTGTAGATAAAGTTTATCAGAAATAGCAAATTCGAAATTGAGACTTGAGTTGCTGGGCATATCCTCATATACACCTTGTAAAGTCATATTCCTGAATGTTTCGATACCTACCTGGATCACCTTGCCGATGACATTTCCGTCCTGCTCCCAAGAGGGACCGAACAAACGCCTGGCCATCCTATCAGAGATAACGATACTATTTCTGTCTATTAAAGCGGTTTCAGGATTACCTGCAATAAATGGAAAAGTAAAATTGCGGAAAAAGGTCTCCCCTACATAATGTCCATTGGCCCTAAACGAGGTGTTTTCATGAGTAAGTACAAAATTCTCTTCCCAGGAAAAAAGATCAGCTGATTCAATTTCAGGGTAGTTACTTTCTAATTCTGCCTCCAGGGGTTTTGGAATACTGGAGGTAGTGCCTATTTGACCTCCGTCCCGATATACATTTCTTTTCATGGAGTATAAATTCGCTCCATTATCATGAAAATGATCATAGGATACTTCATCCTGAATCCAGAGAAGGATCATTAAGGCAGTAGTCAATCCAATGGTAAGACCAAGTATGTTCATGAAGGTAAAACCTTTTTGTTTTACCATACTTCTCAGTGCTGTTTTTAGGTAATTTCTCCACATAATAATTGAAAATTTTGGATGGGTGTTTCTAATATTTGAAGGCCTCAAAAACTTAAGGACGAGAAGAAAATAGATCCATCTTGCTTTTTTAAGGCCAAGTATTTGAACATTCTTTGAGAAATTTTCATATAAATCCCCTTGTATCTCTTCTAATAAGGAAGGATGACAATACCATTGAAGAAATCGATCGGCTAGTTTAGGAGGGTGTAATCCTCTTGTATTAATATTTTTAGCCATGTAGATGATTATTTAAAGTTGAATTTTGGTACCTGAGACCATAAGCTGGATCTCGATTCCTGTACTTTTTGAAGAACAGCGTAGCCCCCCTGAGTAATTTCAAACAGCCGCTTCCTCCGCCCCCCTCTTTCGGCAGTAGCTCCACTCATTTCTGATTTGAGGAATCCCTTTTTTTCCAATCTTTTTAAAACCGTATGAATGGCAGGAATAGAAATCTTTTTGCCTGTATGTTCCATATAAGCCTCAGCAATAGATATTCCATAGGCATTGCCATTATGGATCATAACCAATAATAATACTGTTTCTTCCAGTGTACCAATATTAGACATAATATGTTTAATATTTAATTTAATAAACTTTTGTATAACAAATGTACAAATAAAAAAGGACAAAAGAAATGGCTTTCAATTCCCATAGGAATTGAAAGCCATTTCTTTTGTCCTTTTTAGAATCTAATTCCTTCCTTCAAATAATCTTTGATTTCCTCATACTTGATACGAGCTTCAATCTCACCTGCGGCATAGGGAGCGATCATGTAGGGTGGATAATCGAAAAGAATTTCATCTTCCAACAGGCCAAAGTTATCAGTTATTGGGACAGTTGGTTCAAAAAGTACTTGTTCCAAGGGAGTACTTTCTTCAAGTTCGAAATGCTCACGGATTCCTTTTTCAATTAATGGGGTAAGAATTTCCTCATATCCAGGTTTAAAAATATCTTCTAATTGAAGTTTTCTATGATTTTCAAGATCTAAGGTTATGTAGGTTGCACCATAATTACCATGTGCTCCTCCCGTATAAGAAAAGGTGAAGAAACTAAGGGTCAGCAATTTTTTTGAATTAAATTCTACATAACTTTCTGTTTCGGAAGTGAAGCCGCCTGCCGTTTCAAAATCAGAGGCTAAATCAGTAAAGTCATTAAAAAACCAGCCTTTACTTTCATCAAATGCTTCTTTGGGCGTTTCGATATGGGTAGCACCTGCTTCAAAAACCAATTCATTAATAATAGAGGAGGTTATAAATTTATTGAGTGCAGTATCTTTGGATTCTGGTATAATCCAGGTTTCACTGTAATAGGCTACAGGTGCCTTTTCATTTTCCGGATTGGTGGAGATAGAATCGATAAAACTAAGTTTTGAATAGGGAATGGTGTCAGGGGCTATTACTTCATCAACTTCCGGATTGGCAATATCAGTACTCTCTGTGTTTGAATTATTACCAGGTTGACAAGAATAAAAAACGAAAAATAGTATAATGAATAATGCAGATTGAAAATATTTCATTGGCTTTGTTGTTATTAAATTAAAGTTCGGAAAAATTGTCGGCTTGATTCTTTTTTTGGCCATCTAATTTATCCAGTTATCTGATTAACGAATTTTTAGGTAGTGGAATTTATTATTTTGAAAAATTAATATTTATGTCAAAACTCAAATACCTATTAAGTTTTTTAGTTCTTATTTTTCTTCTGCAATGTAAAAACTCAAGTGATTCTCAAGAGGCAAGCATTTCCTTGGAAGAAAAAATAGGCCAATTGATCATGGTAGGATTCCGAGGAACCGAGGTTTCAGATTCTTCCTTGATTTGCCAGCAGATAAAAGAATATAACTTAGGAGGTGTGATCTTTTTTGAATATGATGTTCCATCGGGCTCAAGACCTCGTAATGTCATCTCTTCAGAGCAATTAAAAAAGCTAAGCTCTGATTTAAGAAAATATGGGCGTAAAGATATTTTTATTGCCGTAGATGAAGAAGGTGGTTTGGTATCCAGGTTGAAGGCCCGATACGGTTATCAGGCAGCTGCCTCCCCACAATATATCGGGAAACTTGGCATAAAGGATTCTACCCAACTGTGGGCATCATCTATAGCGTATAAAGTGAAAAACGCTGGTATCAATGTCAATTTTGCTCCTCCGGTAGACTTGAATGTTAATCCACAATCACCCGTTATTGGAAAGATTGAGCGTAGTTTTTCGCCCTCTGCAGATTCTGTAACCTTGCATGCCAGTATCTTTATTGAAGAACATAAAAAAAAGAATATTCTTTGTTCCATTAAACATTTTCCTGGACACGGTAGCGCCACTAGCGATTCACATGAAGGATTTACAGATGTAACGGATACCTGGTCTGATCAAGAATTAATCCCATATAAAAAGATGATTGAAGATTCTATAGTCAATGCTATAATGACTTCACATGTTTATCATGCTCAATTGGATACCGTTCCAGCTACCCTTTCCCAGAATATTATCCAGGGGATTTTAAGAGAGGAGCTAAATTGGAATGGGATAATTATGTCTGACGATATGCAAATGGGAGCCGTTACCGAACATTATGGTTTTGAAAAAGGGATAGAATTGGCATTGAATGCCGGAGTAGATATTCTTTTACTATCTAATAATTCAGCTACCGTAGATTATGATCCAGAGTTGGGAGCTAAAACTTTCAAAGTCATAAAACAATTGGTGGACACTGGAAAGGTTTCCAAAGAACGGATTGAAGAAAGTTACGAAAGAGTGATAAACCTTAAGAAAACATTTGTCTCTGATTTTTCAAAGTAAGGCTGGCGGAATACTCAAAATTTCTTTATTCTTTGCATGAACATTAATTTTCAATGGATAAAAAAGAAAAGTCTTTATTAAGAGCAGATTTATTCCGCCACCTGGATGGAATAGTAGTGGCACCCACCGCCTATGCCTTACAGCAAGGTGGCATACTTGATCATTTATTAAAAATCAAAAAAACGTCTTTAGCGGAATTGGCGGAACATTTTCAAGCTAATGAAGGCTATTTGAATGTGGCTCTTAGGGTATTGGCTTCCCAGGGATGGTTAAAGCATGAAATCTTAGGCGAAAATGATATCCGTATTGGTCTCACTGATGATAGTGGTTTTGCTTTTAGTTTAATTCCTCTTTATGAAGATGTGGTAAACTTAATAGATCTCTCCGGGAAATATCATCGCAGGAAATTTGAAAAAGAACCCTTTTGGGCTTTGGAAAAGATTTTTAAAAAATATTGTAGTCGATATGGACTGGCCATAAAGGAGGATCAATCATCCAAAGATATACAGGAGCAGGTTTTAAAGCATATTGAAGGTATCATTGTGGGGCCCACAGTAGTGGCTTTGGGAATGAGCGGCATGTTTCACAAATATTTTATGGAGGCCTCTTTTATGCCTGAAGAGTTCCATGAAGATGGGGAAAGTTTTGGCCGCCTATTGGATATTTTTGTTTTTTTAGGATGGTTTGTCAAAAAGAATAACACTTATCGCTTTACCCCAAAAGGCTTGTTTTTTGCTAAAAGGGCAAGTGCTTATGGAGTGACTGTATCCTATATTCCTACCTTTAGAAAGGTCAAAGAACTTATTTTTGGAGATCCAAAGATCCTATGGAATATCCCCGCAAATGCTAAGGAAGTGCATGTGGATAGGGAAATGAACGTGTGGGGTAGTGGTGGCGCTCATTCCACTTATTTCCGGAAAATTGATGAGGTTATTATTGACCTATTTAACCAGCCTATTGAAGATCAACCTAAAGGAATTGTGGACATGGGCTGCGGTAACGGTGCCTTTTTAATCCATCTTTTTGATGTCATCGAGCATCGAACTTTACGGGGTAAAGTTTTGGAAGAACACCCTCTATTCTTAGTGGGGGCTGATTTTAATAAGGAAGCCTTAAAAGTTACTAGGGCCAATATTATTCAGGCAAATATTTGGGCCAAACTCATTTGGGGTGATGTAGGAAGGCCAGATCTGTTAGCCAAAGATTTAATGGAAAATTATGGCATTGCCCTTGAGGATTTGTTAAATGTAAGAACCTTTTTAGATCACAATAGAATTTGGAGTCCTCCACAGTCCAGAAATATGGAGAGAAAGAGTAATTCTACAGCTGCTTTTGCTTTTAGAGGGGAAAGAATCTCTAATGAAGAGGCAGAAGATAATCTTAAAGAACATTTTGAAAAATGGGCACCTTTTATCCAAAAATTTGGCCTCCTGGTTATCGAATTACATACCATCTCTCCCTTATTGACCTGTGAAAACCTTGGTAAAACAGCAGCTACAGCTTATGATGCTACCCATGGTTTCTCAGATCAATATATATTTGAATTGGAGACATTTCGAAAGATTGCCAAAGAGGCTGGCCTTTTTTCAGTAGAAAAACATTTTACTAAATTTCCCAATTCCGATTTGGCAACAGTAAGTATCCACTTGTTGAAAACCGACAATTCAAATGAATAAATCATTTTCAATTTTTACCAATCTTCCAAGCTGGAATAATAAAATCCCAGCTGTTTTTTCAACTTCTCGGGTAAGTCAGGTAACTCAGATCTAGGGATCAGCAAGGTGGAAATATTATGTAAATCGGTGAAAATATGATGTTTCACGGCCGTGGCATGTAGATAGGCATGACCCGAGGACCCGCCAGTGCCCACCTTTCGTCCTAACATCCTTTGCACCATTTGAGCATGTCGGTAGCGCCAGGTAGTGAGTAGCTCATCAATATCAATCAAACATAACAAGAAACGGTAGGGAAGTTGTAAAAGAGGTTCTTCATTATACAAGCTAATCATTAATGCTGCCAGGGTGGCTTTATAACTTAGACGAATGGTTCCTTCTTGCATTTTTTGCTTGTGCACTTCTTCCTGTAGAATCGACTTGAAATAGGTCCCCGTATTGCCAACCATGATTAAGCGCCCCTTTTTCTCCTTTTCACTTAGGTATTCAGAAGATTTGATGGCTTCCTCCTCTTTTTGGATCATACTTTCAACCGCTTTTTTATAAGATTCCAAAAAATTGAAATTACCCAGCTTTAAAAAAGGAGTTCTTTCTAACCATTCTTCTACGGCTTCAAAAAGGCTATTTCCTGAGGCTATCTTTTTTAATTCCTCCTTTTGTTCATCTGGAAAAAAAGCAGCATAGTGATGACCATGATAAGTCATCCTTTCTTTTTCAGGCAGACCCAATAAATTTTCGATTTTTCGAAACTGGAAGGATTGAAAACCGGAGGCTGGAAAAAGATATTTTCTAAAATCCAGAAAATCCAGAGGAGTCATCGTCTCCATAATCGGTATATGCTCTACCAGCAATTTAAAAATTACTATCACTCGATTGAGCCTGGCTATGGAAATTCCTATGTTTTTTTCGTCTACATCTTTGCGATCAAACATATCAATGACGGATTCCAATTCATGTATAATTTGTTTGAACCAAATCTCATAGCTTTGATGAACGATGATGAACAACATCTCTTCATGCGCCGGCTCTACATCCAGTTCTACTGACCTTAAATGCTGGGCGTCAAGGATCTTATCCAAGGCCAGATAACTTTGGTAATGGATGGTCATGTATCTTTTATCGTCTGATTTCATATTTTGGTTAATGGTTATTCGTTAATGGTTAATTGTATGGTAGTGGTGGAATGAAGGTACTGTGAATTATTTATACTTTTTTCTCACGCAGATTTCGCTGATTATACGAATAATGATTTGCGAAATTAGCGAAATCTGCGTGAGAAAAAAGCTCCAATAAACAACTTTACCTCCAGTTTTGCAATCCTTTAACGTGAACACGTACTAACTTTCTACCCCTGCTTCCTAAACTTCCCTAAAACTGGTTCTCCCGGAAAGGCCCCCTCTATATTCTCTCCATTCTTGACCACAAATACTCCATTAACCAGCACATGCTCCACCCCTTCCGAAAATTTCAATCCTTTAAAATCTGCTTTATCAATAATGGTGTTCGCATTAAAAATAGTGATATCTGCATCCATTCCCTTTTGCAGGCGCCCTTTTTGTTTCATCATCGGAGCGATAGCTTCCAGGCGTTGAGTTGGCATTATGGTCATTTTTTTGAGTGCTGTCATCAGGTCAATTACTTTTTCTTCCCGTACGTATTTGCCCAATACTCTGGAGAAGGTGCCTGCGGTACGAGGATGAGCCATCGGTGCATAAGGCATGCCATCGGATCCAATCATCGTAAGAGGATGAGCAATCCCTTTTTGGATCCATTCCGGCTTCATCATATGAATGATTACAGTACCTCCTGTTTTCCGATACTCATTAAATGTTTCTTCGCTTAGTCTTTCTCCGGTGGCTTCCCATTGCAAATCTTCATAAGAAATGCCCAGTAATTCTTGCCAACCAGGATCAAAGATGGTGGACTCTATAGAAGTGGAAGCAGCCGTATAAGGATATACTTCAGTTGTTACGTCCAGGCCTCTTTCCTGAGCAGACTCAACCATGCTAAGAGTCGTTTGTATTTCTCCCAGAGACAAACTGTTGGCATGTACGATATGGAGTGGTGCCCCAGTGGTTACTGCATTGGAAATAGCCTCCTGAATGCCTGGCATACCAAAACCTCGGGTATGAGAAAATACAGGTACTTTATCTTTGGCGGCATATTCATACACCTTAAAAATCTCTCCAGCGGTAGCACCAGGATAATATCCAACTGGCACGCCAATACCTAGTGCTCCCGCTTCTAATTCGCCCTTCATCATTTCTTCCATGGTCTTAATTTCCTCTTCACTAAGCTCTTGGTAATTGGCCCTGGCCATATTGATCTGGATTTTGGCTAGCTGAGGACTTTCAATCCCCTCCGTTTCCATAATTTTTTTGGCTTGAGCAAAATAATGATTGTAACTACCCATGGCTAAGGCTCGCAAAGAACCATGAGGAACGGTTGCACCATAATTCACGATTGTATTTCCTCGCTTTCCTTCAACCCATTCTTTTAAAAAAGCTATCCCTCCTTCCAATTCCAGAGCTGTGGTAACTCCGTCTCTGGCTTGATATACATGTGCTTTGTTGGTCATTCCATGAACATGAAGATCAACAAACCCCGGAGCTACTACCAATCCAGAAACGTCAAGAACTTCTTTTCCACTTAATTCTTCTTCAGATACTTCCATAATCTGATCTCCAATAATTCCAACATTGCGGATGTCGTCCAATCCTGTTTCTGGATCCATTACTCTCCCTCCTTTTAAAACAAGGTCAAATGAATCCGGGGAGTCTTCAGGTAAATCACATGCCAGGCAGGTAAATATCAGAAGAATGAATGTGATCGCTTTTTTCATATTTTTTTGTTTGTTAAGTTTGATGATGTACTTAAAAATAAGAGAATATATGGAATTAGTTTTAGGTTCAGAGTTCTGAGTTGCGGGCAGAGTAATTCTAGAATGAAAATGGGATTATTATTGATAAAGATTGTTAGCACGCAGATTTTACAGTTTTTGTAAATATTTATCTGTGGAATTGGCGGAATCTGCGTGAGAAAAAAACTTTTTATCTAGTACCCCCTTTATTCCAATAAATATCCATCAATTTTAAGAGCATTAAAACTAATTTGATTCTCATTCAAGAATTAGAAATATCTGTTTCAAAGCTTGCTAATTATGAGCTACTTAAATGAATTACTTGCTCAACTGCAAAAAGAAATTAAAGGAGAAGTATTAAGCGACGAATATTCTCTCGGAATGTACGCCACCGATGCTAGTGTGTATCAAATTAAACCAGTTGTGGTGGTTATTCCAAAGGATGAAGAAGATGTAAAAAAAGCAATTACCCTGGCCAATTCAAATAAGCTAAGCATCCTGCCTCGGGGTGGAGGGACCAGCCTTGCCGGACAAACCGTAGGAAAATCCTTAGTCCTTGATTTTTCAAAATACATGAATACCATAATTGAATTAAATGAGAAAGAAAAATGGGTGCGCGTTCAGCCTGGTTTGATTAGAGATGAACTCAATGCTTATTTGGCTCCTTATGGTTTACATTTTGCTCCTGACCCAGCTACCTCCAGCAGAGCAAATGTTGGAGGAATGGTGGGAAATAATTCTTCAGGTACTAAAAGTATTTTATATGGAAAAACAGTGGACCATGTATTGGAGGCTAAAATTTTATTATCTGATGGAACCCTTATGCATTTGAAAGAGCAAGCTCCCGAAGATTATCAAAAAACTGCTACAAAAGAGGACAGAGAGGGTCATATCTATAAAAAATTCCGAGAGCTAATTTTTTCCAATCACCCCGAAATTATTGAACGTTTTCCAAAAGTGATGCGTAGGGTAGGAGGCTATAACCTTGACGAGTTTGTATATACTGAAAACTGGAACCTGGCCAAACTCATCACTGGCAGTGAAGGAACCCTGGCAACCACCCTTGAATTAAAGCTGAACCTGGAACCCCTGCCGAAATATAAATCGGTTTGTGTGGTGCATTTTGCTGAACTTTCGGAGGCCATTCAGGCCGTGGAGGTCATTTTGGACTATCAGCCTTCTGCAATAGAGATTTTGGATAAAACAGTAGTTGGACTTAGTCGTGAAAACCTGACTACTCAGCGGGCCTGCCATTTTATCCAGGGAAATCCAGCAGCCATTCTAATTGTAGAGTTTTATGGAGATACCCAAAAAGATGTATTGCAGCGGCCTGAAAAAATGAAAGATCGGCTGATTGAGGTACAAATGGGATATGCCTACCCTGTTTTTCCCGAAGGAAAAGAATATGAAGATGTATGGATAGTCAGGAAGAAAGGTTTAGGGCTTATGTTGGGTATTAAAGGCAATAAAAAACCATTGGCCTTTATTGAAGATGCTGGCATACCTACCAAGGTTCTCCCTGAATACATAGAAAGAGTGTTGCAGTTATGTGCTGATAACCAAACCCAGGCGGCCATGTATGCCCATGCAAGTGTAGGAGTCATTCATGTGCGGCCTATCCTTGACTTAAGAGATGCCAAAGACATTCAGCGTTTTAAAAATATTGCAGACGGGACCTTTGCATTGGTTAAAGAGTATGGTGGTTCATGGAGTGGAGAGCATGGGGATGGACTGGTTCGAAGTTTTTACAACCAGCAATTTTTTGGTGATCAGCTCTATGAGGCTTTTAAATCGGTAAAAGCCCTATTTGATCCTGATAATCTTATGAATCCTGGTAAAATTGTGAATGCTCCGGATATAAGCGATCACCTCCGTTATGGTGCCAGTTATCAGGACCAGAAGCTTCAAACAGAATTTAAATATAAGATCGATGGTGGTTTTCAGGCGGCTGTGCATAGGTGTACTGGGGTAGGGGAGTGTAGAAAAACCTTAGGTGGGACCATGTGCCCAAGCTTTAAAGCCACCCGTGATGAAGAGCATTCTACAAGAGGCCGGGCCAACGCCCTTCGATTGGCCATGTCCAACCAGTTTGAAAATACAGGTTTGGACAGTCCTAGAATGAAAGAGGTCATGGATTTATGCCTATCCTGCAAAGCCTGCAAATCAGAATGCCCAAGTAATGTAGATGTAGCTAAACTGAAAAGTGATGTCCTACAAATGTACTTTGATAAACATGGCACTACGCTCAGAGATCGATTGACCATGAATGCTTCCAGGCAGGCTGCTCGCATGGCTGGAACTTTTGCACCAATTATTAATAGGCTCCAATCGAGTATTCCTTTTCGATTTTTTTTGGAAAAAATAGCTGGGATACATAGGAGAAGAATCCTGCCTCCATATGCTTCTCAATCTTTTTCAAATTGGTATAAAAAACAAAAAGGGCAAGCTAATACAGGGCAAAAGGTGGTTTTATTTGTAGATACTTATGTGAATTATTTTGAGCCCGGAATTGGAAAATCAGCCCTACAACTATTAAGAGATTGTGGTTATGAAGTTATTATAGCGGATGTAGGTTGCTGCCAAAGGCCAAAATTGTCTAATGGCTTTATTCGTAAAGCTCGGATGGAAGGCCTACCACTTATCAATAAGCTTAAGCCTTTCCTGGAACAGGGTTTACCTGTTTTAGTATGTGAGCCAAGCTGTGCTTCTGCTTTAAATGATGACTGGCCTGATTTACTAGAGGATGATCATTTGGCAGGACAGCTTTCCTCTCAGGTCATGATGATTGAAGAATTTTTAGCTCAGGAAATAAAAGCAGAACGCTTAAAAATAAATTTCGAAGTAAAAGAGGAGTCAGATTTTAAAGTGCACGGACATTGCCATCAAAAAGCACTTTATGGAACATCCGCCTTAAAGCAAATTTTAGCAACTACAAAGAAGTCGGTTGAAGAAATCCCTTCCGGCTGTTGTGGAATGGCCGGGAGTTTTGGCTATGAAAAAGAGCATTTTGATATTTCGGAAAAAATTGGCCAGGAGATATTATTCCCCGAAATTTTATCTTCTCAGTCAAATTTCCAAATTATAGCCAATGGTTTTAGTTGTCGACATCAGATTGAACATTTTACCGATCAGAAAGCAAGGCATTGGGTAGAAGCAATTCAAGCTATTCCCCCCAAACCTCCTCAAAAACCCTGAGATAGTTTTGACCTAAAAATTTGCTGATCATTTGATCAGAATGTCCCCGTTTTATTAATTCTCTGACCAGGTTAGGTATTTTAGAGATATCTTCCAGGCCTGGGGTGTTTAACTGATGACCATAGAGATCACTACCCAGACCAATATGATCTTCTCCCATCGTTTCAAGGGCGGTTTCAATATCACTTACTGCATCTTCGATAGAATGATATAAAATCCAGATCATTCCCAGTACACCATTATTTTTGGCGATGGCATCCAGGATTTCCCTATCTCTGTCTAATTCTAACCTTGGCCGTGGTACTTTCCCGTTCATAAAATCCTGATCTTCTTTTTGGGTGGAGGCAAACATGGTAGGAGTGGAATGCGATAAGATCATGGGTTGTTCCACCATATTCATAATTTCCCAAAAACCAGGCTCCCCAATGTGAACCAGGTCGACTACAATTTTAAGGTCCACCATTCTTTGAACCAACTGCTTTCCCAGAGGTGTCAAGCCTCCCTTCTGTTCGGCGCCCCAACACCCATCAGCATAAATATTTCGTCGAGTATGAGTCAAACTACCCGACCGGAGACCCAACTGATAATATAAATCCAGCATTCTAATATCACCACCTAAGGCCTCACAGCCCTCGAAAGTAAGAACCCATCCCAATTTTCCTTCTTTTTTAGCCTTTTTAATATCTGCAGCTGTAAGGCAATGAATTACCTCATCGTTTTCTTGTACAGCCTGTAGGAAGGTATAAACCATTTCCAGCCCCTTTTTTAGTGGCGCATCCAATTTGGTGTCGTCCAGATAAATGGCACATAATTGTGTATCTGTGCCTCCTTTTTTCCATTTTGGGATATCATATTGACCCATGCATCCAAAATACATGGTGTGAGGCTCAAAGCCATATTTAACAAAAGGATGATTTTCAAGACCTGGTGGAGGCACCCAATCTTCAATTCCGGGAATGTGTACATCATCGGCAATATTCATTTTGCCTTCAGCCATTGGGATAAGAATATCACAATGCCCATCGATGACTGTTGCTTGTTTGAGGAGATCTTTTACTTTGAGTTCTATTGGTTCCATTCCTAAAAATAATAGATTTTCCTATTTTTGCCGATCTATATTTAATTGTCAAAACATAAGGATGTTCCAAGGAATCAAACAATCTGCCGGCCTAAGCTTAATCTTTTTAGTGCTATTTTCTATCTTGATTCGTTTTTTCTCCTTTTTTCCTAGTGTTATTGACCATGATGAATCAACCTATATTGTCATTGCTGATGCAATTTTAAATGGACAAACCTATTTTATTGATGTAATCGACACCAAGCCTATTGGTATTTTTTTGATCTATGCAGGCTTGCAAACGATTTTTGGTCCTTCCATTTTTATGCTTCGGCTTTTAGCGTCAGTTATCTTGGGATTAACTGCTTTTTTTCTTTATAAAGCCAAGAGAAAAAGTGGAGGAGGCCCACACGGGGCATTAGCAGTGGGAATGATTTATCTTATCCTTAACTCCATATTTACCTATTATGGAGTATCTCCAAACACAGAAACCTTTTTCGGCTTGTTTACCGCCATTGCGCTGTGGCTTTGGATTGAAGAAAAACGAAGCTGGCTCTATTTTTTAGCGGGCTTTTCTTTGGGTTTAGGTTTTATTATTAAATATGTGGTTGCTTTCGATGCTTTAGCTTTGGGACTGTTTATGCTTTGGATGGCTTATAGTAAAAAAATAGCTTGGAATACAACCATTGTCAGGGCTTCTTTAATGCTTGGTGGTTTTTTAATCCCCTTTTTAATTACTATAGCCTATTATAATGATCTTGGGCATTTAGATAAATTCTTTTTTTACACTCTCGAAGTAAGCAGTCGATACCCTGATGCTGCCAGTTTGTGGGATTATGTAAAATTCTTTTTTGACTTCAATTTGCGGTTTTTGCCAATCCTTTTATTTGCTGTTTATGCGGTATTATTTATCCGGGAAAATATTTGGACCCGACAATTTGCCTGGTTTTGGATGCTCATTGTTTGGATTGTAGTACTCATACCGGGGAAGTTTTTTGCCCATTATTGTATTCAGGTAATGCTTCCATTGAGTTTTTTGGCGGGGAGCTTTTTTGAAATACCAATTGAAGATCGGCCAAAATGGCTGAGGACCATTACTTCTGCTAAAATAGGTTGGATAATTCTTCC
Source organism: Saprospiraceae bacterium (assembly GCA_028285545.1). Classification (GTDB taxonomy): domain Bacteria; phylum Bacteroidota; class Bacteroidia; order Chitinophagales; family Saprospiraceae; genus JANQPA01. The sequence goes on along the minus strand of JANQPA010000105.1, from coordinate 34,040 downwards.
TGTGTTATTAGCCTTAAACTCCTTTTTCCAGAAGAAAGATTATTTTGATAAAGAAGATCATCCTAAGGCCATAGCAACATTTTTAAAGAGTGAATTAAAGGAAGGGGAGCAGTTTTATATCGGAAATTATGAGCAGATCTTATATCATATGTTAAACCAACCAAGTCTCATTCCTTATGTACATTCTTCCTTAATTTGGCGTCCTAGCCATATCCAAGCTTTAAAGATTGATACCTCAATAATGCTTGAGGAACTCAAAAGGCTTGCTCCTCGCTTTATTTTAATAAATGAGTCAGATGAAAATTATGAACCTTTAATTGGATCCTGGTTAAAAGAAGAATACCGAGTGGCTAAGAAAATTGCTGATGAGGTTACAGTGTATGAAAAAAATTAAGACCGGAAATTTTCCATACCATGATTTTATTCAACAAGATAAATTTACCTATTGACTAAGGTAAATAGGATATCCACTCATTTGCCCTTTTGGTTTTTGTGAATCACAACTTACTTGCATAGCAAAATCAATTTATATCAAAACCAATTTGCAATGGGAGTTTCACAAACCAAACCAAATCTTCAGATAAAAAAAATCAACTGGGAAGCACTAATTCACGATTTAGGCCAAGATTTTGCTGATCGGGCCTCAAAATACGATCAGGAAGGAAGCTTTGTTGAAGAAAATTACGCTCAACTCAAAGAGCATCGCTTTTTCTCAGCTATGGTGCCTCAAGAATTTGGAGGCGGAGGTATAAGCCATGCGGAGATGTGTAATATCATTCGTATTATAGCTCATTACTGTAGTTCAACTGCACTGGCTTTTTCTATGCATCAACATTTGGTAGCTGCAACTGTGTGGAAATACAAACAAAAAGGCCAGGGAGGGCCACTTTTGGAGCGGGTAGCTAAGGAGCAACTGGTTCTCATTAGCACAGGTGCCAGAGACTGGTTGGATTCCAATGGTGAGATGGAAAAAGTAGAAGGAGGCTATCTTTTTACAGCTAAAAAATTCTTTGCCAGCCAATCAGCAAGCGGGAATGTTGCCGTTACCAGCTCACCCTGGAAAGATGACGAAGGAAATTGGCATGTTCTTCATTTTGGGGTGCCAATGAATGCAGAAGGGGTGACCGTCCTGGATGATTGGGACGTTATGGGAATGCGAGCTACCGGATCACAAACCATTCAATTCGACAAAGTATTTGTCCCTGAGTCAAGCATTGCATTGATGAGAGAGAGGGGAGAGTTTCATCCTGTCTGGCATGTGGTATTGACTGTTGCAATGCCATTAATCATGTCTGCATATGTGGGTACTGCCGAAAAAGCCATGGAAATTGCCTTGTCTATTGGTAAAAAATATCATCGCAATAAGGAGCACATTACCTACATCATAGGCAGATTGAATAATAGCTTGCTAAGTGCCCAAACCCAATGGAGGGCTATGTATAGCTTGACGAATAATTTCGATTTTCTGCCAAAAGAAAATACAACCATTGATATTTTGAGTTTAAAAACCAATGTGGCTGATGCTGCTCAGCAAACCGTCCGAGAAGCAATGGAAGCCATTGGTGGGCAAAGTTTTTATCGAAAAAATGGATTGGAGCGCTTGTTTAGAGATGTACAGGCAGCCGGTTTTCACCCCTTACCTAAATGGGATCAATATGCTTTCACCGGAGAGAAATTATTGGCTGGAAATTAAGAGATAGTAATAATATATCCACCTTCACCTAATGAAAATTGACCAGATTGTAAACCTTTAACTTTTTTAATTTTCTTATCTCCCTGACTTCTTTTTATTTCAATTTTTTGAGAAGGAGTCAGGGATAAGTTTACTTGTGCTTTACTTCCCTTTGGTATCTTCATTTCAAAACGATAAGCACCTGATGCTTCTTTTTTCCAATTGGAAATGATTTGTCCATAAGGAGATTGATACATGCTATTGACAGAATCGAGCCCTTCAGGAGTGAACGGGGCCAGGACGAATTCTTTGAATCCAGGATGTTCAGGAGCTGGACGGATTCCTCCCAACCATCGGTAATACCATTCTGTTACTGTCCCAAACATGGGATGACAATTCGAATAAACATTATCGCTTTCTTTCCAGGTTTCCCAAATAGTGGTAGCCCCTTGATCGATCATATGTCCCCATCCCGGGAAAGTGGTACTATTGACAATATCAAATACTTTTTGGGGAGAAACGAACTGGGAAAGTGTTTCTAGGACATATTTTGTTCCAAAAATACCAGTATTGAAATGCCCGGATGGTCCATTCTGAATAGCTTTTAGCAGCGAATCTTTTGCTGTCTCTATTTCATCTTCAGGTATTATATCATAATAGAGCAAGGTAGAAAATAGAGTCTGTCGGTTAATATCCTCTTTAATTGCTTGATCCCAGAATTCTGTTTTGATTAGATTTTGGAGTTCCCTTTCTAATTTCTCATATTTTATCTGATCCTCTTTCTTTTTTAATACCTGGGCAAAAATTTTCATTATTCGAGCACACTGGAGGTAATGAGCGGTTCCCGTTAATTGAACGGGAACTGGCTTCAGAGATTCATGATCACTAAGTCCCTTCTCTACAAGGCCATCGGGATGAATGCGGGATGCTTTTTCCATCCATTTATTGTTCAGTGCATACATTTCATCAATGATCTGAGTATCATTATAATAAAGGTAAAGGTAATACTGGGTAATTAAGAAGGCCGATTCCCAACTTATGCCACAATATTGTATTCCGACGTATGGGGCTGTATCAACAAATGTGGAATCGTTCATAGCATCAACCCAATCGTAAATGGTTTTGCGATAAAAAGATTGCATGTCAAAATTATAGATAAACGATTCACAGGTGGCATTTAGGTCCCCTCCATATCCAAACTTCTCTCTGGCAGCACAGTCTGATTGTACACTTACGAGATTAGCCAAAAAGGTTCTTTCGACAGCTTTTTGTATGTCATTTAATAAGGGAGAAGAACAAGAAAAACTGCTTTCATTAGCAACATTTGAATGAAGAAAAAGACCTTTAACATCTGAAGGTTCTGGTTTTTTGTCCTGGCCAGTTATCTCAATGTACCTATAAGTGTGATAGGTAAAATCAGGGCTATACCAGGGATCTTCTTTTTCGCCGATAATATAGCGGTCAGTTTGCCAGGCAATTTCAGGCGCTCCAGGTCCTCCTACTCCCTTTTTTTTAATTTGACCAATAACAGAGGTCATTGGATTTAAAGATCCATCGCTGTATACCCGTTCCCCAAACCTCATGGTAACCGTATCGCCAATATTTCCTGACAATTTTATTTTATAAGTACCGGTGAAATTAACACTCATGTCAACTATCCAAAGCCCTGGATCGGGAGAATATATTCTAACTGGAGTAATTTCTTGGTTTATTTGGACGGGAGGAAAAAATGATTTTTGCAATTTTCCTCCAGGAGCTTTGCCTTGTATGCTTGGTTTCCAGTCCTTATCATCATACCCAGGATTATCCCAGGAACCCAGCTCTTTTCCAGTATCGTAAACAGAGCCTAAATAGACGCTGTTTTTGATGATGGGTCCATAAGTATATTTCCAAGTGGTATTGGAAACCATCTGGGTAGATTTTCCATTCTTGTAATTGATAATGAGCTTTGCTAAAAAGACAGGCTTCCCGACATGAGTGTCTGTCCTTAAGTTTCTACGCCCCCACTTTCTAAGAGGGAGAGGGTTATAAAACCCATTGCCCAGGATTATGCCCAGACAGTTAGATCCCTTCTTAAGCAAGGATGTCACATCATATTCAGTATAGTAAATTCTTTTGCTAAAATCTGTCCAGGCAGGATCAAGAATGTTTTTTCCAACTTTTTTGCCGTTTATCGAAGCATGATAGTAGCCTGCTGCTGTTAGATAAAGCCTTGCCTCCTTTATTGCATAATCCACATTAATTTCCTTTCGAAAATGTGGGGCAGGGCGTTCGATATAAAATAAGGAATCATTTGTTGGGAGTTGCCTCTGATCGGTAATCCATTGGGCTTGGGTTTGTATATTAAATACATTTGCCTCTAATGGTTCGGCTTCATTTTGGCATGAAAAAATAGATAGGAATAAAAAGAAGAAGCAGGATTTTTTTATAACATCATTTTTCTGCATTCTATAAAATTAGTTCACATCTTCGATTTTAACTTTTTGCATATTACCCAATAATATTCTACAAATGAAACAATAATCAACATTTATGAAACAATAGTCGAAGCTTAGCCTCTTATTTTGTAGCACTTTTGTATTGTAACCAAACAAAAGAAACCATGACAGTCATCCAAATCACTTTAAACAATCTTTGGGCTAAATTTCAAGGAATATTTAGAGTCTGGAGAGAAACCATTGAATACAATGCAATGGATTATGTAAAAGATCAGGTCAAAAGAGAAAACCCTGAAATGACAGAAACAGAAATTGAAGAACTGACTAAAGAGGAGCTACAAAGAATCATGCCGCAATACTATATGTATATGCATTGGCCTTTTATTTAAAGAACTGGCTTTTTTCATCTTTATAAATTTGGCATTTATCCCTTTATTTTTGGTCTAAGTCTCTTTTCGAGCTTGATAGAAAAGAAAATAGTAAGATCAGGGAAAATCTAGGTATTTTGTTTAGTCTAAAGGTTAAATCCTTAAACAAGAAATCATGAAGTACCTTTTGTCCCTGTTTTTATTGTTGATCATTACAGAAATTTCCTATGCTCAGAGAGGAGGTTCAGCCTCTGGCATTTTTGGTATAGTAATCGATGCCAAAGACAATTCGCCATTAATTGGTGCCCATGCAGCATTAAAGGATGCGGCCAGCGGTGATGAAATTACAGCGACTGTAACCAACGAAAGAGGCATATTCCTTTTTAGAAATGTGGTTGAAGGAAGTTATAAGCTTGAGATATCCTACCTTGGCTACACTACTCACGCACAAGAAATAGAAATTACCAACAAACCAATTCGGCTTGGCCGGATTTCACTGGCTGAGGGTGCTACCCAATTAGATGAGGTGGTGGTTAAGGAAAAATTACCGCAAGCCAAACAGATAGGAGATACCACTCAATATAATGCTGGAGCCTATAAAACAAATCCTGATGCCAATGCCGAGGATTTGCTTAAAAAAATGCCGGGAGTGGTAGTCCAGGGAGGACAGGTACAAGCCCAGGGAGAAAATGTGGGTAGGGTCCTGGTAGATGGGCGGGAATTTTTTGGTAATGACCCGCAAGCTGCTCTTAAGAATTTACCTGCCGAAGTCATCCAAAAAATACAAGTTTTTGATCAGCAATCCGATCAGTCTCAGTTTACTGGATTTAATGATGGCAATACCACCAAAACCATTAACATTATTACTAAATCAAATATGAAAAATGGTCAGTTTGGTAAAATCTATGCTGGCTATGGTCCTGATGAACCCGATAATCGATACAGAGTAGGGGGTAGTGTCAACTTTTTTAATAAAGACATGAGGCTTTCTATTATTGCTCAATCCAATAACATTAATCAGCAAAACTTTGCTACTGAAGATCTTTTGGGAGTTGTAGGTGGATCTTCGCGCCGAAGGTCTAGAGGTGGAGGTGGCCGAGGCCGCAGTTTTGGCCGTGGTGGCGGAGTAAGTGATTTTTTAGTTAACACACAAGAGGGCATCGCCCAAACCCATGCTGTAGGACTAAATTATTCAGATAAGTGGGGTGAAAAAATTAGCGTTTCGGGTAGTTATTTTTTCAATCAAACAGATAATGATGCCTTTTCTAATATCAATCGCGATTATTTTACCAGTTCTGATTCCGGGCAGGTGTATCGAGAAAATAGTATAATCAATGGTAATAATATCAACCATAGGCTGAACATGTTGATAGACTATAAGATGAATGATAGAAATCAAATTCGAATCCGGCCACGCTTAACCGTACAAGAAAATGATGGTTTGGAAGAAACCAATGGCATTACCTCTATTGAGAAAGCCTTATTGAACAGCACCAACTATCAATATGAAACCGCTCTTTCAGCTGTTGATTTTTCCACCAACGTCTTATATCGGCACAGCTTTTTGAAAAGTCGAAGAACTTTTTCTATTAGTGTAACTTCTGGCTTTAATTCTAATGATGGTGAAAGCTTCCTCTTTTCAGAAAATAATTTTTTGAGAAGAAATACCGTGGTTGCTGATACTTTAGATCAATATTCAAACCTGTTTTCAGACGGCTGGAACCTATCAGCCAATTTGTCTTATACTGAACCTGTCGGAAAAGCAGGGATGTTGCAATTACAATATCGGGCATCTACCACAAAAACAGATTCAGACAAAGAAACCTTTGATTTTGATGAAGAAACCAATAATTATGCTTTATTGAATATTCCTCTAAGCAATGTTTTTAATAGCAACTATTCTACACATCAAGTAACTACATCATATAATATCAGAGGGAAAAAGATGATGTTTATGTTGAGGATGACCGGCGAATTTGCCGATCTGAAAAATGATCAGACCTTTCCTAATCCATTGGAGTATGACCGAAGTTTTTTCAATATCCTTCCTATGGCAATGATTCGTTATGAATGGTCAAGACAAAAAAATATCCGCATTTTTTATCGTACCAGTACCCAGGAACCCGCCATTTCCCAGTTACAAGAGGTAATTGATAACACGAATCCTCTTCAATTGACTACCGGAAATCCAGCTTTATTACAATCCTTCCAGCATACTGTATTTTTGAGGTATTCTTCTACCAACACGAATAAATCTACGGTATTCTATGGGTACTTAGGAGGAGGTGTTACCAATAATTATATCGGTAATCAAACTTTTATTGCTGAAAGAGAGGACCTATCGTTTGGAGATATTGTATTGCCTAGAGGAGGACAGCTCAGTCGCCCTGTAAATATAGATGGTTATTGGAATCTTAGATCCTTTGTAACCCTCGGGCTACCCGTGAATTTTTTGAAATCAAACATCAACCTAAGTTTAACCGGGAATTATTCCAGGACACCAGGTTTAATCAATGAGGAAAGCAATTTTGCCAACAACTCAACAGTGGGCTTAGGGCTTGTTTTTAGTAGTAATATTAGTGAGAAAGTCGATTTTACCATTTCCTCCAGATCAAATATGAGTTATGTTGACAACTCTTTGCGGACAGAATTAAACCAGGAGTATTTTAATCAGAATACTGAGCTCGGCATCAATTTGATTTTTGGCCCAGGTCTTGTTTTTCGTACCAGTATGGCGAATCAGCTATTCAGCGGCTTGTCTGATGATTTCAATCAAAACTTCTGGCTATGGAATGCTGCGATAGCCAAAAAATTATTTAAAAATCAAAGGGGGGAATTGCAGTTGTCTGTATTTGATTTATTGGAACAAAATAATAGCATTCAAAGGAATGTAACCAATGCTTATATTGAGGATGTTGAGAGTGCAGTGCTACAAAGATATGTGATGCTCACTTTTACTTACCAGCTAAGAAATTTTGGTACGCCTAGTGCTAATCAAAATGAGGAGAGGAGAGAGAGAAGGTTTTGGGAGAGGGGACGGAATTGATGTCATAGGTAGGCAAAGGGCTTTTTTCACGCAGATTTCACAAATTTCGCAAATGTCTTATTGTGAAATTTGCGTGAAAAAATATTACAATTTATTTGCTATTCTAAAAACCCCCTCTTTAGGCTTTAATGATCCAGCTCCAAAGTTAATCAGTATGCCCAATTTCTTTCCGCTGAGCTTTAAGTAAGTTAAAAGTTGCTTAAAATGCACAGGATGAAGGTTTTCTACTGATTTCACTTCTATTATTACCTTTTCTTCAATTAATAAATCCATTCTAAATCCTACTCCTAGTTTTTGCTTGGCATAGTAGACAGGCACTCCTACTTCGCTTTCCACCAAATACCCCTTTTGGTCCAATGCAAATTCTAATGCTGAATGATAAACAGATTCCAATAGCCCTGGTCCTAATTCATTATATACTTCAAAAGCAGCTCCAATAATATCATATGAAATGTCGTTTTCTGTCATCGTGTAAATATTGTTGAAAGCAAAAAAGAAGTATATATTTGAAACTTCCAAGAGAATGATTAATAAATTTCAAAAGTTATTATATCATTGTAGTATAACTCAAGATTTGTGGCAAAAAGGGGGATTTGCGAGATCGGCGAAATCTGCGTGCCAACATATCCCTATATTTCAACTATTGCTTTAATACACAACCTATGCTAAATACCTACCAATCCATTCTCCAAAGCACTATCTTCTCCCCACCCTCCAACTGGCTTCGCATTCAAACAATTGATATGCATACAGGAGGTGAACCTTTACGCGTAATAATTGGCGGACTTCCTCAACTCAAAGGATCAAATGTCCTAGAATATCGCCAGGATATGCTAAAAAACCATGATTATATCCGTACCGCACTGATGCATGAACCCCGCGGCCATGCCGATATGTATGGCTGCATTCTATTACCCCCCAATGATGAGGATGGAGATTTTGGCATCCTTTTTTTGCATAATGAAGGATATAGCACAATGTGTGGCCATGCAATTATTGCGATCACAAAATTGGCCATCGAAATGGCTTGGGTAGAAAAGCAAGAAACAGTTACCACCCTTAAAATCGATGCACCCTGTGGTAGAATAACTTCCTTTGCTCATATGTCAAATGGGACAGTTGAAAATGTTTCTTTTCATTGTGTGCCCTCCTTTGTTGTAGGCTTAGACCGAGAAGTTGTTGTCCCAGAAGTTGGAAAAATCAAATACGATTTGGCTTATGGCGGAGCCTTTTACGCCTATGTAGATGCAAATCAATTAAATTTAGATTTGATCCCAGGTAATTATTCCGAAATAATCAAAAAAGGAATGCAGATCAAACACGCCGTTATGGATGTAGATCAGGAAATTAATCATCCATTCGAGGAAGATCTAAGCTTCCTTTACGGGACTATTTTTATAGGAGGCCCAGTTTCGGATGGTTTGGACAGCAGGAATGTTTGTGTATTTGCAGATGGGGAGGTGGATCGCTGCCCAACAGGCTCAGGGGTGTCTGGTAGGATGGCTATTCATTATGAACGTATGGAAATAGCCAGGAATGACTGGATGAGTATCGAAAGTATTACTGGAAGTGTTTTTGAAGGAAGAGTGGTCGAAACAGTAGATTTTGGTCCTTTTAAAGGAGTGATTCCAGAAGTGAAAGGAAACGCCTCCATAACTGGCCAGCACGAATTCTTGATTGACCCACATGATCCTTTCAAACATGGCTTTTTTCTACGATAATATCAATAACAATATCAATGGCAATTTCAATATTAATCACAAAATTGCCATTGCCATTGATATTGCCATTGCCATTACTACCAAGTGGGCATAGCGTCAAATTCGTCATTTTGGGTAAGCTGGACTTCTTTTTCCAGGTTAGATTATTTTTCCAATAAAGCTAATGCCGCCTCATTTACTTGATCCCCATAGCCTTTTGATTTCCATTTGATTAATCCATCTTGGCCAATAACATAAACAGTTGGGGTAGCCTGAACACCATATTTGATTTTTACAGGACTATGATCTCCCCTCAGGTCTGAAAGGAGCTTTACATTCAAATCATAATTAGAATCATTAATCCACTCTTGCTGATTTCTGGCAAAAACGAAGGCGAGTACTTCTACTTTATTCCCATGCTTCATTTGAAATTCCTTGAGGGTAGTTCTTCCCCTTTCGCCCATGCAGGATAAGCCACCAAAAATTACTACAGTTGGTTTACTTGCAACCATTTTGGAAAGATCTATTTCTTCATTTTGTAAGGTTTTGGCCTTGAAGTTAACAAACTCAGATCCCAATTCTAATTCAGAGGTTTCGTTAAACAAAAGCATACTCTGTCCATAGGGAGAGGTCTTTATCTCTTCGTTTAAGCCTTCCAAAGCCTTGCTCAGTTTTGACTTATCCAATTTTAACCTGGTTCGATATAGGTTTTGGATACCCATATAACTATTGGCATTTTCCAGGGCAAAATCTCCAATGGTTTGACTTAAGTTGTTGAAAAGTTGATTGAGAGAGTCAAATTTTTCTTCTTTGACCAAACGTTTTTGCTCAGTATAGAAATAAGAAAGTTTTTCATTCAAGGCATTTTGCAGTTGCTGCTCCTTTCCTCCAATAATTTCAGCTTTATCCATTTTATCCCAGCTGCCTTTGATGTTTAAAGAAGTGTTTTCCAGCCAGAAATAATGACTTCGTTTTTTTTCAGCAGATTTATAAACAATCCTATATTCCTTAGGATGATCAACACTTCCCTTAAAACTAAACTGGCCATTGGAAACGGTGGCGGAATCAAGGACTTGTCCAGTTTCATTATTAGCTAATTGGATATTTAACTCCGATGGGGCGTTTTCAATATGTCCTTGAATCTGAAAATTTTCCATTGAATTATTATTGCATGAATAAATGACAAGAAGCCCAATCCAATAAATTTTTTTAAAGCAAGTCATAAAAGTGGATTTTTGCAAATGATAATTTAAAAATTCCCGAAATTTTCAGAAGCTCTTTGTTCTTATGGAAAAAGTAAACTGAACATAAATTAAGTATCGAAACAATGACAATAACAATGACAATAACAATTTCAATAACAATTTCAATGGCAGTTTCAAAAGTAGTAACAAAATGGACCTTACTATCGCCATTGTGGGTAAGCTGAGCTTCTTTTTGGGATTAGATTATTTTTCCAGTAAAGCCAATGCTGCTTCATTTACCATTTCACCATACACAATCGACTTCCATTTTATAAGGCCATCTTTGTCGATAACATAAACCGTTGGGGTAGCCTGGACGCCATATTTTATTTTAACGGGACTATGATTGCCTTTTAGATCAGAAAGGAGCTTGACATCTAAATCATAATTTGCCTCGTCACTCCATTCTTTTTGGTTTTTTGCAAAAGCAAAAGCTAGAACCTCAATATCCTTTCCATGCTTTTTTTGGAACTCTTTAAGGGTGGCTCTTTCTCTTTCACCCATGCAAGACAAACCACCAAAAATGATTAAGACAGGCTTATTTTCAATGGTTTGGGAGAGGTCAATTTCTTCGTTTTGTAAAGTGTTTACTTTAAAGTTTACATAAACAGATCCCGAATCAAGCTCTGACGCCTCACTAAATAATAGGAGGCTTTGACCATAAGATGAAGCCATAATATGTTCATCTAAGGACTTGAAAACATTATTAAGTTTGGATTTGTCTAAATTTAGTCGGTTCATATATAAATATTTGACACCGAAATAACTATTGGCGTTTTCTAGTGCAAAATCTTGAATAGCTAAACCTCGTTTGTTGAAAAGTAGATTTAGGGAGTCATATTTTTCTTCTTTGATGAGTCGATTTTGCTCAGGAAAGAAAGCAGAAAGCCTTTCAAATAGTGCTTTTTGTAATTCCTGTTCTTTGCCCCCCTTAATTTCGGCCTCCTCCATTTTATCCCAATTTCCTTTTATACTCAAGGGAGTATTTTCTAGCCAGAAATAATGACTTCGTTTTTTTTCGCCAGCTTTGTACACAATTTCACATTCACTTGGATATTCCAAACGACCTTGCAAGTTAAATTGCCCCTCAGCATTAGAAGTACTTTCAATGATTTGGCCTGTTTCGGAATTAATTAGTTGAATGTTTAGTTCGGAAGGCGCATTTTCGATGTGTCCATTGATTTGAAAATTGTCCACTGCATTATTATGGCAGGAATAAATGGCTAGGATACCTACCCAATAAATATTTTTTAGATAATTCATAAAACGGGTTTTTCAAATTCAATTTTATGTCAAATGGAGATCTTGATTATCCAGCTTCTGAATCCATCATTTTTATTTGAAAAATATTAAGAGACTTTTGATCAATGGTAAATGAACCATCAGGTTTACCAAAATTATTTCTCAGAAAGAATAAAACCTTTTCCATGCACATTGTGGATGTTTATTTCCGGATCCTTGTTAAGGTATTTCCTTAATCTGGATATATAAACATCCATACTTTTTCTTTTAAAATAATCAGCTTCTCCCCAGAGTTGTTTCAGAGTGGTTTTTCGATCTAAAATATTATTCTTGTGATCATAAAGGAGTTTCAATAATTCATTCTCTCTGGAGGTTAAATGCTGGGTGGAATCTTGAAAATTAAGCTTCCGATTGGGGTAATCAAATTGGTACTTGCCTATTTGGTAAATTGTATTCAAGGTAGTGGAGTTTTGACGTTTTTGGGTTCTATTCAAGACTGCCCGGATCCTGGCCATCATTTCTTCCTCATCAATAGGTTTGGTCATATAATCATCACTTCCCAATTTGAAACCATATAACTTGTCCGTTTTTAAATTTCGTGCAGTCAGGAAAATAAAGGGCTGATCTGCTTGTAGCTGCCGGATTTTTATGGCCAGATTAAAGCCATCCAGGCCTGGGAGATTGACATCGAGAATACATAAATCTATAGTTTGGTTTTCCATGATCTTTAAAGCTTGCTCTGCATTTTTAACCCAGTGAACCTTAAAATCATGCAACTCGATATATTTTTGTAACAAATACCCGAGATTTTGATCATCTTCAACAAGAAGTATTACAATATCATTTGCATCCATATCATTCATTAAAAAAAGGTAAATAGATCGTAAAATTACTGCCCTTCCCCTGTGTGCTTTCTAATTCAATATTCCCACCATGAGCTTTTACTACCAATTGAGCATAATTCAGACCTAGCCCCGTGCCTTTTACAGTATGCTGATGAGATTTTATTCGGTAAAACTTATCAAAGATCCTTTGCTGATCAGGAATAGAAATACCCGGACCGTTGTCCTGAATTGAAATCAAAAGTTGGTCCCCTTTTATAAGAGTCTTGATATAAATCTTTACAGGTTGTTGACTTGTATACTTTATTGCATTATCAATTAAATTATAGAGTACATTAAAAAGGAGATGTCGATCACCACTAATGTTGCATCTCTGGCTTGGTGGAGAGAAAAAAAATTCTAATTTCTTCCCGGGCATGGACAATAAAAATAAATCCTTTATTTGTTCGATAAGCTGTGAAATGTCAATAATCTCCTTTTTTAGAATGAAGGTTTCGGATTCCAAACGGGTAATATCTAAGGCTCTCTGGACATTGTTTTTTAACCTGGATTGTTCATCAGAAATTATTTGCAGATACTTTCTGGCTTCCTTGGTTTGAACAGCTAAATCAATTGTTTTTAAGTGTTTCAAGGCAAGAGAAATAGAGAAAATCGGTGTGTTCAATTCATGAGTCATGTGGTTGATGAATGCATCTTTAAGAGCAGCTAATTGTTGTTGTCGACTAATGTTCCATAGAATGTAAATAAATATCCCACTATGGATTAAGGTTAAAAAAAGAGAGACGATTATCCATTTAGAAATTTGCCATAGAAAAAAGGAAGGTCGGATTTTTTTAAAGTCAAGACCAATTAGAGCCTGACAGGAATAACAAACTCCTTTTATCCAAATATCCGCAGAAGAGGATTCCGCAGAGGAGGTATATAATAATTGATATTGGCTTAACTCTTTTGGAGAAAGATAGGCTGTGGTAAGTTCTCTTTGATTTAAGAAGGAGGGTAAATCTCCTTTTAAAAGCTGGAAAGAATAAGAGGTGTCTAAATCGTGCCTTAACAATTCATTGTTTAATTTATCCAATAATTCCTCAATTTGGGGATCTGATTTTTTGTTTGGTAAGGATTCGTCATTCTTCCATTTTAAAAAAGTATTGTGTAAAGGATCCCCCGGATCAATCATTTGGTATAAACTATAGGCCACTTTACTAATTTGGGCTTCAAAAAACTGCTTCTTATCCTGATAGTTTTGTTGAAGCCAATAGGCCTGAATACCAATTAATCCTAATTGACTGAATATGATAAGTAAAATGAGAATTCGAGAGGGCCATTTTTTCATAATAGACAGAAAATATTCATTGAAATTTATAAAAACTATGCCATAAATAGAGGTGAAGATTATTCAGTGAGGCTCTATTTTGCTTTTGTTTAACCATTTTAAACTTTGTTTTACCTTTTTTTTCTTTTTATTTTCCCAAAAGCCCTTAAAATGCCTGTATTATTCTCCTCAAAAGAACATGAAAAACAAGGGTATAACTTTAATCCTTTTATCTATTTTTCTTCTTTGTACTTCTCAATTAATTAGTCAAAACAAGGCAGGACTTGAAAGTGTGGTTCAACAATTTTATGAGACTGGTAATTTTTCCGGGACCGTTTTAATAGCTCAAAAAGGGGAGGTCATTTATGAAAAGGCTATCGGAATGGCCAATAGAGAATGGGGAATTCCACATGAGATGGAGGGGAAGTTTATTATTGGTTCATTGAGCAAACAATTTATTGCAGCTTTGGCACTTATTTTGAAGCAAGAAGGTAAACTAAGATTGGATGCCTATATTAATGAATACTTGCCTGATTTTCCCAATCATGAAATAGCATCTAAAATTACCATTCACCAACTCATTTCCTGCAGTTCTGGCCTTCCACACTATGGTGCCTGGAATGATTTTATGGAACACAGAGACCGCCTAAGCTATACCAGGGCCTCATTGCTGGAATTGTTTAAGGATGTTGAATTGAGGTTTGAACCTGGAGAAAGACATGGCTATAGTAGTCTTGGATATCTAATTCTTGGGTTCATCTTAGAAGAAGCTGGAGGTGATGATTTAGGTAGTTTGTTAAGCAAAAAAATCTTTGGTCCCTGCCAAATGGAAAACACCTCACTGGATGATCATGTGAGCATTTTACCAAAACGGGTAGAGGCTTATCGATATAATTATAAGCTGGCAAAATATGACAATGCCAATTACAGGGATCCAAGCACCACTTTTTCTGCGGGAGGGATAATTACTACTGCTGGAGATTTATTAAAATGGGATCAAGCTTTATCTAAGAATCATTTATTGACAGAATCTTCCAAAAAAATATTGTTTGCTCCTGTTTTTTCCAATTATGCCTATGGATGGCGTACAGTCATGCCTGGACGCAGTGATTCTCTGGAAATTCAATGGCATGCCGGACAGGTAACGGGGTATTTATCTATAATGTCCAGATTGCCAAAAGATGGTTATTGTATTATCCTATTGAGTAATATTCGGGATATGGCTTACCGCGATATGACAAATCAACTCATTAATGTTTTGTATAATTTACCGTTGGAACCTCCTCAAAGATCATTACTCAAAAGGTTATTAGAAGAAATTGTAAGCAAAGGCCCACAAGCTGCCATCCAGGAATACCATCAATTAAAAGAAAAGGCTTTTGATCAATACTCTTTTTCTGAGGTGGAACTCTTAATTTTAGGAATAGAATTAAACTCGGAAGGAATGTATGAGGAAGCTATTGAAATGCTGAAACTAAGCAAAAAAGAATATCCTGAATCCAGATATTTAGCAGACAATTGGCTATTATTAGGTGAAAACTATGAGGCTCTCGAAAATAAAAACAAAGCTCTAGAATGTTATAAAGAAGTTTTAAAAATTAACCCTGATAATGAAAGAGCAAGTCAGAGAATCGAAGGGTTAAATAATCCCTAAGACCAGGCAAAATTTCCGTCTGATTTTTTTTCTTTTTTTTATCCTCCTTTTTTTTGCGTCTTTTTTCCTAATTTATAGTCCTAGCAAGAAAAAAGGTACCATGATTGAGCATAAATGGTCTGAATTAAATGACGTTTTGAAAGGGTTTATTTTAAGTAAAGTTAAGGATCCAGGCATAGTGGAGGATCTTCTTCAGGAAACCTTAATCAAAATCCATCTCAATGTCAGTCGATTGAGACATGAAGAAAAATTAATCAACTGGGCATTTCAGATTGCCAGAAATGTAATCATTGATTATTATAAAAAACGGAAAAAGGAGCATGAGATTGGCCATATTGCTCAATATGAAGAAGTGGAATGTAGTGAGAGTACCTTCAACCGACATATTGCTTTATGGATACCTGAGGCCATTAAATTATTGCCTGAAAAATATCAGGAAGCGGTATATCTGACAGAAATTGAGGGGCTTACCCAAAAAGAGTTGGCCGAAAGGCTTGGACTTTCCTATTCGGGAGCTAAATCCAGAGTACAGCGCGGTCGGGAAAAATTGAAGGAAATAATTTTGCAATGTTGTCGGGTAGTTACGGATAGTTACGGGAATGTAATTGCTTATGAAAGCCGTAAAAAAAAGCAAAAAAAAGAGGAAGAATGTTGCGATTAATTTGCGTCCAAAATTGAGATTTCCCGTCTACCAGCAAACAAAAAATATACAATTATGAACAAAGACATTAAGGAAGTTATCAAAGAAAAATATACAGCAGTGGTTACGGCTGATGAAGGTTGTTGCTCACCTGGCTGTTGTTCTCCTGGAGTAGAAACCACTTTCAGCGAATCCTATGATAAACTGGAAGGATATGCAAAGGATGCTGACCTGGGGCTTGGATGTGGCCTTCCTACGGAGTATGCTGGTATTAAAGAAGGAGATACTGTTTTAGACCTTGGATCCGGGGCAGGCAATGATGCTTTTGTTGCCAGAGAATTGGTTGGGAACTCTGGAAAGGTCATTGGTTTGGACATGACACCTGCAATGATAGAGAAAGCCAATCAAAACAAACAAAAGCTGGGTGCCGGTAATGTTTCTTTTATTTTAGGTGAAATCGAAAATATGCCTTTGAAGGATGATACCATAGATGTAATCCTCAGCAATTGTGTAATGAATCTGGTTCCTGATAAAGTCAAGGGATATTCTGAAGTGTATCGGGTATTAAAAGAAGGTGGTCGCTTTAGTATGTCTGATATCATTACGGTAGGAGAGCTTACTCCGGAAATAAAGAATGCCGCGGCTCTTTATGCCGGATGTGTATCGGGTGCCCTTCCCAAAGGGGAGTACCTACAAGTTCTGGAGGAGGTAGGATTTAAAAATATTGCTCTTCCTAAAGAACGTAAAATAGAGTTGCCGGATGAACTATTGCTCGAGCATCTGAGTAAGGAAGAGTTACAGGCTTTTAGAGATAGCGGCGCTAGTATTTATAGTATTACCGTAATAGGGGAGAAGTGAAAAAACGGCACACCACCTAATTAGGATTGAAAACCATTTAGGGGGTGAGCTTTCCAAAAAATGAAAATAGTTCCACGTTCCAAGTTCCATGTTCTGGACTAAGTCTTTTGAGTGGCAATTAACTGTATAGTAAAAAAATAATGATCAGCTTATTAAGTGGGATCAATATTGCTGTAATTCATTATTTACTTTTCGCGGAACAGGGAACTAGGAACAGGGAACCAAGGCTTTGTCTATTTTCAATAATAAAAAGGAAATAAATCAAGTTTTTCAAATATTAAGGGAGGATCTGAGCTCAATTAATAAATTGTTTTTCCAAAGATTTTACCAGTTTTATACTCTCTTTTGAAAAAATATAATGATCTCCTTTTAATTTTTTGGCAGCTTTATTATAAGCAAGGAAAAAGGCAAAAGCATTTCCATTTAGCTTTATCAGTTTTTTCCTTCCCAGTGCTTTTTCGATAGCCACAGCCATATACATCCCATCGGGATGGCCTCCCCAGGTTAGGCTACTGTGAATTTGTTTCCCCAGCTCAGCCGTATTTGGGCCTCCGGAAGCAATCTTTTTTAAGTTTTCATCCATCTTTTTAAATGTATTGGGGGCATTGATATATGCCTTCCTGAAAGTTTGGATGCTGGATCTTTCATCCTCTGAAACAGTATTTAAATCAAGATCAGGGTAATGACGCTTATCAAGAAGGCAGGCAATCCCTTCTTCTAAAAGCCCAGAAAAGGCGTAATAGAGGAGATAATATTCAGATTCTCTTTCCGGCGAGCGACTCTTATCTATTCTTCCTCTATAAGAATGGTGGGCTTCATGTGCGATAAAACCAATGTTTTTTTCGTCCTTGTTGTTCATAACATTAAAGAGATCAAGTACTAAATTTCGGCCACCAAATCCGTTCCTTTCAAAAAGAATGAGATAAACTTTAGGTGGCTCAAATTGTTCAGTCATTCCTGGGGGTAAGTAAACTTTTGCTGCTTCCAAGGCCTTTTCTGGATAGCCACTTTCCTTAAGCCATTCCGCATATTCACTCAATTCTTTCCTGTTTTTGGCTACTTCTACCAGATGGCTACAAACAAAATTGGCATAACCATCGGTTTTTGTGAGTATTGAATCCAGAATTTTTTTATTGGAAGGCATATAAGCATAGGGCATATATTTTAAAAGCCGTCTTTTTCTTTGCCCTTGTTGATCAATCTGTAAATAAGCTGGATGGCTAAAAAGTTTGTTCCATTCCGCATCCGAAGGTTCACGGTTTTTTTCCAAAATATCTACCACTTCCCAAAAAAGGGGTAGGCCGGAAAAATCAAACTCTAATGTTTGGCAAATGCTACTGCTTGTAAAAAAACAAAAAGACAGGAGTGTCCAAATTAGATGATGTGGTGATTTCATGATTAGTTTTTTTTAATTACCCCAAAGACTAGTATTTGGTTACAATCGAAAAGCTATGAAAATCAATAATACATCTACAACTTTATTGTATATTTGCTGTGAACTAAACTCTTTATGTTGTAAGCCAGCCCCCCAGAATGGCTTTTGAAATGTATAAAATGGAAGATCAAATTAGAAATTTGATAGCTCAGAATAAACTAACTGAAGCTATCGAGATTTTACGCTCGTCCCTAAATGCTCAATCCCAAAAAAATGCTCTGATCGTCATTGAAAACCGTTGGAATGACTTAAAAGAAAAACGGATAAACGGAACCATCAGTACTGAGCATTCTAATATTGAACAGAATAAAATTTGCAACAGTCTCCTTGCTCTCCTGGACTCAAAAGAAAATCCTACTTCTGGTCTTTTAAAATCTAATAAAAGGATGTATATGATCCTGGGAGGAGTTTTGCTAATTGCGGCTGCCATTTTTGGCATTTCACTTTCTAAAACAGAGAAATGTACAGACAGCAAAATAGCCATTCTAATTGCCGATTTTATTGCTGGCAAAGAGGAGCATGTAACAGAAGATCCCTTCGCCAACAGCCTGGCCATTGAAATGGATGCCTTACTTAGTGAAAATTTTTACGATGTTCGGCCTGTAGGGCCACAAACCAGGAATATCGAACGATATAACGATGCTATCCAGGAGAAATACTATGATAAGTTTTGTGATACCAGCGGAGTATTTATTAATGGCTTATTAGACAAAGGAAAGGCAGTCTTTAATATGTATACAACTATTGTCAACCTGAAGATGCAATCGGCTGATTTTTCTGACAAAGAATCGCTGGTACTGGCTAACCCCCAAGGAATAACCTTTTCTATTCCTGATGATGCCAAATTCCTTGCTGACTTTTTTGTGGCCATGGTCAAAAGTTATGAGGGTAAACATTTTGAGGCCTTAAAAGACTTTGATAAACTGATCATGAATGATACTAGTGGATTTATGAAAAATGAAAGTTTTGCTGCTACCCTTGCTCACTATAAAGGCAATTGTTACGCCTTGCGAGGTGACAATGTAAGAGCCAAAAAACAATATGAAATAGTCAGACAACAAGGAAGCCCGGAATTAAAAGAAACCGTTGACCAAAATGAGGAAACTGCAGATGAAATCAATAAAAGAATGCGGGAAGACCCCGAGCAACAGGAAACTCTGCAGAAAAATATTAGAACCCATTCCCAACTAGAAAAGGATTTAGACAAGTTTTTTAAAAGTATAGGAAGGGGAGTGGAAAAAATTTGGAAAGATGTGTTTAAGAAATAATAGCTTAGACAGTCGTAAGAGATTTTTCTAAGCACTGTTATCCATTTTACAATTTCCTTTATCTTTGGCAGCAAAAAAAATGCCATCCAAAAAGTCGAGAACTATAATACCAACAGAAGGAAAACCTTCCGCACAAATTCTTTCTGAACTAGAGAATATGCGCTCTACTGATATAAAATGGAAAGAAGGCCGTGTTTGGAGTTTGGTTTATTATGTAAATGAGGAACATCTGGCATTAATTAATCAAGCTTATAATTTATATTTTTCCGAGAATATGCTAAATCCCTTAGCCTGGGATAGCCTGAGGGGAATGGAAACAGAAATCAAATCCATGGCGCTTGATTTGTTAAATGGGGATGATGAAACGGTTGGTGTTATTACCTCTGGAGGCACAGAAAGCATTTTTCAGGCTGTTTATACCTACCGGGAGTGGGCCAGGAAAAACAAATCACAAATAAAGGCACCTGAGATGGTTGTTCCGGTATCCATTCATCCTGCCTTTGAAAAAGCGGCACATATTTTGGGTATTAAAATCATAAAGTTACCTACAGGGGAGGATTTGAGAGCCCAGCCCAATGCCTTCCGAAAGGCGATCAACAAAAACACCATATTTCTGGCAGCTTCCGCTCCAAGCTATCCGAACGGCGTAATGGACCCTATTGAAGAAATTGCTCAGATTGCTAAGGAGTATCGCCTGCCCTTCCATGTGGATGCCTGTATTGGTGGGTATATGTTGCCCTGGGTAGAAAAATTAGGGCGGCCGGTACCGGTCTGGGATTTTCGGATTCCAGAGGTAACTTCCATCTCTGCTGACTTACACAAGTTTGGGTATGCGGCCAAAGGGTGTTCTACTCTTTTATATCGCTCTATGGATTATATGAAGTATCAATTTTTCATAGCTACCGACTTCCCTGGCGGAATTTACGCAAATGCTACTTTTCAAGGTTCTCGCTCAGGAGGGCCTATTGCTGCAGCCTGGGCCGCACTAAATGCTCTGGGAAAGGAGGGATATTTGAAAATAGCAAGGGAGGTAATGGACACTGCAGATAAGATAAAAGAAGAGATTAATAAAATTCCGGAGTTAAAAATTCTGGGAAAACCTTGTATGAATATTATATCTTATACCAGTGTAGAATCTAAGCCTGATATTTTTGTCATTGCTGACTATTTGGAAGAAAAAGGTTGGTTGGTAGACCGACAACAATTCCCTAATTCCATCCATTTAACGATTATGAAGCACCATTTGCCGGTAATTGATGATTATATCAATGACCTTAAAGGTGCTATCAAATTCGCAAAGGATAATCCTGGTGCTACTTCGAAAGGAAATGCGGCACTTTATGGATTAATGGCCCGAATCCCTTTTAGAGGTATGGTTAAATCAAATGTTAGAAAGCTGTTTGAAGAAATGTACAGTAATCCTAACAGCAAGGGCAACACTACTACAAAAGATAAAGAGGATAAGTCCTATTCTCCTGCTGATAATGGCCCCGCCTGGGCAGGTCAACTCAACAAATTCTTAATTGGAATAAATCGAATTTTTGGAAAAAAATAGTAGTGAATCCTGTTTACAAGGATGGCTAATTTTTTATGCTGATGGGTTTGGATCGGTTGTTTCCTAATTTACTGGCATTATTAAGTTTGCTGGCTTCACAACTTTTTCCGGTGACTCGGATGGTGTTGGACTCTACAGTTTTAAAAGGATTAGAATTGCCAAGAACGACATACTCTACTGTACAATGAATGGTATATTCACCAGTCCAAGGTACTGGAATCACTCTTAATGGGCTATTGGTATTCCATCGTTTGGTGCCATTGGGATGTTCTGCCCGCCAGGCATAAGTAACAAAAATTTGAGGATCATTTACAAAATTGGGTAGATCAGATACCATTTGGACCCTGGCAATATTTTTACTGGTATAGC
This sequence comes from Saprospiraceae bacterium, assembly GCA_028285545.1. GTDB lineage: Bacteria > Bacteroidota > Bacteroidia > Chitinophagales > Saprospiraceae > JANQPA01. The sequence goes on along the minus strand of JANQPA010000105.1, from coordinate 12,400 downwards.
CACGGCAAATTTCAATATCTGATAAAGGGACGATTTCTACATTTTCACTTTGGGAAAAACCCGTAAAAGCAAAAAGCAGAAGCATTAGTGTGGGGACTAATCTGATCATGGAATTGTAGTATTTATTTTTTCTGCTGCGCGTTACCCTTGCAATATTATAATTTTTTCTAACATAATCAACTGTAAAGTCCCTTCCTTGGAGAATAATTGGCAACATTTGCTAATGAAATTATACTGTTATTTTCTATTTGAAAGATATGAAGGAGCTTGGGAAGAAGAGATTTTTCTCCACAAGCTGATTCATATGGTTGAAGTACATTATTTACAAAATAAAGAGCAGTACAATTTAAGATTTGCCGCTTGTTTTGATGAATTTCAAATTTCCGCTATCCTGGTACCATATCTATTTTGCCTAACGCTTATTTTTTACAGGATTTTATCATTTCCTTAAGGGTGTACACTACATTTTTGGCTGTAGGTATATCTACAAATTGCATGTTAAAGTTGCTTACATAAGAAAGCTTATCTCCGTTTGAATAGTTATTAATAATCTTCTCTCTTGCTTTGGTTTCTAGGTTTACAAAAACTTGTTTTCCCTTGACGGCTAAGGCAACATCCTCTGAATCCAGGTCATACAAATTGAACTCGTAAAGTTCAGATTTTTCATTTTTCCCATTCTCAAGAGAAGTATAGGAAAGTTTACAAGCATCATCCTCTTGTTTTTTTAGTTCCTGAGTAAACTCTGGAATGACAGATTCCCCCAGGGTTTTAGCAAGCCAGTCAAAATCAAATACCTGCGGTGGTTCATCTGTACAAGTTTTCGCAACATATCTAATTTGGGATTGCAGATATTTAGCTGATGCAACTCCATCAACTGGGATTTTTAGATTATTAGCATAGTTTTGGAGCTCCTTATCCTCTAAGTGACGAATAAAATTGAGTCGTTTTTCTGTTTTAAGGGCAACCGAAATTTCTTTTCTTTTTACTTCAATATCCACAGATTGTGAGTTAATATCGGAGAAATTGAAAGCATATTCATGTGTTTCGTCCTTGTTATTTTCGGACTTTTTTAATTTGTATTCGGTTCTACAATTATCGGAAATTGACTGTTCAAAAACCGTCTCTCCATCATTAAAAGTAATAATGCTCTTTTTTACAGCCTCAAGGCCCTCCTGCAGGTTTGAGTAACTCAGATTAAACTCTTCTTCGGCATGACTTTTGGATAAGGGGATAGCTTCCTTTAGAGCTAACATAATTTCATGGGCATCATCCGGGGTATTGGTATAAATACTTAGTTGATTCAAATAATTTGACAAGACACCGTTCTCTTCTTCTCTAATAAAAGACTTTCGTTGAGCTATACCCATTTCAATAATGACCTCCTTGCCTTTAATCTTTGTATCTATAGAGCTTTTTAAAACATCTCCTAAACTGAAAAAATATTTTTTTTGTAAGCCGGAATTTTTACCGCCTGATTCTTCAAGACTAAAAATGAGGTTGTGTAAGGAAGATCCTTCTCTTTCCAAGCCTTGGGCATAGGTTTTTTCTTCTATTGATATATTGGTAATTTTTGAAGAGAGCCAATCAAGCAGTCCATCTATGTCAGAAGGTAATTTTATGGAGCCTTTCCATAGTTCTTGTGCAATGGGGATGGCCTCAATGAACTGTTGTTCCAATAATCGTGCATTGTCAATGTCTGCTGAATATAATTCTACCTCTTTTTCATATCCTTTTAATTCTCCGCCATCTAATAATTTTATGGCGGGCTGATTGCCAGATTTCAGGGAGACACGCATTTGATTTTTATTACTTGACCATCGAACCAGATTTTTATTAAGAAGGCCTAGGTTGAAGTGGTATTCTTCCGCGGATTCTTTTCCCTTTTTATCAATTTTTCTTAGCAGGAATTGTATGTTAAAAGGGGAATTCGGGTCAAACTTTAAATCTTGAATATAGGTTTCTTTACTCGTCTGAACTTCTTGTAAGCTGGTCTTGATGTTTTCTAATATTTGAACAAGATTGTCCGAAGAAGTTTGAGCAGTTAAGGAAAGAGAAAAGAGTAAAAATAAAAGGGTAATTTTTAAATTTTGCACATAGCTAATCATATGAAGAGATTTTTTGGAAGTTATACTTAACTACTATGATAAAATAATACCCCAATCCCCCTACTGGCTAGCTGAAATATTGGAGTATTATTTCAATAAAAAATGGTTAATCTTTTATCAAATTAGGAATATTTATTCAGCAAATACATATCGTACCCCAAGAGCCCCATAATCTCCCCCAAAAGAGTTAATATTAATGTTACCAATGAAAAAGGTCGGGACCCAATCCAGGGTAATGGAAATAGGCGTATTGGGAAATTTATAGTCAAGGCCTAAATATCCTTGCAGACCAAATGAAGTAGAAGCAAAACTGGTGTCAAAATCATAGGACCAGATAAAAATCCCAAGTCCCCCTCCATAATACCATTGCAGTCCATCAACTCCATTTATAGGATTGTGAACCTGATAAGCTCCATGTATGCTGATCCAGTTACCGAAACCGAAGGATCGAAACCCAACATATCCCTCAAGGGCGGAATTATCCGAAATGAAAGTTTTATAAGATGCGGATAAAGGGTATCCAAGTCGAAGGCCGACGGCAGAAGAATATTCTTGTGCTGATAAATTATGGCCAGCGGTAAAGAAAATAAGTGAAAGGAATAGCGTTTTGAATAAAATTTTCATAACAAAAAGGTTTAGTTTTAAAAATTATAGATTAATGAGAAACAATTTTTTATGTACTATAACTGGGTTGATTTTTTTATGAAAATATTAAAATTAAGGCTGTCCTGGATCCAGGACAGCCTTAAAAAATTTATGTTATCTTAATTGATGTTGAATAAAATACCCCCGGTCAGCACCACATCCGTGCCCCCGGCGATCCGCAGTCGGACCTCCCCAAAGGGCGTAAAGGAGTCTCCGGCACTAAATCGTGCCCCCCCACCAACACTAAATCCAAAATCAGTAGCCGAGGCCGATCCAAATGGCCCAAGATCAACACCAGCAGCGAAAAGAGCAAGACCAGCTAAAGCATATAATGTTGCAGCATCACTTTGAGAAAAGTTATAAGTTGCATCTGCATCAAAGCTCCAGAAGGTGATTCCCTCAATTCCGTCCAGATAGTAAGTAAAAGTACCTTGGGCTCCCCAGGTGTCATTAATCTGATAATGACCTCTGGCCAAAATACCAAGTTCTCCTAAGTCAAGAGGAAAGGAAACACCAGGTCCAATAGATAATTGTGCTTTTACGCTTGAGAAGGCCATGAGGAAAAACAGGGCAGCAAACCAATTTCTTAGTTTCATTGTAAATTGTTTTTTGGTTAAAGTTTAAGAATATATGGCTTTAGACGTTTTCGGGTAACCCTACTGTCCGTCATAAAAGTGCACTTAATGTACTACATTTTTTTTTATTACCATAAAATGCAGCTAATTCTTAAATAAAATTACACTGAAAAGCAGGCTCCTACTAAATATCCAACTTCCAATGGTAAATAAAATTAACTTCCATTTCCAAAACTATTTTTTGAACGGAGTTGAAGAATTCAGAGAGGCTTCTTTTCTGTTAACTTAGTGTAAAAATTACAAGAATTATAAACTTTATTGGGCATTGTTCATAAAAGAATTTTAAATTTGCTCTGTTTTAAAATGAATCAAAAGAGGCTTTTTTTGTATGTGTTTGATTATCATTTATTTATGATCAAATACGGCTTAAAAGCATAAAAATATTATCATGATAGGACAATTGAAGAGTGATACATTCAAGCTGAAACGAATCTTTATTGAAACAAACTTACCTGAGGAACTTTCTCCGTTACAGGAAATGGCTGGCAATTTATGGTGGTCCTGGAATAAAGAGGCTTCAGAATTATTCCGCTCGATTTTGCCGGAAAAATGGGTTGAAAGCAATTACAATCCAATTGCAATACTTGACAACATGTCTGGTGAACGAGCACAGGAATTATTGAATGATCAAGACTTTATGACTCGATTGGAGGCTGTAAGTAAAGAATTTAAATCATATATGGCAGAAAAGGCCGAAGCAAAAAGCCCAAGTATTGCCTATTTCTGTATGGAATATGGTCTGCAGATCTCCGTTCGACTATATTCTGGAGGATTAGGGGTGCTGGCAGGAGACTTTTTGAAGGAAGCCAGTGATTTAAATGTTGATATGGTTGCAGTAGGGCTTTTATACAGATATGGTTATTTTCAGCAATCCATTTCCCTGCATGGTGATCAAATTAACAACTATCCTCCACAGAAATTTACCCTTATGCCGATGACTCCGGTAAGGAATGATGAAGGAGAGTGGTTAAAAGTAATGATAAATCTTAAAGGACGGCCTGTTTTGGCCAAAGTCTGGGAAATGAAGGTAGGACGTATTTCACTCTATCTTCTGGATACAGATTTTGATGATAATAACTGGGAAGACCGTAATTTGACACATCAATTATATGGCGGTGACAATGAACATCGACTAAAGCAGGAGATCCTACTTGGGGTTGGGGGAACGCGAGCTTTAAAAGCAATGGGCTTAAAACCAGAAGTGTTTCACTGTAATGAAGGACATGCGGCTTTTATGGGTATTGAACGCCTCAAGGATCATATTCAACAAGACCAACTTAGTTTTGATGAAGCCTTGGAGGTCGTACGCTCTTCATCCTTATTTACGACACACACTCCTGTGCCAGCCGGACACGATTATTTTACGGAAGATTTGTTGAAAAACTATATGTATCCTTATACTGATCCACTAGGAATCAGCTGGCGCGATTTTATTTCCTTGGGAAAAATAGATGGAGAGAACCCCAATGAAATGTTTTCTATGAGTCATCTGGCCATCCGTTTATTCCAGGAGGTTAATGGGGTAAGTAAATTGCATGGAACGGTTTCTCAGAAGATGTTTAATGTACTTTACGAAGGATATAATCCTGAGGAGTTACACATTGGATATGTTACCAATAGTGTTCATTATCCTACCTGGATAGCTAATGAATGGCATAAAGAGTTGTTAGAATTAAATGGCCCAGGTTTTGTAAAAGATCAATCCAATAAAGAGTTATGGTCAAAGGTAAGAGATTTGCCTGATGAACGAATCATGGAAATCAGAACTGCCCTGAAGGAAAAATTAATCCATTATCTAAAGGCAAAATTACAAGAGGACTTAACTCGACGTGGTGAAAAACCAGGTGCTATTTTTGAAGTGCTTAATAAGATCAATCATAATGCTTTAATTTTTGGATTTGCCCGTCGATTTGCCACCTATAAAAGAGCGCATTTACTGTTTACTAACCTTGATCGTCTTGCCGATATTGTCAATGATGAGCAAAGGCCCGTTATGTTCTTGTTTGCCGGGAAGGCACACCCTGCAGATAAGGGAGGGCAGGCCTTAATCAAACGCATTGTTGAAGTTTCTCAGCGGCCTGAATTCCAGGGTAAAGTAATATTCCTGGAGGGATATAATATGGAGATGGCCAAGCTTTTGGTTCGTGGTGTAGACATTTGGGTCAATACTCCTACCAGACCTAAGGAGGCTTCTGGCACAAGTGGTATGAAAGCGGCTATGAATGGTGTTATGAACTTTAGTGTTTTAGATGGATGGTGGGCTGAAGGTTACCAGCCAGATGCAGGTTGGGCTCTGCCACTGGAGCGCTCTTATGAAGATCAAAGCCTTCAAGATGAATTGGATGCAGAAAGTATCTATAATATTCTGGAAAATGATCTGATTCCAACTTACTTTGATCGGAATGAAAATGAGGTCCCTGAGACCTGGGTAGCTTACATAAAGAACATTATGTCAGAGGTAGCTCCCTATTTTACTATGAAACGAATGATGGATGATTATTTCGACAAATTCTACAATTCGTTATCTCAAAGGTCTAAAAAAGTTAATAAGGCCAATTATGCCTTGGCTAAAGAAATGGCAGCCTGGAAGGGAGATATGGAGCAAAACTGGGATGCAATAGAGGTCGTTGAAAAAAATGTTTATGATTCCGATAATTTTGCTTTAAAAGTAGGAGATAAATTTTCAGCTTCCATAAGCTTAGATCATAAAGAAATCAATTCAGAATATGTTGGACTGGAAGTGGTCTTCTTTAAAAGAATTGATGAAAATAACCTGGAAATAGCCTTTAGTAAGGAATTTGAAGAGCAGGAAAATCAAGGCTCCATATCTAAGTATAGCTGTATTTTAGAACCTGAGGTTTCAGGGGTTTACGAGTATGGTTTCAGGATATTTCCAAAGCATCCGCATCTTCCACACAAGCAAGATTTGTTATTGGTTAGGTGGTTGTAAAATAAAAAAAGAGGGCCTGCGAAGGCCCTCCTTAATATTCTAGCAACTATCTACTTATCTCCATTTAGTCTTTTTTTGGGTTTTGGGGTAATATAGGAGTCTTCATAGTTGCTGTTTTCAAATGGTTTTGTTGGATTGTACAGGGTAAAATTTGATAACTGGGGTAGCGTCACGAGGCCTCAGGGCTTCAAGACATGAATTGGTTTTTTGGGTTAATAAAAAATCCTTTCTAATTGTAATCTCAAATATTCTTTATGGGGTTCATATGTTCATTGGATGATAACATCCTCATCTTGTAATTATCTTTCTACCTTCTACCTTCTACCTTCTACTTTCTACCGAATTAAGGAGAAGGTGCCTTGCCAGAAGCAAGGCCCTTTTCCCTTGCACCAACTTTCGTACCGTATGAAGCTTATGAATTACTCTTTTCTCATAGTATATACTATTGGGGTTAATTTTTTTATATTTGATGGAAGTGGCTGGGTAAAGCCACTTCCTTTGATACATCCGGGATTTATACTTGGTTTCTTGGGTTTGGTGGAGGTCATGAGCTTCGTTTTAAGTACAATACAAATGTATAGGCTTATTCATGACCTTGAAAACCACAACAATCGCTGAATTTAGGTTTCTAAGCTGCATTTTTTGAGCAGTTTTTTATGTCGGAGACCTGGTGCTTATATCAGGTTTTTTGTATAAATTGCTTGTATTCAGTGATTTATGTTGTGTTTGCTTGCCCATCTCTCCTTTTTCTTGGAAATGTCAAAGGACAAGTTTTTTAGATTTCAAAAGCTGAAAAAAAGCTTGAAAAAAAGTGATTTTTAAGCTATTAGGCCTTTGAATATTGGTTTTATTAGGGGGTATACTCTAATAGAAGCCTTTTGATGTGCATGTGTTTGGGGAAAAAGAAGATTTGATTTTTTGGCTTAACTACCACTATGAAACATAAGGAAGACCTGTTTCATCTAATTAAATCCATGTCAAAATCAGAGAAGCGGTATTTTACCATCGAAGCTTCCAAATGGGGAAATAGTGAAACTAAATATCTGGAATTATACCAATTCATCAACGGCATGAAATCCTATGATGAAGAGGTATTAAAAAAGAAATTCCCCAAAAACTTATCTGCTGATAAAAATTACCTCTACGAATCTTTATTAAAAAACTTGCGGGATTTTAAACGCAATAGTTCCTTTTATTCTCGAATTCGAGAATTAATCATGGATGCCAAAAACCTCTACAAGCGTGGATTATATTCCCAGGTAGAAAATAGGCTGGTGGAAGCTAAATCGTTGGCAATGGAAATAGGGGATCAATTGGCCCTGTTGGAAATAAACAAATTGGAACCCTTCATCAGCTGGCATACCAACAAAGATTTTATTCAGCACATCAATACATTATTTGATGAGAGAAAACAAATACAGTCAAGCTTAAATGCGGAATTTAAGTTTACCGAACTCAGTTACCTCTTATCCATGGTTTTCAAAAAAGGAGTGAGTTTGGAGGAGTGGTTAGAGTCACATCCTGATTTACAAAAAATGATGGAAATCATCAGTAAACCTGATCAATCTGTAAAAGTGGACTACCATGCAAAAAGAAGGCTCCATCAGTGTAATGCCATCCATGCTCAAATGTCTGGAGAACATGAGCGTGCCTCTGCCAGCTTTGCTGAAGTAGTAGACTGGTGGAAAGATTATAAAAAATATAAATCCGAAGAATTTTCCCGTTACGTGGTAGATGTGAGCAATTTAATTAATGCCTATTATAAAATTGAGGCTTTTGATAAAGTTTGGGAACAGATAGAACGACTGGAAGAAGAAGCCACTGACGATATAGAAGTCAAAGGACTCATTTTCCTGAAAACCTCTATTTTTAAAATTCTATTTTTTCTCAATACCGGGAAAGCTGAAGACCTCAACCAGCTGGGCGAAAAAATTAACCACGGTTTAAGCAAATATCAATTGAATGAAGGCAGCCGGATCTCTTTAATCAGCAATATGGCAGTATACGGCTTTTGCTGTGAAAATTTCGATAAGTGCATTGAATGGTGTGAAAAAGTAACCAAACAAAGGAATAAATCCGAAACAAGAATTCGTGATCAGGTTGGCCTCCAACTCTTATGGTTAATGTCAAAAATTGAACTGGATAATATCGATGAAATCGAAAATGCTTTTAGATCGGTTAGGAGGTTTTTAAAACAAAAGGAGGTATTTGAAGAAGGGCGATTTGAATACACTTTTTTCCATTTACTGAAAAATTTAGCCCCCTTATTTGGTCGGGAGAGAACAGCTCATTGGGGAAAAATTAAAGAGGAATTGAGTAATACCATCTTACAGGCCGAAACAGCGGTGCCTCTGGATTTGAATGAGCTTGGAGTGTACTGGGCAGAAAGTAGGAGTAATGGAAAATCGATTTTGGAAATTATTAGGCATCAAAGGAAGGATTAGATGATTGGTGGGTAGAAAGTAGAAGGAGGAAGGTAGAATGAAATTGCCTCTACAGGTGAGCCATTTGGACTGAACAATTTGAAGAAAACAGAAAAATCAAAATTGTCTGATTATTTCAGTAGTGTATTCATTAGGAAACGAAAAGATTCAATTTTCTTCTTCCTATAATTTCAATATTTTTTGTTTTAAAATGACTATTTAATGGAATTTATTTGCAACAAATAATGTTTATTGGAAAGGTGAAATATTTTATACCATGAGAACATGTATTTGGTGCCAAAAAAATGAAAAGGATAGAATGTTTAGTACAAAAGCACACTCTATTCCTAAATCCATAGGAGGAAATAGGATTTGTAAAAATGTTTGTGATGATTGTAATTCTTATTTTGGTTCCAAGAATGGAGAGGGTATTAGTATAGAAGAAGTCTTAAAAGAAGCATTCAATATTACACGCCAAAGATTGCTTGAATCACCAGAAACAAAGGAATTAAGGAACTCAAAAAGAAAAAATAGATTCAAATCTATATATTTTGAAATATTTACTAAAAATGATGGAAGTAAGAGATTAAAACTTAAAAAGTCATTTAGAAGAAATAGAGCTTACCAATCAAAACTAAGTAGGTACTTTAAACGAGGATTATTTAAGATATTCTTAGAAGAATCTGAAAGACAATTTGGTAATGGTTTGGACTCTAGATTTAATTTTATAAGAGAATATGCAAGATATAATATTGGAAATTATCCAATATTTTATTTTGAAAGAAAAGTTGGAATAATTATAACCTTTAATGGAGAAGCAGAATCACCGGAAATATTTTTTGACCGGATGAATTATCTCCATTCTGGTAATGGATTTGCAGAAATTGAATTTTTAGGCCATGTTTTTGGAATACCTGCTTCAAGGATGTGGGAATTAGATTGTGAGAATTACATTAAAAATTCAATCAAGAAGAAAATTTACTTTTTTAAAAAAGTGAAACCAATAAAATATTTGATAGACATGGATTTAACTCTTAACATTTTAAATGATTAGGAAGATTAAATATTCCGAGCAAAAAATGTTCTCCATGCCTACTTAAGTTAGCACAAGTATCTAGATATATCCTTGGAATAAGTTCATTTCTTTTAAAAAATTATTACTTCCATAAATAATTTATTGATTTCATAAATTATTTCTAGTATTTTTATGTAACAATACTTGAAAATGCCATTAAAAAATAAGGAGACAGGTAAGGGGCTTGAATCTTTGATAGAGAAGGTAATTGACTCTGATTATGAATGGATTGAATCTTCTAAGGAATATTCCTTTGACTGGAAAGTAGAGAGAGATAATGAAGTATATAAAATCTTTCTGAAAGGAAAAGAAAATGAAATTTTGGGAATGATGTCTTTGATTGATCATCAAGAAGAATTTAGAATTCATTTAAACCTGATCGAAATTGGTGTTTCTAATGTTGGCAAAAGTAAAAACATTGAAAATATTGCAGGTTGTTTAATAGCCTTTGCTTGCCAACTGGCATTTATGAGAGGCTATTTTGGATTTGTTTCCTTACAACCAAAAACAGAATTAATAGAATTATACCAGGAAAAATATGGATTTAGACAATATGGTCGATTATTGGCAGTTGAACAATATTCTTCCAGATCATTGATCAATAAATATTTAGACTATGAAAAAGAATAAAGAAATATATGAGGAACTTAGTAAGGTTTATACAGATGAAGAACTTGTTGAAGGGTATTTAATTAATGAGACCTTAGAACCTGAAGAACAAAAAAAAGCAGTAGAAGAATTTAGACGACTTAGGCTGGAACGACTCAAAAGCATGAGTGAACAGGAAATACTAATAAGTAAGGTATTACAAATGAAGTTTCTTTTGAAATCCTACTTTCAGGAAGATAATTTTGACCCAAACTTTAGTTTTGCTAATCAACTAAAAGCTTATATAAATATCACCAACAGAAGTAATAAAGAAATAGCAGAGAATTTAGACATACATCCTACAAAGTTGAGTCGTATATTAAATGAAAAAGAAAATCCTAACATTGAGTTGATGTACCGATTAGGTAAACATAGTGATGAAGAAATACCAGCCTATTATTGGTGGAGAATATATTCAAAACAGTTCGAAAATAAAATCAAAACAGACTTAGAAAAGAAATTGAATGAAACCAAAAAAGTAAAAGGGCAATTAGATATACGCGCCTGACTTAGAGAAAAGAACTAGTTGTTTCGAGGGTGTTACAAAAAGTGTGTCAGGTTAAGTAGTTAAAAATAAGACTTAACTTAGACAAGATGAAAAAGAAAAAAAGCTTCGACTTTGACAAATTTAAAGAAGAAGCCCTATCAAAACTTAAATCAGGAGAAGATCTATTGGGAAGTGATGGGGTATTAACTCCTTTGATCAAAGAATTTTTAGAAGAGAGTCTGGATGGAGAGTTAGATGCCCAATTGGAGGAAGATGATCAACCGAATCGCCGCAACGGCAAAGGTCGTAAGACGGTTAAGACTAGTCTTGGCCAGGTTGATATCAAAACACCCCGTGATCGAGCTAGCCGCTTTACTCCACAACTATTACCTAAGAGATCTAAGACACTAGGCCAAGGCCTGGATCGCCAGATCATTGCCTTGTATGCTAGAGGCAATAGCTATGCTGACATTCGGGATTATCTAGCAGATATGTACGGCGTAGAAGCTTCTACAGCAACGATTAGCCGTATTACAGATAAGATATTGCCCTTGCTTCAAGAATGGCGTAATCGACCATTGGAAGCGATTTATCCCATTGTATGGCTTGACGCAATACACTACAAGGTCAGACAAGATGGTCGAGTAGTTAGTAAAGCCGTTTACTGCATTATTGGCCTGAACCAGGAAGGCTACAAAGAGTTATTGGGACTGTATATCGGTGAAAATGAAGGAGCTAAGTTCTGGCTTCAGGTTTTAACCGACCTTCATAATCGAGGAGTGGAGGATATCTTCATTGCCTGCATAGATAATCTGGCCGGTTTTGCTGATGCTATTGAAAGCTTATTTCCCAAAACGGAAGTTCAGCTTTGTATAGTTCATCAAATACGCAACTCAAAAAAGTATATCGCTTGGAAAGATGTAAAAGCTTTTATGCGAGATTTGAAGAAGGTTTATCAGGCTTCCACAAAGGAACTGGCAGAAAGAAATCTGGATCAGTTAGAGGCCACCTGGGGCAAAAAGTATCCGGTGGTTATCGCATCATGGCGCAAAAACTGGGATCGATTGTCCAATTATTTTCAATACGCTCAACCTATTCGAAGGGTGATTTATACTACTAATGTTATCGAAGGCTTTCATCGTCAATTAAGAAAGGTAACCAAAACCAAAGGTGCTTTTACTTCAGATGAAGCTTTAATGAAGTTACTGTATCTAGCTCAAGAAGATATTACAAGTAAATGGAACAGACCGGTTCACAATTGGAACCAGACACTATCGCAATTATCGATTATTTTTGCAGACCGGCTCAGGCTGGATTTGTGATTTTTCAGCCCGGGGTTGTGTAAAAAGGAAAAATAAATGAGCAGAAAGAGTTAGCTTAGTAATAACGACAAAACTTAGTTAACAAAATCTGCTCATGAGTAAGATAGGAC
>JANQPA010000068.1 GCA_028285545.1 Saprospiraceae bacterium | reverse complement strand
GGTTGTGTAAAAACTAAAATTTTTAAAAATTTTAGTTTTTACTTTAATATGTATCTGCTTATAAAAAAGCAAAAAATATATTTTTTAAAGTCAATTTTTGGAAAAAATTGACTTTTTACATAAGCTCTTATTTCTCTAAAAATTAGGAAAACTCTTTTTCTTAATTAACTGTAATCTTATGAACTCCCCTCACAGGTCGACCTTCCTTCGTAAGGCCTTCGATGGTGATTTTATAAGTCGATCGTTTATCAGAAGTATAGAATTTAGTTTTTAAGACCCCATTCTTTCCAGCTTCCAGGATGGGCTCCCAATGAAGGGTAGATCTAAAATCAGGCTTTGCATGTTCTGATCGTTTTTTATCATAGTTCGGAGCATAAAACTCTCGGGCATTATAATAGCCGGGATGCTTCATATTGATGATGCCCATACTTGGAGAACTGGCTTGTGGAAGGCCCGATCCCTGTCGGGAATAAATCGCTACTATACCGTTTATTCCTCTGGAACCATAAAATGCAGCCGAAGCACCTTTGAGAATATCAATAACTGCCACATCATTGGGGTTAATAGTAGCTATTGTTTCTGCATCCAGAGGTAAGCCATCTAGTAAAATGAGAGCCGCCGCTCCAGCACCAGATACACCGCGCATAGTGATAATCTCATTGGGAAAAGTACCCTGCACCCTAACTCCTGGATATCGCCCTCTGATCAACTGAAAGATATCTGTAGCCGTATTGGCATTGGTAACAGAGTCTAGTATCATTCGATGATCAGGTGTCTTGTAGGTAGTATTTGCTAATTGAAGTTCGGGGATTTTCTCTTTTTTTCGCGCTTTTACAACCACTGCATCCAGGTCAATGGTCCACTGCGTATAAGAAGAATCAATTACATTGATCCGGCGCTGGTCTTCCAGAAAGCTGCTTAAGGTAGAAGTTTGGGGTAGGGGATAGGTGAATATTCCATTTGGACTGACACTGTGAGGCCGCCAGGGAGATAACAAAATGTCAACATTTCTTTTACCTTCAGGTCCTAGTTGGCCAGCTACCTTATTTCCTTTGTTTTTTTTGTTTTTCCTGTTCTTTCCATCCTCTTGTTTTAGTGTTGCCTGCAGGATTATATCTGTGGTGTCCTGAAAATCAAGACCTAAGAATAGAAATTCGCCATCTTCTTTAGTGGCAACCTGGTCCATAATAAATTCACTGCCTAAGACAGAAATGAACACATTAGCAGGAACGGTTTTATTGTTGTTGACAAATTTGGTGATTTTTCCTCCCAGGGCAAAGCCTTTTTCAAAGGGGTGCTTAATGGTGGGGAAATTATCAGCCATAATTTTTGACCAATCAAATCTCCTCCATCCTTGTGTCATCATCAAAAGGTCCAATAAAATTCTTCGTCCGGCAGATTGATCAACAAAATAATAGCCAGGATTTTCGATATGGCCTCTCAAGTCTGAATTAAGAAGCAAATAAGTGCGGATATCTTGGCCAAACTCCGGCACAAATACGGACTCTTCATCAATAACAGTCATAGAAAAATTACCTTCCACTAATTTTCCTTCAAAATCAGAAAGCTCAATCTCTAACTCAACTTTTTCTCTAAGTGTATAACTTTCTTTATTACTTTCGATCAAAGTAGTGATTATATTATTGGCATTATTAATGAATGCAAGGCGTTCACAGACGGGGACTCCTTTAGCTGTAAAGAGGGTAAATTGAGCAATGCCATTGGGTAATTCTGCTGTATTGAGGTCGCCAGCCAGAGAGTTGCTGTTTTTTTGACTCTCCAAAACTCCAAATACATTACCTCGTATCTGAGCAATGACAAAGGCCCCATCCATGCCTTCCAGGGCATTGCTTTCTGCTCTTACTTTTAGTACTCCTTTTTTTCGAGAGTCTATTTTGAGTACATAACCATTGGGAAGCGCTTTGGGTAGGGGAAAAACTTTGGTAAAACCGTTATTAGTGATTTCAGCAGAATATTCTTGGCCGGATTCAGGGATAAAATTAAAAAAGCCCATTCCAAATTTTAAGCTCTTAAAAATAGCTACCTGTTGACCTTCTTTGTTAACAATTTTCCCTTGCACATCTATGCTTTTGCCACTGATGCCAACTGTTTTTACTGCTACTACTGAGGAAAGACCGTTGACCAAATCCCCTCCTTCAGGAAAAAATTGAGCATCGAAATCATTTGGGATAGAGGAAGATTTAGTAGCTTTTTCGGCAATATCGGAGCTTCCATCTTGATAAGGATTAAAAACCTGGAATGATCGTTTGAAGAAATAACTATCATCAAAATTCCGCATATAGTTGGTATAGGCCCGAAGTACATATTCCCCTTCTGGCAGATCTCCATCCAGGGTAAAATCACCGGCTCCGCCTCCATCTTCAATTTTAATATTTCGAGTAGCAATTACATTTTGGGCAGGATCAATTAATTCTACATAAACAGTATTACTAGGGGCATCAGGCAGGTGAAATTGTCCTTCTACCAAATAGGCTTTCCACCAAATGGTTTCCCCCATAGAATAGTGGGGTTTGTCAGTATGCAGGTAAACCTTTTCCTGAGGATAAAGAGTGGTATATTTTTTGAGTTGCTGTCTGGTTTTTTCAATCAAGTCATTCTTAAACACAAAGAAGGAACTCAAGCCAAATAAAAAAATAATGGCCAAAATGGGGTGTAGTCGGGTCATGATTTCAATGGTTTTGAGTCAATAGTTGATGATTTCGAACTTATAACGAAGATAATTTAAAAAGCAATATTCTTTATTTGGACTTAGAAAAGGTCTGTTTTTTTCCCTAGTAATTAGAATTTATTTGATAATCCCCCCTTGCTTAGATTTTTTATGTACATTAAAAGAAGGTCAGAAATTAAAACCCATAATTTTCTTCATCATAAACGAAAATTAAACATACCCTATACAACCTATTATTATGAATGATAAAATTGTGAGCCTTATTGCTATATTATTTCTAACACTTTTGACAGGAGGGGGGTATAGCCAGTCTTCTCCAAATTTTTCAGAATTGATTATTGGTAGTTGGAGTGGTAAGGGTCAACTATTCGGACAAGAAGCCATGTTTTCAATGAAGTGGGAGGATGCTTTGGAGTCTAAATTTGTACGATTGATTTTTAGCAACAAATTTAAGGATCAATCCGGCGTAGAAAGGATAATGAATGCCGAGGCATTTTATGACATGAAGGAAGGCAAAGGCTACTGGTTTGACTCCAGAGGAATAATGTTGCCCCTAAAATTAGAATTTGATGAAAATAGTATGACCGTTTTTTGGGGGGATGAACATACGGAACGTGGCAAAACGGTTTATACCCATCTTGAGGATGATCAGGTAGGTGTAAAAGATTTTGTTTTTAAAGATGGGAAGTATTTGCCTTTTGGTAGTGCTGAATATCGAAGGAATAATTCGGATGGAAAGTAATAAGCAGGAATAGTCTTTTCGAAGGCCCTAACTCTTAAATCCCTAAAGAAATGTTTTGCTTCAGACAGATAATCCTATACCAATTTAAGGTGTGAGTGGGTAGTGCTTTAGATTGGATTTTGGCCTGTGCTTTGAATTTATTAGGGGAATTAAAAATTGCAAACCTGACTAGGGTTATGATTAGTGGCTTATTTTAAATTAGATTTTATTTTTCGCAGAAGTAGAACCTAACAATTTCTCTAAACTGCAAACAAACTACCCAACTCAATGTACTATTAATTTAGAGAAGAATAACCTATTTGTAAGGCACTTTAACCTAGAACGCATATAGCTCAACTCATTCCTATGATTCTTGATCAATTCCCCACTTTTAAATTAAATACGAATTGAAAAAAGATAAAAATGTTAATAAAAAGGAATATTCCATTAATTCGCACCCCTTTATAAACAAATACAATACTGAAAATAATATCGACCAATTTCAAAAAATTTAATCCACAATGAATAATTGAATTCAATGAGGTGGTTCAAAAATTGGTTTTAATATGGATGATTCAAAACATTTTTCAGTCTTAGAACAACTACTATCAGGGGATGATGATGCGTTTGAAGCATTTTATAATCATTTCTTTAATCCTGTTTACCTTAGATGTTTAAGATTAACACGCGGTAATAAGGAATTATCAAAGGATGTTACCCAGGAAGTTTTTATTAAAGTATTAAACTATCGGGATAATTATCACAATGATGATGTCAAAATAGATAATATATACTCTTGGTTGTTCACTTACGCAAAAAACATTTTATCAGATCGTTCGAAAAAAATGAATCGGAGAATTAAATTGAAAAAGGAAAATTACGACCGATACATTGAACCAAAAACGTTTCAAGATCACTCAGAAGACGAATTTTTAATTTGTCTTGAATGTTTAAACAGTCCAACAGATAAAGCTATTCTATTTTTAGAATACAGAGGTTTTTCAGCTAGTGAAATAGCTAAATTATTTAATAAAAAAAATCAATGGGTATATAGTCGAAAGTTTAGAGCCAAGGTTGAATTGAGGAAAAAGCTCGCACACCTTAAATAGAATCCTTTTTGACTTCAATTATTGATTCAAGAATTTTAACATGAAGAAGAAAAATCATTTATCAACTCAAGGTCTATTGAATTTTGACAAACTTGTCGCTTATACAGCAGGGTTATTGTCAACTTCAGAAGCCAAGGAAGTAGAAGCTATGCTTGCGCTTTCTGAAAATTGCAAAGAAGTAGTCGAAGATTTACTATTTTTTATTGAAAATTCAGAAATAGAAAGACATGAGTTACTAGAGAAAATAAACCAAATAGATAAAAGTTGGATGGATGCATTAGGCCGATATTATAGTGAATCTGAAGAAATAAGTACTGGGGCTTTAAATCCAACACCAATCTTGGAAAAGATAAAAAATGACTCAAGAATACAGCCTCACTATTCTAAAATGGTTGACATCATAAATCGGTCTCAAGTTTCTAAAGTATCAATCCAAGGAGAAAGAGGATGTTTTCATGAAATTGTTACTCATAAGTTTTTCAAAGAAGATGTTATTCCTGAATATTGTAAAGATTTTCATCAGGTATGCAAGAAATTGGAAAAAGGGAAAGTTGATTATGCGGTTATGGCCATAGAAAATAGTGCTGCTGGTTCTATCCTCGAAAACTATAATATATTAAGAAAAAAAGATATTACTATTATTGGGGAGGTTAGCTTACATATAGATCATAACTTAATGGCTCTTCCTGGGCAAGAGTTATCCGATATTAAGGAGGTGCATTCTCATCCGATGGCTATCCTACAATGCAAAAAATTTTTTCAAAGAATTCATCCTAATGTTCGATTTGTAGAACGTGACGACACTGCTGGAAGTGCGCGGTGGATACGTGAGACTCGCACAACAAATGTAGCGGCAATTGCGAGTAATCTAGCAGCAAAATGTTATGATTTAGATATTATAGCTCCAAGTATTCAAACAACTAAAATTAATTTCACGAGATTCCTAATCCTTACAGATGAAGATCGCGCTAGAGCATACCCAAGAAGAAAAAATAAAGCTTCAATTTGCTTTACCATTAAAGACAAAATTGGATCTTTAGGAAATATTCTACAGGTGTTTACCTTTCATGAGATCAATTTGGTCAAAATTCAATCTACTCCAATAATTGGTGAAAAGGGAAGTTATTTTTTCTATATTGATTTAGAGTTTGTTGAGAATAATTATGATATGTATAAACATTCTCTTATGGCCATATCGAAACTTACTAAAAATCTTCTGATATTAGGTGAATACGAGAAAGGGGAAACAATAAACACAGATGATAAAAGTTTTGATTCCAGGAATTACTATCAAGGAATTATTACACCCGGTACTCTTTAATTTTTTGAAGATAATAGGGTATTATTAAAATAACAGATTTCCCAAATGTTTAATTTGGGTTAATTGGGGCAACTCATCTATTCTATAAATGTTTATATTATTGTCTTTTGAGTTGCCTCAATTCTAAGATTTTGAAAACGGTAATGATGTAATTTAAAATAAAGAAAACTTTGCCAAGCTATGCAATCACAGGCTGCATAAATTGTCATTTCCCTATCTGGAGTAATACGTCCAATACTTTCTAATTAGTACAAAGTTTAAAAGAATTGAAGATCTATTGACTAATAAATTCATTAGATCAATTCAAGAAATCATCTCTTCTGTTTAATCAACTAAAAAAGAAAGTATTATGATTTTAAGAATCTATCTTCTCAATGCACTTCTTCTTTGTTTCTTGAGTGAAATCTACTCTCAATCAAGTCTAGATTTAGATACCATTCAAGTGATTGCTACTCTTCCAACAATCGAAGTGAAGGCAAATAGTGAGGAAGAAATTTTAACAATAAACCTGTTAGCTAATCAAAGTAAAATTGAATATTCTTACATATTGTATGTTGATCGCATATTAGACTATATCCAAAATGAGTACCATATTCCCTCACCTTTAATGTGGGCCATTATTTGGTTGTCTCATGAAAATCCTTCATCTCAATTAATTTCCCTCCAGATTCCTGATTTAATAGGAATAATTAAGAATAAGAAGATTGATCCTCCGATGAATCAGAATTATAAGGATATCAATAAAAAAAATCAGTCTTATTCAGAATTAAATAGTTTCATATGGAGTACAATTGAATCCTTAGCGCAAGATATCAACATTAATAATAATTGTAAAACTTGCGAGATCAATGATTATCACTGCTGGATTAAAGAGTTTATTTCCATTGAAAACAAAACATCGAAAAGTATAACAACTAGTTTAATAAATCAAAAAAAATGGAGTGCTGAAATACAAAACACTATAGAAAAATATAAACTTCTTGTACTAATCAGATAATTGGATGGTACCTTTAATCTGGTAATAATTTAGGCTGCATTAAACTTAGTTTATTTGCAGCCTTTAGTTTTTTAAGGTAAATAAACTTCACTCTATCTTATGTTTTTAGGTTCCACTTTTACTAAAAGTGAAACCTAATAGCTCCACCATATTTCAATAATCGCACACGAATAGCTGTTTTTAAGTCCAATAACAAGGTTTTACTTTCGTCGTAATTGGGACCTAAATAAAACCTTCATTCCGTTATATTGAGGTATGGCAAAAAAAGGACAAAAAACAGAAACGGCTCCTATAAAATGGAACCAGGCTCAAACTTTAATCACCTGTACGTTGAATGATGGAAAATATAACACAGCACTTTTGCTGGCCTCTGGATTTTATTTTGGACTTAGGGTGGGGGATATTTTAAAGTTGACCTGGAATCAAATTCTTTCCGAAAGATTTATCATCGAGGAAGGAAAAACCAAAAAGGAACGAATGATTGATGTACATAAGGACTATCAAAAGCTAACTCAAAGAGTGGCTAAACACTATAAAATTGAGGAAAGCAATAAGAGGCCAGTGTTTACTCATCAACGTCGGGATGGGGATCCGGAAAAGTCAATTTCAAGAACTGCGGCCAATAAAAGAATACGAAAGGCATTTGAAGATTACGGTATCAAAACTCAAAATCCTAGTTCTCATACATTGCGTAAAACATTTGGCTTACGTGTTTATGAAAATAATGGCCGAACAGAGGATGCTCTCATTTTATTGAGTAAAATATTTGGCCATAAAGATATTGCTACTACCCGGGCTTAT
Organism: Saprospiraceae bacterium; assembly: GCA_028285545.1. Classification (GTDB taxonomy): domain Bacteria; phylum Bacteroidota; class Bacteroidia; order Chitinophagales; family Saprospiraceae; genus JANQPA01. The sequence goes on along the minus strand of JANQPA010000068.1, from coordinate 72,555 downwards.
ATTGGGTTGACACAGGAAAGGATTACTAATGCTTATCTTTCATTGTAATTCCTAGGGCTTACCCTTCTATTTTTTATATGCACACTTTTTCGAATGCTAGCGCATCAAGTTCTTTTTCCATATGAACGGGGCTGCTCTCGAAACCAGCCCCGTTTAATAATTATCGCTCTTCCATAATAAAATGAAGGTTAATCACTTACATAAGCACAAAGTACTTCTACTATCTTTTTTCAAGCTTGATTCTAATTGCTTCAATAGCTCTTCCTTCATCAATTGTGCCAGCCATTTCTCCATCTCTTTGCCATGGTCCCCATCCCCTACTTTCCATATAAACTTGATACATAATGGAATAATCTGCTTTGTCTTTGGCTTCTTTTATTTCAATCCAAATGGCCTCCATTCTTCTACGCTGATTAACTGTGCCAACATAACTTGGAATTTCGACCCATCCTGTATCGCCTGTATTTTGTAACCAGGCTTTGTATCTAATCTTAATTGATCTGTTAGACTGCGATGAAACTCTAATCATAACCGCTTCAACTTTTCTACCTATAACACCAGAAACTGACGGTTGAGTAACAAAACTTAGCCATCCCTGTCCTCTCACATGAGTATTATATTCAAGTATAACAACTTCTTCTTCCTCTTCTTCTTTAGTGGGGGAACAGCCATCATTATTTGGATCGAAATATCCAGAGATCTCGCAATCATCGCAGCCATCACCATCTGAATCTCCGCACTTGAATCTATCATTATTAAAGGGATCTTTTGTATTTTCAACTAAATCACCATCAATATCTGTATCTTCATTATCACAAATATTATCTTTGTCCAAATCGCTACTACAGGTAGTGGGTGTTGGTTCTTGTTTGGTTAAATTACACCCCGAAACTGTAAGAGAAGCTATTGTAACTAAAATCAATAGAAGACTTACACCTGAAAAATTTAATTTCCTAATTGTCATAGCATTAGTTTTTGTTAAAAAATTTAAGTAAATACAATGCTAGCTAGCTATGTCTTTCAGGTACGTTTGCGAGTATTACGAAGAAATTTCGCTAAATTGATTATTACAGAATGGCTAGAAAAAATTGGTGGTGTATTCTTTTAGTAAAAACTAGATTCCTAGTGGATTCCCACTAGGAAAACTAGCAAGAACACAAACGCACCAAGGCCTTGCGCTAAAAGAATGATTTATTCAATAGGGATATTTTTGCTAATTATGTTTTCAACATTTTGTCTTTTTCTATTTAAAACTGGATTTTTATTTAAATCTAAAGTAGAGCCATTTTCACTGATTGCCTGCTGGGTTTGATAGATTGCAGCTTCTTTATTTTTCAATATATCCTTGATCGCTGATATTGCAGCTTCACTTATTAGACGGAAAACTTTCTTACGTATCTTCCCATTTTTTTTCACATCTACAACTTCGAATTTTCTATAGCCATTCCTTGTATTATCATATTCTTTTTTATCTATATCACCAAGCATGTAGGCCACATTATAAAAATATGTGCCCTCTTCATTTTTCCTGAATTTAAATATGCAACATTCTGCATAACCGCCAAATAAAGATTCTATGTCTTTTTGGGTAATTTTACTTTTTTTAGAATTAGATTTCTTTTTTATTTCTTGTAGAATTTGGCTGTTTGAAACACGCTTAGTCACTCCAGAAATTAAGGTTATATAAATAAATGGATCTGTTGAGTGTCGTCTATTCACATACATCACTTCCCCCCAACTACATTCACAAAGGTTTTCGATTGGTTCGCCATCTGCAACAGGAATTTTAAACTTATCGGGATTTTTAGTCGCTTCTTTCTTGAGGCGAAATGATAATATGTTTAAATATTCTACGGGCTCATCTATGAATTTAACACCATTAAAAACAATTATTCCAGCAAGCAACAAAGCAGCAGCCATATACAGAAATCTCTTTCTCGAAATATTCTTTGAAAATTGGTTATTATAGTATATCATATTGAGTTTTTTAATTAATGAAATTTCCTTTTGATGAAATAAAGCTATTATTGTTTTTCGTAAAAATTGGGAATTTTTAATGACCAATGAGAATTCAACATTGTTTCAAAATGGTGTAGCATTGTTGAATTTTTAGGTAAGGATGCCGTTATTTGGACACTCCAAACAGTCGAAATGAACTACATAGGCCTCGACTTATTATATTTTTATTTTCTTGTAAGGGGTTACAAAATTTAAAACAGGAAAGCTATACCCCCTTTATAAAGGAATGAATTACCATAGCTTTCCTACCTGAATTTAAAATTTCCTCAATAATTATAATCTGGCAATTTTTCTAATTGTTCCTTTTTGCATTTATTAAAAGCTCCCGACCGACCACCTGGACGACCGCCTGAAGCACTAGATTCGCAGCTTCGAAACATACAATCAATTGCACCTAAAATTGAAGTATATTTTTTTATATCATCCGGGTTCTCATAACATTCACAACAATAAACTGCTTTGCCACAATTTGCATAACCAATAATTTTCTCTTCTTTGCACTCTTCTTTGCATACCTTTTTATCTACTCTCGCCTGTTTTTTACAATACTTGAATTTTTTTCGAAGTTGTTTGCATACCTCTTTCTTGGTCTTCCTTTTTTGTTTCCTACAATTCTTTTTACATTTTCTAAACTCTTTTCTTGCAGATCTTTTACATCTTCGTTTTTTCTTTCCTTTTAGGTTTTTTTTACAAAACTTAATCTTATCTTTTTTAATTTTCTTGCATGTTCTTTTACAATTTTTTTTCTGTTTTCTTGCTTGTTTCCGGCACGACTTAGCCTGTTTTTTTAAAGGCTTACATTCATTTTTTTTAGTCTTCCTTTTTTGTTTCCTGCAAACTTTCTTACAGGATCTAAAACTTTTTCTCACTTGTTTACAAGCTTTTCTGTTTTTTAACTGAGAAGTAATTGCCGGAATTGAATGAGTTTCATTCTTTGTAATGGAACTTGGAATCCTTGCAGATAACAAATCACTTGACAGATTCATCTCTTTTTCTAGAAGAGATTTCCCTTTTATTCTAACTTCTTGACCCGACAAGTCAATTGTAGCTAGAATAAGGATTATTATTAACAACAATCTCATATTATGTTTTTTTTAATATATTTATCCTGATCCCTTGCGGTCAAGGCAAAATTTTGAGTTATTGGATAAATAAGGAGAAAAGACCTACCTTACGGTAAGCCTTTTTTCATCTTCTTATTCTATTACTAGAAATTTCTACTTAAAGAAGAGTAAATGGTATAGTACGTCGTCCATTTGTCCAATCAATTGAATAGCTATCTATCCCCTTAAGAGTTCTACCATATGTAGTTATAATATTTACGGAGACATCAAAACTTACTCTACAATTTCGACCATTATTACTTGCATGCTCAATTTTAAAGCTATAGGAGCCAAAAGGGGAAACTTTCTTTGTAGAAATATCATTACTGCTTGCAGTTGCAATATGCCCTCTCTTCCAATGCCCTGAAACTCCCCAATTTTTCCGTGAATAAAGATTAATTGAATTCTTTTCCAAGGAAATATTAAATCCGCAATCTTTTTCGGCATCTTCATTGGTTATGTTTATAATCACATTTACTTTTTCGATATATTCAGGTATTACCTCGACAAAGCCTGGTTTTGTCTTTGTATGAGTTCCATATTTGTTTGATGCCTGCAAAACAACTGTGAACTCACCAGGATTGTCGTATTTTACTTTTGGTGATAAGTCACTAGAATTTTGGCGTACCCCCCCATCAAATGTCCAATTTAATTTATCAGGATTTCCTTCTGAAATTGAGTGGAAAATAACAGACTCACCGACTTTTAATTTTCTCTTGTCAGCATAAAAATCCGCCTGGGGGTTTTGCCCAGTCACTGTAATCAATTCATGTATTGTTTTTGTATCACTCTTATCGCCTTTTTCAATACTTAAAGAAGCTGAGTAAGTACCTGGCTCATTATAACGTACAGTCATAGATTCACCATTTCCATTGGAAGGATTACCTTCTGGAAAACTCCATACGAATTTATCCGGAGTTCCTTTAGACGTTGAAGTAAAAGTGATTTTCTCTCCTACCACCACCTCTGTTTTATCGACATTAAATTGTGCTGATAGAGAGTCATCTTCACAGGTATTGAATAATTCACAACATCCTGACAGGAATACTACTATTCCAACAATCGTTAATTTCATCAATAAATGTTTCATAGTGCTTTATTAATTTACTCATTAAAAAAATGTCCTCTAATTTTAGATATCGGCCCAGTTGTCAATGAACTATAAGTTTGAGATAAACTTACTTTTGATAGATTGTCAGAACAAAAATGGAAAACTATACCTCGAATTGCAGGTAATTCTGGTGAGTAGTAAAAATTGCCTTGTGAAATTGGATTCTCTATATTAAGAGATAAAAAAGAAAGGAAACTTAATTAAAAGTAAGTAAACGTTATCTTAATTTAGCCAAAACATTTTTTTTATTATTTGAAGAAATCTTAAATATAATATTTTCCTCTTCGCCTTCTATAAAGACCTCATTATTATTCCTTAATATAGTATGGGTAATATTTACGAAGTGAAAACGATTAACTTTTAAAAAAAGGGAAGGCGGTAATACTTTAAGAGTTTCATTAAATTTTTGGCTTGAAATATAAACTCTTTGGACTTTTTCTCCGTAATAGAGTTCAATATCATTATTGGATGCCTTTCCATATCTAACATCTGTTTGATGTATCCTGAGATCAAACCCTTTTTCTAAATTTTTCCTAATATGCAACCATCCAAAATGCCCTACTAAGTTTGGAAACCTAAAACTTGCTCCCCAAAAATTATGTAATGCCAGTTCGATAGGATGCTTGAGTTGTTCTTTATTTACGATGGGTTTAGCTAAGAAGTTGGCAGGAAATGTTTCAACTGCATAATCAAAATTTTGTTCAGCATAACCTGTTATGTAAATAATTGGAGTGGGTCTAATTTTTTGTATTTGTTGAGCCACTTCAATCCCCCCGTTCTCCTGATCGTCAATATTGATATCTAACAACGCAATATCAGGAAAAGTCTTTTTAAATACTTCTAAAGCTTCTTCAGTTGTACTAGCTAATCCAACAATGTCATATCCTAATTCTAAAATAAAATCCTCAAACGCATATCTCACACCTGGCTCATCATCTAAAATTAGTATCCTGGGTTTAGTAGAAAGTTCCATGAAGTATTGCAATTTTTTAGTCCACTTAATTTTAGTTTAGAATAACAAAAAAAGCAGTACCCTTATTAGATGATGAAAAATTTATTTTCCATTTCCTTTTCTTCACCAAATCAGCTACGTATTTCATTCCAAATGATGTTGTTTCTTCGAAGGAAAAATTCTCGGGTAATCCTGGGCCATTATCCCTAATCGTAAGTTTTGGATTGAAGCCTGATTTTAAAACAACCTCTAAAGTGTGATTGTCATTATTAATTCTATTTTGGAAAGCATGTTTAAAACAATTGCTAACTAATTCGTTGACAATTAGCCCTAAATCGGTAGCTTTATCCATATTTAGGAATAAATCATCCAAATCAAATAAAAATTGGGATCTATTTTTTACGTCAAAACCAAAATCATTTATTTTAACTACATTTTCGACTATATTTTCTATGAATTCAGACGCATTAATAGAACTAACCTCTCTATCGTTATTTTCATAAAGTTTATAGTGAACTAATCCCATAACTCTTATTCGATTAAGCGTATCCTGTATTGACATCCTGGCATTATGATCAATAATATTTCTGGATTGGCGTTTTAAAATACCTACAACAACTTGTAGATTATTTTTTATCCTATGGTGGAGTTCTTTAATGAACGAATCAAGCTCTTCAGTCTTTAATTGTAATTGTTCCTTAGTTGAATTTAGATCTGTATTTTTCTTTTCTAGGCTTATCTTTTGCTCTTGTAATAATAAATTTGTTTTTTCTGTTTTCCTCTTAGATATAACTATAAATAATATTGTAGGAAGGGATAAAATGAATAATATTACTGCAACGATTGTATACCTATAAGAACGATTTGCAAGAGTTGTATAAAATGGTATTTCGGCCTTAAGAGAGTCTACTTCACTAATCAGTGTGTTTTTTTCTTGAGTCAGCGGTTCTATTACCTTTTTCAATGAATCTACCGATTGAGTCAGGGAATTATTGATAGAGTCTAAATTCTCAGATCTTTCTTCAAGCGTTAAATATTCTTTAGTTTTTTTGAGAAGTGAAGAATCTAGATCTTTATTCTGTTGTATTAATAATACAGAAGCTTCTTGGAGAATCATATTCTCTGCATTCCTAGCATTTGAAGTAGAATCTAAATCATAATTACGTTTTGATAGGTCTACATTTTTTTTCTCTAAAAAGTCAAAAACAGTTCCTAAAGAATCAAAAACAGTCCCCAATGAATCAAAAACAATCCCTAGTGAATCAATTTTTCTTTGTAATGAATCTCTATTTTTGTTATAAGTCTCTTCTAATTCCTTTTTATATAAATTTCCTATCCTATCTTTCATCCCGTTCCAAAAATGAAGCAATATCTGAATTTCAGAATTTTCACTTGCAATTACATATCTTCCAAGGCCTAAAAAAAGTTCTTTTTTTACTATTCTTTTTATTAAACGAAAATCTTCTTCAAATTTTTTTTCGGTTAAAGAATATTGCTCTTTCAATATAGGAGAGTTATTAGTTTGGATTTTACCTCCCAAATTATCTAAATGAATCAAAGTATTATTTATTGATGCATCTAGATTGATTATAGTGTCAATTGCTAAAATGACTTTCCTTAAACTATTCTTAACCTTATTCCTATCTTTTAGGTCACTTATTTTTTCTAACTCTCTTTTAATAAGACCAGTACTTTCAAGGGAATCAAAAAAGAACTGTGCCAATTTAATTGCACTTCGGTATTCATCTGCAAAATAATTCTTATACCTATTTTTTGCTGAGGATAGGGAATCTTCAATTATTTCCTGGCAGTTAGCATTAACTGAGGATAAGAAAATGAGAATCAAAATTTTAAAACATACAATCCTCATTTTTTTTGAATTTAAGATGAGAATATAAACTAAGATACTTAAAATAAGTAAAAGAATAAATAGTAAGCTACTCTCTTCACTGAAATAGAAAGAGTTGATTTGAATCTGTTAATTGTCCAATCTGGAACTTATCCAGAATACCATATTCCGGAAAATTCTCACTTTTATCGACAAGCCGATATCCGTGACGAAGCCTGGTTTTTAAAATAGGCCTGAGAAGACTTCTAATTTCATCCAGGTTACTACAAACATAGGAGAGTATTCTCTTTTTTCCTCTAATACGCCCCCAGATTAATTTGACAACATAAGAGTGGTTGTTTCCGATATCAATTGTTTCGATTTTTATTATGTATGATCGATATCTATTTTGTCCCGGCCGGATATCCTGAAGAGTCAGATAAGCATTCATTACAGTTGGGCTAAGAAGGTTCTTTTTTATTGTACATGCTAATTTTTACTCTCTGGTACCGGAGATACTTGTAAAGCGTACTTCTGGATATGCTCAAATGATCACAGATCTCATTGATACTCATTTGCCCTTGCTTATATAAAGTTTCAGCAACAATCGCTTTGTCCTTTGCTTCCTTAGATAGTCCTTTGGGGCGACCTCCCTTACGGCCACGTGCTCTGGCAGATTCCAATCCCGCCCTGGTTCGTTCACTAATGATATCCCGTTCAAATTCCGAAAGAGCGGCAAATAGGTGAAAAGTCAGTTTACCATGGGCTGTTGTTGTATCAATCTGATCGTTTAAGGATTTTAACTCGGCACCTTTCGCTTGTATTTCTGTGACTAAATTCACCAGGTCACGAAGCGACCGACCCAACCGGTCCAATTTCCAGATCACCACAACATCACCCTTGCGGAGTTGGCCGATCATCTTTTTGAGTTCCGGTCGGTTTGCTTTGGATCCACTGACTTTTTCCTGAAAGATATTTTCCTTATCGCATCCTGCTTTTTCTAATGCATCGATCTGCAGAGCGAGATTTTGATCTTTAGTGCTGACGCGAGCGTATCCGATGATCATATGCTATCATATAGTTCAATTAAAAGGTATCAAATACAATATACTGAACTATGATTTAGCAAACCAGTTTTTTTGACTTTCTAAAAGAAAAGAATTTTACAGCAATTCCATCGAAAGAAGACTGATTTTCAGGGAATAGGGGAGGGAGGGTAAATGATTTTTATGTCTTGGAAGGAAGATTCGTTCTGAAGCAGCTTCAAGAGTTCGAAAAAACGGTGGGTTTAAATATTCTCTTAAATTATCTTCGGCTCTTATTTTGTATTTAAAAATTAGCTTAAAAAAGCAATCATTATAACCCCTCACTCCCCCAACCTAAACCTTAGCCCAATCACCCCATTCAAAAAATACTGCCGCTCATAAAAATTGGCATTCCCCGCTGCTATATTTGGATAGAATTTGGCTTGAAACCCGCCAAAACCCTGCCACTGATCACCAATGTCAAAATAAGCGGAACCCTGGAATTGTGCCCCCCAGATATTGGATTGGCGATAGTTTAAATCTTCCAAAGCTTGATACCTGTTTGTAGAAAAAGGGCCAGCTAATATGGAACCTTCCCTGCGCTGAATAAAACCATAACTCATCCCCATACCGACATCAAATCCAAAGTGAGGACCTAGGTCCTTCTGATAGCCAATCAACAGCGGTATCTCTATTAGGTTTTGGGTATTGTAAATCGTACTCATGACCGTCTCCGTTACCTGAACGGTGATGTCCTCCCGGACTTCACTTACAGTACCATCAGCTCGCTTAAGGATCTGGGTTACCTGATCTTCCAATATTTTACTGCTCACTTTTTGATACTGATCCTCCAAAACCTCAAAACTCAATTGATGACGAATACCGGACTGCCAATACCAATTGGATCCAAAATTTTGCCGAATATCAAAGGAAAAAGAATAGCATTCTAATGCTCTTTCGCTGGAATCCCTCCTTTCAATTAAAGTATTGATTTCCGAATCAGAAGAATTAGTTCCAAGTTTCCTGTGGTGGGAACCCACGGTGCCGCTTAAGACTACCCACAATTCTTGCTTACTTCTCCTCCTTTTCTCTAAGTTGGTGGGGGTGGATGGTAAAGCAAAAAAGATTGGCTTAGGGAGTGGCCTTTCTAACTGAAGATTTAATACTGGTAAAGGGATCAATAATGAAAACTGCTCATTCTCCGGGTATTTTGCTTCTGAAGGAGTTAATGGGTTCGGGGATTTACCAATGGGTATGTTTGCTTCTTTTGACGGATTCTTAGCCAGGGTAGACTCATTAAGGGTAATACTTCTTTCTTTCTTCTGAATGGAAGTCGATGGCCCAGATAGGGGTTCAATGTTCGGTTCACTTAAGACCTTAGTAGATGAGGTATTGATCTCCTTAATAATAGCGTCATCTTTAGGCGTTATATGGTCAGCCATCACCTTGTCATCTTTACTTGAGATTTGAGGTATGGGTAAATAGTCAATTGAAGGTTCCTTATTAATTTGAAATATTATCAGAATACCAGCTAGTAGAAAACCAACCCCACCAAAACGCCAGATCCATATCAGTCTACGCTTTTTTTCCTTCCTGGCTTCTTCCAATTTAGTCCAGGCCCCTTCCAAGTCCATAGGGGAGGGATAATTCCCCAGGTCATTTCTTAGCTTTTCTTCAAGCCAATCTTTTTTCATAATTCTTATTCTTTAATGGTTGAAGAAATCGTTTTAGTAACTTTTTTGCTCGAGCCAATTGGGAGCGTGAAGTACTTTCTGAAATTTTTAATTTTCGGGCAATTTCCTTGTGCGTCCAACCTTCAAAAATGGCCAGGTTTAACACCTCTCGATAGCCATTTGGTAGCTGGCGAATAGCTTCCAGTAGTTGTTCTTCAGAAATAGATTGGATAGACTCCTCAGATATAGAAATTTCAGGTACCTCTGCCCTAAATTCAATCTCTGGCTCTGTTTTAGATTTCCGATATGATTGTAGAATTCGGTTGGTGCAAAGGCGAAAAAACCAGGGGTCAAATGCCCCCTTTTTGGCATCATATTTCTTGATGTTCTTGAAAAGAGTCAAAAAACATTCCTGTAGATAATCCTGCGCTAGCTCTTCATCGGGTGTATATCTCCGACAAAGACTTAAAACCCGTGGGGCGAGGCGGAAGAAGAGTTCTTTTTCCGCCTGCCCATTTCTGGATTTACACTGTTCTACAATTTGTTCAAGGTTCATGTACTCGGATTACATTGGGATTATTTTTGTATAACTTCGCCATACATTCAGTTGCCTTTATTCAAGGATGGCGCTTAATTCTAGGGTACAGTTTTCAATACTAAGCTCGGTTACCTCATTAAATAAGGTCACTCCACTTACCCTGAAATAAATTACCTCACCTGGTTTTTCTCCATACTGTAAGGCAACAATATCATTTAAATTGCTAAAACGGAAAATATTTCCTGGAGCACCACTGACTTGCTTATCAAAGTTCATTCCCCAAATCTGATTGTTTTGGTTATTGGTCCAGTTTAAGAAATTGAAGTTATAGGTTACTCTGTCATTTTCGCCCTGGATGTCTGTACTGTTAAGCTTGTAGATTGGAGGGATTGAATCCATCTGTGGTTCTATAGTAGCCGTTACATTATTAACAACATAGTCGTCCTGTCCTGGAATAATAATTCTCATCTCTGCTACAAAAGAAGTTCCACAAGCCTGGATGTTTCCCACATTGACACTTGAGGTGATGTTGAAAGTTTTTGCTTGTCCCCTCTCTTGAGCATTCCAGTCTACCCCAAGGATGCTGAAATCAGTCTCGTTGCAAGCTCGGAAGGCTCCTAAAACACTTCCATCAGCCTTAGGCGAGATTAAATAGGTATTTCCTCCCAAATCTAAGACCACAACTCCCTCAGAGATGGCCTGATCATCACAATTCACTAAGGTTCCACTAATCGTTACCCATTCCTCTGTTAATGGGATATTGATTTCTCCTAAATCCTGATCAGCAGTTAATGTTCCCAAATCCTGGGTATAGATGACATCATTACAGTTTAGGTCGATCAATTCCAGTGTTAGTGGGGTTCCACTTATTACCTTTCCGCGGAAAGAACCATCACTAGACAAATGGCCATAGGCCTGTGTATTTAGCGAGGGAGCACTTATTTTTATTTTGCCATTAATCTCAAAGCTTTCCGCTGTAAATTTACCGGAGATTTCCACCAGATCATAAGGCACATCACAATTCCAAAAGCTGAAATGAGCAAGTTCTCCAACATAGTTTCCGTTGGATAAGGTAGCTTCTCCTTCTTCTTTCCAAAGTCCGGTGGCTTCATCAAAATACCAAAGAGGAATTGCAGAAGGTGCTTTATTCAACAAACTAGTAGGAATAGGCATGCTTAATTGGGCTGGACTTGTTATCTGTAAGCCCTGTCCCTGGCTACCTTCCAATTCGACATTGATCATACCAAAACTTTCCAGTATTTGGCTTTCTTCATCTGCATTTAATGCCTGCAAATTACCAGGCATAATCTCATCTAAATCAGGATCTGTAGGGTCTATGTAGCTGGCAAATACCCTAACTTCTCCTGTGTAGGTATTGCCCATCTCATCCTGGAATGCCGAAGCAACGAATGTCACATTGGTGCCATTGACCAATTGTAATTCCCCTCCATTTGCTGCAGAAAAAGAAGTATTTAGCAATCTGGGGGTTAGTTGAACACGTGTCTTTAAGGAAGCTTGTGCTATGGGAAGGATGGTTTGGAAAGCATCAAAATATCCCTCTTTGCTTACCTGTAAGACAGCCTGTTCTCCATTTACCTCATCTTCAATGATAAAAAACCCATCTTCATTGGTCTCTACTTGTTGAGTACCCCATGTAACAGTGGCATTTTCTACTGCCTGTCCTTGACGATTTAATACGATGCCACTGACAGTAGATTCAATAATAATCTTGGGGGCTGGTGGCTTTTCTTCGGTAACTACTGAAAAGATGTTGTCTTTCTTACAGCCGCTTACCAAGAGTAATATCAAATAAAAAGCAAATATCGTTTTAGTCTTCATAACTTTTGTTTACTAAGTCAAGTTGCCTGGCAACTTGAGTAGATAAAAATCGATTCTGACGCGTCCTCATCTTTATATTATGCGCAAATGACTAAAACGCTGCACCTCACTATTGATTTTATGAAAAAAAATGCCCAGACTTGGACATAGTTTGTTTATTTCTATTATCACAGATGCTTATGAAAATCCGAATATTACTTTGTTTTCTTCTTTTAGGATCTATTGAAAACTTAAATGCCCAGGTAAGTATTACCTCTGCCATTTTTCCCAACATAGGGGATACGGTGAGGTATGCTGTTGATAATTTACCTGCGAATACTCAAATTACTTCTCCAGGAGGTATGCAAAATTGGGATTATTCTTCTTTGCAGGCAGATTTGATTTTTCAGCAGATTTTTGAAACGCCTGATTCAGGGCAGTCCACAGATTTATTTCCTGAGGCTAATTTGTTAAGCAGAATATTTCAGGGAGTGGAAACCTACTCCCTGGTTACGGAATCAAAAATGGAAACGATAGGTGCCTTCGGGGAAGATCCTGTTGGTTTTGGTGTCAACCTGGCTTCTCGCTTTGATCCTCCTTTATTGGAATATATGGTGCCCATCAATTATTTAGATAGTGTTCAATCTCAGTCTTCACTAGCTGTTCCTTTTGCTTCTAGCGATTTGCCAGATACGATTCTTTCCATTCTTCCTTTTGTTCCGGATTCCTTTAGGATCAGAGCGAACTTTAGCCGCCTGGATATAACAGATGCCTGGGGGACGCTGCAAATTCCAGAAGGATTTTATGAGGTGTTGCGCCAAAAAAGAACGGAATCTCTTTCCTTCAGTGTGGAAGCTAAGGTTATTTTTATTGGATGGCAGGATATTACGGATCTTGTACTGCCATTTTTAGGTGGAGCCATGCTTCCCCAGGACACTTTAATTAGTTATCGATTCTTAAGTAATGAAAATAAGGACGTTCTTTTATCTTTTACTATGGACAGTCTTGGTGTGGAAGTATTAAATGCCCAGTATGTCAGTAGCCAAATCCTTACAGATCTTGATGAAACTAAAATTCCAACAAGCCATATACTAGCTTATCCTAATCCGACTACAGAAAAACTGTATTTTCAAAAACAAAATATTGAATCGGGTGATTATGTATTGGAAACTTTCAGTTTTAAGGGACAGCTTCTGGCAAAAAGGAGATTTAATGTTATTGGGCCTAATTTGAATGAAAGCATTGACATTTCTAATTTGCAGGCAGGTATTTATTGGTTTGTATGGAGAAATATGAATACGGGAATATTATTAGATAGGGCTATTAAGGTGGTGAAGGAATAGTTTTTGGGCGGTTACAAACCGCCCACAGCTGGTTACAAAACCGCCCACAGCAGGGGTGCAAACCGTTTTGGGCGATTTAAAACCGCCTAAAGCAGTTCAAACCAAGTATAGTTGATAATAAATGAAGCAAAAAGAATTACTACATCACGGTGAAGCTTGGTTTGAATCTATGAACTGGAAACCCTTTCCATTTCAAAAACAAAGTTGGGAGGCTTATCTCAATGGTCATCATGGTGTGGTAAATGCTCCAACCGGAAGTGGTAAAACTTATTCCTTAATCATTCCAATTTTGTTGGAGTTTATTGAAAAACATCCTAATGATTATGCTCGAGAGAATAATGGTTTGCAAGCCGTTTGGATAACCCCCATTCGGGCTTTGGCAAAAGAAATTCAGGCTTCTGCACAGCGTGCTGTAGAAGGATTGGGTCTAAAATGGAGGGTAGAAACTCGTTCAGGGGATACCTCTACAAGTGATCGCAACCGACAAAAAAGAAAGCCACCAGAAATTTTGATTACTACTCCCGAGAGCATGCATTTGCTGCTGGCAACCAAAGGATATCCAAAGTTTTTCAAATCTCTCAAGGCAGTAATAGTCGATGAATGGCATGAACTGATAGGTTCTAAAAGAGGAGTGCAGACAGAGTTGGCTCTTTCTCGATTAAAAGGAATAATCCCTGATTTAAAAGTCTGGGGAATCTCTGCTACCATTGGAAACATGGAAGAGGCGATTGTTGCATTAATGGGGAAGCATTCTGATGAAGCTGTGGTCATTCGTTCAGGTATTAAAAAAGAAATAGAAGTAGTGTCTGTCTTGCCTGATGAGATTGAAAAATTCCCCTGGGCAGGGCATCTGGGTATTAAACTAGCTCATAAAATCATCCCGATCATCAATAAGAGTCAAAGCACTTTGATTTTTACCAACACTCGAGCCCAATGTGAGATCTGGTATCAAAATCTTTTAGAAATCGCTCCTGATCTAGCTGGAGTTATGGCAATGCATCATGGATCCATTGATCGCAAATTAAGAGATTGGGTGGAGAATGCACTTCACGAAGGCATTCTCAAAGCAGTAGTTTGCACCTCCAGCCTGGATCTGGGAGTAGATTTTCGTCCTGTTGAAACCATAATTCAGATAGGAAGCCCTAAGGGAATAGCACGTTTTGTACAAAGAGCAGGAAGAAGCGGCCACCAGCCAGGGGCTTTAAGCCGCATTTATTTTGTCCCCACTCATTCATTGGAATTAATGGAAAGTGCTGCCTTAAGGATGGCGATCAGGGATGGAGAATTGGAAAGCCGAATTCCTTACATTCGATCCTTTGATGTATTAATTCAATATCTGGTCACCTTGGCCGTTTCGGAAGGATTTAAGGAAAAAGAAATTTTTGAAGAAGTTCAAGCTACCTTTTCTTATTCTAGTATATCCAGAGAGGAATGGTCGTGGGTACTCAATTTTATTACTACTGGGGGTGAAAGCCTGGGAGCCTATAATGAATATAAAAAGGTGATTCTTGAAGATGGCCTTTATAAAGTGGATGATAAAAAAATTGCACTAAGGCATCGACTGTCTATTGGAACCATTGTTGGGGATGTCAATTTACAGGTCAAATACCTTAAAGGTGGTCGTATTGGGAGCATTGAAGAATGGTTTGTCGCTCAGTTAAGTCCTGGTGATGTTTTTTGGTTTGCCGGACGCAGTCTTGAACTGGTACGAATCAAAGACATGATGGTACAGGTAAAAAAGAGTAAGAAAAAGACGGGAAAGATTCCTTCTTGGCAGGGAGGAAGAATGCCGCTTTCCTCGCAATTAGGTGCTTTTTTACGAAAAAAAATCCATGAAGCTTCCATAGGAGAACTGAATGATACAGAATTAAAAGCTTTAGAACCTTTGATCCAAACACAACAAGAGCGTTCTCACATTCCTCAAGAGGGAGAGTTGTTGATCGAATATTTTAAAAGTCGAGAAGGTTATCATCTATTAGTCTATCCCTTCGAAGGTCGGTTTGTACATGAAGGCATGGGAACTTTATTGGCTCATCGGATTTCTCAGCACCAGCCAATCAGTTTTTCTATTGCTATGAATGATTATGGCTTTGAATTGTTATCCGATATCGAAATACCAATAGGAGAACTCATTGAAGAAGGACTCTTCAATACCCAAAATTTATCAAGAGATATTCAGTCCAGCATCAATTCTACAGAATTGGCCAAACGCAAATTCAGAGATATTGCAGGAATTTCGGGGCTTATTTTTAAGGGTTTTCCAGGCAAACAAAAAAAAGACAAACATCTTCAATCTTCCTCCCAATTGTTTTTTCAAGTCTTTTCTGATTATGAACCACAGAACCTGTTACTAAACCAGGCCTTTGATGAAGTGATGACCTTTCAGTTGGAAGAGGCTCGGCTCAGAAAGGCCCTCAATCGAATCAATCTTCAAAAGATGTGTATAATGTACCCACATCGGGCTACTCCTTTTTCTTTTCCCATCATAGTGGATCGACTACGGGAGAAGTTGAGTTCTGAAAAATTAGTGGACCGGATTCAGAAGATGAAACTACAATTGAGTAAATGAGCAGATTAGTAAATTTGCAAATGAGCGGATATGCAAATTGAATGATGCTATAATTCTGGGATGGTATGACTTTTTGAGGTATAAAATGTTTTAAAAAACTACAAAGCCTTTATTTTGCATCTCTTTACACTGAACAAAGAACATTGAACGAGGAACCCCAAAAAAGAAATACTTTTAAACCATGAGTACTTTAATAAATGAGAACGGCTTATCAGTGATGGTTGCGGGTGAAAAATTATACCTGCATCCTTTCCGAGTGGTGTATTGGGAAAGGGAAAATATGCTTTTATTAGCAGACCTTCACCTTGGCAAAACTTCTCATTTTAGAAAATCAGGTTTGGCGGTTCCGGAAGCAGCAGGACAATCCAATTGGGAACGGATGATCAGCTTACTATTAGATTATGAGCCGAAGCGGGTATTGTTTTTAGGAGATCTCTTTCATAGCGAATATAATGCCAAATGGGATGAGTTAATTGAATTAATGGATCAGTTCTCCAATATCCAATTTGAGTTGATCATTGGGAATCACGATATTCTAGATCCATTAAATTATGAAAGATCTGCACTATTAGTCCATGGCGTCTCCCTGGAAATTGAGCCCTTTTTGTTTACTCATGAGCCTACTTTTACAGAAGGATTTGATGTCTATAATCTAGCAGGACACATTCATCCATGTGTTCGTATGAGAGGAGCAGCACGGCAAAGTCTTCGTCTCCCTTGTTTTTATTTTGGGAAAACCGGCGGCATTTTGCCTGCTTTTGGTGCTTTTACTGGTATGGGGCTTATCCAACCAGAGATTAAAGATCAAGTATATGTTATTGCGGAAGACAAGGTTTTGATGGTATGATGAATTACCTGCCAATCAATGACTTCATTGCATCTAAAAATTGTTCTTTTTTGGATCTTGAAATATTTACACGATCGCCATTTTTCATGATGATATATCCCCCATCATTTCTCACAAATTTTTCAACATTATTTAAATTGACTAAAAAACTATTGTGAACGCGCATAAAATCATGATCATTAAATAAACTGACGTACTCTTTTAAATGTCGACTCACCAAAATCTCTTTTTGGCCATCTAAAACAAAGGCAGTATACGAACCATTAGCTTTGCAATATAAAATGGTATTTACATCAATGAAATCTAAACCATCGGCGGTGGATAGGCAAATTTTATTAAGTTTTGGCTTTTCTTGTTTTAGATTATGAATCAGAGTTTCTAATTGTTGCTTGTAAATTTCTTGGTTTTTGATCTTTTTGGCTTTTTCAACAGCATCTTGCAGTTCCTCCAGGTCTATTGGTTTAAGCAAATAATCGAGCGAGCTAAACCGCATAGCTTTAATAGCAAACTGATCAAAAGCAGTAGTGAAAATTACCTCATAATCCAGGTGAGAAGTTTGATGAAGCACATCAAAACCAGATCCGGATTTTATTTCAATATCCAAAAACAAAACATCAGGTTTGTTTTGCTTGATGGTGGATACCGCATCTTCAACTGAATCTGCCATGCCAACAATGGTAATGTTCTCACAAAACTCTTCTAACATGTTTTGAAGCGTTTCCCTATTATTTTCTTCATCTTCAATAATGACTGCTTTTAAATGCATTAGAATGATTTTAACGAATAAGAATTTTAATAATCACCTTAGTTCCTAAAGATTGACCATCTTCTGACTTTTTGTCGATGATCCTAATATTGCTGGATTCCTCAGTAAGTTGATTAAACATATCCAAACGTTCTGCTGTAACTTTTAGTCCTCTTGATTTTTTCCTTCCCTTTCCAATTGAGTTGTTTTCTTGATGGAAATTTCTTCCCACACCATTATCATCAATTTCACAAATTAAATAGTTGTCTTCCTTGAGAAAATTTATACCAAGCGCTTTTGCTCCTTCTTTTTTATGTAAAAAACCATGGATAATGGCATTTTCCACAAAAGGTTGGATTACTAATAGAGGAACCTCAATGGCATCTGGGTTTATGTCAGGATCTAAATTAATGCTATAATTAAAGGATCCATTAAAACGTAAAGATTCTAATTCTAAATAATCCTTTAGCATCTTAATTTCTTCTGATAACAGAATGTCTGGTTCAATGGAGTATTCAAGAACGTTTCGAGTAAATCTGCTGAATTTTGACAGATACTTTAGGGCAGATGCTTTATTATTAGTGCTTATCAAATGCTGTATCGACCCCAGGGAATTAAAAATAAAATGCGGGTTTATCTGTGCACGCAGAGCAATGGTCTTATTGGCAATGGATTCTCTTTCAAATCTTAACTTCTCATTATAATCCAATAAAATTTTATAGGCAAAACCGAAGGTGAAAATGACAATCTCCAAAGCAAATCCAATAATTAAATAATAGTTATTGTCTTTAAAAATCTGGCCGGATGGGCCTGAGATAGGCAAATAATATTGAGCTACAAAAGACAAAAAGTAAATCGAGGCGGCAGCAATAATGAAATAGGATAAATTGTCAACTCTGTTTACGATGATATACCCAATGCTATAAACCGCTACAGCAATAATCATAAAAATATGATGAAAATGAATCAAATAGATGTTTAACAGATGGTATTGATTAAAAAGAAAAAAAGTATTTAAGCCAATCAAGAAAAACTCACTACAAATAACCCCTAATAACAGTTTATAGATGGCATTATAATTGTTTTTTACATCTATAAAGGCCATACAAAACCAGATGTAAACTACATTAAAAAGAATTTTTATGGTTTGAGAAAACCAAAGTGATGCTATGCTATTTTCACCAAATAAGAACTTGTTTAAACCCAGTGGTTCTGCCGATAGATAAGTTGAAATAAATAAAATATATAGTGAATAATAGAAGTATTGAGATTGTTTAAAATACAAAAAGAAGGCAGTTGTTAGAATGAAAATTATGGCGCAAACACCAAGAAAAGAAAAGAGTGGAATGCGATGCTTTTGAACTTCTGTATTGGAATATTCATAAATGCATACATAATCAAACTGCCAGGTGGAAGGATTTTCAAAGCTGGCAAGTTCACGTACTTTTAGATACAAATACCTGTTCTTAATTAATGAATTTTTCCTGAGTGTAACTTCCGAAAAAGGCCCCTGAAATACGGATTTACTGTTCTGGTCAAATTTCCCAACAGGCATCTTAGTAATCGTATCATTTTCTAAAAAGTAAAGATCTCCCTGATCAACCGTTCTAAACCTAAAATACCAGATGCTATCATTAATTTCTATAGGAGGTGGAGCCGAAAAATCGGCTCTTAGCCAATAGACATTTGATGGTTTTGTTTTGCCTGCTTGATCCTCAATGGGCTTAAAAAATGAATCCTGACTAACTATTTGGTTTATGTTGTATTCTTTGGTGCCAGGTTCAAAAAGTGCAAAATCCAAATTATTCCAAAAGTCTTGTGCAAAGGCTTTAGTAGTAGTACAGAGGCTTAAAACTAATAATATTTTAAGGTCTAAGTTCATTGGCACTCTCAATTAAATTTGTCCATTCCTGTAAATTCTATTAAATCTCAATTTCAAATTAGTGACCATCATTTACTATTAAATATAGGACTAAAACTTTTTTAGAAACAGGAGTATTTGATGAATGGTAAAAATAGATTGATGGTTTGTTTAAAATCTACAGTATTTTCGCCAGTTTGGAAACTGGCTAGATACCAGCATGAGTCAAAAGTAAAATTTTATAAAATTTTACTTTTGACACTACCCCTTAACAATTTCCTAATTTTTGTCAACCATCAAATGGTTTAAACCATCCATCAAATCTCTATTTTCTATATCAGGCAAGTAAAATAGTTTCAGCTTAAACGGAACTATTATGCATAATTCACTTTTCATTCCCACTTGCTTTCTGTGGATGATTTTGCTGACTCCTTTATGGGGTTTTGCCCAGGAAAATGGTGAAAACTCTAAAATCGCATCTAGACCAAAGAACAAATTCATTACTAAAAAATTGACTTCAAATCCTCCTGTAATTGATGGAGTGCTTGATGATCCGGCATGGGATCAAATAGCCTGGAGTAGCTCCTTTTTACAACGAGAACCGGAGGAAGGAAAACAACCCAAATTCCAGACCCAATTCAAAATACTCTACGATGACAGATACCTGTATTTTGGTGTTTTAAGTTTGGATTCTGAACCAGATAAAATTGTAAAAAGGCTATCCAGAAGAGATGGTTATGAGGGAGATTGGGTCGAAGTAAGTATAGACAGTTATCATGATTTACGAACTGCCTTCTCTTTTAATTTGACAGCTGCTGGAGTTAAAGGCGAGAAAATGATTTCAAATGATGGCCAAAATATAGATAAAAGCTGGAATCCCATCTGGTTTGCCAAAGCGGGGTTAAACGAGCAAGGTTGGGTAGCGGAATTAAAAATCCCACTAAGCCAATTAAGATTTGGAAATGATAAAGAGCAAATATGGGGCCTTCAGGTCATCAGAAGACTTTTTAGGAAAGAAGAAATTTCCTCCTGGCAATTGATTCCAAGAGAAGGAAATGGCTGGGTAAGCCAATTTGGTGAGCTTCATGGATTAAAAGATCTCGTTCCTCAAAAACAAAAAGAAATTCAACCCTTCGTTCTGGCTTCCCTGGATACTTATGAAAAAGAAGAAGGAAACCCATTTAGAGATGGAACCGATTATAATTTTAATGTAGGTGTTGATGGCAAATGGACTATTAGTAATGACCTAAGCATTGATTTTACACTAAACCCTGATTTTGGCCAGGTAGAAGCAGATCCGTCACGTATTGCCCTTGATGGCTTTCAGGTGTTTTTTGAAGAAAGACGCCCCTTCTTTGTAGAAAACAAAAATATTTTTACTTACCAGGTATCCTCATCAAAAGCCGGAAACACTCTTGATTCAGATAACCTCTTTTATTCGAGACGGATTGGGCGTCGTCCATATTCTACTCCTGATTTAAAGGATAATGAACATGCAGATATTCCCAACAATACCTCAATCCTTGCTGCTGTAAAATTTAGTGGAAAAACAAAAAATGGATGGTCCATAGGCCTTTTGGAATCTATTACCGCCAATGAATATGCAATAATTAGAGACAATGAGAATAGACAACGAAAAGAAATCGTTGAGCCACTTACCAATTATTTTGTAGGCCGACTTCAAAAAGACTTTAATAACCGCAACTCTTACATTGGAGGCATTTTTACCGCAAGCAATAGAGATTTACCTGATCATTTGACAGGACTACACCAATCAGCTTATTCGGGAGGAATAGACTTTAAACATCATTGGAATAATCGCAGCTGGTACCTGGGAGGAGATGTCATTTTTAGTAGGGTCAATGGGAGTTATGAAGCCATTACCGCAACTCAAAAATCCAATGAACATAATTTTGATAGAGTAGATGCTTCTCATTTAAACTTAGATACCGAAGCTCGATCCCTATTTGGAACAGGAGGGAATATACAGGTAGGACGAATTGGGAAGGGTTTAATTTTTGAAAGTGGGCTAACCTGGCGATCTCCTAAACTAGAACTTAATGACTTGGGTTTTCAAAGACTTGCAGACGATTGGCGGCATTATACCTGGGCAGCTTATAGAATTACCAAACCCTTTTCAATTTTTAGAAATATTCAATTTAATTACAAACATTGGGTAGCCTGGGATTTTGGAGGTCAACTAAAAAGCATTGAATGGAATCTAAACACCGATTTCACCCTAAAAAACAACTGGCAGGGAGGTATCCACTTTAATTATCGGCCGGTTCTTTATTCAAATACTGCCTTAAGAGGAGGACCAAGGCTTCGATTGAATCCAGAACTAAGCCAATGGATATGGTTTTATTCAGACCAGCGTAACAAATTGAGAATGTTTGGATATATACAATATGATTTTGCAAAAGAGAAAAGCAAGAGCTATCTGGGGAGTGAATTAACCCTTGTCTATCAACCTTCCAATGCTATAAAAACATCTATAAGCCTGGGAATGCATAATTCAAAAGATCAGCTGCAATATGTGAAAAACCTTTCCTTTGGCACACACACAAGATATGTAAATGCCTTTTTGAATCAGCAAACTCTATCATTTTCCTTTCGCCTAAACTATATCATTAATCCGGATCTTAGTATTCAATATTGGGGACAACCCTATGTGAGCCAGGGACGTTATTCTCAATTCAAATACATTAGCCGTCCAAAGGCTACCAATTTTTCCGACAGATTCAATCAATACTCTTCCCAACAAATGAGGTATTACCCCAATGAAGATCGATATCTGATTGATGAAAATACCGATAAAGAAATTGACTATAGTTTTAGCAATCCCGATTTTTCCTTTTTGCAGTTTAGGTCAAATTTAGTACTACGCTGGGAGTACATCCCTGGCTCAGAAATGTATTTTGTTTGGTCCCAAGCAGCCACAGAAAATGGCGACCCTCTACATTCACTTGGTAGTAATCTTTATTCAAAGTTGTTTAGTAAAAAACTACAAAATACCTTTTTAATTAAGTTGACCTATCGGCTGGTAATGTAAAATCTATTCGAAAAAACCATCCATCAAATAAATAAAACCATCCATCAAAACTCCATTTCTTCAGTATCGCATTGCCGGTAATTTTGAACTAAAAATTCAAAAAAACCAAATCGCTTATGATACGGTACATACTCACTTTATTTATTCTACTCATTGCATTGCCCTCCTTTGGCCAATCAATTTCAAAACAAGTATTTGGTGTAGCTGGTGAATCTTTATCAAATGAAACCTTTTCTATCAACTATACGGTAGGGGAAACCATAGTTGGTGAAATTGAAAACAGTTACAAGTTTCATCAGGGATTTTGGGGCATGCTCAAGGGCGAATTGATCCTACCTGGAAGAACTTCAACTAGAAAACCAATGAGCTTGTCAGTATTCCCGAATCCAACATCAGATTTTATCCAAATCCAAATGGGCTTAGAAGGCCCTGCAAGTTTCCAAACCCGCCTTTTTGATAGTAGAGGCAGGCAGGTTTTAAACATCAAAGAAGATATACAAGGTCAAATTAGGACTTATGATATCCGCCATTTGACAAGTGGAATTTATTTTTTGACCATTTCAAATATTCATTCCCGATATAAAAAATCATTCAAAATCATAAAACAATAGGAACCATGAAAAACTATGAACTACTAATTAGACTAAAAGCAAGTTTGGCAGCTTTATTCTTAACTGTTTTTTGTTATGCACAACAAGGAATCAATTACCAGGGAGTGACTAGAAATGCTAATGGCCAATTGATGATCAACACTGAGGTGACATTAGATTTTAACATAAAGAAGGAAAAGGCTGATGGCGAAATCGTCTTTTCCGAAACACATATTGCCAGTACTGATGATAATGGTGTATTCTCTGTGGTTATTGGTAAAGGGACACCAACATTAAATGTATTTGAGGATATTAACTGGGCTGAAGATCAGCATTTTTTAAATGTCTGGATGGATGGTATTGAAATTGGAACGACTCCGTTTTCAAGCATTCCCTACACCCAGGCAATGGGTAAATGGCAAGCCCACTTAAATGGCTTAAGCCCAAAAGGAACAGGAGGGTCGATTTACGTGGGAGAGTATGCGGGTGAGCTGGATGATTTTAATGGTAATCATAATATTGGTATTGGATTTAATGCTTTAAGAAGAAATACAACAGGAGGTGTTAATATAGCTTTGGGGTATTATGCTCTCCGATTTAATTCAGAAGGATTTGGAAATACAGCTTTGGGAATACATTCTTTGGAAAATAATACAACCGGGTACTCAAATATTGCTATTGGCGATGCAGGTCCGCTTAGAAAAAATTCCACAGGGGGGAATAATATCGGTCTGGGTACGGCATCTTTGTTCTATAACACTTCAGGAAACCACAACATTGCTATCGGGTTTAGATCCGCTCATCGGGTGTCTAAGGGAAACCACAATATCGCTTTAGGTTATGAATCTTTTTACCGTAATACCTCTGGGAGTTTTAATCTGGCCTTAGGATATCAATCTATGTATAATAATACTTCAGGGCAATTCAACGTGGCCAATGGTTATAAGTCTTTATTTTCCAATACGGAAGGCAAAAATAATATCGCTAACGGAGCTTTTACACTATATAATAATGTAGGAGGAGAAAACAATATTGCCAGTGGATATCAGGCATTGTATAATAATAAAGGAGGTAGTTATAATATTGCAAATGGTGCCTATGCTTTATTTCACAACACAGGAGGGAATAATAATATAGCTTTAGGCCAAAGATCCCTGGGAAATAATACAGGAGGAAGTGAAAATATAGCCTTTGGATTGAATAGTTTACAATATAACACCATAGGAAATAATAACATCGCATTCGGCATCGAAGCCTTAAAATCTAATAAAGGTGGGAATAGTAATATAGCCATTGGGAAGCAATCCTTAGAAAGTGTAAAAGATGCTAATAGGAACATTGGAATTGGAGTCCATGCGCTTAATGATATTCAAAATGGGATTAATAATATTGGCATTGGATGGCGGGCAGGAGATCAAAATAAAAATGGGAGCAATAATTTGTTCCTGGGTACCTATGCGGGTTGGAATGAAACCGGAAGTAATAAACTTTATATTAGCCATGGTCCTTTTCAGAGTAATCCTTTAATCTATGGTGAATTTGATAATCGGATCATTAAGCTGGGAGGAAAGGTTACCATTGGAGCTCCAACACCAGATGTTCCTTTACATATTGTTCTTGGATCGGATGCATCTCTAAAAAAAGGAACTGGCCAATTATTATTGGGATATCTTAGCTCTGATAATCTTGTATTGGATAAAAACGAAATCCAGGCACGCAGTAATGGCAAAGCGTCTATTCTCTATTTACAACAAAACGGGGGTAAAGTTTACATCGGCAATTCCATTGTACAGGCCTCAGATAAGCGACTAAAAAAGGATATCACAGATATTTCGTATGGCTTAGCTGATATTTTAAAACTTCGACCCACCGAATACTTTTGGAAAGATAATGAGCAACAAGATAAATCCTTAGGCTTAATCGCACAAGAAGTTGAAAAAGTGATTAAGAATATCGTTACTTATGACGAAAATCTGGATCGGTATGGGGTTAATTACACCGCTCTAATCCCTGTTTTGATTAAAGCTTTACAAGAACAGCAAGAAATAATTGATAAACAAAATGCATCAATTGAAGGCTTTGAAACAAGACTTTCCATTCTTGAAGCTCGTATGGGAAATAAGTAGTTGGGCAATAACAATGTCAATGGCAATAGCAATAGCAATGTCAATGTCAATAGCAATGTCAATTTCAATGTCAATAGCAATGTCAATGTCAATAGCAATGTCAATGTCACTATTGAAATTGCCATTGTTATTGACATTGACATTGATTTAGACAGGCAGTACTTTTATTAAAAAATTCCATCTAATCTTTCTAATTTGAAGGCTCGACTTCCTATATTATGGTTTATTTTCAATCCCAAAATGAATTGTAATAAATGAATTATGCGCAGCTACCAAAAGTCGAACTCCACCTCCACCTTGACTGCTCTTTAAGCTATGAAGTAGTCAAACAACTCAATCCAAATATCAGCTATGAATCCTATCGTGAATCCTTTGTAGGACCGGTAAAATGTACAGATCTGGCAGATTTTTTGACCAGAGCAATCAATGGCATCAATCTGATGCAGACCCCAAAGGAATTGGAGTTGGTGACTTTGGATTTATTTCAACAGCTGAAAGCAGATAATGTGATCTATGCCGAAATACGCTTTGCACCCTTGGAACATCAGGAAAAGGGTTTAAGCCCTGAAGAAGTGGTTCAAATTGTAAATGATGCAACGGCTAAAGGAATTGCGGAAACAGGGATTGAAGCCAGATTAATTTTATGTACTCTACGGCATTATACTGAAGAACAAAGCATGAAAGCAGTCAAACTGGTAGAGCAATTTCAGGGTACCATGGTAGCAGGCTTTGACATAGCTGCAGATGAGGCTGGCTTTCCAATCAAAGAGCACATTAAGGCTTTTGAATATGCTCGTCAAAAGGGATTTCATGTTACAGCCCATGCTGGAGAAGCCAGAGGTGCAGACAGCGTATGGGAAACACTGGAACACTTCCGGCCCTCCCGAATAGGCCACGGTGTTAGAAGTATTGAAGACCCTAAACTTATTGATCATCTTAGGGAAATGAAAATTCACCTGGAAGTTTGCCCGACCAGTAATGTCCAAACCAATGTCATTGACACCATACAGGATCATCCTGCTGATCGAATCTATCAGGCGGGCGTATCTATGAGCGTCAATACCGATGCCCGAACGATTTCAGATACTACTCTTAATAAAGAATATACCATTTTGGAAAAGGAGTTTGGTTGGAAAAAAGCTTATTTTCTGAAATGTAATTTGGAGGCTATTGAGCATGCTTTTGTGGGGGAAGAGGTGAAAGAGAGGTTGACGAAAAAGTTAAAAGAAGGATATATGGATTAATTAAGCTTAATCAGGTTAATTAATCCATATATCCTTCTTTTTCCCATCTATACAGAAAAAAATAAATACCCTTCTTTATTTTTTAAACAATTATTAATAATATTGTGTCGTTATATTATAAACAAATGTTAATCTAATGGAAGCAATTGGCCCTTTAGAAGAAATCATTCTAATGATTTTACTACAAAATGATGAATGTCATGGTGTAGAAATCGCCCAAAGCTATGAATCTGTTATGGAAAAAACCATTTCCTTACCTGCCATTCATGTTGTATTGAAAAGAATGGAAAAAAAGGGTTGGGTAGAATCCCGTTTTGGTGAACCCACTGCACAAAGAGGGGGCAGGCGCAAGCGTTTATACTGGGCTACTCCTTCAGGATACTATGCTATAAAAGAAGTTCAGGAGGCCAAAACGAAATTATGGGCCAGTATTGTACAACCAAAATTTAAGTATGGAATCATTTGATCCTCCCAAATGGGCGGATTGGCTGATTGAAAAAATTTGCCCGGAAGAATATCTGGAAGAAGTACAGGGTGACCTTCACGAAGCCTTTTACTGGCGTGCGGAGGCTAAAGGCCTAAGCTATGCACGTAGGAAATTCTTCTTCGAATCACTTAAAACCATTCGACTCATTCGATTTAAAACACCCGATTTTATGAAAAATTTATATCTGAGAACCTTAAAAAGCTATTTTGTTACCGGCTTTAGATTTTTATGGAAAACGAGAGTTTTTTCCTCCATCAACATTTTTGGACTGGCCATAGGGATTGCATCCGCTACCATGGCTTTTTTATTTTTGTCCGATCAGCTTTCCTATGATCGTTTTCACAAGAATGCCGATCAGATCTTTTGGCTCAATGGAAGCATTGAATTTGAAGGACAAACAGAAACGATGAACGGCGCATCCTATATTATGGGCAGCGAAATTCCCAAGGAAGTACCTGGGATTATCAAAGCATCCCATGTGAAAAATGCCCTGGCCCTGCGTCCGATAGGAGAGGATTATGACTATCAAGTCTATCATTATGCCGATAGGGATCTTTTTGACATGTTAGACTTTACTTTTATAAGTGGAAGTCCTGGTACATTTGAAAACCCCGATCAGATGGTAGTCTCTGAATCTTTTGCCGAAGGCCTTTCCCAAAAAGATGAGCTTACCCTGGTATTTGGAGACCAGGAAACCGTTTTTACCATTGTGGGCATTTATAAGGATATGCCTAATAATTCTACGCTGCGACCAGAAATAATAATCCCCTTTAGTCATTGGAAAACTAGAGTCCCTGCACGCAGAACAACGACCTGGTTCGATATAAATATGAATGTTTTTTTTCAAAAAAGCAGGGATGTCAATAAGAAGGCTCTTGAAGAAAGTATCAATAAAGTATTTGCTACCCATTTTGATGTTGAAGAAAATAATGCTAAGCTCTTTTTGCAGCCATACACCGAACTTCATATGGATCCAAGTTTGGGCTTGGGGAATGGCCTGGGAGGAGCGGTTAATCGTCAGGTCCTAAGAGTTGTAATAATTATCGGATTATTATGCTTATTGATTAGCTGTTTTAATTATTCCAATTTTGCTACTGGTAATTTTTTGAGTAGATCCAAAGAAGTAGCCATCCGCAAGGTAATAGGAGCACATAAGTCGACTATTTTTCAGCAATTTATAAGTGAGTCCTTTTTAAGTACTGCCATAGCTGGCTTACTAAGTATTGCCTTGATTATTATTATCCTTCCCATGTTCTCAACATTTGTGGATGAAGAATATACCATTACTCAGCTCTTAAACCGTAGATTCATTTTTGGACTATCGGTTGTTATAATCTTAAGTACTCTTTTATCCGGTATCTATCCCTCGTTGGTATTATCCAGCCAAAAAGCAGGAAATGCGCTCAAGAGTAAGCTTAAAGTAGGAGGGAGGTCCTTCTTTGGCTGGTTATTGGTTATGTTGCAAGTAAGCCTTACCATCTTTTTGATAATTGGAATGATTACCATACAGCGTCAATTGAATCACTTAGTAAATTATGATCTGGGATATAATGATGAAAACATGCTTCAGCTTAGCATTAGAGATACCAGTGATCGAAGAGTAGAGCAGTTGAAACAGAAATTACAACAATTACCTTTTGTTCAGGAAGTCAGTGCTTATTCTGGATATAATGGAACTGATTTTATTTATGAAGAAAGACGAATTCAGGTCAGGCATCTTCGAACTGACGCTGAATTCCTTCCTCTGATGGAAATTGAAGTAACGGAGGGAAGAAACTTTGATCCGGCCATTATTACCGATGAACGGCAAAGTATTCTGGTGAATGAAGCCTTAGTGAAGCAAATGAACCTGGAAAATCCGATTGGGATGACCATTCCTTTTGATTATGGTGATCTGGAAAATCCCAGAATTGTGGGAGTGATAAAAGATTATAATTTCCGATCTCCCAAAAGGACCATTGATCCTTTGGTGGTGTATATGTCACCAGAGTATCAATATCAGGTTATGCTATTAAAGCTTGGATCTTCCACTTTAACGGAGGATATAAGGGCAATAGAACAAACTTGGCGATCGACCTATCCTTTGCAACCTATTAATTATGCCTGGGAAGATGAGTTGAATGAAGCACGTATGCAGACAGAAATCCAGATTCAAAAGCTGAGTCGTGCCGGTTCCATAATAGCCATCTTACTGGCATCATTGGGCCTATTTGGAATAGTAGGAACTCATGTTCGGCAAAGACTTAAGGAGGTTAGTATCCGTAAGGTCAATGGTGCCTCCCCATGGAACATTTACTGGCTATTTTCAAGGAAATTTGGTGGCTGGCTTGGTGCAGGCTTTATTTTTGGAGCCATCCCTGCTGTCTACTTTCTAAATAATTGGCTAAATAACTATCCCGAACGGATTAATTTAGGTGTTGGAACGCCTCTATTGGGTACCTTTATTTGTGGAATTGTTTTTATCTCCATAATTAGTTTTCTTCTATTTAAAGTGATTTTTGTGAATCCGGCCGTCCATCTAAAAGATGAATAATTAAATTAATATAGGTGTGCGGCCCTAGGCCGCACACCTATACTAGTTAAGACCATTCTCTTTTATAGACCTTTGAATATAATCTCTTATACTTTGCTTTTGTTCCGGAGAAAGATCATCCAGATCTTTATCTAATAATTCTAAAGCCATTCGGTAATGTACCTTTGCTTCCGAACTACGTTCTATTGCCATTGCATAACGACCCAAGTAATAGTTTGCCTCTGCCGATTCAGGGTAACTATCATATGCTAGTTTGTACAATCGATACCTATTTTGGTATTCAGGATCTTTTTTCCAGGCTAACCAGGCCCTGATATCGGCATACATGCCAAATGGAAAAGGAGTTTCAGTACCTTGGCGATGCACTTGATAAACGCTGTCAATAGAATCAAAGCCTTTACGAATAAAAGCATCTTTAAGTTGGTTAAGAGTTGGTGGGCTTTCTAAGGCAGGTTTAATAAAAAAAGTGTCGATATGTTCGGCAACATCTCTAGCTGGGCCTTGTCGAATGAATGCTGCACTGGTTTCATTATCTGATAAAATAGATTCGAAAAACTTTAAAATATATAGACTGGCCAACTCAAATCCTCTTTGTATATCCCCTTCGTGATCCCCAATAATTCCTGGAAAAAAACGGTCTAATTGTCCATAGTTAATAAAATGAAATTCGGTCATTTGTGGAAAATGAAGGAAATATCTCTCTGAATATTTCAAATGAAAAATATGCGAAGGATCAATTGAACCGTGTGGAGCATAAATGGCCAAAATGGGAACATTCACCGCTAAAGCATCATAGAATGGGGTACCATTTAATAGTCTTTGTTCAAAAGAGCTTAATAAACCCCCTTCAAGACTTACCAGGGCATCAATATTGGCATTTCGATTTTGATAGGTTACAATATGAGATGAATTAATCCCAACTCCCATCATTCCAATTTTATTTCGATCTATTTGAGGCCATTCCATCAATTGAGTAAGTGCAAAGCTGATGTCCTGGGCTCCATTTTCTAGTCCTCTGGTAGATGTTTCAGAAGTGAATACATCGCTGCCTTTACCTGCAAAAGCTGCCACTACAAAACCATGACTGGCTAAATATTCACACATGATACTATTAAAGGCGGGGCTGCCACCATTGGGAAATGCAATTAAAGGAAATTTTCCTTCAACTTGTGAAGCCTCGGCAAATGCATGGGTATTCATTTCAATGAGACTATCCAGTTTTTGCTGAGTAAAAGAACCATTACCGCCTAAATCATTGGTTTTTGATATAAATTCCCTGCCGCCAAATGATAGTGCTTCCGCATCGGAAATATTAAAATCTATTTGTTTTCCCATCAGTTCTACATAATGCCTAAATTTTAATCTGCTGGAGGAAACAACACTTTTGGCTGGATACCAAAGGTTGATCTGCATTTGCCTTCCTTCTTTGAAATCTGTTGGATAAATTTTTCCAGTCCAATCGGAATAGGGGATAGCAGGTCTCGATTTGTCAAAGGTGAATAAACTAGTATAGCCCACTGAATATTCACCTGGCTGTAAATCTCCCCACATTAGGGGGGGATCGATAGAGGTCGACTCAGAAGAACAAGCCAAATAAATAAGTGGTAGTGAGCTAAAAAGAAGTACGCGGGTGATTTGTTTCATCATTTTTAAAGATTTTTCCATTTTTCAATGAGTTCTAACTCTCTTGACCTTTCCAGGCCTGGTAAGGAGGTATTCTTAGTGTTTTTTTCAAACCAACTAAGGCAATCATCGATGGTAGCGGTGACCGGACTAAATGAAAAACCTGTAGCGATGGCTTTTTGGGCGCTTATTTGCATAAAGCCTCTATCCTCTGAGAGGGGTGCCCAAAGTGGCAGATCTTCAAAGGATCGAACGGAGTTTTCCCGAAGGAAATCTTCGTTTGCCCAAAATAGTTCTGAATCAGATGAGAGATGTTCTTTTGTGAGGTCAAGAAATTCATTCCAAAGCAAAGGCCGGCTCAACGGGCCGGTCAGGTTATAAACACCAGATAATGAATGCTCAATGCTAAAGATAGTAAAACGACCAATATCTTTCACATCAATAAACTGAATAGGATCTTTGCCACTTCCTGGTGCAAGCACGCTTTGATTATTTTTGAGTTTCAAAAGCCAGTAGCTCAGATCATAGGCTGGATCTCTCCAGCCTACGATGGGACCTGCCCTTAGGATGGTATGCTTGTCTGGGAAACGTTCTTTAATGATGTTTTCAGCAGCCAGTTTTTCTTCCCCATAATACCATTCAGATGGATCATTAGGAAGGGGGAGTACTTCGGATTCTTCATGCAAACCAACTTCCTGGAAATTGGCATAAACGGCTATACTCGAAATGAAAATGTAATGCTCGGCATGATCTTTTAAAGCTTGAGTAGCTTCTTCAACTAATTTTGACTTTTGCGGCCAAACATCAATTACTACATCCCATTGTTTATTTTGGAGTGATCTATAGGAGGAAATACCCTCATTTCTGTCTCCTTTGACCAGAGGAAGATCAGTAAATAACTGTGGATTTGTAATTCCTCTATTAAATAAGGTAACACGATGTCCTTCATTAAGAGCAGCATTAACAATGGCCGGGCCTACAAATAGGGTGCCTCCCAAAACTAAAATGTCCAGCTTCTTTTTCTCAGCTGAACATTTAAAGACAAATGGTGAAATACTTAAAAGTGCACTAGAAACAGCAATTTTTTTTACAAAATGACGTCGGTTGATATTCATAAGCTATAGGTGAATTGAATTTATGGATGAGAAGGATAATGCCTTTAGGATGGACCTTTGAATATTCTGCTTATTTAGCAAAGCAAGCAAAATGGTAAAGCAGGAAATGACCAGAAGTTTCATCTTGGGTGATTATAGTCTGCGATTTTGATCCAGCCTTTTAAAATTAAGTTGCTTTTTGGAAAAGGAGAAATGCGAAAGAGGGAATAGATAGCATTAAATGCTGAACAGGTCTTATTAAATGCCGAAATGGGTATTGAGTAATGCGTAAGGAGTAGTGAGACCTGTTACTCAATACCCAATACTCATTACTATTTTATTCTCCCGTCTTTAATGGTTATTCTTAATGATTTCAAACCGGCTTTTTGGTGCCAGGCTTCTACCTCATAAGTCCCATCAGGAATGTTTTCAAATTGGAAGGCTCCTTTAGATGACACCTTGGCAAAATAAGGATAGGTCATAACAGGCTTGCCTTTATGTCTTCCCGTGTTAAGAACCCGGGGCCAGTCAATTTTTAGTCCGGGCCTAATAACAGCCACGTAATAGGCTTTTCGACTAGGACCATCACTTCCCCAAATGAAGGAAGTTATATTTTCATTATTACATAAAGCACTTGATTGCCCCTTGTGCATTTTGATCTTCATATTGTTATTACTGACTGCAATACAGCCATGAATCCCTTTTTGAGCGAAGGAATAGGTACCGAAAGTGGATAATATCAGGATTAAACTTAAGATCTTTTTCATGATTTTTTTTATTGGCAAGGTATCAGAAAACAGAAATGCGAGAATCACCCAAATGGGTGAAATAGAGGTCTCAATTTAATTTTACGGTCTCAAATCATTATTTGAGCCTTGTACCAAATATCTGAGTCGAAGAAAAATCTAAAACCATCCACTTTTGTGAAGGAATTAGAATTTAATTTTTCACAAAAAATAAAAGCAATGAAATACCAGATTGGAATTTTCCTACTTGCCTTAAGCTTTAATGTATCTGCACAAATTAAAGGCAACAAGCAAATCGTCACTCAGACTTTTGAGATCAACGATATTAAATCCATTACCATTAATTTATATGCAGATATTGAAATTGATTGTGCTGCCGAAGAAAAGCTGGTCATCACCACAGATGAAAATATTATGGATTTGATTAGTATTTACATAGAAGATGGTAAGCTTGAATTTTCCCAAAAAGAATGGATAAGGCCTAGCCAGGAAATTAAAATACGCATTGGAGCTCCTGCCCTGGCGAGGGTAGAACAATCGACTCATGAAACAGTAGTAGTAAAAAATATCAATCGCTCCCAGTTTAATGCCATGGCCTTAATTGGAGAGATAAAATTGCAAGGAGAGGTGGATCATTTATCTGCAAGTGGTGAAACAGGAGAAGTAGATGCCAGAAATCTTTCCGCTAAAACAGTTAATGTTAATCTTTGGTCTTATGGAAAAATTAAATTAGCCTCCCCCATTTTGGTAGAAGGAATAGTCAAATCTGATGGAATGGTGCTTCTGGAAAGTGATGTCACCGAAGTGAAGGTTAACAGAAAAGACGGAGGGAATGTGATGAAATATTCTGATTTAGAAGAAAAACTGGCCAATGCTCCTCGTTTCATTGAATTTAAAATCAAAAACAATTCTTCAGAGCGTATCCAATGTTATGTGATAGGCCCCAAGCCGGATGGCAAAAGATTTAGCTATGGATTTCCTATGAATCCGGGGCAGGTGCGTAAGAAAAATTGGACAACCGGCTCTAAAGTGTATAAAAAATCAGCTTTGGGGACTAAGAAATTGCTGGTAGAGATAAAAAATGGGGATGAGGGAGAGCTTGTGAGCTTATTTAAATAAATTTTTTTTGAAAAATATTAAAAAAAATCTCCACACGTTTTCCACAGTCTAATGTTAATATTAACTCGCTTTTCAGGGTTTATCCACATTTTCAACACCAATAAAAATATAAAATAACATTCGGTTGTTAAAAACTAAATCCATATTAAATTTTATAATTTGTTTTTTATTCCAAATTAATTCACCTTTGTATTGCGCACTTGATAGAACATACGGGTAACTAACAGGTGCCTTTTCAAACAGACAAAATGAAAGTTTTGTCTACAGTTAAGTTCCTTGAAATTGAAATGATGTTCTGTAAAGCTTTTGGTTTTAGGCTTTAGCTTAATTCCATCTACTAAAGCTTAGAAGAAGATGACTCTTAGTAAAATGAGTGAGTTGTACAGAGGTTTAGCAGCTATTACAATTTACTTAGACTACAAGTAGCTTAAAGGCAAAGTCTAGAATGAACAAAATCAGACCTTACTGGCCGGACCCTCGTGGTCCGATAAAAAGGTGAAAGGAAATTCTATATCTAAACCTTAAAGATAGGATTCAATTCCAATGCTTGGAGTCCCAAAATTCAGTAAACCAGAGGCTGCGTTTCCTGCATTACTGAAAAGGTTTAAAAGGAGTACCCACATCCTCCTCCTAGCTGGATGAATATTAAACGGCCTTATATGGACCAATTGTAATACAGATCAACCCATTCAATGAATAGAACTTAAACTGCTTGAAAAAACCAGAGCGTCGAATCCGTTCATCGCTCTCCCGTGAGCGGAGAGATTGCTTGCAGTACCACCTGTGGTCTGTGAGTAAAATCTCCCGCCCAAAAAAGGGAAGATCCTCTGCATGAGGTTCCTCCCTTTTTGTATTTACCTACATTTTGTATCTTCTCAGTTTCTTTATTCATTATTATATTCCAGGATGAAATACCTTTTTCATCATGCTTATCGATTAATGTTCAATAGACAACAAGTCCTATTGCCCATTGCTATTTTTCTGGCTTTATGTGCCATCTCCTTTCGGTTTAATAACCAAAGCACCCAATGGCTTTGGAATAACAAACCATTCATTCCTGTTTTTCTTTTATCACTCACCTTTTTGATGGTATGGATTTGGATGAAAATTGAAAAGTCAAAAATGCAAGCCACTATGGCTATGCTTAAACAGCAATACCAAAAGGAAGAAAGCTTAACAAAAGACAAACTTAGTCAATTATCGAATAGAGAACTGCAGGTTTTTGAATTGATCAAACAAGGCAAATCTAATAAGGAAATTTGTGCAGACCTGTTTATTGAATTAAGTACTTTAAAATCTCACATCAATCGGATCTATAAAAAATTAGAAATTAAAAATAGGAAAGAAGTAAGGAATATTTAGTAGTCAATTCGTCCATTTCAACCTTTTTTCAACCCTCCTAAGATTGATGCCTAGGCTTGGATATGATAATATTGTGGCATTCAAATAACCTAAATTTAATTGTATGAATAAGAAAAATCTGTTGATCGGATTGACCATTTTTTTAGTGCTTTCTTGTTTCGCTTTTACTTTTGATGACAATGATTTTATTTGGTTGTGGCAAGATCGGCCATTGGCACCTATTGTGTTAGGAGGCTCCGCACTATTGACAGGTGTTTTATCTTTTCGAAATCGTGGAAATACCTAGTTAAATATTAGCTTGTTTTGAAATTTTTTTTAACTGGGATGGTAGATTTTTTCCACATGTTTTCCACATTGGTTTTGAGGGTATCCACGGGACTATTCCATATTTTCAACATATTAGCGATGATTGAAATGTTAAAATAACATTTGGCTGTTGAAAACTAAACCAATATATAATTTTATTATTTGTTTTAGACTCAAAATATACTGATATTTGTAGTGCACACTTGATAAAACTAACGGGAATCAAGACGGTGCATTTTCAAGCAGACAAAATGTATGTTTTGCCAGGAAATTAGTTCTTTGAAAGTCAATTAAAGTTTTGTGTGAAAATGGAGACCACCGTGCATAAATGAATTCATTCAATTGAACACAGAAAATGATTGCTCTAGACTAAACTAACTGGTTGATGAAGGGGTAATGTAGTCATCACAACCGGTAGATAATTTCGCAATTATCCTTTCTGGTTACGAACATGGCTACCCTGTCCTCTTTACCAGAAGTTTTGAATGAGCTATACCGTCAAATTCTGATTCAGCTGTTTTCTAAAACACAAGGTTAACATTTTTTATGCTTCACTG
The DNA here is from genome assembly GCA_028285545.1 of Saprospiraceae bacterium. GTDB lineage: Bacteria > Bacteroidota > Bacteroidia > Chitinophagales > Saprospiraceae > JANQPA01. The sequence goes on along the minus strand of JANQPA010000068.1, from coordinate 36,284 downwards.
CTTTAATTGATTTAAAAGAATGAAGGGCCAGCTTGAAAAAACAGAACGAAGACACAATTCCTCGTTCACCCGTTTGGTGAGAGATTACTTGCGGCTTTTCCTAGTAAGCCGCGAGTAAAATCTCCCTACAAAAAGGGAAGATTCATACATTGAATCTTCCCTTTTGTTTTTTTTGCTATAAACTTTAAGCTTTAAAAAGAAAACCAAGTAAGAATTGTTCTATATTTCTGTCGTAGTTTTAGCCTTAAAATGCCTGAAGAAATTCTGAAATGATTTTAATTTTTTTCATTGGTATTTCCTTATTTTTAATAAAAATCAGGTGCTGCTGTACTTCTTCTCAATTTTCTAAATGGAAAATAACTAACTACCACAAAATGAAAAAAATACTTCTTCTAACCGTATTCTTAATTTCAGTAAGTTTTCTCAATGCTCAAACTAATCCTCTTTGGTCACAAAAAAAGATCAAAAACTACTTACCTCATATGACGGTGCCGGAAGTAGAAGAATTATTGACTAAAACAGATATGGTTATTATTCCTGTAGGAGCTATCGAGCAACATGGTAAGCACCTTCCTTTGGGGACTGATTTTCTGAACGGAGTGGAGACTTGCAAGTTAATTGCTCAACAAAGAGATGTTTTGGTCGCTCCAGTCTTGATGGCTGGCCAGTCACCATACCATATGGGCTTTGCGGGGACGATTAGTTTGAGTGCAGAAACCATTTTGAAAGTCCACATGGAGGCGGTTGAGAGTTTAATTCGCCATGGTTTTAAACGGTTCATGATTCTCAATGCGCATGGCGGTAATCGTGCGATAACGACTCTTCTGGCAGATCAAATCAACCAAAAAACGGCTGGAATAGCAGTGGACATTGGCGTAGCTATGCGTCCATTTCGCAAGCCATCAGGATTCCCTGCCCCAAAGGTGTTTGATCGACATGGAGGGGTAAGTGAAACTTCTCGTTCTATGTATTATATACCCACCCTTGTTGATATGGATGCGGCCGTTACAGCAGAATTAAGCCTGCCAGAGCATATGGAAAAAATGCTTCCAGATGTAATCAAAGGAGATGATACCGCTTTGTTGGTCTTTTTGGCTGAAGGCCTAAAAATGGAAGAAACTGGAAAAAAGACTTCCTCCAAGGAGATGTCCACTACTGGTGTATGGGGTGTTCGAGACCTAAAAGAATCCAAAGCAGCATATGGAAAGGGTATGTCAGATAGCTTAGTAAACGCTGCTGTTGCTTTCATTGACCGGTGGAATGAATTGAGACCATTTGGAACAAAATAAAAATCACCTATGAAGATCTGTAAGCTAATCACCTTGATGTTAATTTTTTGTTTGCCTGTTCATTTATTATCACAAAACCCTTCACCCAGAAATCAACCCGCGATGTCTTATCACAAACAGCATCAGCAGATGGTATTATTTGGCGGCTCGGGCGATAATGGGATGCTGAATGACACCTGGATATTAGAAGGGGGGGCTTGGAAAGAATATGATGGTTCAGGACCTTCTCCTAGAACAGCCCATGCTCTTTCTTATTCAGAGATCAACAATGCCGTAATTTTGTTTGGTGGCTATGGTCCGGAACGACAGCGCCTGGCAGACACCTGGCTTTGGGATGGCCAAAAATGGGAGAAGTTAGCTGTTGAAGGACCTGACGGGCGGTCTGCCTACGCAATGGCATATGATAAGAAGAGACATAAAATTGTTTTGTTTGGCGGCTCAGCAGATTCTGGTAAATTAGGGGATACCTGGGAGTTTGATGGAACCAAGTGGCAACAGATTAATGTTCAGGGACCATCCAATCGACGCCATCATAAGATGGCCTGGGATGCTCGTCAACAAAAAATTCTTCTCTTTGGCGGCTCGGATGATACCGGCAAATTGAATGATACCTGGCTTTGGGATGGCATTACCTGGGAAAAAGTTGCTGAAGCAGGACCACCTGCCCGGGATCATCATGCAATGTCAAGCCATGCCAGAGGTAAAAAGATAGTCCTGTTTGGAGGTTGGAATGATGGATATCTGCCGGATACATGGATTTGGAATGGAAAAAACTGGCAAAAGAAATCCGAAGCAGGGCCTAGCGCCAGAGCAGGTAAGCCGGGCATGGTCTTTCAGCAGGAAAAAAATAAAACCCTCCTTTTTGGTGGCGGGGATGCCCAGCATCAGACGCTAGCTGATTTATGGGAATGGAATGGTAGAAAGTGGAAAGAACTTACCCTCGACAATTAAAATTTAATACTTGGATAAACGTATTGTCATAGCTTATGATATCATCAAAAAGAGATATCAGGAAAAATTGCTTCTCGAAACCATTGCTCAGGAAGTAGGGCTTTCTCCCTTTTATTTTCAAAGACTTTTTAAAAAGGAAATGAAGGAAAGTCCTACGGAATGTATTAACAGAATCAGACTGGAAAGGGCTATGCATTTAATGGCCATTGACTATAGTTTATCCATAACGGACATTGCCTATGATTGTGGCTTCTCCTCACCAGCTGTATTTACTCGTAGTTTTGTCAAAAGATTCAGTAAAACCCCTAAAGAATATTCTAATGCTTTTCGTCTGGCTCGAAATCCTCGACCCCTGAAACCTGAAGTTTCAGAGTTGATCATTGAAGATAAAGAGATTGTCTACTTCCCAGGATGCTGGCTTTTCTATGCCCATACCAATATTCTATGGAGCAATCTAATGGAAACCTTCCACTCTGTAAAAGCCTTTAGCGAGTTGGAACAGTTAAAGGGAAGAACTGATAAATTATTTGGCCTGTTTACTCATATTCATCTTGCCTTTCATGGAGATCGAGAGCAACTTAATTATTATGCTGGTGTGAAACTTTCATCTAGGCCTCCTAAAAAATTTGAACATCGTATTTTTTGGATCCCTGAAGGGAAATATGCATGTTTTACCACTGATACTTCCTATGAGAAAATGTTTGCTTTAAAAGTAAGGTTCAAAGCAGAATTTATGGACAAGCAAGGCCTTCAAATAAGAGACCCTTTTGCTTTCGAACATATTTTTGAAAGCAACACCTCTAAAGATTATCCCTGTTTTAAAAGAAGAATTTATACGCCCGTATATTGATTGATTACAAATTCAATCATTACTTAAACATTGCAATTGATTTTGCTAATGTTATGGCAAAGGATTATTAAACTTGGAAAGATTGATAAGCCTTTGCGGACTAACAGCTTACCAACCCCTTCATGTCATCTCGGACTAAGTAATCTTGCCAATGCATTGACATTGACATTGATATTGACATTGACATTGATATTGCTATTGCTATTGCTATTGAGATGGATTTCACCGCAAGATTTGCAAAGTGACCTGCTCAAATCTTCCCTTATTTTGTTCAATCACCAATTTTGAATTGTTTTTATGAAAAAATCAGCATTCCTTATTCTATGCTTGCTGCTGGTCTATGTATCAAAGGCTCAGAATGAAGTGGACCTTCTTTTTTCAAAAATGAAAGATACTTATGATCAATTTGATAAGACCTTTAAACCCAAGCCGGATGCAGATCCCATAACAATCATTTATATCCCCGGAAATAATGATCCGTTTGGAAAAATTTATGATAAACACAAAGGGAAAAAGATTATTGGCAATGTCCAGTTTATAGGAGGGTTTAAGGAGATAATGCGTGGTGCAGCTGAAAAACCTAAAAGGAAACACTTGCAACAAGCCTTCCAAACCCGGTATGGAAAAAATCACTTTACCATTTTACTTGATCTTGAAAGCGAGCTTGCTCAAATCATGTCTGTTGAAGGATATGCTATTTTTCAAATTTCATCCAAAGAAAATAAACTCCTGAGTCGAAATGACTTTGGCTTTGACCGTCTTGCCTTTTTTAAAGCCTTAGGGAAATACCTTCAATGAAGTGACCTTTGTTTACCCTTAAAATTTACCTTATGATTGATTTAAAAGACATCAACAAAATTTATTCCAGCCCAGGTGGAGATGTTCATGCCCTAAAGTCCGTCAACTTATCCATACAAAAGGGCGATAATGTAATTGTTATCGGGAAATCTGGCAGTGGCAAGTCTACACTCCTCAACATCATTTCTGGAATTGATCGGCCTTCTTCTGGCAATATCATTGTAAATCAACAAGATTTAGGAGACTTAAAAGAAAATGAATTGGCTTTGTGGCGGGGAAAAAATATTGGAATTGTTTTTCAATTTTATCAGCTTTTGCCTTCACTATCGGTATTAGATAATGTGCTATTCGCTATGAAGTTAGTAAATAAGATTCCGAGAAAATTACAAAAGGCAAAAGCTGAATCTTACCTTGAAGATGTTGGATTAGCTAGCAAACTGAAAAAATTCCCCAATGAACTTTCAGGTGGGGAAAAGCAAAGGGTGGCTATCGCCCGGGCATTAGCCAATGATCCATCTGTCCTGATTGCTGATGAACCTACTGGTAACCTGGATAGTAAAACTGGAGAGCAAATCAATCAGATATTTCAACTACTAAACGAAAAGGGGGTAACTCTGATTACCGTCACACATGCCAACATTGCCGGCAGAACTTATGACCAACTGGTTTACATTGAGGATGGAATTTTAAGTTATAAAAGTAACCCTAAAGTCAAATTAGTATGAGAGTGATAATATCTAAGCTGTTAAAAGACTGTTGGCTGTCAAAAGGAAAGCTTTTATTGATGCTTGTATCTGCTGCCCTGTCAGCCTGGGGGATTAGCAGCATGATCTATAGTTATCAGATGGCAGAGCGCGATTTTAAGGTAAACTTTGCCAGTACTTATCCTGCGGATATTGAAGTTTTGATAGGTAATTATCAACCTGGATTAGAAGAAAAGCTTCTAGCAGACCTCAAAATAATTGATCTTGAAAGAAGGGAGGTATTGGGAGCTAGAATCAAAAATGCAAATGGAGAATGGATGCCTTTTGTGCTTTATGGGGCGGAAGATGAAAAATCAGTACGCTTAAATGTGTTTAGAATTTTAGAAAATAGAACACAGGAAAAAGGTAAAATATTAATAGAAACCAATGCCCAATTTTTTCTGGATGATACTAAGGACAGTATTGAATTGTTATTTCCTGAAGGAGAGACTATTAAATGGATGATCGGAGGTACATCACATGACCCTCGCCTGGCTCCGGCCAGAATGGAAAGAGCCGTTTTTGCCCATTCGACCTCATTAAAATTATTGGCACCTCACTTGAAAAATGGGCAGCGTAGATTTTTGATTGAAACGAATGTCAGCTCTGATCGCCAATTGTTGGAAGAAGTATCTGAAAGAATTAAGAAAATTGCAAAAAGTGAGGGTAGTGAAGTTTTGTCTCTTGTGATCCCCACTCCTGGTGAGCACATTCATCAAAATATTGTAGATGGCATTTCCTTTCTTCAAAAAAGTATGGGAGGAATAATCTCACTTATGGGGATAATACTACTTTCTTTAATCCTGCTGACCTGGGTTTTTCCCAGAATAAGTGATTTGGGAATTATGAAAGCCATAGGGGCATCAAGTATACGTTTGTTTTATGCTTATTTGATGGTTCTATCCCTAATTATATTGCTTGGCTTGATCATTGGTTTGCCTTTAGGATATGAAACTGCTCGAGCTTACAATAATTTAGTTGCGTTTGTACAAAATTTTGAACCGGTAACCGATGCTTTTCCTTTCTGGATACACCTCCTGGTCGCTTTTGTGGCCATGCTTATTCCATTGACTTTTGCTGCTTTCCCTCTGTTAAAAGCTTCAAAGACAACTGTCCAACAAGCTATAAATAAGACTTTTTATTTAGCCAACAAGAGGATTTTTCAATTTTCACAAAGAGTTTTTCAAGACAGTAGTTTAAAATATAGCCTGAACAATTTATTTAGAAATAGTTCCAGGAGTTTGCTTATGCTTATGTTGGTAGCGGTAGGCCTGGGCTTATTTTTGACAGGAGCCAACCTTGAATATTCAGTTAAAAAAGAATTGGAAAATTTTGCCAACTCTGCAAAATATGGCTTAAAGGTTCGGTTTTCTGGACAGATGAAACAAGAGGAGGTAAGTTTTATAAGGGACCTTCCTTTTGTTGAATCCATCTCCGCAATGGATGATAAGACTGTTCACTATAAAGCCCCCAATGCTTTTCATTCAAATACAAGAAACTTGAGGATCCTATCTCCTCAGCATGAGATTAAGGAAGAATTTGTATTGTTGGGGCAGGTCGATAAATCTTGTTCCGACTGCTTGTATATCAGTGGCGAAGCTATGAGGCAAGAATTTGAGGATAAGCAATTGGGTCATAAAATTGAACTGACCATGCCTTCGGGAGAAAAAAATACCTTCGTTTATTCTGGAATATTTAAAGATATGGCTGCCATAGGCTCTCCTTTTTTTGCATACAAAACATCTAAGCTGGATTCTTTTACTGCTCTGGCTATTGAAATTAAAAGTGACTTTACCGCTCTGGAGGTCACAAATGGTGTTGATGATGCTTTTTTAGAAAAGGGGATAGATGTAGCCGGAATGATCAATGTAAATACCCGACTTGGGCAATTGCAAGGGCATCTTGAACCAACCTATTTGATCATTAAAGTAATGGGGCTAGTGACCTTAGTCCTGGGTTTATTAGGTTTAATTATTGTACTCAACTTATGCATTCAGGAAAGAACCAGGGAGTTAGGTATCCTAAAATCACTGGGAAGCTCTTTTGGGAAAATGGTGGGTTTATTCCGGTTAGAATTTTTTTGGATAGGCATTGGAGCTATCTTTTTGAGTATTTTGTTAACCATGCCTTTGAATGCCGCCTTGTGCAAGGTATTAGGCGAAACAGTCATTTATCATCAGATTCCACCTCGCAATTTCTGGAGCTTAATAGGCCTAAGTTCCGTAATATTCTTGCTAATCCAATACCTGTTAATCACTGCCTTTAGTTGGTTCAGAATCAGAAAAAGTGCCAATGCAATGATGGCGCATCAATTTTAAAATTAGCTGAAAAGAAATAATAAGGGTCTATAATCTGCTGGAGGCAGATTATAGACCCTTATTATTTCTTTTCAACTAGCTTCTTGGTAAGCCTCTCGTAACCAATCAATAAGCTCTTGATCCACTTCTTTTATGTCAGTCAAAATAACTCGATGGGTGCACATTGATCCAAAGGGGCCGGAGCCTTGAAGTCGATCTCCAATAGGTTTATCATTGAATTTTAGACCAATATCCATTCGGGTTTTAGTAGAAGGTTGGATGAGTGCAAACTGCCGTTTAGCACGAACACTTGCATTTGCTTTTTTAGGTACGACCTCCACATTGTCTCCAAACCCTTTAACAATTTGGATAAGTTTGTCATAAATCGGTTTGAACTGCTCTTTCCCTTTAGAATATTGGGCTGCAATCAGGGCTTCAGGAGTTGAGGATCCTGCATCTGAAGCTCTTGCCTTCATGGATACAAAATTGGCAAAGCCATGAGTAAACCCATGTTCAGATTTTAAAAAATTCAGTATTTCGGAGTGTTTTTCCAGTTTGGAATCCTTCACGACTTTAATCCAATGTTCCAGTGGTTTTCCTGTTTTTTCTAATAGTCCTTTTTCCATTTTTTTGTTTTAATATGCTTTGTACAAAGTAAGAACAAAAATGTAAAACAGGATTGGAAAAAATTTACCTACCTTTTGCTCTCTAGCAACTTTTCCCAAAAGCTAAAGTTTTAAAACTTACGAAAGATGCATCTAACTAAATATTTTTCGACGCTTAAATTTAAAAAGTCATGAAAAAAAACATCTTTTTGGTTGCATTGCTAGGTTTATCCCTATTCAGTTGTAACCAAAAACCAGCCGAACCCACCATTGAAGAATTGTATCAACTAGCACAAGAAGATTTACCTCAGTTTGCATCGAAAATTGCAGGTGATAGCGACAGTGACTTTGACCGAACCCAGAACATCGTAAAATGGTTTGCCAAAAACTTTGACTGGAAATCAACAGATTATAAAAAACGTACCGCTGAGGAAATTATAGCTCGACAAGGGGGTAATTGTAATGAATTAGCCATCGTATCGAAAGCATGTATGGATGAACTGGACATCAAATACCGGACAGTCAGAGAAATCAATTTACATGTAAATACTCCCCGTAGGCAGGGTAGTGCTGAAGCCAGAGTAGCAAAAGCGGGAAATCGCTCTTCCGTTTTTGGACAACGGCATAATGATCATGTTTGGATTGAAGTATATGACCCCCAGTCTGATCGATGGTTTCCTGCAGACCCCTCCATGGGAGCGGTTGGAGAAGACGAATGGATTGCTGCTCGTTATGGATTTGGAGATCGCTATACCCTCAATCCCATTTCCGATGATATGATTGCTCCTTTTGCAGTCCTTGTCCTGGATAAGGATAGAAACTTAATTGAAAATCGATCGACTCATTATGGTGTGGATGGTTTCAATGGATTATATGATAACCAATTAGAAAGGCTCCCCTCCTGGGAAAAATGGAAGGCCGGTATTGCGGATCTTTCCCAAAAAGCTGCTGGGGCCTTTAAAGGAGATATTAACCTGCACACCCATACAGAAGAGATAAAGGATCTTTGGGAAACCTACTTCGCTTTAAAAGAAGAGTTTAATAACAATTAAAAGGTTAAGGTAACTGCCGCAGGCAGTTACCTTAACCATTCCCCTTTCCGCTTTCCAAAAAGGTTCGTCTGGACGCATACGGACTTGAATGTCCTAAAATCAAGAAAATCAGCTTTTTGAGTTTGTTAAGTTTGCTTAGAAACAAAATGCCTCTGTCTTTTTCACCACAAGAAATGGAGGTTTTTTGCATTTATCAGCTTAACCGACTCAAATGACCTGGATCTATTTACTGTTTATATTTTTCCAACCTTTTTCGAAATCTGAAGGGTTTTTCGCAAAATTTGATGCCGACCAAGAAGCCATAATTATAATTGGCTTGGGGGATTTAAATCAAGAGCATATTCCCCAAAAAGTAGCTGTCTATTTTGGAGAAACCATTGAAAAAGATCAGCCTCAAGTCATTGGGCATTATTCTAAAAAGGGCTCTGATATTTATTTCATAGCTAAATATGGCTTTACAGAAGGGAAAAACTATACTGTCGTTTTTAAAAAAAATAGTACTGCTAAAGACTCTGAAATCATAAAAGATAGAATAGTTGTTCACATACCTTTCACCCAAAGAGAACCTTCTACCTTTGTTAAACAGGTTTTTCCTACCACTGATCAAATCCCTATGAACCAACTCAAGTTCTATATTGAGTTTTCGGCCCCGATGCGGTATGGGAATGCCTACGAATACATCAAATTATATCGCCTACCGGAAAAAATTTTAGAACCTGAAGCTTTTCTGGCCAGCACCGATGAACTCTGGGATCCTTCCCGACAGCGGCTAACCATTTTTTTTGATCCCGGAAGGATAAAAAGAGGAGTACAGCCCAATCTACAACTTGGTTTACCTCTGGTAGAAGGTAGAAAATATCAACTGGTCATCGATCAAACTTGGTTAGATATTAATGGTGTTCAGATGACTGGAACTTTTGAAAAGAACTTTGAGGTAATAGCTGTTGACAGAACTTCTCCAGACCCCGATCATTGGTCAATCGATATTCCCAAATGCAATACCAGCAAACCCATTTCTATTGATTTTAAAGAATCAATGGACTACGGACTCCTGCATAGTACTTTAACCATAAAGAAACAATCCGGCGAGTTTATTGAGGGCGAAATAGAATTGAAAGCTTTAGAAAGTCAATGGTTTTTTTATCCTGAAAAGCCATGGGGTAAAGGTAAGTACCAAATAATCATCAATTCCTGGTTAGAAGATCTGGCAGGAAATAACCTTAGCCGAAAATTTGATGTGGATCTATCTGATCCTGCTGATAAACCGAAAAATATAGAAGAAATTCTGATCCCTTTTGAAATTAACACCCAATCGGATTTTTAAAATTAAATGCTTATGAAAAAATTATTGATTCTCATCTTTATTTCTCTGCTGGGAATATCCTTCTTTTTAATTGATAATTCGGAAAAGAATAGCAGAAGCCCGGAAAAAACCGAAACGTCAGAATTAAAGAAACCTGTTGAAAAAGAGCCAAATTATGAGCTTACAGGTTTTAAACTGGGAACACCCAAAATAAAATCCATGTCAAAGCTAACTTTTGGGCCTGGTGGTGTCTTATTCTTGGGTGATTCTAAAGGAGCAGCTGTATATGCCTTCGATTTTAAAGACAATAAAAAGGCTGAAAAATCAGGGGCTGTAAATATTAAGGATATCGACCAAAAAATTGCTGCTTTAATTGGAAAAGATAGAGCTGATATTCTCATCCATGATCTTGCTGTTAATCCTATTTCACAAAACATATATTTGACTGTTTCCTATGGAGGAAAAAACAAAGAGGAAAGCGATATTTTCGATCCTAATTATATTAATGATGCCAGCCTATTGATGAAGGTGGATTCAAAGGGCAAGATTAATGAAGTACCTCTTGAAAATGTATCCTATAGTCAATTGACTATAAGTAGTGTTTTTTCATCTAATGTTAAATTTAGGAGTGGCCGCCCTAAAAATTTATTTACCATCCGCTATCTGAATTTTGATGATGGCAAACTCTATATTTCAGGTCTTTCAAACGAAGAATTCTCTTCCACTTTTCGGGTTGCACCTTTCCCTTTCAAAGGCCAGCACAGTACAACTGGGATCGAATTTTTTCATGGAGCTCATGGAAAATATGAGACCAGTTCGCCCATCAATACCTTTATCAAATACAAAATCGACAATACGGATCATTTGTTAGCAGCTTACTCCTGTACTCCTTTAATTACCGTGCCACTCAGTCAATTACAAGATGGGAAAAAACTAAGAGCACGTACTGTAGCAGAAATTGGTCCTGGAAGCCATCCTATTGATATCCGGACTTATGAGAAAAAAGGTGAAGAATTTATTTTGATTGCCAACTCCAGACGCGGACTTATTAAGATGAAACCCTCGGATCTGGCCGCACAGAAAAAATCCATCAATTACCCGACTTCCAAAGCAGGAGTACCCTATCAAACACTTATTCCTGGAAGACACCTAAAACAACTGGATAATCTAAATAAAGATTATGTCATCTTGTTGAAGCATCAAAAAAATCAAAGGGGCTTTGATCTGGAATCTATTCATGTAAATGACCTTTAATTTCATTTTTCAAGAGAATGAACAAGCCTAAAATATTCACGACTTTTTAAAATCGGATCTATAAATAATTGTCAATTATGAAATCAATATTGCTCTTTACTTTGACCTTAATGTTAGCCTTCAATCTTAAAGCTATTCCTAATGAAGATTTAAAGGCAAATTTTGTAATTGGAACACCAGAAATTAGTTCCATTAAGGCCATTTCCTTTGGCCCTGAAAATATTCTATTCATTGGAGATAATACTGGAATGACCCTAATTGCAGTAGATGTAAAGGATAAAAAGAGGAGTTCTGCCAAAAACCTGAATATGGAAAACCTGAATTCAAAATTGGCAAATGCAATGGGGGCCGATAAAAAAGACATCAAGATTCAGGATATGGCTGTTAATCCTTTGTCAAAAAACGTCTTTTTTGCCGTTAGCAAACAAAGCGGGAAGAAGACCTATTACTCTTTATTCCGACTTGGAGAAGAAGGCTTGAAGGAGTATTCGCTCCAGGAGGTTAGCTATTCAAAAATGCGTATTGGCAATGCACCTACTGAAAAACACCAAACCTGGAACAGACCTTCAAGAACCTATACGGTCACAGACTTGCATTATGCCAATGGAGAACTAATCATTTCGGGGCTTTCCAATGAAGAGTTTTCTTCCGGACTAAGGAGAGTCCCTTTTCCATTTAAGGATGAAATGCTTACCACCAGTGTCCAGGTATATCATGTATCTCATGGAAAGAATGAAACACATGCCCCCATACACCGATTTTTACCGGTTCAGTTGGAAAAGCAATGGCATGTGGTGGCCGGTTACATGTGTACCCCACTTGTAACTTTTAAACTGGATCAGTTAGATGGGAATAAAAAATTGATTGGAAAAACAGTTGCAGAAATAGGAGCGGGGAATACTCCTACCGGAATCATAGCCTATACCTATAAAGGGCAGGATTTTGTTTTGGTAGGCAACAATCGTCATCCCCTTGCCAAAATAACAGGTAAAGATTTATTCAATGCTAAGGCCATTAAAGCTCCTTCAAGGGATAGAGGGGTAAAACGTGAAAATGTGAACCTGGGAAGTATAGCACATATTTCAGATTTTGATGAAAATCAAATTTTAATTGTTCTAAGAAATAAGAGTAAAGATGCTTATCACCTAAAAACTGTAGCTAAATCAGAGATTTGAGGCAATAAAATAGAAAGAAACGTATATTATTTTTACCTTTGAAAGACATGCATGGGGGTGCTAAACCGATTCGGTTTAGTCACCCCCTTTTTACGTTCTAATCGCCAAAAACTCATTTAAACATTTATGAAAGCGCTATTTCTATTATGCCCGATTGCCCTGTTTCTAACAACATGTAGTCAGCCCAAACATTACTCCTCCCCAAGACTTTTTGATAGTGCTCAGGAAGGGTTTTCTCACCTGGGTGAGCCCAATAGCATTGCTTATCAAAATGCTGCCCGGAATCAATTAAGAAAGGCTTCGCCTTCAGATTATCATTATTCTTTTGAAAACTATGTGGAAGAAGGTAATTCCCTCTACATGATGACCAATTTTAAAAATGCCCGTACTTGCTTTTCTGTCAAAATACTGCTTAGCAAGGGAGATAAATCAGCTGGTATCAAAAGAATGAATAGCCGATCCATTTCAGAAGCATTACAAAGTCTTAAATGGAAGTTGATCAATGTGAATGGAAAAGAGGAGGTCGTCTTTGTAGATTAAAAATATATTAATTTGCAAGAATGAAAACCGTTTTACTGGACCTGGGAGGAGTTGTTTTTCTCTCAACAGATCGCATGCACCCTTATATTCAGTGGCCCCATATTTCTTCTTTAAATAAAAAATACGGAGCCGCTCTTGATATGGGAGAAGATGTTTTTGTCAACTTCTTAAGTGATTATAATATACTCACCGGACAAAGTCTGCGTGCAGAGGAGTTTCTAGCTGCCCTTTTTGACACCCTTGATTTTAATGATCAATTAATTGAAAAATTAAAATCTCTGGGAACCATTATCATTGTGAGCGACAATTACCGGGAAAATATCACTTATTTATCCAAAAGGTTTCGTTTTGAGGAATGGAGTAAAGCTGCATTTTATTCTTATGACCTTAAGGCCTTTAAATCGAATGTTTTGTTTTTTGAAAAGCTATTAAGAGAATTAAATATCTGTCCAGATCAATTATTACTCATTGATGATGATCCTCGGAATGTAGAAACCGCTAAGTCCTTAAAAATGGAGGGAATAATTTTTCAAAATAATGAACAGACCTTTTCTGAGCTTGAGAAATTTTTTCACTTATAATAAGATTAAACTAAGCTATTACTTAAATACTAAGAAAAGCTTATCTTATACCCAATACCCAATACCCAATACCCAATACCCAATACCATGCGACCACCCATCTGTGCCATATGCAAAAAAGATTTTCGGAAAGACCCGCAAAGTGGTGGAACAGTAAAGTTTAAAACCACTGAAAAAGAAGCCGCTCAGAATGAGAAAATGAAAAACAAACGGATGCTTGGACATCCAGCGGGGCTTGAATGGTTTTGTAAAAAACATATAAAAATTGCCGAACGATATAAGAACCTTACCTGGAAAGAGGCTTATCCTAAAATATTAAAAAGCAGCAATTTTTGGACTCGGGTACTCTCTATTATTAGAAGATAGACCTAATAAAATGTACCACCATGAATAAACAACTGCTATTGGCACTTTCCCTGGTTTTTGGAATCCTTATCTGTTTTGTTCTCTTTCTTTCACTTAGCCTAAAAAATTCAAAAGATTGCAGTCAATTGGTAATTGATACCAATGAAATAGCCTCAGGAATTGATATTCCGAAGCTGGAAGAGGCTGATTGTTTTTACCAGGAGGAAGAAAAAACAAGGGTCGGAATTTATCTTATTGACCAAGGCAAAACAAACCTGGATGGCTACATCTATAAATTTGATTTAAGACCTGTTGATACCAATGGAGAGAATCCATTGTGGACTTTCACTTATTTAGAAGAAAATAATGCTCCTTTACCGAATGCACAAAGTCAATTGTTTGGTAAAGCAGGCCAGGGTAAAAATAGCTCCTGGCAGTGTCTATTAGATAAAAATACGGGTCGCTTGTGGTTTGAAATTAAATGGACGGATTGAATCCATTGAAAACACTGTAATTTTTTCACATTTAGGTTTAGTCAAATTTGCTATAGTTTTTATCTGGGCAGTTGGCCTTTGTAAGCTTAATTTGTATTTAACTAGTCTGGACTTTTGCATGGTTAATGGCAACTTCTGTATTAAATAAACCTATTTTCAGTGATTATCATCATTGTTTTATAATCCTTTATTTTGCAATTTGCCATTAATAGAATCGATTAACCTTCCTCACCAGAATTATCCCTATTCTAACCATTGAAGTCCTTCTTTCTTAAGTCTTTTCTCTCCTCACTATTTGATTTTTTAACCAAAGAATTGAGAGTTATGAAATACGCCATTCAAAATGTTCTTGGCTTCATCTTAATTTTTACGCTGATCAGTATAATTGGCGTTCAGGCACAGACAGAGCGGGTACTGTTAGATGAACTGGTTGCCGAAGATGAGGAAGCCATCAATGCCTTAGTATTATACCCCGAAGATACCCGTTTAGCTATCCTGGAAGCTACAAAATACCCAGAGGCCCTTATCAAATTGGAAAATGTCCAATCGAAAAGTAAAATGGCCTTTCGTTCCTTGATCGAACAATACCCACAAAGTGTTCAGGAAATGATTTGGGATCTAACTCGTTATCCGGGAATGATTGATCGCATGGTAAACTTAAATAATGCTTCCACTAAAGCTGTTAATCTTTTATTGAAAAATTACCCTGTTGTTATTCATGACAGAGCCAAAATAGCTTTTAAAAATTATTACTGGGAATTATCAGAAATCAGAGCTTTGAATTTGCAGGCAGAGGCTACATTTACAACTCTTCTGAATGAATACCCAGAGGAAACTCAAAAAGCCTTTCAGCACCTGATTAAATTACCAGAAGTATTGAGTATTCTTACTGATAACATTAGGCTTACTATTTTGATTGGGGACCTGTATAAAAAAAATCCTCATTGGGTTTCTTATCAGTTAGATAGCCTTAACCTTGTAGTGGCACGTGAGAACGCTAAAGAACTTGAAGACTGGCAAAGGAGTTTAGAAGAGGATCCACAAGTACTTGAAGAATTCAAATCCTCAGCCGAAAGTTTTAGTGAAGAACATAGTTATTACTACGATGATTATTACGATCAAAGTTTTGATGATGTCTATTACGAAGAAAAGGAAGCCAGGGAGATTCATAATTATCACTATTACAACTATCCATATTGGTTTAGCTACCCTCATTGGTACCACTATCCTCGATGGCGTCAATATCCCTATTGGTATGACTGGGGATTTTACTTTGGCCTGCGACGAGGAGTAGTGATTATTGGGCTGCCATCCTTTTATTTCACCGACTGGTACTTCTACCATCCTTATCATCACTATCGCTGGTCAAATTTATCTGCCCATTTTACTCAGCATTATTACGGCCATCGAAGACATGGAAGTAGCATAACGGCCAGTGTTACCCTTTGGCAGAGCAGGAATCAGGCAGTTATTTCTAAAGAATGGTTACATGATGACAAGAATCTGTCTCAGCGGTTTAAAGAATTTGGGAAATTCGAATCAGATCGTGCCAGATATAATCGAAGCCATCCTGACAAACAAATGGATCAATTAGAATTTAAAAACAAAAACCCGAATCGCTACCAATCTATTTCGGGTAGTAGAGAAATTTCAAAAAGGATAACAGGAGTGGAAGAAAGAACCCGAATACCAACTAATACGAAACGGCAGACTGAATCTAATACCAAGAAAACAACAAAATCGACATTTAAGAAAAAAATCCAAGCCCCTAGCACCAAAATACCAACCGTGAAAAAAGGAACTGAGCAGCATCGAAGTATTTCGGAACGTACCAAAGCAACGAGAACTGTTAAACCCGTACCCCCTAAGACTAAAGCAACACCACGTTCAAAGGTATCCAAACCAAGAACTATTAAGAAAAAGACGATTCCCAGGAAGAAGAAAAATAATAATTGAGAATTTGAAACCTTGCCATCACTTTGAGCTTTTTTTGGCTGTCTCGTAAGGCCTTTGGTCTTATGAGACAGCCAAAATTATGATTCTTCACCTCTCTGCCAGGAAATATCCGGAGATTGTTTGTCCCCCCAAATAAAATTCTCCTTTTTTGTGATTTTCTTCCATCCTACTATACTAATAGATAAAATCAATTACTCTGAATGCCGAAGGAAGAAGAGTTTACACAGGTCATCAAGGAAAACGAAGGCCTGATTTTTAAAATCACAAGTATATATACTGAAAACAAGGACAGCCAACAGGATTTGTACCAGGAGGTAGTGTATCAACTATGGAAATCTTTCAAGTCTTTTCGGAAAGAATCGAAAATAAGTACCTGGATTTATCGGGTAGCTATGAATACTGCCATTACAGCCAGAAAAAAAGCGAGTAGGAGAGTAGATCATTTTTCATTGGACTACTTAGAACGAAAGGAAGATGAAGTTGCCGATCCCCTCTTTGAGGAAAGGCTTAAGAATTTATATTCTCACATTAAGAAACTCGATAAACTTGAAAAAGGGATCATCCTTCTCTTTTTGGAAGGACTCAGCTATGATGAAATTGCTGAAATTACCGGATTGTCTTCTTCAAATGTAGGGACGCGTTTGTCTAGGATAAAGAAAAAATTAAAATCTCAAATGGTGAAAAATTAATTGATATGGAACTAGAAGAAATGAAAGCTATTTGGGCAGATCTTAGTGATCAATTAGAACAACAAAAAAAATTAACCAACGAAATTATCATCAAAATGACTCAGCAACAGTATAAAGCTAAGCTCAATAAAATTATTTATCCAGAATTGATCGGCACCGTGATTTGCTTCGCAATGGCTCTGATTTTGATCATTAACTTTAATAAACTGGATAGCACCCTAACTCTCGTCACGGGGATAATAACCATTATCATCCTGGTGTTTTTACCCATTTTTTCTCTCCGTGCCCTTAGGAAGCTGAACAACATCAACTTAGTTGACAATAATTATAAGCAAACCATGATTGATTATGCAAATGGTAGGAAGCAATTGCGTAGGGTCCAGCAAGTCAGCATCTATATCAGCTTCTTTCTGATGTTTGTAATGGTTCCGCCATTGACCAAAGTTATAAAAGGTAGAGATTTCTCCATTGACGCTTCGGATTTATTGATCTATGTGCCTATTGCCCTTATTTATTTTGCGCTATTTACCTCCTTTGTAATGCGATGCTATAAAGGAATTATGAGGTCTACGGATCGCTTATTGAATGATTTAGATATGGATTGAGCCAAATGTTTTAATTCTGTTTAATGATAAAAAACGCTCTGATGTATCTGTCAGGGCGTTTTTTCGTATAAACAGGGTATTTCCTCCCTTCCCTAAAATTCCGTAATTTTCTAGTCTTCATTTTATCTCTTAAAACTCATAACATGATCCGCTTCTCTTTGATTGGATTTTTAATGCTATTCGCAATAGTAAGTCAAGGACAGACGGATACTTTGCCCATAGATCTTGCTAAACTAGGTTGGCAGGACTTACGATCTACTAATAGCCTGGAATTGAATCGCCAAGTAAGCTCGGCCAGCCGCTCTCTAAAAAATATTGCTGAGCTGCCCTTTTCCATCATTGTTATTGGTGCAGAGGAGATTCGTCAAAATGGATACATTACCCTAACTGATGTATTAAAAATGTTACCTGGATTTAGGATATCGCCTTCCGGTTCCGCTATTGAGGGAGAGTTGTTCATGATGAGGGGATTGCCAGGAAATTCCTATGCTAAAATTCTTTTGAATGGCATTCCAATAAAACCCTATATGGTGAATGGCATGCCATTGGGAGCTCAACTTCCTATACAACAAGCAGAAAGGATTGAAATTATCTATGGCCCGGCTGCTGCCCTTTATGGAGCAGATGCCTCTTCTGGAATAATTAATATTGTAGTCAAAGAATCCGAAAGGCCTGTTTTTGCAGATGCTAGTCTTCACGTGGGTTCTCAGGAGTATTTTAGTCTGAATGCGCTGTTTGGAGGTAAATTGGGACAAGGTGATGATGTTCTTCGATTTAAGGTATATGGTTCCAATACTCGCTTTGCTGATCGACGAGTTGTTTATGATGAAGAAACGCTTTACAATCCTTTGGAATATAATAATATTCTACCTGCAAGAGCACAAAATTTGACAGATAACCGCAATTACCGGGGCAATCCTAACAGACCTGTAATTAATGAATTGCCACATCTTAGTCGATCCTTTGGGGCAGATCTGCAATATCGTTTTCTACAGCTGTCTTATGTAAATTTGCAAAGACAAGACCATAGTTCCATAGGTCTGAGTCCATTGTCTGCTTCTTATGCCATTCCTTTAAATTTTACCGGAGAAACCATTGAAGAAGGACATTTAACCGCTAAATCCTCTGTAAAAAATATCGACCTTCAAACGACAGCTGGGTTTTTGAGGTATGAGCTGGACTCCAGATCTTCCATTACTTATGTTGCTCCTGTACTACAAGGAATTATGGAAAATTTTGCACAAGAAAGTACCGATCCTGAGTCAGCAAGTCAGCAGATATTTTCTAACTTTTATGATCGTTCCAGGTTCATGAAGAGCCGCTCCCGCGAATTCTACCTGGAACAGACTGCAAATTTTAATCTTTTACCCTCTGATGAATGGACAGTTGGGCTAAAATACCAATTGGGAGATGGCGATCCTTTTATTGACTTTCAACCGGTTCCAGTACAGCGAGAAGACTTTGAACCTGCTAATTTAGAAGCTTCCTTTTCGGATCCCTCTTATCAGGAATTTAGTGCTTTTTTTCAATGGTTTTTATCATTAAAACGTTGGTCCATTTTAGTCGGAGGTCAATATTTCAATAGGGGCACTTCGGACTTTAATGAGCGAATTACCTCCTTTAGTCCTCGTTTGGCCATACTTTTCAAAGCTTCAGACAAGTTGTCATTACGAGCATCCTATGGCAAAGCCTTTAAAATCCCTTCCCCCTTTCTCAGTGCCAGTTCCTATACAATTCGGGAGGAAACCTTTGATAATATTTTGACAGGGATTATACCATTGGGATCAGAACAAACTTATTCTTTTGAATTAGGTCTAAGGTGGAAACCATCCATTAATCTGGAGTGGGATGTTAGTTCTTTTTATAGTAGAACAAGTGAATATGTGATCTATAATTTTGTAAGTAATCCAAGAATTGAAACCCGTAATTTAACCATTGGCTATTTTAATAATGAGGATACCGAAACCAAATTATGGGGACTTCAATCCTTTCTAAGGATTAATAATATCATTCCAAAATTTAAATTAGATGCTCAACTAGGTATGCAAATTTCTACAGGGGAAGAATCTTTTTTTTCATTTAATCCCCAAATGGGATCAAGAGAAGATTTTATTAGTGGCATTCAATCGATTAGAGCTTATCCTAATCTAATGACCCAGCTCAGATTACAGTTTAAACCACTTGAACGTGTCTCGATTATTCTTGATAATGTGTTTATGAGCCGGAATATGTCTCGCAATATACTTGAGATTGGAAGAAGTCTAAATATGGGAGTTGAAGAAAGGGAGCTAAAACAAAATGAGTATTATCTATTGGATGTAAGCGCAAACTTATTGCTCTCGCCTAACCTCGAATTATATGGGAAAATATTAAACTTTTTTAATACTAAATATGCTGGAATTGATGCCAATGATGGGCCGGATGTTCTTTTATATAATCCTCAATCCCTATCTACCTTTAGATTTGGCATAAACTATCATTTGAAGTGAGAATTATGAAAGTATTGCCTACATATTGGATCTTTTTACTGATTTGCCTATTTGGGCAAATAAGGGAAAATTTTGCCCAGTCTGATTCAACTCAGGTAGATCAATTATTGAATTCCGCTATATCTGGGCCAGAAAATCAGGTAGAAAGCCAACTTCAATGGGCCTATGATTTGTCAAGACAACTTAATTATAATTCAGGCCTGCAAAAATCTTTGTTTCATTTAGGAAAGAGGGCTTTGAAGACTGACAATCCACCCCTTGCTTTAAGATATTTACTGGAAGAATTAGATTTAGTAGAGAAAATACAAATGGTGTCTCGATTGCAAGAGATCCAAATTATTATTGGAGATATATACAAAAAGGAAGGCCTGTTTAGGGCTGCTTTACCTTATTATCTTAACACCTTAAATAATTCATCGGGAACTCTACCTAATGGAGATAGCCTTTTGTACAAAATTGGCTTATTGTACTCTTCTTTAAGACAACCTGATAGCACCTTTTTCTATTTATCCAAATTGTCTGTTTGGACGGAGAAAAGTCCAGAAGCTGAAAACATACAGCTAGGCCTCCTTAATCAAATTGTAAATGCTTACTCCAAAGCAGGATTTTATGAAAAAGCCCTTCCTTATAATGAAAGGATTCTGGAAAAAATGACTAGTGCTCAGCGGCCAGATGATGAAATGGCCGTAATATTTAATAATCTGGGCTACAATTATAACCAACTGAATAATTATGCGGAGGCGGCCAACTATTTTGAACGGTCGATCGCCTTACAAGCCAAAGAAAATTACCGAAAAAGAGCCATCCTGTTTACCAATACCGGTATCGCTTATTTTAATGCCGGGCAATTTGATTTGGCCTTAAATGCCATGCGGGAAGCTAAAAAGAACTACCAGATCCTAAAGGAGGAAGAAAAGAGTCCTATTAATCATCTGTTATCAAACATCTATTTAAAAAGTGGAGATCTTTATAATGCCAAAAGTTTTAACGAAACAGCCATCCGAAATGCAAACAATAATGAACAATTATATTTGTTAAGTGATACCTACTACACCGCGGCTCAAATTCATGCAGATCTGTACGAATATCAAACGGCCTTGTCTTATTATCAAAAATACTTTCAACTGCGAGATTCTCTTCAGGAATTAGAACGCCAAAACCAATTGGCTCTCGAACGAGAACAACTATCTCTTGAAAAAGCGGAAAGAGATATCCGAAACCTCATCATTAATCAGGAAATCCAACAACTGACCATTCAGCAATTAACCCTAGAGGGCGAAAAACAGCAATTAGCGCTGGATAACCTCCAATTAGAAGCGGATCAGCAAGAAAAACAATTGCAAATTCTAAAGCAGGAACAAGAAGTTAATGAAACCCGACTCCTCAATCAGGAGTTAGAAGCAGAACAATCTAAACAAGCTCTTTTGATTGCCCGACAACGACTTCGGGGCGAACAGCAGGACAGAGCGATCAATGACCTGGCTCAAAAGGAACAATTACAACAGCTTGAATTGAAAGCCAAGGAGGATCAATTAGAACAAGAAGCTCAAAGAAATGAACTTTTACAAAAAGACAATGAAATTAACCAGCTGGAACTTCAAAAGCAACAGGACTTTAGACGGTTTGCTTATGGTTTGGGGGCTTTATTATTGGTCGTATTGGGCTTGATTTTGGCTGGCTTCATTTTTAGCAGATATAAAAATCGCCAATTAGCTAGAAAAAATGTAGAGATCGAAGCTCAAAAAGATGAAATCACCAAAGAACGAAATAAATCTGAAAATCTATTATTGAACATCCTTCCGGCAGCAACAGCCAAAGAATTAAAGGAAAGGGGAGTCGCTCAACCTCGGCGATATGAAGATGCAACCGTATTGTTTTCTGATTTTGTCAATTTTACGGCTATCTCTTCAAAGATGCGACCGGAAGAATTAGTCACCGAATTAAATCATTGTTTCAAATATTTTGACACCATAGTTGAAAAATATGGCTTAGAAAAGATTAAAACAATAGGGGATGCTTACATGTGTGTTGGAGGATTGCCTGAAGCAGATCCCTTCAACCCACAAAATGCTGCTAAGGCAGCCATCGAAATGATGGACTTTATCCAAAATCGATATGAGGAAAAAAGAAGCCAGGGACAAGATTATTGGCAAATGAGAATAGGTCTGCATACTGGACCCGTTGTAGCTGGCGTGGTGGGGCATAAAAAATTCGTCTATGATGTTTGGGGGGATACCGTTAATACTGCTAGTAGGATCGAGAGTAATAGTACACCAGGTAAAATAAATCTCTCAGGCACTACTTTTCAAATAATACAAAATGATTTCAATTGCGAAGCTCGTGGAAAAATAGAGGCGAAAAATAAAGGAGAATTGGAAATGTATTATTTGATTAAGCCAGTAATGTAAGTTAAACTATTTCATTAATCATAACAGATCTCTTAAGGGCTTTGAGCGATCATGCTTCAGGGGAGCATAATGTTCCTAGATAAGATGCAGAAGACATAGTAAAATAAATGTTTACTATTATCCAGGAATAACCTGTATGTTATTATATTAAAAGCCAAATTAAATCAACCACATTCTGTCTTAATTAACAATAATGAATACAAACACCAAACCTCGCCGCAGCATTATTAGAATAATTGGTAAATGGATCCTTCGCCTGCTAGCCTTTTTATTACTGTTAATTTTCGGAATTATCATTGCCGCTCAGATAAAACCACTTCCTGGTGAAAAAGCCACACCAGCAGGGGTCAAAAAAAACATATCCGTTTATGTGCCAGCTGAAGATGGCACTTTAATTGCAATTGATGTCTGGCTTCCCAGTGAGTTAAAAGAAGGAGAGAAAATCCCCACCCTGATTGAAGGTACCCGGTACTGGCGAGCCATGCAAGTAGCGCTGGGCGGTAGAATCCTAAATCTTTTCGGTAGCCCAGCACCCGGAGCAAACCCAAATGGAAGTGCCCGCTTTTTTAACAATCGAAATTATGCCTATTTGATGGTAGATGTACGAGGAACAGGAGCTTCATTTGGAGTACATGACACCGAATACTCATTACAGGAAATTGCCGATTATGCTGCGGTCATAGATTGGATCGTAGCCCAGTCTTGGTCAAATGGAAATGTAGGAGCTGTAGGTGTTTCTTATTCAGGGACAACAGCAGAATTAATGACCACAACTTCTCATCCGTCTCTAAAAGCAGTGGCTCCTTTGTATTCTGATTTTGATGCCCAATTTCATCTGGTAACTCCTGGAGGAGTTTATCAACCTGCTTTTGTTACCTTATGGAGCGATATGGTAAGCGCAATGGATGATAATGACCTGTGCGGTGTGGCTAATGCTACTAGCCCGGAGCCGATGAGTGGAATGGATTGTTTTATTCAAAACCTTTTCGTGAAGGGAGTCAAGAAGGTGGATGGCCCCAAAGGAGGTTCTCTGCTTAAAAAAGCTGTTGCAGAACATGATTCTCCTAATGTAGAAGAGATGGTCAAAAATCTAAAATATCGCAATAGTTCTTTTAGTAGCCTGGGATATACTACCATGGAAAATATGGCCTATGGAAGGAAACAAGAGATTGAAGCTTCCGGTATTCCCATGTACATCAGAACTGGCTGGTTTGATGCAGCGACCACTGACGGAGCTTTAGCGCGTTTTATGAGTTTCAGTAATCCCCAGTCTGTCTATATTGCTCCATTTAGTCATGGAGGGGGCAATGATACAGATCCTTATAAAGAAGCCAATGGGGACTTAGCCTGGTCAAGACAAGAACAAATGGATCGCCTGGAGTCATTTTTTGCATCCTATTTGAAAAATGAAGGAAACCCTCCGAATACTGGGATTAATTATTATGTCATGGGAGCTGATGTCTGGAAAAAAACAGAGGTATGGCCACCTGAAGGAATGCGTGATACGACCTTGTTTTTATCAGAAAACAAAAGCCTTGCCTCTACTATGCCTACTGAAACTGAGAAAACAGATTCCTACACAGTTGACTTTGAAGTAGGTACTGCATCCTCTTCAAGATGGATGACTCAATTGGGAGGAGGAGATGTACTGTATGATCAACGAAAGGAAATGTCTGATAAATTACTAAGCTACCAAACCGAAGCCTTTGAAGCGGATATGGAGTTAACAGGAACGGTTGTTTTGGACCTTTGGTTGTCTTCTGATCAGCCGGATGGAGCGCTGCATGTGTATTTAGAAGATATCGCCCCTGATGGAACGATTCGATATTTATCTGAAGGGATTTTGGGTTTACAACATCGTAAAGTATCTGAAGAAGAACCACTTCATCCTGTATTTGGCCCCTACCATAGTTTTTTGGAAAAAGATGCCGAGCCCATGCCTGTTGGAGAGCCTCAATTGGTTTCTTTGGGTTTATATGCTACCTCTGCCCTGATTAAAAAAGGACATCGCTTGCGTATTGCCATTGGTGGGGCGGATAAGACTTCTTTTCAAAGAGTTCCGGAAACGGGGCCAGCACCAAATTGGACCATTTATCGGAGTTCTGAAATGCCTTCCAAAGTGCTTATACCTATGCGATCTTTTGAATAGTAAACTCATTTGCATGCAAATGAGTGATGAAAGTAAAACCTAGGGTAGTCAGGGAAAGTAGAAAGATTTTTGACTTTTCCTCAAAAAATAAGTCATTTATGAGGCATAAAGGTATTAGTCCTTCTACTTGATACTTTTTATCTTATACCCCAATTCGTTATCATTTATTTCTAGCATTTAAGACCTCTACAATCAACTTTTTTTCATTAAAAACCCAGGTAGAAGCCATTAGAGCCAAGATAGACAAAACAAAGGTTTCACTGGAGAACGTTCCATCAAGGATGAAGCGATAAATAGAGGCCATAATGCCCATAGAGGCACCAAGACATACAATTAGGAGAGCGGTATAGGATAATATTTTTCTTTTTTTAAGTGCTTCGGTTGATAGTGAGTTAAAATGCTGACGAGTCATAAGCTATAAAAATATATGGAGTGCTTTAATTTTTGAAATATTTATGATAAACAATATTGTAAAATTGATCTGGGATGATAAAATTCTTTCGACGGATGTACTTGAAATTGTTATAAGATTACTGTTTTTACAAATATCTTGGCAACAGGTAAAAATTAGAGTGTAACTCATTTTTACAATGAACACTTAAAATCTGAAAAATGAAATCGCTACTTGCTGACATATCTACCATTGGAATTCACGTCGATGATGATGACTATACGATATTAAGAAAGAAGTTTTTAGTATATCAAGGCCTGGCCATGGGTGTTGGTGGGTTAATCTGGGGAAGTCTTTTATTGGCATTTAACTATCCCGGCCCTGCTTTGATTCCTTACGCCTATACTTTCATTACTATTATCAATTTTTATTTTTTCGACAAATTCTACCATTTTGGGATAGCAAGAAATATACAGGCTGCTATCAGTTTGTGCTTGCCCTTTTTTCTGCAATGGCTAATTGGTGGATTTATGGTATCGGGAGGGGTAATGATGTGGGCAATTTTGGCTTTAATATCTTCTGTGGCTTATCAAAGGAGGCGGTCTTATGTGATCATATTTATTGGTTTTACATTATTAATGCTGATCTCTGTATTTTTTGATAATTATTTCATTGAAAATTTTAATCTGGAAATTCCGGAATATGTGTCGCGGATATTTCTAATGGTTAACCTGCTTAGTATTTCAATATTCGTTTTTTTACTGATGGTGTATTTTTCCAATTTGAATTTCTCTAACATGGAGGAGATAAAACAAAGTTATGCCAAGTTGATCAATGCGGAAAAACTGGCAGCCCTTGGGCAGGTTTCAGCTGGGATAGCTCATGAGATCAATACACCTTTGGGAGCCATTAAGTCTTCTGCAGAAGAGTCATTGATTAGTTTTGAGGAATGCATCCCCAAATTAGGCCAAATTTTATCCGTATTTTCTCCTGAAGAAAAAGATAGTTTTGTTGGATTTCTATCTAAAATCAAACCCCGCCAGGAATTTTTATCGACCAAAGAAGAGCGAGAAAAGAAAAAGATCTTAAAAGCTAACTTAGAAGGATCTGGAATTCCCAATTCACGATTCTTAGCTGAGCGTATGGTTCAAGTAGGCATTTATGAGGTCATGCCTGAAATGCGAAGCCTATCAAAGCACGAAAAATTTGAGGAATTGATGACCTTAGCTTACAACTTATTGATCCAGCAAAAAAACAATCAAACCATAAAATTGGCAGTTGATAAAGCCTCCAGAATTGTATTGGCTCTTAAACATTACCTCCATAAAAAAAGCAGTGATGAACCGGAACCCATCGATGTTGTAGAAAACATAGAAACGGTTTTAACTATTTATCATAATAAACTTAAACAAGGTATCAAGGTCGTTAAGAATTTCGAAGAGGTTCCACAGGTGATGGCTCATCCAGATGAGCTGACTCAGGTTTGGACAAATTTGCTGATAAATGCCATTCAGGCTATGGATTATAAAGGTGTTTTGACCCTAAGCACTAAATTACAAGATGATTTTGTGTCGGTGGGTATTAAAGATAATGGTACGGGGATCCCATTCGAAATACAAGAAAAAATCTTTGATCCTTTTTTTACGACTAAAAGCTCAGGAGAAGGCTCTGGCCTTGGATTAGATATCATCCAAAGAATAATAAATCAACATGGAGGTCAGATCTCTTTTGAATCAGAAGAAAATGTAGGCACCACATTCTTTGTTCATTTACCTGTTAATCAGCAGTAATATGGAAGAAGAACGGTATATCATTTGTGTTGATGATGAAAAAATAATGCTGGATAGTTTAAGTTTACAACTTATGCGGCATTTTGGAAACCAATATTATTATGAGTTTGCAGAATCAGCAGAAGAAGCCCTGGATATTATCGAAGACCTTTTATTAGATGAAAAATCGACTATTTTTGCTATTATTTCTGATTGGCTAATGCCTGGAATGAAGGGGGATGAATTATTAGACTTGGTTAATGAGAAAATGGAAAATGTAAAAACCATTTTATTGACTGGGCACATCGAAAAGAAATTCATCCAAAAAATTGATAGTGAAGCCAATAATAAAATTCAATATATTTTTAAACCGTGGGAGGAAAACCACCTTATTCGTTTAATTACTGCCTAAACCTATGGAATTTCCAGTAATATTATGTGTAGATGATGAGCGAGTTGTCCTGGATGGACTAAAAGCACAACTTAGCAGACAATTTGGTACCGAATATGAAATTGAGATTGCAGAAAGTGGCCAGGAATCACTAGAGTTAATCGAAGATCTGCTTGCCCAAGGCAAGGCCCTACCAATCATTATAACTGATCAGGTAATGCCTGGGATTAAAGGCCATGAACTACTTCAGAAAGTCCATATCCTATCTCCTGATACCCTAAAAATTTTATTAACAGGCTACTCTGATATTGAAGCCATCTCCGAAGCAGTCAATAAATCAAATCTTTACAGGTACATTCCCAAACCTTGGGATGGTTCTGACCTTATTTTAACCATCAAAGAAGCCTTAAAAAGCTACCATCAAAATCGTGAATTGGAAGAAAAAAATCACTTGCTGGAACAACAGAATAATAAGCTGGAACAGATGGTACAGGCAAGAACGGAAGAATTAAGGCTTGAAAAAGAAAAAACGGAATCCCTTTTGCATAACATCTTACCCCTTGAAGTAGCTAAAGAATTACTAGAAACCGGAAAGGCAAGCCCAGCTCGATATGATGAAGTCTCTATCCTGTTTTCCGACTTTAAAAACTTTACAAATATTGTTGCTACCATTCCTACCAAAAAACTAATATTTGAACTCAACGAGATTTTCAGTGAATTTGATGACATCATGGAAGCAGAAGGTATTGAAAAAATCCAAACTGTGGGAGATGCCTATCTTGCTGCTAGCGGCCTGCCAAAGGAACTTGATGACCATGCTGTCAGATGTGTGAGAGCAGCACAAAAAATGATCGCTTTTCTGGAAGAACGAAACAAATCGAATGCCATAAAATGGGAAGTGAGGATTGGAATTCATTCAGGGCCAATTTCTGCAGGTGTGGTTGGAAAGAAAAAATTTGCCTATGATATTTTTGGGGACACCATAAATACCGCCAGTAGAATTGAATCGGCTGGGGAAGCAGGCAAAATCAACTTATCTGCTTATACTTATGACCTTGTAAAAGAACACTTCTCTTGCGAATACAGAGGAAAACTTTCAGCTAAGGGAAAAGGAGATTTAGATATGTATTTTGTGAGTTAGGTATAGAGACAAAGATGTTTAAAGAAAATTAATCACTAAGATCATTCACAATGAAACAAGAAAACCACCCAACAATTCGGCTTAAGCATAAGCCAATCACCTTACTTGGCTTTTTATTTATTACCGCTTGTATGTTTTTTGCTACTGCAAAATTAAATGCACAAGGCTTTGAAGGCTACTATCGCTATCCTACCATTCATAACGAAACGATTGTTTTTGCCGCAGAAGGAGACCTCTGGTCAGTTTCCTTACAAGGAGGGCTAGCACAACGCCTGACTACCCATCATGGTGAAGAATTCAATCCAAGTATTTCTCCAGATGGAAAAACCATTGCTTTTTCAGCTACTTATGAAGGCCCCGCAGAGGTATACACAATGCCCATTACTGGTGGATTACCTCAAAGATGGACTTATCAGGCTGATGCTTCGTTAGTAAATGGTTGGACACCTGGCGGAGAACTGGTTTATGCCACTCGATTTTATTCCACCCTTCCAGATTATCAGTTGGTGAAAATCGACCCAGCGACGAAAAAGGAAACCAGAGTTCCTCTCCATCAGGCTAGTGAGGCTAGCTTCACATCTAATGGAAAAACGGTGTTCTTTGTCAGACCTTCCTATCACAATAATGTGACCAAAAGATATAAAGGAGGTACTGCCAGGCAGATTTGGAAGTATACAGATGGAGGAGCGGAAGCTATTAAATTGACCACCGATTATACTGGAGAGAGTCACCACCCCATGTGGTGGAACCGAAGAGTATATTTTATTTCTGACCGGGATGGCACCATGAACATCTGGTCGATGAATGAATCAGGTAAAGATCTGCAACAACATACCGAACATGAAGAATTTGATGTTCGATATGCTTCAATCCATAAAGGCCACATCGTATATCGAAGAGGAGCCGATATTTGGCATTTGGATATCAAAGCCGGAAGGAATAAAAAAGTATCCATTCGTTTAGCTACCGACCTAGATCAGTTGAGAGAAAAATGGGTGGACAATCCTCAGCAATATATTACTTCTGTTAATCTTCACCCAAATGGAGATAAGGTTGTTATTACCTCTCGTGGAAGGGTATTTGTGGCTCCCGTTAATTCCGGTAGAATGGTTCAATTGTCAAGAAAAGAAGGGGTAAGATATCGTGATGCTATATTTTCTGCTGATGGAAAAAACATCATTACACTTTCAGACGAGTCTGGAGAATTTGAATTTGTACAAGTGGCTGCAACTGGCCTGGGCGAACATAAAGCCCTCACCAATAATGGGAAAACCTTGAGATTTCAAGCCTCAGCTTCTCCTGATGGAAAATACCTGGCCTATAGAGACCTGGATGATCACTGGTGGCTTTTAAATATCGAAGATGGCCAGCAAAAAAAGATTTCTACCAAAAACTATGGTGGAAGCTCTCAAATTAACTGGTCTCCGGATAGCCAGTGGTTAACATATATTCAGGCAGCAGATAACGATTTCAGTCAAATCCATATTTACAATGTGGCTACAGGGGATCAATTCCCATTGACCTCTGATCGAGCCAATAGTATGGATCCAGTCTGGAGTGCGGATGGCAAGTGGATTTATTTTCTTTCTGATCGCAATTTCCGCTCCCTAGTTGGTTCACCCTGGGGAACTCGTCAGCCGGAGCCTTATTTTGATAAGAAAATGAAAATCTATCAGATTTCTCTGCAAAAAGGAGAGCGTTCTCCTTTTTCCGCCGATAATGAATTAATGGAAGACTCAGAAAATGAAAAAGGAGATAAAAAAGAAGTGGTTGTTACAATAGATAAAGAGGGTATTCAGAGACGTTTGCAAGAGGTTCCAATCCCTCCAGGTAATTATAGGACTTTAAGAGGAAATGCCAGAACCCTTTATTTTATCAGTTCAGGAACTGGTTTGGGGTCTAGTAATCAGTTGATGGCCTTACCAATCACTAATAAAGAGCCTAAACCTAAAGAAGTGACCAAGGCCATTCGAGGTTATAGCTTATCAGCAGATGGTAAAAAAATGCTGATTTATAAAGGTACTAGCATTTATGTGATCAATGCCGGGACAGGAGCTGCCAATCTAAATAATGGCAAAGTGGATCTTAGCAATTGGGCCTTTTCCATGAATGTCAGAGAAGACTGGCGTCAAATTTTTAAAGACGCCTGGCGCATGGAGCGTGATTATTTCTACGATCCTGGAATGCATGGAGTAGATTGGGATAAAATGTATGAAAAATACCTGCCCATGGTGGATCGCGTCACTACTCGTAATGAACTATCAGACCTGATTGGTCGATTTGTGGGAGAATTATCGGCTTTACACACAAGTGTGAGGGGAGGAGATCTCCGTCGAGGAGATGATCAGATTAGGGTAGCAAGCTTAGGTGCTCGCTTAATGCGCTCCGAGGGAAAAGGAGGTTATGTCATTGATTATATCTATCAGGCAGATCCTGATTATCCTAATGAACGATCACCTTTAGATCATCCCGAAATGGATATTGCTGTTGGTGATGTTATCGAACATATCAATGGCGTATCCACTCTTTCGGTACCACATATTGGAGCTTTATTGCGCAACCAGGCTAGAGAACAGATTAGAATAGGAGTTAAGTCCAGTCAATCTGGAACAAGCAAAGATCACATTGTTGTCCCTGCATCTAGTGAATTCAGCCTCCGCTACCGCGATTGGGAATACAGCAGAAGATTGGAAGTAGATGACAAAGCCGATGGTAAAATAGGTTATGTCCATCTCAGGGCGATGGGCAGTAATGATTTGTCACAATGGTATCGTGAATTTTATCCTGTTTTTCACAAGCAAGGGCTCATTATCGATGTTCGCCATAATAATGGCGGAAACATTGAGAGTTTTATTTTAGAAAAACTCATGCGGCAGGCCTGGATGTATTGGAAAGTCAGAGATAAAAAGCCATACTGGAATATGCAGTATGCCTACAGAGGACATATTGTAGTATTGGTAGACGAAAAGACTTCCTCGGATGGTGAAGCTTTTGCTGACGGTTTCCAACGATTAGGACTTGGTAAAGTCATTGGTAAACGAACTTGGGGCGGAGAAATTTGGTTGAGCTCTTCAAATCGCCTAACAGATGGAGGCTTAGCTCGAGCACCTATGATGGGCGTATATGGCCCGGAAGGGGAGTGGTTGATTGAAGGCCATGGACTAGAACCGGATATTGAGGTGGACAACCTCCCTCACGAAACCTTCAACGGCAAGGATGCACAATTAGAAGCTGCCATCCAGTATTTATTGGAAGAAATCAAAAAAGATCCAAGAGAAGTACCCAAGGCCCCGGAATTCCCGGATAAGTCTTTTAATGGTAATGGAAATAAGTAAGAGAGGTTTACAGAGGCAGGGGCGGAGTCCCTGCCTCTGTAAATTTATAGTAAAATCAAATACGTCAACTTCAAGATCCCTAAGGCATCATTCATAACCAAATTCCTCCTTGGGTCAAAAACCTGATCCTGATCCCCTACAAAATGATAAGAAGTATTATAGACCAAAAATAGGTCACTGCCAGGGGTGTGAATCCAATCCAGACGGATATTTGCCTGCAGATTTCTGGTGAAATTATCATATTGGATCAAAGCCTTGGCAAATAAATCTTTATTAACAGCGCCCAAAATGGAAGTGGATAGGGTAGTAGCACTAAATTCGCCATTATCGATAGGCAAATCAATGAGAGAGTAATTTACTCTAGCTTCTACCGCAAGATGCTTGGATTGTCTAAAGCTTACACTCCCACCCAAGGTAGTTCGATTACCATTAAAAAATCCCCCAAATGATACGCTGGCTGATGCTGAAGCCCGCCTGCTCTGATCAGTTGAGCCAGAAAGGTTAAACCTTGAAAAGGTATAATCTCCTACTGGTATTCCTGCATCAGGGCGAATAAAAAAGGGATGGGTGAGTCTTTCAAATTGACGTTGGTATCGGGCTGTAATCTGATCTCGCTTATCAAATTCTGCTTTAGCGCTAAACTCTAATTCAGTAGACTGCTTATCCTTATCCTGTCCTTCAATATAATCGTATGAACTTTGGAAAGTAAGCCTTCTGATGGCAAAATTTTCATCCTTAAATACTGGGCTATAAATCAAATTGCTATTGTATTGTCGCATATTGAGCCTACGAACAAAACCAAGGGCCGGATTATAATTTTCACCAACATTAGTATAAGAAAAACCAGCTCCATACAGATCGTTTCTTAGGGATAAGCTAGCATGGCCTGCAGCATCTGTTCTATTAGGGTCCGTATCCCAAACTTTGGTGTACCAGGTAGTGAATTCACTGGAAGACCAAAATCGATGTTGAACATCGAAGCCCAGAGCGCGGTTGTAACGCTCGTTATTCTGAAAATTGGTAAAAATACCTCCGATTGTGGAACGTTTGAAGAGTTTGGTGCGCAATCTTGTAACGGTATTATTGGCTGACTGATCACCAAAAATCTGCCCCATTTTTTCTCCTGTTTCGATGTTTAGCAAGCCCACGGATATAGGCCCTACCTGCCCGGTCATTCTGGCACCAGCCAAAATCTGATTGGTCAGTCCTATCCTGCGAGAAAAAAAGGTTTGCGTAGATCGGGAGTTTCCGTGTTCAAATAAACCGGATCTTTCAAGGAAGAACTCTCTTTTTTCAGGAAAAAAGAGACTGAATCGAGTTAGATTAACCTGTACATTATCTGCTTCTACCTGGGCAAAATCCGTATTCACGGTCAAATCCAGGGTTAAATTAGAGGCAATGCTGTACTTAAAATCTATCCCCGCATCCATATTGAAATTATTGTCCGTTTCTTCTTGTTCCAGATTAGGGCGATTTTTATCGGCACCCATAATAATGTAGGGCTTGATTTCAATATTTTTACCTCTCCTAATATTTTTTAATCCTTTCAAGATCCCATATTGTGAAATGGCTGCCAGGGCAGGAAATCCTGCAGCAGCACTTCCATATTCCAAACCAATATTTGGCCAGATCACTCTCTCATTTTTTCGATTGATCATTCGAGAAAGCATCAATCCAAAACTAAGGTCATCTCCTTTCGGAAAACGAAGTTGTCGGAATGGAATAGAAACCTCAAGTGTCCAGCCATCATCGGTAATTACGGTTTCACTATCGAAAACGGCATCCCAGGAAAAACCATCAATCGATAATTTTTCATCGGTAATAGTGGCATCATCTTGGGTACCTAATGCGTTCATTTCAAAGAGGTAGGCATTGCGTTTATCCATATAGGTATCCAGACCTATGTAGGCATGATCGTCTCTATCGTTACGACCGCCACGCTCCAGGTTCATTGCCCGGATTAACTCCGGATTTTTATCATAAAATTTAAAGGCGAAATAAAGGAATCTTCGATCATAGGCAATGCGTACCTCGGAAGATTCAGTAGCTGTGGCTCCTTCTTGAGGCCAAAGTTGGATGAAATTAGTGATTGGAGGGATTTGCTGCCAAATGTTATCATCTAATTTGCCATCAATTCGGGGCGCTTCTTCCGTAAAAGTAGCAGTGATTTCAAAAGGCAGGTCGGGTGTTTCCTTAAAAGGTTGGGCATTAATTGATGCCATAGTTGTTATGACAATCCCGGTCAAAACAATTGCTTGTTTGATAAGGTTTTGGTGAAGCATGGTTGTTTGTTTACAGTTTAGTTCTTATCGTGATCGTTCACTAAAAAATTAAAAATAAAAGAAAATGATTTAATTCGTCTATTAAGTAGGTACATTTAGACTAATTAGCAGCATATTATACCTTGATGTTTGGTACTGGGTAATGTGTAATGAGTATTGAGAATTGGGCTTTGGAGAAACATATTTTAAATCAGTTGTATTAGGCTCTTAATTTATTATTAGTTATGAGGTTATCGGAAGGAAACTATTTTGGATGTATTCTTAAGGAAAGGAAAACCGAAAATTTTGTTCTTTCCATAACGGCTTATCAAGATGCTTGCAAAGTGCCTTTACACTACCACCAAAACCCTTATCTGTCCTTAAATCTCAGGAGTAAATATTTGGAACAAGGGGAATTTATGGAAAGAACCGTAGGTGCCGGTAACATTGTAATAAGACCTAAGGGATACGAACATGAAAATGTTTTTTACAAAAAAAATGGTCTTTGCTTTAATATCGAAATATTAAAAAATCCGATTGATTCCTATGAATCTTTGTTTGATGATGTGGTCATAAAAAGTGTCGATAGACAGCTGCAAAAACTTTTGGTTGGTTTTGTAATAAACTTCCAAGAAGATGAATTGGATTGTATGATAACCGAAGCTTTAATACCCATTAATGGAGAAGTTTTCCAAGGCAAAAAACAAGATTGGTATTTCAGGGTCCTGGATCACATCCACGATGAGTACGACGCTTATCTAAGTCTCCAAACTCTATCTGAAACCGCGAACATACACCCTGTTTATTTAGCTCGTAAATTTAAAGCGCTAAAGGGAATGACCGTTGGTGAATATATAAGAAAGGTGAGGGCTGAAAAAGGATTTACCCTTCTGACTTCCTCTTCGATCAAATTAACAGAAATTGGTCTTCAGTCTGGATACTATGATCAATCTCATTTTAGTCGCTCTTTTCGCCAAACTTTCGGTCTCAACCCTCGTCAATGGCGTTCTTCTCTGCAAAGGTTAATCTGATACAATTTTCAGTAGATTATCCTACCTAATTTTATTGAAGGAATCTTGACCATTGGATATTTAATTATCCCGATCTGTTCAACTTAAATAAAAATGAAGGTATGTTTAAGTCTATTCTTCCATTCTCCTTTATACTAAGTTTTCTATTTTATACCAGTATTCTAAATGGGCAAAGCATTCATAATAACTCAGCATCTGAGGTCCAATTCAATGATATTTACCCTTTTGCCATTCGTGGTGAAATGACTAAGGTTTTTGATCTATTGGAATCTTTCAAGCAATTGGATGAAAAACAACTGGCCATCAAAAACCAGTTTTATAATCGTTTTATCCAAGAAAATGAAGTTTTTGATTACAACACAGAAGATCCTTTGGTTATCAGGTTTACCGACCTTTTCCATAAATATTGGAAATCGGTAATGTTCAATAAAAAGCCTATTGCAGAAGCAGAAAGTGATTTTAGAAAGGCTGTAATTGAGCATCTTTATGAATCCTATTTTAAAGAAAGAAAAGTAAAGCGAAAGCTTATTGAAGCTAATATAAATGAATATATAAATCGCTTTTTGAAAGAATCAGGCTTGTATTCTAATGCTACTGGTAAGACAGGACATCTTTATGACCTTTTTTTATGGAAGGAAGAGGAAGTAAAGAATTACAAAGTCTCGCTATTAGAAGATACGGTGGATGTAGAGATTCATTTTATGAAAGATTTCATTTCACTTGGATGGGGGCATTATGCCACCTTGGGAAGAAGCTATGCTGGAGGATGGGCTACCAGGCAGGCGCTCTTTGCTGTTGATCAGGCTTATAACCGCTCAACTGAAAATTTTAAAGTAAGCTATTTAGCACATGAAGGACAACATTTTGCAGATTATATTGCTTTTCCAGCTTTAAAACAAACGGATTTGGAATATCGAGCTAAGCTCTTGGAATTGTATAAATCAGAAACTACTACGCAATATCTCATAAATAAATTCATCAGAAACGCTCAAAACCAAAAAGGGAATGCCCATTCCTTTGCCAATTACTGCCTTGTTAGAGATCTTTCAAGGCTAATTTTTAAAGAAGATTTTGTGAAAAGTAATGACAAATGGAAAGAAGTTTCCTCTGAGTTAATCAGGAAAAATAGCCGCTTTCTTTTAAATAAGCACACTGAAGAACTCAAAGCCTTAGGAAGCCAAACGGTTACGGAGTTTATCAAGTAATATGAAGTATTTAAAAGTTCTTTCAGCTTCAATAGCTAGCCTCAATCAGTTTATAAGATGTTCTGGGGTTTCTGGTAATTTATTATTTTTAACGTTAGTTCGGAGATTAGTTCATTGAAAATCAGGCATTAGTTGAAAAAACAAAGAAGCATGAGAGCAAATTTTGGTAAAATTGTTTCGCCAAAAA